>NZ_JARJNS010000010.1 GCF_030143245.1 Rhabdaerophilum sp. SD176 | reverse complement strand
CTGATCACATGCCCGACCGTGCCCAAGATTCTGCTTGCATCCAAGGGGGCGTCCACACACGTCCATTCCGGATGCTCATCAACCTATTCCACCCTTTCGTTTGAGCCCGGCGACATGCGCGGCTAGCCTTGGCTCTCGCGCTCTTTCCGTCGCAGGCTCCGGATGCCCCTTGATACGCTGATCGCCTTTCTCGGCTTCGCCTTTGCCAGTTCGGTCACGCCCGGGCCGAATAACATGATGCTGCTCGCCTCCGGCGTGAATTTCGGGCTGAAGCGCACGCTCTGGCATGTGGCCGGGATCAATGTCGGCTTCCCGGTCATGCTGCTGCTTTCGGGCTTCGGGCTGGGGCAAGTCTTCATCCGCTATCCCGCGCTCTATACCGGGCTGAAGATCGTCGGCATCGCCTATATGCTCTGGCTCGCATGGAAGATCGCGCGGTCCGGACCGGTCGGTGAGAGCAGTGCAGAGGCTGGCAGGCCGATGAGCTTCCTGCAAGCGGCGGCGTTCCAATGGGTCAACCCCAAGGCCTGGGCGATGGTGGTCGGCGCCATTGCCGCCTACACCGTGCCGGAAAACTATACCGGTTCGCTGGTCATCATCACGCTGGTCTATGCGCTGACAGGTACGCCCGGTTCGCTGCTCTGGGCTGCCTTCGGCGCGGCCCTGCGCAATTTCCTGCGCGACCCCGTGAAGGTGCGCTGGTTCAACTTCGTCATGGCGCTGCTGCTTGTCGCTTCGCTCTATCCGGCCGTGATGGACCTGATCGGCCGCTGACCGCGAGGCGTGCGAATCCGTTTGACCGGCGGGGAGCACTCGCGTACGACAATGCCGAACCGTAACGTTCGTTACGGCGCGTTTTCTCACCTGCAGGTGCCCATGACGGCTGCCGCCGCCCCCGCCGAACCCGAGATCAGCGCCCGGCAGGCCGAGGTGCTGGATGCGGTTCTGCGCCAGCTTGTGACAGACGGGAACAGCCTGACGATGAGCGCGGTGGCGCGCCGCGCCAGTTGTTCCAAGGAAACGCTCTACAAGTGGTTCGGGGATCGGGACGGCCTGCTCAATGCCACCGTGAAATACCAGGCCGCGCGGGTGCATGTTGCCGCCGTGGGGCCGGACCCGCTCGACCGGGCGGCGCTGACGGCGCGGCTCGAGAGCTTCGCCATCAACTGGCTGACCGTGATTTCCTCCGAAACCTCCCTCGCCCTCAACCGTGTGGCGATCGGGCAGGCGGGTTCGGACCGCTCGCTTGGCGCCATCGTGCTGGCCAATGGCCGCTTCGCCCTCGGCAGCCGGATGAAGCCGGTTCTGGAGGCCGGGCGAAAGGCCGGGCTGCTGGCTTTCGACGATGCCGAGGAGGCGTTCCGCACCCTGTTCGGGCTGGTGGCGCGCGATGTCCAGATCCGGTTGCTGCTGGGGGATTCGCCTGCTCTCGACCCCGAAAGCATCCGCGCCGAGGCCTCCCGCGCCATCGGCCAGTTCTTCGCGCTTTACGGCGCTCAACCCGGGGGCGGCCAGGCCGCACCCTGAATTCTCCACCGGAAGGAAACGTCCATGCGTGTGTATTATGATCGTGATGCCGATCTCAACCTGATCAAGTCGAAGAAGGTTGTGATTGTCGGCTATGGCAGCCAGGGCCGTGCCCATGCGCTGAACCTGAAGGATTCGGGCGCGAAGGACATCCGCGTTGCCCTGAAGCCGGGTTCACCGACCGCGAAGAAGGTCGAGGCGGATGGCCTGCAGGTCATGTCGGTGGCGGATGCCGCCAAATGGGCTGATCTGATGATGATGGCGACGCCGGACGAGCTTCAGGCCGACATCTACAAGAATGAGATCGCGCCGAATATCCGCGACGGCGCCGCCATCGCCTTCGCGCATGGCCTCAATGTGCATTTCGGCCTGATCGAGCCGAAGAACACGATCGACGTCGTCATGATCGCGCCGAAGGGTCCTGGCCATACCGTGCGTTCGGAATACCAGCGCGGTGGCGGCGTGCCCTGCCTCGTGGCCGTGAACCACAACGCTTCCGGCAATGCGCTCGATCTCGCCCTGTCCTATGCCTGCGGCGTGGGCGGCGGCCGTTCCGGCATCATCGAGACGAATTTCCGCGAGGAATGCGAGACGGATCTCTTCGGCGAGCAGGTCGTGCTCTGCGGCGGCCTGGTCGAGCTGATCCGCGCCGGGTTCGAGGTGCTGGTCGAGGCGGGCTATGCGCCGGAAATGGCCTATTTCGAGTGCCTGCATGAAGTGAAGCTGATTGTCGACCTGATCTATGAAGGCGGCATCGCCAACATGAACTACTCGATCTCGAACACGGCCGAATGGGGCGAATATGTTACCGGTCCGCGCATCATCACCGACGAGACCAAGGCCGAGATGAAGCGTGTGCTGCGTGACATCCAGACCGGCAAGTTCACCTCGGAATGGATGCAGGAATACCGGTCGGGCATGGCCCGGTTCAAGGGCATCCGCCGCATGAATGACAGCCATCAGATCGAGGAAGTCGGCGAGAAGCTGCGCGGCATGATGCCGTGGATCGCCAAGAACAAGCTTGTCGACAAGGCCCGCAACTGAGGCTTTGTGCCGGCCGCCTCGCTGCGGACGGTCAACGACATTAGACTAAAGTACAGGCGCTGCGGGCGCCTGTACTCAATTGTATACAGCATTATGGGGTCATCGCGGAATTCTGCGTCATTTCCTTCGAATTACGAAGATTTGAACGGAGTTTCCGATGGAATTGATAAGGCGCTTGCCTAATATCCGCCCGCTTCGGCCGACATGCAGGAACAGGTCCGCCGATAGCAGGGGAATGACGAAGATGCATGGCACTCTGGTTGCCGCGCCCGAACGCGCGGCTGTGATGCGGACGTTGATCGAGCGCGTCATGCTGGCGCGCGCGGCCGGCGATGTCGAGGCGGTCCTCGCCGAGCTGAACGAGGATATCCATTACGAGGTGATGGGGCAGATTGCCGGACAGCCGATTTCGCCTGTCATTCGTGGACGTGTCGCGCTGCGCAGCCATTTCAAGGGGCTGTTCGAGCGCTGGGTCTGGAATGGCATGACCGTGCGCAACATCGTCATCGGTGTCGACAATGCCGCCGTGGAAACCACCGGCACGATGATCCACACCGTCTCCAACCAGCGGTTCCAGACCGATTTCTGTGCGATGCTCGGCTTCCGGGACGGGAAGATCTCGACCATCCGCGAATATTGCGACAGCTTTACCATCGTCCGGATTGCCGGGCTGGCCATGTAGGCGCCGCGCGAAGGCCGGCTCCGGAGTTCCGATGTCGAGCCGACCGTTCCGCCTCGCGACGTTCAATGTCGAGAACCTGTTCTCGAGGCCCGATTTCTGGGATCCACAGCGCCGGGCCGACCAGCAGATCGGCAACGTGCTGTTCGAGGACCGCCACGAAGCGACGCGCGTCCGTCGGATTGTCGAGGCGGCCCATTCCGACGAGAAATGCCAGCTGACGGCTCTGGCCCTGCTGGCGACCCAGGCTGACATCATCGCACTGCAGGAAGTGGACTCTGCCGATGCTCTCCGGAGCTTCCGCGAGACCTATCTCAAGAAGCTCGAATCCCCGCATGTCGCGCGGACGATCAAGGCGGCACTGGCGCGCGATCCCGGCCTTGATGGCGAGGCGCTCCGCCGGCTGCGCGAGCAGGCGATCGCCGATGTGAATTACCGCCATCTCAGCGTCATCGATGGCAATGACCGGCGCGGGATCGATATCGGCCTGCTTTCGCGCGTTGGCTGGACCTCGATCCGCAGCCATGCGGCCACGACATTCGGGAAGGTCGAGGTCTGGCCGGAGGGGATCTCGGAGATCCGCGAAGGCCCGCCCGATTCACCGCGGCGGCTGACGCGGGATGACCGGGTGTTCAAGCGCGACCTCATCGAGGCGGAATTCCAGATCGATGGCCGCGATTTCACGCTGTTCTGCTGTCATCTCAAGTCGATGACCGGCGGGCGCGAGGCCACGCGGGTGATCCGCCAGGCCGAGGCCGAGGCGATCCGGACGCTGATCGAGCGGCGGTTCGAGAGCCATCGTGGCGGGCCGGCGGCGGCCAACTGGGCGCTGATCGGGGATTTCAACGACTATATGGAGATTGACGGGGACCGCGCCCCGCGCGACCTGATGACGGGCCGGCCGAGCCCCGGCGGGATCGGGGCACTGCTGGACCCCGGTTTCGCAGTCAATCTCGTGGAACGACGGCCGGCGGAGGACCGCTGGACCGCCTATCACCCGCCGGATGATGTCTATTGCCAGCTTGATTATATCCTCGTCTCTCCTGCCCTTGCCGAGGCCAACCCGCAGGCGGTTCCCGACATCATCCGGCAAGGCCAGCCCTGGCGGGCGGCGCGGCATGACGGGCCGCGCTTCCCGAGAATCGGCTGGGACAGGCCAAAATCCTCGGATCATTGTCCGGTAGCCGTGACGTTGTGCCTGCGCTAGGGCGGCATCTTGCCGGTTGAACCGGAATTTCTGTTGAACCGGTTCCGGGCCTGACCTAGCTTCGCGCGCAACAAGAATAATGTTCGGGGACGAGATGCAGGACCAGCACGGGACGAGGGCGCCGTGACGCAACCAATGAATGGCGCCGCTGTGCCGGCTGTGCAGCTCAACAGCGTTTCCGTGGCCTATGGCCTGACCGGCGGTGGCCGTTACGAGGCCGTGCAACCGGTGGATGTTCAGGTGGCGGATGGTGAATTTGTCGCCGTTCTCGGCCCGACCGGCTGCGGCAAATCCACCTTGCTCAACATTGCCGCCGGGCTGATGCCGCCCTCCTCGGGCGAGAGCCTGATCTTCGGCCAGCGCCTGCAGGGGCTGAATACGCAGGCCGGCTACCTCTTCCAGCAGGATGCGCTGATGCCGTGGAAGACGGCGCGCGATAATGTCGCGATTGGCCTGGAAGTCCGGGGCACCGGCCGGCGCGATGCGCTTGGGGCGGCGGACCGCATTCTCGCGAGGGTCGGCCTCGCCTCTTTCGGCGACCGCTATCCCCACCAGCTCTCTGGCGGCCAGAAGAAGCGCGTTGCGCTGGCGCAGGTGCTGGTGCGTGAGCCGAAGATCCTGCTGATGGACGAGCCCTTCGGCCCGCTCGATGCCCAGACGCGCCTGATCATGAGCGAGCTGCTGCTCGACCTCTGGCAGGCCGACCGCAAGGCGGTGATGTTTGTGACGCACGATCTCGACGAGGCCATTGCCCTCTCCGACCGCGTGCTCGTCATGTCGGCCGGGCCACGCGCCTCGATCATCGGCGATTTTCCGATCCCGCTGGCGCGCCCGCGGGATATTGCCGAGGTGCGCTCGGAGCCGGAATTCCACCGCCTCCATGCCGCGATCTGGAATACGTTGCGTGACGAGGTCCGCAAGACCTATGGCCTGAGCAACGCTGCGAAGGAGATCCGCGCATGAGCCGCCCCAAGCTCCTTTTCCTGCAGGTCATGGTGGCCGTGGTGGTGCTGGTCTTCTGGCATGTCTTCTCCACCGTGCCGCTCGGCACCGGTTCGGATGGCAAGCCCTATTACCTGCTGCCGCAATTCTTCTTCTCGACGCCGCTCAAGGTGATCGAGCGCGTTTTCCTGATGTTCTGGGAAGGCACGGTCTACAAGCATCTGATGATCACGCTGACCGAGGCCGTGCTTGCCTTCGTGATCGGCGCGACGGCCGGGGTGCTGATCGGGTTCTGGTTCGCGCGGAAGCCGCTGGTGGCCGCCGTTTTCGACCCTTATGTGAAGATGATGAATGCGCTGCCGCGCGTGGTGCTGGCGCCGATTTTCGCGCTGTGGTTTGGCCTCGGCATCTGGTCGAAGGTCTGGCTCGGCGTCACGCTGGTCTTCTTCATCGTGTTCTTCAACGTCTATCAGGGCGTGCGCGAGGTCAGCCCGGTCGTGCTGTCCAATGCCCGGATGCTCGGCATGAACGAGCGGCAATTGCTGCGCCATGTCTATTGGCCGGCGGCGCTTTCGTGGGTGTTTTCCTCGCTCCATACCTCGGTCGGTTTCGCCGTGGTCGGTGCGGTGGTGGGCGAGTATCTCGGTTCCTCGGCCGGGCTCGGCTACCTGATTCACCAGGCCGAGGGTGTGTTCGATGTGACCGGTGTCTTTGCCGGCATGGTGATCCTGATGATCTTCGTGATGGTCATCGATTTCTGCGTCACGCTGATCGAGAAGCCGCTGCTGGTCTGGCGGCCGACCGAGACAAGAACGGTCCAGTAGCCGCGGACGGTGAGGCCGATTGCCAAGGCCGCCGCCGATATGCAGGATGACAGCAACAAGGCCGCAAACCGGCCGAGAAGGAGAGGAAGAACCAATGGAAAGATTATCCCGCCGGAACGTGATGGCCCTGGGTGTAGCCGGGTCTGCGTTGGTTGCCGCGCCTGGCCTGATCGGCCGTGCCGCCGCGGTCGAGAAATCGAAGGTGATCATGGGCGTGGGCGGCAAGTCGCTGCTCTACTATCTCCCGCTGACGATTGCCGAGCGGAAGGGCTTCTTCAAGGATTTCGGGCTGGCTCCGGAGATCAACGATTTTGCCGGCGGCGCCCGCTCGCTGCAGGCGCTTGTCGGCGGCTCGGTCGATATCGTCGCCGGCGCCTATGAGCACACGATCCGGATGCAGGCGAAGAACCAGGATATCCGCGCCGTGATCGAGATGCTGCGCTTCCCGACCATTGTGATCGGCGTGCGGAAGGCGCTGGCTGACAAGGTGAAGTCGGCGAAGGATTTCAAGGGCCTGAAGATCGGCGTCACGGCGCCGGGCTCCTCGACCTACATCACCGTGCTGCATGCGATGGTGAAGGCCGGCCTCAAGGCCGACGATGCCAGCTTCATCGGTGTCGGCGGTGGTGCCAGCGCAGTGGCCGCGATGAAGAAGGGCGAGATCGACGTCATCTCCCATCTCGATCCGGTCATCGCGAAGCTCGAGGCCGATCAGGATATCGTCACGCTGATCGATACCCGGACCGAGAAGGGCACGAATGACCTGTTCGGCGGGTCGAACCCGGCTTCCTGCCTCTATGTGAAGCAGGATTTCATGGAGAAGAACCCGCAGACCGTTCAGGCCGCCGTCAACGGCATCTACAAGGCGCTGCGCTGGATCAACAGGGCCAAGCCGGAGGAGATCGCCGATGCGGTGCCGGAAGCCTACCATCTCGGCGACAAGGCGCTCTATATCCGCGCGGTGAAGGCTTCGCAGGCGGCCTATTCCGAAACCGGGATCATGGCGCAGACGGGCATGAAGTCGGTTTATGACACGCTCAAGGCGCTGGACAAGGAAATGGCCGGGGCGAATGTCGATCTGTCCCGGACCTTCGTCCCGACCTTTGCCGTGAAGGCGGCGTCCACGGTCAGCTGAGGGCCAGCTTGCGAGCCTGGAGGCTTGCCGGTTTCGGCGTGGCGGGGCACAAACGGGAAGGGGCGGGGGACCGCCCCTTTTTGCCGTCCGGGACGATGCCATGAATGTTCTCTCCATCCAGTCGCATGTGGCCTATGGCCATGTCGGCAACGCTTCCGCCACCTTCCCGATGCAGCGCCTCGGCGTCGAGGTCTGGCCGATCCATACCGTGCAGTTCTCGAACCATACCGGCTATGGCGCCTGGCGCGGGCAGGTATTCGAGGCGGGGCTGATCGCCGATCTCGTCGAGGGCATCGCGGAGCGCGGCGTGCTGCCCGCCTGCGATGCCGTGCTTTCCGGCTATATGGGTTCGCACGAAACCGGCGAGGGCATTCTCGGCGCGGTGGCACGGGTGAAGGCGGCCAATCCGGCCGCGCTCTATGCCTGCGATCCGGTGATCGGGGATGTCGGGCGCGGCATCTTCGTCCGGCCGGGAATTCCCGAGTTCATGCGCAACAGGGCGGTGCCGGCAGCGGATATCGTCACGCCGAATCTGTTCGAGCTGGAATACCTGACCGATCGGTCACTCCATTCGCTCACGGCGGTCAGGGAATCGATCGCCGCCCTGCACGCCATGGGGCCTTCCGCCATCCTGGTAACCTCGGTGCTGACGGGGGAGACGCCTGACGATGCGCTCGACCTGCTCGCCTCTTCCGGGCAGGGCTGTTTCCGGCTGCGGACGCCACGCCTTGCCGCCAACGTCAACGGGCTGGGCGATGCGATTGCGGCGCTGTTCCTGGTCCATCTTGCCCGCGAGAACGATATCGCTCTGGCATTGCAGCGGGCCGGATCGTCAGTGCATGGCCTGCTGAAACGGACGGTCGAGGCCGGCTCGCGCGAGATCCTGATCATCGCCGCGCAGGATGAATTCACCAGCCCCTCGCAGCTCTTTCCGATTGAGCAGCTCGCCTGAAAAAGGCCGGCTTGCGCCGGCCCTGGGTGTTCCATCAGAGTTCGCGCCCGAGAAGGGTGCTGCTCAGAATCGGACCTTGCCCTTGATCGCTTCCTCGGCATTCTTCGGCACGACATTGCGCGCGACGAAGTCTTCCCAGTTCTTGAAGCGGCCGTTCTTGGTCCGTGCCTCGATGATGTCCTTGGCGCGGGCCGGGCCGATCTGCGGCAGCTTGTCGAGTTCGCTCTCGTTTGCCGTGTTGAGGTTCACGAGGGTGCCCTGGGTCGCGGCCGGGGCAGCCGCCGCCGGGGCGGCCGGGCGCGGAGCCTGTGCAGCCGGTGCAGTCGTCCGGGGAGCCGGCTGCCCGGCCGGCGGGCGGGTCTGGGTGTTCGGTTGCTGGGTTGTGGCCTGCGCGAAGGCAGCGCCGGTGCCGATCACGAGGATCGCGGCGATTTTGGAAAGACGGCTCGTCACCATAGAACACTCCTTTGAGTGCAGCCCCTTGTTGGTGCGTCTCCTGCCGCGGGGCCGTGCAGAATGACGGAAGGCCGTTCTTGCCAAGCCTTCATGCGAATGTCCTACATCAGTCCACGTGAATTGTCGTGCAATTGGCCATTGGGCTGGGGTTCAGCTTGTGGAAACGTCCTTTGGAATCGAGGGGCGAATTCTGCTCGCCGGGCTTGCGGTCAGCGGGCGCGGGCGCGAAATAGGCGCGACGACGAAAGAGGGCACCATGGCGCGCATATTTCACACGCTGGACGTTTTCACGACCCGCCCTTTCGAGGGGAATCCGCTCGCGGTCGTTCTGGAAGGCGAGGGCTTGTCCGATGCCGCGATGCTGACGATTGCACGTGAGTTCAATCTCTCGGAGACGGTCTTCGTCCAGCCGCCTGACGATCCGGTCAATTCGGCGAAGATCCGAATCTTTACTCCCGGCGGCGAGCTGCCCTTTGCCGGCCACCCGACAGTTGGCACAGCCATCCTGCTGGCAGAGTTGCGGGCGGGCGGCCATCTCGGCGAGGGCGTCATCATCGCGCTGGAGGAGAAGATCGGCCTCGTGAAGGTCGAGGTGCGGCGCGGTCCGGGCCAGGTATCGCGCGCGGTATTCGACCTGCCGCGCCTGTCGGAGAATCTCGGGATCGATCTCGATGTCGGGCTGGCCGCGAGGGCGCTCGGCATTGATCCGCTGGAGATCGGCTTCGGCGCGCACAGCCTGTCAGTCTGGTCGGCCGGCGTGCCCTATTCCATGGTGCCGGTCCGCAGCCTCGACGTGATCCGGCGCGTTTCCGTGGCCGACCGGCAGGCCTGGAACGCCGCCTTCGCGAAAGCAGGGCGCGAGGGCGCGTTCATCTATACCCGCGAGACGGAATCGCCCGAGCATCATGTCCATGCCCGCATGTTCTGGCCGGCCGCCGGCATAGCCGAGGACCCGGCGACCGGGTCCGCCGTGGCGGCATTTTCTGGTGTGGCCGCCGCAGCGGAGTTGCCCGAGGATGGCGTCCATCAACTCGTGATCGAACAGGGGTTCGAGATGGGCCGGCCCAGCCTGATCGCGCTCGATCTCGAGATCCGGAAGGGGCTTGTGGCCCGCGCGGCCATCGGAGGGTCGGCGGTCCGGGTCAGCGAAGGCCGGATCCATGCCTGAGAGCGGCGCGCAAATTCTCGCGCTTGATGACCTCGATATGCGTCTCGATGCCCGGGACTGGGCCTTCGCCACCGAAAACCGGGCGGAGATCGACCGTCACTGGGTGCGTTTCGTTGCAGAGAAGCCGGCCAGCTTCAACGGGCAGGTCTTTCTCCAGCATTCATGGGCTGTGGAAGGGGGTGTCTATCGCGGCCGCTATCTCCAGACCGATTATGCCAGTTTCATTGCCTGGCGCGATTTCGGCCATCCCGGGCCGGCGATGCGCAACGGTTTTGCCATGGCGGCGCTCCGGTCACGCGATGGCGCATTTCTCCTCGGAAAGATGGGCGAGGGCACGGCCAATCCCGGGCGCGTCTATTTCGCCGCCGGGACGCCGGACCTCGAGGATCTGCTGCCGGACGGCCGGATCGACCTTGCCGGGTCGGTCCTGCGGGAAATGGCCGAGGAAACCGGCCTCCTCGCCAGCGAGGTCGAGGTCGGGAAAGGCTGGACAGCGGTGCTCGATGGCGCGCGCGCGGCCTTCATGCGGCCGGTCCGCATTGATCTCGACGCGGATGAGGCCCGGGCGCTGATGCTGGCGCGGATGCCGCATCTGCCGCATCCGGAACTCTCGGATATCGTGATTGCCCGGTCTGTCGCCGATATCGACGCGGTGGCCATGCCCCCGTTCCAGCAGGCCTTCCTGCGCCATGCCTTCGGGCAGGGAGGGTGAGTTCTCAGGGATAGCCGAACCGGCTCTTCGTCGCGCGGACATGCGCACTGGCGGGGCCGGACTGGCCGGCGGCGCACATCGAATCAGCGCGCTTCATCTCCGCTTCGATCTGGTCATAGACCGAGCGGGTCACATGGCCGGTTTCGAGATCATTCGCCTGGATGGCGCGGAACCGGGCGATATCGCCTTGGCAGCCACCGCCCTCGGGCAGGCGGAAGCCGGCCGGGGTGATCGTCACGCCGCGCGGGGCCGGAGCGGCAGCCTGCGGGGCAGGCGCGGGCGCCTCGGATGTGGACTGGCAGGCAGCCAGGGCCAGCAGCGAAACGGCGATCAGGCAAAGGCGGCGCATGGATGACCCCGGTGAATCGGTTGGCATTGCCTGTCTCTACCCCGAACCGGCGGGAAGGCAAAGAGCGGGCGGGCAGGCCAAATGCCGGAGACGGAAGGGGCCGGCTCGGGCCTCCCCGTGCTGTCCGGAATTCCGCCTGACGGGCTCTTGCACAATAGCGAGGGCTTGGTTATGCGTTGGGGAGTTCGATCCGATCAGGATACCCCGTGAGCGATTGCCGCACCCATACCTGCCCTGACATCGCGCTGCGCCCGGGCGCCGCGACTGTGCAGCTGCGTGCCGCCCTCACCCTTGGCCTGCTTCTTATCAGCCCCTGAGGGCCGTCCGGGCTTGGCCTGGGCTCTCAGGGGACCGTGTTCGCACCCTTCCAGAATATGTGCCTGAACCGCCAGAACGAGCCGGCAGGCCCGAGCCGACAAAGGAACATCCCATGTCCACCGACAAGAACCGTGTCCTGATTTTCGACACCACCCTGCGCGATGGCGAGCAATGCCCCGGCGCGACCATGACCTTCGAGGAAAAGCTGGCCATTGCCGATTTCCTCGACGAGATGGGCGTCGACATCATCGAAGCCGGGTTCCCGATCGCTTCCGATGGTGATTTCGAGGCCGTTTCCGCCATTGCCAAGCGGGTGAAGAATGCCGTCGTCGCTGGCCTCAGCCGCGCCGCCTTCAAGGATATCGACCGGGCCGCCGAGGCCGTGAAGCATGCCCGCCGGCCGCGTATCCATACCTTCATTTCCACCTCGCCGGTGCATATGAAGTACAAGCTCCAGAAGGAGCCGGATGCCGTGCTGCAACTGGTGATCGACCAGTGCACCCGCGCCCGCAACCATGTCGAGGATGTGGAATGGTCGGCCGAGGATGCCACCCGCACCGAGCATGATTTCCTCTGCCGCTGCATCGAGGCCGCGATCAAGGCCGGCGCGACGACGATCAACCTGCCGGATACGGTGGGTTATGCTACGCCAGACGAGTATCGCGCGATGTTCGAGATGGTGATCAACCGCGTGCCGAATGCCGACAAGGCGATCTTCTCCGTGCATTGCCATGATGATCTCGGCCTTGCCGTTGCCAACACCGTCGCCGGCCTGATGGGCGGCGCCCGGCAGGTTGAATGCACCGTCAACGGCATTGGCGAGCGCGCGGGCAACGCGGCGCTGGAAGAAATTGTCATGGCGATCAAGACGCGCAATGACGTGTTTCCGTTCCATACCGGAATCGAGACGACCCTGCTCAACCGGGCCTCGAAGCTGGTTTCGGCGGCGACCTCGTTCCCGGTCCAGTACAACAAGGCGATTGTCGGCCGGAACGCCTTCGCCCATGAAAGCGGCATCCACCAGGATGGGATGCTGAAGAACAACCAGACCTACGAGATCATGCTGCCGGAAACGGTCGGCGTGTCGAAGACCAGCCTCGTCATGGGCAAGCATTCGGGCCGCAATGCCTTCCGCGACAAGCTCAAGCAGCTGGGCTACGAACTGGCCGACAACCAGCTCGAGGATGCTTTCGTGCGGTTCAAGGCCCTGGCCGACCGCAAGAAGCACATTTATGACGAGGATATCGAGGCGCTGGTCGACGAGAACATTGCCACCGCGCAGGACCGCGTGAAGGTGCTGAACCTGCTCGTCGTGGCGGGCACCAATGGCCCGCAATCCGCCGTGCTGACGCTGGATATCGACGGCCAACACCATACGCGGCAATCGACCGGCAATGGCCCGGTCGATGCCACCTTCAACGCCATCCACCAGATCATCCCGCATCAGGCGAAGCTGGAACTCTATCAGGTTCATGCGGTGACCGAGGGGACGGATGCGCAGGCCGAGGTGTCGGTCCGGCTCGCGGACGAGGATGGCCGGCTGGTCAATGGCCGCGCGGCCGATCCGGATACGCTGGTGGCTTCCGCCAAGGCCTATATCGCGGCGCTCAACAAGCTGACCAAGCAGCGTGCCGGTGATGCCCGCGTGCATGCGCAGCATGGCGCCGCCTGACCTCGCGGCCGCACCATGCGTCTCGGAGTCGATCTCGGCGGAACCAAGATCGAGATCATCGCGATCGACGGGACCGGCGGCGAACTGCTTCGCCGCCGGATTGCCACGCCGCGCGGGCGCTATGAGGGATTTGTCGAGGCGATTGCCGCGCTGGTCCGGCAGGTCGAGACCGAGCTTGTGGCGGTGGGGCATGCCGGGCCGCACAGCCTCGGCATCGGCATGCCCGGCTCGATCTCGCCCTTTACCGGCGCCTGCGTGAATTCCAACTCGACCGAACTCAATGGCCGGCCGTTCCATCTGGATCTGCAGGCCGCGCTTGGCCGCGACATCCGGTTCTCCAACGACGCCAA
Source organism: Rhabdaerophilum sp. SD176 (assembly GCF_030143245.1). Classification (GTDB taxonomy): domain Bacteria; phylum Pseudomonadota; class Alphaproteobacteria; order Rhizobiales; family Beijerinckiaceae; genus Rhabdaerophilum. The sequence goes on along the minus strand of NZ_JARJNS010000010.1, from coordinate 83,258 downwards.
TTGCCTCGCCGTCTCCGAGGCAGTGGATGGCGCTGGTGCCGGCGCCCGCGTGGTCTTCGCAGCCATTCTTGGCACGGGCTGCGGCGCCGGAATCGCGCTGGATGGCCGTGCCTGGGATGGGCCCCACCGCATTGCCGGGGAATTCGGGCATAACCCCTTGCCATGGCCGAGCGTCGAGGAAGTGACCGGCGCGCCGCCTTGTTATTGCGGCAGGCATGGCTGCCTCGAGACGTGGATTTCCGGCACCGGGCTCCAGAACGATTATGCCCGCGCCACAGGGGAGAAGCGGCGGGGGGATGCGATCGTCGCCGCGATGCGGGCTGACGAGCCGGCGGCTGTCGCAGCATTCGAGCGCTATCTCGACCGGCTCGGACGGGCGCTTGCCCATGTCTGTAACCTGCTCGATCCGGACGTGATCGTGCTCGGGGGCGGCATGAGCAATGTGCCCGAACTCTATCCGCGCCTGCCGGCGGCGATCATGCCCCATCTCTTTGCCGAGCATTTCGTCACCCCGATCCGGCCTGCCCGGCATGGCGATTCGTCGGGCGTGCGCGGTGCGGCGTGGCTGTGGCCGCCCGGCTGACGTCGGAGAGCTGCCCGCGTCGGGAGCCCGGCTTTTTGGGCTAGACAAGACGGCGGTGATAGAATATTGGACCTTTCTCGCGCGCGGGGTTCCCGCGCGTTGCCTTTTTCGGAAGGCGTGGGTGATTAGCTCAGTTGGTAGAGCAGCTGACTCTTAATCAGCGGGTCGAAGGTTCGAATCCTTCATCACCCACCAATCATTCCCATGACTGACAGCTGCTATGGTCGCGCTGATCGCTGCCGGTTTGACGAGCAGTTCGACGATCTGTTGGGACTTCGTGCCATTGTTCCAGCTTTCGGACGCACGCCTCAGCCATGAGATCGGCGGAGTTCGTGTACCAAGCGGCTAGGACGGAGTCGCTTTGTCCATGCCGGATGACGGCTGAAACCTCGACCGGCGTTGCACCTCCTTGCCGGGCCCTTGTAACGAAGGTTCCCTGCGGATCATGGAAGGTCAGGCCGACAATCCCCGCGTCTGACATGGCCGATGCGAACGATGACCGGAACCCGTCAGAGGAGTGAGTGTCGAACATCTGTCCGCTCGACCCTTTGCTGGCCCGAGCCGTGCAGACGAAGAATGCGCCCCGGCGCTTTTCGACATCGCGTGCTGTCTTCAGAGGTGCTGCCGCCGGGAAGCTGACCGCTGCACTAGTCTTGCTCTGGCGGACGACCAACGACCGCCTCTCATAGGCCCGCCACGCCATTTTCAGGATGTTGCTCTGCCGCTGGCCTGATTTGTTCCGCCAAACCGGACCGTTTTCTGGATAGAGGTTTCCGTGTCATTTTTCCCTGGCTGGAACGAGCGGAAGACCATGAAGGCAAGCAAGTTCTCGTTTGAGCGAACCTTCGGTTCGGACGCACGGAAGGCGTTCATTCTCAGGCAAGGGGCCGGCGTTGTGCCTGTGGCGGATCTCTCCTTCGAGAAGGCGATGCTCCAGGATGTCACCCGTCGCCCCGAGCCTTAACCCCGGGACATTCCAGTTCCGGGTGGTCCAAAATCGGGGAGCACTTCACCGTCAGCGGTCCCGATCCCTGGTTTCCCCGGGGCATGAAGGCCGAACCAATCCTGTAGGAATAAGGCCACAGATGTTGAGTTCCTGAGACAGTGTCACGGCAAAACAACAGAATCGTGAATTTCGATTGGTCTTTGTGTCTTTGCGAGCGTTGCCGCTGAATTCAAAATGAGGCAGACAAAAGGCAGTCCATTCCATCATACGTTGAACCTGCATCGATCCGGGTGCGGTTGACCGTAAGGCCGCAACCATTACGAACCGAGTCGGAGAAGGGCGATGGGCCACGAGAATATGCAGGCGCGCTCAGGCCACAGTTCAGCTGTCTCCGGGCCTCGGGTCATGCTCTACAGTCACGATACATTCGGACTGGGCCATATTCGCCGGACGCGTTCCATCGCCAATTCAATCGTCGGCAGCGGCTCCGATATCTCCGTTCTGATTATCTCCGGCTCACCGCATGCCGGCAGCTTTAATCTGGGGCAGGGGGTGGATTTCGTCCATATCCCGAGCGTTCTAAAATCAAAATCCGGCGGGTATGGCAGTGCAAGCCTGCATATGGACATCCGGGAAATCGTTGCGCTGCGCCAGACAATCATCCTGGAAGCGGCCCGTATCTTCAAACCGGATGTCTTTATCGCCGACAAGGAGCCAACGGGCTTCCATAGCGAGCTTCTGCCGACACTTGATTTGCTGAAGACGTTTGGGACCCGCATGGTCGTCGGCATTCGCGATGTCCTGGACGATCCCGAGACAGTCCGGAGCGAGTGGCAATCGAGGGGTGCCATTCGGGCAGTCTGTGACTATTACGACGACATCTTCGTCTATGGGCTTGAGAAATTCTACCGGCCGCTGGATGGTGTCCTGCTCCCCGCAGATGTTCAGTCAAGGATCACCTATACCGGCTACCTCCGCCGGTCGGTGCCGTCCGGGCCGGCGGTGATACGTTACCCCAAACTCACCAAGGGCCCCTTTATTCTCGTCACGACGGGCGGTGGCGGTGATGGTGCCGGGTTGATCGATCTTGTCCTCGCCGCCTATGAAGCGGAAAAGACGATGCCACTTCCCGCCGTGATCGTCTGCGGCCCCTATCTGTCCCGCAGTCAAAGTCAGGAATTCGCGGCACGTGTGGATCGACTGCGCAATGTCGATATGATCGCATTCGATCCTATGATCGAACGCCTGATGAGCCGTGCTTCCGCAATCGTAGCGATGGGCGGCTACAATACCTTCTGCGAGATCCTCTCCTTCGACAAGCCGGCCCTGATCGTCCCGCGCTCGTACCCGCGGAAGGAGCAGTCCATCCGGGCGCAACGCGCTTCCGAACTGGGCTTGGTCCGGCAGATCTGTGAGACCGGTAATCCTGACCTGGATCTGGAGCAGATGCGGGTTGAATTGCAGGCCCTGGCCGAACGGCCGCGGCCATCCTCGGTCAAGCTCGAAAACCTGCTGGAAGGGCTCCCTCGCGTGACGGCGGAGCTCCTCCCGACTTTGGTGCAGCCCCGGAGCGCAACAATGGGAGCGAGCGGCATCCGGAATGCCTGAAGCCTCGCCGTCCACGTCCGCCTCCAGAAGAATTGCGATCGTCCTGAAGGGCTATCCTCGCCTTTCCGAAACGTTTATCGCCCAGGAAATCCTGGCGCTTGAGCAACGCGGTTTCGAGATTGACATCTGGTCGCTTCGGCAGCCGACGGATAAATATCTCCATCCGATGCACAAGAAAATTCAGGCAAGGCTTCTGTATCTGCCCGAATATCTGCATGACGCTCCGCTGCGCGTTTTCAAGGCGTTTCTCCGAGCCCTGCGGAAGCCGGAATTCATGGATATGGCCCGGATCTTCTGGCGAGATCTGAAGCGCGACAGAACGGTGAACCGGCTGCGTCGCTTCGGTCAGGCCTGCGTGCTCGCCGACGAGATGGATGCGGATATCCGGCATGTCCATGTGCATTTCCTGCATACGCCGGGAAGCGTGGTTCGGTACATGTGCGCATTGACCCGGCGGAGCTATTCGTTTTCCGCACATGCCAAGGACATCTGGACGATCCCGGATTGGGAGAAGCGCGAGAAGATCGAGGACAGCCTCTGGGGTGTAACCTGCACGAAAGACGGGCTCGCCGAATTGCAGCGTGCTGCCGGTTCCTCCGCGGGCCATCGGGTTCAACTCGTCTACCATGGTCTGGATATCGGTCGTTTCCCGGCACCCCCGCCGTCGAGGAGTGTTGCCGACGGACGCCATCACAACCAGCCCTTGCACCTTGTCACGGTGGGCCGGGCCGTCGAGAAAAAGGGGTTCGATGTCCTGCTTGACGCCTTGGCCCTGCTGCCAAAGGACTTGCACTGGAAGCTGACGCATATTGGCTCGGGACCGCTTCTCGACAAGCTCAAGCAGCGGGCGGATGACATGCAGCTTTCTGACCGAATGCGCTGGCTTGGATCCCTGCCGCAGGATCGGGTCATCGAAGCCCTTCGCGAGGCGGATGTCTTCGTATTGCCAAGCAAACTGGGCACAGATGGCGATCGCGACGGTCTTCCGAATGTCCTGATGGAGGCGGCCACGCAGGCGCTGCCGCTCGTTTCGACACGCTTTGCGGCGGTACCCGAATTCATCCGGGATCAGGTCGAGGGCCTGCTTGTTGCGCCGGGTGACCCGCAAGGTCTGGCAAAAGCGCTTTCAAGCCTGATCACCGAGCCGTCACTGCGCCATGCCCTCGGACAGTCCGCGCGCGAGCGTGTGGTCAGCGCATTCTCGTTTGAATCCGGCATCGCCCGGATCGACGCCTTGCTTGAGCAAGCCCTCGCTCAAAGCCGCTCGAAACAATGAAATGCCTCTTTCTGGCGCCGCTGAAATCACCGGATCATCCGGTAGCATCCGGCGACAGGGTGATCGCACGGCTTTGGATGAGAGCGCTTGCGAGACTTGGCTACACGGTCGAGCTCGCATCCCGGCTGCGCACCTACCACACGATGGCGACGCTGGCCACGTTCCCGGACCTGGAACATCAGGCGGTCGAGGAGGCCCGGCGAATTCTCCGCGACACGGCCCTTGATCGCCCGCCAAACCTGGTTTTCTGCTACCATAATTACTTCAAGGCTCCAGACCTGATCGGACCCGGCCTCGCACGGGCATTGGGCGTGCCATACATTGTTGCCGAGGGTTCCCGGGCCCCGAAACGACTTTGCGGGCCCCAGGCAGAGGGCGAACGCCGCGCGGATATCGGGCTGTCGGAAGCTCGCCTCCTGATCTGTGCCAGCCGCCGGGATCGCCCTGCGCTTGAGGCGGCATTGAAACAAGGTCAGACGTTGATCGATCTGCCGGCCTTCATCGCGCCGGAAGACTGGCCGGAAGCCATGGTTGAAAGGCGCGAGAGAACAGGTGCCATTCGCCTGATAACGGTTGCCATGATGCGCGAAGGCAACAAGACCGAATCCTACCGGATGCTGGCCGCGGCCCTCGCGAAATTGGGCCGCGACGATTGGCGAATGGACATTTTTGGCGACGGCCCGAAACGATCCGAGGTTGAAGCGGCCTTTCACCCCCTCGGATCGAAGGTCCGGTTTCACGGAGTTCAAGATACCGCCACACTTGGCCAAGCCTACAGCTCGGCTGAACTGTTTGTCTGGCCCGCGGTGCGTGAACCCTATGGAATGGTGTTTCTCGAGGCACAACTCCACGGGTTGCCATGCCTGGCCGGGTTGTTTGGCGGCGTCGAAGACGCTATCGCGCCGGGGGATGCGGGTAACATCGTACCGGATTGTACCGCGGAACGCTTTGCAGAAGCCCTGGCCCGCCTGATCGCCGCACGGGAGCGCTTGCCTGAGCAGGGTCGAAGCGCCCGACGTTTCGTTCTGGAGGAACGGAGCCTCGAACAATCGCTGGTGATCTTGCGGAAGGCTTTCAGAAAGGCGGGCATTCCCTTGCCCGAAGGAGACTGAATGGCCATGACAGAGCCGCAACGCAAGATCATCCTGGCTGTGACCCATCTGCTTGGTGTCGGCCATTTCGCGCGCATGGTTGCGCTGGGCAAGGCGCTGAACCATGCCGGTTGGCAGGTCACCCTGCTTTCCGGCGGCAGGCCGGTCCCGAACATCGATGTTTCGGGCCTTTCGCTCATCCAGATGCCCCCGGTGCATTGCCGGAACGGTGACTTCTCGGTGTTGCTGGATGACAGCGGGCAACCGGTCACGGCCAAGATCCGAAACGAACGGGCAGAGATCTCGCGCTCAACAATTTTGTCGGTCCGGCCGGATGTCCTTGTTACCGAGCTCTACCCCTTCGGTCGTCGGGCGCTTGCATCAGAATACGAGGCGCTGATCGAGGAAGCCTCGACCTTGCCTGAACCACCGGCCATGATCTGTTCTATCCGCGATGTGCTGAACCCGCCTTCAAAGCCCGGTCGCTCCGTCGAGGTTCTGGATCGGCTGGCGCGCTATGATGCTGTCATCATCCACGGCACGCCCCGGATGCCCCTCGAACGTTCCTGGCCCGTTGATGCCAGCCTCGCGAGAATGATCACCTATGTCGGCTACCTGCGCGATGAGACTCGCTCGCAGCGAGCCACGCTGCAACATGCTGCCCAGGCAAGCATCCTCGTTTCGGCCGGCGGCTCGGATGCGGGCATGGCCCTCAACCGGTCAGCGATCGAGGCGGCGGCCCTGCTTCCCGGCGAGTCGTTCCATGTGCTGGTCAGCCATGCCATTGCCGAGGAAGCCTTTGGTGCGCTCCACTCGATGGCGCCGGCCAACGCGCTCGTGGAGCGTGCCCGTCCGGATTTTCCTCAATTGCTCGTCGGCGCGGCGCTTTCCATTTCGCAGGCGGGGTACAATACGGTTCTTGACCTGGCTGCAGCCGGCACGCGCGCGATCCTGGTTCCGTTTTCGGCCGGATCCGAGCAGGAACAAACCATTCGTGCCGAAGCGCTCCAGGCCGCGGGTCTGGCGCAGGTCGTTCGGGAAACTGACCTTTCTGGCCCTGCCCTCGTATCGGCGGTCCGGGAAACGCTTGCGGCCCCTCCTCCGGACTGGTCGAGTTTCAGCCTCGACGGTGGAGAGCGTGCCGCGACGGCAATCGGAAGGTTCGATGCCGAGAGGCGGGCGATCCTCGATGCCTGGAAAAGACTGGATCGTCTGCTCGAAAGCAGCGTGGCGTTGGGTCGTCGGCTGTCCTTCTGGATCCGCGACGATGATGCGACAGCGGATGTGCCAGCCTTGAGAAGGTTTCTGACCTTGCTGGAGAACCGCAACATTCCGGGTGCGCTGGCTGTCATTCCCGCCGGAACCGCGACCAGTCTCCAGGCCTTGCTGGTTCAGCATCCCCGCTTGGAGGTTCTTCAGCACGGCTATTCGCATGCCAATCATTCACCCCGCGGCGAAAAATCAGCCGAGTTTGGGGGCCATCGCAGCCTTGCGGAAATGGAGCGCGAGATCCGGTTGGGCCGCGAGCGGCTGGAGGATATGTTCGGCGGCCAAGCCTTGCCGGTCTTCGTTCCGCCCTGGAACAGGATATCACCCGCCGTGGCCGAACGCCTGCCAGCCCTTGGCTTGTCCGGGCTCTCGACCTTCGGCACGGCCAATACAGCGACGGCCCCTTCCAACCTTGTGGTCCGGAACACGCATTGGGATCCGATCGACTGGCGCGGCAACCGCGGCCTTCGCCCGCGTGTCGATCTCCTGACGGAAGCCTGTGGACTGATCGAGGCCCATCTGGCCCGGACGGATATCGCATTGCCGCCGATTGGCGTCCTCACCCACCACCTTCAGCATGATGGCTGGATCCATGCGTTTCTCGACCAACTGGTCGGAAGACTGAAATCCTGCCCCCAGGTTGACTTCCTTTCCGCCTCGCAGGTCTTTGCACCGGGACGGGGCGATTGAAGCACCCTCAATGATAGGGATCTGCAGCGTCTCTCAATCCATCGCCCAGGAAGTTGAACGCCAGGATCACGATAATCACCGGGAATACCGGCGCAATAAGCCAAGGATAAAGCGCCACGACGTTGATGTTCTGCGCTTCACTCAGCATCACGCCCCAGGATGTGATCGGAGGCCGCAGGCCAAGGCCAAGAAAGCTCAGCGCGGTCTCGCCGAGGATCATGGTCGGGATCGTGATGGTTGCCGATGCAATCAGGTGACTCATGAAGCCCGGAACCAGGTGCAGAAACACAATCCTTGGCGTGCGGGCCCCCATCAATTGTGCAGCCACAACATAGTCTTCCTCCCGTAGCGAGAGGAGCTTGGAACGCACGGAGCGCGCAAGCCCGGTCCAGTCCATCAGGCCCAGGATAACGGTGATGCTGATATAGACCAGAATGGGGCTCCAATGCGCCGGCATGATCGATGCAAGCGCAAGCCAGATCGGAATATGCGGCAGCGACTGGATGATCTCGATCGCTCTTTGCACCAGCAAATCAAGCAGGCCACCATAATATCCGGCCAGCCCCCCGATGATGATCCCCAGCACAAAACTGATCGTGATGCCGATCAAGCCAATCGTCATGGAAATCCGGGCACCGATCAGAATTCGCGAAAGCACATCCCGCCCGAGCCTGTCTGTTCCCAGAAGGAACATGGTTCCGCCCTCGCCAGCGCAGACAAGATGGCGGTCGGCGTAAAACATTCCCCAGAATTTGTACTCTTCGCCTCGACAGAAAAAGCGTAACGGAATGACGCGACTATGGTCTTCAGTATACTCACGCTTCAAGTTTTCCATGTTCAGATTATAGTTCGTTCCATACGTAAAAGGTCCAACAAATTGCGAGTCATGAAAGAAATGGATCGATTGCGGCGGCATCCGGATGAAATCTGAATGTCGCTGCTCATAATTGTAAGGCGCAACAAACTCCGCGAATGCAGCAAGAAGATAGATGGCAAGCAGAACAATTCCGGAGACCACCGCCAGCTTGTGGCGCTTGAACTTCCACCACATCAGCGTGAATTGCGAAGCGAGATAGACCTCCTTCTGGGCGTCGCTCAGTTTTTCCGCTGACTTCGGGTCGAAGGGCTCGCCAGAAATCTGATGCGGCAAACGACCGCCAGACGAAGGAAGATGGCGCAAGGTCAGTGTCATCGCGTGCTCCCCCCCTGCAGGCGAACGCGGGGATCGAGCAGCGCCAGGAGAATGTCCGAGATCAGCACGCCGATAACCGTCAGCAATGCAAGAAACATCAGGAATGATCCCGCCAGAAACATATCCTGGCTCTGCAATGCGCGGATGAGAAGCGGCCCCGTCGTCTGCAGAGAAAGCACGACGGCGGTAAGCTCGGCTCCCGAGACAAGCGTCGGCAGGATATCACCGATATGGGAGACAAAGAAATTCAATGACATCCGGAGCGGATACTTCCTGAGAGCTCGGCCGGGCGGCAATCCTTTGGCTCTTGCCGTCACAACGTATTGTTTTTGCAGCTCGTCGAGCAAATTGGCGCGGATCTTCCGGATCATGCTGCCAGTACCGCCAGCGCCAATGATCAGAACCGGAATCCAGATATGGGACAGGATCGACTGGGCCTTTTCCCAACTCATGGGCTGGTTAAAGTATTTCGGGTCCATCAACCCGCCGATGGAAAGACCGAACCAGACGTTCGCGAAATACATAGTGACCAGAGCAAGCAAAAAATGCGGAATCGCAATGCCTAATAGACCGAGAAACGTAAGCCCATAATCACCAATGCTGTATTGATGGGTTGCTGAATAAATTCCAATCGGAAACGCAATGACCCACGTCAAGATAATGGTCAAGAATGAAACAAGAATTGTGAGCGCTAACCTCTCGCCAACGATATCACTCACCGGCCGATCGTATTCGAATGAATAACCGAAGTCCCCTTTGAAAAATCCGGTGATCCAGCGCACATACTGCGTAGTCGCCGGCTGATCGAGGCCATATTCTTTGCGGAGAAACTCAACGCGGCCGAGGTCGGCCTTTTCCCCTTGAGCCTGTAACTCCGCAACATAGGTTTCGAAATAATCAGTTGGGGGCAGCTTCATGATCGTGAAAATCAATACGCTGGTGATGAACAGCGTTGGAATCATGATCAATATCCGGCGGGCCAAGAAAGTGAACATTATTTCCGACGCTCCTCTGAAGCCCAGAAAAGGGTATCAATAAAATAGGCACCGAAGAAGGAACGAGGCTCAAAGCTGTAAATACCATGATCCGGAAAATTCTTGAGGTCATTAGATACAACGATGGGCTGCTTGGTCCTGTTGACAATGCCAATTGTGAAAACCTGGTCTGCATGCAGATCAAGCATTTCCTTCCAGATTTTCTCCCGCTGGGCATAATCTGTGGAGCGCGACCACGCCTTGTGCAACTCGGCCAGGCGCCGGGCAGCCGGAAGGGCCGGGGCCTCGCCTTCTTTCCCTGATGTTGCCATATGCTGCCCCCAAAGCGGCCATTCCAGCTGCTGGGCACTGCTGGGTGCGATCTCTTCCGGCTCGTGATCGGCACTTGGCGTCGCATTGTCCATGCCCTGCCAGACCGAGATCTCGTTCTGGCCGGCAATGGCACGACGCCGGAACACATCACGCTGCGTCGATCGGATGAAGATGCGCAGGCCCACCCGCCGAAGATCTTCGGCCACCAGGGACAAGACGTCGGTCTCCTCGGAGCTTTCGCCAGCGGTTTCAATGGTCAGGAACGCCGGACGACCATCCGGAAGGAGCCGAATGCCTTCGGCATTGCGCCGGACAAGCCCGATCTCGTCCAGAAGTCTGTTGGCTTCGCCCGGATCATGGCCTGTCCAGGCATGCGCGGCCTTTTCGGTGTACAGCGCGCTTCCCGGGAGAACTGAATTTCCGGCTGCGGTGCCGAGCCCGTAATAAATCACCTGGATGATATCTTTCCGGTTTATGCCAAGCGACAGGGCGCGACGAAAGCGGACATCGCGGAACAAGTCTCGCAGGACGGGATCATTGGAATTGAGATTGGGCCGCAAGGTAATCTGCGATCCCGAGCCTTGATCCCAGAGCAATACTCGATAGTTATGGCGCTTATCGTGCGCTTTCAGGAATGTATAGTTGTCAAACCGGATATAACGCGCCTGGAGATCGCTTTCAGCAGAAGCCACCTTGGCCGGGATCAGGGCGCCGGAGCCGATCGACATCTCGATCCGATCCACATAGGGCAATTGCTGCCCATGTTCATCGACACGGTGAAAAAACGGATTCCGGACAAAGACAAAGCGTTCCGCAGGTGGCGCGATCGTATTGACCCAGGGATCGAGGACCGGAAGGTCCGGGTTTTCCGGTCGATAGGCACGCGATCGACGTTCATGCAATGCGCCCCAGTCGCGGACGCGGGCCTTGGCCACGGCACCGGCAAGCGCCGTCTTGTCAGCGTATTTCTCGTGAAACTGCTTCATGTAATGGGCGGGCATGAACAGCGTTTGTGCTTGCGCGCTCGCAAGCGCAGGCAAGAATTTCGGGTTGGGAGCCGCCCATGTATACTGGACAGTCTGCGGATCAATGACCCGGAATTGGGGAGGTTTGCCTTCCGCAAGCAAGGCAGGCGGGAGCCCGGAGCGCGACAATCGCTTGTTGTTCGCCACGTCATCCCACCAGTATCGAAAATCCTCTGCGGTCAAAGGGTGCCCATCAGACCAGCGATGGCCGGGCCGCAACCGTAGGGTAAAGATCCGATCCCCCTCACTCTCGTAGGAGGCGAGAATATCGGGCCGCAGTTTGCCCTCTTCATCGAATCCGACAAGGCGAGCATAGCCATAGACCGTGACAAAGCGGATATCGCGCTGATCCCCCATCAGCATCCGGATGGTGCCCCCATAGCGCCCGGACTGCCGCCCCATTTTCGAGAGCGGGATGATGCGCGGCTGACCCGGCAGGCGGTCCGCCATGCGTGGAAGCTCTCCGGCCTTCACACGCCCGGCCAGGAAAGGGATCTCCTCAAGTGTGCCGACACCCTGTGCAAGGGCATTGCCACCGGCGAAGAGCGCCACAATGAATGCAACCGCATGGGCAGCACGGAAGATCATCATCAGGCAGCCTCCCCCTTGGCGCCAATGCCCTCGATGCGCATCAGAACCCTGTGACCGGCTTCAACCTCGACCATTTCAAGCCCCGGCCCCGAAAAATGGCCTGGCCATCGGCTCGGATCGGAGGCGCTGGTGAGTTCCAGTGCCTGGAGATCCAGTGGCCGATCAAGATCGGCATAAGGCACGGCGGCCAGCAACGCCTGCGTGTAGGGGTGCCTCGGTGCCCGGAAAAGTTGATCGCGCGTGGCCAGCTCGACGATCCGCCCGCGCGCCATGACGGCGATGCGGCTGGCCATGTAATGAACCACAGCCAGGTTATGGGAAACGAAAAGGTAGGTCAGACCGAGCGATTGTTGCAAATCTTTGAGAAGATTGAGGACTTGCGCCTGCACGGATACATCGAGCGCAGAAACCGGCTCGTCGCAGATGATGACCTGCGGTTCCAGAGCCAAGGCCCTTGCAATCCCGATACGCTGGCGTTGCCCCCCGGAAAAGCTGTGGGGATACCGATTCAGGAACCGGGGATCCAGCCCGACCAGTTGCATGAGTTCGGCAGCACGGTTGCGCTGCTGCTCAGGCCCCAGATCACCCTGGATGATCATGGGTTCGCGCAGGATATCGAGAACAGTCATGCGCGGCGAAAGCGAGGAGACGGGGTCCTGGAAGATCATCTGGACATTGGGCCGAAAGCGACGCAACTCCCCGCTGTCCAGCCCCAGCACATCGATCGGGCCGGTTGGACCATGGAACATGATCTGCCCGGAATCCGCGGCGCGCGACCGCATGATCAAATGCCCGACCGTGGTCTTTCCGGAGCCGCTCTCGCCCACAAGGCCGAAGCACTCGCCCGCGCGGATGTCGAAGCTGACATTATCGACGGCCCGCACGGCGCTGCCGCCGCGACCAAACAGCGAAAGTGTGCCGGATTGGCGATAGGTCTTGTTCAGGTCCCGGACTTCGAGGATCGGCTGGTCCCGCGGAACCTCCCGGAGTTTCCTGCTGGGGGGAAGCGCGGGCACCTCGCGTAAGGTCACGAGGCGTTCTCCGGGCGCCATGTCAAACGAGGGAGAGGCCTTCAGCAATGCCTTGAGGTAAGGGTGCTGAGGGCGCCGGAAAATATCGTCGACCTCTCCCATTTCCAGGATTTCGCCCTGATAGATGACAAAGACCTCATCCGCGAGATTGGCCACCACGCCCAGATCATGCGTGATGAGCAGGATGGCCATGCCAAATTCCTGCTGGAGTTGCTTCATGAGCTTCAGGACCTGCGCCTGGATGGTCATGTCCAGCGCCGTAGTCGGCTCATCCGCAATCAGCAGGGCCGGCCGGCAGATCAGTGCCATGGCCAGCATGGCCCTTTGCCTGAGGCCCCCTGAAAGCTCGAACGGATAGCGATCATAGGCCCAAGCCGCGTCCCGGAAACCGACGAGGCTGAACATCCGCTCCGTGGCCTCGCGCGCAGCCTTGCCCCGGACGCCATGATGCAGCGTCAGGGCCTCCTCGACCTGATTGCCAATGGAATGCACCGGAGACAGCGAGGACATGGGTTCCTGGAAAATCATGCCCATGCGGCCGCCACGCAGGGACTGGTAAACCCGGCCATCCCGCGGGATCTGTGTCAGGTCGATTTCTTTATCCGGCTGCTTGGGATCTCGGAACAGGATGCGCCCCCCTGTGATGATCCCCTTGCGCGAGAGCAAGCCCATGACGGCCTGCGAAATCACCGTCTTGCCCGAGCCGGATTCACCGACCAGGGCAACGGTCTTGCCCATCGGCACGCGCAGGGACACGCCCTTCACAACCTCGTTCAGGTGATCCTGCATCTGGAAAGCGATGCGGAGATCTTCAATTCTCAGCAGATCGTGTTTGCCCTCATGGGTCATGGTCCTTGATCCTGCATCTCAACTTCGCGGTTTGAGCGGGAACGGGCGCGCACCAGGCGCCAATCGGTGAGGGCATAGGCGACGATCGTTTCGTCAATCCGGTCGACATCGATGTCTAACCGGCGCAAGCTTGAAACGTCTGCCGAGATATTCAAAAGCGTATCAGCCGAAACAATACAATCCGCAAGCATGGTTTTCGTCGCCCGCTGAAGTGCATCGGCAATATTGACGGTATTTCCAAAAGCCATGACAATTGAATTTTTTTCCGTATCACCTATGCGTGCTAACGTAACCTTTCCTGTGTGGATGCCAATACCAGCACGGATGGGGATAGGCAGTGCTCCGCCCATTTCCTTGTTCAAGATCTTGAGCACACGCGCCATGTCACGCGCGCAGTCGATGGCTCGCCGGGCGCCAAGCTCGGGCCTGTCAGCGGCATCAAAGATCGCAATCAGGCCATCGCCGTAGAACGATGCGACCATACCACCGTGGTTTTGGACAGCTTGTTGCATTTCGATCGAAAAGCGGTTGACCAATGCCGAGAGTTCATAGGGTAGTTGAGAATTCACAAGCACTTCAAATGCGCGAATATCGAGAACGAGCACGGTTGCCACCCGTTCGACGGCCCAACGCTCGGCTTCGTCGGATGTCTCGACATCTCGCCCCTCGCCGAGGACTGGCAGGAGGATGCGGACCGTGATGTCACCCTTCGGCCGGAGCTGGCACGCCAAGCGGACATTCGGCGGAGCACCGATCTTGTCGAGCGTAAGGCGCTCGGCCGATGTCGGTTCCGGCAGTTCGGAAAGATCCGACAGGATCTGGATCCGGCAGGTCGAGCATCGCCCCTTTCCCCGGCAGACACTCGGATGCGGAATGCCGTGCATATGGCTGGCTTCGAGCACCGAAGAACCCTGCGGGACCTTGACCGGCCCTCTTCCCCTGAAGGTAAAGGTGAACCTGCGGCCCAGCTTCCGGCGCAGGAACTGGAAATTGAGGCTTGCGGCGAGGCCTGCAAACAAGATGGCCAGCCCCGCATAGGCAGTCGTACTGATCATCTGGAGCGGCGCCATCTGCGCGTGTGTCTCAGGAGACATGCCGATCGACTTGATATAGATCAGCACCTCGCGCCCTGCGGTAACAAATCCTGCAATAGCGAGCAGCGGCAGGGCTATGGCGACGACGATCCCGACGGGCAGCAGGCGCTGGTACCAGGGCCTGTGCCGAAATGCCAGGTGAATGCCGAGCACGCCATGACCCCACGCGATCAGGACCAGCACGGTCTGCCAGACGGCCTTTGAAGGCCATAGGTCCTTGAGCACGGGGCCGTAATAGCCGCTGGCTCCGAACCACGTCCCGGCAATGCGCGTTTCGATGATGTGGGGCAGCAGCAGGAGTGGAATGACAAGCCCCGAGAGAATCTGCAGCGCCTCATCAAAAGGGATCCGAAGCGTGCGCCGGTTGACGAGCCGCAGCAACCCGAGCGCGATATGCACGGCAAAGGCTGTGTAGAGCAGACCGACGCCGACCGGATTCATCCATATGGCCCATCGCAGCGTCTGGGCTTGATTGAGAAGATCGAAACCGAAGATGCCGACCGCATGGTTGGCGAGGTGCATCGTCAGGAATACGAAAATGACCATGCCGGACGTCATGCGCAGCATGCGGAGCCAGGGCAGGTGGCGCAGCCGGCCCCATCTCGGGAGCCGCTCGGTGCCGTGTTTCCGGTCGGCAAGGTCAACGTTTGTCATGATGTCACCTCGACGGCGAGTGCCACGCGCATGGCATCGTTCAGCCGGCGGGCCAGTTCACGCATCACGGCCAGAGCGGTCTGCGGGCAATGCTCCATCAGTTCCATGAAAACTGAAATGGGCAAACGAAGCGCGTGGACAGCGGTCTGTGCATGGACGCTGACCGCATGCGGCCGCCGCAGAAGACCACCGACCAGACCGACGAGATGGCCGATTTCGATGTCTCCGTTGGGAATCCCGACCTTTCCCGTCAGCACGACATAAATCGCATCTGGGGGCCCACCCATCTGGATGATCGCATCACCGGCAGAAAAGAGCGCAGACTCTGCGTTGAGTGCCAGCAATTTCAGCCGGGAACGCTCGACATTCGCGAAGATCGGCGAGCGTTGGAGTTGTGATACCTCGTCATCAATGGACATAGACCGCATCTCCCTATTCGGCTGCCTGATTATCCTTCAGGCCTCCACCTTGCTCGGTTTCGGGCAGGCGCTTGTCGGCAACGACCCGCGGGCCTTCAAAGACAAGGGCGCGCTCGAACCCGTCAAGAGGTTCGTCATCCCCAAGCGTGACAATCAGCGTCCGGCCGCTGGAATTCCGAAGGATGTTTTGTCGGATCTGCGCGGCATCACGTGGCGTGAACGCAGAAAATGCCTGGTCGAGCACAAGGATATCGGGCTTGACGAGGATGCTCCGCGCCAGGGCGATGGTTGCTCGCTGCTCGGGGGTCAACAGGCGGCCACCCGGTCCGACCTCCCGGCCAAGGCCCTGCTGCACCACAAACCGGTCCAGTCCGCTCTCCTCCAGAATGGTCTGAAGGGTCGCCTCGAGCCGTTCGCATGCACCAGCGATATGCGTGCCAATGCGTCCGAAGAGCAGGTTGTCTTCGATTGACATGGCCGGAATCACCGAGCCCCGGTCATAGAAACTGATCGAGCCTTGGGCCGCGGTTGACAGGAACATCCTGAAACTGATCCGGGCGCGCAGGAGGCGGGCCCGGAATGCTTCATCGATCAGCCCGAGGCGATGCTTCGGCTCGACATA
This sequence comes from Rhabdaerophilum sp. SD176, assembly GCF_030143245.1. Taxonomy (GTDB): domain Bacteria; phylum Pseudomonadota; class Alphaproteobacteria; order Rhizobiales; family Beijerinckiaceae; genus Rhabdaerophilum. Next base: position 67,011 of record NZ_JARJNS010000010.1, on the reverse strand, counting down.
GTTCATGGCCAGCCTCGTCAGGTTCTGCCGAGCGCCATGGCTGGCCGCCGAGAACCCGCGCAGCCGGATCTCCTCGCAATCCCGTTGGAGAGCTTCTGGATCCGAGAGGTCAAACGCGGCGTAGCGATCCAGCAACGCGCTGCCCGGGCGGATAGATGCCATGACATCAAGCACCGTTTCGGCGATCTTGAGGCCGATCAACACCAGAGGCTCGGCCAGGGACTCGGCCGAGAGAACGGAACGGACATAGGGGTCCCGCACCAGGTTTTCCTCGCTGAACCGCGGTCCGACGGGCGAACCGAACAGCAGGTTCTCCCGGATCGTTGCCAGCGAATTGTACCGGCTCGCCTCGAAGACCTCGACCAGCGGCGCGAGGCCCAAACTCTCGAGCCGATCCTGAAGGGCCATTCGCGCATCGACCAGCCGGACACACATATCCGGCTCGACATTGTCGCCGACAGGCCCCCGCAGGCCTGCCAGGAAAACACTGTCGAAGCCGCCGACAACCTTCAGAGCTTCGACGACAAGCATGTCGAGTTGTGCCGGTCCGTCGATGCCGAGCCGGCCATAATCGAACCAGTCCTGCGCGGCGGAATAGCCCGGATTGCCGGTGCGGATCGCCTCTCTTTGCTCGTGCTCGTCGAGAGAACGAAGGGCATTGTTCGGGGGCGCCGTGCCGCGGCGTGCTCCGAGGACGATGTTTTCGCGGATGGTTCCGGACAGAATGGCCGGATCACTGCCCTGATAGGAGATATGGCTTGTCGTCGGCTCGGTGAGCGGCCCGAGCATCCGGTCACCAATCCAGATGCCACCTGTGAAATCAGAGACCTGGCCGCCGAGGACTTTGGGCAGGACAAGGCTGCCGCTGCTTGGCGGGCCCACCAACGCCAGATGGACAGGACGGTCGATCGTCGTGGTCAGCTGATCCAGAAGCAGGGTACCGCGTCGGTCGATGTAGCGCAGGCCCGAAAGGCGGATGGGTCCCTTCCCATCCGTCAGGACCGCCTGTACCTCTTCACGCGGCGTTTCCTCCGGCAGCAGGTCGCGCGAGAAGGCCTTGATGACCTGTTCGAACTTGACGATCGCATCGGCACGCTGCTGATCCCAGTCAATCAGTTCCTTGACCGGTGTGGGCAGGTCACGATAGGCGGCGATGACCGCGACGAGCTGGCCGATATCCAGTTTCCCATTGAGGGCGAGGTAGCCCCCCAATGTGTAGAACAGGAACGGTGTCACCTGGGCCAGCAGATTGTTGAGATACTTTACCGAGAATTTGCGCCGGTAAAGGTCAAACCGAATGCGGAAAAGCAGGCCAAGCCGGTCTCCGATCTCGGCAGCATAGAAAGGGATGACGCCATGATTCCGGAAAAGTGTGGCTGAATCGACCATCTCGCTGACCCGGCCGGCGAGCTTGCGCGATTCAAGCTGCCGCAAGCGCCCCAGTCGAAGCTGCTCTCTACGCAACCGCGGAATGATCAAGGCCTGGACGGCAAGGATACACGCCGTCAGAAAGCCCAGCAGGAAGTCCTGCATGAAAATGAATAACAGAGCCGTCAAGGCCTGGGTGGCCAGAAATACTGGCGTGATGAACGAGTCTCCGAAAAACCCGCCGATGGGTTCGACCTCGTCTTTGATCATGCTTGAAATTTCGGCAGATTTTGTTGTTCGCAACGCTTCGGGCTTGAAACGCATGACGCGCGAAAACAGGTCAAACCGCAAACGCCTGAGCAATCTTTCGCCAAGCACACCCTTTCGGATATTTATGAAATACTTGAATCCACCATTGACCAATGTGAAAAACAGGAAGGCAAAACTGAGAAGATAGAGATACTGGACCTGGTTTGCAGTCACCCCTTCGAAAACTGCAAGCGTCTGCCCTCCCAGAAAGGCGGGAAGCTGAATAGTCCAGCGCAAAGCCACAATTTCTTCGACGCCAGCCGCGAACGCCTTGCCCTGTATCGCGTCATTGACAATCTGCTTCGGCAGATCGAGCGACAGCCAGTATGTCGGCAAAGACAAGGCAACAAGCAACAAAACAATCACTTGTTCCTTGCGGCTGTGCTGCCAAACGTAGGCGAAAAATGCACGCTCCACGCGGAACGACCCCCTATACGTTGCAAAAAAATGGCAATATGCATGGAATAAAGTCAACTGCGCTCGCCATGGGATTCTGTCACGATCCCGTGTAAAATGGGTGAGCGTATGAGCAGATAGACGCAACAGACAGATCGAGGGATCGATGCCAGTGAGACTTTTTTCCGTGATCGCCATGTTGTCGTTGGCCGTTTTTGGCGCTCATGCCCAAGAAAAATGGCAGTCTTTGCTGTCTGATAACTTTGAATTTAATGATTTTTCCAAAGACAGTGGCCTGTTTTACAAAATGAACAAAGAACAGGCGAAGGGAGTTGTCCGCTTTCAGAGCGATGTCGTGAAAAGCGGAAAGCAGGCCTTGGAACTCTCGGTCGTGCCCAGCTGTGCCGTTTCCGGCACCGAATGCTCGGAACGTGCGGAGGTCTGGGAAAAGCCGGACATTCTGGCGCCCTATGACCGGCCGCTTTGGTACGCCTTTTCGTTTCGGCTCGGAGATCCCATCCCGCAGGAAGACCATCGTCTTGTCATGGCGCAATGGAAGCGCGAAATCTTGAAAGGGGCCGATGGAAATTATTCGCCTTTCCTTGCGTTGCGCCTGTCGAGGGGGCGATTGATCGCGACGGTCGTCAGCGATGAAGCCACGTACGCCCCCAAAGGCGTGTCGCCGAGATTGAACCGTTGCCTCGAACATGAATCCCCCGCCGCCGCGCCCGACGCTCACAGGCAGGTGCGTGCAACGGTGGCGATGGAGGCTGGACTGGAGGTTGCGGCACAGGAGCTGCCGGGATGTGCAACCAACATCCGGACGATTTCTAGGGGCGGCGAATGGCCGAAAGCGTCGAGTGGGTGGATCGACTATGTTTTCATGGTCAAGCCGGACCCGGCCGGAAACGGCCGGATCGAGATCGCCGCGAATGGCAAATGGGTGGCAACGGTCGAAGGTGCCATTGGCCACCGCGGTCCGGGCCTCGACAAGACCCAGTATTTCAAGTTCGGACCCTACCGCGCAGGGCGGCCTGACAAGTGGACGCTCTATTACGACAATTTCCGGCGCTCCGGGTCCTGCATCGACGTGGCCTCGCAGGCGCTGTGCGCATCAATGGCTGCAGCACAAAAGAGCAATTGACCCTCTTGGTCTGAACGTCAGGGCATGGCAGGACAGCGACTGGCGGCCTGAATGCCCGGAGGCGTTCGGAGCAACAAAGGCAGCGTGATGACGAACCCTTCTCTGGTTGAAAGCCTGCTTTCGAAGATCGAGCGGCGCGATTTCACCGTGGGGGTTGTTGGTCTCGGTTATGTCGGCGTGCCACTGGCGCTTGCGGCGGCCGAAGCCGGCCTCACGGTTCTCGGCTTCGATATCAACCGGCAGCGTGTTGAGCAGCTCAATTCCGGCCGGGCAATGTTCACGCATATTCCGGATTCACGGATGGAAGCCGCGATCAGAAGCGGTCGTTTTGTAGCAACAAGCGATCTTGATCGCCTGAACGAGCCGGATGCGATCCTGATCGCGGTGCCGACACCGCTGACGCGAAACAAGGATCCGGATCTCACCTACGTCGTGCGAACTGTTGAGGCAATCGCGGCGCGCCTTCGCCGCGGGCAACTGATCGTGCTGGAATCGACGACCTGGCCCGGCACGACAACAGAGGTTGTTCGGCCAATCCTCGAAAGGTCTGGGCTGTCGGTTGCGTCAGATTTCTTTCTTGCCTTTTCACCCGAGCGCGAGGACCCGGGAAACGCGCGGTTCAGCACCGCCAATATCCCGAAAGTTGTTGGCGGTGATGGGCCGGAGGCCTTGCAGCTCGCCGCAGCGCTTTACCGTGCATTGGTGGTGGAGGTTGTCGAGGTTTCCTCCCCGGCGGTCGCCGAGGCCGTCAAGCTCACGGAAAACATCTTCCGATCGGTCAATATCGCGCTGGTAAACGAATTGAAGGTCGTCTTCGATGCCATGTCGATCGATGTCTGGGACGTCATCCATGCCGCGAAGACCAAACCGTTCGGCTTCATGCCCTTCTATCCCGGGCCAGGGCTCGGGGGGCACTGTATTCCGATCGATCCGTTCTATCTGAGCTGGCGTGCACGCGAGTTCGGCATTGTGACGCGCTTCATCGAACTGGCCGGCGAGATCAACACGGCAATGCCGCAGCATGTCGTGAACCGATTGGCGGAAGCGCTGGATCGGCGCTCCGGTCGCGGCCTCAAGGGTGCCAGCATCCTGATCATCGGAGCCGCCTACAAGAAGAACATCGACGACATGCGCGAAAGTCCCGCACTGGTTCTGCTGGAATTGCTGGCACGGCGAGACGCGGTGGTCCGTTATCACGACCCGCTTGTCCCGGTCATCCCGCCCACGCGGGAGCATGCCGCGCTGGCCGGCATGATGTCCGTGCCATTGCAGGCCGAAACGATCGCGGAGGCAGACGCTGTCCTGATTGCGACCGATCACGACGCCATCGACTATGCGATGATTGCGACATCGGCCGCATTGGTCGTCGACACGCGCAATGCGATGGCTTCGCGCGGATTGACAGGTGATCATATCGTCAAGGCCTGACAGGATCGCTTTCCAGTCGGATCATCAGGAATGGCGGTTCCGATCAGGAAGCTCCGTGCATCCGGGCCAGACGGACGCAAAGCTCCGTTGCGCGATTGAACTGCCGGCCGGCCACAATGGCCACGACCACCTCACGCTGGAAGCTTCCGTGGCAAAGCGGCCTTGCGACCACGCCGGGGATGGGCTGCACATGCTGCCCGACAATCCCGAGCCCGAGGCCCATGGCAACGAGCTGTTGCAGATCCTCGATGCAGTCAACCGTGTGCCTTGGTCTGACGCGGATCCCCTGTTGCTCGAGAATCTCCAGGAATGCAGCGCGATCGGAGCACGTGATTTGGTCGATCAGATCCTGCCCCTCGAAGTCATCGGGATGGATCTCCGTTTGCTGGGCAAGCATGTGCCGTTCCGGAATGAGGACCATCCAGGCCTCACAAAAAATCGTCCAGCTGCGCACGCGATCCGGAAATTGCTCCCGTCGGGAAAGGAAGATCACATCCATCGCCCCGATCACAGCCTGTTCGAGCAGAATGTCCCCGGAGGCCTTCCGCATGGCCAGTTCAATACCGTTCACCTGCATCTGGACCTGATCGAGCAGGCCCCGGAACCGCGCCGTCTCGAGCGAGTTCGCAATGCCGAGCCGAAGCGGAGCCCGCTCTCCCAGGCTTAATTGCCGCGCGAGCGCCTTGGCTGATTGCGCCGCCTCATAGGTCGAGCGGAGGTGGGGCAGCAATCGATGGCCAAGCTCGGTCAGGTGCGTGTTTCCGCGCTCGCGATGAAGGAGAGGTCCGCCGAGTTCCTCCTCCAGTTTCTGGATCGCCCGCGTCAATGAGGGCTGGGCAACGTGGCTGCGCTCAGCTGCACGGGTGAAATTCAGCGTCTCTGCCACGGCCAGGAAATAGCGAATCTGATGCATTTCCATCGGGCATGCACTCCTGTCCTGTCGCTCCCATCGCAACGGCCGCAAATCCGGCTGGGCCTGCCGACCGACTCGTCGCCGATTGATGCGTGTAAACGACCGCATTTGATGGAGACACGTGGTACCACCCCCAGCGATGAATGGCCGATCAAGAATTCGCGAGAAAGATCAAGATGGACCTGTCAGGCGGTGGATGCGGTGCGGGGCGCGAACTGGCGAGTGACGAGGCCCGCGCAAGCCAGGGCCAGGGCGATCGCGATGAGGCAGGCATGCCAGCCCATCCGGTCGAATACGATGCCGAGGATCCAGCTGCCGACGATTCCGCCCGAGAAATAGGAAGCCAGATAGAGCCCGCTGGCGGTGCTCTTGGCCTCCGTAGCGGCGGACGACACGAAGCCCGTTGCCCCGGCCTGCGCAGCGAAGGTGCCGATTGCGACGAGGACGAGACCGCCCAGCATGGCCCGGAGATCCGCCAGCGCCAGCAGAGGCAATCCAAGCAGAGCCAGGAGCAGCATGCCCTGGATGGACCGGCGCGCACCGAAGCGCGCGATCAGGCGCCCCATCATCAGCGTGGTCGGCAAGGCCGGCAGGAAGACGAGGTAAATCCAGCCAATTGCCATGGTCGACAGGCTGATCGGCGGGCGGCTCAGGACAAAATTCACGAAACTGAAGACACCGATGAAGGCGAACAGGATCAGGAAGCCGACCAGAAAGGCCGCGCGGAGGGCGGGTTGGGCCAAATGCCGGCGCCAGGCCCCGGCTGGAGCGGGCTCCGCTTCCCCGCCTGTCCCGGTTTCATGCCGGACCGTATGCCAGACAAGAGCCGCACCGGCGAGATTCAGGCCGGCAAAGGCGAGGAAGGTGATCGGGATGCCATAAAGATCCGCCACATTGGCCGAGACGATGCGGCCGATGAAATTGCTCAGCACATTCCCGGTGACGAAAGCAGCGAAGGCAATCGGGCGCGATACAGGGCAGAAATGCTCGCCAAGATGCGCAAGCATCAAAGTGAAGGCCGAGGCCATAAGCGCGCCCTGGATGACCCGCAGCGCGGTGAAGACCAGCAGATCCGGAGCAATGGCCAGGGCGGCGGTTGGCAGGGCCAGCAGGGTCAGGCTGGCGGTGATGCCGAAGCGCCGGTTGATGCCGCCGCCCCAGATCGCCGTCGCGAGACTGGCCAACGCCATGCCAAGCGTGCAGGCATTCGCCGCGACGGCAATCTCGGACGGGCTGACGGCATACCGGATGGCCAGGTTCGGCAGAACCGACTGCACCGCGAAGAGATCGACCAGCGTCAGGAAGGCCGTTGCGGCGATGACAAAGCCGTGCCCTCGCGTGGCAATGACGCGCGGGTCGACAGCCGGTCGCGATGGCGAAGGCATGAGCGTTCCGGTCATGGGAGCCTCATTTCGGGTTTTCTTCGGTCGTGAAGAGTGCCGCGATCCGCCATTCCCCGCTTTGTCGCACGGTCAGGACATTGACGAGGAAGTCGATCGAATTCGGATTGCCTTTCGGGCCCAGTCTCAGGGTCAGCGGCTGGAACAAGAAGGCCGCGTCGGGGGCAACGTCGATCACGCGCGCGCGGTCCAAAGCCGGGGTGACCTCCCAGATCTCGGCCTTCTGGAAGGCGCTCATGCGTTCGATCATCGTTTCTGGTCCCCAGAACGGCTTGCCGTCGCTGACCCAGAGGAACCGCGGCGAATCGAGCAGCAGCACCCGGACGGCGGCGGTATCGCGCCGGTTCTGTGCGTCCACGAACCGTGCATAGAGCGCTTTCACCGCCGATTCGGAAGCTGTTGCCGGCGAGGCCTGGGCCTCTGGCAGAGCAAGGGCACCAAGGCCCAGCACAACAAGACGACGATCCATCGGCAGTCTCCCTCGCAGGTCCGTCACGGCGGTTTCCGTGGTGACCACAATGCCAGAATGCGAGCGCCCGGGGGCATGCCAAGATGGTCTGGTTTTGATAGCGCTCGGCTATGCTCCCCGTGCGAACACTCATGCCAAACAGCTATCGAACCGTTAGACAGCCGGCATTTCCATTTCGATCGAAGGGGTTCGATCCTGTGCCTCGCTGCTGGGTTGGGCCGGCAGTCAAGCTGGAGACATTGCGATGGTTTTGACCCTTACCCGGATCGTTGGACTTGCGCTTGCAATCGGGATCAGCGCGACCGCGACTGCCGTTCGGGCTGATGGCTGCCCGGCAGACAAGGTGCTGAAGCAGCCGCGAAAGCTGGACGACATCCCCGAAAAACATCTCAAGCGCGAAACGCTTGCGGAGATCAAGCTGGAGGGCTGGCGCAAGGTCGGCGATCTCCTGCTGCGGATGCGCCGGCTGACCATCCAGCCCGGCGGCTTCGTGCCGACCCATTACCACGATGACAGGCCTTCGATTGTCTACATCATTTCGGGTGAAATCTGGGAACACAGCAGCTTCTGTTCGGTGCCCATCCATCACAAGGCCAACCAGCACACACCGGAATTCGGAGATTTCCAGGGACACTGGTGGGAAAACAAGGGCAATGTGCCAACGGTACTCATTTCGGCGGATGTCATTCCACCTGAGTATCGCGATACGATGGATTGAAGCGGGCCTGAATCGGTCGTCGCCGAAAACGGGCATTTCGCCGTCCGGGCAACCGGGCGGTGAAATGTTATCTCGAACGCACATGATGGAGGGGCCCGGATGAAGCGATTCCAGCTGGGCTTTGGTCTGGCGATCTTCCTTGCCATTGCGGCCAGCGTGATGCTTTGCGGGGTCCTTGTGCATGTCACATGGTCCCGAACCGCCGGGATCGTCAGCCGGGATCTCCTCGGCGCGCTTGAACAGCAGATCGCGGAAGCGGCGCGGAAGGCCTGGTGGGATCGGGTTGAGGCCACCGAAGCCGCCGCAAGGCTGGTTGGGGTGGCGCTGGATGCCGAGCCTGCGCCAGCCGTGCAGGAAAACCTCATCCTTGCGGCGATGCGCGGGAACAAGGTGGCCGGGTCGTTGCTGCTGGTCCGGAAGGATGGCACTTCGGCGATCTTCAGCCATCATCCCGACGGGGCTGTCTCGATCCTGGAGCGGGATCAGAGGGATGTCCCGATCGGCCATATCCGGATCGCGCCCGGCGGCCAGCGGAGTGACATGGCGGAACCGGTTGGTTCGGCCGAGCCACGCATGGCGACAGAATCGCCCTGGCTCCGCCTCGCGCGGGCAAAGGCGGAACCGGGTTGGCTCTCTGTCCCGTCGGATGGCCCGCCGGCCGGGAATGCGGTTGCCTATGTGCGGAACGTGCCGCAGGGCGTGCTGGCTTTCCTTCTGACCTTCGAACGGTTCGCCGGCTTACTTGCCGACATTCCGGTCTCCCGGACCGGGCGGCTTGCCGTCCTGGCACCCGATGGCGACCTGCTCGTCCGTTCGCAAAGCGGGGGCACGCCGGACGGAAGCCACAGCGAGGTGGAACGGGCGCTCGGACAGATCGTCGCGGCACGGGCCGCCGAAGCCAAGGATGTAACGGAACATCGCCGGCTTGTCCTCGGCAGCGGGGCCTATGCGGTTTCGCTGTCTCCCCTTCACTTCCGGAACTGGCAACTGGCCGTTATCGTGCCGGAGGCCGATTTCCTTGGCGAGATCACGCAGATGCTGTCGCGCGTGACACTGGGACTTTTTGCCTTCGTCCTCGTGATCGGGGTTGTTGCCTCGCTGGCCACGCGGTTTGCCATCGCACGCCCGATGGAGCGGGTCGTCGAAGACCTGGCGCTGGTCGAGACCTTCGCCCTCGAGGCCGTCCCCCGGCGTCGATCGCCCTTGCGCGAGATCGACCGCCTTTCGGCAGCCATTGTGCGGATGAGCCACGGGCTCGCGGATTTCGCCAAGTTCATCCCGACCGAACTTGTCCGCAACCTGATCCGTGAAGGCATGCGGGCTGAACCCGGTGGCACGCAGCGGGAAATCACGGTGCTGTTCGCCGATCTGGCGGGTTTTACCCGGTTGACGGAAGTCCTCGGGGATGACGCCGTCCCGATCGTGAGCGCCTTCCTCGAACTTGCCTCGAAGGAAGTTGCTGCAACGGGCGGGACCGTCGACAAGTTCATCGGGGATGCGATCATGGCCTTCTGGGGAGCGCCAGCCTCGAACCCGGACCATGCGCGGGATGCCTGCGATGCCGCGCTGCGGATTATGCGACAGTTCGATGCCCTCAGGAAAGCCGATGCCCGGTTCGCACCTTTGAGTGTCCGGATTGGCCTGCAATCGGGCAACGCCATTGTCGGCAATGTGGGATCATCGGTAAGGCTGAACTATACGGCGCTGGGCGATGTTGTGAATCTGGCCAGTCGCCTGGAGGGCATCAACAAGATGTACGGAACGACAATCCTGATCGGACAGGAGACCGCTGATCGCATCGAGGGCACCTTTGCACTCCGCGAGGTCGACTCGGTGCGGGTCTATGGACGGCAGGGTGATGTGACATTGGTCGAGCTATGCGACGCTCACGCCCCATGGATGGACATTTATGGCCAGGCGCTTGACGCCTATCGTCGGGCCGACTTCGACAGAGCCTTGGAGCACCTGAGCGAACTGGAACGCACCTGTCCCACCGATGGGCCCGGGCAACGGCTTCGGGCGATATGCAACAGGCTGCAGGCCAATGGCGTCCCTGCCGATTGGCAGCCGATCACGATGCTGGAAGGCAAATGACATGGATGCGAAGCAATGGCATCGATTCTGGCCGTATGGTCCATCGGTTTGGGTCGCCCTTCTGCTTGCGGTAGGCCCTGCGCTGGCCGCCGAGGGAAGTCGGCCATCCGGCGGCATGGGGCTGGTTCCGGCCCTTCATGACATCTACAGCCGTATCCAGGAGCTGTTCTGGCCCATCCTGGTGGCCATGCCGACCATCGGTAGCGAACTTGTCAAGGCTGGCTTCGCCTTCGCCGCAGACCGGGGCCACCCGCTTTGGACCGGCCTCCTTTCCGTGATCGGGGTCCTGGCAGCCATGGCGTTGACGGCGCGGCTCGTCCGCGCGGCCGCGCTCCGCTGGTTTGACCCCGCTTCATCCCTGAACCCGGCTTCGAGAGTGATCCGCCGGTTTCTTGTTGACGTTGCCGGCGCGCTGGCCCTTGCCGTCACCGCTCTCGCTGGCGCCGAACTGATCGCCTCGGGAGCCGGGCTTGTTGCGTCGCTCCTCCGATCCCTCATCGATCTGGCCTTGTTGCTGGGGATTGTTCTCATCGTTCCCTCTGCCCTGTTCCGGCCGGGAGAACCGCAATTGCGTCTGGTCGAGGCCGATGACAGCCAGATCCGGGCTGCAGCCCCGTTTGCCATTGCGGGCGTGCTGGCCGGCATTTCGTTTCCGACATTGATTCCGGTCTGGCTTGAAGCCGGGATGAGCTGGCCGGCCGGGCAGGCCATGGCCCTGATCATCGGATCGATTGTTGCCAGCCTCGGCTATCTGGCTGCAATCCGCTATTCCCGGACAATGACGGCCGATATCCGGATCCGTTCTGCCGCAACAACGCTGGCGATCCTGTTCTGGCTGGCCTGGAGCTATGGCGTTGTCGCGCTCGACTTTCCCTTTTACTTCCTGATGATCCGCCTGGCTGCCGTGAGCGTTGGCGGCTTTCTGCTTGACCGCGTGATTGCCTACGCCATTCGCTCCAGCCGCTTGGACCCGCCTGGTCCGGACCGGATTTCTGCGTCAGAGGACGACGAAGCGCCTGCAAGCGAGAATCGGCCAGTCAATTCGTTCTGGCAGAATTACGGGCAACCCCTGCGCCGCGTGATCTGGTTTGGAATCGGTGCCGCGGCCTTGCTGGTCTGTTCGGGTTGGCTGGTTGAAGTCGTCCCGGACATCTTCGGCGAGGGTCGTATGTCGATGATGCGCGGCCGGCTCGCAGCGGCACTCCTGACGCTCGGCATCGGCTACGTGATCTTCGAAGGGCTCAGCGCCTGGACGCGGACGCGCTATGCGGCCAATGCCAAGATCCACAAGCCCGGCGGCGATGATGACGGCCTGGCCCCCGCTTCCAGGCTCGAAACAATCGTGCCGATCTTCCAGGGGCTGATCGGGGTCTTCGTGCTGGGGGTCACCGCCCTCTCCGCATTGTCCCAGCTGGGCATCGACATCACGCCGATCCTCGCCGGCGCCGGCATCCTCGGCCTCGCCGTCAGCTTCGGCTCGCAATCCCTGGTCCGCGATGTGGTCGCAGGCATCTTTTTCATGATCGACGATGCCTTCCGCCTCGGTGAATACATCGAAGCAGGACGATTGAAGGGCGCCGTCGAGCGGATTTCGGTCCGGTCGGTGCAGCTGAGGCATCATAACGGTTTCGTCCACACGGTCCCGTTTGGGCAGCTCGGGTCGATCACCAATTACAGCCGTGACTGGATCACCATGAAATTCAACCTTCGGCTCTCGCGCGACATCGAGATCGACAAGGTTCGCAAGACCGTCAAGGCGATCGGGCTCGAGTTGCTCGAAGACCCGGAATACGGCAAGGAATTCATCCTTCCGCTCAAGATGCAGGGTGTAGCGGACATTCTCGACAACGCCTTGCTTATCCGGTTCAAGTTCACGGTCAGGCCGGGCAAGCCGACCTATGTCCAACGCGAAGCGATCAAGCGCATCATCCGGGTCTTCCAGGAGAAGGGGATCGAGTTCGCCAAGAATTCCGTCATCATCGAGAATTCGGCCGAGCGCGAGGAACCGGATGATCCTGCAGCGGCGATCGCTGCGATGAAGCGCCCGGCGGCCGCCCAGGCGGGACCTCCGGCCTAGCGCCCGGCCGCGTGCGGAGGAACGGGCGCGGTGCCTTCTGCGATCGCTGCCAGTATCTCCCCGATCGGCATCCGCTGCCGAAAATCGGGGTCGGCCCGGGCGGCGATCACGCGGCGATCACGGCCGAGAACGAATGTGGCAGGGATCGCGAGGAACTGGCTGTCATTGCCATAGATGGCACGGAAATCGATCCCCCATCCCTGATGGAGCTGCTGCACCTCGGCATCGAGGCTGACCAGCAATCCATACGCCATGGCAACGCCCAGATCCGCATCGGAGAGGATCGGGAAGGGCAGGGTTTCTCCCCGGAACGGCAGGCTTTCGCCACCCAGCTCGCCAGACACGGCGGCAATCGTGCCACCAGCAGCATGGATCGCGGGCACGTGCTGAGCGAGTATGTCCAGCTCGGTCGCGCAGTAATCGCACCAGCCACCGCGAAAGAAACTCAGGACCAGCGGACCTGCCGCAACAAGGCTGTCCAGCGTGACAAGTGCACCGTCGCGCCCCGGCAGGGCAAAGTCCGGCGCCAGCGCGCCGGGAGCCGGAGCCGCATGACCGGCACCCACTCGCTTCAGTCTCGCGACGAACCGTGAATAGGCCCCCGCGACATCCGGAAACTCGCGATTGATTGTCTCGGAGACACGGGCCAAGGCGCATGTCAGCGGATCATTCGGCATGGGCATCCCCGGCTGGACGCAAACTGGCTTCCCGCCCTCAGGCATTCAACCCTCCTCGTAATGACTGCCAGCGCACTTCGCAACCTCGCCGGCCATAGCGCGGCGCTATGGTTTCCATCCGGCTTTCGTATTTCCCTTCGACAAGGCCCCGGCGCATTTTCAGGCAGGGTTCACCAGAGGATCGAGGCACAGAATGTCCGGAACTGACATGCCGTCGAGAACAAGCCCGCTCTCCGGGCGCAAGGCTCTTGTCACGGGGTCCACCAGCGGGATCGGGCTCGGCATCGCAGAGGCGCTGGCCCGTGCGGGGGCCGATATCGTGATCAACGGGCTCGGAAATCCCGAAGAGATCGAGGCCACCCGCGCCGGGCTCGCCGAGCGCCATGGAGTCCGGGTGGCCTTTGTCGGGGCCAACCTGATGCAGGCCGACGGCGTGGGTACCCTGATCCACGATGCCGAAGCGGCGCTCGGTTCGATCGATATCCTCGTGAACAATGCCGGGATCCAGCTTGTTGCGCCGATCGAGTCCTTTCCGCCGGAGAAGTGGGACGCCATCCTCGCCCTCAACCTGTCCGCTGCCTTCCATGCCATCCGGCTCGCCTTTGCCGGGATGAAGTCGCGGCGCTTCGGGCGGATCATCAACATCGCCTCGGCGCATGGCCTCGTCGCGTCACCGTTCAAGTCGGCCTATGTCGCTGCCAAGCACGGGCTGATCGGGCTGACCAAGGTTGTTGCGCTGGAAGGGGCGGAGCTCGGCATTACTGCCAACGCGATCTGCCCAGGCTATGTCCTCACCCCGCTTGTCGAGCGTCAGATCGACGAGCAGGCAGCGGCACACGGTATCTCGCGCGAGGACGTGGTGCGGAACGTGCTGCTCGCGGCCCAGCCGAACAAGACCTTCGCGACGGTGGACGAAATTGGCGAATTGACCGCCTTCCTCGCCGGGCCTTTCGGCGGCTCGATCACCGGCGCGGCCTATGCCGTGGACGGCGGATGGACGGCACATTGATGTCCGGGACCCTTTCTTCCGCAGGCATGGCCGGACAACGCGTCGTGATCATTGGCGGCGGGTTCGGCGGGATTGCGGCAGCGCGCGCGCTGGCCCGCGCCCCCGTGCAGGTCACATTGATCGACCGGCGCAACTTTCATCTTTTCCAGCCTTTGCTGTACCAGGTCGCGACGGCCGGGCTGTCGCCGGCGGATATCGGAGCACCGATCCGCTCGATCCTGCGCGACCAGGGCAATGTCCGCGTGGCTCTGGCAAAAGTAACCGGCATCGACACGGGAGCCCGCCTCGTCGAAACGGAGGAGGGGCCGGTCGGCTACGACACGCTCATCATCGCGACTGGTGCACGCCATGCCTATTTCGGCCGGGACGAGTGGGAAGCACTCGCGCCCGGGATCAAGACAATCGACGATGCAACCCGCCTGCGGGCGAAGCTCCTCTTCGCGCTGGAACGAGCGGAAATCGTATCCGACCCGAAACGTCGCAAGGCCCTGCTGACCTTCGTGATTGTCGGAGGCGGTCCGACCGGTGTCGAACTGGCCGGTGCGGTTGCCGAACTGGCGCGTCATGTTGCCGACCGAGATTTTCGGACAATCACACCGAAGGACATTCAGGTCCTGCTTGTCGAGGCCGGACCGCGCCTGTTGCCGCAGTTCCGGGAATCGATGAGTGCGGCCGCTGCCCGTGCCCTGACACGCATGGGGGTCGAGGTCCGGACCGGTACAGCTGTCACGGAGATCACGCCTGACCAGGTTGTCGTCGGGGGTGAGGTGATTGCCACGAACAATGTGATCTGGGCCGCCGGGGTTCGGGCCTCGGCAGCCGGCCGCTGGCTCGGCGCGGAGGTTGACCGGGCGGGCCGTGTCCTGGTCGGGAACGACTTTTCGGTTCCGCATCATCCCGGGATTTTCGTGATCGGGGATACCGCAGCCTACCGGCAGGCGGATGGCACGATGCTGCCCGGGATCGCTCCGGCAGCGAAGCAGGCCGGAGAATTCGTTGGTGCTTTGGTTGCCTCACGGTTCGGAGGTCGGACCCCGAGGCCGTTTGAATACCGGGATTTCGGGCAGCTCGCGACGGTGGGACGAAATTTCGCGGTTGCGGATTTCGGCCGTATCCGGCTGACCGGCTTTCCCGGCTGGCTGCTCTGGTCCGTGGCCCATGTCTGGTTTCTTGTCGGATTTCGCAGCCGCTTCTCCGTGGCCAGCCAATGGCTCTGGTCCTACCTGACCTGGGAGCGCGGCGCACGCCTCATCACCGGGGCTGAGGTTGCGATGGCGAGACCTCCTGAAACCAACGCGCCCTGAAGAAAGAAAGGTTCATAGCCATGGCCGAAATCCGCAAGCTCAAGCCGAATGGCCAGCAGAAGACGATCAATGTGGCCCTTCAGGGAGGCGGTGCGCACGGCGCTTTCGGCTGGGGCGTTCTCGACCGCATTGCCGAGGACGGGCGCCTCGTCATCGAAGGCCTGTCCGCGACCAGCGCCGGCGCAATGAATGCTGTCGTCTATGCCTACGGGCAGATGAAGGGGGGCAATTCGGGCGCCCGCGAGCAGCTTGAACTGTTCTGGCAGAGGATCAGCGAAACCGGCAAATACGCGAGCCCGATCCAGACGACTCCGCTCGATCTGTGGCTGCGCGCGTTGGGCTATCGGGAGAATCTCGGATACCAGCTCTTTGAATCCGTGACGCACCTGTTCTCGCCTTATCAGTTCAATCCGTTCGGTCTCAATCCGCTGAAGGATGTGCTGACGAAAACCGTGGATTTCGGAGAGCTGCGCCAGGGGTCACCCACAATCCTGCGGCTTTGCGCAACCAATGTCCGTAACGGCAGGCCGAAAATCTTCACGAACGAGATGCTGACGCCGCAGGCTGTTCTGGCTTCCGCCTGCCTGCCCATGCTGTTTCAGGCTGTCGAGGTGGAGGGCGAACATTTCTGGGATGGTGGATATATCGGCAATCCGGCAATCTACCCGATCATCTACGATGCACAGAGCCCGGATATTCTGATTGTGCATATCAATCCGATCGTCCGGGATGGTGTGCCGAAACAGGCATCCGAAATCTTCAACCGCATCAACGAGGTAAGCTTCAACTCGTCGTTGATGCGCGAGTTGCGGGCCATCGCCTTCGCGACCAAGCTGATCGATGAAGACTGGATCCGTCCGGAGCACCAGCACAAACTCAAGCGGTTGTTCCTGCACGCCATCCGCTCGGATGAGATCATGCGTGAATTCTCGGTGGCGAGCAAATTCGATACGAGCTGGAGCTTCCTGACCCAGCTGCGCGATATGGGCCGTCAACTCGCGGGCCAATGGCTTGACCAGCATTTCGACGATATCGGGCAGCGTTCAACCGTCGATCTTCAACGCGACTACCTTTGAACAGGGCGCATCGGCGTCCACGGCGCGCGCCGATCCACGGTTGCAATGTGTCAGGCCGCCTTCGGGCCCCGCAGCACCAGATCGATTGCAGGGATGAGCAACGCCGTGAGCAGGATCGAGGAAGCGCCGTCCGTCGACCCACCGGCCGGCGACGCAGTCCTGGCTCCCATTGCCCGCCAGGGGCTTCAGGCGCTTCCGGGGGCGACGTCGCGCGTTACCTCGTGATGGTACAAGAGCTAAAATCGAGCCAGTTTGGTGAGATTCGATAGAAATTCCGTCCAAAAGATCTGACTCTCAATCAGCGGGGCTCAGGTTCGGGCCCTTCATCACCCACCAAATTTTCCGCTTCCATGCCCGTTTTCTTTGGTGGCGCCCCGCCAATCCGGTGCCGCCGTCATCATCTCTCCGAATGGCGAGGCAGACCGGGGCCGGAAATGATTGGGCCTTCGTGCGGGTCCGGGTTCTCTCGGTCCCGGCAATAGGTCCGCATCCCTTCGAAGGGCGGAAGCCAGGATTCCCGCCTGATCGTCCAGAGTTCATAGGTCGGGACGAACACGTCCGGCTTGTCCAGCGTCCCCAGCGGAATTTCGATCTCGTCACCGGTCACGGCAAAGACCGGCGAAAAGCAGGTCGTGCAGAAGTGCCGGCCGGCATAGGACCCGGTCATCCCCTCGATTGTCACGGCGGCTTCAGGAAAGATTGCCGATGCATGGAACAGCGAGCCATGATGCTTGCGGCAATCGATGCAATGACAGAGTCCGACCCGGGAAGGAAATCCACGGGTCTGCAGGCGAACCGCACCACACCGGCAACTGCCATTCAAATCGGTCATGGGCGCTCCCGTTCCTTGGCCGGCGCGTCGCGCGTCAGCGCATGGGCCAGTTTCTGGATCAGCGGTGCGGCAAACACGACCAGTGGGAGCATGGTAAGCCAGGCGATCCCCCAGGCCGTGAGCCAGGCGCCCCAGAAGCCACCCCCCTTCCAGAAGGGCAGGCTGGCAATGCCGGAGGCGACCCCCGAGGTCAGCCCGGATTGCAGGACACCATAGACGAGATGCACGTAGCGACGCGGAAACATGGCGGGCCTCCTGCCGGGATGGTCAGCAATAAACGCGCCAATCTGGCTGTCGGCGCCGGCTCGATCCATCGTGGCTCAACCTGTTTCTGGCAATTCCTTCGGGGTGGATGCAACAAAAAACCCCGGCCGGAGCCGGGGTCTGTGTTCGCGCGGTCAAGCCTGGTCAGAACTTGTAGTTCACGCCGGCGCGGAGGATGTGGCCGTTGGCATTGGCGCCAAGGTTGCCGGCCGAATTGTAGGTCTGGCGGGCGAAATCATAATAGAGGTATTCACCCTTGACCGAGATGTTGCGGGTCAGTGCCGCTTCGACACCACCACCGATGGCCCAGCCGGCCCGGAAATCCGAACCGGAGAAGGCGCCGGCCGAGTGCTTGATGTCGGCGATGGCGAGACCGCCGGTGACATACGGCATGATGCGGTCGAACGAGTAGCCGAGACGGCCACGCAGCGTGCCGAACGAGCGGATGTCGGTCTTGCAGCCCGGTGCCGCGCAGTTCGTGCCGCTCGAGCCGTTCAGGCTGGACCAGGCATAGTCACCTTCGATACCGGCAACGAAATTACCGAACTGGTGGTTGTAGCCGAGCGTCACGCCGACGAGGCCGCCGCTCAGCTCGATCTGGCCCGAACGCACCGCGCCGTTGGTGTGACGGCTGTTGCCACCGAAGCCGCCGCCGCCCTGGATCCCGGCATAGAAGCCGGTCCAGTTATATTGCGCCATGACCGGCAGGGCCGCCGGCGGGGGCGACTTGCGGGTGGCGAGGTCAGCCGCCTGGGCCGAGGTCATCGCGCCAGCCAGCAGCGTCGTCGCAAGCAGGAACTTTTTCATGGGGACTCCTTCCATAAGACAAATCAGTCTGGCTGCAGCAAGTAAGATGAATGCATCGCCGAGTCTGTAGCTTTCAGGTAACAATAGGTTTGCCATTTGTAGTCAGGTCTTGGCTGAATTGTGGCAAATTGTGGCAACTGGAAATTCATGATTGAGAAAAAGTTAAATTTGTCGAACTGGCGGCAGAATTATGGCAAACAAATCGTAAATATTGCGAATACCAGTCTATTCAAACTATCCGATTAACGGAATCGCCAAGGTTGTCGAATAGCGTCCGCCCCAGAAGGTGGAGTTTGGGTATGTCGCTGGATTTGACGGAGCACGAAAGGCCGGGTGCCACGCTGTCGGACCGCATGGCCGGCTGGATCCGGCGGGCATCCAAGCAGAAGATCATCGGCCTCGTGCTGGTCTTCGACATCATGACCCTTGTGGGCTGCGGGCTCTGGAGCGCCATGGCCTTTCTGCCAGCCAGTTTCGGCGGCGACGGAACGGCTTTCCTTCTCGTCGCGTCGGTGACAGGGTTGACCGTCTATTTCCTCCAGCGGCTCTGGGGCTACACGCTCGCCGCGCTGGCGATGCTGCCGAGGCAGATCAAATCCGTGATCTATGCCCTGGGCGGGGCCTTCGTCGTCATGACGGGGCTGCTCTTCCTGATCGGCTTCGACATCATGGCGCTGCGCCTTTGGCTGCTGGGCTGGCTGCTCTTCAGCCTGATCCTGCTTGTCTTCTTCCGGTTGCTGGCCTCGGTGGCGATCTCCGATGCGGAAATGCGCGGCGATCTGGCGCGGCGCGCGGTGATTGTCGGTGGTGGCAAGCCGGCCGAGGACCTCATCCGCCGGCTATCGCGCTCTGGCAACCGGGCCATCCGTATTCTCGGCGTCTTCGATGACCGTGGCGGCGAACGCTCGCCTGATGCGGTCGACGTCTACCGCAAGATCGGGACCTTCGACGAACTGGAATCCTATTGCCGCGAGCAATCGGTCGATCTGCTCATCATCGCGCTGCCGGCGACGGCGGAGGAGCGCATCCTCCATCTCGTCAGGAAGCTGTGGCAATTGCCGATCGACGTGCGGATCGCGGCCCATGCCTCGCGGCTGAAGCTCTCCAAGCGCGCCTATTCGTATATTGGTGACGTGCCGTTCCTTGCCGTGTTCGACCGCCCGCTCTCGGACTGGAACTCGGCGCTCAAGGCGGTGTTCGACCGCGTGGTGGCGGCGCTCGCGCTGGTCGTGCTCTCGCCGTTGATGCTGGCTGTCGCACTGGCGGTGAAGCTCGAATCCAAAGGGCCGATCCTGTTCCGCCAGCAGCGCTACGGCTTCAACAACAATATGATCGGCGTGCTGAAATTCCGCTCGATGTATACCGACCGGACCGATGCCCACGGTGCGAAGCAAGTCACGAAGGATGATCCGCGCGTGACGCGCGTGGGGCGGTTCATCCGCAAGACCTCGATCGACGAATTGCCGCAGCTGATCAACGTGCTGCGGGGCGAACTCTCGCTGGTCGGGCCCCGGCCGCATGCCACGCAGTCCAAGGCCGCCAACCAGCTCTACCAGGATGTGGTCGACGGCTATTATGCCCGGCATCGCATGAAGCCCGGCATTACCGGTTGGGCGCAGATCAATGGCTGGCGCGGCGAGACCGACACACTCGAGAAGATCGAGCGTCGTGTCGAGCATGACCTCTATTACATCGAGAACTGGTCGCTCCCGCTCGATCTCTACATCCTGGCGATGACCCCGCTTTCGCTGCTCAATACCAAGAACGCCTATTGAGCGCGCCCGGCCGGATCGCGGCCGCCATTGTGCGCTGACGCACTGCCGGCCCGGGCGCCTGCCGTCAGGATGGCTGCTCCTGAACAACCAGGGGCATGACATGCATCTTGACGTCTGGGGGGCACGAGGATCGCACCCCGCCTCCGGTATGGCTTTCAGCCGGTTCGGCCATCATACGGCCTGCCTCTCGCTGCGTTCCGGCGATCACCTGCTGGTGCTCGATGCCGGAACCGGCGCCACCTCGCTGGCCCGCGCGCTGGAGGTGAACCCGCCGCGCGTGGTCGATATCCTGCTCAGCCATTTCCATCATGACCATGTGATGGGCTTGCCCTACCTGCTCATGAGCCTGCCGGCGGAGACCGATCTGCGCATCCATGCTGCCCCCGAGGGCGGCCTCGCGCTGGAAGCGCTGGTGGCGGCGATCCTCTCCCCGCCGTATTTTCCGGCCGGCATTGCCGGGGTGCTCGGGCGGGCAGCCTGCCGGCAGCATGCAGCCGGCGCAGCTTTCGACGCTGGCGCCCTCAACATCCGCACGCATCCTTTGGAACATCCCGGCGGGTCCACCGCCTTCCGGGTGGCGGACGGCGCGCGTTCCTTCGTCTATGCAACGGATCTCGAACAGCCGGAGGAGCCGGATTCCGCGTGGGTCGCCTTTGCGCGCGGTGCCAATCTGCTGGTGCATGACACGATGTTCACCGAATCAGAGCGGGAGGTCCGGCGCGGCTGGGGCCATGCCACGATCGAGGGGGCCCTGCAGCTTGCCGATGCGGCCGGCGTTTCCCGGCTGGTCGGCTTTCACCATAACCCTGTCCATGATGATGAACTGATGTCCCAGCGGGAGCAGGAGCTTGCGCGCCGACGCCCCGGATCGGGCCTCGCCCGGGAGGGTGAATCGCTCCCCGTCTGAGGCCGGCGCCGATTCCGGCCATGCGAACAAATGCCCGATCGGCGGTCGAAAGGGCTTGCCTAATGCGCGTGTTCCGGCTTCATTCCGGGGCAAGCGAGCGTGTCAGTCTCGCATGCAACCAATTCCGGGAGGGAGATTCGACATGATTGATCGTCGTCAGGCCATGCGCCTTGCGGCCCTGGGCGTTGCCGCCCCGGCCGTTCTTCGTGTCACGCGGGCCAATGCCGCCGAAGTAACGCTGAAGATGCATCACTTCCTGCCCCCGGTCTCGAACGGGCATGCCCGGTTCCTGAAGCCCTGGGCCGACAAGGTCGCCGCCGATTCGAACGGCCGCATCAAGATCGACATCTTCCCCTCGATGCAGCTCGGCGGTGCGCCGCCGCAGCTCTTCGACCAGGCGCGCGACGGCGTGGCTGACCTCGTCTGGACGCTGCCGGGCAACACGCCGGGCCGTTTCCCGGGGATCGAGACCTTCGAGCTGCCCTTCGTTCCGGCCAAGAATGCGCTGCCGAATTCGATCGCGCTGCAGAAATTCGCCGACCAGTATCTCAAGGACGAGTTCAAGGACGTCCATCCGATCTGCTTCTGGTCGCATGATCACGGGTTGATCCACACCAACAAGCCGGTCGCGAAGATGGAGGACCTGGCGGGGCTGAAAATCCGCTTCCCGACCCGTCTGGCCGGCGAGGCCCTCAAGGCGCTCGGCGCGACGGCTGTCGGCATGCCGATCCCGCAGGTTCCGGAAAGCCTCGCCCAGCGCGTCATCGACGGCTGCGTCGTGCCGTGGGAAGTGGTGCCGGCGATCAAGGTGCATGAGCTGGTCAAGAACCATCTCGAGATTCTCGGCTCGCCGACCTTCTATGTCGCGACCTTCGTGCTGGCGATGAACAAGCCCAAATACCAGGCCATGCCGGCTGATCTCCGCGCCGTGCTCGACAAGAATTCCGGCGAGTTCGCCGCGCGCATGGCCGGCAAGGTCTGGGATGATCAGGCCGTGGCGGTTTCGGACATGGTCCGCAAGCGTGGAAATTCGATTACCACGCTCTCCATCGAGGAGAATATCCGCTGGCGCAAGGCGGTCGAGCCGGTGCGCGAGGCCTGGCTGAAGGGCATGAAGGACAAGGGCCTCGATGGTGGCAAGCTGCTGGCAGCGGCCGAGTCCATGATCGCCGAAGCTGCCCGCGCATGAGTGTCGAAACGGAAGCGCCGGCTTCGGCCGGCGCGCCCGATTCGCGAATCGGGCGGATTGCGGCCCTTGTCGCCATGGCGGGGGGGCTGCTTTCCGTCGGTCTGGCGCTGATGGTCGTGACCAGCATCGCCCTGCGCTCGCGCTGGGTGGGTGGCGCGGGCGTGCCGGGGGATTTCGAACTCGCGCAGATGCTGACGGCGGTGTCGGTGTTCTGTTTCCTGCCCTTCTGCCAGGCGCGGAAAGGGCATGTCATCGTTGATGCGGCCTCGCAGAAATGGTCGCCCCGCTGGAAGGCGTGGGTCGATTCCCTCTGGGAAATCGTGGCCGGGCTGGTTCTGGGCCTCATGGCCTGGCAACTGGGCCAGGGGGCGCTCGGCATGGTGCAATCCGGCACGCGCTCGATGGTTCTGGGCTTGCCCCTGGCACCGGCGGTCTGGACTTGCACAGCGCTCTGCTTCTTTCTGGCGGGGCTGGCCTTGTGGCGCGGCCTGACCGGGCTTTTTTCTTCCAGCACACGGTGACAGCATGAGCGGCAACGCGATCGCCCTGCTCGGCTTTGCCGGGATGCTCCTCCTGATCGCGCTGCGCATGCCGGTTGGCCTCGCCATGCTGGTTGTGGGCGGGGCGGGCTATGCCTCGTTCGTGGGGATGCCGGTCTTCCTCAATTATCTGAAGACAACGCCCTATTACCTGTTCTCGAACTACACGCTGTCAGTCATCCCGCTTTTTGTGCTGATGGGCGCCTTCGCCGAGAAAACCGGCCTGTCCTCCGGCCTGTTCCGGGCGATGGCAGCACTTGTCGGCCACCGGCGCGGCGGCATGGGCATTGCGGTAATCGGCTCCTGCACGGCTTTCGGCGCGATCTGCGGTTCCTCGGTGGCGACCACAGCCACGTTTGGCCGGGCGGCCCTGCCGGAAATGATCCGCGACGGCTACGCGCCGGGCATCTCGGCCGGAACGGTCGCGGTGGGTGGCACGCTGGGCATCCTGATCCCGCCCTCGGTGATCCTCGTTGTCTATGCGATCTCGACCGAGCAGAACATCGTCAAGCTGTTCATGGCCGCGCTCATTCCCGGGCTGATGGCCGCCCTGTTCTATGTCCTGGTGATCCTGTGGCTCGCCCGCCGCAACCCGGAGGCGATGCCGGTCCATGCGCCGCTCCCCTGGCCGGAGCGGCTGAAGGCACTGGGGGGTGTCTGGTCCTCCATCATGATCGCGGTCGTGGTGGTCGGTGGCATTTACGGCGGCATTTTCACGCCCACCGAAGCGGCGGCGGTCGGTGCCGTGGCCGTGCTGGTGGACGGGCTCATCCGGCGGACGATGACGCTCGAGAAATTCGGGCTGTCGCTGCGCCAGTCTGCCGAGACCTGCGGCATGATCTTCATGATCCTGCTCGGGGCCGAAGTGTTCAACGGCTTCCTTGCGCTGACGCAGCTCCCGACCAATGCGGCCGAGACCATCACCTCCTGGGGCCTGCCGCCCTATCTCGTGCTGATCGCCCTGCTGGCCTTCTACATCGTGCTCGGCGCGGTGATGGATGAACTGGCGATGATCCTGCTGACCCTGCCGGTCTTCTTCCCGATCGTCACGGCCCTCGATTTCGGCATGATGAGCGACGAGGTCGCGATCTGGTTCGGCATTCTCGTGCTGATCGTGGTCGGCATCGGGCTGGTCGCGCCGCCGGTGGGGCTCAACGTCTTCGTCATTTCCGCGATTGCCCGCTCCATTCCGATCACGCAGATCTATCGTGGCGTGCTGCCCTTCGTGGCGGTTGATATTGTCCGGCTGATGCTCTGCGTCGCCTTCCCGTCGCTTTCGCTGTGGCTTGTCCGCCTTCTCAGCTGATCACCCTCCCGACCCGGTTGATCGGCATGGCGGGCTGTCGCATAACCAAGATGCAGCAGGCACAGATGTGGCCGGGAGGGCAGCTTCATGGTGGAAGACCTGACGCGCGACGAGATCAAGGCGGGCCTCGAAAGCGGTTCGATCCTGCTGGTCGATGTGCGCGAGCCGCATGAATTCGTGGCCGGGCATATTCCCGGCTCGGTGTCGCTGCCGCTGTCCCGCTTCTCGGTCGATGATCTGCCCCCTGCCGAAGGCAAGCGGGTGGTCTTGTCCTGCGCCGCCGGGATCCGCTCGATGCAGGCGGCCATGCTGGCCCATCAGCAGGGACGGGCCATCGACGCGCATTACCGCGGCGGCTTCAAGGACTGGTTTTTCGCCGGAGAGCCGGTCGAGCAGGGTTGAAAGCCCGGGCCAGCGGATTATCCTGAATGCAACCGGCGGGAATCCTCCCGCAGCAACGCTTCAGGCACAATCATGCGTCCAATGAAATTCGGAATGGGCCAGGCGCTCACGCGCGTGGAAGACCATCGCTTCCTCACGGGGCAGGGCCATTATGCGACCGATTACCGGGCGAAGGGCCAGCTGCACGGCTTCGTGCTGCGGGCGCCCTTCGCCAGCGCCACCTTCACGATGGGGGATCTCGCGGCGGCGCGGGCCATGCCGGGTGTCCGGCTGATCCTGACGCATGCCGAGGTGTCGCATCTCGGTGACCTGCCCTGCCAGGCGCCGATCAAGAATACCGACGGCTCCATGCCGCCGATGCCGTCCTATCCGGTCCTGCCGAAGGACCGGGTCCGGCATGTCGGGGAGGCCGTCGCCTTCATCGTGGCCGAGACGCTCGAACAGGCCAAGGACGCGGCCGAAGCCATCGAGATCCGCTGGAAGGAAGCGCCGGTCGTCTCGGATGTCGGAGCAGCCCGTCAGGCCGGGGCGCCGCTTGTCCATGCCGAGGCACCGGGCAACGTCGCCTTCGACCATGTGCTTGGCGATCAGGCGAAGACCGATGCGATCTTCGCCAAGGCGCCGCGCGTCATCGGGCTCGACATCGTCAACAGCCGGATCATCGCCAATTACATGGAGCCCCGCACCATCGTGGCGGAGCCGGCGAAAGGCGGGACCTGGCTGGTGACGCTTGGCAGCCAGGGCGTGCATGGCATCCGCAATACCCTCGCCAAGTTCATCTTCCGGATGGACCCGGCCACCCTGCGCGTGGTCACGCCGGATGTCGGCGGCGGGTTCGGCACCAAGAGTTTCATGTATCGCGAATATCCCCTCGCGCTGCATGCGGCGATGGTGCTGGACGCGCCGGTCGGATGGACCTCGGACCGTTCGGAGCATTTCTTCGCCTGCGCGCATGGGCGCGACAATCTCACCCGGGCCGAGATGGCGCTGGACGAGAAGGGCCGGTTCCTGGCCATGCGGGTGATGCTGGACGCCAATATGGGCGCTTATCTCTCGCAATTCGGGCCCTATATCCCCTGGATCGGCTCGACCATGCTGACCGGCGTCTATGATATCCCCGCAGGCTATACCCGCATCCGCGGGATCTACTCGAATTCGGTGCCCTTCGATGCCTATCGCGGCGCCGGCCGCCCGGAAGCCGCCTACACGATCGAGCGGCTTGTCGATTACATCGCCGACGAACTGGGCCTCGACCGGGTGAAGCTGCGCAAGCAGAATTTCATCAAGCCGAAACAGATGCCGTACAAGACCGCGACCGGGCGGGTCTATGATTCCGGGGATTTTGCCGGTCATTTGGAGGCTGCGCTCGACCAGGCGGACTGGAAGGGCTTCCCGGCCCGGCTCAAGGCCTCGAAGAAGGCGGGCAGGCTGCGCGGCATCGGCTTCGGCGTGTATATCGAGGCTTGCGGTGGCGGATCGCCCGAGCCGGCCTATCTGACGCTGGAGAAGGATGGCGGCGTGACCGTGAAAATCGGCACGCAGTCGAACGGTCAGGGGCATGAGACCGCCTATGCCCAGCTTGTGGCGCAGCATCTCGACCTGCCGCTGGAGCGGATCCGCGTGAAGCAGGGCGACACGAATGACACGCCCACCGGTTCGGGCACGGGCGGCTCGCGCTCCATCCCGGTCGGCGGGGCTGCGGTGGCGCGGGCGGCGGAGCTTCTGGCGGATGTCGTCACCACGCTGGCTGCCGAAGCGCTCGAGGCCGGAAAAGGGGATCTCGAGATTGCCGATGGCGCTGTCCGGATCGCCGGCACCGACCGTCAGCTGACCTATGCCGAGATTGCCGCCCTGCCGGCTGCGAGGGGCAAGCTCTCGACGCAGGCCGAGTTCCGGCCGCCGGAAGCCACCTATCCGAACGGCACGCATGTCTGCGAGGTCGAGATCGATCCGGAGACCGGGGAAACGCAGATCGTCAATTTCGTCATTGTCGATGATTTCGGCGTGACGTTGAACCCGATCCTGCTGGCCGGTCAGATCCATGGCGGCGCAGCGCAGGGAATCGGCCAAGCGATGATCGAGCGTTTCGTCCAGGACGAGAAGGGCCAGATCCTGACCGCCAGCTTCCTCGACTATGCCATGCCCCGGGCCACCGATATCCCGAACTTCCAGTTCGAGACGCGCAACGTGCCCTGCACGACAAACGCGATCGGCGTGAAGGGGGCCGGCGAGGCCGGGACGATCGGCGCGGCACCGGCGGTCATGAATGCGATCGTCGATGCGCTCCGGCGGGCCAGGGGCATCCGCCATATCGACATGCCGGCCAATGCACAGGCGATCTGGGCTGCCTTGCAGCGCTAGGAAAAGCAAAAATGCGCGGCTGCGCCGATCACGAGCCTGTGAAGCGCAGCCACCTTTGCATGAATGCAACAAATTAGACCTAGACAAAGTCGGGTCTGCCTCCAAGGTGAGGTGGATGCGGGCGTGGCGCCGTGCCTCGACCTCCACCAAAAGAAGGAATTTCCCATGCGTCGTGTCGTTGTTCTCGCTACCCTCCTTGCGGTTGGCGTTGGTGCCGCCTATGCGCAGTCAGCCGCGATCGGCCAGCGCAAGGACCAGTTCAAGGCCATGGGTGGCGCTGCCGGCCCGATCGGCAAGATGCTGCGCGGTGAAGACGCGTTCAACCTCGCGACTGTGCAGAACGGGCTGCGCACGATCCAGGCCAACGCGAAGACGTTGCCGGGTCTCTTCCCGGATGATTCGAAGACCGGCGACACCAAGGCCCTGCCGGCCATCTGGCAGAACAAGGCCAAGTTCACCGGGATCTTCACCAAGCTGGAAGCCGATGCCACGGCCGCCCTCGCGGCGATCAAGGACGAAGCCAGCATGAAGGCCGAGATGCCGAAGGTGCTCGGCAATTGCGGTGCATGCCATCAGGAATTCCGCGCCCGCTGAGGATCGCCAGCCATGTCGGGACTCGACCGCACCCATGCGGGTACGGTGCGGGTGTGGGACTGGCCCACCCGCGCCTTTCACTGGCTGTTTGTCAGCCTGATCGTGTCGGCGTGGCTCAGTTTCGAACTGGCGAACAAAATCGGTGATCCGACGCTGAAATGGCATCGCTGGAATGGCTATGCCATTCTGGTGCTGCTGGTCTTCCGGTTGATCTGGGGGGTGGTCGGTTCCTCGACCGCCCGCTGGGCCAGCTTCGTCCGGGGGCCGGGGGCGATGCTGCGCTACGGGCTCGGCATGATGCGTGGCGAGAAGGCGCGCTATCTCGGGCATAACCCGCTCGGGACGGCGATGATCCTCGTCCTGCTGGCAGCAGTGGCGACGCAGGCCATGCTCGGCCTGTTCTCGCTGGAGCATAACGAGATCACGGCCGGCCCGCTCAAGCGGCTGATCTCCGACGAGACCGCCAAGGTGATCACGGACCTGCATGTGCGGGGGTTCAACATGATCATCGGCTTCGCGGCCATCCATGTGCTGGCCAATGCCGGCTACGGCATGATGACAGGTGAACCGCTGATCCAGGCGATGGTGACAGGCCGGAAGCCGGCGGAACCCTATGTCGACGCTACGGAGATGGTGCCCGCGCCTTCGGTGACCTTGCGCGCGCTGGTCGTGCTGGCGATGTCGATCGGGATTGTCTTCGGCGGGATCACGCTGGCAGGCGGGCGGATTTTCTAGCGCATGGCGACGCCTGGTCCGACACAGGCGCCTGCGGTCAATCCATCACCGCAGCCTTGAGGATCACCACCATCGTGGCATGGCCGGGTTGATCGCCAATGCAGCGGATAATGTGCTGCCGGTCGCAGCGATAGCGCAGGGTTTCGCCGGCACGCGCCACTTCCGTCACACCGCCGACCTCGACCTCGAAAGCGCCGCTGATCACCGACAGGTTCTCCACCGAGCCGCGCTGATGGGCATCGGAATCCAGCACGGCGCCGGGTTCGGCCTGCACATCATACCATTGCAGCCATTCCACGGTTTTCAGCCAGCCGACAATGGCGAGGCGCATTTTGCCGTCATCGGAGACGAGGATCGGGGTATCGCCCTTGCTGGCCTTTTCGATAAAGGGCTCCTCCTCCGAGGAGACGAGGAAGCGTTCAATCGAGACATCCAGCGCCTGGCTGAGCCGCCAGATCGTTGCGAGGGTGGGGTTGGTCTCGTTCCGCTCGATCTGGCTGATGATCGACTTGGCCACGCCACTCTGCTCGGCCAGTTCCGAGAGCGAGAGATTGTAGGCCTTGCGCAGCCGCTGGATGGTCTTGCCCAGCTGCCCGGACAGCGCCACGGCGCCGGCATCCATCTCGCGCGGTTTGTCCTTGTCCTGCATGACCGATCTGAGGTTGTTTTGTCAGGCGAACGATCGTTCGTTGCGCCGAACTTCTTTTGCCCCAGCCTCGGGCCGCGCGCAAGATGCCGGGCTCAATCTCCCTGCATGGCCAGCGAGCCGGCCAACGTCACCCGGCGCCACGGCCGGGCGCGTGCGCGGGAGGCCTCCATCGAGGCGATGATCCGGCCCGAAAGCTCCGATTTTGCAGCGAGATCCTGCACGAGGTCGCGGGCATGCTGGCGCGCGGCGGCAAGGAGATCGGCCGGCAGCCGGCGGAGCTGGACCTGACGGTTCGTCACGAGCTCGAGCATCGCGCCGGCATTGTCGTTCTGGGCCTCGACAAGGCCGCGGGCATGGGCTTCCGCTGATGCCGCCTCCAGCATGGCGCGATGGGCCGGCGAGAGCTTTTCCCAGGCCGGGAGATGGATGATCGCCTCGGCCGCGCCATTCGGCTTGTTGAAGCCGGGGGCATAATAGAAGGGCGCCGGCTTGTAGAGCCCAAGCGGCAGGTCATTGACCGGGGCGAGGAATTCGACCGCGTCGATCACGCCCGAGGAGAGCGAGATCAGCAGGTCGCCCGGGGCGACAGTCAGCGCGGTGGCTCCCAGGCGCTGCCAGAGTTCGGCGCCGAGGCCCTGTGCGCGGATCTTCAGGCCGCGGAGATCGGCGGCCGAGCCGAGTTCACGCTTGAACCAGCCGGCCATGGAGGGGCCGGTATTGCCGGCAAGCAGCGGCTTGACCGCGAACAGGCGATAGAGCTCGTCCCACAAGGCCTGCCCGCCGCCGCGTTCCAGCCAGGCCTGATGCTCGATCGGATCGGGACCGAAGGGCAGGGTGGTGAAGGCATTGGCGGCGGGGTTCTTGCCCTGCCAGAAGAAGGCGGCGGAATGGCCCATTTCGACCGTCCCGTTTCCCACGGCATCCAGCACCTGCAAGGCGGGCACGATCTCGCCCGCGCCGAAGAGCTGGATCTCGAAGGTGCCGCCCGAGAGTTCGGCGACGCGCCGCGCGAGATAGGCGGCGGCGATGCCCGGCCCGGGCAGGTTCTTCGGCCAGGATGTGGCCATGCGCCAGCGGATGCGTTCCTGCGCATGGACGGCGGGGGCGGCGAGCAGGGCGGGGCTGGCGGCAACGCCGGCGAGAAGCGAGCGACGGGTGCGGGTCATGCCGGGCTCCTCACCAGAATGCGTGGAAATGATGGGTCGGGCCATGGCCCTGCCCGACATGGAGGCGATCCGCCGCAGCGATGGCGGCATGGACATAGGCCTTGGCGGTAGCGACGGCCTCCTCAAGGACATGCCCCTTGGCCAGTTCCGCTGCGATGGCCGAGGACAGGGTGCAGCCGGTTCCATGGCTGTTGCGCGAGGGGATGCGCGGGGCCGAGACATGCCGGAGGCCGCCGGGCGTGACGAGCACGTCGACCGCCTCCGCACCGGTCCCGTGGCCGCCCTTCATCAGCACGGCGCGCGGGCCGAGGGCGAGCAGGGCGCGGCCCTGCTCCTCCATTGCAGCGACAGTCTCCGCCATGGGCTGCCCGAGCAGCCGCGCCGCTTCATGCAAGTTCGGTGTCAGCAGGTCGGCGCGGGGCAGCAGCCGGGCGATCAGGGTGGCGATGGCAGCGTCTGTCAGCAGGGGATCGCCGCTGGCCGCGACCATGACAGGATCGATGACGACCGGGCCGGCAAACGTGCCGGCGAGGCTGTCGGCCACGGCCTCGATCGTCGCCGGAACCGAGAGCATGCCGATCTTCACGGCGTTGACGGGGATATCCTCGAGCACCGAGGTAATCTGCTGACGGACAAAATCCGGCGGGATATCAAGGATGCCCTGCACGCCGAGCGTGTTCTGCGCCGTCAGCGCGGTGATCACGCTGGCGCCGTAGACGCCGAGGGCGGAGAAGGTTTTCAGATCCGCCTGGATGCCGGCGCCGCCGCCTGAATCCGAGCCGGCAATGGTGAGGGCGATGGCCGTCATGGTGTGTCTCCTCCGGCAGGCGCGAGGCGTATTCTCCCGGTCATGTCCTCGGGGGTGAGGGCGGCGAGGCTGTCAATGAGATGGACGGCGAAGCTGCCGGGGCCGCTGGCAAGGCCGGCGGCCTGTTCAGCGGCGATGTTGAGCACCGACAGCCCGGTGGCAGCCGCAAGGACCGGATCAGCCTCGACAGCGAGGCAGGCAGCCAGGATCGCGCCCAGCAGGCATCCGGTGGCGGTGACGTCCTGGAGCAGGGGGTGGCCGTTGGCCAGCGCGAGGCGCTGCCCGCCAAGGCGGATCCGGTCGACCGGCCCCGTCACGACGAGGCAGGAGCCGGAGGGGAGATCCGCCGCAAAAGCCTCTGCCTCTGCCGGGTTCAGCTTCAGGATGGTCGGCGTTTCCGCCATCAGCGCCAGCGCCAGCGCCCGCCGGCGGGGTGAGCGGTCGGCAAAGGCGGGATCCAGCACGAAGGGCCGGCCCAGCCGGGCCGAGGCGGCAGCGGCGCGGGGCAGGGCGGCGAAACGCTCGCCGTCGAGCATCCCGAGATTGAGCAGAACGGCGGCACTGCTGGCGATGAAATCCTCGATCTCGTCCGGATGGGTCGTCAGCGTCGGGACGGCACCGATCGCCAGCAGGCCATTCGCCGTCAATGCCTGCGCGACCGGGTTCGTCAGCGCATGGATGCGCGGGCGCCGCTGGCGCAGCCGTGCGAGAACGGCGCCGCAGCGCGCGGCCCAAAGGGCGGGATCGGGAGCGGGAACGCCCGGTGCGGGCGCGGGGACCATCTGCATCGCTTTCCTCCGCCGGCATGACCCGGTTCAGGTTCGATGGGTTGGCGGGAAGCCTCTCAGCCCGGTCTTCCGGGCACCCCAAGCGTGTTCTTCGCTAGCTAATCCCTCATGCGAGGTTTGGCAACCGTTCCTCAGAGGGCGCGCTGGGCCGAGGCCTCGCTCTGGCGGGCGCGGTCGATGCCAAGCTGCCGCTCGCGCAGGATCACGTAGATGCCGGCGCCCGAAACGATGGCTGCGCCGATCAGGACCAGCGTGTCCGGCAGGTCCCCGAACAGGAAATAGCCCCAGAACAGCGCGAAGATCATGCCGGTATAGTCGAACGGAGCGACGACCGAGGCCGGCGCACGGCGATAGCTTTCCGTGAGGAAGATCTGGCCGAAGCCGCCCATCACGCCGGTCAGGACGAGGAACAGCGCCTGTTTCGCATCGGGGAGGACCCAGGCCCATTTCGGGTCGAAGGCCCCGCCCAGCACCGACATCATGCCGAAGGTCGTGGTCATCAGCGAGAAATAGGTGACGATGGCGGCGGTGCTTTCGGTTGCGGTCAGCCGGCGGACCTCGATCATCGCGAAGGCCGCACAGATGGCGCCGCAGAGCGAGAAGAAGGCCCCGCGCGCCTTGGCATCGCTGCCGGAAATCGACAGGGCATCGGCCGAGAGATGCGGCCACAGCATCACGATCACGCCGCAGAATCCGATCAGTACGGCCGTCCATCGATAGAGCCGGACAACCTCGCCCAGCAGCAAAGCGGCCAGCACCACGCTGAAAAGCGGCGCGGCGAAAGAGATTGCGGTGGCATCGGGCAGGGGCAGCGTCGTCAGCCCGGCAAAGCCGCAGAACATGCCGAGCGAGCCGACAAGGCCGCGCTTGATATGGCCGTAGCGGTTCGTCGTGGCGAAGGCCGTCGGCAGCTTGCCGACCATCGCCATCCAGACAAAGACCGGGATGAGCGCGAAGAAGGAGCGGCAGAACACCACCTGCCCGACGGGGAAGCCGCTGGCCGGCCCAGTGAGCGAGCCCACGATCTTCACCGAGGCGCCCATACAGGAAAAGGCGAGGGCGGAGGCAACCTTGAACAGGATCCCGACCAGCGGGCGCTGCGGGGGCAGGGGCGGCCCGGGCAAGGGGCGATCGGGAGGAAACATGTCTGGAAATCCGGCGTGAATCGGACCCTAGCCGGTTGTTGCGGCCGGGAAAACCCGAAACTCGCCACGCGCGCGGGAAAGTCCGTGAGCTTCCCGTCATCAATCTGTTATAGGCTTCTGAATACTGCGCGCCATGATGACCGAAGGTAACTCAGAACGCGAATTGATTCGCCCGCGGGACGAAGCCTCCACCTATCGGGTGCGGACCCTTTTCCTGTCCGATATCCATCTCGGCACCCGTGGCTGCCAGGCCGAGGCGCTGTTGGAGTTCCTCCGGGCCTATGATGCCGACACGATCTACCTCGTCGGTGACATCGTCGATGGTTGGCGTCTCAAGGCCCGCTGGCACTGGCCGCAGCCCCACAACGACCTCGTCCAGAAGCTGCTCCGCAAGGTGCGGAAAGGCGCCCGCATCATCTATCTGCCGGGCAATCATGATGAATTCCTGCGCGATTATTGCGGGACCAATTTCGGCGGGATCGAGATTCTTGACCGCGTCGTCCATGAAACGGCCGCCGGCCAGCGCCTGCTCGTGCTGCATGGTGACCAGTTCGACATGGTGGTGCGCCATGCGAAATGGCTCGCTTTCCTCGGGGATGGCGCCTACACGCTGGCGCTCGGCGTGAACACGTACCTCAATCTCGTCCGCCGCAAGCTCGGCTTCCCCTATTGGTCGCTTTCCGGCTGGGCCAAGGCGAAGGTGAAGAATGCCGTCAATTTCATCGGCCGGTTCGAGGAAGTGCTGGTCAATGAAGGCAAGCGCAGCCGCGTGGACGGGATCGTCTGCGGGCATATCCATTCCGCCGCGCTGCATGACAAGCTCGGCATCCGCTATGCGAATACCGGTGACTGGGTGGAGAGCTGCACGGCTTTGGTCGAACATTTTGACGGCGCACTGGAGCTGATCCGCTGGAACGAGCGCCGCGCGGCGTATCTTGCGACGCTGGCCACGCTTGAGCCCGAACTCAGCGTCCAGGCGGCCGAATGAGCGAAGCCGGGGAATTCTCCATCGATGGCCGCCCGCTCCGGGTTCTGGTGGCGACAGATGCCTGGCATCCGCAGGTCAACGGCGTGGTGCGCTCGCTCGATGCCGTCGCGCGGGAGGCACCGGCGCTCGGGGCCGAACTTCGTTTCCTGACACCGGAGGGTTATCGCGGTTTCCGCATGCCGACCTATCCGGAAATCCGGCTTTCGGTGGTTTCGCCGGGCGAGATTGCCCGGCGGATCGAGGCCGAGGCGCCGGATCACCTGCATATCGCCACGGAAGGGCCGATCGGCCTCCTTGCACGCCGCCATTGCCTGAAGCGGAACCTGCCTTTCACGACCTCGTATCACACCAAGTTTCCGGAATATGTCGCCGCGCGGCTGCCGGTCCCCGAAAAGCTCAGCTATGCGATGCTGCGGCATTTCCACAATGCTGCAGCCGGAATCATGGTCTCCACGGCAAGCCTCGAGGCTGACCTTGCCGGTCGGGGCTTCCAGCGACTGCTGCGCTGGTCCCGGGGGGTCGATACTACCCTGTTCCGACCGGACAGGCCGCGCGTGCTCGATCTGCCGCGGCCGATCGCGCTGTTCGTGGGGCGCGTCGCGGTCGAGAAGAACATCGAGGCCTTTCTTGCGCTGGATCTGCCGGGCTCAAAGGTCGTGATCGGCGATGGGCCGGCCCGGGCCAGCCTCGCGGCGCGCTTCCCCGATGTCCATTTTCTCGGGCTCCGCGAGGGCGAAGCTCTCGCCGATCTCTACGCCTCGGCCGATGTCTTCGTCTTTCCGAGCCTGACCGATACATTCGGGATTGTGCTGCTCGAGGCGTTGGCCTCTGGCCTGCCGGTTGCGGCCTTCCCCGTTACCGGGCCGCTCGATGTAATCGGCGGCAAGCCCGTCGGGGCCCTCGACACTGATCTCGGCGCGGCTGTACGGCAGGCGCTGGCCTGCTCGCGCGACGTGTGCCGCGAGCACGCGCTCCGCTACAGCTGGCGGGAAAGCGCGCGCGAATTCCTCGGCAATGTCCGGCGCTGCATGGCGCCGCCGAGCGTTTACCGGAAAGCGCGGATCCGCTCCTCGGTCGAGAGCGAGGCATAAGCGTCGCGCTCGAGTTCAGGGGCGGGCATCGGAGCGGCCGATGCGACCGGGGCCGGCAGCGATTCGGCCTCGATATCGAGCAGATGCGCGCCGACCATGGTCGGCTCTGTCGAGGCAGCGGGTTCGAAGAAGTCGAACGTATCGTCGATCTCGGCCTGGTTGGCATCGCTCATCCAGATATCGGAGGAGCGGACCGTCGGCGGCGGAGCGTCAAGCTCCTCGATCATTTTCTCGTCGGCCTGGAAATCCTCGGCAAGGCCGGTGGCCTCGAGGATCGACTTGAGCCGCTCGTCAAGGAAGCGCAAGGCATCCACGACCTTGCGGATCCGCTGGGCCGTCAGGTCCTGGAAACCGCAGGCGGTGTAGATTTCGGTGGCGCAGGAATCGAGCATGTCACAATCGGCGAGATCACCGCTCTGCTGCTCGCGTTTCGTCCAGGCATATTCCTGGATCCGCTCGGCGGCAGAGAGGATGCTGGACGTCGCCTTTTCCGTGGTTGCGACCACGGCGTCGAGTTCGTCGGAGGCCGAGCTGTACTGCGTGGCCGTCACGCCGTCATGGCGGATCTGCCGGATCTCGCGTTCGGCGCGGGCAATGGCGCGGGCCATTTCGATGATGTCGCCCTGCAGCCGCTCGTAGGGCAGGGGCTGGGCGGCATGGACAACCGGCGCCGGTGCCGGCAGCGCGGGCGTGTCGATGAGATGACGCTGCAGGCGCTCGATCGCGCCAAGGACCATGACCGTATCGGCCTGGCGGTTGCGCCGCGCATATTCCTGCAGGAACCAGCGGCCACGCGCCGTTTCCATGACAGCAGCCTCGATTTGCTCGTAGGCGTGCTCGTGATCCGGCGGCTGGACGATCATCGACGACATGCGCGCCCCCTCCGGGCAAGCAGATATCTGGTTTCCGGGCGTGATTCCCGCATGATCGCGAGCGTGCCCTGAAACAGTTAATGGGCGCTTAGCGTATGTTGTCCCGTGGCTGTGGCGTTGCCGTCCTTGCCGCTGCGGGAGGCGGATGTTAGCTCTCCGTTAACAAATGGCGCGCTCCTGCCTGCGCCGTCACGGGGTGCCATGGCCATACCGCATGCCCAGTTCGCGAAGGGGGAAGCCGGGGAAGGGATCATCCGGCTCGACGGCTCGTGGGACGCTGCGCATGGCGATGCACTGGAAAGGCTCGTCGCCGAAATGGGCGAAGCTGCCGCGCATCATGACGGAGCCCTTGTCGTGATCCTCGACCGGCTCGTGTCGCTCGACACGCTCGGGGCCTACCTCGTGTTCCGCCTATGCAGCCGGCTTGCCGAGGCGGGGCGGTCCGTCCGGCTCGAGGGTGCCACGGAAAGCCAGAAGATCCTCATCGAGGAAGTCTCCTTCGCCCCGCCGCCGGCCGCCGGAGATCGTCGTTCCCTCGCACCTGCCTATGACATGCTTTCGGATGTCGGCGAGGCGGTGGTGGATGCCGGACGGGATCTGTCGAACGGCGTCGCCTTTTTCGGCGCGGTTGTTGCCGCGTTCGGGCGCCTGCTGACCGGGCGGACACGGCTACGCATCGCTTCGGTCGTCACGCAGCTCGAGCGGGTCGGCCTGCGCTCGGTGCCGATCATCATGCTGATCTCGTTCCTTGTCGGGGCGATTATCGCCCAGCAATCGATCTTCCAGCTCAGAACCTTCGGCACCGTGCAGTTCGTGGCTGACCTGCTGGGTATTCTCGTGCTTCGCGAACTGGCGGTTCTGCTGACGGCGATCATGATTGCCGGGCGGTCCGGTTCGTCCTTCACCGCCGAGCTGGGGTCGATGAAGATGCGCGAGGAGGTCGATGCCCTCCAGACGATGGGGCTCGATCCGCTCGAGGTGCTGGTCGTGCCGCGGATTCTCGCGCTGATGATCGCCCTGCCGCTCCTGACCTTCCTCGCGGCCATGGCGGGCATTGCCGGCGGGGCCGTGGTCGCCTTCTTCTATGGGGGCGTCAGTTCGGATGTGTTCTTCTCGCGGCTGCAGAACGCTATCGGGCTCAACACCTTCATGGTCGGCATGATCAAGGCGCCCTTTATGGCGCTTGTCATCGGGCTTATCGCGTGCATCGAGGGCTTCGCCGTCCGCGGCAGCGCGGAATCGCTCGGCAGCCACACAACCGCTTCGGTGGTGAAGTCCATCTTCGTGGTGATTGTGGTGGACGGGATGTTCGCGATGTTCTTCGCAGCGATCAATTATTGAGGCGGGCATGAGCATTTTCAGCCGCCCCGCCCCCGCCAATGAACGCCCCGATCCGCCGCCCGAACTCGGCTTGCCGATCATCGAGATCCGGGATCTCACGGTGGGATTCGGCGAAAGGCTCATCATGGACGGGCTGGAGCTGGATGTCCGGAGGGGCGAGATCCTCGGCGTTGTCGGCGCTTCGGGCACCGGTAAATCCGTCCTGCTGCGGACGATCATCGGCCTTGTCCATCAGCGGAAGGGCAGGGTGCGGGTCTTCGGGCATGACATGGGTCAGCTCACCCCGCAGCGCCGCCGGCTGATCGAGCGCCGCTGGGGCGTGCTGTTCCAGCACGGCGCGCTGTTTTCCTCGCTCACCGTGAAGCAGAACATCCAGTTCCCGATGCGGGAATATCTCGATCTCTCGGAATCACTGCTCGACGAGATGGCCATGGTGAAGCTGCGCCTTGTCGGCCTGAAACCCGAGGCTGCGGAGCGGTTTCCCTCCGAACTCTCCGGCGGCATGATCAAGCGCGCGGCGCTTGCCCGCGCTCTCGCGCTTGATCCTGAAATCGTGTTCCTCGACGAGCCGACTTCCGGCCTCGATCCGATCGGCGCAGCTGATTTCGACGAGTTGATCGCCACCCTGCAGAAGACTTTGGGCCTTACCGTTTTCATGGTAACGCATGATCTCGATAGTCTTGCGGGCATCTGTGACCGTATTGCCGCGCTCGGGGATGGCCGCGTTCTTCACACCGGACCACTGGATGAGATGAAAAAGCAATCCCATCCCTGGCTCCAGGCGTATTTCAACGGACCGCGCGCCCGCGCGAGCCATTTCTACACGCAACCGGCCGGCGGCCGGACAACGTGAAATTCAAACGCATTTTCAGGGCAACCGGTATCCGCTGGCCTGACGATGTCCTGGAACGGGGAGCCTGATGGAAAACCGCGCGAACTATGCCCTTGTCGGGCTTTTCACGCTGGCTGTCATCGCCGGTGCCTTCGGGTTCGTCTACTGGTTCAAGCGTGCGGGCGAAAACGGTGACCGTTCCGCCTATCGCGTTGTCTTCGTCGGGTCGGTTTCCGGCCTGTCAAAAGGTTCCGTTGTCCGGTTCAACGGGCTCCGGGTCGGTGAGGTGACCGCGATCGAGATCATGCCCGCCGATCCCGGCAAGGTGATGGCCACGATCGAGGTCGATCGCCAGACGCCGATCCGGACCGATACCCGGGCACGCCTTGAATATCAGGGGTTGACCGGCGTCGCCTCCGTGCAACTCACCGGCGGCGCCGGCAACGCGCCCGCCCTGACCAGTGCCGATCCCAGTGGCCGGCCGCTGCTCTTCGCCGATCGCTCCGACTACCAGGATATTCTCGAGACGCTGCAGCGGCTTTCCGGGAAGATCGATTCCGTGCTCACCCGGGCGGACAGCCTTCTCGCTCAGAGCGAGGGGTCCGTCGTCGCCACGGTGAAGAATGTCGAGGCTTTTTCCAAGGCGCTCGCCGACAATTCCTCCGGCGTGGCCTCCTTCCTCGCCAATGTCGGCGAGATGAGCCAGAAGGTCGGTTCGCTCTCGCTCCGGCTTGAACGGTTCGTCGATCAGGCCGAAGGGCTGGTCCGGGCAGTGGATGCGAACGAGGTCAACCGGGCCGTGCGGAACATTGCCGCCTTCTCGGAAGCCCTCGGTGATGGGCGGCAGAACGTCACGGCCCTGCTCAACGATACCGCGCAACTGGCGAAGTCGCTCAACGCCAGTGCCGGCAAGCTGGATACCGCGCTGGACGAGATTTCGCGCGTCGCCCGCGCGCTGGACAGCCAGAAGATTGCCGGCACACTGGATGGTGTGCAGAAATTCTCCGATGCGCTCGGCCGCAATGCCGAAGGTGTTGACCAGACAATCCGGGAGATCGGCCGCATCACCGAAAAGGTCGGCCAGGCAGCGAACCGGCTCGACAATGTGATGGCCGGTGCCGAGAAGTTCCTTGGCTCGGGCCAGGACGGACAGATGTCCGGGCTGATGAGCGAGATTGCCGAGACTGCGAAGAGCATCCGTGTGCTGGCGGCCAATCTCGACAAGCGGACCACCGAGATCACGGCTGGCATCAACCGCTTCACCGGGCCGGGCCTCCGGGATATCGAGGCGCTGGCCGCCGAATCGCGCAAGGCAGTTTCCGATCTCTCCCGGGCGGTGCGCTCGCTGGAGCGAAACCCTTCGCAATTGCTCTTTGGCGGCCAATCCAATATCCCCGAATACAGGCGGTAGGGCTTGGGAATGGTTGGTCGCGTGCGATTGGTTTCGGGGAAGAAGGCGGGAGCGTTCTTGCGCATTGCCGCTCTGGGCCTGCTGCTGGCGGGCTGCGCATCCGGCGCAGCGCCGACCACCTATGACCTGACGGCTCCCGGCGATATCGGCGCTTCGGGCCGGGGCCGCGGCCTTCTTGTCGTGGCCGAGCCGCTGGCGCTGCAGGCCTTCGATTCGCCGCGCATTGTCATCACCACGCGCGAGGGCAGCATTGCCTATCTTCCGGATGCACAATGGGCCGACCGCCTGCCGAAGCTGTTGCAGGTGCGGCTGATCCAGACATTCGAGAATGGCAAACGTATCCAGGCGGTCGGCCGTCCGGGTGACCGGCTGGTGCCGGCGGCGCAGCTGAATTCCGAGATCCGCCGGTTCGGGCTCGATGAGCGGACCGGCGAGGCCGTGGTCGAGGTGTCGGTGAAGATCGTCAATGACCGCTCCGGCCGGATCCTGGCCGGGCAGGTCTTCTCCCAGCGCGTGGCCGGTGGCGGCGTTTCCGGCGCGGCCGCGACAGCGGCGCTCGACGTGGCCAACCAGGCGCTGCTGCGCGATATCGTGCGCTGGGTTTCCGCCCGCATCTGAGCGCCGCCAGTCTGGTGCGAGGCCTGACCTTGCCGAGCGACGCGGATGCCAACCCTGTCGGAATACCGGACAGGTTTTGGCTGATTGTCCTAACAATCAGACAGCGCTTGCGGCGCCTGAAGCGGGGGCATGGAACCGCCTTCGAGGGGCGGCCGCAGCCGCCCATCTCCAGACATGCCAAGGGCGGCCGAAGCCGCCCTTTTTCATTTCGGGGGACGGCCGCAGCCGCCTGTTTCCGGGTTCACCCGTCCCCGGCCTGTCCGGTCAGCTGTCGAACCGACCGGCCGCATGGGCCAGCATGGTGTAGACCTTGCCGGTTTCCGAGGTGAGGTAGGTGCGCGCGACCAGCGAGTCCCGGTCATCGCCGGCCACTTCGCCGAGCAGGCGCTCGAACTGGTCGACATAGGCATCCACCGTCTTGCGGAACTCGTTATCCCGGCGGTAGCGGCGGCGGATATCCTCGTAGGCTTCCTGCCCCTGCATCGTGTAGAGGCGCCGCGTGAAGACGTTGCGCTCGCCCTTGCGATACCGCTCCCACAGGTCGACCGCCGCTTCGTGATCGATCATCCGGGCGATGTCGACCGAGAGCGAATCCAGCGATTCGATCCGGCTGGCAGAGGGCTGGTCCGGCGCACGCGAACGGGCACCGGGCATCGGCGCCTCGTCATCGGAGGCGCGCTCGAGGAGGCCGCTGAGCCATGACCCGCCCTGGCGGGGCGGTGCGGGCTGCGGGGCCAGCGGCCGCTGCGGGCGCAGTTCGGGCCGCGGCGGCGGCGGGGGTTCCGGGCGGAAGGCCGGCGTTGCCAGCCGCGGCGGTTCCGGCTCGGCGCGGCGCAAGGCTGACGGCTGGGCCGTGTCGAGCCCGGCGCCCGAGCGCTGGACGATGTCGCTGAGTTCGTTCAGCGCGCGGACCTGGTCGGAAACAACGCGACGAAGGTTTGTGCTGGCCTCGCGGGCCTCCCGCGGGATTTCGAGACCGCCAGTCTGGAGGACCTGACGGGTCGTCTCAAGTTCGCGCTGGATCTCCTGGGAGGCCTGCCGGAATTGCTGCGCCGTAGCGCCGAAGCCTTCCAGCGCGCGCTGGAACAACGTCGTCATTTCCGTATTGGCCTGCTCATAGGCGGCACGCAGGCTCGCGGATGTCCGTTCGCGCTCCTTGCCGCTTTCGATGCGCACGCGCTCGAACTGCGTTCCAATGGCATTGGCAGCGGTTTCGGCCGTTTCGTGGACCAGCGTGCTGGCCTCGCGGGCCTTGGCCTGGGCGCTGCCGAGCTGCTCCTCGACCAGAGCCGAGAAGGAGCGCAGCATCGAGTCGATATCCTCGACGCGGTTCTCGAGCGTTCCGGCAAGCGCCTCGAAGGCCTCCTGGCGTTCGGCGAGCATCCGGGTGATCTGCGTCTGGGTGCTGGCGAGATTGCCGGTCAGGGTCTGCAGGGCTCCGGTCCGTTCCTCGAGGCTGCGGGCAATCGTCTCGCTGTGATTGAGCACGTCGCCGGAGGCATTGCGGATGGCCTCGACCTTGAGCGCCAGCGCATCCGATCCCTCGCGGGAGGCCGAGAGGATCGCAGCCAGGGTGGCTTCGAGACCGCGGATACGGTCCGCGATCCGGGCCTCGACCTCGCCGAGGCTCTGGCTGGCCGAGCCGACAATCGTGCTCAGCAGCTGGTTCGCATCGGTCAGGCGGCCCAGCAGGCCCGACACCTCATTCCTGAGCTTGTCATTGGCCTCGATAATATGGCCGAGCGACGTTTCCGAACCGGAGCTGATGGCGGCATTGAGCTCGTTGAGCGAGCGGGTGACGCGTTCGGTCAGTTCGCCGGTGGCGCTTTCCATCCCGGCCAGCAGCGTCTTGGAGCGGGCATCGAGCGATTTCAGGAAGCTGCCGCTGCGCGTATCGAAAGCCTGCGCCATCTCCTCTGTCTTGCCGGCCAGGGCCGTCGAGAGCGCTTCGGCGCGGGCGATCAGCTCGCCGCCGACATCGCGGCTCAACGTCGTCAGGCTGCGCTCCACCTCGCCAGCGCGGACGAGGAGGGATTCCGCGCTCTGGTTGATGCGGTCGGTGATGCGCGAGGCGGCGCCATCGGTGCGGCTTTCCAGTTCGCCGATCTGGCTGGAGAGCGGCTGGACCACTTTCTCCTCGAAAATCTTGATCCGGCTTTCGAACGAACCGCCGATTTCCGAACCGCTCTCGTTGATGACCTTGGTCAGCTCGATCGTGCGCAGGGCCAGAACATCGCCGAGCGATTTCGCGCGGCTGTCGAGGCCGACTTCGATGCGGTTCAGTAGGCTTTCGAGCGTCTTGGTGACGTCGCCGGTCCGCTCCTGCAGGGTTTCGGTGAGCAGGGCAGAACGGTTCACAACCGTCGATTCCAGCGAATCCGCCTTCTCGACGAAGATGCGTTCGAAGGCCTCGAACTTCTCGCTCAGGCCGGCGGTCCGGTCGTTGACGCTTTCCGACAGGCGGACGGCATTGTTGGCCAGCGCCTCGTTGACGCGCGCGCCATGGGTCGAGATGGCCTGCACCACCTCGCGGCCGGAATTGGCCAGGCGTTCGGTGGCGCTCGTCGCTTCCTGCTGGAAAGCGGCGCCAAACGTGGCGATTTCCTCGCGCAGGCCGCTGCTGGCTTCCTGCGTCCGCTCGGTGATCAGCGTGGCGAGGCTTTCCGACGCGATGCCGAAGGCTTCGTTGGCCTGCGTGATCCGGGTCGAGATCAGGTCGGCCAGCGAGATCCCGCGTTCGACGAGGGTTGATTCGAGGTTGCTGGTCTGGCTCTTGAGAGCGTCCTCGATCGAGCCGATCATCTGCTCGACATTGCCGGCCAGCGTCTTGGCCTGGCTGTCGAACAGGGTAGCAATGCGGTTGGTCGAGTTGTCGAGATGCGCCTCAACGAGGTTGGTCTTGGCCTGCATCGTGTTGCCGAGCATCTCCGTTGCATCGCCCAGCGTGCGGTTCATGCCCTCGGCGTGATGCGTCAGGATATCGGCAAGGCGGGCCGTGCCGGAATCGAGATTGGTCTCGATCAGGCCGGCATTCTCGCGCAGGGTCGATTCCAGCGAACTGGCGCCGCCGAGAAGGCGTTCGGATAGCTCCGTGCCGCGCAGGATGATGGTTTCCGCCACCCGCGTGCCCTGTTCCTCGATGATCCGGCTGGCTTCCATGCCGCGGTTTTCCATCGCTTCGATCAGCTCGCTCGAGGCATTCCGCATGGCCTCGTTGATCTCGATGGCGCGGGCGCCGACCGTCTCCATGATCGAGCGGCCATTCTCGGAGAAGGCCGAATTGACGATGGCGGCGGTCTCGTCGAACTCGGTCTTGAGGGCCAGGCCGGCCTCGCGGAAGGCGGCCGTCGAATTCTGGAGGCTTTCCTCGATATTGCGGGTGGATTCCACAGCGACGTGCTGGAATCGCATGGTCGCGTTTTCCGACACGTCCCGGAAAACCGTCGTCGCCTGGTTGCTGGCCTCGATGAGCCGGGTGGCGGTGGTCTCGCTCGTTT
The DNA here is from genome assembly GCF_030143245.1 of Rhabdaerophilum sp. SD176. Lineage (GTDB taxonomy): Bacteria > Pseudomonadota > Alphaproteobacteria > Rhizobiales > Beijerinckiaceae > Rhabdaerophilum. The sequence continues at coordinate 23,712 of NZ_JARJNS010000010.1, read as the reverse complement.
CCTGCATCATGCGGGTCGAGGAATCGGCCGCAAGGGTCAGCGCGTTGACGATTTCCGAGCTTGTTTCCCGGAAGGTGGCGGTTGATTCCTCGGAGGCTTCCCGCAGGGTCATCGTGGAACTGTCGGCCACTTCGCGCAGGGTGCGGGTGGAGGTATCGGCCACCTCGCTCAGCGCGCGGACGGTCATGGAGCCGACGTCCTGGAACTCGTTCACGAGGCCGGACGTCGCCATGCGGAGGGCTTCGGTGGTCTGGGCCGAGACATCCTCGATCGCCGCCGTCGCGTTGCGGGTATGCTCGATCAGCGTTCCGGTGAAGCTGGCCGAGGTCTGGTTGATCTCGCCGACCAGTTCCTGCCCGGTGCGGCTGAGCTCGTTGACCAGCTCGGAGCGGGCCTGGACCAGCATGTCCCCGGTTTCCCGGGTGACGCTGCCCAGCTGGCCGGCGAGTTCCTTCGTGCGCTCGGAGATGAGATCACCGAGATGCAGGGCGGTGCGGTCGAGCGTGGCGACGATCTCGTCCTGCTTGCCGCCGATCAGGAAGCTGACGCGCCCGCCGGCATCCTCGATGGCCGAGGAGATCGAGCCGCTCGCCTTGGTGATATCGGCCGAGAAGCCGTGATGGGCGGCCTCGATCGTCGCGCGGATGCGCTCGGCCGTGGCCATGATCGCCTCGCGCTCGGCCGAGAGCTCGTTCACGAGGGCGCGCATCTTGTATTCGTTGTCGGCATAGGAGCGTTCGAGCGCGGTCACCTCGCCATGGACGAGGCTTTCCAGCTCGCCCGCACGCGAAACGGCCCGTTCGATGCCATCACCGATCGAGGAGACTTCCCGCCGGACCGCCTGGCCCAGGGTAAAGACGGTTTCGGCACCGGCCACTTCCGGTTCGGCAAGCCGCGCGGCCACCGTGGCCATGACGCGGGCCGACGTCTTCAGTTCGCGCGAGCGGCGCTGCAGGATCGCCATCGTGAAGAAGAAGAGGACGGGGACGATAACGGCAAGCGCAGCGAGAACCAGCGTGCCTTCGATCCCGCTGCGCAGCGCGCCGGCTGCATCAAGCAGGAAGCCATCCGGCCGCGAGAACAGGAATCCTGCCCCGCCGAGCCAGAGCGCGGAAAGCAGGGTGGCCAGCACGAGCGGGCCACGCGGTGCGGCCTCGTTCAGCGGCTGGAGGAGTTCGGCCACCGTGGCGCGCATGTCGTCATTGGCGGGCAGGACCGGCGCCGTGCGTCCGCTTCGGGCGGCCGGCCGCGGCGCGGTTTCCTCGGGCTCGAGGCGTTCCGGCATGGAAGGCGGCGGCGGGATCTGCTGGTTGGCCTGCCGGCGAGCCTTCACGCCGGCGAGGACGGCATTGTCGCTGGCGGGTTTGGCTGCCGCGTCGCGCTCGGCCACAAGATCAGGGGTTGCCGGCTTCGCCTCGACGGGGGCTTCGGCAGCGGGCGCGGCCGTCTTCGCAGCAGGGGCGTCGGGCACCTTGATGTCCGGCGCCTTTGTTTCGGCCCGGGTCTCGGCCTTCACGTCCGGCGCCTTGCGCTCGGCTGCCTTGTCGCCGGCCTTTGCAACCGGAGCCGTCGCTTCAGGCGTGGCACTCTCAGGCTCGACCGGCTTGAAGATGTCGAGATCCTCGACGCGCGGCAGTCGGGGCGTGCCGTCAGCCGCCTTGTCTTCCGCGGGGGGTGTGCCGTCGGCAGGGCCGGAAGAAATGCCCAGGGCCTCCTCGATTGCCGAAAAGGCGGCCTCGGCCGGATCCTTGCTTTTCTTGTGTGTCGACATTCCCGATCACCCTTCAGTCGCCGTGCCGGACCACCCGTCGGACAGCGCGACGGCCACGCCCGGAAAAACCGGGCATTCCACCAGTTGGACAGCAGTTTACTTTTCCGCAGCGCGAACGGAAACACAAACTGTTAACGATCTGCAAACTTCGTTAACGCCCTCGTCACCCTGTTCGAAGGACATCCCGCCGAATGGCAAGCATTTCGCCGGCCATTAACGGGTGGAGCGCCATCCTGCCGGCAGAGGCAAGCAGCCTGGAACGGGGATTTGGGTTTCATGCACCATAAAGGCGGGATTCCCGGCGAATACGCCGCGGCATCATTCGAACGACCGATCGATCTCGTGCATCTCGCGCGGCAGACTTTGGGGGATCGCAGCCTGGAGCGCGAGGTGCTGAACCTCTTCGTCGTCCAGGCGCGCTCGATCCTGACGCAGATGGAACTGACGCCACCGGGCAAGCCGCGTCTCGAACTCGCGCATACGCTCAAGGGGTCAGCACGGTCCGTCGGTGCGTGGCATGTCGCCACCGAGGCGGAGGCCTGCGAGGCCCTGTTCGAGGCAACGGAGGCCAGCTGGCGGGGCGCGATCGAGCGGCTGGGCCTTGCAATCCGGGCCGCCATCGTTGCCATCGAGGATGTCCAGCAGGCCGCATAACAGGTTTTTTTGCCTCTCCCCCCTCGTCAACTGGCGCGGGGCGTCCTATTCCCCGCTGACCTTTCGTCAGTCGGAGCAGGGCATGGCCAAGATTACCTTCGTCGATTCCTCGGGAACCCATCGCAGTGCCAATGCGGAGAATGGCGCCACCGTGATGGAAACTGCCATCCGCAACTCGATCCCCGGAATCGAGGCGGAATGCGGCGGGGCCTGTGCCTGCGCGACCTGCCATGTCTATGTCGACGAGGCCTGGGTAGCGGCTGTCGGAGCTGCAGCCCCGATGGAAGAGGACATGCTGGATTTCGCCTTCGATGTCCGGCCCAATTCACGGCTTTCCTGCCAGATCAAGGTCTCGGATGCGCTGGACGGGCTTGTCGTCCATACGCCGGCGCGGCAGGCCTGAGGCGCCGCGACACGCGGTCGTGATTTGCCGGTGACAGGCCGGATGGGGTCTGGCTCGGGAAACAGCTCCCGGGAGGGCCAATCATGCAGACCCTGTTTCTCGCCTATCTCGCCGGAGCGCTGACCACGCTCAATCCCTGCGTGCTGCCGATGATCCCCTTCGTGCTGGCCACGGCGCTGCGCGAGGGCAGGGCGGGGCCGCTCTGGCTGATGGCGGGGCTGAGTGTCTCCTTCACGGTGCTGGGAACGCTGATCGCCTCGATCGGCCCGGCGATCGGCCTGTCACAGGACGGGATCCGGATCACCGGGGCCATCATCATGATCGTGATCGGCGCCGCGATGCTCGTCCCGCAGGGGCAGACGGTCTTTGCCACCGGCCTCGGCCCCTTGGCCGACCGGGCCTCCGGGTTGCTGGACCGGCTGGCTCTGTCCGGCCCGCAGGGACAATTTGTAACCGGCCTGCTGCTTGGTGCCGTCTGGAGTCCCTGCGCCGGGCCCAGCCTTTTCGCGGCGATCGGCCTCGCGGCGCAGACCGGCACCGTGTTGCAGGCGGCGATCGCCATGGCCTTCTTCTCGCTGGGCGCGTCGAGCGTGATGCTTGCGCTGGCCTATGGCACGCGGGAGGCGCTCGGCCGCCGCAAGGCTGCCCTGATGGGCTTCGCCACCTCGGGCCGGGGCAAGCTTGTCTTCGCGCTGGTTTTTCTCGCCATGGGGCTGATGATCCTGACCGGCCTCGACAAGCGGATCGAGGCCGGGCTGGTCAACGCCATGCCGGACTGGCTGGTGGAATTCACCACGCGGTTCTGAAGCGTCACTCCGCCGGGCGCGGCGCCACGCCGGGCTCGGGGCGGCTGAGGGTTGTCTCGTTGCCCGGGCCCGGATCATGCGGGACGAGGAACGAGAGCAGCAGCGAGGTGGTTGCGATACCGGCCCCGAGCATGAAGACGAAGCTCGGATTCTTCAGCCAGATCAGCCCGAACGTCACCGGAATCACCACGGCGGCGATATGGTTGATCGTGAAGGCGCAGGCCGCCGTCGGGGCCATATCCGCCGGATCGCCGATCTTCTGCATATAGGTGCGCTGGGCGATGACCAGCGTCGAGAAAATCCCGTCGATCACGAACAGCATCGCGGCGAACCAGCCGGCGCTGGCCATGGCATAGCCGAGAAAGACCACGATCAGCGTGATGTTCTCGAAGGCAATCGTCCGCCTTTCGCCCCAGATTCCCACCAGCGCGCCGAGGCGTGGCGCGGCGAAGGTGTTGAGCGCCGAGGTGACAAGCATCAGCAGCGCGATATCGGGCACGCGGAAGCCGAACCGTTCGACCAGCAGGAACCCGGCAAAGGCGGTGAAGATCTGCCGGCGCGCGCCATTCATGAAGGTCAATGCATAATAGAGCCAGTAGCGCCGGCGGAGCACGATCGTCTTGCGTTGCGGCACGTCGCCGTCAAACTTTGCGAAAAAGCCCAGGCAGAGGATGGTCAGGCCCATGCAGACCAGGCCGATCAGCCCGAACAGCAGGGGGAAGCTCTGGTAGCCGGCCCACCAGAGCAGGGCGAGCCCGCCATAGACCAGGAATTGCGCCGAGGCGGCGGCTCCGGCCACGCGGCCGATCATCCGGGGCGCATCCTTTTTCGGGAAGAGCTGCAGCGAGAGCGACTGGTTGACCGTCTCGAAATAGTGGAACCCCACCGACATGATGAAGGTGGTGACCAGCAGGCCGGTCAACCCGGGATAGAAGCCGGTCAGGGCAATCCCCCCGGCAAGGATCAGCAGCGAGACATAGGCCACGACCTGCTCGCGCATCACCAGGAACCAGAAGATGGCGGTGAAGGCGAGGAAGCCGGGGATTTCCCGGATGGTCTGGGCGAGGCCGATCTCGGCGCCGGTGAACCCGGCTGCTTCCTTGGCGAAATTGTTGAACAAGGTCTGCCAGCCGGCAAAGCCGAACATGTTGATGAAGGCCAGAGCCATCAGGAAATAGAGCGGTTGGCTGCGCATCCGGGCCAGGAAAGAGGCCGGGGGTGCGGCGGAAGGGTCGATCGCGGACATGGGGACTCGCGGGAGCGGGAGATGTTGCCGCGAGATCACGCCGATGCCGGGGTGGCGTCAATTGTTTTCTTGTCCGGGATCGCTTTCTTGTCCCTGATCGCTTGATCCTGAGCAAAGCGGAGCGGGCGCGGCGGGTCTACGGTTTCCAAGTGTCCGGGCACCAGGGTGGTGCCCTCCCGGAGGACCATGCCATGTTCAAGAAGATTCTCGTTCCCGTTGATCTCAACGAAGCGGCCATCACGAAATCGGCCCTTGATGCGGCCAAGGGCCTTGCGGCCTCTTGGGATGCCGATATCCGCCTGCTCTACGTGATGCCGGTCGTGCCGGCGAGCTACATGGAGTATGTCGCACCGGAATTCGAGACACAGGAGAAGGAGCGCGTCGAGGCGGAGTTGCGCGGCCTCGCCGAGGGGCTGGGTCTGCCGGCCGGGCGGGTTTCCACGGCCGTGCGCCATGGCGGTGTCTATCACGAGGTGGTGGCCGAAGCCGGCGACAGCCATTCCGACCTGATCGTCTGCGGTTCGCACTGGCCGACGCTGGCCACCTATCTGGTCGGTTCGTTCGCGACCACCATCGTCCGGCACGCCACCTGCTCGGTGCTCGTCATCCGGCAATAGGGGCGGCAGGAAGCACCCTGTCGGGCACGGCATCGGCCGGAAAGCTTCCCGGCCGGTTGCGCGTCAGGAAGCTCGTCAGCCAGAAGCCGAAATAGACCGCAAGGCCGAGGCAGGCCAAGGCCACGAGGCTGGAGCCGTTCGAGGCAGCGAGGCCGGCACTGGCCACGAGCGCTGCCAGCAGGCCGAATCCGGCGCCCTGCATCAGCCGGTAGCGGAGGAACGAAATGCCACATTCGAGCTTCAGCCCCGGGTTCTTCGCGGCCGCACGGGCGATGAGTTCAAGGACAAAGCGGCGGAAGCCCTGATCGAGCCGCTCGGTCTGGACCAGCGAGATCCAGCTGAGATTGTCGAAGCGCACCGAGGCCCCGTCTGCCGCGCGAACCTCGCAGACAAAGACCTGGCGGGCGGAATTGCGCGGACTGAAATAGAGCCGGATCCGCTCGATCCGGTCGAGTGGATAGGTCTGCTGCGAGCGGCCGCGCTCGGCGCTCAGGCTCGTGGCGGTCAGGCGCAGATCGAGCGAGGCCGTGAACGGCTTTGCCCGGTGGGAATAAAGAAAATCCTGTAGCGCTTCTGCCATGGAGCCCCTGCTTCAGCCGTCGAATGCCGCAGTTCCATTGCATGTTCCCGCGCCTCGCGTCAAAGAGAGGCAGGCTTTGTGCCGGCAGAGAGGCCGGCGGTTCAAGGGTGCATGCGGCGATGCGACATCTGTTCCTGCTTCGACACGGCAAATCCGCCTGGCCGGAAGGCATCGCCGACCATGACCGCCCGCTGGCGCCCCGCGGCGAGGGCGCTGTTCCGCTGGTCGGCATGCGGCTGAAGGCCATCCAGCCGCATTTCGACCGGGTGCTCGTTTCCGATGCCCGCCGGACCCGCGAGACCTTCGCGCGGCTCCGCACCGTGATGCCTGAACTCGAGCCGATCATCGAGCCGTCGATCTACGAGGCCACGCCGGCGCGGCTGTTCCGGCTGGTGCAGGATCTGCCCGACGAGGCCTCGGCCGTGCTGATGGTGGGGCATAATCCCGGATTCCACGCGCTCGCGCTCTATCTCGCCGGGTTGCCGGGGGGCGATGAGGAGGCCTATCGCCGGCTCGAATGCAAGTTGCCGACTGCCGGGCTCGTCCACCTCGCCTTGCAGGGAGGTTGGGGCGGGATCGACCAGGCTTCGTGCCAGCTCCGCCATTTCATCACGCCCGCCATGCTGGGTGGCGTCGACGAGGATTGAACCGGGCACCCCTTGCCAGCGCAGCGGTGGATCGCCATTCCTAACGCGGGAAACATTGCGCATGGCACAGGACAGTTCTGTTCCGCCCGGCTCGCTCTGGGAGGATATCAAGGCCGGCACGGCCAATCTCGGACATTATCTCGGCACGTTGGGCAATCCGTCGCTCCGGCTCGGGGTGACCGGGCTTTCGCGGGCGGGGAAGACGGTCTTCATCACCGGGCTGGTCCATGCGCTGGTCTCCGGTGGCCGCATGCCCGCCTTCAAGGCCATGGCGGAAGGACGGATCGCCGCCGCCCGCGTGGTGCAGCACCCCGATGATGCGTTGCCGCGCTTTGCCTATGAGGAGCATCTCGCCACGTTGACCGGGCCTGACCGGCACTGGCCGCAATCGACGCGGGCCATTTCCGGGTTGAGCCTCGAGATCGATTACGAGAGCCGGCAGCGCTATCTCGGCGGGCTGATCGGCGGCGGCGCCTCGCGCCTCAACCTCGACCTTGTCGATTACCCCGGCGAATGGCTGCTCGACCTGCCGCTTCTGGCCAAGGACTATGCGACCTTCTCCGGCGAAATCTTCACGAAGGCCGGCGAGGGGCAGCGGCGCGAGCCTTTCGCTGCCTTCGTCGCCGCGGCGCGGGCAATCGACCCGGCAGCACCGGCCGAGGAACCCGAGATCCGGCGGCTTGCCGATCTCTTCGGCGGGGCCCTGCGGGCGTGCCGGGATGACGGGCGCGGACTTTCCGCGCTGGCGCCGGGGCGGTTCCTGATGCCGGGCGACCTCGAAGGCGCGCCGGCCCTGACCTTTGCGCCCTTGCCCGGCGGGGCAGGGGGAGGCGCCGCCGGATCCCTCGGCGCGGTGATGGCCCGGCGCTACGAGGCCTACAAAAGCCGGATCGTCCGGCCGTTCTTCGTCGACCATTTCTCGCGGATCGACCGGCAGGTCGTTCTGGTGGACGTGCTCTCGGCGCTCAATGGCGGGGTGGAAGCCCTGGCGGATCTCGAAACCGCGCTTGTCGATGTACTGGCCGCCTTTCGCATCGGTGCCCGGTCGTTGCTGTCGAACCTGTTCGCGCCGCGTGTCACGCGGGTCCTCTTCGCGGCCACCAAGGCCGACCATCTCCACAGCACCAACCATGACCGGCTGGAAGCCCTGCTGCGCGTGCTGGTGCGCCGCGCCTATCACCGGGCGCAGGCGGCCGGCGTGCCAAGCGAGAGCCTCGCGCTGGCCTCGATCCGCGCCACGCGCGAGGTGATGGCAAGGCAGGGCGGGCAGGACCTGCCCTGTGTCGCCGGGGTGCCGATGGCCGGCGAGCGGCTCGGCGATACGCGTTTCGACGGCGAGACCGAGGCGGCGCTCTTCCCGGGTGACCTGCCGGAGGATGTCGAGGTGATCTTCCGCGGCCGTGCCGTGCCGCTTTCCTTCCTGCGTTTCCGCCCGCCCGGGCCGGAAGCGCGCCGCCAGGCCGAGGGGCTGCCGCATATCCGGCTCGACCGGGCGCTCGAATTCCTGCTCGGAGACCAACTATCATGAGCGACCAGACCCCGCGCGTCCTGCCCGTCGCCCCTGCCGGCGAGCGGCCGTCGCGCGCGCCGCAGGCCTTCGTGCTCGACGAGGGTGGCCCGAAACGCCGCGATGCCGAGATCACCGAGGCGCCGGAACCGGCTGAGGACGGGCCGGCCACGCCCCCCGCCGCACCGCCTTCCGGCAGCTGGTTCAGCCTGTCGAGCCTGTTCTGGACGGCGCTTTCCCTGCTCGTCACGCTCTATCTGGCGGAAGCGGCCTGGGGCTTCGTGCTGTCGCTCCAGACAAAGGCGCCCTGGCTGGGCATGGCCGCGCTCGGGCTGCTCGGCACGGTGCTGGTGCTCGGGCTGTTCTTCGTTCTCCGCGAGATTTTCGGCATTTTCCGGTTGCGGGCGGTTGGCCGGCTCCGCGAACAGGCCGATGCTGTGCGCGAGAAACCTGCGGCGGAACGACTCCTGCGCGACCTGTCCTCGTTCTACGCCGGCGATGCCACTACCGCGCAGGCGCGGGCTGAGATCCGGCGCGTGCTGGGCGAGATCCACGATGCGGAAACGCTGGTTGCCGTTGCGGAAAGGGGCCTGCTCGGCCCGAAGGACCAGCAGGCACGGCAGCTGATCGCGGAGGCGGCGCAGCGCGTCTCGCTGGTCACAGCCCTGTCGCCCAAGGCGATTGTCGATCTCGCCTTCGTGCTCGGCCAGAGCCTCGTGCTGATCCGGCGGCTTTCGGCGCTCTATGGCGGACGGGCCAGCGGGATCGGCCTGATGCGGCTCGGAATGCGGGTGCTTGGCCATCTCGTCGTGACCGGCGGTATGGCGGTCGCGGATTCCGCGTTCGGCCAGATCATCGGCACCGGCATGGCAGCGCGGCTCTCGGCCAAACTGGGGGAAGGCGTACTCAACGGGGTGCTCACCGCCAGGGTAGGAATTGCCGCCCTTGATCTCTGTCGACCCCTGCCATTCCGTCATTTGCCGGAAATCAAACTATCAGAGGTTGCAAAAATTAGCCTCACACAAGAAAAGGTTGCGGAAAATCCTGCCGGCTGAACCGCTGTTCCGGCCGAAAGTTCCAGCAACTCTAGCGTGTATCTTCAGCTAACCCATTGAAATATCTGGCCATCGATGGATGGCACGCCCCTTGCGAACTTGGATGTCCAGGCAGGGGACCAGCAGGTCTCGCGTCACGGTTCCCGCCACCAGGTTCATTTGCTCGCGACGGGGTTTCAGGTCCATGGGTATCTTCGGTGCAATGACGACGGCGATTTCTGGCCTTACTTCCCAGAGCTTCGCCCTCGAAAACATCTCCGGCAACATCGCCAATTCACGCACGACGGGCTTCAAGCGCGTCGACACTTCCTTCGCCGATCTCGTCCCGGACATGCCGCCGCGGCGTGAACTTTCCGGCTCGGTCGGGGCCTTCAGCCGCAACACCACCACGGTGCAGGGCGATATCGCGGCCAGCCAGATCGGCACCAACATGGCGATCACCGGCGAGGGCTTCTTCGCCGTTCGCCAGCGGACAGGCGATGCGGGTGGCCAGCCGGTCTTCTCCGGCGCCAGCCTCTACACGCGCCGCGGCGATTTCGAAGTGGACCGCAACGGCTACCTCGTCAACGGGACCGGCAATTACCTGATGGGCTATCAGGTGGATCCGACGACGGGGGCCATCACGGGCTCGCAGCTCAATGTGATCCGCATTCCCTCGTCGAACCTCGCGGCCCGCGCCTCGACCACCATCGAATACGAGGCCAACCTGCCGAAATATCCGCTGACGGCGAATGCGAATGCCTCGACGCCGGGTTCGGAACTGCTGACGCCGGCCAACGACCTCGCGGCAGTGCCGGCGGCCCAGGAAACCAACTTCCTCAACGAGACGATCGCTGGCCAGTCGGTCACGGTCTATGACGCGGCCGGCTCGCCGATCAATGTCCAGATGCGTTGGGGCAAGACCTCCAACGCGGCGCCGGAAACCTGGAGCATGTTCTATCTCTCGGACAGCAACGCGGTTGGTCCGGCCACCAAATGGACCCGCATCTCGAACACGGTGCAGTTCAACGCTGCCGGCCAGCTGACCAGCCCGGCCACAGGCGTGATCAACACGCCCTTCACCGTGGATGGCGTGACGACCGGCGCGATCAACCTGACCTTCGGCACGACCGGGCTGACCCAGTTCGCCGATCCGAACGGCCAGCTGAACCCGAACCGCATCACCCAGGACGGCTATCCCACCGGTACGCTGCAGGACATCAACGTGGCCGATGGCGGCCGCATCATGGGGTCCTATTCGAACGGCCAGACCGTGCCGCTTGCCCAGGTGGCGATTGCCGAATTCCCGGCCGCCAACCTCCTGAAGCGCAATGACGGCGGCATTTTCGAGCAGACGCTCGAATCCGGGCAGCCGCTGATCAATTCAGGCGGGGACGGGATCATCGGTGCCAGCCTCGAGAATTCCAACGCGGATATCGCCGACGAATTCTCGAAGATGATCGTCACGCAGCAGGCCTACTCGGCCAATACCCGCGTGGTCACCACCGCGCAGTCGATGCTGCAGGACGTGATCAACATCATCCGCTGAGGCGGAGACGCGTAACGCCTGAGGGCAGAGTGATGAACATGGGTTTCGCAGCGTATCGCGAGCAGGGTCCGGGGGAGGCGACAGCCCTTCCCCGGGCTTCGGCGCGTCGGTGCGGACCCCCCATTCCAGCCCATCCGGCCACCAGGTCGTGCCGCTTCCTTCGGGAGAGCCGGCGCAGCTCACGCTTTGCCATGTCTCCTGCCCGTGAGCCGCATGGGCACGCAGGACATGGCCCGGATCAACTCTACCGACGGATTTCCGCGGGTGATCGTTACCGCGCCGGCCTGACCGGCCGCGACGCGGCGCGTCGTTACCGCGCTGCACATGTTTCAGGACGTCATGAACATCGTCCGATGACGATGTTGTCCGCCCCGGAAGGGGTCGGACGAAGGAGGAAAAGATGGGACTGATCTCCGCCTTGCAGAACGCCGTTTCCGGGCTGACTGTAAATTCCTCGCAGATGAACCTCATCTCGCGCAACGTCGCGAATGCGGGAACGGTCGGCTATACCCGTCGCGTCCTCTCGACGCGCGAAACCAGTGCCACCGGCATCACCGCCGGGGCCGTACTCGAGGTCGAGGTCAACCGCGTCCTTGATTCGCTGCTCCAGAAGCAGCTGAGGCTCGAGGCCGGCGGCGGGGCCTATTCCTCCACGCGCGCGGACTACCTCCGGCGCGTTGACTCGCTGTTCGGCGAGCCGGGATCGGAAGCCGCCCTCAACACGATCTTCGGCAAGTTCTCGACGGCCATGCAGCAACTCGCTGCCGACCCTGCCTCGCCGACGGCACGTCAGAACCTGCTGGCCCAGGCGCAGAGCATGGCGGCAACGCTCAACAGCCTCAGCGAGAACGTCCAGCTGATGCGCGGCGAGATCGAGGCGAAGATCGCCGACCAGGCCGAAAAGGTGAACACACTGCTCGAGGGCATCGAGGTTACGACCAAGAAGCTCAACGAAATCTATGATTCCGCGACCCGGCAGGGTCTTATGGACCAGCGCGACAAATATATCGACGAGCTGTCAAACTATTTCGACATCCGCACCTTTGATAACGGCACCGGCAACTTCAACATCTACACCACGTCGGGCGGCCCCCTCTTCATCGAGGGCCGGAACCTGCGGCTGCAATTCGACGAGCGCTTCGCGGTCTCGGCCAACAGCCTGTACAACCAGAACCCGGCGCAATCCACGCTCGGCCACCTGATCATCGCCGATCCGATCGGCGGGCAGGTTGACCTGACCCGGAACGGGCTCGTCAAATCCGGCAGCATGGCGGCCCTGTTCGACCTGCGCGACAATGTGCTGGTCGAGACGCAGGCCCATCTCGACGAATTCGCGGCAGCGGTCACCACCTCGCTCGGAGACCGGACGATCTCCGGCACTGCTGCTACGGTCGGTCCGCAGACCGGGTTCGACCTCGATCTCAATGCACTGCAGAGCGGCAATGTCGTCACGCTCGAATACACGATCCAGCCGGCGGGCACGCGGCAGAAAGTGTCGTTCATCGCGGTCAACGATCCGGCCGCGCTGCCGCTCCCGGCCGGTTCGACCGCAGACCCGAATGATGTCGAATATGGCATCGATTTCTCGGGCGGCTTCCCGGCGGCGATCGCCGCCATAGGCGCGGCGCTGGGTGCACCCTTCACCGTCAACGATCTTGGTGGTGGCGTGGTCCAGATCCTGGATGACGGCGCCGGCAATACCCGCGACGTCAACTCACTTTCGGCCCGTGCCACCGCGACGGCGCTGACCGACCAGGGCACGGCCTTGCCCTTCTTCGTCGACGGGAATGCCGGCTCGCAGCTCTACACCGGCTCGTTTGACAGCGGTTCGCAGAAGCGGGGCTATTCCAGCGGCATCCGGGTCAACCCGTTGCTGCTTTCGGATCCGAGCCGCCTTGTGGTCTACCAGACCGTGCCGACGACCACGTCGAGCGGCGATCCGACGCGGCCCAGCTTCCTGCGCGACCAGCTCCAGAGCTGGGAGACCGACTTCACGCCGGCCATCTCGCTGACCGGCTCGACCGCCGTCTATCGCGGCACGGCCGGCCAGTTCCTTGACCGGGTGATCGCCACACAGACTCAGGCGGCGAGCAATGCCGAGGCCCTTTCGGAAGGACAGGAAGTGGTGCTCTCCACCCTGCGGGAGCGCGCGGCCTCGATTTCCGGTGTCGACAAGGATCAGGAACTCGCCGACCTCGTCGAGATCCAGAATATCTACGCGGCCAATGCCCGCATCATTTCCGCCGTCCGTGACATGTTCGACGCCCTGCTGAGGATCTAAGCCATGTATGTCCCGACCTCACTCTACCCCTATGCCGGCGGCACGCTGAAATCGAAGCAGAATGCCCGCCTGCTCCTGTCCATGCGCTACCAGCTCGATGACCTGCAACGGCAGATCGCGAGCGGCAAGAAGTCCCAGACCTTCGGTGGCCTGGGTGACATGCGCGTCAGCTCTCTGACCTTCCGCAACCAGACCGGCGTGACCGAGGGCTATACGAGCGTGATCGACATCACCTCGATCCGCCTCAAGATCATGGACCAGAGCACGAATGAGCTCCGGACCCTCGTGGATAAGGCCCGCAGCGTCATGCTGGAGACGCGCGGCACCGGCGGCTATCCCGAAATCACCGCCGGGGTGAAGCAGGTCCAGGCCCAGTTCGAGCAGATCGTGACGTCGCTGAACAACCAGCATGAAGGGCTCTATCTCTATTCCGGCCGCACCCGGGATGTCCGGCCGGTGGTCGATGCGAACACGATCATGTGGGGTGACGGCACCAATGCCGGCCTGCGCCAGGTGATCGACGAGCGCCGCCAGGCCGATCTCGGCGTAACAGGGCTCGGCCGCATGACGACCAACCTTGTCGGCTCCAATGTGACGCTGGCCGAGGATGCTGTTGGCAACCCGTTCGGCATCAAGCTGGTGGCCGGCTCCGTGGGTGGCGCGATGTCGAATGTTACAGTGACCGGCCCGGCCGGTGCGCCGCCGCAGCTCGATGTCAACTTTACAGGCCTGCCACTGGCAGGCGAGCGGATCAGCTTCACGGTTCAGCTGCCGGATGGCAAGACGGTCAATCTCGGCTTCGCCGTCGACCAGGCCGGCACTGCAGACGATACCGTTTTCCCGGTCGGTGCAACGCCGGCGGCAACCGCAGCCAACCTGCAGGCGGCCATCAATTCCCGCCTGACATCGATCGGCCAGGGCGAGTTGCGTGCGGCCTCCGGCCTCGTGGCAGCGCGGGAGTTCTTCTCCGGCTCCGTCAATAACCCGCCGCCGCGTGTGGCGGGTCCGCCGTTCAACACGGCGACGGCCTATGCACCAGCAGGCACCCGCCCGACCGTGATCTGGTATCGCGGCGATGACGACACGCTCGTGGCCGCGCGCGATACACAAAGGGCCGAGGTGGATGGCGGTACGGTCATCAATTTCGGCGCACGGGCCAACGAGACCGCCTTGCGGGAATCCATGGTGGCCCTTGGCATGTTCCTGGCTGAAGATTACCCCCCGGGGATCGCGTCAACGCAGGACCGGTTCGACGGTGCTGCCGCCCGAGCGATCGAGGTTTTTGGGTCGACCGGTGGACCGAACGCGATTCTCGAAATGAACGGCGATTTCGGCCGGGCGAGCTCGCAGGTGAAGGATGCCGAGACGCGGCACGAAGACCGCAAGGTCTTCCTCAGCTCGCTGCTGGCAGAGATCGAGAATGCCAACAAGGAAGAGGCGATCCTGCAGCTTACCTCGCTGCAGACCACGCTGGAGGCAAGCTACTCGGTCACGTCCCGGCTGTCGCAGCTGTCGCTGGTCAATTACCTCTAGGATCCGTACCGCTTGCTGCAGGCCGGGTTCATCCGGCCTGCCTGTCTCGGGCGCCTTTCGGGGCGCCCTTTTTCTTGGACAGGAGATTTCCTGGGCTTCCCCGAGTGTGCAGGAAGAAGACCTGCCGCGATGGGACCGCATCGCATGCCAACCGGTGCCGAAGGCCCGGGCAGGGGATTGCCTCGAAAAAAAACGCCCCGGCGAGGGGCGTCGGTGTTGCGGAACCGGGCCGGCTTCAGCCGGCAGCGGCAACGGCGCGGGTGTCGCCGGCGAGCTCTTCGCCCCCCCGGCCACGCAGGCCGGCAGCGATATGCTGGTTGATTTCGATCAGGACATCGAGCTTCGATGGATCGGGTTCAAAAAGGATGCGCATGCACTGATTGATCACGAATCGGCTCAGGCCGATCATGTTCGCGCGGGTTTCCTGCGGGAGCGGCGATTCCGGATCGGTGGCCGCGTCGAGGAAGATCGCCCAGACCTGCCGGTTATGCGACAGCGGGTCTTCCATGACCGTCGCGCTCGGTTCCCAATTGTCCTTCAGCCACTGCAGCTTGCTGGCTGCCTTGAGAAGGGCGCGGGCCTCAAGCTCTCGCTGGCTGAGGGCAAGAGTCTGGGTCTTGTTGTACGCTTGAATTCCGGGCTGCATGCTCGAACAGTTTCCTCTCGTACGCCAGAAGCTGCTTAGCTTCCTTGAGGGCTTTATAGAACTCGCCGTTTAAAATATGGTTGTGAATGGCCATCAGGATCTTGGTAGAACTTGGGACAGCTTTCTGGAAGTCTGTAACAAACTTATTATATAGACCAATGTTCTCGGATACTTTGCCGTCAATATACATCAATTGTATTGTGAGGTAGATCAGCTTGGCCGGACTGTCGGCCGATTTGGGGCTCAGGATATCCTTTTCCCGCAGGATCGGCGCATTGCCCTCGATGATCAGGCTCGTGCGTTGATCGCAGTTCCTGACAACTGCGGTCCCGATGATGATGCGTTCGTTGGGCTTGAGCTCGACTTTAAGGGCCACGTTCGGCCTCCTTCTTGTCAGAGGAGTTCACCATAGGGGTGTAAACAACTCGTTGCGCTCCTCCGGACAATTCCTGACTCGTCCAACGAATGCAACCAAAAGTAGCAGAACCGGCCTGCCGGGCCGGCCCTGAACCCTTCCCGCCCTCGCCGATCACCCCACGCGCTTCAGGAACCCCTGCGCGGCAACGGTGACCATCAGACGGCCCTCGATCGACTTGTCGATCACGAATTCCGGATGGGCCTTGAGGTATTCACGCATCGCCGTCATCGGGTTATCGCCGGGCGACCAGGGCCGGTCCGGGAAGAGATCGGCCGGCATGTCCTCGACGAAGGAGTCGAAGACGACGCAATAGCTGCCCTTGGACACCATGGGTGCATAGGCTTCGAGTTCGGCGAGCACATGGGCATGCGTGTGCATCGAATCGAGGAAGACCATGATGGTCTTGTGGCCGGCTGCCGCGGCCCGGACGGCGGCGACCGTCTCGGGAGCAATGCTCGAGCCCTCGACAAGATGCAGCATGGGCCGGAGCGGGTGGGCATCCAGAGCGGCGCGGTTATGCGGCCGGATATCGATATCGATGCCGATGACCTTGCGCTTTGTCTTGCGGGGATCGAGCGTGGTGCCGGCGGCCATGGCGTCGCAATAATCGAGCATGGCAAGGATGCTGGCGCTGAGGATCAGCGAACCGCCATGGGCAATGCCGGTCTCGATCACCAGGTCCGGCTTGATCTGCCAGATCAGTTCCTGCACGGCCCACATATCCTGCGGATACTGGATGATCGGCCGGCCGAGCCAGTCGAAATTGTAGACGTATTTCTTCCGCATCGAGGATTCGAGCCAGGCCTGCGAGAGCTGCCGGAACTCGGTATCGGTCTGATAGGCTTCGAGGCGTGCAAGGCGTTCTTCAGCGAATTGTTTGACGGGGTCCATGGTGCCTCCCTCAGGCGGATGCGATGGCCGGGCGCGTGGCCCGGGCGACGGGGGTGAAAATGCTGCCGACAGCGGCGCGCGGATCGGCACCGAATTCGGTGCGGATCCGGGTGATGTCGATGGGCGGAAAGAGGATTTTCGGCGCGCCGGGTTCGACTGTCACGCGTGCGCCAGTGGCGGCGATGATGGCGTCGAGCCATTCGGCATGGCTGGTCCGGATGCCGCTGGCGAGATTGTAGATGCCGCTTGCCGGCCCGCGCGCCATGCGGGCGAGCAGGGGCACGACATCGTCGATATGGATGTAATCCTTGGCGGAATCGAGCGCGCTCCGCAGATGGATCCGGCCGGTGGTGGCCTCGCGCAGCAGCGACGGGATGAAGTTCTCCGAATCCGCATCCTCGCCGCCGACGACATTGGAGAGCCGCGCGACACAGGCGCGGCCGTGGCTGCCATGCAGGCAGAGGCTCTCGCCCATGAGCTTGGAGAGGTTGTACAGATCCGAGCCCGAATGCGGGTTCACGCCGAGGAACACGTCCTCGCGGGCCGGCTGGTCGCCATGCGCGGCGCCGCCATAGACGCGCGTCGAAGAGAGATAGACGAGCCGGTCGAAGCGGGCTTCCGCCAGCAGCCGCCGCAGGAGGCCGACATGCGCCTCCACGGTTTCCAGCGGGCGCGAGCGGAAATCGGCAGTCACGCCGATGCAATAGATGACGTTGCCCAGATCCTCGCTCCAGATCCCGCCATCGCCCCGGGCTGGCGCGAAGACCTCCTCGCCGGCCGTGCGCAGCCAGGCGACAAGCCGTCGCCCGATGGTTCCGCTGGCCCCGAGGATGGTGAACCGGGTCATGTGCGCTTCCCGATCGCGCGGGCCGGATTGCCGGCATAGACGGTATAGGCCTCGAACTCGCCCTTGACGAGCGTGCCGGCTGCGACGACACAGCCGCGCCTAAGGACGGTACCATCGAGCAGGACGCAATTCGCACCGATCCAGACATCGTCCTCGATGACGATGCCGCCCTTGCCGGGAAGGAAGCCCTGCTCCCGGATCAGGCGCGAGGCATCCTTGTAGGCATGGTTGACCGGCGCGAAGGTGCAATTGGCGGCGATGGCCACCGAATTGCCGATCCGGATGCCCTGGCCGGTATAGAGCACGCAGCCGGAATTCAGATAGACATGCTCGCCGATGACGAGGTCGCCCGAGCCGCCGACCGGCTTGATCTTGACGAAGCTGTCGACCATCGAATGGGCGCCGATCTCGATCCGGGTGCCGCGGGTCGAATCCTCGATATCCGCCAGTTTCGAGATGCGCGCTGTCGGGTGGATGGTGATCATGTCACCTCCAGTTCCGGCACGGCGACAACAAACCTGCCGCCCCATTCGCGGATGCCGGCCAACTGTTCCATCACTTCCTGGCGGATGTTCCAGGGCAGGATCAGCACGAGATCGGGCCTGTCGTTCCAGAGATGCGCCTCATCGACGATGGGCACGCGGCTGCCGGGCATGAATTTGCCCCGTTTCGCGGCGGCGCGATCGACGACATACGGCACAAGATCGGGCCGGATGCCGGCGAAGTTCATCAGCGTATTGCCCTTGGCGGCTGCCCCATAGGCGCCGACGCGCAGGCCCTTGCGCTTCGCCTCGATCAGGAAGGCGACAATGCCATCCTTCACGCCCTCGGCCTGCTTCTGGAACGTGGCATAGTAATCGGCCCGCTTCATGCCGGCCGCTTCCTCGCGCGCCAGCATCGCGCCGACAGCGGGGCTGACGGGCCGCATGCCGGTATCGCTGCGCTGGGCGAAGACGCGCAGGCTGCCGCCATGGGTGGCGATTTCCTCGACATCGAAGACGGCCAACCCGTTTGCGGCAAAGATGCGGGCGACGGCGGTCAGCGAGAGATACGAGTAATGCTCGTGATAGGCTGTATCGAACTGGTTCAGCGCGACCATGTTCAGAAGATGCGGGAATTCGAAGGTCGAGACGCCCGACGGCTTGAGCAGCTTTGCAAAGCCGCCGGCGAAATCGTTGATGTCCGGCACATGGGCCAGCACATTGTTCGCGGCCGTGAGGTCAGCGGCGCGGCCCTCGCCGGCGAGGCGTTCGCCCAAGGCGACGCCGAAGAATTCCTCGACAATGTCGATCCCCTTCGCCCGTGCGGCATCGGCGGTCGAGCGCGTCGGCTCGATGCCGTAGCAGGGAATGCCGGCGGCCTTCACATATTGCAGGAGATAGCCGTCATTGGCGGCGATCTCGACGACGCAACTCTGCGGGCCGAGCCCGAGCCGCTGGCGCATCGCCGTGACATAGGTTTCCGAATGTTTCAGCCAGCTCGTCGAGGTCGAACTGAAATAGGCGTATTCCTCGGTGAAGAGCGCCTCGCGGCCGGCATAATCCTCGGTCTGGACCAGCCAGCAGCTGTCGCAGACCATCACGCGGAGCGGGAACCAGGTTTCCGGCGCCTGCAATTGCGCGGCCGTGAGATAGGCATTCGAGGGCGGCGAGGCCCCGAGATCGAGGAAGGGATGACGGAGCGGCGTGCCGCAATGCCGGCATTTCACAGGGCAACTCCCTTGAAGTTGTCATCAATCAGCGGATGGCCGCGATCCCGGTCGGACATGACCGAAACCGGTAGCGGCCAGGCGATCCCGAAAGCGGGATCGAAGGCATTGACCGCGCCCTCGGCCTCCGGGGCATAGGCGCGGGAATGACAATAGAGAATCTCGACATCGGGCGAGAGCGCCTGGAAGCCGTGGGCGCAGCCTTCCGGAATGAGCAGGGCGCGGCCATTCTCTGCCGAGAGGATCTCGGCATGCCAGTGCAGGTAGCGCGGCGAAGCGGGGCGCAGGTCGAGCGCGACATCCCAGATCTCGCCGCGGAGGCAGGTGACGAGCTTCATCTCGGCATGGGGCGCGTATTGGAAATGCATGCCGCGGATCGTGCCCTGCGCGGCTGAATAGGTATGGTTGATCTGGGCGATCGGCATCGTCCAGCCGGCTTCGCGCAGGGTCTCGGCGCAGAAGATGCGGGCGAGGAAACCGCGCGGGTCGCCCAGCCTCGCACGGTCGACCCGGACCAGCCCGTCCAGCGTCAGCGGATGGAGCGCGAGGCGGCTCATATGGCCTCCGCGAAGGCGCGGAGATCGGAATCGCAGAGCGCGGTCGCGGATTGACCATCCGCCTCGGCGCGATACCAGGCCATGGTGCGGGCGATGCTCTCGGCAATATCCCAGCGCGGGCGGATGCCGAGCTGGGTCCGGGCGCGGGCGGTTTCCAGCGCCAGCCAGCCGGCTTCGTGCGGGCCGGCGGTGCCATCGCCATAATGCACAGCCGCTTGCGGGAAATGGCGGCGCGCCTGCTCGATTACGTCGCGCACGGTGGCCGCCTCGTGCGTATGCGGCCCGATATTGTAGGCTCCCGCGAGGGTCGGCTCGGCCCAGAGCCGTTCGGCAAGCACGAGATAGGCATTGACCGGCTCGAGGACATGCTGCCACGGACGGATCGATTGCGGACGGCGGATTTCCAGCGTCCCGCCCGAGAGCCAGGCGCGCACGGCATCGGGGATCAGCCGGTCTTCCGACCAGTCGCCGCCACCAATGACATTGCCGGCCCGGGCGGAGGCGATGGCCATGCCTTCGGCACGCAGGAAGGAATCGCGGTAGCTGGCGATCACGATCTCGCTCGCGCCCTTGCTGGCGCTGTAGGGATCATAGCCGCCGAGGGCATCCTCCTCCCGGTAGGGATAGGGATGCTCGAGATTGTGATAGACCTTGTCGGTCGTGACCATGACGGCCACGCGGCAGCCGGCGAGGCCGCGCAGGGCTTCCATCAGGTGCACGGTGCCCATCACATTGGTGGCGAAGGTCTCGACCGGCTCGCGATAGCTGGCGCGGACCAGTGGCTGCGCGGCCATGTGCAGCACGATTTCCGGCCGGGCGGCGCGGATGCGGCCGGAAAAGGCCTCGCGGTCGCGGATGTCGATGAGATGGCTGTCAACCTGCCGTGCGAGATCGAGCTTGCCGAACATGTCCGGCCGGGAATTCGGCGCGAGGGCAATGCCGGTCACTTCGGCGCCCATCCGCGCCAGCCACAGGGCGGCCCAGCCCCCCTTGAAGCCGGTATGGCCGGTGAGCAGAACGCGCTTGCCGCGCCAGAATTCTGGCGAGGCGGTGGCTACCATGTCTTCCACGGCGCCTTGCCCGAGGCCCAGAGATCCTCAAGAAGGTTTTTCTCGCGCAGGGTGTCCATCGGTTGCCAGAAACCGTCATGCTGGAAGGCGCGCAGCTGGTCGGAGGCGGCAAGGGCGCGCATGGGTTCGACTTCCCAGCTCATCGAATCGCCCTCGATCAGATCGATCACCCGGGGGGAGAGCACGAAGAAGCCGCCATTGATCCACCCGCCTTCCCCGCGCGGCTTCTCGATGAAGCCTGTCACCTTCTCGCCGTCGAGGCCGAGCGAGCCGAAGCGGCCGGGCGGTAGCACGGCCGTCACCGTGGCCAGCTTGCCATGCTCGCGGTGGAAGGCCAGGGTTGCGGCGATATCGACACTCGAGACGCCGTCGCCATAGGTAAAGCAGAAGGCCTCCTCGTCGCGGAGGTAGCGGCCGACGCGGCGGAGGCGCCCGCCGGTCATTGTGTCCTCGCCGGTATCGACCAAGGTCACGCGCCAGGGCTCGGCCTGCTCGCGATGCACTTCCATCCGGTTCTTTGCCATGTCGAACGTGACGTCCGACATGTGCAAGAAGTAGTTCTGGAAGTATTCCTTGATCAGATAGCCCTTGTAACCGCAGCAGATCACAAACTCGTTCACATTGTGGGACGAGTACATCTTCATGATGTGCCAGAGGATCGGTTTGCCGCCGATCTCGATCATCGGCTTGGGCCGCAGATGCGTCTCTTCCGAGATGCGGGTGCCGAGGCCGCCCGCCAGGATGACGGCTTTCATCGGTTCGACTCCTCGAAACGGACCATCATATCGCGATAGGCTCTCTCGAGGCCCCTGGTGCGTTCGACAAAATCCATGAAGGGGCTGTTCTGGATTCGCGGCCGTAACGTGCTGCGGAGTTCGGCAAGGGCATCGAGATCGCTGGCCGCCAGAACCGCACGCTCGATGAAATCCTCTTCCGTATCGACGATCCAGTCTCCGAGGCCCAGAGGTTCCAGCACCATCTGGCTCAGTCGGCCCACCGAGACACGGTCGCGTTTCGATACGACGGGGACTCCCAAAAAGAGCGATTCGAACGTTGTGGTGCCTGCATTGTGTGGCCAGCAATCAAGAGAAATGTCCATCTCATGATAGCCGTTCCAATGCGGCCGGGTGCTGACCAGATCGACGCGTGAGCGGTCGAAGCCCAGTTTCTCCAGTCGACCCATGAACCGATCGACCGTTTCCTCGTCTTCGAAGGGCTTCTGGTCGAGTCGGAGACGGCTGTTGGGCACCCGATCAAGGATAACCTTCCAGACGGACAGCAATCGATCATTGAACCGCACGATTCGTGACATCGAGCCAAAGGTCACATAGCCGTATTTCTGGGCCGGCAGCGGCGCTACCTCCGGAATCACATGCATCGGTGGCTGATAGGCATAAAGCGGAGAGGGGACGCGATAGATCTTCTCGCTGAAATACGGCTCTGAGCCTTCCGGCGTCAGGTTTTCATCGCCAATGAAGTAGTCGATCTCGTTCATCCCGGTTGTGTAGCCATAGCCGAGGTAGGTGCACTGCACCGGGGCAGGCCTCATGGCGAAGGCGCCGAGGCGGCTATCCGAGGTGTGGCCCGCCAGGTCGATGAGCACATCGATCTTGTCGGCATAAATCCGTTCGGCCACCTGCTCATGGGTCATGTTTGTGACGTCGACCCAGTGATCGAACGAGTTCTTCATCCGCTCCGTCACGGCATCCGGGCGATGGGTGTTCGAATAGGCGAACAACTCGAACTGTGCCCGATTATGCGCTGTGAAGATGGGGGCGATGAAATAGGCGACCACGTGGGCGTAAAGGTCAGCCGAAGAATAAGCAACGCGGATGCGCCGTCCTTCGATCTTCGGATGATTGCTATGATCAAATTTTCGAGGGAACTGTTTGCTGAAGCGTGTTCCGAAGGCGCGATACTCGTCGAAGACCTGCTCGGGTGTCTTGCGGTCATCGTAGTTCAATGAGAACAGGAACGTAGTGCCGATCTCGGCGTTCATTTCGTCGAGGCGCAGCACCCGCTCATAGATGGAAAGCGCTTCTTCGAACTCGCCCAGGACAACGAGCGCGTTTGCGTAGGCAATGATGTAGTCGTTTTTCTTCTGAAGTTCCCACGCCTTCCAGAGGCAATCGACCGATCGCACGAAGCGCATCTTGTCCTGATAGGCCTGTGCCAGGTAAAAAAGGACCTCGGCATTATCAGGCTGCTGTTCGTGGAGGCGCTCCAGTGTGACGGTAACTTCGTCGACAAAGATCTTCTGCAGCCGATAGGCGTTGGCGAGGTTGATTTTTGCGGGGATCGATTTGGGGTCCAGATGCAAGGCACGATGGAACGTGGCCGTGCCGTCTTGCATCTGGTTCCGGTGAATCTGGACAATTCCCCAGTTGACCAGCGATTCGACGTGATCGGGGTTGATCGACAGTGCCACCTGGGCGAGGCGCCCGGCCTCTTCGTAATTCCGTTCCGATATCCGGATGTTGGACAAGGTGGCAATGGCCGCGAGATTGTTCGGGTTCGCCCGCAGCGAACGCTCGAGCAACTCCTCGGCGGCAGCGAACCTGCCCTCACGCTTGACGACAGCGGCCAGATTCCCAAGCAACTCCGAATTGTTCGGATAGACGCGCATCAGGCGCTGGTATCCGGCCTTGGCTTTCTTGTATTCGCCATCGAGATGGTGCTTGACAGCTTCTTCGAACACTTTCTTCGGGTTCATCCGGCGCTCCAGAACGCTTTCGCGATGAGGGCGCAGAACATCCTGCCGTCCGGCCCCCGGGGTCGATGACGCGCAGCCCACCAGGAGAAGGACTGCTTTCGTACCGTTAACCAGACTTAAAGAAGAATGGTTAACAAAGCGCCAACGCGGCCGCTCCGGAGTGGTCGGCGGTGACGTTGCCCCCAAGTTTTATCCAGTTCTGAGTTCGTTTCCGGGGTTGGGATTGCCCTGCTG
>NZ_JARJNS010000009.1 GCF_030143245.1 Rhabdaerophilum sp. SD176 | reverse complement strand
GGCAGGAACACCGCGACCCCGGCCCGCACGAGATCAAGCGCCACGAGCATTGCCCGCCGCGGCACGCGCTCCGCGAAGGCCATCGCGACCGGCGCCACGCCGACATAGGCAACCATCTTGATCGCCAAGGCGGTGCCCAGAACCGCGCCGGCATTCTCTCCCGCCAGCGAGAAAGCAAGCAAGCCCAAAGCCACCGTGGCAAGGCCGGTCCCGATCAGCGCCACAACTTGCGCGAGGAACAGGTGCCGGTAGGTGCGGTTCGCGAGCACGCCAAGCATGGGGCTCACAGATATTTGGTGATGGCTTTGAACTCGTCGATCACATGGCGCTGGTCACGCGAGATCGCGCCGGCAACATCCTCGAGGCAATGGTCGAGGTGATCGCGGATCAGGGTCTTCTTCGCTTCCGCTACGGCCTTCTCGACCGCGTGCAACTGCTGGGCGAGATCAAGACAAGGCCGTCCGGCGTCGATCATCCCGATGATCGCATGGAGATGCCCCTCGGCGCGCTTCAGCCGCTTGATGATCTCGGGATGGGAGGAATGGACAGACATGCCCTTGCCTTTCAAAACAATGGATGGCGTGTTTTGTGTCCTATCCCCCCTGATAGGATACATCAATCAAATTTTAACCGCATTCGTGGTTTGAACACTTTTCATCGCCTTGCCCGATGTCGGGCACCGAACCAGTTATCGCTGCATGCACGCCCTTCGAGCCATCCTGTTCGGGTTGTTGACGCTGGCCCTGCTGCTGGCGCCACCTTTGCGTGCTGAATTCCATTTTCATGGGAAGCCGGACGCCGGGATGACCGACTTGGCCAGCCTGCCAGTCGGAGATCACGAGAATGGCCAAGCAGATCACGGCCATTCGCATGATGATGATGAGCCAGAGCATAGCGGCCACAAGCCACACAATCCTGGCGATCACAGTCACGAGACCGCTATGGCGGCCCGGTTGAACCACCCGATAATTTGCCCGCTGCCAAAAAGCATTGTCACTCTCGAGACGATGGAGGGGCCCCTTGGCACGCAATCGCCGCTGGAAAGGCCGCCCCGCCATACCTGATGAACCGGCACGGTTGATTCTGTGGCCTCATATTTCCCTTCATCAGGAGTTTTTCCATGCAAGAGACTGCCCCGAGGGCAGCCATCCGGCTTGGCCGGAATGCTGTCCTCACGTTCGCGCTCATCACGCTGAGCCTCTTCGCCTTGCCCGGCCATGCCCTCGCGCATGCCGTCGCGGAAGGCGATAAGGGCTATATCCAGGAGATTACTGGCATCAACTTCATCCCGTTCATGTATCTCGGGGCGAAACACATGATGACCGGCTATGATCACCTGCTATTCCTGGCCGGTGTGATCTTCTTCCTCTACCGGCTCAACCACATCGCGATCTATGTGACCCTGTTCGCGATCGGCCACTCGACCACGATGATCCTCGGCGTCTATTACAACATCGCGATCAGCGCCTTCATCATCGATACCATCATCGGCTTCTCAGTGGTCTATAAAGCGCTGGACAATATGGGCGCCTACCGGCGCTGGTTCGGGTTCCAGCCGAACACTAAGGCGGCGACCTTCATCTTCGGCCTGTTCCATGGCTTTGGCCTCGCGGCCAAGGTGCAGGAATACCAGATCGCTCAGGATGGCCTGCTCACCAACCTCATCGCCTTCAACCTCGGCGTCGAGCTCGGGCAATTGCTGGCGCTCGGCGCGATCCTGATCGCCATGAGCTACTGGCGCCGTTCCGATGGCTTCTGGCGCCACGCCTACACCGCCAATGTCGCGATGATGTCTGCCGGCTTCATCCTGATGGGCATGCATATCGCCGGCTACGTCAAATCACTCGCTTGAGGACCTGACCCATGTACAATTCTGACATTCCCAGCCGCGCCGAACTGCCGAGCACGGCCCAGCTCATCAAATCGACGATCATCGCTTTTGTCGTTGCGATCGTCCTGCTCTTCACGGTCGTGTTGCCGGCCGAACATGCGATCGACCCCACCGGGATCGGGCGCATGCTGAAGCTGACCGAAATGGGCGAGATCAAGAAGCAGCTCGCGGCAGAAGCCGAAGCTGACCGGATCAAGGATCAGCAGTCCCAGCCGGAGAAAAAGTCGAGCCTCGGCACAACGATCGCCAGCTGGATCATCGGGTCAGCACAGGCGCAGGAGCTCAAGATCGCTCAAGCGGCTGCACGCTCCGAAGAGCTGACGATCTCGCTCAAGCCCGGCGAAGGGGCTGAATACAAGATGACCATGAAGAAGGGGGCCAAGGTGAACTATGGCTGGGAAGTGACCGGCGGCAAGGTCAACTATGATATGCACGGCACGCCCTGGAGCAAGATCGAGACGAGCTACAAGAAGGATCGCGGCGTGGCCGGCGATACCGGTGTGCTCGAAGCGAAGTTTGACGGCACCCATGGCTGGTTCTGGCGCAATCGTGACAAGGAAACAGTCACGATCAAGCTGAAGGTCAATGGCGACTACACCGACCTCAAGAAGATGTAAGCCAAGTTATCTAGACGGGCGGCCCATAGTGCCGCCCGCATAGCTATCGGATGCGCTCAAAGTGAGTTCGATGGCTATACGTTCGGATGTTACACAAAGGACGCGTGGCTGTTGTTCCACAACGATGCGCTTCCCGGTAGAGGACGCTGGCTGCCATTTGCCTACGAACTGGCGGTCAAACCTGAAGCTTTGCATCGAGAATTGAGCAGGCGTCGTCGCAGTTCTCAAGCCGGTTGAAATGAAAGTGCGTTTCGAGCCTGATACAGTTCTGCCATGAATTCGTTCAGTAAAACGGAACTTGTGCTGTCAGCAGGGCGTAGAACTAACGTTCGGAAATAGATGGCTGGCTTAAAAATGCGTACAGCTAGCCCCCTCACCATATCGTCAGCGACGGTCATGGGATTGCAAAGACCTACACCGATGCCTTGCGCGGCAAGAATTGCTATCGATAGCGAATAAGGGGTCTCAATCAGGATCTGAGGGGTGATCCCCGCCTCGTTGAAGGCTTCATTCATCGCACGGCGAACGGTATCGTCTGGCGCGAGCGTTAGAAGCGGTACACCAGCAAGATCTTCCGGTGTGATCTCGGGAAGCTGGGATAGCGGATGCGATTGAGGCATGACGCAGACTGCTCGGGGAGTCGTGAACACTGTGTGTAGAACACCGGAGGTATCGACCTCGTCCGCGGCAAGGCCGATATCTGCCTGTCCCGACGCGACAAGGTCTCGGACGATGTTGGACGTTCTGACCTGGTAACTCACACGAACACCCGGGTGCTTCTTGATGAAAGCCGCGATAGCCCGCGGGACCACTCCATGACCGAGAGCCGAAAGGCTTGCGATGCTGAGAGTACCCTGGCCAACTTCTCTGATCTGGGCGGCGCGCAGTTTCAGGCGATCGAGCCCTGCCAGACTTGCTCTCACTTCCTGGTGAAACAGTTGCCCTTCACGGGTTGGCACTAAGCGTCCCCTTACCCGATCGAACAGCCTGAAGCCGACATCACTCTCCAGTGAGGCAAGGGCACGGCTGACTGCAGGCTGGGAAATTCCGAGAATCTCGGCTGCATTGCTCGCGCCACCCGCTTTCATGATTGCTCGAAAGACATCGATGTCACGTAGGTTCAAGATCGACTCATAACTAAAATGGATTGATATCTCATTTTTGAGCCATAGCATGATATGATGCTTCGACATAGCGTTGTCGCCCATGAAAAAGTTTATGAGCGACACAAATCATATCCGACAGCCTGAGCGCAGCACGGCGCCCTTTCGTTCGTTGAGCGTGGCAATCGAGCGGGCGTCGACCGTGGTGTTCGATGACCTCGACTCTTTCGAGCAGCGAGGGGCTAATCTGTACGATGGTTTCAGCTACGGCTTGTACGGGACGCCAACCAGCCGGGTTCTGGAAGACCATATTGCTGAGCTGGAAGGAGGGACGCGTGCACTCCTGACGCCTTCAGGGCTCTCCGCCATCGTTGTTGCCACAATGGCCTGTGCGGTTGCGGGAGATAGGGTGCTCCTGCCGGATTCTGTGTATGGCCCAGCGAAAGATATGGCTCTCGGCATTCTCGCGCCGCTCGGTGTCGAGGTGTGTATCTATAACCCGTTAGTAGGAGGCGGCATCGGCGAAATTCTGACTGACCAGACAAGGCTCGTTTGGGTCGAGTCGCCCGGCTCGCTATCGTTCGAGGCTCAGGACGTCCCCGCGATTGTCCGTGCCGCACATGCGCGCGGCATTCGTGTTGCTGCCGATAATACTTGGGCATCACATCTCTTTTTCCGCCCACTGGAACACGGCGTCGACATCTCGATGCAGGCCCTCTCGAAACACGCAAGTGGGCACGGAGATCTGCTTTTGGGGTCGGTCGCAGTTCGAGATGTGGAACTGTTCCGGCGCTTGAAGGATGTCGCACGACTAATGGGATATGGGGTTTCACCCGATGATTGCGCCCTGTGCGAGCGTGGGCTGAAAACGATGCCCGTCCGCATGCGCCACTCTGCGATGACGGCGGCAACGTTGATCGAATGGCTGAAAGCGCAACCCTCTGTTGCTCAGATTCTGCATCCTGCTCAACCCGGGCATCCAGGGCATGATATCTGGAAGCGTGACTTTTCTGGAGCACCTGGCGTTTTTGGCATCGTGTTCAAGCATTTCCCACGTGATTTCCAAGCTGCTGCTTTGGCCCAGCTGAAAGTCTTTCGGATCGGCGCAAGCTGGGGGGGCGTGCAAAGCCTTGTGGCCCCAAGCGTTCCCAGGAAGGGCAGGTCTTTCTCTAACGGGATCGTTGATGGTCCTTATTGGCGGATGTCGATTGGTTTGGAAGACTGTTCCGACCTTATCAACGATCTTTCACTCGCCTTATCTGTATTCGATCAGGTCAACGGCAGTCCCGCTGCAAACGCATTCGGCGGTTCCGCAGAATAACACAAACCATCATTGAAGGGAGAACATCGAATGAAAATCAAATCTTTTAGAGGGTTTGGAATCAGTGCGATTGTAGTATTGACGATCGCCATGCCTGTGGGCGCGTCGGCCCAATCTATTCTTGATAAAATCAAGCAGCGCGGCTATGTAAGCTGCGGTGCCAGCCAAGGGGTGCCCGGCCTGTCGCGCCCGGACGAGCGTGGCGCCTGGACGGGCTTCGACGTCGAGACTTGCCGCGCCGTCGCTGTCGCGGTCTTTGCCGATAAGGAAAAGGCGCGATTTGTCCCGTTGAACGCTGCCCAACGTCTGCCGGCTCTACAGACCGGAGAAATCGACGTGCTGTCGCGGACCACCACCTGGACCTTCTCACGCGATCTGGCGGTGCGCTTCGTCGCGACCAACCTCTTCGACAGCGACGCTGCAATGGTCCGCAAGGCCTTTAAGGCGGAGACATTCAATGATCTCAACACCGCAACTGTTTGCCTGCAAGGCGGTGGTAGCCTACTCGAAAAAGCACTTGATGAGGCTGTCGAAGTCTTCAAGATCAAGGTAAATCGAGTTTACTTTGACTCAACCGTGCAAGCGCGAGATGCATACTTCTCCGGTCGCTGTGATGCATACATGACAGACGGGCTCGCTGCGGTCGGGCAACGTTCCAATGCACGTGACCCCGATCAGCATCAGATAATTTCGAGCGGGCTCACGCTTGAGGGCTTGGGCGTCGCCATTCCCCGCGGCGACGACCGGTGGTTCGACATCGTGCGCTATGCGGTGAACGTCCTGATCTGGGCGGAAGAGAAGGGGATCACCTCGAAGAACGTCGATGAGATCGCCAGGACGACAGGCAGCGCGGAGGTCAAAAAGGTTCTTGGCCTGGAGCCGGGCTGGAGCCGCAATCTCGGCCTCGACGACAAGTGGGCCTACAACATCATCAAGCAGATCGGGAACTACGCAGAAGTCTGGGACCGCAACCTCGGCAAGGACAGCCCGCTGAAGGCCGAGCGCGGGCGCAACCGCCTCTTTAAGGACGGCGGACTGCATTTTCCCATCCCGATGAACTGACGCCATCCATAAGAAGCGTGCGTCCCTCCAGCCCGAGGGATGCATCACTGCACCGCCCTACGAAAGGTTGAGCGACGATGCTGACCTATGCCCGCCACCGCGCGATCGTCCTGCAGGGAGCCCTGATCGCGGCGGTCAGCGTCGGAGCCTATGTGCTCGTCACCGGGACCGCGGCCAACCTCTCAGCGCGCGGCATCCCGCTCGGCTTCGGCTTCCTCTTCGCGCCCGCCAACTTTTCGATCTCCGAGACGTTGCTGCCGTTCAAGCCGCAGGATCCGAACTGGTGGGCCATCGTCGTTGGCATTGCCAACACGCTGTTTGTGTCGGCTGTCGTGATCTCGGCGTCGTCGATCCTGGGACTGCTCGTCGGAATCGGGCGGCTTAGCGGCAACCCGCTGGTCGCCGGCGCGACGCGCGTCTGGGTGGAGATCGCCCGAAACACGCCCGTCCTCATCCTGCTGATCTTCGTCTATGCGCTGTGGTGGAAGATCTTGCCGACAGCGAGCGAGGCGGCGAACCCCCTGCCTGGCGTCTATTTGTCGATGCGCGGCCTGGCGTTGCCCCTGGTCGATATCGCATGGCCGCCCGCGCTGGTGATGACGCTCATCACTTGCGCGGCAGCCGTCTGGGCGGCGCGCGGCCTCGCCGTGCGACGGCAGGAGGCGAGCGGTCACCGACCGGCCTATGTCACCGTGGCGGTCGCAGCGTCCATCGCGACGCTCGCCGCTACTGCCGTCCTTTCAGGGGTCTCCGCCACCGTCGAGTGGCCGAGGCTCGGCAGGACCAATGTCATTGGAGGACTCCAGCTGACGCCGGAGCTGACCACGATCCTCGTTGGTCTGACGATTTACACCACCGGCTTCATCGCGGAGATCGTCAGGGGCGGCATCCTCGCGATCGGCAAAGGGCAATGGGAGGCGGCGCGATCGCTGGGCCTGACGCAAGGCAGGATCCTCAGGCTCGTGGTCGTGCCGCAGACCTTACGCGTCGTCCTGCCGCCGCTGACCAGCCAGTACGTCAACGTCGTCAAAAACTCCACGCTCGCCATCGCCGTGGGGTATCAGGATTTCATGACGATCGTCGGTACGATCATCAACAAGACAAGCCATGCCGTCGAAGGCATCGCCATCATCCTTGGCATCTTCCTGATCCTCAATCTCCTACTGTCGGGCGCGCTTAACTGGGTGAACCGCCGCATGGCGATCGTGGAGCGCTAGCCATGACTGACGCCGCTAGCATTGCCAGCAGCCGAAAAGCGGGCGCCGTTGAGGTTGAGCGGCCGCCTGTTCGTCCGCCCGGCATCATCTCGAGGATGTTCGGAACTCCGCTGAACGCGGCGCTCAGCGCCGTGTTCCTCGGTGGCCTGCTCTGGATATTGCCTGGTCTTCTCCGTTGGCTTGTCTTCGATGCCGCGTTCCTTCCGGCCGAGCCACGCACCTGTCAGGCAGCGGCGGGCGCATGCTGGAGTTTCGTGTTTGCGAAGTCCAGCCAGATCCTGTTCGGCATCTATCCCCCGGACGAGCGCTGGCGGCCAGGGCTCGCCTGCGTCCTGATCCTCGTACTGCTGGGCTGGTCGGTGCGGCCGACGAGCTGGAACGGACGGCTGTTTCTTCTGTGGGCCGCGACTCTCGTTCTGGTGATCTGGATAATGGCCGGCGGCTACGGCTTGCCGTTTGTACCGACATCCTCCTGGGGCGGCCTTCCGGTGACGCTGATCCTCACTGTGGTCGCTATCGGCATCGCCTTCCCACTGTCGATTCTGCTGGCGCTCGGCCGGCGCTCGGAGATGCCGGTGGTGAGCGTGATGTGCGTGCTGTTCATCGAAACGGTTCGCGGTCTGCCGCTCCTGTCGATCCTCTTCGTCGCATCGATCATGCTACCACTTTTCGTCCCCGAGGCCTTGCTGCCGGACAAGTTCGTCCGCGCGCTCATCGCGCTAACATTGTTCGCCTCGGCCTACCTCGCCGAGGTCATCCGCGGCGGTCTGCAAGCGGTACCCCGCGGCCAGTACGAGGGGGCGAAGGCCTTGGGCCTAGGCTACTGGCGCATGCAGAGGCTAGTGATCCTGCCGCAGGCGATTCGCATCGTCATCCCCGCGCTCGCCAACACGATCATCGTGATGATCAAAAACACCAGCCTCGTGCTCGTTGTCGGGTTGTTTGACCTTATCAGCTCAGGCAAAGCGGCATTGGCCGACCCAGCCTGGCCCTCGCCGTCAGCCGAGACCTATCTCTTCATCGGAGCGATCTACTTTACTCTAGCCTTTTCGTTCGCTCGCTTTGCAGACTTCTTAGAGCGGCGCAACAAAACCGGACATTGACGGCCGGTCAGGAGTTCAGTCCCATGTCACTCGCCACTATGAAGCCCACCCCGCTCAACACCGACACGGCCGTGAAGCTCACGGATGTGCACAAATGGTATGGCGAGTTTCATGTCCTGAAGGATGTGAACCTCACGGTTGCCAAGGGCGAACGCCTTGTCATTTGCGGGCCCTCGGGCTCCGGCAAATCGACGATGATCCGCTGCATCAACCGGCTGGAAGAGCACCAGAAGGGCCACATCGTGGTCGATGGTGTGGAACTCACCAACGACGTCAAGAAGATCGACGAAGTCCGCCGCGAAGTCGGCATGGTGTTCCAGCACTTCAACCTCTTCCCGCATCTCACCATCCTCGAGAACTGCACGCTCGCGCCGATCTGGGTGAAGAAGATGCCGAAGAAGGAAGCGGGAGAGGTGGCCATGCACTACCTCACCCGCGTGAAGATCCCCGAGCAGGCGCACAAGTATCCGGGCCAGCTCTCGGGCGGCCAGCAGCAGCGCGTGGCGATTGCCCGCTCGCTCTGCATGAGCCCGAAAATCATGCTGTTCGACGAGCCGACTTCGGCGCTCGACCCGGAAATGGTGAAGGAAGTTCTCGACACCATGGTGGCCCTCGCGGAAGAGGGCATGACCATGCTCTGCGTGACCCACGAAATGAGCTTCGCGCGCCAGGTGGCAAACCGCGTGATCTTCATGGATCAGGGCCACATAGTGGAGATCAACACGCCGGACGCCTTCTTCAAGAACCCCCAGCACGAGCGCACAAAGCTCTTCCTCAGCCAGATCCTGCATTGAGGCACGAGGCGAGGCCCACGCCGATGATTGGATAAGACAACCATTCATTTCGGTTTTTGGTCTTATCAAGCAACGATTTCGTCTTCACCACGAGCGGCGTCCCAGATCTCGCGCGCCGCATCGGCATCCATCGCTGCAATGGCTATTCCGACAATCAGATCCGGCCAAAATGAACGCCAAAAATATGCTGTGACAAGGCCCGCAGCAACAATAGCCAGATTAGCAAAAGCATCATTGCGGGCAGAGAGAAACGCGGCCTTGGTAAGGCTGCCACCCTGGCCGCGACAGCGCGATAACATAATGGCACACGTCAGATTGACCGCCAGGGCTCCAAGACCTGCCAGGGTGAGCGGCAGAGGGGGTGGCGCTGATGACACCCAGAACTTGTCCCAGGCCGTCCAAAGTGTGGCCAGAGCCGGAACTAACAAATGACAGCTAGCAGCATGCCAATGCGGGCGCCGCCTCTGGCCGACAATCCCAGCGTGAGGGCGATCAGTATGTTGACCGAGGCATCTTCGAGAAAATCAATGCTATCGGCGAACAGCGAAACGGATCCGATAGCGAGGGCAACCGTGAACTCAACCCCGAAATAAGCGAGGTTGAGGCCTGCCACCCAAATGACCACCAATTGTAGGGCGTTGTCCGGTTGTTTCAGTCCCACCATTGCCAGCTCCCGATTTGCGAGTCTGCGGGTCACGGCTAACCGTAGAATATGCCGACATCAAACCATGTTGGAAAGATGCCGCCATTGTTGCCCCCCAAATGGACGCGTATTCGTGGCGCCGGATAGCGGCAATCGGCCAAAGTGCGTTGTTTGGAATCATTGACGAAAATGATTAATGGCATGGGCATCGTGCCGAAACGACATTCGGATCTTCATAGAAATTCATCTTTGCTCGTCGGCGCTTGTTACGATGTTGCTGTTCGGCTGCGGGCTACATAATCGAGTCCCGAGCACTCAGATCTGCGAGAAAGTCTGCCTACCGGGCCGCTCCGATTCAAACGGATGTTCTGGTCGCCTTTATCACCTCGATCGCCCTTGTCCCGCTTATCAAAAGCAGCGATTTATCTCGCGACATTTTCATCAACGCCTCTGGTCTCCTCAGTGGCACACCGATTTTCGTCACCGAGATCCGTGCTGATTGCGTGATCCCGGTGCCGACGATCTTTGTGCGGTTGTCGGTTGTATAGTTCCCAAGCGCTTCCGAGACGTATTGCGCGGTGGCATTATCGTTGATCGCAACAAACAGCTTCGCAGCACACCCAGCGATCAGTGTCTCTCGCGTCGCTTTCCCATAGATCTCATCGAGCTGCGAGAGGTTCTGCAGGATGATCGCCATCCGGAACCCATACCCGGCTGAGACCGCGATTTTTGAAGCCAGTGACGTCATCCGTCCCAGGGCAAAGAACTCATCGAGCATGAGGAGCACTTGATGGGGCTCGTCCTTACCCGGAAGGTTGCGCATCAGGACATCGTGGATCTGCTGGAACAGGATGCGGATCAGAGGGCGATAGCTCTCGAGATCCGCGAGGGGTGTGCCGATGAAGATCGTCATCCGCGAGCGCCGGAGTTCCCGGATGTCGAAATCACTCGCCGATGTTGCCTCCGCGATCAGCTCGGATGACCAGGGCGCAAAGGCGTTGGCGACGTTGAACAGCACCGATCCGCGTGTGCGCTCGGGGATCGCGATGAACTGGTTGAAGTCATCGACGACCCATTGTGGAAGATGCTGCCGCTCGGTCGCGACCAATACCTTGAGGACGTCAGCAATATCGTTGCCGGTCGATATGACGGTGACGGCGGTGCGGATTGTGCGGCTTTGCTCATGAAGAGGGCTGGTTAAGACGTAACCGAGAAGCGCTGCGACGAGTTTTCTGGCGGCGAGTGACCATTCGTTCTCGTTCTGAACGGCAGTCAGGAACCCCGCGATGTTCTGGCAATCGGTCGCCATCTCCGGGCCGGGCCGCACGAAGTCGAGCGGGTTGTAGCGATGGCTCTTTATCGAACCCGGCGCAAAGACGAAGATCTCATTGCCCTGACTGCGGCGTGCTTCGGCGAAAGCACCGTGGTTTTCCATCTTGATGTCGAGGATCACCATGGACCCTGACCAGGCATGGCCATTGGGGATCACGAAGGAGATTCCCTTGCCCGAGCGTGTCGGGCCGACCACGAGGATATGGCCGGGATCGTTGGACCGGAGAATGTGACCGCCAAGCTTCCCGAGGATCAGACCTTTCTTGCCGAGAAGCCGCGCTTTTCTTGCATCGCTGATCGTTCCGAAGCGCGCATCGCCATGAAGGGTTGAAGGGCGGCTCAAGAGGAAGAGTACGGCAATCCCGCCTGCAAAAAGCACAAGAACGCCGAACGCGAGCCCGGCATTCTCGAGGATGCGTTGGCGGTATTTCGGGTCCTGTCCGTAGGTCAGGGCATGCCAATACGCCAGCGGAAACCCGTGGCGCATCGAAATCGGCGGGGTGTTGGCAAAATCCCATTTCGGGTTTTCGGTCGAGACCCGAACCAGCAGCTCCCATTTCTTCGCGCGATCGACATGCCCCGAGCGCAGACCGGTGATCGCCGCATAGGGAATGACCCAGGCCAGGGCGACCGAGACGACGATGAACACACCAATGAACAGAGAGCCGGCGAGACGAGCCATAATCGATCAGGCTCTCGGGGATCGCGGTCTGGCTCTCTTTGCCGATCCTTTTGTTGTCGCGCCCCTGCCCTTCTCCTTGTGACTGTTCTCCTGGCGCCATTCCGCCATCTTCGAAAAGTAGATCTCGGCCGTGCCGCGCCATCCGCCGATTTTCTTTTGCTGTATGACGATGGGGAGGACAGCCCGGATATAGGCGATGATCTCATCCTTCCTCAGGCCAAGGCCGGATTGCATGACCATGAGGGCGAGCTGCTCGAAGGCACCGGCGGGGCTATCGGCGTGAACCGTGGTGATCGATCCGGGATGCCCCGTGTTGATCGCGCGGAGGAAGGAATAGGCTTCGGCGCCCCGGATCTCGCCGAGGAAGATTCGGTCAGGTCTAAGACGGAGCGAAGCCTGCAGGAGGCTATCGACCGTGACACGCGCCTGACCCTGATCACCTTTGGAGGCGACAAGCGGCAGGTAGTTCGGCTGGTGGGGTTTCAACTCCCGTGTATCCTCGATCGATAGGATACGCTCCTCGACGGGAACCTCCTTCAGGACGGCATTGAGGAATGTCGTTTTGCCCGAGGACGTGCCACCCGAGACGAGCATCGAGATCCGGTTTTGTGCTGCGAGACGAATGAAAGTCTCGATCTCGTTCGCCTCAAGAAGTGTGCAGAGCTCACGGTCGAGGTCAGTGAGTTCCCCTGCCCCGCTTGCTTTGACGCGATCAAAGGAACCCATGCGCCGGTAATCTTCGAGGCGCATCTCCTTGATAACCTGTTTTCGGATTGCGAAGGCGCCACCTTCCGTTGTCGCTGGTGGCAGGACCCCCTGAAACCGCTCTCCTGATGGAAGGGCGGCCGAGAGGAGTGGGTGTTCTTCATTGATCGATTGCCCCGTATGTCCCGCAACGCGCTCCGCGAAATGGCGGAGGGCCCCGACTGTCAGGGCGGGCAGCTCATGCCGGACCATCGCGGGGGCGCCAATCACCTCAACCCAGATTTCACCCGGGCGATTGGCGCAGATCTCGACCACGTTAGGATTGTCGAGCCAGGGCCTGAGCGGTTGCATAGCGGTCTCGACAAAAACCGTCTCATGCAAAGCTCCTGTTTTAGCGAGCGGGCGGAGGCTCATTTGACGATCCGGCCGCTTGGCATAGACGCTGGCGCTGGTGTTGCAGGAATAGGCCCGCGCTTCATCTCTGCCTTGATCTCGGAGAGCGCTTCGCGGACCGGGTCCGGATAGAACAGCGAAAAATCGAGATCGCGCCGGACGAAGACCGTGATGGGTGTGCCCTGGTTGATATGGATCGTCGGCGGAATGTTGATCGAATTTTTCAGGGCCTCATTCGCGAGATTGGTCAGGGTTTGCGAGACCTGCTGCGCGCCGATCTGGCGCGCATTGCCGAGCATGCCGTCGGGCTGAATGGTTGTCGTCGAGGTCTGCCCCGTAACAGGATCGGTTACGGTGATCGTGCGGCCCTGCTGGCTTTGGCTCGATTGACCGAGACCGGCAATGAACTGGGAGACACCGCCGACGAGGCTGAGGAGCACGGCTGAGCCGTAGCGCTCGTAATAATGATTATCGACATATCCAGAGCTGCCGGCGCGCCCGAGACTATCGGTCCCGAATGATGCCAACTGGACCGATACGCCGTCGCTCAGAAGAAGCCGGGTCCAGACGATGAAGACACGGGTCTGCCCCTGTGCGATGCCGGATTTGTATTCTCCGATGAGACGCGAGCCTGCGGGGATCAGTATGCGCCGACCATCGAAGGACCAGACATTCTCTGACGTCACCGCACGGACCATGCCCGGAAGATCTGACTGGATCGCGGTTTCGAGAATGCCGCGGATGAACGTGCCTTGCGCGATCAGGGCATCGATGCGGTTGTTCTTCGTGGCGGTCGATACCTCAACGCCGGCACTTCCCGCGCTCGCGAGGAACCGGCGGTTGGGATCGTCTTCGCGCTCAGCGGGACCTCGGGCTGCGTTGGCATTGTCTCCCCCTGCCCTGCCGGGCATTGAGGCATCGGCATTATCCGCGACGACCTGTGGCGCGCGAAGGCGTTCCCATTTCCGGCGCTCCTCCTCTTCACGCCTGAGGCGTTCGAGTTCAGCCAATCGCCGTGCCTCGCCGTCATCGGGTGGTGCGAACGGAGGCGCCAGGCTTGCAACCGGGGGTGCGATCGGGGGCGGCGGTGGAGGGGGTGGGGCAGGTTCCGGCGGAGGCAGGGTGAAGCGTCCGGTATCGACCTGCGCCCGAGGCGCTTCGAGGTTCGGCGCCGGGAATTGTGTCGTCCGGAACTCCTCGCGGTCCGCGTTCGTTGTCGGCCCCTTCGCTCCATAAAGGCTCTGGTAGATCATAAAGGCGGCAAGCCCCACTGCGCCGAGCGGGACGCCGACCTTGAGGAACGCTCCAAAGGTCGTGGCGCCTCGCGCGACGGATGTCGCTGCCGCGTGATCGAGTTCGAGATTGCGGTAGTCCTGAGGGCTCGGCATCAGCGCGCCTCCGGGGTTGCATTGGCATCAAAGCCGATGCGCTGAAGGGCGGGAGAGGCAACGGGCTGGTTGTCTGGGTCGAGACGGAGATTGAAGAGGCAGGTAACCTCGTCCCCGTGCCGAAGGGTCCATTGGAAATTGACCTTGTCGATGACGAGGAAATTCCCCTCTCGCCGGAAATTGACGAGGCTTTCGTTCCTGTCCTTATCGACGAGGAAGATCGCCGGTGTCTCGGTTTCGGGACGGAACTCAATCCAGGTCTTCACGCCATCATCGAAGGTGAGAACCGGCTTGATCCTGGTTGAGCCCTTGAAGCCATACTCGGTATTGCCATTGGCCCGGTTGAAATCGCGCATGTTCGGCATCGCCGCCCGCTCTTTCGCCTTGGCGAGGAGGCGTTGATCGAGATCATCCTCGGGATAGCGAAAGCGGATCTTGAAGATCTGGCGTTTCGGGTCGCGGAAGGCCGAGCGCAGGATGAAGGAATAGAGCCGCTTGTTCGTGACAACATTCAGATTCGAATGCGCGTCCTTATCGACCGGCTTGATGAAGATGATGTTCCCGCGCCGATTGGGCTCGACCTTCCAGGCGATGGAGTCGCCCAATGCAAGCGTCTCGATTTTCTCATCCTCGCCAAGGATGATCATGGTCGAGACGCCGTAGCTGGCATCGACGCCGACCACATTGTCCTTGTGGTAGACGACATCGCGGACGCGCGGATCGAGCTGCCCGGCGCGCGGTGAGGATTCGGCATGCGACAGGGTGGGAACCGCTAGCATCATCGCAGCGGCAACAGCAGCGCGGGTCATCGTTGCGGGTGTCATGGCTTGGCTCCCGGAACGGATCCCGGCGACGGCACTGTTTCCTGATCGCGACGATATTCTGTGACCTGAAACCCGAGGGGGTTTTCGAAGCGGTACTCATTGCGGATCGGGGTCGAGGTGTAGCGAAAGCGCACAAGCGATACCCAATGACGGGTCACGATGTTGGTCTGGCTTTTTTCTTCCGTCGAGAAGCGCACAAGGGCTGTGCGGCTATTCGGGAAGGTCACGGATTTAATGGTGACGGCGACGACCGTATTGAGGCCAAGAGCCTTGATCGGGTTTTTCGGGTTGGCTGGCGAATAGATCTCCGTCAGTTCACGCGCGGCGTCGCCGGTCGCAAGCAGCTGCGCGATCTCAAAATTCTCCTTCAGCGCCTTGGGATCGTAGGTCTCGCGCATCCGGATGTAGCGGACGACATTGAAGGTCGTCACCGCTTCATCCTGATTGAGAACGCCCTCGGCTATTGGGCGTTTGACCTCGACGAAGCCCGTCGCCTTGTCGACGACCACCATATAGGGCTCGTAAGATTTGAGCGGCACGAGCAACACGAGCGCGAGAAGCGCTAGGCCCGCGAGGATCGTCATGACGCTCGCGATGATCCAGGCGATGGCCCGGCTATTCCGGTTGCGCCGCGCGATATCATGTTCCCAGGTCCGGGCTTCGTCATAGTAGCGGGACGGTGACAGAGGTGGCGGCGACTCGTGTCGCTGTGCTGGTGGCGACTCGTTGCTTTGAGCTGGCGGCGCCTGAACCGCATTGGGGATGGTCATATCAAGATCTCTGAAAATTCGTTCGGGGAGTGAAGGCGCGTTGGCTTGCTTGCGCCGTCAAATCGGTTGCCTCAGCTGGTTTGCGAGGCGGTTCTGATCCGGGTTTTCACGGGCTCGTCCCGGCGGAGCGGGTATCCCGGTTTCGCGGTAGCCTGCGACGGCATTCTGCATCCGCGCCATGCGCCGTGCCGCGATCCGTTCATTGATCGAGAGCATTGGCGTGAACGGGATGCGGGCATTGCCTGCGGCGTTGAAGAAGCGCCCGAGGCAGGTATAGCCCATGGGAATCCCGCCAGCGATTGAGGCTGCAACGGCGTTGAGCTGGTGGAGAAGCAGAACGCCGATGATCGCTACGAGGATGATCGGGGCAATGTCTGCAAACGTCGTTGTGTAGCTGTTATTCGCCGTGTTGAGACGATCGAAAAACTGATGGGTCAGGCCGACATAAAAGGCGATGAAGGCATAGACCATGACCTGCACGATGAAATACTGCACTAGCGTCGCGAGCCAGCCAGAGAAGAAGCGCGAGGTCACCCCGAAGAGCAGCAGCACGATGAAGATGGGGGCGAGTCCGAGAAGCAGCCACATGAAGACCTTGGATAGAATGATCAGGAAGAGCCCGAACCCGATCAGGATGGCCATGGCGATGAGGAGTATCGCTGCGATCACGTAAGGACCGGGATTGGTGATGCCCGCGTTCTTGACAAAGGCCGCGACTGCATTCCCCGTTGTATCCCAGAGGTTCTGGAGGGCGGTCTGCACGGCATTGACCGAGGTCAGGTTGATCGAGAGCCCGGTATTGTTCATGGACCCGACGGTGTTGAGGAGCGAGTTGCCGATCGCGGCTGGCCCGTCATTCATCGCGGTATAGACCAGGCTCTGGAAACTGCCCCACTCGGTCGCGAGCGTGTAGATCAGGAAGGCTCGGAAGAGCCGGAAGGCGTGGTCGCTTGGCCCCCCGCTCGCTGTTCCCTGCCAGATGCCGATTCCCCAGAAGATGACATAGAGCGTGAGCATGAGGCTGCCGACCGAGACGGGCCCGCCCTCGGTCAGGGATTGCGCGAGCGCGCCATAGGCGTTGGCGACGTAGGTGTTCCCTGCACGGTCCACGTTGTTGAGGAGATCGGTGACGAGCGACATCGGGCGAGCTTTCGGGCGACAGGACCAATCAGAGCGGGCGCAACGGACCGCATTCAGTTCCGTGCGGGATCAGCGCTCCCAGCGTCTCCGGTAGTATCGAGACGATCAGAGCCGAGAGAGGTTGGGCATCCCCCGGTTCGCAGGGCGCCTTGAGGGGCCTGTGTCCACAAGCCCCGAGAAACATCACAACACCGATCGCCAGGGCCAGCCTTCCGATCATCGTGCGGCCCCATCCGGGGTGTTGGTCGCATTGAACGGACGATAGGTCATGGCATTGGCCGCAGCGGAGGCCGCCGCGAGACGGTCGAGATTGGCCTGGTTGGTCGCGGTCACGGCTGTGTTGACGACGCCGGTCAGTTCGTTGACGGTCTGCCCGGTCTGGATCTGCACCTGCGTATTCTGATCGATCGATCCTTTGAGATCCGGAGCCGAGCCGATCTGGTTGCCGCCCTGCATGAAGGCTGAGCTTCTCTGCTGAACCGCCCCTTGCGTTGCCGAGACGAGACCGGTGATGGTC
This sequence comes from Rhabdaerophilum sp. SD176, assembly GCF_030143245.1. GTDB lineage: Bacteria > Pseudomonadota > Alphaproteobacteria > Rhizobiales > Beijerinckiaceae > Rhabdaerophilum. The sequence continues at coordinate 90,169 of NZ_JARJNS010000009.1, read as the reverse complement.
GCCGCGACATTGACCGAGTTCTGGTAGGCTTGATCCGTCGGACGTGACGAACCATTGATGAGGCCCGTGATCGAGCGAACGAGCTGAAGCCCGTTGATGAGGTTCGAGACGATCCCTTGGGCATCCGAACCCATGCCGCCGAAGGCGAGCGTACCGCCGGAGATCACGGAACCGAGGGAGGGCGCGCTGGCCATCGTGAACCCGCCGCCAAGCGCCATTTGGGCCAGCGACCCTTGTGCGACAGAGGAGCGATCGCCGGTGATCGCCTGCAAGGTCCGCTGTGTGTTCGTCAGGATCTCCCGGTCCGTCTCGAGGATCTGCCGCGTGGAGGAGGCGATCTCCTGCGCTTTGGCGAGATTGGCCGCATCATTGACCGGCACTTGCGCCAAAGTAGGCCCAGCGCCAAGGCAAAAAAGGAGGCCAGCAATGACGGTGGAATTGCATGAGTAACGCATGGGAGTTCCTTCAGTTCTGGCCAGCAGCACGCGCATGGCTTGCAGCAAGGGCTTCAAGGAGATCGGCTTCTGTGATCGCCCCGGTATTGGGCTGCCGGGTCGCTGCCACCGGGGTGTCGGGCACCCGTCGCGAAGCGAGTTCGAGATAGGTCAGGACGTTCCCATGGCTGTCGGTGTAGCGCCTGACGATGCAGGCAGGATCAGCCGGCGTGCCGGACGGTGTCGTCGAACATTGGGAGGGGCGGCAAGGATCTGCACTCGTCCCGGAGCCAGTCATCCCGGCCGGACATGTTCGGCCAGGCAAAACAGGTGGTTGTGGTCCGACCAGCACCCTCGCGCCTTGGCTGGTATCACTCTGGTTCGCGAGGTTGAGCGCATTGAGCGCCTGAACGAGAAGGTTCGTCGTGGCGATGGTCTGGTTCCAGCTCATCCCGTTCTGGATGCGGATTGAACTGTTCTGGTCGAAGGCTTCCATGACCGTCTTTGCGGACCCGACCTCACCAGAGCGGGCTTGGTAGGCCCCTTGGGTCGCTTGAACCGTACCTTGCGTGGCTTCGACCCCGGAGATGACCTTGCCGGTTTCTGATCCGAGTTGCTGTTCGCTGAGGGTGCCGCCTGTTGCGCCGGTCAGCGGCGCAGCGGGGGCGCCGGGTGCATAACGCTGGACGGCATTCGACCCCGTGGCGGGATTAGCCGGGCTCTCTGGATTCTGGACATTGCCGCGTCCGCCCTTGGTCACGGCGCAGTTGATCCCCTCGCGTTTTCTCTTGTGGTCGAGCAGGATGGTTTTTAGCTCGGTTTTGTGCCCGCTTTCCTGTGCCCGTCTCTCGAGGATCGCGGCATCGCGGGTGGGAACGGCAGCAAGCGCATGGCTTCCGAGAACAAGTGCCGAGGTCAGGATCAGGAGGAGCCGGGTCATGACGGCACATTCCCGGGCGTGGGTGCCCGGCCCATGAAAATCGGGAGCCAGATCGCGGGGTCTGTTCCGACCGCCTCCATCAGGAGTTCGAGCTCGGCGACGGTTTCCGTCCGTCCCGAGAGGACCTTGATGAGATCGCTCATGCCGGAGAGGTTGAGCTTGGCGATGACGCTGTCCTGACCATGCTTGATTAGGAACGAGCGCTGCTCCGGCACGGAGGTCCGGATCCATTCGACCTCACGCGCCGAGAGCCGGAAAGCCTTCCGGTAGCTCTCGTCATCCGCCTTCGGATTGGGGAAAAAGATATTGGTTGCGGTCTGCTCGATTAGCGTGTTCGCAGATTTCGAACGGACGATATCGGCGGCAGACTGTGTGCCAAAGCCGATGATCCCGTTCTGCTTGCGGATCGTCTTGAGTTTGTCCTTGATAAACCCTGCAAAGACCTCATCGTCGAGAAGCCGCCAGCCCTCATCGAGGAAGATCATGACGGGATCCCCCGTCAGGAGCTCATTCGTCCGGTGGAAAATGTACATCAGCGCTGATGTGCGGATGACTGGGTCATCCAGCACGCGGGTCATGTCGAAGCCGAACATGGATGTGAGGGAAAACTTGTCCGTCTCGTTGTTGAAGAGCCAGCCGCGCTGATCCTGTCGCAGCCAGGTCTCGAGGCGCCCGAGAAGATCGCCCTCCCCCGCGCGAATGCGGCCCCGAAGGAGCGTGGCAAAGGCAGGAAGTGTCTTGCCTTCGATAGGTCCCGTGAGCACCGCGGCGATCGCGTTGCGAATGACCTGCTCTTCGGATGCGGACATCAGCCGATCGTCGACCGGTTTCAGCATGTAGGCGAAGAGCTGGAACAGGAACTCGCGGTTTTCGCCATTATCCGGCAGTGCGAGCGGGTTGAAGCCCGTGGGTTCTCCGGGTGAGAGTGCCTCATATTGCCCGCCCATAGCACGTATGAAGATTTCAGCACCACGATCCTTGTCGACAAAGAGGAGCTTGGGGCGCGGGACAATCCGCTGCGCCTGAGCGGAGAGAAACGAGAGAAAGACCGTCTTACCCGAACCTGAGGGACCGACCACGGTGAAGTTCCCAAGGTCGCGAATATGGGCATTGAAATAATAGGCGGTCTGGGAACTCGTCTCGAAGACCGAGAGTGCGGGACCCCAATGGTTCCCCCTGGCTTGTCCCGAGGGGTAATTGTGGAGCGAAGCAAAGCCGGAGAAATTCTTCGAGGAGAGCGTGGCCTTGCGCGCGATATAGGCGAAGTTTCCTGGGAGCTGCGCCCAGAAGGCGGGCTCGCAATTGAGATCCTCGCGCACCCAGATGACGGAGCGATCGGTGAGTGCCGCGCCAAGCGCGGTGATCGCGGCATAGACCTCGTTGAGATTGCGCCCGAGCGGCATCACCGAGAAATGGTGTTCGCCATAGATCGCTTCTGACGCGAGAAGTTCGTCCCTTGCGATCGCGAGATGGTCTGCGACGACGGATTCCGCTTCATCCGACATATCGACCTGGCGCGTCACGCGGTCGATTTGCTTGGCAGCTTCCGGCCGATCGATAATCGCAAAGCTCTGGGTCAGGATAAACTCGTGCGGGACCTTCAGAAGGAGGTCGAGGGATCCCGGACCGGAAAAAGCGGGGTATTCCCGGATCGAGAGCATCGCGCCAAAGCGGGTCTCGGCATCGGAAGCCCCTCGGATTTCGACGGCGTTGCGACCAAAGAAAATGCGCTTTTGGGAGAGCGCTTCATCGAGCGGCATGCGGGGCAAGGGCATGGGACGCGGCACACCGCCATTGACCAGCTGGAGCAAGAACTCGAGCGGCTCGGAATGCCAGATGCCGTCACGGGCTTCGACCGAAAGGCTTCTTGCGCCATAGGCCCCCAGGGTTTCCCGAATGGCTGTTGTGACATCGCTGAGTTCAGAGAGAGCTTCCGCTTCATCCGCAGAATGGCCGCCAGCGGTCTTCTTGCCGAGAATGGCTGCAAGGAGGCCTTCGAAATTGCCGGCCTGTCCCTGGAGAGGGCGGCGGAGAATCGTGAGGTAGATGTCGTTGACGAACATCCGGCGTTTCCCGAGCGCCTGATGGTAGCGACGGTCGAGCTCGGCACAGAAAGCGTTGTCAAAGGTCGAGGGTATGCCGGGTTCGACCTCGCGGCGGATGATGTGCTGGTAAAGCGCGAAACGGGAATTCCCGAGCATGCGCACGAGATCGTTGCGCGCCATCATGCGCGCGTTGATCTCGCTCATATCAGCTGTTTCGAAACAGTAGCCCTCGAGCTTGAGGGTCGTCAGGAGGAGGCCCGTCTTGGTTCTGATGGTGCGATCATCGACATGACGGGCATAGGGGATATGGATCCCGAGCGGGCGCTCGCGACTGGCAGCCGTCCCAAAGGTCATTTCCGTTAGAAGTGCCCGCGCAACCATCCCTGCCTCACACGGAATAGCTGTCCGCACCCCAGAAGGCGCGAGAGCGGGGTGGGCATTTCGTGGAGCGGACGAAGAGGATTTCGAAAATGCGCTCGTCGCGAAGGGTCATGACGAACCCGAAGAGATGCAGCGGGATCGCAACGAGCAGCATGGCCAAGTTGTGGCTCGCCAGAAAAATGACGGCGGTCGCAACACCGTTCATCATGAAATACATGTAGGGCACGCCCATCAGCGTCGGCGCGCGCGTCAGTGCCCGCACGAGCGGAACGATCAGGGGCTTTTCGAGATCGTTCTCGGTCATCGGCCGACAGCCGATTGGAAGAACTGGACGATTTGTGCGGAGCCGAAGACCAGCACGATCCCAAAGATGACTGAGCCGGCAATGCCCCATGTCAATCGGCCAGTGAAGGCAAGGAAGCCGCAGGCGATGACCGCGAGAATGGCAAGCGAGGTGGCGATCGGTCCCGTCAGCGCCTGAACAAGGGTCTGCAGCGTCGATTGTACCGGCTGGAGCGTGCCTTGTGCGAAGGCCTCCCCAGCGAAAAAGAGGATTGCGGCGGCGATCCCGGCAAAGCGGGCGGCGGAACGTGGATACGCTGATGTCATGATCACTTACTCGAGGTTAAACACAAAGCCCGAGACCCAGCGGGGGTCGGGGTTTCCGGCTTGAGGTGTGCGATTGGCCGCTGTTTGCGGCGCGGCCACAGCTGGTGGAGCTCCTGCTCTTCTGGCGCTCTGGGACCGACTGGCTGCCGGGAGTTCGCCCGGAGGCGTCGCGAGTTCATTCAAGGCGGTCACAACGAATCGCAGGGTCTCGGCACGTTCAGGAAGACCACCACTCGCTAGGAACGCTTCCTCTCCCTCGCGATAGGCCGTGAGGTGGTGAACCGGCGCCGGGTAGAGCTGGCGCATGCGTGCGAGATGCGCGACAGCCTTGCGAATGGCGCCTTCCTGATCGGCGCAGGATCCCTCCGCAGACCCCTGTTTGAGCATCGCAGCGCCTGTTGCGGATGTATCAGGACCCACAAGGCCTTCTGCGCGGATCACGGCGACAACCAGATCTTGCGACAGCCCGATCCGCTCTGCCTCCGCCTCCGCGATCTTACGGATTTCGGCCGGCCGCATGCGACTCGCCGTGCTGCATTCCCTACCTGGATGCACCGCGTCGACATTCACAGCGGCCAAGGGAACAACACGCCCATGCGCGTCGAGAATGGCGTTTGGCTGCGGCGCGGGCGCCTCGCGAAGCGACACGCGCGTCGGCGGCAGTCGCGCCTCGACCTTTGCCGACATGTGGGCAGGCGATCCGGCAGGATTTTGCGCGTTCTGCGCCATCACAGCTCCTGATCCGGCGACAAGAAGGGCGAGGCCGGCGCTGACAATTCGAATCATAGGGATCACCGTTCTGGGGTTGCGGTGATCTCTTTCAAGCGATATGCAATAAACAATGTATTAAAGTCAACGCAACAAATGCTCCTTTTTGGGGCGGGTCGAGTCTCCACATGTTTCTGGTCTTTCCGCTGCGTCGATATGCGATCGCAGGCGCCACTGCCGCGATGTTGGCAATGACGCCATCCCTGCCTGCGCACGCAAAGGATGCCTCGTTCGGCTGCAAGGTTCTGCTTTGTGCTGCCGCCTCGAACCCATCCTGGTCCGGCATTCCTTATTGCGTGCCGGTGATGACGCAGCTCTTCCGGATGCTCGCCCGTGGTCGTCCCTGGCCAACCTGCCCCGAAGGTAATGCTGGCGGGCTCGGTTATGATCCTTATCTTCCCTGCCCGGCGCCAATGATTGCGTATTCCGGGGGGCGCCCGACGGGCGGTGACAACGGTCCTGAGCCCTTGCGGCCCGATCCCAATGGCGACCAATGCGCGGATCCAACACGGCTCGAACGTGCCTGCCAAAGCCGTGGTGATAACGGTCCGGTTTGTGATCCCGCCGACCTGCCAATCCCGAGGCCCCAGCGGGAAAACCCGCATTACGTCGACATCACCAGCGGTGGTCAGACGTCGCGGTTCTATTTTTCACTTCGGGGCTATTGAGCGATGGCCCGATCAAGCTGGCTGTTGGCTGCGGGTGTGCTCGTGGCGTCGTTGCCCTCGGCAGCACAGACTTCGCCCTGGGCCGCCATCCCCGAAAATGCAATTTTTGAGACCGGCGATAGCTGGATCGCTGGCGGACAGCGCTTCAGACTCTATGGCGTTCAGGCCTGCCTTCGAGGCACGGCTTTCACCAATGCCTCGGGCCAGAAGCGGGATTGCGGCGAAGCGAGCCTCGCGATGCTCATCAGCCTGATCCGGGACTATCGGCCGCTCTGTGCGCACGTTCTCGAAGGTGCGCCCAACGGTATCCGCTACGTTACCTGCGTCGCTGCAGCGAAAGGAAGCAGTTCCTCAGGATCGCGGATTGACCTTGGCACAGCGCTGATCGCCTCGGGTTTCGCATTCGCCGCACTTCAGCCCGACGGCAAGCCGGTTCACCTGCCCTACTTTGTGGCCGAACTCGATGCGAAACGGGCGAAGGCAGGTCTCTGGGCTTTTGTCGATTTACCCGAGCCTGGGCCGATCATTCTCAAGACGCTCCGCGCGGCTCAACCCGTTGGACCTGGAGCGCCACGATGAAGCGCTGGCTTTTGATATGCTCTCTGGCGATGGGCATGCAGTGCGCTGCCCCTGCCATCTCGAGAGCCGAAAGCGAGCCGCATCCGGCCAAAGCCTGGCGACCCCTGACGATGGTCGATCTTCGCCTCGTCGGACCGAACCAGTTGCCCACGGCACGGCTCTGGCATGACCGGCTTGCAGCTTTCTCCAAGTCTAAGAGTGCCCCGCTCAATTCGTCTCTAGGTGGCCAATCAGCCATGGCCGCCAATGTCGTGATCCGCTCCCCAGAAGTCGTGGTCATGTTGTCGATCCTGCAGGTCGAAGGGGCATGTGAGCCTCGGCCCGTCGCGCCGCAGGTCTTGATTTGTCCAATGCGTCTCGTGCGCTTCGATCCCAACGGGACGACGATCCGCGAGGGCAAGGCCTGTTTCGTGGGTGCTTCCGCAGGCGGTGCGGGGCCGCGCGCCTATGCATCATATGACCCCAGATCCCGCGCGATCCGCCTCGGTGTCGTGGCAGGAGGAGAGGCCGTGGACGGCTGTTCGCAATCGGTCCCCGTGAGAGGAGAGTAAGAGATGAGACCTGTCGAATTTGGCCTTTTGATGGGGGTGCTTCTCGGCGCCACCAGTGGCTCTGCCCTCGCCCAGAACGCCGAGTGGACGTCGATGGAGTTCCGCGATCTCCGCGAGAAATCCTCGACGGATATTCTGCAGACCACGATGTGGCCGGCTGAAATCCGATCCCAGAATGACTTCGTCGAAAAAGAACTCAAGCGCGATCTTGGCGGGCGTAACGCCTGGATCAATGCGCTCGCATCGACGTTCGCACTCGGCGATCAGCGCCTCGTGGTGTCCGTCCTGACATCCCGACAATGCGACAATGGCGCGAACCACAATGCCAGCGGACGAGAAGCTTCGGTTTGTCCGCTGAAGATCGCGCTGGTATCCGGCGGGAATGTCCAGATCGCGATAGAGGATACCGGCTGCCTCGTTGAGCCACCTGAGCAAGGGGCGCCTCTGGCCAACCAGCATGACAGCGTGCAGGTGCAGTTTGATCCGGCGCGGCGTGTGGTTCGGATGCGTGCCTTGATCGGCGGCCAGTGGGCATCTCGCTGCTCCCGCGAGTTCCGGTTGCCGTGATGTTGTACCTCCAGAGGTGGAAGCAGGGCCAACTCTCCCGTGCAGCAATGCTTGCTCTCGTCGCTCTGTTGATGCCGTTCTCGGCTACGGCTCAGCGCCAGCAATATTGCGAGCGCACCAATTACTCCGCTCAGGAGATCACCAACGCCGTGAACGCCTCGCCGCTCCGGGATGAGCTGAAAGCGACCTCCTGTTCCCTCGGTGGGCTTGGCCGCTTTGAATCGGGTGGAAACAAGGGCGTCTACAATGGGAGCTGCTGCACCGGCATCTTCCAGCTCAACAATCGGAACGTTCGCGACTATGCCGGTGTCGATCGAGAGACCTTTGGCTGCATGAGCCTGCAGGAGCAGGTCGATGCCTGGGCGCGCCTGACCAATGACGGATACAGAACCGGTGTAGTCCTCCGTCTGACCGAAATGGGCGTGTTTGATGGGCGACGCGTGGATGCGAGCTTTATCGCCGCCTGCATCCAGCTCGGTGTTGGCAATTGCCAGACCATGGTGAATTCCGGGCGCTGTTCGGGCTTCGCGGATTCGAACGGCACAACCATCTGCGACATGGCGCGCGCCGCGCAATCCAATGCCGACCCGAATTGTCAGAACAATCCCAACACGCCCGCATGCGAGCAGGGGCCAGGGGATTTTCCGCCTGGCCAACCTGTTGCTGCCGTGCCACCAGCGCCGGCCGCGACGGATATCATGGTGGGCTCGGGAGAGGTTTAAGTCACAGGCCAAGCGCTGCCTTCCAATGCGGCACGTCAGACATGGCGCTTGACAATCTTTGCACTTATTTCATTTGTAGCACTTAATGCGTTTAAGAGTGCGCAAGCACCATCAGAGAGAGTGTCATGTCCCGCGCCACCACCGCACATCGTGCTCCGCCGCCCAACCAGGCTGAAATTACGCTTGCCCGTTCCTCGGCTCAGCGCCTGGGTTCGCTTGTCCGCAGAAGCGAGCCTTTGCGTGTCCGTGTGATTGATCGCGGACAGGAGGCGCCGATCGAGCTTCCTGCCGTCGCCATTGACCTCCTGCTGGATATCCTTGGCGCGATGGCTGCTGGTCAAGGCGTGACCATCATCCCTGAGAATGCCGAGCTCACGACCGTGCAAGCTGCCGGGGTTCTCAATGTCTCGCGTCCGTTTTTGATCAAGCTTCTTGAGGATAATGCCATTCCGCACCGGAAAGTTGGGAAGCACCGCCGGGTCAGAATGGAAGACGTCATGGCCTATAAGGCGCGGATCGACCGTGACCGGGAAGCCGTGCTCGACGCTCTTGTTGCCGACGCTCAGGAGCAGGGCATGGGATACTGAGCGGGGATGACCTACACCGCGCTCCTCGACGCCAATGTGCTCTATCCCGCTGTGACGCGGGATATTCTCATGCGCCTGGCGACCACGGATATCTGTAAGTTCCGCTTGCATCGGCTGCCTAGCGGGCTTATTTTAAGCTAGGTAAGCTGGTTTGGAGAATAGCTATGCGCGAAATCGGTGCGTTCGAGGCAAAGAACACACTCGGGTCACTGCTGGATCTCGTCCAAAAGGGCGAGGAGGTTGTGATCACTCGCCATGGAAAGCCCATCGCGCGCCTCATTCCCGAGCATGAAGCGCGCGATCGCCAGGCTGCTCGCGAGGCAGTAGCCCGGATTCGTGCCCGCAAACTGAATAGAACCGGTCCCGTTCTCTCCGTTGACGACTGGATCGCCTATAAGAATGAAGGCCGGAAATGAGCCTTGTTCTGGATAGCTCGGCGACACTGGCATGGATTTTCAGTGACGAGTCCACGCCCGCAATTGATACAATCTTCGATCAGATCGCTGAGCAGGGTGCCGTCGTTCCCGCTCTTTGGGTTCTGGAAGTCGCCAATTCGCTGACTGTTGCCATACGGCGAGAGCGGATATCGCCGCAAGAGCGGAGCGATGCTCTTGCTGATCTCTCCGCTTTGGAAATCTCGATTGATCCTGAGACAGAACGGCATGCCTGGAAGGCGACGCTACAACTGGCGGATTACCATGGGCTTACGGTCTATGACGCTGCCTATCTGGAACTCGCACAGCGCAAACGCTTGCCTCTTGTGACACTTGATCGAGCGCTCGCTTCGGCCGCTGGGGCCGCAAGCGTCGAGGTGCTTCCAAAGAACCCGGCATGATTGAGCGCTTGATGTTCAACAAAATAGAATGTTGTTGAACATCAGGCGCTCAAGCTTCGTTGTCCGGCTTCTTCGCCTGCCCCGTGGATTTCTTTTTGAACTCGACGCGCTGGCTTTCGAGTTGCGCGAGCGCCTCGACGCGTGCCCGACTGGAAGCCTTTATGGCCTCGAGATCAATGTCCCGGGCATCCAGCGCTTTCTTCACAACGCCATCGTTGAGCCCGAGGAGTTCCCAGACCGAGAGCCCCAGACCCTTCGCGATGAGTTCGAGGGTATCGAGCGTCGGGTTGGCGTCGCCCTTGACGAGCAGGTAGTAGGTCCCCGGAGAAATCCCGACCTTGGCTAGAAAGCTCGCCAGATCCTCGTGGTCAGCCGCAAGCTGTTCAAGCCTGATGCCGAGTACCGATGCCAATGTCTTTTCCGCGGTTCTGCCGCGCCCCGCTTTGGGAGCCATCTGCCTGCCCGATCCATGATCCAATGATTGGCTGCAGCGTGCATACATTTTCTACGATACGCAATAGATCGCACAATGAGAGACCTTCGGATGGATGACCGTTCCCATTGGGCCGGGTCGGAGGGAAATCCGTTCTAGTGGTTCACCGGCGCCAGTTTGCCCAATCGGTCAATCGCTTCAGAGATAAGTGATGCGTGCAGACCTTTGCCGGAATAGGCGATCTGGACCGTCGCCCAGTAGAGAACCTCGTTCGGATCGTTGTAAAACACGCCGGTCGCGAGATTGCGAGCAATCAGCTCTTTGACGTTTGCTTCAGGGCATGTCTGCAGATAGGGGAGCAGCGTATCGATCGGCGCACGCTCTGGTATCTTTGGTATCTTCAGGCTTTCCGGCATTGGTCTCCCCGTCTGTGCCGTGGGCGGAAAGCGCGGAGCCATGCCATAGACTTTCGTACAATACAATCTGCAATATATTAGATCATGTATTGACCGTTTTTTATGAAACTGTCGGGGTTTACGTCCATCTGGCTTTGGCTGGAGGAAGAGGTGATTTCGGGCCGTTTGTGACGGTTTGAGAGGGGAAGAGAGAGGTTCTTCCCCGGCCGTCGCGGAGATGACGGACATGACCCAGACGGATTCCAGCACTGTTACTCACAGGCCCATAGTTGGTGCCCTCGCCGCCCCTCGCGAGATTCCCCTTTCCCAGCTCGTCGCTTCTGCTGCCAACGTCCGGAAGGTTCGAGCCGCCGTGAGCATTGACGATCTCGCGGAGGACATCGCGCGTCGTGGGCTCTTGCAGTCGCTTTCTGTGCGTCCATTGAAGAATGAGGCCGGCGACGAGACCGGTCAGTTCGCGGTCCAGGCCGGTGGGCGGCGTCTTGCCGCCCTGCAGAAGCTGCAGACTGAAGGACGCATCAACCCTGATCACCTGATCCCTTGTCTCGTCAAATCCACGGGCATCGAGATCGAGGATTCCCTTGCCGAGAATGTGATGCGCGCCGGTCTTCATCCGCTCGACCAGTTCCGGGCCTTCAAGGCTTTGGCCGACGACGAAGGGCTTTCGGTCGATGAGATCGCGGCACGGTTTTTTGTCTCGCCGCAGATCGTTCACCAACGCCTGAAGCTCGCCTCTGCAAGCCTGACCCTGCTTGCGGCCTATGCCGAGGACGAGATGACGCTCGATCAACTCATGGCGTTCTGCGTGACCGCAGACCATGCCCGTCAGGAGGCGGTCTGGGAGCAGATCCGGCATGGCTACAACAAGGAACCGTATGTCATCCGCCGCCTTCTCACGGAAGGTGCGGTCAGGGGCAATGATCGGCGTGTCCTCTTCGTGGGTGCTGCGGCCTATGAGGCGGCAGGCGGTTTGATCCTCCGTGACCTCTTCTCGGATGATGGGGGTGGCTGGTTCCAGGATGTCGCGCTGCTGGATCGCCTCGCGACGGAGAAGCTGGCCGAAGAGGCCAAGGCCATCGCCACCGAGGGCTGGAAATGGGTCGAAACGGCCCTCAGCTTCCCCTATGGCCATCTTAACGGACTGACACGGCTCTCACCGACACCGGTGCCGGTCTCGGCTGATGAGCAGGCGCGTTATGACGCCGCCCTTGCCGAATACAACGCGCTGTCGGAGAAATTCGAGGGCGTCGAGGAGCTTCCCGAGGAAATCGACCTGCGCATGGGCGAGCTCGAGGACATCCTCGCCACGGTCGATGAACGCTCCGAAATCTTCATCCCTCACGAAATCGCCCATGCCGGCGTTTTCGTGAGCATCGAGCATGATGGTCGTCTGCGCATCGAGGCTGGCTATGTCCGCCCCGAAGATCGGGTTCCGAGCACATCTGGTCAGCCGTCGGGCAATCCGACCACAGGCGATGATTCTGCTTTGTCCGGTCAGTCTGGAGGCGCTGGGCCGAACGCGTCAGAGGACGCCGATGACGTCGAAATCGAGACCACTGCCCGCCTCTCCGATCGCCTTGTCGCTGAACTCACGGCCTATCGGACGCTCGCCCTTCGGGAATCGCTCGCCGATGATCCCGATACCGCGCTCCTCACCTTGACCCATGCCCTGGTGCTCAAGAGCTTCTATCGCTTCGCCGGTTCGGAAACCTGTCTCGAACTCGATGTCCGGTCCTCCTCGTTGGATGCCCATGCTGCCGAGCTTGGCGAAAGCGATGTCGCCAACCGCATGAGCGCTCGCCAGGCGCGCTGGGCCGGGATGCTACCGAAGAATCCGGCTGATCTCTGGGACGCCCTCGTCGCTTTTGATGCGGATGCGCTCGCAGCCCTCTTCGCTTGGTGCGTCTCGACAGGCGTCAATGCACTGCAACTCCCGCATATCCGCCGCACCCGTGAACTCGCTCATGCCGACCGGCTTGCGGATCATGTTGTTCTCGATATGCGCCGCCATTGGGCTGCGACCTCGAAAAGCTTCTTCGGGAAGGTCACGAAATCCCAGATCCTCGCGACGGTACGTGAGGTGAAGGGCGAGGCGGCGGCACAAATGATCGATCACCTCAAGAAGTCTGACATGGCGACCGAGGCCGAGCGCCTTGTCACTGGCGCGAACTGGTTGCCGGCCCCCTTGCGATCGACGCATGAAATGGGCTCGCACGCGCTTGTCGCCCCATCTGCCACGACGGTCGAAGCTCCCACACAGCCCGCGAGCGAAGGGAGTGAGGATGCCAATTCAGAGGCTGTCACGCTCCCAGCCTTCCTGACCGAGGGCCTGGCATCGGTGGCCACCTATCCCATCGCCGCCGAATAGCCCTTCCTTGCCTCATCGATCCCCTGCCCGGCCGAGCCTGTCTCGTGTCGGGCTTTTTCATTCTGGAGAGCCCCATGGCCAACGAAGCCAATAGTCCCGCAACGCCCGAACCGACACTCATCGCCCTTCCGGTGACGATGTCCGACATCATGGCTGAGATTGAAGCCGAGAAGTTACAACGCGCAGCTCTGCGCCCCGCGAACAAATCTGCCGTCTTTGCTGCGCTCGCCGGCGCTGGCGTCGCAACCGTCACCGTCAGCTTTGATGGCTACGGCGATAGCGGGCAGATCGAGAGCATCGAGGCGCGCGATGCCGCCAACATGATCCTTCCGCTACCCGACCAGGCGATCAGCATTGTCGCGATTGTCTGGGGAAAGAGCGAACCGGAGCCCCGCGAGATGACGCTGACCGAAGCGATCGAGCATCTGGTCTACGACGCCCTCAGCGAAACCCATGGCGGATGGGAGCTCAATGAAGGTGCCTATGGGGAGTTCGTCTTCGACGTTACCCCTCAGGAAATCCGGCTCGACTATCACGAGCGGATGACCGTCACCGAATTCTCCTCCCACACGTTCTGAGCGGAGGCGATCATGGCTCATCCCTATCACCACGCTCTCTCCTCAAGCAAAAAATGGGGCGGCACCGTCGACGATTATCTTGCGATCCACACCTGGTTCGACGCGTCGAAGGAGATCGTTGCGGATTTCCGGCACAGGGCGCTCCGGCATCATGCCGAGGGCATCTTCATGGCCGAGACGATCTTCGGTGTGACGATCACCCTCTCGTCGGGCCGCGTCATCCCGACACGCTGGGTCGGCGAGCAGCATGTCACCGAGGATCTCGGTTTCATCCCGAGTTTCGCGGACTGGGCTCGAGCGATCCAGCCTGTGCCATGGATGGGGCGCACCCAGAAAATCGAGATCGATCTCGATCCTCATCTCCTGATCCGGGAGATTTCCGATGCCTGAGTTGATCGAAACAACCGTCTACACCTTCGATGAGTTGGATGAGCGCGCCCAGGAGCGCGCTCGCGATTGGTATCGTCAGGCGTCTGCCCATGACGACTGGCATGTTACAGTCTTCGAGGATTTCGAGCGCATCTGCGAGATCCTCGGTGTGGTTCTCGCAACCCGGCCTGTGCGCCTCTATGGCGGCGGTACCTGCCAGAAGTCCTGCATCTGGTTTTCAGGGTTTGCGAGCCAGGGTGACGGCGCGTGCTTCGAAGGCAGCTATAGCTATCGGAAAGGCGCGTCCCGCGCCATCCGAGCCTATGCGCCAAGGGATATGCGGCTGGCCACAATCGCCGACCAGCTTCAGCAGATCCAGCACAAGAACCTCTATGCCCTTGAGGCCCGCGTCACGCATCGGGGCCGATACTACCACGAGCACAGCATGGAGATTTCTGTCGAGCGAAACAGCGATCGATCTCAGCCTCCAACCGCCAACGCCGAGGAAGGCGTTTCAGACGCCCTCCGAGATCTCGCGCGATGGCTCTATCGCCAGCTTGAGCAGGAATATGACCACCAGATGTCGAACGAGGTGGTGCAAGAAGGCATTATCGCCAGCGGGTATACGTTCACCGAGGCGGGAAGCAGATTTGGGTAGCGGCAGGTATGCGCTCTCCATTTCAGCCGGTCATTCACCTCGCCCCCTTATTGCCCCCGATGTTGGAGCGGCGCTTTGGCCGCTTCCAGGGGGTAATCGGATCATCGCGAGCTGCATGCCGATGACAGATTGGCAAGCGTTATCTGGGACTTGTTCGCGGTCTGGCCGGATAAATGGGCGATACACAAGCTGGAGTTCCAAGTCAGTTGCAACGCGTGCGTTATTTTGTGAAATAAAAATATAGCAACGTGAACGGGAGCCAAGAACTGTGGGGCGCAGAGGTGGAATACTGATGGCGATCGCGCGCGATGTCTCGCGCGCCCAGCGGCAATCTGAAGCAGCGCGTGCTAAGGCCGCTCGCGAACATGATCGATATGTCAGAGCGCAACTACGGGAAGCAGCACGAGAGGAACGTGAGAACCTTCGTTCTTTGAAAGAGCAAGCCCGCTACGAAAAAGAGCAATATCTGGAAGATCGCGAACAAGAAGCCGCTGATCTCAAGGCGGAAGCCGAGCAGAAGATTGAACAATTGAAATCGATCCTGAACGACACCCTTTCTGTCGATGATCGGATCGATTTTTCCGCGCTGCGGATACACGATACATTTCCCGCATTTACTCCTGCACGCTCGCAGATCACACAGGCCCCCACACCCGATCTGGATGGCTATCTCCAACGCATTCCTGCACTGACATTTATGAAGAAGCTGGTGCCGGGCTCTAAGGGGCGCCATGAGAAGGCGATCGAGAACGCGAAATCGGAATTTGAGAAAGAGCTTGCGGCCTGGAAGTTGAGAGAGGCGCAACGGATCGCGACTTTAGATGCTGCTCGGGCTGAACATGCGCGTAAGCAGCATGACTTCGACGCGAAAAAAGCTCAACGGAACGCTGAGGTCGATCTCTTTGAAGCCGATTACAAAGCTGGCGATCCAAATGCGATTGTCTCATATTCAACTATGGTTCTGGAACGCTCATCGTACCCTGAGGGTTTCCCGCAGGTCTTTTCGGTTGCTTACACGAGTGCCTCAAAACAGCTGGTTGTCGAATATCAGCTCCCCACAAGCGACGTTGTGCCTGCCGTAGCCGAATACCGTTATGTCCGTTCGCAGGACACGATCAGCGAGAAACCGCGCAAGGCGTCAGAAATCAAAGAGATTTATCAGGACGTGATCGCAGCAACTGCTCTGCGCACGATTCACGAACTTTTCGAGGCAGACAGCCACACACATATAGAGGTGATTTGTTTCAACGGCTATATCCATACAGTCGACCCAGCGACAGGTCAGGATATCCAGCCGCATCTGATATCGGTCAGGACGACCCGCGAGAAATTCCAGCAGATTGACCTTCGACGCATCGACAAAGCGGTTTGCCTCAAGAACCTCGGTGCACAAGTCTCAAGACGGCCGGAAGAAGCACAACCGGTGAAACCAATCATCGAGTTCAAGATGGCGGATGCGCGCTTCGTTGATCAGACCGACCTGGTGTCCGGCCTCGCATCGGCCAAAAACCTAATGGAATTGACGCCTTTCGAGTTCGAGCAGCTCGTGGCGAATCTGTTTGGGCAGATGGGCCTCGAAAGCAAACTGACTCGTTCTTCGCGCGACGGCGGGGTTGACTGCGTAGCCTTCGACAGGCGTCCGGTCCTGGGCGGCAAGGTTGTCATTCAGGCCAAACGATACCGCCACACGGTTGGTGTGTCAGCCGTCCGCGATCTTTACGGAACCATGATGAATGAGGGGGCCAACAAGGGAATTCTCGTTTCGACCAGCGGGTATGGACCTGATGCCTTTGATTTCGCCAAGGATAAGCCGATCGAGCTCATCGATGGGGGCAATCTGCTCTACCTGTTGCAGGAAATCGGCTTTGAAGCCCGGATCATTTTCCCAGAAGAGTGAGCGTGCATGCCTGAACCGCCTCTAGCTTCTAGGATAGCTTTGCGCGCCCCCATTGCTGTCGCAAAGTACACAAACCCAATTTCGAAATCCGGTCATCAAGCGCACTTTGAATCCTAGACAAAGCTCCTCAACGTCGCCACTGCGCCTGTCGATGTTGCAAACGTTCCTTCGCTGTTCGATCCCCGTCAGGATCATGATCGTCATCGGCTGGCGGATCTATCGTCAGCAGGATCATCGCGAAGCCTTGTTTTTGCGGGAGAACCTGCTCGTAGAGCGTTGGTGCGCGTTTTCCGCGCTCAATGTCAATCCAGACACCAGCATCGGCTTCGTCCAAATCGCTTGCGATGCCAACTTCATGACGGCGGCGCCATAACAAAGACTGCCGTGGTATCGGGGAACCGTTGCGAACCGACAGGAATGGAAATTTTGTAGGCGGGACGTACGATCGGAGCAGCTTTCCGTCCTTGGTAATCAGGATCGCGGTTGGTTCCTCACGAAACTCGGCATACGCTCGTCCCAGAGCTTCCTTGCTGACATTGTATCGGCGGGCAAGTGCTGCCACCTGCTGGATGTCTGGATCTTTGGATGCCGCGACATCGATCCGGAATTGCTTGGCGGGAAGGAGGAGGCGTGACGCAAACCGGTTGGCTTCAACTTCCATACGATGGCGCTTGTCCCGCTCTCCGGCTGACAAGCGAAACATGTCCTGCTGCGAGCACAGAAATTGGCCGTCTGCAGACGGCACGTGTGAGGGTATCAGAAAATGCCCAAGTTCGTGGGCAATCGTGAAGCGTTTTCGCGTCTCTGGGCTGTTGGCATTGAACAGAATGATGCCATCGCATTTGTCACGATCAGTAATCAATCCACCTTCATAACCAGCAGTTTGTAACGGCTGGACTGCGCTGATGTCGAGTTGGCGGCAAAGCGATTCGATAGGAACGGGGATGGGTAGGTTGGGTTCATGCTTAAAAATCTCCATCACGATTCGATCAGGAGAAGCAGCATCGGCCAGATCCATCCGCGAGACTGCCATCAGCTTTGCTTCCGTGCTTTCATTTGTTCCATTAATCCGGCAATGACCTCCCGGTCTCGCGGATCAAGTTCCTTTAGGTCACGGTACATAACTACCAGCTCCTCCGGCTCTCCTGAAGCATTTGGATTTTCCCCAACCAGATCGGCGATTGGAATCCGATAAAATCCAGCCAGCTTGCCCAAGAGATCGAGCGATGGATTCTTGCTCGCTCCTCGCTCGATATCCCACATATGGGCTTTCGACGCGCCAACGGCATCAGCGACCTCTTGAAGAGACTTTCCGCTCTTCATTCGTAACTCTTTGATCTTAGACGCTAATGTCATGGCATTTTGCTCCCATTATTGCGCACTCGTCCAATGCCCTCAAGCGCGCCGTCTGATTTAGTTGCACGGTTTCATATAACAACGCCTTGACGATGCAAATCGTAAGATATATCTATACGAAATCGTCCATATTGCGATCTAGAAAGGATTGGCGGGCTATGACCGCGAAACTCACATTCCACCCTCTCGGCAATGCAGATTGCACCCGTTTCGACCTTGCGGACGGCAGGAAGCTGCTTGTCGACTACGCCGACATGCGTAATTCGGCCGACTCGTCAGACCTTCGCATCGATTTGCCCGAGGAATTGAAAGCCGACCTGCGGGTGGCAAAGCGCGACTATTTCGATGTTGCCCTGTTCACGCATCTCGACGACGACCACTGCTGTGGCTCCGGCGATTTCTTTTGGCTCGAGCATGCAAGCAAGTATCAAGGCGAGGGGCGCATCAAGATCAAGGAACTCTGGGTGCCCGCTGCCGCGATCCTCGAAGACGGTCTCGACGACAGCGCGCGCATCATCCGCCAGGAAGCGCGCCACCGCCTCAAGAAGGGCTCCGGCATCCGCGTTTTCTCGCGCCCGACGAAGCTCAAGGAGTGGCTGGAGAAGAACGGCCTGACGCTGGAATCGCGCGCCCATCTCATCACCGACGCCGGCCAGTACGTGCCCGGTTTCTCGACCGCCGGACCGGAGCGCGTGCAGTTCTTCATCCACAGCCCGTTCGGCTGGCGCCAGAACGAGAACGAGGTCGTGGACCGCAACCAGGACAGCGTCGTTTTTCAGGCGACCTTCCTCGAAGGGGCACGCGAAACGAACGCGCTGTTCATGTCGGATATTAATTCCGACTCGATTGACCAGATCGTGCAGACCAGCAAACGCCACAAGAACGAGGACCGTCTGCGCTGGGATGTCTTCAAGATTCCGCACCACTGCTCCTACCTTTCGATCGGGCCGGAAAAGGGTGAAGACGAAACAGAGCCTACCGCTGATGTGAAGTGGTTGTGTGAAGAGCAAGGGCAGGAGCGCTGCACAATGATGTCCACGAGCGACACCATTCCTATCAAGGGCAGTGCCGAAGACAGGGATGTGCAGCCGCCGCATCGCGAGGCAGCAGCCTATTACAAGCGCGTCGCGAAGATGAAGGATGGTGCCTTCAAGGTAACGATGGACTTGCCGTCGGCGAGCAAACCCAAGCCCACCACCATCCAGATTACCAATCGCGGCGCGACACTGCTCACAGTCTCCGCCACCGTCGGCGCGGCCAGCGTGATCTCCACCCCGGCGCGGGCGGGGTGACCGGACGCCATGGCCCTGCACACATGGTGGACCACTTTCGGCACCGAGGTCGCCGACACCGCCGGGTTGATTCCGGTTCTCGCCCGGGAGCTGGCGTCGCTCGCTATGGCGGGCGCGCTACCCGGCATGACGCTGATCGGACTGCGCCAGTCAACGGAACTGGGCTACGCGGCGGTCGGGCTTGAGGTGGCCGTGGAGCGCCCGCAAGACCTCGCTCATCCCATCCGGGCCATCGAGCAGGTCGCCGTTGTGCTTCCTTACGCAGGCGGCCAGCCAAGCATCGTGTCCTTACGCGAGGACTTTCCCGACACGCTGCATCAGAACTGGTCGCCGCCCGGCGGTCCCTACGCCTTGTGCATTGACGACCGCCCGTGGGCCGAAGCGCGGCTGACGACCTCCGCCAACGACATCGCGCGCCGCATCCAGCTCTGGCTAGCTAAGGCGGCGCGAGGCGAACTGCACGATCCGGCGCAACCGCCCGATCCGCTCTTCTTTACCTCGCAGCTTGGCCTCGTTCTTCCCCAAGCGGCGCTTGCCGACACGAAGGAGCCGGGCGAGGTGGCGGGCATCGTCCGCCCCGACAATCAGAATTTAATCATTTCACGGCCCGCCGATCCTTCCGACCGGCAGCCCCCGGCGTTCACCGTGCTGGCGTTTCAGGCCCAGCCGCAGACCATGGCCCGCCTGCGGCACGCGCCTGATACGCTGGCAGCACTCGCTGACGAACTGGGTAAATGCGGTATCCGGCTGATGGATGAACTCAAGAACCGGCTGAAAGCCTGGGCTGGGCTTGAACACGCCGATGTCCGCCGCCTTGCATCCCGTCTCGCCGTCGTGGTGGTCTTTCCCGTAGCCGAGGGCCAGT
This sequence comes from Rhabdaerophilum sp. SD176, assembly GCF_030143245.1. Lineage (GTDB taxonomy): Bacteria > Pseudomonadota > Alphaproteobacteria > Rhizobiales > Beijerinckiaceae > Rhabdaerophilum. Next base: position 70,251 of record NZ_JARJNS010000009.1, on the reverse strand, counting down.
GTCGTGCCGTCAACGACTTCCGCGCCTTCCTTACCTTCGACACCGCCGGAGAGATCGGCGTCGCGCTCGGTGTCCTTTGCGCCAACAACAGCAAGGTTGGCGATAAGCGCGCCTATATGACGGCTATCCCCGAAGGCGCGCCGGGCAACCAGCCGCTGCGCATTGAACCCGCGCAGGTGCACTTTTCCCTCAACCGAGACCTCGCCGCTGCCATCGCGGGCCATGCAACGCCTGACCGCCGCCGCGCGGTGCTGGTCGGCGCTGGTTCCCTGGGCTCGCAGCTCTCAGTCGCTCTTGCCCGCGAGGGTGCCTTTGCATGGACGATCAGCGACGACGATTTCCTATTGCCGCATAACCTTGTCCGCCACGCCCTGTTTGTTGGTGATCTCGGCGCCCCTAAGGCCGCCGCGCTAGCCGATACGCTTGCGGGCCTGCTCGACGAACCGGTTGACGCGATCCAGTGCAATGTTCTTACCCCGGCCGCTGACTGCCAAACCCGCCTCAACACTGCGCTGACGGAAGCCGAGGTCATCATTGACGCTTCGGCGTCGGTCGCGGTCTCGCGCCATCTGTCCGATCTGCCGAACGCAAAGGCCCGCCGCGTCTGCGCCTTCTTTAATCCCTCCGGCACCTCGGTCGTGCTTCTGACCGAGAATGCCGATCGCTCTTTGACACTGCGTGATCTCGAAGCCCAGTATCACCGCCTCGTGTTGACCGACGCTGCATTGGCCGGTCACCTCGCCGCAAGCGGTCCCGGCGTGCGCTATACCGGGTCATGCCGGGCGCTGACCAATCGCATCCCGGCCAGCAGCGCCGCCATCCTAAGCGCGCTCGTGGCCAAAGGCATCGTTTCCGCGCTGGCGGAGGACGAAGCGACTATCACGCTCTGGACCCTCCATCCCAACGGGGAAGTCAGCCGCGTGCAGCGTCGCGGCGCGCCTGTTGTCCACCTGGACCTGGGCGCATGGACGATTGCATACGACGCTGGCCTCTTGGACGACCTTGCCGCCATGCGCCGCGCCATGTTGCCCAATGAAACGGGCGGGGTGCTCCTTGGAATCGCCGATATGAGCCGCAAGTCAGTCCATATCGCGCATGCGCTGCCCGCGCCGGAAGACAGCCGCGCATCGCAGACCGGCTTCGAACGGGGCGTGGTGAATCTCACCGAGCAAGTCGCTGCCGCCGTCGCTGCGACTATGCACCAGCTCCGCTACGTCGGCGAATGGCATTCCCATCCGGATTGCACTTCGTCCATGCCCAGCAGCGTTGACCTCATGCAACTCCGCTGGCTGGGGCACGAACTTGAGAACGAAGGCCTGCCGGGATTGATGGCGATTGCCGCACAGGATGACCGGTTCTCGTTTGCCCTGAGCCGTCCCGCGAAGGCCAACACTGGGGACGCCCAATGAAGGCAACGGGTGAATCAAACAATGCGGGCCTGCCTGTCCGCCGGAGCGATCTTCAGGGCCTCTTTGAAGCCCAGGCCGGACGAAACGACTTTCTCACCGCCGGGAAGATCGAGGACGTGATCGGGCTCTGTCTGTCCGGCGGCGGATACCGAGCAATGCTGTATCACGCGGGCGCGCTCGCCAGACTGAACGAACTCGGCTTCCTGCCGCGTCTGCGCGAAATCGCCAGCGTCTCCGGTGGCTCCATCACGGCAGGGGTACTTGGCCGGGCATGGTCCAAGCTCGACTTTGATTCTACCGGCCATGCTCCCAACTTTCTCCCGCTCGTTGTCAATCCGCTTGCACGCTTCGCCACTACCGGTGTTGATGTGAAGGCCATTCTCGTGGGCCTCCTGCCAGGCCTTACGGCTGCCGGAGAAGTCGCCAAGGCGTACGACCGTCACCTGTTCGCTAGAGCCACGCTCCAGGACCTGCCCGATACACCGCGGTTCACCTTCATGGCGACCAACCTTCAGACCGGCAGCGGCTGGCGGTTCGCCAAAGACTACGCGGCCGACCACCGCGTCGGGCGCATCGAGACTCCGCGCCTGGCGCTATCTCGGGTTATCGCCGCATCATCGGCATTCCCGCCGTTCTTGTCCCCGGTCCGGCTCGACTTCGAGCCCGGCAGCGTCAAGCCGATGGCGGGCGCGGATCTTCACAAATCCCCCTTCACCGAACAAGCCGTGCTCACAGACGGCGGTGTCTATGACAATCTTGGGCTTGAACGCATTTGGCGCCGCTGCCGCACCGTTCTGGTGAGCAACGGAGGCGCCACGACGCCCGAGCTGGGCTCGCCGACAAGCCAATGGTTCGGGCAAGTGTACCGAGTCCTGAGCATCGTGCAGCAGCAGGCTGAAAACTCGCGCAAGCGCCTTCTGTTTGGCGTGCATAATCTCAAGCAACGCCGCGTCGCATTCTGGAGCATCGAGACGCCGATCCGCGCCTACGGCGTGTCAGATGCCATCAAGCTTTCCGATGAAGCGGCATCGCATGCCGCTCGCCTTCGCACCCGGCTCAATCCTTTCTCCACCGCTGAAATCAACCTCCTGCTCACGGCAGGATATGCAGGCGCCGATGCCAGCCTGCGGGCTGCGGGTCTCGCCGCCAACGCTCCGCCAGCCGACCCAAACCGGCTGCACCGGCTCGCGCCTTAAGTCGGTACCGTGAACCTATGACAACCCGCACCAACTTCTTTCCACTTCTTTGGCTCTTGAACGGGCCAACGGCGAATTAGGCACAGTATCCGTGGCCCCGTGCCTAACCCACGCGCAGGCTAAGCGTACGGAGCGAGCATGAGCTTCAAGATCACAGGACTGGATGAACTTCAGCGCGAGATGTCGTTGCTGGCCAGTGTCGCGGAAGCGCTCCACGGCGACATCGCCACGCTGAGCTTCGACCCCACTGACCAGACCAGCATCGAGCGCGCAATCGCCGACATGAAGCTCGCGATTGATCAGAAAGTCTCGGGCTTCGAACGCAGCGCCGCAGTGGAGGGGCTCGTGGCGCAACTGAAACAGCAATACGAAGAGGAGATTCTGTCGCGCGCAGCCGCCGCGCGGCTGAATAACGAGGCAAACAACATGACCAACGGACCGATTGACCAAACCATTTTAAGGCAAATCGAGAACACCGTGAGCGACCTTCGGTCGGCCGAACACGCCACCTTCGACCGCCACATCAAAAAACTCTCGCGCATCCTGCATTCAGTGACGCTGGAGCCGATCTCACGCGCGCTCACCGAGGGCGTTGATCTTGATGCCTGGCTCAACGTGGGCCAAGCCACCCAGGGCGGCATGGTCGGCAGCGCTTCGCTCGAATGGCCCAGCGATACGCGCTGGGAACTTGGACTGGTCATCCTCCTGATAGATCGGTTTGCCGAGAATCCTGACGCGGCAATGGATTTTTCCCACACCTTCTACTACGCGGGAAACAAGCTGACCGCCAATCTGCAAAACATGGTGGCGCAGATGATCGTGCCGTTTGCGCGGGACTATATAGATCACGTCAAGACGACGACCGGCACGGCCGAGCCGACTCTCCTGCCCGAGCGCTCAGGTCCGGCCGCGCGCAAAGTATTCATCGTGCACGGTCACGACGAAGGCGCGCGCGAGTCGGTCGCGCGGTTCCTGGAACAGCTCAAATTCGCCCCGATTATCCTGCATGAACAGGCTAATCAGGGCCGCACGATCATCGAAAAGATTGAAGCGCACGGCGATGTCGGCTTCGCGGTCATCCTGCTCACGCCCGATGATGTCGGCAGCGTGAAGGGTGGCGACCTCCAGCCCAGAGCACGCCAGAATGTCCTTCTCGAACTGGGGTACTTCGTGGGACGCCTCGGGCGCTCGCGTGTCTGCGCGCTCAAGCGCGGGGACATGGAGGTTCCGTCGGACTTCGGGGGCGTCGTCTATGAACCCTTCGATGCCGGCGGCGGCTGGAAGCAGGCTCTCAGCCGCGAGTTGCAGGCCGCCGGCTTCGCGATTGACTGGAATGTTGCGATGAAGCGATAATGGCTCGGTGCCGCCATATTAGTATCGCTCACATCCCCTTCAATCTCTCGGCCAGCAACAGGCGACCAAGACGGGCCGCGCCAAGCTGTATGCATTGCAGGAAATTCGTCTTCTCGATGAGATGCCGAATGTTCTCCTGCCTATCGTTGGCTACGACATGTTCTTTCAGTATCCTTTCGGTCATTGCGTCGTGATATTCGACGAATACGCGATCCCGTGCTCCATAAAACATGGCTTCTAGCTCGGCCAAAGCTTCCGGCGACAGTCGAAGTTCGATTAACTCAACCACTGCTTGTCGCTTCGCTGCGTGTTCCCGCAGCTTCTCGAAATGACTGGGGTCAGAATAGTCCAGCGTAATGACTTCGTTGTTGGGCTCGCGCTTGGGATGCAACGTACGCCATCGCTCAACCACAAACACGATTTCATCATCAATCAGATGGATGAGGTCGCTCTCCATGCCCAGCATGGAGCGCGTTTGGCGCATTTTCTGAAGACGGTCGAGTGCAATCGAAAATTGTTTATCGCTCAAACCGTAACGTGCCTTCACGGCGGCCTTCTGATCATCAAATGCCTGCGAACCCCAAGAATCCCGCTTCGGCATTAAACGTGCGACTTCAAGAAGATCGCGCCTTGAGCACCGATTGGTGAAAGTGCCTGTCTTCCGCTCGTCGGCAAAATCCACCGTCCGGTATTTCAGCGCGGATAGCACTTTTTCCAATTTGCGCAGGCTGGCTTGAATAAGCCGCAGGTTGGCAGTGGCGTAGTTCGCGAGACTGGGATCATTTTCCCGGTTCCGGTGATACCTAAGCTCCTGACCGTCGGAATCGATCTGAGACAGGCTTTCCACATACGGCTTCAGGGCTGTGATCGTCTCTGAGAGCATCTCGTCCCCGATCTCGCTGTTGTGCAGGTGATCCCAGTAAGCCTTGATATCATGGCTCAGTTTCCGGCCTTCATCCTTGATGGCACCTGCTTCGATCAGACGCTCCGTTGCGAATTTCAAAGCCAGCTCGATGGCATGGCGCGCGTTGTACAAGATGGGCAGGACCAACGTGTCGCGCTTCCCCATCAGTTGTTTGTCGAAGATCGCGTCCACAAGTTCGATAGCGGCCTCGATGTATCCGTCTATATAATTTTCCTCTTCCCCCTGCTTTTCGATGCATGCGTTCCATTGGCTGTCGAAGATCCGCTTGAAAAATGGATCATTCTCATAGGGATCGGGTACAGCTTCGCCTCTCGGTACTTCCTCGTTAGTCATTATCCGATCATGTCCCGGTTAGAAATTCGCTGAACCACGGCGCCCATGTAATATGCCTGCTCATTCAGATCACGCAGCAGAAGCGCGTTGTGCCAGTTGAAGCCCGAAACCCGTCGCACTTCAGGTCGCTTCGGCGCCCCATAAGTGTGAAGTCCAATTGCCAAAGTAACTTCGCGACCGACTGAATTTGATTCCGAATGCGTCGCCCTCAAGGTCTGTGAGGTTAGATTCGGCGCAGAGGCACTGCTATTCCAAATCAAATTCGTCCATTCGCCGTTCACTCCTCTTTCAACAACGTCGCGATCCGACGGACAAGTATCGAGAATCTCGAACTGGCGTTCGGCAGTTATAGCGAGTTTGCGACCAAAAGGAGCCAAACGGCAATCGGCCCCCTTCCGGTCGTTGAGCATGACGGAGTGTTCGCCAGGTAAGTAGGGGGTTGCCCCTGGGTTTTTCGAAGCCTGGGAGGTGAAGAGAGAGTTTTCCGGGCTTTTCCTGCCAATCCGGAGACTTGTGATGACCCCTCCTGCTGCTGCGGCACTTGCCGCGTCAATTCCGTCTGGCCTGTTGCCCCATCTTGATCATGGCGCTTTGCTGATGGCTGCCGCCCGGAATCTTTTCGAGGCCCTGTCAGCTGGCCGAAAGATCAATGCCGGCGTGATGCGTAGCGCAATGGAACAAGCCTTCGGCGGTTCAGACGCCGAAGGTTTGTGGTCCTGGAAAGACGCCTATGAGGCGGTCGAGGCGGCGCAGGTCTTGTTCTTCCGCCAGTTTGGTGCCCCGATTTTCGGAAGCGGTCGCTTGCCGGCCGACATCCTCTTAATCCTCGAGCGCCTTGGTGCCCTTCTCCCGACCGAAACCCGCCGCTCGGAAACCTCGCACGCGCTGCAGCAGTTCTCGACGCCGGTTGAGCTGGCGTTTGTCGCGGCGATTGCCGCTAGGCTCACCGCCGATGACCTCGTGCTCGAGCCTTCGGCCGGAACGGGGATGCTTGCGATTCAGGCGGAAATCGCAGGTGCGAAGCTTCTGCTGAACGAGTGGGCCGAGGATCGGCATGCACTGCTGACCGGGCTCTTCCCGAAGGACTTTATCACTCGGCTTGATGGCTCGCAGATCCACGATCGGCTCGATCCCGCGTTGCGTCCGAGCGTTGTGCTGATGAACCCGCCATTCTCGGCTTCACCGCTGATCGCTGGACGGCATACTTCGGCGACATTCGAGCATATCCGCTCAGCCCTTGCGCGCCTCGAGCCGAATGGTCGTCTCGTTGCAATCACAGGCGAAAGCTTCTCGCCCTATAGCCGCTCCTGGCGTGGAGCCTTCGAAACGCTCCAGCAGACGTCCGTATTGCGTGCAACCTTCGCGATGCGGCGCGGCTTTTTCCGGCGGCATGGCACAGATATCGAAAGTCGGCTGACTGTGATCGACAAGGTTCCCGCGGTGAACCCGACGCAGTTTCCGGTGCCGCTTCCCCCGGCAGAAACCCTGCAAGAACTCCTCGCTCTGGTCGAGGAGCATGTGCCGCCTCGTGTCGAGCGGTTCTCGACACCTCTGGCGTCTGTTGTGGCTTCGCCCGTTGAGATTCTGGCACCGCGTCCCGCATCGCGTCTCTTGGCGTTCGGTCGAAAGGCCCGGATTCCGAAAGAGCCTCTGACCGCCGGACTGGCTGACCAAGCCTTTGTCCGGCGCCTTGAGCCTGGGGGTGGACCGGTTGTCGTCACCTCTGGAGATGCGAGTTCGCCGGAACCAATTTATTGCACCTCACCCTCCCCTCTTGCTGAGGGCGTCGCTGCGGCTCCTGTTTCCGTCATCTCTTCCGACATAGCACCGCGTTCCACGGCGGTCACTTTCGAAATCATCGAGCTTGCCTACGCCCCTCGCGAAGAGGTGGCTTCGCCCAAGGCTGAGATCGAAGCTGGCCTTTATGAGCCTTACGCGGTCCAATCGATTGTGATTGACGGCGCAAAGCCGCATCCGACGGTGCTGGTGCAATCGGCTGCCATGGCGTCCGTGGCGTTACCTCAACCCTCCTACCGACCGCATCTACCTGAAGCAGTCATTTCCGACGGATTGCTCTCGGATGCCCAGCTTGAGACGGTAATTTACGCTGGAGAAGCCCACGGCCAGCACCTTGGGGGCTTCTGGCGCGTCAACGAGACCTTCGATGCGCTGGAAGCGGCGGCGGAAGATGATGATGCGGCCTTCCAGTTTCGGCGCGGGTTCTATCTCGGGGACGGGACAGGGGCCGGCAAGGGCCGCCAAGTTGCGGGCATTGTGCTCGACAACTGGCTGAAGGGCCGGCGAAAGGCGCTCTGGATCTCGAAATCCGACAAGCTTCTTGAAGACGCCCAACGCGACTGGTCAGCCCTAGGGCAGGAGAAGTTGCAGATCGTCCCTCTCTCCCGGTTCAAGCAGGGTACACCGATCGCTCTTCCCGAGGGGATCCTGTTCACCACCTATGCCACGTTGCGTTCGGATGAACGGCAGGGTCCGGATGGCACGATCAAGGTTTCCCGCCTGAAGCAGATCATCGATTGGCTGGGCTCAAGCTTTGATGGTGTCATCGTCTTCGATGAGGCTCATGCCATGGCGAATGCCGCGGCCGAGAAGGGCGAGCGAGGCGATAAATCAGCATCGCAACAGGGGCGCGCCGGTGTGCGGCTCCAGAACGCGCTGCCGCAGGCCCGTGTGCTCTATGTCTCGGCAACGGGTGCGACGACGGTCTCGAACCTGGCCTATGCCTCTCGCCTTGGACTCTGGGGCTCAACGGATATGCCGTTTGCCACCCGCGAGGCCTTTGTCGAGGCGATGGAATCCGGTGGGATCGCGGCCATGGAGGTGCTGGCGCGGGATTTGAAAGCCCTGGGGCTTTATACTGCCCGCGCCCTCTCCTATGCCGGCGTCGAAGTTGCAATGCTGGAGCATCCGCTCTCGTCAAAGCAGATTCGGATCTACGATGCCTATGCCTCGGCCTTCGAGATCATCCATAACAATCTCAATGCTGCGCTTGAGGCGTCGCACATCACCGGCGAAGGCGGTAAATCCTACAACAAGAACGCCAAGTCCGCCGCGCGTTCGGCATTCGAGTCGAACAAGCAGCGGTTCTTCGCCCATCTCATCACCGCGATGAAGGCACCGAGCCTCATCAAGGCGATCGAGGCGGATATGGAGGCAGGACATGCCTCTGTGATTCAGATCGTCTCGACCAATGAGGCCCTGCTCGAACGGCGCTTGGCAGAGATCCCGACAGCGGAATGGAACGATCTCTCAGTCGATATCACGCCTCGGGAATATGTCCTCGACTATCTCGTCCATTCCTTCCCCACGCAACTCTTCGAGGTCTATTCGGATGAGGATGGGAACCTTCAGTCCCGTCCTGCCCTCGATGAGGATGGAAACCCCGTCCACTCTCGCGAAGCGATCGAACGCCGGGACAGGTTGATCGAGCATCTGGCGTCGCTTCCTGCCGTACAGGGTGCACTCGACCAGATTATCCAGCGCTTCGGGACGGATATGGTCGCGGAGGTGACGGGGCGCTCGCGGCGGATCGTCGCCAAGACCAATCCTGATGGATCCCGGCGGCTCTGCGTCGAAACACGTGCCGCATCGGCCAATCTCGGGGAGACCCGTGCGTTTCAGGGTGATCAGAAGCGGATCCTCGTCTTCTCGGATGCCGGTGGTACTGGCCGGAGCTATCATGCCGAGCGTTCGGCGAAGAACCAGCGCTTGCGCGTCCATTACCTGCTGGAACCCGGTTGGAAGGCGGATAACGCGATCCAGGGGCTTGGGCGCACCAATCGAACCAATCAGGCGCAGCCACCGCTCTTCCGTCCGGTGGCGAGCGATGTGAAGGGCGAGAAGCGGTTTCTGTCCACGATCGCCCGGCGTCTCGATACGCTCGGGGCGATTACGCGGGGACAACGCCAGACCGGCGGCCAGGGCATGTTCCGGGCCGAGGACAATCTCGAATCCGTCTATGGCCGCCTTGCGCTCCGTCAGCTTTACCAGCTGATCTATGCCGGCAAGGTCGAGGCGTGTTCGCTCGCGCGTTTCGAAGCGGCAACGGGGCTCAGTCTCACGGACCGAGATGGCAGCTTGCTTGAGGAGCTTCCGCCGATCACGACCTTCCTCAATCGCATCCTCGCTTTGCCGATCGCGCTCCAGAACCAGCTCTTCGAGGTCTTCGAGAGCCTGATGGAGACAGCGATCGAAGGCGCCATGCAGTCCGGGACCTTCGATATCGGGGTTGAGACCATGCGGGCCGAGAGCCTCGTGGTTCAGGAGGAGAAGGTCATTGCCACGCATCAGGCGAGTGGCGCCACGACGTCGCTAATGACGCTCCTGCGCAAAGATCAAACCGAGATCACGACAAGCGATGAGGTTTTCGCCCATCACGAGGCCAACCAGAAAGCGCGGTTGATGTTGAACCGGCAATCCGGACGGGCTGCGCTCGTAATCCCGACGACGAGTCTGATGCAGGATGATGGTTCGGTAACGCCTCGCGTCAGGCTGATCCGGCCCAATGCTCGAGATGTCATGCCGGTTGAGGTACTCGAGAAGTCTCAATGGCGGGAGACCGAGGAGACCAGCTTCCACGTTGCCTGGGAAACTGAAGTCAGCGAGATCCCGCCCTTCACCGAGACCCGCTTCCATATGGTTGTAGGACTGCTTCTGCCGGTCTGGAAGCAGTTTCCGGAGGAAAATACGCGCGTTTATCGGTTGCAGACCGATTGCGGTCAGCGCCTGATCGGACGGCTGGTCTCGCCAGTAACCGCAGCAGCATTAAAGGAAACGCTTCTGTCCGAGGCCCCTACCCTTTCAGCTGCAGAGGCTGCGGATACGATTATCCGTGACAATACCGGTCTCATCCTGCGGGAGGGCCTCACCCTCAAGCGTTCGCTTGTGATGGGGCGGCACAGGATTGAGCTCTCGGGGTTCTCGGATCTCGATGTTCAGCGCCTTAAATCCTTTGGCCTGATCTCCGAGATCATCGCCTGGAAGCTTCGGCTCTTCGTACCCGCGGGCGATGATGCGGCCAAAATCCTCGGCCGCCTTTTCGACCTCTACCCTCTCCTCCGCATCGTGCCTTCGGCACGTGTCAACGCTGCGTGAGGGGGATGCGATGTCACGACATCATTCCTGCGCCGGGTCTCCGGCGCGCGATCTCTCGATCCAGTTGGCAGAGCGCGCAGCGGCATTCTGCCGATACTACCTCTCGAATGGGCACAGGTCCGGGAGATACTGGATCGTTGGCGATACCGGAAACAACCGAGGGCGTTCGCTTTTTGTCAGGCTCACTGGACCGCCGCACGGCCAAGGCGCGCGGGGCAAGTGGCAGGACGCCGCGACCGGGGAGCATGGCGATCTACTGGATCTCTTAGCCGCGAGAGAAGGACTTCGAAGCCTTGCCGAAACCCTGGCCGAGGCCCGGCGCTTTCTGGGTAAGCCGGAACGGCGCGACAGAGATGGCTACGCCTGTGATGTTCCGTTCCACACGCGATCCGATACGTCGGCAATCGCGAGGCGCATCTGGGCCGATGGCAGGCTGCTATCCGACACATTGGCCGAGACCTACCTCAGCCTTCGGCATTTGCCTCCACCCTATCCTCCAGATCTCCGCTTCCACTCTGCTCTGGAGTATCGCGACCACGAGACCGGCGAGATTGCCTTCCACCCTGCCCTGCTCGCAGCCGTCAGGGACGCTTCAGGCTGCCTGAGGGGTATCCAGCGCGGTTGGCTGGCTCTGAATGGCCAGAAGGCTGCACTTGACGATCCCAGGCGCTCCCTGGGGCATATCCACGGCCATGGGGTCTGGCTGCGCCATGATGATCGAGAACATCCCTCTGGCGCCCTTCTGATCGGCGAGGGCGTCGAAACCGTGCTCTCGCTCGCCGCCGTGTTGCCTTCGGCAAGCTTGGTCGCTGCTCTCTCGGCCTCTCACCTCGCCGGGTTCATCCTGCCGGGGTGGGTGAAATCTTTGCTCATTGCCCGAGACAATGAGCCAGCGGGCATCCGTGCAGCCCGGAAACTCGCCAGCCGTGCGGCCGAAAACGGCATCAACGTTTCGATCCTTCGGCCGGTCCTGAAGGACTTTAACGCGGACCTGCGTCTCCTCGGCAGGGAGGTGCTCGTGACCAACCTCCTGAGGCAATGGCCAGAGGTGTTGGCAGCATGACGGCGTTAACGCTTTGTTAACCTCTGCCTACGCCCGACGCTGAATTCCTCCTCCCCTTCCCTCGCCTTGTCGGTGTCAGAGCCCGCATCCCGGGCCTTGGAGAGACGGTCGATCGGGCCACAAGGCTCAGGTCGGTGCAACAGCTGGCGCTGTCCTTCTCTTCGTTGCGGTCCCGGGCGGGGCACAAGGCCCCTTGGGATGCACCGCCCTTCCCCTCGCGCCCGTTTATCGCCCGTCAAGGCCCTGCGTGGATGCGGGGTCGATCTCACGAAAGGCGCGACGATGTTGGATGATCAGGACTTCAGGGACGAGAGGGCAGAGGTCACTATGGCTTCACCCTCGGTACACCTCCTCGATGAGCTTCAGCTTCATGGCTATCGACCACTGGAGGAAGAGGGCGATCCGAGCCCCCTCCCCTCGCCTGAGGGCGCTGAACTCGCATTGGCGACAATCTTCGAAGCCGCAACTGGTCTCTTTGCCGAAACGCGCCTTGAACCGGATCTGCCCGATCTTCTCTGGAGCCTCGTCAATCTCTTCCACCGTCAGACCGAGCGCATGGGCCGGCTGCTCGACGACAACGAGATCGCCCAGAGAAATTCCCAAGCCCAGCAGGATGGCTCGGAGGTTCGCTCGGTCGAGCTGGAGCGCCTCACCGCTCTTGGTCTCTCGCTCATCGAACGCCGCAATGCCTTCGAGTATTTCCGGGACAGCGCGGCCAATCTCTTCGCCGTCGAGACCGGCTCGACGTGGCGCCCTAGAACGGGTTCGATCGTCAATCATCGCGCCCTGACGTCAGCCATGATCGACAGCCGTGACTTCATCAATGCGCGGAAGGTGGCCGAGACGACAGTCCTTGTCCCGGTGGGCCATCGGATCGGCTTTGCCGGCGGGACCGACTACAACGATCACGTCAGAATCTGGGATATCCTCGACAAGGCCCGCGCCAAGCACGCCGACATGGTGCTGCTCCATGGTGGGGGCAATCGTGGCGCCGAACGCATCGCCGCCTGCTGGGCTGAGAGCCGGAAAGTTCCGCAGGTCGTCTTCAAGCCGGATTGGGCAAAACACCGCAATGCGGCGCCTTTCAAGCGCAACGATCAGTTGCTTGAGGCCATGCCCATCGGCCTGATCCTGTTTCCAGGTTCAGGCATCGTCGAGAACCTCGGCGACAAGGCGCGGAAGCTCGGAATTCCTGTTTGGAAATGCGGGCCTGGCGGCGCATAGGCGCCGCCGTCTTCTCAATCGCGGCCTGTCGCCTTGATCGAGGGCGGAAGCGCGCCCTCGTGCGTGTGCTCCGGTCAATCGATACGCGTGTGTGTGAGCTGCGGTGCAGCCCATCGCCATATTCCCCAAAAACGACCGCTATGCCGGGAGGAAGCGGAGGCGAAGATCTGACGCGTGCGATGCTCAGGCTTCAGATTCTAACGGAGCTAGCCCGCCCAGCGGAATCGGCGGGTAGGCTCTCAAGGGGCAATGTCTCCGTCTGCTGGCGATGTGAGTTTGCCCGGTCAGAGCGGAGCCATTGGCGAATGCCTCGCTTGACTGGGTCCTGCAGGGCAGGGGTGGCTGGTGTGGATTGGTCCCCGAAGCTGGATCTGCCGACGTCTCGCTGGATCATTGCTCAGGCTTGGATGCTCACTGCCGCGACACACAGTCGGTTGGTTGGCCGCTGCTTCCTCTTCGTTTCGCCACAGCGACCCCAGATGCCTGAGGGCAGGGGGGTGAATGCACTCGGAGAGTTCAAATCCTTGGCAGGGAAGGTGAGTCTCAGGCGCCATGCTGTTTGACCACCTGTCCTGAGATGCTGGCGCAGTCCTTCTCGTCCGTGATGGGCGGATCTGACCGGAGGCCGGCTGCGGGGCATCCTCGCTTCGACCTGGCAACGGGCCATCCGAAGAAATTTCCGCCGGCGGGTAACCCGCCTTTGCATCGCGAAACAAATTTCTCCGTCTGTCCCGTCCTCCACTGCGTTTCGGCCCACAGGGTGCCGGTCGCTTCGCCACCGGTCTTTCGATCGCCATCAGGAACGCGATGGATGCGAGCCTGAAGCTCAAGACAGATGGAGAATTCAAAATGGCGACGATCGGTACCTTCTCTCTGGCCAAGGACGGCTTCCTCCAGGGCGCAATCAAGACCCTGACCCTCGACACCCAGGCGACCTTCGAGCCGGTCGAAAGCGAGAGCAAGGGCGCGCCTTCCTTCCGGCTCTACGCTGGCGATATCGAACTTGGCGCCGCATGGCCCAAGACCGCCCGCGAGAGTGGCCGCGAATACCATCAGGTCCGCATCGATGACCCGAGCCTCCCGAAGCCCATCTTCGCCAATCTGGTGGTCAATCGTGACGGTGGCTTCGACCTCCTCTGGAACCGTCCGCGCAGTACCGCGAAGCGCTCACGCCACTGAGGCGAGAACACAGGGCCGCCCGCTGAATGGTGGGCGGTCTTCTCGAGTTGGCCGCGGCCAACTTTCTGAGCAGGCCATTTCTAGAATCGGGTTAACCTGGCTTAACGATAAAGTTCTTGCTCGTTCGAAAGAATCGTGTCTCTCCTGATACGGAAATTCTGGTGTTTCGCACTGAAATCCGTATCGGAGAATTAATTCGTGGACACGGCTTCGCTTCGTTCCGGTCGGGTCGCATCAGACGCCAAAATTGCGGCGCATGCAAAGCTGCTCTCTGGGCAGTTGCAGTCGCTCGGGTCGCGACTCTTTCCACCAGATAGCAGGAAATCTCTGAGGTCGTTTACCTCCGGCGAGGCTGCGCGGCTGCTGAATGTGTCTGACGGTTATCTCCGCCAGCTTTCGATTGACGGAATTGGGCCGACGCCGGAGGTTTCCCTGACTGGCCGGCGCTCCTATACGCTGGCACAAATCAACGTGCTTAGGCGCTACATCGCCAATGCTAAGCCTCGTGATGCCGACGTTATTCTGCCTCACCGCAAGCCCGGTGAGCGGCTTCAGACAATCGCCTGCGTCAACTTCAAAGGCGGCTCAGCCAAAACAACAACAGCGCTTTATCTGGCACAATTTCTTGCATTGAGCGGATATCGGGTTTTGGCTCTGGACCTTGATCCCCAGGCCTCGATGACGGCCATGCTGGGGCTTCAGCCGGAATTCGATCTTGCGGAAGGGGACACGCTTTACGGAGCTATCCGCTACGACGATGCCCGTCGTTCTGCAAAGTCGTGCATTCGCAAGACCTATTTCGACGGCCTCGATCTGATCCCCGGCAATCTCGAGTTGATGGAGTTTGAGCATGATACACCCCGGGCTCTCCTTGAAGGTGGTCGTCCGGCTGGCGGACTGTTCTTCCAGCGCGTTGGCAAGGCGCTGAACGAAGTCGAGGCTGATTATGACGTGGTAATCATCGATTGCCCGCCCCAGCTCGGCTACTTGACGCTCGGAGCGCTGTGTGCCGCTACCTCGCTGCTCGTGACAATTCATCCGCAGATGGTCGACGTCGCTTCGATGTCGCAGTTTCTGCTGATGACGGCCGACTTGATGTCCGTTGTCCGCAATGCAGGCGGTGATCTGCACCACGATTTCATTCGCTATGTTGTCACCCGGCATGAACCTCATGATGGGCCGCAGTCGCAGGTCGTGGCGCTGCTTCGCGGGCTCTTTGGAGATGATGTGCTGGCGGCGACGGTATGGAAATCCACTGCCATCGCTGATGCTGGGCTCACCAAACAATCCCTCTATGAACTTGATCGCGGCGCAGTTGGGCGTGCGACTTATGATCGTGCGATTGAATCGCTCGACGCAGTGAATGGCGAGATTCTTGGGCTCATCCGCAAAGCGTGGGGGAGAGATGCATGACGCGCCGCAATCTCATTAAGTCCCTGATCGAGGAACAGTTGGCCGCGGCCAACTCTGCTCCCGCCGCGGCTGCTCCTGTTGAACAGGCTCCACCCGCGCAGCCGCCGCAGCGAACGCTGGCGGGGCCCGTACGAACGATGGGGCTGACGCTGGACAAGATCGAAGATGAAGCGCGGGCCCTGAAAGAGGCTCTGGCGAAGGGACAGAACGTCGTCGAGATCGATCCTGCGCGGGTCGAGCCGTCCTTCGTTCTGGACCGCTTTGACCAGGCGGATGACGAGGCGTTTGAACAGCTCAAGGCGTCCCTGCGGGAGCACGGACAGGAAGTTCCGGTCCTGCTGCGCCCGCATCCTGTTCGCGACGGATATTTTCAGCTTGCCTACGGGCATCGCCGCTGGCGGGCTGCGAAGGAACTGGGGCTGTCGCTCAAGGCCGTTATTCGCGCATTCGATGATGAGGCTCTTGTCCTCGCCCAGGGATTGGAGAACTCGGCGCGAAAAGATCTGTCCTTCATCGAGAAGGCGATGTTCGCGAAATCTCTCGAAGATCGAGGAACTGATCGCCAGTTGATCATGGCGGCATTGTCGACCGATAAGACGGAACTCTCCAAGCTCATCTCCGTCGCAAGGGCGGTGCCCGAACCGATTGCCCGAGCAATCGGACCTGCACCAAAGGCGGGCCGACGCCGTTGGATGGATCTTTCGGATCGTCTCAAACAGGGAAAGGCGCTGGCCGTGGTTCAGCGTGTTCTTGCCGATCCCGATCTCAGCCGCGATTCAGATACCCGGTTTCTGAGGGTTCTGGCTGCAATCTCAAAGCCGGAAAAACCGCTTCAGCCGCAACCAATCTGGTCAAGCGGCGAGGGGAGGGGGCTTGCCTTCCTGGCCGAAGACAGCGGTCGAACCATCCTACGGTTCGACCCATCGGTGCCGAAAGACTTCGCGACTTTTCTAGGCTCACGCCTCGCCTCGCTTTTTGAGGAGTACGAGAAGCGGAACCAGTGAACCCGAACCACTGACCCAACCAGGAAAGGACAATTCGACAAAAGAAAAAGGCCCCCGACGTTTCCACCGGAAGCCCTCTCTTGTTCGCACCTTGAGAATCCCACTTCCGCGAATCGCTGTCAAGAGTCCCGAGCGGACAACTGCCTTTTCGGCGGGCGCAATTCTTTTGCCTGATTGAGGCAAAGACCATGACGCAACAGGGATTGGTGACGACGCCCTTCGGGCGGCGAACGCTGTCGCTTGGCCTGATCGCCACGCAGCAGCAGGCGAGGGCGGTTGAACCGGAAAAGACCGTCCACAAGTGGAAAATCTTTCAGGCCATTACGGAGGCCAAGGGCAAGCTCGGCCTGCCGGACCGGGCGATTGCCGTGCTCCATGCGCTGTTGTCTTTCCATCAGGAGACGGCGTTGACGGCAGGCGATCCGCTGATCGTCTTCCCCTCGAACGAAAAACTCTGCAGCCGCGCCCATGGGATCGCCCCGGCAACTCTCCGGCGACATCTCGCGACTCTCGTGGAAGCCGGTATCGTCGTCCGCCGTGACAGCCCCAACGGTAAGCGCTACGCCCGCCGCGGGATGGATGGCGAAGTGAGCCTCGCCTTCGGGTTCGAGCTGACGCCGCTCGTCGCGCGCGCCGAGGAATTTCAGGCACTCGCGGCCGAGGTTCAGGCCGAGCGTCGGGCGCAGAGGCTCGCCCGGGAGCGCATCACGCTGGCGCGCCGCGACATCACCAAAATGATCCTGCTCGGCATGGAAGAAGCGCTTCCGGGCGATTGGCAGGGCCTGCACGGGCAGTATCTGGCGCTTGTCGGGCGTCTCAAGCGCTCCGCCAGCCACGCTGATCTGGAGGTGATTGCGGACGATCTCGAAGGCTTTTCCACTGAGATCCTGAAGCATCTGGAACTCTTCACAAATTTCGCAGATTCAAGCGCCAATGAGTCCCATTCCGAGCGCCACAAACAGAATTCAAAACCAGAACTTCATGAATCTGAACCTGCTTTCGAGAAAGACAGGGGCGGTGAGCGCCGGCCCGAGCCTGAGACCCATGGTTCGGTTCAAGCGGAGCAGGGGAGGGAAGGGGAGACGGCCGCAACCCGCCCGAGCCTCGGCACGCCATTGCCGATGGTGCTCGAGGCGTGCCCGGATATCCTCGATTACATCCACGGTCGGGAAGGGCAGGGGGCTTCACCCCCAAGCTGGGCCGAGTTCCTGAAGGCGGCGGAGCTGGTGCGAGCGATGCTCGGGATTTCGCCGGATGCCTGGCGCGATGCCGTGGAAACCATGGGGCAGGCCGATGCCTCGATCGTCATCGCGGCGATCCTGCAAAAGGGCGATGAGGTGCGCTTCCCCGGCGGTTATTTGCGTGCGCTGACCGAGAAGAAGCGCGAGGGGCAATTCTCCGTCGGGCCCATCCTTATGGCGCTGATCGGCACCAAGCTGAAGGCCATGCGGGGCGGGATGGGGATTCCGCTATGACAGCTCTGGGGCCGATAGCTGCTTGTCTGTTGTTAAGAACGCAAATGGGTAGAGCGGACTTTGGCAGATACCTCTAAAACGTCGCAAGGTGACTGCCCCCGCAACGGAATAGTAACATATTGCACACATCAATTCGTGTGCTATAACACATCAAACCATGTGCAGGCGCACATTAAATGCTGTGTGGGATGAAGCGGGCCATGCCTTACACTGAATTCCTCGGGGAACTTGAGCGCGCAGGCTTCAGCGTGCGCGGTTTTGCTCACCTCATCGGCATGAACCCGAACTCGATCACCAACTATGCCAGCCGGGGCGACGTTCCTCAACATATCGCGCTTGTCGCAGTACTAGTGGCTGAGATGGCGGCGTGCGCAGTCGATTATCGAAGCGCGATCGCTAAGGTCGCGCCGACCCGGAAGCCCCGCGGCGCAACTCAGCGTGGCCAGTTTGGTGGAGACCGCCAAGCCAATTTGGACCTCCAGTCATGAGTTGGCGGACCCGTACTGGACCGGGCTATGACTGATTGGCTCGCTTGGCTTGAGCCGTTCGGCGCCGATCGGCAGGCACTCCACCTGCTTGACGCCGAGGCTCCCGAACTGCTGCCCTATGCGACCCTGACCAATGCACGGCGAGAGGGTGGATCAGTCCTCAATACCGTGGGCGCTGTGTACGAATGGCAAGAGGCCCCGCTGATCTTCCTCGTTGATGCCGTCCGGATTGCGGGCGAGGACGATATCCATCGGCTCCGCCGCCTACTCGCGATGCGCGGCGATGCGCCGTATCTTGGCATCGTCGCGCCAGGCCAACTGGAAGTCTACGCGATTGCCCTTGATCGCAAGACCCCGGCCCAGGCCCGTGTGCCGCTGGGCAGTTCGGGCACGCCTAACAGGGGTGTGTTCCCGCACCTGGCAAATCGGCGTCCGCGCGCGGCGCGCACTCGGCAAGGTTGGATCTCCAATGTGGTGCTTAACCTCCTAACCGACGCGATCAATCAGTTGATCCGAATGGACGTCGGGCATGGCGACGCAATCTCGCTAGTCGGACGAGCATTGTTCGCGCGCTTCCTCGGTGACCGCAATCTCTTGCCGGAAGATATGGCAGCGCCCGCTACCACCGCCGCGCTGTTTGCCAACGTAGGAAATGCGCGGAAGGCGAACGCCTGGCTCGACAGGACCTTCAACGGCGACCTGCTACCGCTATCGAAGCAGATCTTTGAGACATTGCCGACGAACGCCTATCACGTCCTGGGCAACATCATGATGCGTGCGGAAGGGGGCCAGCTCTTCCTCGGCTGGACGGAGCGCTGGGATGGGCTCGATTTTGCCCACATCCCGGTCGGCGTCCTAAGCCAAGCCTACGAGCTCTACCTGCGCCGCCACGCTCCCGAGAAACAACGTAAGGAAGGCGGTTTCTATACGCCGCGGCCGATCGCTGATCTGCTCGTCCGCGCTTCTTTGCGCGCACTCGAACGTGACGGATCGAGCGCGACGGCGCGCATCCTCGATCCCGCGGCGGGCGCTGGCGTTTTCCTTCTGACCGCCTTTCGCGAACTCGTAGCGGCGTGTTGGCGGGCTGATGGCAAGCGGCCCGATACAAAGCGCCTGCGCGAGATCCTCTATGAGCAGATCACGGGCTTCGACATCAACGAGGAGGCGTTGCGCTTCGCCGCGCTGGCGCTCTATCTCGTCTCGATCGAACTCGACCCCGAGCCGAAGCCCGTCGACAACCTGCGCTTCGATGATCTTCGCGGGAAGGTGCTCCACCTAGTCTCGAGCGAATACGAAGAGCCCGGTTCCAGCTTAGGCAGTCTCGGGCCACTGGTAGGTGACGAACATCGTGGCCGCTACGACGTGGTTGTCGGCAACCCACCTTGGTCGACCGGTACAAAGCTTGCCGACTGGTCACTGGTTCTGAAGGCTGTTTCGGCAATCGCGAGCGAGCGCTTAAGCGCAAGGCTCGCGCCGCCGCTCCCCAATGAAGGGCTCGACATCCCTTTTGTCTGGCGTGCTATGGAATGGGCTAAGTCGGGCGGCCAGATCGCTTTCGCGCTCCACGCGCGCCTGCTTTTCCAGCAAGGCGACGGCATGGCCGATGCACGCCGGATGCTATTCCAGGCGCTCGACATCACCTCAGTGATCAACGGCGTCGAGTTGCGTCAGACTAAGGTCTGGCCGGAAATCTCGGCGCCCTTTTGCCTGCTGATCGCAACCAACCGCGTGCCCGCCGCCGGTGCCGGCTTCCGGCTGCTCAGCCCTCGTCTGGAGACGGAGCTCAACGCTGCCGGTACAATGCGCATCGACGCCCATGCGGCAGAGATCATTGCGACCCAGCACATGATCGCAACTCCCGATATCCTGAAGATCCTATTTCGCGGGACGAAGTCCGACCTCGGCTTGGTCGAGCGCATTCGCGGCAAGGGCTTCCCTACCGTCGAAGCGTTCTGGCGAGAGGCGATCGGCGTATCGAATCGCGGGCGCATGGCCGGTTCGGGGCAGGGCTATCAGCAGCTTCGCGACAGCAGTGGTCCCCGCGAGGATGGATCCCCCCCGCCCGGCAAAGATGCCGGGCATCTTCGCGGCTTGCCCGATGTCACGGTTGCCTCCTTGGACCGACTGGTGATCGACGAGAGTAGGTTAGAGAAATTCCAGCAGGATCGTGTTCACCGACTACGCGACGCGAATTTGTTCGAGGGACCGATCGCGATCGTCCACAAGTCGCCGCCTGCCGATCGCGGCCGAATCCGCGTCGGCATTGCCGTCGGGCCGGCCGTCTACAACGAAACTTTTTATGGCTACTGTCCAACGGGCTTTGAGAATGCGGATATTCTGGTGCGCTACCTCGCCCTCGTGTTCGGCAGCAAATTCACACTTTGGCTGGCGCTCACGACCAGCGGAGAATTCGGCTTCGAGCGTGAAGTCATTGAAAAGGCCGCACTCGACCGCATCCCGGTTCCAGACTTCCGTCAGCTCGGACCAGTTCGATGGGCAGAAATCATGCAGCTCTTCGAAGCGGTATACCAGTCCCCGTTGGCTTGGGACGAAGTCGATCGCTGGGTCGCGAGCCTCTATGGTCTCAGCACAGGCGATTTGCAGATCATCACGGATACGCTCAGCTACAATTTGCCGTTTGCCGAAAACAAGAAGGCCGCTCAAGCCCGCCCCAAGCCTGAAGTCACAAAGGAGTTCTGTACGCTACTTCACAGCGAGCTGTCGCCTTGGACGGACCGCTTCGGCAAGTCGCTCAGCGTTCGTATGATCGAAAGCCATTCGACCTCACCCTGGATGGGCTTTGTCCTGCAAACAGGCGAGAGCGCTTCGACTGCGGTCGCAAAGGACTGGGAAGCGCTGCTCGCAGTCGCGGATGTCTCAGCTGCTACCGAGATGGTGGTAGAGGACGAATGTGGCGCATTGCTGGTCGGCCGTCTCGCCCAGAACCGGTACTGGAGCAATACTCAGGCGAAGCTGCTGGCTCAACATCTTATCTGGTCACGCCTCGACTTCCTCAAGGGGCGCCGTCGCGGATGAGCTCCTTGGCACTCTCCCCTCGCCCTGACCAGATCGCAGAGCTCACCCGCGGGCTTGCCTTGCCCCTGCCTGCGATTGATGAGATCTATCTCCAGATCATTGCCCAAGGTATAGTACAGGCGTTCCAAGACGTCCGCGCCAATCACGCCCGCACGGTCGCGACCGGCGACGAGGCAGAAGTCACCTCAATCTTGGTGGCGCGGCTCAACAGCATGATCGAAGAGGATCAACTATGGCGCCAGCTCGTCAGCAGCGTGGTACGTGGAGCCGAGAGTTTGAACTACAATGGCACGCATCTGGAGAAGCGGCCAGACTTGTCGATTCATCTATCGGGCCGCGCCACCCGCTTTCCATTAACCGCCGAAGCCAAGATCATTGACGCGACCCGCGGTGAGCATCTCTATTGCAGCCAGGGCCTAGTCCGCTTCCTCGACGGACAGTATGGCTGGGGTGGTCGTGAGGCGTTTATGATTGCCTATGTGCGGGATGGGACGAAAATTTCGGCCCGCCTTCAGCCCTATCTGGCGCAGGCCGCGTATGCAGCCAGCTACGCCGTACAGACCGGGCTTACCGCCCATCCCGTCAACGGCTGCGACGCAGCGCAGTCGAAACATGGCCGGTCATTCCTCTATACACATACATCCCCGCCGGCCAACAATCCAGGCATCATAACCGTTTGGCATCTATGGTTCGATGCCTCACCATCAACCACGATAGCTGCGGCCAACGTGACAATCCCTTAGCCCTTTCGCTGTGGCCCGCTGCCGGTTCTGTGGACACCCGGTTTAGGCTGTCGCAGCCTTTGCTTCGAACGCTATCGGGCTGAGATATGAATAGCCCCGGGTTTTCTGGTCATGCGGAATGACCGGTTTTCGGAAACGATTGAACGCTGGGGAGCGTCAGATCTGGCGGCGCGCAGCTGCCTCGTAGTGACGAGACCACTGCCGCACTCATGCCGGTTGACAAAATCCAGCTGGCTCGAAAGCGTATCAATGCGAGAATTCGTGAAAGTCCGTCCGCGCGGGAGGGGGACATGAGGGCATAGCGCTGATTTCTCGCTAACCAACGCTAAGGGAGAACGAGTCAAGAACAAAAGCTGTGCTATTTTCACTGCCCTATTGCCTCTATCCAAGCTCGGCTGAATAGACTTTGTCACAGTCCAGCCACGAAACTCAGATCAGGTCTCCCTGTTTCAGAAACAGGAGAGCTCCATGCCGCTTTTTGTTCGCACAATTGACGATGCTACCGTCCTGGTAAATCAGGCCTCATCGCCGGGCACCGGATGGACCACTGTCGCAAGCGTCCAGGCCGCTGTCGACAAAGCCCGAACGGACAACCGTCCGCTCTATGTGCGGCCAGGCATCTACGACACCCAGCAGGTTGTTGTTACCGCCGGCACGGGAGGCGGAAACAAGTGCTCGATTTACGCAACACCGGGTTCCGTCACTTTCCGTCTCCAGAGCGGCTCCTTCGCACAAAATCTGTTTTTCGTGTCTGGCATTTCGGATGTCCGCTTTTCCGGGCTCATTTTTGATGGAAACAACGTTGCTTTCACAGGGATCAATGCTGAATCGGCCTTGGTGCGCTTCGAGAATTCGCAACGCTTCCTGATTGAGCAATGTGAGTTCGTTCGCTCCGTCCGTGTTGGGTCCCTCGTCAGGAACGGCAGCGTCGGAACCATTCAAAATTCCCAGTTCTCGCTGTGCAGCTTCGCGGTCTGGAGCATCGATTCCTTGGTCAATGTCTCCAAGAACCGGATTTTCAATTGTCAGAACAATGGTGTCGCCATCTGGCGCACCAACATCGAGAATGATGGAAGCCTCGTCGAGGGCAACAATATCTCGAATATTCAGAGTGGCAGCGGCACTGGAGCCAACGGAAACGGCATCACTGTCTTCAAGGCGGTTGGGGTGCGGTCGATCGGAAATTTCATCTCGGACTGCGCTTATTCTTCCGTTCGTTATTTCGGCGGAGGCAGTCTGGTTGTGGCCAACAATTATTGCTGGAATTCCCGTGAAGTAGCGATCTTCATTGAATCGCCGGGAACAGGGTCAGGGCGCGCCGATACCATCGGGGGCTCTATTACCGGCAACATCATCGCTGAATGCGCCGACGGGATTAAGGTCGTCAACCTTGCTCAAGGAGGAGACGGCATAGCCCGCCGTGTCACGATCACCGGCAATCAGGTCGCGCAGGTCCGCAAGCGGCAGATTAACGATCCCGGCTATGTGCCGACGATTTCCAACGCCGTGGGCATACAGGTGGAAGGGGCTTGCGTGGTTTCCAGCAATATCGTCGAGGGAGCCGAAGGTGTAGGGATTGTTGCAGGGACGAACCTTGCGACTGAAGACCTCAATGTCACGGGCAATCTCGTGACTTTCTCTCCCATCGGCATCGGCTATTCCAACGCGGGCGGTGCCGGTCAGGTCATGATCACCGGCAATCAGGTGCGTGGCGCAACGAATGGTTCAGTCGTTCCGGTTACACTTGTTGGCGCGGGTCCGTTCCAACGGGTCGGAACGAGCGAATTCGGGAATGTTCCCGATCAGCAGGTCGGGAACCTGCTTGTGGGCCATAACCGAACATACTGATTGAGGGCATGTATGCGGGTCATCATCATCGCCGATTACGCGATCTCTGAAGGTGGTGCCCCGCAGGTCGCGATCGCTTCGGCGATCGGTCTTGCAGAGCTCGGCCATAAGGTCACCTATATTCAAGGCGTGGGAGATGCCGGGGATGCGGCGCTGGATGCCCATTCCGATATCCGGCGTATCAGCCTCGGCGGACAGGATATCTGGAGTAAGAATCTTTTGGCTGCCGCGAAGGATGGCATCTGGAATAGCGATCACAAGGCACGGCTGGCATCGATCCTCTCCGGGTTCGATGCCGCCGATACCGTGGTTCATGTCCACCAATGGACGAAATTCTTCTCACCGAGCGTGTTCTCTATTATCCGGAAGTCAGGCCTGCCGCTGGTGATCTCACTTCACGACTATTTCCTGAGCTGTCCTACCGGGCTTATGTACCGTTTCGACAAGAAGGAACCTTGTGAAGCCAGGCCGCTGTCGCTGGCGTGCCTCACCGCCCCATGCGATCCCCGAACCTCGCTTCACAAGGCCATCCGGGTGATGCGATCTGTTGCTACAGACAAGGCGTTGGGGAATGGTTCCTTCACTGCGATCCACGTCTCGGAGATTGGGCGGCGGACCATCGGCCATTTCCTACCAGCGGAAGCCCGGCAATTCGTTCTGGAAAACCCGATCGAGTGCGAGGATCGTGGTGCCCGCGAGTTCGGCGATGCACGCAAGATTGTCTATTGCGGCCGCCTGACCGAAGAAAAGGGCGCGGACCTCGTCGCCAGCGCTGCACGGCATCTCGGCATGCCGAGCCTGTTCATCGGCGACGGACCGTTGCGCGAGCGCATCCGCGAGATCGATCCCGATGCGGAAATCACCGGGTGGCTTGACAAACACGCCGTCAGGGATCGTGTGGCGCGGGATGCGCTCGCCGTTGTCGCGCCATCGCGCTGGCCGGAAACCGGACCGCTGGTGATCGCCGAGGCCATGTCTTCAGGTGTGCCGGTGATCGTCTCCAACCGAGCGGGCTCTGCCGGCCGGGTACAGCATGGGAGAAACGGCTTCGTTGTTTCGCCCAATGTTGATTCCATCGCGCAAGCGATCACCGAATTGCGGATGCCTGAGAAGGTGAGGGAGATGGGCGAGGCGGCATACGAGACTTTCTGGGCTGCACCGCCGACCCTTCAAGCTCACGCGCGGAAACTGGCGGAGATTTACAGCGCCGCGCTCAGCCCGGTCTTGTGATACCGAGCCTTCGCATTTCCCGATAGAGGGTCGAGCGTCCCAAACCAAGCTGACGCGCGGCCTCCGAGGGGGAGGAGCCGGCAGCAATGAGCGTCATGGCGGCATCCACTTTGGCCTGATCGAGGGGCTGGCGGCCTGGGCGCTTGCCCTTTGCCCTTGCCGCCGCGATGCCGTCACGGGTCCGTTCGGAGATGAGCCTTCGCTCGAAATGCGCGATGGCGCCGAAGACGTGGAAGACGAGTTCGCCTGCGGCGGAAGAGGTATCGATCTTTTCCTCAAGGCTCAGCAGGGCAATGCCCCGCTCTTTCAGCATGGCGACGGTGGAGAGGAGTTCGGCGAGCGAACGGCCCAGCCGGTCGAGGCGAACGATGGCGAGTGTATCGCCCTTGCGGGCAAAGTCGATCAGGGCGGTGAGCCCCGGGCGATCCATGCTCTTGCCGGAGCGGATATCGGAGAAGACCCGGATCGCACCGGCTTGTTCGAGGCGCAGGGTCTGGCCGGCAATATCCTGATCGCCGGTCGAGACGCGCGCATAGCCCAGGATATCGCCCATTGTTTGCTGTCTCCCAACCGGCCGTTCCGTGGACGCGACTGCGCGTATCCAGCCGACATCGGCAAATCAGTCCATAAACTATGTCTCTTTATGTCTTGCCGTCCATAGCGCAGAACGCCCTTTTGTGGACGGGCGAGGAGACCGGAATGGACAGGAACCGACTGCTGACGGATGCTGAGCGCCGCAGGCTCGTTCATATCCCGGAAGAGCGAGACGAACTGGTCCGGCTCTACACATTCGAGGCCGCCGATCTCACCCTAATCAGGGACCGGCGTGACGATGCCAACCGTCTTGGCGTTGCTGTGCAACTCGCTCTGCTGCGTCATCCCGGTGTGACGCTTGCGGGCTGGCTTCAGGGTGGGTTTGCCGTTCCGGTCGAGCTGGTCTCGTTTCTTTCCGAGGGCCTCGATCTTCCCGCATCGGCCTTCACCGACTACGCGGCGCGGGCGCAGACCATGACGGATCATGCCCGCGATCTGGCCAGTGCTCTGGGGCTTCGGCTCGCCGTGCGCGGAGATATCCCGATGATGATCGATGCCGCAGCCGAAGCGGCACGCGGTACGGATCGTGAGCTGCCGATCGCGACAGGAATTATGACAGCGCTGCGTGCCAACCATATCCTGCTGCCGGCCCTCTCGACGATCGAGCGGGCGGGGTTGGCCGGTCGTGCACGCGCGCGCAAAGCCGCCATGCAGGCGCTCGTCGTGCCACTCTCGGAAATACAATCCGCTGCTGTCGATGCCCTGATTGTCAAGGACAGGGTGCTCGGCATGTCGCGCCTTTCCTGGCTCAAGACCTTGCCGGATGCCGCCAGGCCCGACCATATCAGTCTGCTGCTAGAGCGCCTGGCGTTCGTTCGGGATCTCGATCTGCCAGCGGCAAGAGCCGCTACGGTGCATCCTGACCGGGCACGGCAGTTCGCCCGGGAAGCCCGCCTGTCGCCGGCCTATCTGATCGAACGCTATACGCCGCTGCGCCGACGGGCGATGCTCGTCGCTTATCTCGCCGACGCAGAGGCCCAGCTTATCGACGACGCTCTCGTGATGGCGGACAAGCTGATCGGCGGGCTGTTCACGCGTGCCAAGGCACGACAAGCAAGGACCTATGCCGGGACCGCCCGGGATGTCGCCCGGCTGATGGGTCTCTTCCAACGCACGATCGACGCTCTGGCCAGCGCGGTCGAAACCGACGCCGATCCCTTCACCGTGCTCGACAACAACATCGGATGGGCAACCCTTTTGCGCGCCCGGCCCGAGATTGTCGCCATTGCCGCTTCCACGGGAGAAGATCCTCTCGTTCTCGCTGCAGATCGGTATCAGACGTTGCGCAAGTTCGCGCCTGCCCTGATCGAAGCCCTGGAGTTCAGAGCGGGCAAAAGCGACTCCCGCACCCTCGCGGCTATCGCGACCCTGAGGACGCTCTATCGATCCGGGCGTCGTGAGGTGCCGGCGGATGCACCGATGCCCTTCCGGAAGGAATGGCGCAAAATCGTTGTCCAGCCTGATGGGCGGACCAGCCGCCGACTTTACGAAACGGCAGTCCTTGCGCATTTGCGCAACAAGCTGCGTTCGGGGGATGTCTATGTCGAGCGTTCCGCATCCTACCGGCGCTTCGACGCCTACCTGGTCCCCTCGGCGGAGGCGGCATCCATCGCTGGAAAGCTCGGTTTGCCGAGCGACCCGGAACGCTGGCTGGCCGAACGTGGTCACGAACTCGACGACCGGCTGAAGCGCTTTGGGCGGCGTCTTGCCCGAGGGCAACTCGAGGGCGTCGCGCTGATTGACGGGCGCCTGTCGATCTCCCCGATCCGGGCAACGCCGATCCCGGAAGCGGAGCAGCTCGCACAGCGCCTCGACGCGATGATGCCGCGCATCCGCATCACGGAACTCCTGCATGAAGTCGCCCGGCAGACCGGATTCCTCTCTGCCTTCACCAATCTGCGCACGGGCGCTCCCTCTCCCCATGACAATGCGCTGCTGGCCGCGATCCTTGCCGATGCGACCAATCTGGGCCTTGCCCGCATGGCGGCTTCAAGCCAGGGCGTCACGCGCGATCAGCTGATCTGGACCCGCGATGCCTATATACGCGAGGAAACCTATCGCGCGGCCCTCGCCATCCTCATCGACGCCCACCACAAACTGCCGATCGCAGCCGCTTGGGGCGAGGGAACCACCTCGAGTTCGGATGGGCAGTTCTTCCGGGGCGGCAAGCGCGTGGCACCGGGCGGCGAGATCAATGCCCGTTATGGCGCTGATCCCGGCTTCTCATTCTATACCCATGTCTCCGATCGGCATGCCCCGTTCCATGTCACCGTGCTTTCGGCAGCGACCCATGAAGCGCCCTATGTGCTCGACGGGCTCCTGCATCATGGCGCATCGCTTTCCATCCTCGAGCATTACACCGACACGGGCGGTGCGACCGATCATGTCTTCGCGCTTTGCGCGCTGCTCGGGTTCCGGTTCTGCCCGCGCCTGCGCGACTTCCCCGACCGCCGTCTTGCGCCGCTGGAAAGCCCTTCGACCTATCCGACCCTGCAACCCCTGCTCGGCAAACGTATCCGTGCCGATATCATCGCCGCGCACTGGGACGATATCCTGCGTCTGGTTGCGTCGCTCCGCTCGGGTCACGCCCTGCCCTCCGCGATGCTCAGAAAACTCGCGGCCTTCGAGAGAAAGAACCAGATCGACGTCGCCCTTCAGGAAATCGGCAAGATCGAGCGCACCCTGTTCATGCTCGACTGGCTGGAAAATCCCTCCCTGCGCCGACGTTGTCAGGCCGGGCTGAACAAGAGCGAACAGCGCCATGCCCTGACCCAGGCCATCTGCACATTCCGGCAGGGGCGGATCATCGACCGCAGCCACGAGGCGCAGCTCTATCGGGCCTCCGGCCTCAATCTCGTAATCGCGGCGATCGTCTATTGGAATGCGACCTACATGAGCGACGCTCTGGCCCATCTCGCCGCAACCGGCCAGGCCGCGCCGGACCAGCTGGTGGCTCATACCTCGCCGGTCGGGTGGGAGCATATCGCCTTCTCCGGCGATTTCCTCTGGGATCGCGCGGCGCAGACAACAGCGCGCAAGGCGCTCATCCTGCCCGCTACCTACACCGCCGCCTGAGCAATGTTCCCCTCACGTTCACCCCTCGCGTTGTTTAGCGAGAAACCAACGCTATGCCCTCGACATCAACCAGGCTCGGCTAACGCTCGGTTACATCGCCCTGGCGCTCTTGATCGTGGCGTCGGTTTCGCCGGCGCGCGCCGACGAATGGGCGAAGCAACTCGATGCAGTTCCGAACCTTCTGCGGTCGGCTCCGGCTGGCTCTTCGGTGGTGAACCGCTGCTGGGTTCCAGGCGCGCTCGACCACAGAGCGACAAACCAGGTCGCAATCCGAGCCGCGCCGCGATCCGATGCGCGCGTTCTGAAAACCATCCCTTCCTTCCGCCTCGAAGCAGGCGAGCGTATCGCGCCCGAGTTCCAAGTGATCGGTGCCCGGGCTGGCTGGCTTCTGATCCACGATGTTGGCTTCGCCGGCTACGATACCCCAGCGCGGACACTGTTGGCCGGTTCAGGCTGGATTGAAGCCCGGCGCATGCACGTGCAGATTGAGAGCTTCAGGTTGTACCGCGATCCCGATCCGAGGTCGCCGCTGGCGGCCGACATGACCCCGTCATCGCCGAGTGAGGAGGCTCGGCTTGTCATGGTCCATGGCTGTTCCGGTTCGATGCTCGACGTGACCATGCGTCTCCGCGACGGCCGGACGGCGCGCGGCTGGGCCGGCGGGGCCTGCTCCAGTCAGGTCACCACCTGCGGGGGCGGCCATAGGATCGCAATCGAGAAGGACGGGCGGATCGTTCAGTGGAATAACGATTGAGGTGAGGCAGGCGGCGCGGGTCAGAAGCGGCAGGAATCCCGGGCAGGAGAGGCCCTTCCGGCTAACGCCTCGCCTCGCGCGCCATGGTGGCGATCCGGCGCAGGTCGAGCGCCCAGGCCGTGACAGCTTCGCGCTGGCACTCGGCGGCGAGGTCGCGCCCGTAGAATCCAGGATGGACCAGCGCCTCGACCCGGCAACTCGCGTCACCTAGGCGGTCCAGGCCTGCTGGCTGCGGCCGAGCGCTTCCCGGGCCGTCCATGTCTGGAACATGCCAGTTCAGCCGCACGGGCTGCGTGAACAGGACCATGATTTCTGGACGCTGTGATCGTCCGGTGTCGGTCGACCTTCTGGAAATTTCGACCGTCCGCCATGGGGGCGCGAGGCGGATCGTCCGTTTTTTTTCCGAATCCCGATTTTCGGGCGGGCAGGGGGTGTCGATTGCCATATTGAAGTGACCCGCTTCAAAATCCCCAAGGTTCCGTGTATCATGAACCCATGAAACGTGACCTTGCCCTCTCCGAGATTGGCCGCCGCGAGAAAGCTTTGCGCTCACGGGGCGTGGCAGCTGCATATCTTTTTGGCTCTACCGTGCGGGGAGAGGCGCGGCCTGACAGCGATATCGACGTTTTCATTGAGATTGAGCCAAATCGCAAATTCTCGCTGATCGATATGGCAGGGGTGCACAATCTCCTGGTAACGGAACTGGGCGTTTCCGTTGACCTGACAACCCGATCTGGCTTGCATCCCAAACTCCGCGCCGAAATCGAGCGCGAGGCGGTTCGTGTATTCTGATGCCGCGGCGTCCTGGCGTTGTCCTCGAGGATATCCTGGACACGATCTCTCTCGTCGAGAGCGCAATTGGCGCCAAGGATCGAGCCGCATTCGCCGCTGACCTATTCCTTCAGCGCGGTGTCGAACGGTCGCTTGAGATTATTTCCGAGGCGGTTCGTCATCTTCCCGAAGCGATCTTGGCCAAACGCCCCGAAATCGCCTGGACGGATATTCGCTCGATTGGCAATCTCATTCGGCATGAATATTGGCGCGTTGATCCAGATATTCTTTGGGCGGTCATCACGGATGATTTGCCACCCTTGCGTATGGCGATAGAAGCGATGCTCAAGCGTGTTGACGAATGAACTGGTCCGCAGCTCTGCTCGAGGGCGACGACTTGGGAGCCCGGCCAGGCAATTGTAGACGGCAAACATCTTCTGAAAACCCTGTTAAATCAATATTTTAGTTCCATAATTATCCTTATGCGAATCGCAATCTAATGCTTTGATCCATTGCCTATGACCAAGGTCCTCCGGCTGGCCAGCGCTCATAACTGGTATTTTCCTCAATCATTGGTTTGAAAAACGTTCGAAGATCAGCCACGACGCGCGACATGTCTTCTGGTGCCGCACCCAAGCGGTCCCTTTTCAGAAAAGCGCGCCACATTCTATCTTTTTCGAGCGAAAACGCATCGGTCAAACCGGTAGGGTCGACCGGCGGCCACGGCGTGTTCCGCCGCTCGAATGTCCGCCTCAGCGCCGTGCTCAGAATCTTGCGCTCGAACTGAAACGTCTGCGCGATCATCCAGAGATCGTAGAAGTCCTTCATTCGGCTGTTTGTGATGCCGATTGATACGAGCGCCTCGAATTTCTCGGCTACGACGGTTTCCGGCGGGTACGCCCTCAATCTTGGTGATGGCGCGTCCAGCAGCGCGGGATAGTCGATGTCTATCGGCCCTGGAGTAATGGCATCGCCGAACCCAATGTCGATCTGGATCGGCACTTTCGCGCCAGCGATCGAGGCGGATGTTTTGACCCGAACACCCCCATAGTCAGCCTGATCTCGGATTGGCTCGACGAGCATTCCTGCGATATCGAACTTCACACCATCATCAGGAACATCTGTGCTGAATATCCCTCGAAACCGCGAGGTGATTGTATCAACATCGGGATCGCCCTGCCCGAGCAGATCAAGATCGCGCGTCGGACGGAATGGATCGGTCAGCCACGTGATGAACAGCATGGCGCCCTTGAGGATGAAGCGCTCTCGTTCGCCTGATAAGCTGAGGCGGTAGAGCAGGCGCTCGAGCGCATAGCGTGTCAGAAGGATCTGAAAATCCGATCCCTCTTTCCGGGCACGCTCGAGTAGTCGTGCTCGGACAGAGGCGCCGACGTTTTTGAGTTCAGGCGCCATCTGCCACCATTGCTTCCAGATAAGGTTTGATCACCGACCAGATTCGGGCCTGTCGCGCAAATTGCCAGATCTGGTCAGGTGTGACCTTCCGGCTCCTCAGGCCTTCTCTGAGGCCTTCAAGGGCCACGTCGAGACCGATCTTGTTCCGGTATCGGAAGCAATCGACAATCGTCTTGGCGGGGTTAAACACGGCAATGCTGACGCCCTCAATGGTATGGTGTTCGACCCCCTCTGATAGGGCTTTGGTGCCGAACCTGACGAAGCGGACGCGTGGGTACTCAATACGCGGCTTCCAGGCGGCGCGGTCGATGGCCATCCAGACTGCGGACGGCATCTGCAGCGTCAGCTCGTGAAACTGGAGTGCCGAGGTCAGGCACACGACGGCTTTGGATGTCAGCGCCGAGGCTTCTGCAAGCGTATGGCGCGCATCGATAGCTGCACCGGCCAGCTGGTATAGGCCCCTCGCCGGCCGGGTCGCTACACCCTCGCGAACCAGACGCGACAGGGTCTCTGGGCCTACTCCCGCGCGCTGCAGATCCCGAAGGCGGATCAGCCCCCCACCTTCCAGGAGGGCTATTGCGTTGGCTCGTTGTGGTGTGGGCGTGCGTGACAATAGCTTTTATCCAATGAAAAAGTGCATAGGAAATATCACATTCTCCCCGCCCCTGCAAACCTTTGCGAAAGGAGCGTTCCATCGCCTATATCATGTAATATATTGTTTGTTATGTATTGACAAGATACCGGTTTGTTGTTCAAATCAGAGGGCGCTGACGCAGGCTTGGGCGATAAGCGCTCGCCACCAATGAGTGCGGAATCTGCTAGCGGATGGAGTGACTTGGTATGGAGCGCCCGGTGGCACGCAGGGACGAGAAGCGCTCGCTTCGTGTGGAGATGAGCGCGGCGG
The DNA here is from genome assembly GCF_030143245.1 of Rhabdaerophilum sp. SD176. GTDB lineage: Bacteria > Pseudomonadota > Alphaproteobacteria > Rhizobiales > Beijerinckiaceae > Rhabdaerophilum. The sequence continues at coordinate 37,709 of NZ_JARJNS010000009.1, read as the reverse complement.
ATTTCGAGCTGCTTGAGCAGGCATCGGCTCTATTTGGTGTCGGGAAATCCGATCTCGTGCGCCGTCTGGTGCGTGCTTCGGTAGAGGTTGGCCCTGCCCTTTCGACCGAGAGCATTGCGCAGATTGAAGATCTCGCGGGTCAGGTGCGGATCGTCGGGCGCAACCTGATGCAGGTTCTCAAAGCCATTCATCGCGGTGAGGCCGTGGGCATCGCCGAGAGCGAACCGGTTTGGCGCGGGCTGCATGAGCTGATCGCGGCGCTTGATGCAGAGCTCTCTGCTTTTAGTGAAGCGACGACACGCCAATCCGCCGCCTTGTGCGGGCGGGCTGGATTGCAGGCCTTTGCATCTGCACAATCTGAAACGAGCGTCGCGGCAAAATGAGTGTTACGCCCTCCCCCGGCTTTGACCCCTCGCCCTGGGTGGCGGCGAATGCTGCTTTGGCCGCTCGGATTGCCACGGGGCGCAGCCGTGGCACCGGCTTGCTGGGCATCCGAGGTTTGGATGCTGGCTCATTCCGGCCTGGGCAGACGATCACAGGCGATCGAGACGACGAGCGACGTCGCGGGCTTGTCGCAATTTCGGCGCGTGGCGGACGGCAGCCAGAGGGCGTTTCTGTTGGGCTCAGCGGAATGGTTGGGGGTGTCTCTGGATTGGCGTCGCGGGGCGATGCCGGCAATGTTTCAACGGCGGCTCTGCTGGCCCGTGGCTATCAGCCGGCAGTGGTGAAGGTCGTCTCCTACGCGCATGGGGCAACGCGTGCGACGGCCTCCGCCCAATACATCGAACGGGACGAGGTCGAACTCGAGACACATGCGGGCAATCTTCTTGCCGACAAGGCGGCCGTTGCCGAAGAGATCAAGGCTTGGTCCACGAGCTTCGAGAAGCGCCAACCCAGTCAGGATGTCGTGACCGTCCGTCTCCAGCTCAGCGGTCTGCGCGACACTGCCGAGGATCGGGAGCGGCTGTCCTTTGCTGCTGGAGCGGCCTTCGAGGGGCATCGTCATGCTCTCAGGATTGAGGCCCGCGCCAGCGGAGAGATTGAGGCCCGCGCCGTTGTCGTCATGGCCAGGACAATCTCGCCAGAAGAGAAGGCGCTAAACCGTGCAGCCCGCACGAATGGCGAGAAGTCTTCTACCCTGCCACCTCGCCTTCGCGTGGTCGACCAGCGCATGGGAACCACCGAGGATGCACCGATGCGTAAAGCGTTCGATGCGCGGTCTGAAGCAGCCATGAAGGCGCGGATCGAAACGGCGACGGGCTATCCCCAGCATGGGATCAGCATCGAACCTGCAACGCCAGGCCACGGGCGGGATGCTCTCGGGCAACGGCTCTCAACGCTCATCTCGAAGGCCCCTGCCCTCGACCATCTCCAGCGGCCGATCCGCACCGCCGAGGATATCCGGGACGTTACGCGAGACTGGGGTCGTCATCTCCGCTCGCAAAGTCCGCGTGACACCATGCATATGGTGGTCTCGGCCAAGGCGGGCACCGATGAGAAGGTCTTCACGAATGCCGTCCGCTCTTTTCTCCATCAGCAGTTTGCCGATCACAAGTTCATGTTCGGCGTGCACACGGACAAGGCCGAGGCTGGTCATATCCACGCCCATGCAATCGTGGCCGTGAGAAGTGAGAGTGGCACCAAGCTCCATCCCGGCCCCACAGATCTCGCGCAATGGCGGGTCAACTATGCCTCCCATGCCCGCGAGCACGGCCTGAAAGTCGTCGCGACGCGCGCGGCTGAACAGGCCTCCTCCCGTTCCTATGGCCCGAAGGACAAATCTATTGTCGACGTTGCGACCAATCCGAGGCCGAAGCGAAAGGAACAGGATCGCGCCTATGCCAGCGATCCCCGGAACGCCAACCTCATCCGAAACGCGCAGGAGCGCATGGCAATCGCCCGCGCCAACCCCATTCGCATTCCAATGACCGGGCGCGAGCGTGCGGGCGTGAGCGAAAACCTCGAGCATTGGCAGGGCTTGGCGAAAGCCGATCCAGCTCATGAAGTCGCGAGAGCCATGGTCGACCGGCTCTCCGTGGCGAAGGAAGCAGGGGATGCGATCAACGCCCTCAGGGCGGTCCTGTCTCCGGAGCAGGTCGCCCCATCCCACCCCTCACCCAACAACAGTGTTCGAGCGCCAGAGATGACGGAAAACGCCGAGAAGTCCGCTGACGCCATGCTGCGAGACCTCCGCCTGATGAACCAGCGGATCGCCGAGGTCACAAACCTGCTTCCGGAGGGGTCACGGCAACGGTTCACGCAGCAGGCGACTGGCTATCTCGAAAAGATTGCCGAACGTATCGACCAGCAACAGGCGCAGGAAGCAAAGGCGAATGTGCCGGCAGGCGTCCAAGCTGCAGCTCGATCACCTGTAAGCGATCAGGCTCAGCCAGCACCCGAACACGGTGTTCCAATCGATCCTTTGGCCGAACTCAGACGCCAGCAGACGGAAATGCTCGAACGGCTTGCACAAGCGCGAGGGCAGTCAAGGGACCACGAGCGAGGCCATGAGGCGGGAGACTGAAGGTCGGAATGGGGGCCGGTAGGAGACCTGCAGGTCTACGCGGCGCGGAGCAGCATTACAGACATTCCCAGCCAAGTGCGACCATCGGGGTGCAACACGTACATGGGTGATCGAGGAACCAATCCCGAATTTGTGAAGTCGATAGCCTTGCGGCGCACTCGCATTCGAGCTTTACAGAAATATGCGTTCTCGCTGCTCGATCCGCCGTTTTGTCGGCCTTTGCCTGCTGGCTATCGCTGCGCTTTTGCCGCTGGCGCCAACCGGTTTTGCTGCCGCAACGCCGGCGGGCATGACGAACGGAGCGGACATCATGGCTGACATGCCGCGCTGCCCGCCTGAGGGCCCGATGCCGGCGGATTGCGCCGACATCTGCCCGCTTCAGGCCCTTTGTGCCGCCCAGCGCCTTGCCGGTTTTGTTCGGGATAATGAACCCTTGCCACAGCGGCTGGTTTCGACACTGAATTACCGCTCCTCGCCGTCGAGTTGGCTTGGGAACCGGACGATCCCGCCAGATATCCCACCACCCCGAAGCTGAAACATCAGGCGCTCGCGGCGCCTGCATCACGCTTTCCGTCACTGGAAAGCGCACGTGGCGGCATGCGCGTGATGCCTGTGCCGGGTTTCACATTTCAGGGAATATTCTCATGTCCAAAGCTCTTCTCCTCGCCGCCTGCGGTGCGGCATCACTCGCATTCGCCTCAACAACTCCGGTCCTTGCTGATATCCGGGACTACGAGTTCCAACTCGTTACGCCGGAGGTCACTCAGGCGAACGGTGTCTTTGTCGAGGTTCGCCTCGTCAACAAGAAGACCGGTGCGCCGGTCCCGGATGCCGTCATCGTTGCCAAACGCATCGACATGGCACCGGACGGCATGGAAATGATGGCCTCGAAGATCGATGCCGTCCCGGCCGACAATCCCGGCCATTACCGGTTCCGGACCGACCTGACGATGGAGGGCGGCTGGCGGCTTTCGCTCGGCGCGAAAGTACAGGGCGAGACCGGCACGCTCGAAAGTCGCCTCATCCTCAAGGCGGTGCGCAAGTGAATAGCACCGCTCCGGGCCCTCTTCCCGATCATGGCGGGGAGAGTGGTCCGGGGCGGCGGCCCGCGTGGATGCGGGCCGCGCGCTCCATTTTGCTCGTCACTCTTACCGCTGGCGCAGCCGGCGCTGGCTTTTGGCTCGGCCGGAGCGACCTGCCTCTTCCTGGCTGGGTTCCAGCACCCGTGAGAGCATGGATCGGCGCAAAAGCATCGGTTGCCGCGCCAAAACCGGAACCGAGCGGCCCGGTGATCTATTATCGCGATCCCGACGGCAAGCCGGTCTATTCGGCCGAGCCGAGGAAGACAGCGGATGGCCGCGACTTTATCGCCGTGCGTCAGAGCGAGGAGACCAGCTTTGATCCTGCCCCCGCCAAAACCGCCGAAGCGCCGGCGGGCGGCGGCAGGAAGTTGCTCTATTACCGCAACCCGATGGGCTTGCCCGACACATCGCCCGTGCCAAAGAAGGACTGGATGGGGATGGATTATCTTCCCGTCTACGAGGGCGAGGAAGAAAATGGGTCGAGCGTCAAGGTCAGCCTCGACAAGGTACAGCGCTCGGGCGTGCGTACGGAGCCTGCCGCGTTGCGCAGTCTGTCGCGTGCGATCCGAGCGCCCGGTGTCGCCAAACCGGATGAGCGCACCCTGCATTCGGTGGTGCTGAGGGCCGACAGTTTCATCGAGAAACTGCACGCGAACGAACTCGGCCAGAAGGTCGAGAAGGGCGCGCCGCTGTTCCGCATCTATTCCCCGGACATGGTCCGGGTGCAGGTCGACTACCGGGTTGCGAATGTCGGAACCGGCAGTCGTGAGGAACGTGGCGCGCTGCAACGCCTCCAGAACCTCCAGATCCCATCGCCTGTCGTCGAGGAACTCCAGAGAACACGGGAGCCCGTGATCAGCTTCGACTGGCCCTCGCCAGTCTCTGGCGTGGTCCTGCGCCGAAAGGCGGTCGAGGGCATGATGATGCGCTCGGGCGAGGAGATGATGCTGATCGCCAATCCGTCGCTCATTTGGGTCATCGCCGATATCGCTGAGCAAGATATCGGCGAGGTGAGCATCGGGGCATTGGCGAATGTGCGGTTCAAGGCGTTCCCGAACGAGGAATTCGCGGGCCGCGTGACCTTCATTCAACCCACGCTCGAAATGGCGACCCGCACGGCGAAGGCGCGCATCGAAGTGGTCAATCCCGATTTGCGCCTTCGCTTCGAGATGTTCGCCGACGTGGAAATCGGAACGGGGGCTGGCCAGAACCAGGTCACTGTACCGCTATCGGCCTTGATCGACAGCGGCAGCCGCAAGGTTGTCTTGGTCGATCGCGGCGAAGGCCGATTCGAGCCGCGCGCCGTGAAAACTGGGCGCCGTAATGATCGTCATGTCGAAATCCTTGATGGCATCCAGGCGGATGAGAATGTCGTGGTCGCCGCGACTTTCCTGATCGATGCCGAAAGCAATCTCAAGGCGGCGCTTTCGGCCTTCACCGCCGACGCCGGCAATCCTGGAGAACCGAAACCGGGCGAGAGCGCTGCGCCGGTTGCCGAGAAGCTATCGATGGAAGCCGAAAGGAAACAGCCATGATCGCACGCATCATCCGCTGGTCGGCGACCAATCTCGGCCTCGTCTTCATCCTCACACTGCTGGTGACGGCGATCGGACTTTATGGGGTCACGCGCGTGCCGCTCGATGCGATCCCGGACCTGTCGGATACACAGGTGATCGTCTACACGGAATATTCCGGGCAGGCCCCGCAGGTGATCGAGGATCAGGTCACCTATCCCCTTTCGACCGCCATGCTCTCGGTGCCGCGCTCGAAAGTGGTGCGCGGCTTCTCCTTCTTTGGCGTCTCGTTCGTCTATGTGATCTTCGAAGAAGGCACGGACATATACTGGGCGCGGTCGCGCGTGCTCGAATATCTTTCCGCAGCCGGCCGCTCGCTTCCCGCCGGCGTGACACCGACCCTCGGGCCGGACGCGACCGGTGTCGGCTGGGTCTATCAATACGCGGTGATGGGTAAGCAGCGCTCGCTTGCCGAATTGCGCGCCATTCAGGACTGGCAGGTCCGGTTCGGCGTCGCCAAGGCCGAAGGGGTTGCGGAGGTTGCCTCGGTGGGCGGATTCGTCCGCCAGTATCAGGTCGTGGTCGATCCACGACGGCTGCGCGCCTTCAACCTGCCGCTCACCGCCATCCGCGACGCCATCCGCGATTCAAACATGGATGTCGGGGGCCGCGTCGTCGAGCTTGCCGAGACCGAGTTCATGGTGCGCGGGCGCGGCTATATCCGATCGATCTCGGACCTTGAGCAGATCGTGCTCAAGGCTGAGGCCGGCACGCCCGTGCTGCTGAAGGATGTCGCGCGGGTCGAACTGGCGCCGGACGAGCGGCGTGGCGTCACCGAACTCAACGGCGAGGGCGAGGTTGTCTCCGGCATCGCGGTCCAGCGCTACGGTCAAAACGCACTCACCGTAATCGACAACGTCAAGGCACGGCTTGCCGACATCACCGCCGCCCTGCCCTCGGGAACGGAAATCGTATCGGTCTATGATCGTTCGCAGCTCATCGAACGCGCCATCGCGACGCTGAAACTGACGCTCATCGAGGAAAGCCTGATCGTTGCAGCGGTCTGTTTCGTCTTCCTGCTCCATGCCCGCTCTGCGCTCGTCGCCATCCTTACCCTGCCGCTTGGCATCCTGATGGCCTATGCGGCAATGTGGTCGCTCGGACTTTCTTCGAACATCATGAGCCTTGGCGGGATCGCCATCGCCATCGGCGCGATGATCGACGCCGCGATCGTCATGGTCGAGAATGCGCACAAACATCTCGAGCGCGCGCCGGCGGGGACACCACGGCATGAGGTGCTGATCAATGCCGCCACCGAAGTCGGTCCTTCGCTGTTCTTCTCGCTGCTGATCATCACCGTCTCCTTCCTGCCGATCTTCGCGCTGGAAGCGCAGGAGGGCCTGATGTTCAAGCCGCTGGCCTGGACCAAGACCTTCGCGATGGCGGCCGCCGCGCTGCTTTCGATCACGGTCGTTCCGGCACTCATGGTCGTGTTCGTCCGAGGGCGCATCATTCCCGAACATAAGAACCCGGTGAATCGGCTGCTGATCTTTCTCTATCGTCCGCTTATCAGGATGGTCTTGAAGGCACGCGTGATGACCATCCTGGCAGCGCTCGTGGTCCTGGGTGGCAGCATCTGGCCGGCTATGCGGCTCGGTTCGGAGTTTATGCCGAGCCTCAATGAAGGCACGATCATGTATATGCCGACGACGCTGCCGGGGCTGTCGATCACCAAATCGGCCGAATTGCTGCAAACCCAGAACCGGATCATCAAGACGTTTCCCGAAGTGGAGAGCGTCTTCGGCAAAGCGGGCCGCGCTGGCACCGCAACGGACCCAGCGCCGACCGAGATGTTCGAAACGGTCATCAATCTCAAGCAGCCAAGTGCATGGCGCCCAGGCTTCACCATCGATTCCCTTATCCAGGAAATGGACAAGGCGCTCCAGTTCCCCGGAGTCGCCAATGCCTGGACCATGCCGATCAAGGCCCGCATTGACATGCTTGCGACGGGCATCCGTACGCCGGTAGGGGTCAAAGTGATCGGCCCGGATCTCAATGTGATCGATAAACTTGCGCGCGAGATCGAAAGCGCGATCAAAACGGTACCCGGCACATCGAGCGCCTTCGCCGAGCGGATCATCGGCGGCTATTACCTTGATATCGAGCCGAACCGCGCCGAACTCGCCCGCTATGGCCTGATGATTGGCGATGTCCAGCGCGTCATCGCTATGGCTATCGGGTCCGAAACGGTGACCACGACGGTCGAGGGGCGCGAACGCTACGGCGTCTCATTACGCTATCCGCGCGATGTGCGATCCGACCCACAGGCAATTTCGCGCGAGGTGCTGGTGCCGATTGCCAACGGTGCTTCGATCCCACTGGGGCAGGTCGCGACAATCCGCCTGGTGCAAGGACCGGCCTCGATCCGCACCGAGAACGCCCAGCTCGCTGCCTATATCTTCGTCGATGCGCGTGAGCGCGACCTCGGCTCCTACGTCGCGGACGCGAAAAAGGCCGTGGCAGAAACAGTGAAGTTTCCGGCGGGCTATTACGTGATCTGGAGCGGTCAGTTCGAGTTCTACGAGCGGGCCAAGAAGCGCCTCACCATCGTCGTGCCGCTCACCCTCCTGATCATCCTGCTGCTGCTCTACCTCAACTTCCGCCGGATGACGGAGACGCTGATCGTCATGCTCTCGCTCCCCTTCGCGCTGGTCGGCGGGCTGTGGATGATGTGGTGGATGGGCTTCAACCTCTCGGTTGCTGTGGCTGTAGGGTTCATCGCACTCGCGGGCGTCGCCGCCGAAACCGGCGTGATCATGCTGATCTATCTCGATCACGCGCTGGAAGAGCGTCGGAAATTGGCGGCGAGCGAGGGGCGCGCGCTGACAAGGCGCGATCTCGACTCCGCGATCATGGAAGGCGCAGTCGACCGGGTTAGGCCGAAGATGATGACGGTTGTTGCCATCATGGCCGGTCTGGTGCCGATCCTCTGGTCCACAGGCACCGGGTCGGAGGTGATGCAACGCATCGCCGTGCCGTTGATCGGCGGCATGTTCTCCTCGACTATCCTTACGCTCCTTGTCATCCCGGCAGTCTACGCCCTCATAAAGGGGCGCGGCCTGCCGGACGGGCTTTCGGCTAAATGGGCAGACGGACCAGCGAATGGTGGACGTCCGGGTTTCACTTTTTGCCAGCGGAAGTGAAGGCACATTCCGGGGTGCCAAGGTGTCTATGAACCCCAGAAAGATTCGTAGTGCCGCTGACGTTACCGCCATTAAACGCCTGTGAAGAGGTGAGCATGTAGTGAAGAGGCGCAAGTCGATCGACCGTGCACTCGAACAAGAAAGCATTTACCAATGCAGGGCTCCCTATCGCATCGCTTTGTTGCACTCGATGCGTGGCGTGGCATCGCAGCTCTGCTCGTTGCCTTATACCGGCTGGAGGCTGACGGCTGGCTGCACGGTCTCCCATTCGTCCAAAATGCTTGGCTCTTCGTCGATTTTTTCTTTGTCCTGTCTGGCTTCGTAATCGCTTACGCTTATCTTGGAAAACTGGGCAAACCTCGCGAAACGCTCGTTTTCATTGTGCGTCGTATTGGTCGCGTATGGCCGTTGCATGTGGTCCTACTCGGCATTTTTTTAGCGTTTGAAATTGCTCGTGGTCTTGCAGGGTTTATAAGATCAGCGCCGGTTTCTGTCTTCATTGATCAGCGAGCGCCGATTACGGTTCTATGGGACTTGCTTCTCGTCCAAGCACTAGGATTCACCGGCGTCACGCTTTGGAACACGCCAGCTTGGTCTATCTCAACAGAGTTCTGGACCTACATAGTCTTCGCCTTGCTCTGTTTTGGCGGGCGACGCCTTCTCGCCGTTGCCGCTGCTACACTGATCCTGGGCGGGCTTGCAGTGGTTGGCGCCTTTTCGCCAAAGGGGATGGATACAACGTTTGATTTCGGCTTTGCGAGGTGTCTGGCAGGGTTCTTCTCCGGTGTTCTGGCCAGTTTTGCCTGGCAGGGTTGGTTGAGAGCCAAAACCTTGACGGCGAAATTCGCGACATCACTGGAAATCGGAGCAATCGCGGCAGCTATCCTGTTCGTCTCGTTGGTCGGACGAACTCAGGCCTCGCTTGCTGCGCCATTCGTTTTTGCGGGCCTAGTTCTGGTATTTGCTTTCCAAAGCGGTTGGATATCAGCCGTTCTTTCCGGCAAGGTCGGGCACGTGCTAGGAGATCTCTCCTATTCCATTTATATGACCGCGCTGCTTGTGAGCTTACCCTTCAATCGTGTGCCGGTGCTGGCCGCGAACAGAGCTGGCGTTGAGATCACCCGTGAGCATGTTGGAGCCGGAAACCCACATATAAACTACGATTTCGGGCATTTTCTGCTGAACGACCTTTACTCGCTCATCTATCTGCTGGCGGTGGTAGCGGTTTCGTGGATCACCTTCCGGTTCATTGAAAAACCGAGCAGGACTTGGTTCAATGGGAAAGTCGGATAGGACCGTTCGGATGCCTGCCGGGAAGGCGGATTTGCCGGAATGCACAATTCTTGAGGGGATGGGCGGCTGAGAGCTACGCGGTTCGCGGCCCGAGTAGAATCACTGCGGCTCCGAGAATGCAGATCGTTGCGCCAATCATATCCCAACGGTCCGGTGCCACACCTTCCACGAACCGAATCCAAAGCACCGACGCCACGACATAGATTCCACCATAAGCAGCATAAGCGCGCCCTGCGGCCTCGGTCGGCACCAAGGTGAGCAGCCAGGCGAAGGCGACGAGCGAAACCATGCCGGGCACGACCCAGAGCAAGGAGCGGCCATTGCGCAGCCAGACCCAGAACGCGAAACATCCGGCAAGTTCGGCAAAGGCTGCTGTGATATAGATAGCCCAGATTCTCATCTCCTGAACATGGCAGCGAAAGCACTAAAATCCAAGAATGATGTGGTTTCTGGGTTAGAGGGGCAATCTTGCCTCGCCGAATCCTGAGACGAATTTGGCAAAAGATTTATTTTTTTGCCAGTAGCCGCCGCATTTTTGCAAGCGCCGTATCTTCCTTTTCATGGTAGTCGATCAGGCCGAAGAATTTCCCGTTCTTGTCCATTAGGAAAGTCGAGGCGGTATGGTCGATTGTGTAGTTTCCGTCCCCTTGCGGTACCTTTTTTGCGATAACTTTAAAGGCCGCAACCGCCCCATCAATTTGCTCCTGGGAGCCGGATAGACCAACAATTCTGGGATCGAATGACTGCAAATAGAGCGCCATCTGCTCGGGTGTATCCCGTTCAGGATCTGCCGTGATGAAAATGGCCTGAAGGCGATCAGCATCGGTGCCAAGCTTCTGAAACCGGGTCGTGATCTCGAACAATGTCGTTGGACAAACATCAGGGCAATGAGTGAATCCGAAGAAAACCAGCATTGGCTTGCCAAGAAAGTCCCGTTCGGTAACTGTTTTCCCGCGATGATCGACGAGCGTGAACGGACCACCAAGTTGCGGGAGGCCCTTGATTTCAATTCCCGCGTCCGTTTGCAGTCCGCCCGGACCATCGACCCGCCACCAGCCCAGCACGATAGCTGTTGTAACAAAAACGATTGTCGCGACGGCTGCCCACGAGAGATATCGCACCAGCTTCAAAATGTTCATGATGGCGCAACCTCAATGCGGATGTCCCGCTTCCACACCGGGTGAGCCCATGGCATCAACCTGAAACTCGACCGCTACGGTGCCCGCCCGTTCGAACACGAGAGACCCGGAGATTTTCTCGCCCTGCTTCAGGGGCCGTCGCAGTTCGAGAAACATGATGTGATAGCCACCCGGCTTCACCTCGATACGTCGGCCAGCAGGAAGCTCAATCCCGGTCGAAAGAGCACGCATCCGCATCAAACCGTCCGAGACAGTCATTTCGTGCAGCTCAACCCGTTCTGACGCTTCAAAGGCGCCACCGATCAGTCGATCAGGTTTACTGCCAAAATTCTCGATCGTGATATACCCGCTAGCTACCCTCGCTCCACCTGGGGTCGCACGTGTCCAAGGATGATCAATATTGATGTCTCCGATTGAGAAATCGTGGGCAGAAGCTGAGCAGACAAGCATGGCGAGTGTGACGACACTCAAGGCTGCATATCTAGCTGCTATCACGATTTGTCGATTTGGGCCGTTAATCGGCGAAGGCTGGCTTTGCTTATCGCAAGCAGCGCAAGAAACCGCCAGGAAGGCCGTCTGATGGATGGTTTTGGTCATGACGAAATCCTGATTTTGATGCTGAAACGAAACCGGCGCTCGCATTGGCGAGTTCATCACCGGCTGTTCTGTTCAGATCAGGATGGGAGGCGCGCGCGGTTGTTGACGTCGCGATGAGGTCGACAATTCTTGCAGAGCAGTGTCGGGAGGTCTGATCGTCGTCGCCACACGATGTGTTGGTTGAACGAGTGGACCTGTGTTGTCAGGCGGGACAATCGCGAATACGGCAAGTGCATCCCTGGGAGCCCAGGTACAACAGGCCGAGGCGTTGGAGCCATGATGGTTGTCGTCAGGCTCGGATCGGTTTTCAGTATCGGGGGCACCTGCGGTGATGCAGGTTATTCCGAGTTGGTCGAGCCCCATCGCCTTGTTGCCGGCATGGACTGCGCCAACCATCGAAATCAGCAGCAGCTGGATCGCCAAAGAAAAGGCCAGAGCAGCCCCGATCAGAGCTTTTCCCGCTTCCTTGATGATTACGCCGGCATTCATCCTCATTTTCTAGCTCAATCGGCCGCCAAGGCCAAGATGCGGCTGGGCATTTTTTGCCCTGTTAGCCGCCGGTCGCGAAATCCACCAGCAGTTTGACGTTGAGAACGGCGATCACGATGCCGATCATAAGCGCGAAAGCAATGAGCCATTTTGGTGCGACGAGATCGCCCATCTTCTTCTTGTCCGCCGTGAACATGATCAGCGGAAAGACTGCAAAGGAAAGCTGAAGCGAGAGCACGACCTGCGTCAGGATCAGCAGTTTCGCCGTGCCAGCATCTCCATACCAAATAGTGACCACGGCAGCGGGCACGATGGCGATGGCGCGTGTGATTAGACGCCGCAGCCAGGGCGGCAATTGGATATTGAGGAAGCCTTCCATCACAATCTGTCCGGCGAGCGTCGCCGTTACGGTTGAGTTGATGCCGCAGCACAGCAGCGCGATACCGAACAGCGTCGGCGCAATCGCAAGGCCGAGCAGCGGCGCGAGCAGCTTATGCGCCTCGCCGAGTTCGGCGACATTGGTCTGCCCGGCCTTGTTGAAGGTCGCGGCCGCAAGGATCAGGATCGAGGCGTTGACCAGCAGCGCGAACATCAGCGCCACGGTGGAATCGATGGTGGCGAATTTCAGCGCCTCGCGCTTCTCGGGCAGGGTGTCGCCATAGGCGCGGGTCTGCACGATGCCGGAGTGGAGATAAAGGTTATGCGGCATCACGGTCGCGCCGAGAATGCCGAGAGCGAGATACAGCATCTCCGGGTTGGTGACGATTTGCGTCGTCGGTGCAAAGCCCTTGATGACAGCACCCCAATCCGGATCGGCCAGCGCGATCTGGATCGCGAAACAGACCGCGATCACGCCAAGCAGCGTGATGATCAGCGCCTCGACCCAGCGGAATCCGAGCCGCTGGAGATAGAGGATAAGGAAGACGTCGAGCGCGGTGATGATGACGCCGATTTCGAGGGGGATGCCGAAGATTAGGTTCAGCCCGATGGCCGTGCCGATGACCTCGGCGATATCGGTGGCGATGATTGCGATTTCCGCGAGAAACCAAAGTACGAATGCAACTGGCTTTGGGAAGGCATCGCGGCAGGCTTGTGCGAGATCGCGCCCGGAGGCAATCGCGAGCCGCGCGCATAGCCCTTGCAACACGATCGCCATAATGTTGGAGACCAGCGCGACGACCAGTAATGTGTAGCCGAATTTCGAGCCGCCAGCTAGCGAGGTCGCCCAATTGCCTGGGTCCATGTACCCGACAGCGACGAGGTAGCCCGGGCCAACGAAGGCGGCAGCGCGCCGCCAGGACGGACCGGAACTTTTGACCGGAATTGAACGATGCACATCGGAAAGCGAGGCTTCGCCCCTGGCTTGGCGCCATCCAGGTTCGGTCGCTGCTTTCTCGGAACTTGGCATCTACTATTCCTTATTGCAAATAATTCGCATTAGCGATATCCTACGTATTCAGTATCGAGAGTCAACCCAATTACAAATTGGGCCTAATTGAGAGCCGTATGACGCAAAGCAAGCAAACGCTTATTGATCAGTGTAAGGCGCAAGGTCGGCGGATTACCGGGCCGCGCAGGGTCATCGCCGAGGTTATCTCTTCAGCTGACGACCATCCGGATGTGTCCGAGATTCATCGCCGAGCGATGCGCCGAGATGCACGAATTTCACTAGCGACGGTTTATCGGACCATGCGGATGTTTTCAGAAATCGGGCTCATCGAGCAGCACAGCTTTGATGGTGGGCGATTTCGCGTCGAACCCGCAACTGGCTCCCACCATGACCACCTCATCGACACAATCACTGGCAAAGTGATCGAATTCCAATCCGAAGAAATAGAAAGGTTGCAGGCTGAAATAGCAGATAGACTAGGATATGAAATCACCGGTCACCGGCTTGAATTGTATGGGCGACCAAAAAAAGCAAAGTGATAAAAATAATACTGGCTGCTACTCAATAGCATTGAATGGATCAAGTAGCGCGGCATCAGGTCGGCTAATCTCTACGCGACCAGATGTCATCGCCTGAAGGCGTTCGGGGCCTGATGCTTTCAGAATAGAACGGAAAGTCGGATGCATGCCGCCATCGACATGCGTAAAGCTCAGTGCCGGTGTGCCCTTGGCAACGAGCTCGGCAAGGCGTTTTTCATCTTCTGCCTTCTTGTTGATCACGGCCGCGGTGACGGTGGGGTCCTCCTCGAAAGAGGGGCAAGGAGCGCCTGGCGTGAAAGGCCCAGCACCTTCCTTGGGGTCAAAGACATAACGGCGGCCACAGGCCACAACACGCGGCGGCTGTCGCATCGCCTCGAAATGGTCGGAGCCTTCCTTGAGGTTGCGCCAGAATGCGATGTGCTGATTGTTGCGGTGTTTCGCCATATTCTCGGGCGTCATGCGGAACGGCAGGGCCTGCACCTGGAAGTTTTTCTGCCCGCCTGCTAGCGCCTCGCGGGCCAGAGCGTAAATCTCCGCAACTCCGCTATCCGTCATCGCATAGCACCCCGCAGAAGTGCAGGCACCATGCACCATCAGCGCCGAACCGGAATAGCCCATGGATCGTTCAAGAGCGTTTGGATAGCCGAGGTTGAACGAGAGGTAATATTGCGAACGCGGGTTCATCAATTCCGGCGTGACCGAGTAGAACCCTTCAGGGGCCTGGCGGTCGCCTTCCCGTTTCTTGGGCCCGAGTTGACCTGACCAGCGGCACATCGGATAGGTCTTCAGAAGCGCATATCTGCCGGCATTGTCGCGTTTCCAAACCTCCAGCTCGCTCTCTTTCTTGAAGATACGAACGAGGATCGGATCGGAAGCGCTCATGCCTTTTGCGGACATTTCCGACAAGAGTGCCGGCGGAATCGGCTGCAAATGCTTGTTGTCGATTTCAGTAGTCACGCAACCGGCGAGCAGCAACGCACCGGCGACAAGAGCTGCGACAAGACCCGCCTGACGGTTCAAAAAACTGGGTTTCATCCTGAATTCGTAGCTCGGCTATGCCTGACAGGTCGTGAAGAAAGATCCTGAGAAATCTGTTAAGGCGTGAAGCTGCTTCAGGTTCAAGCCTGAAATCACTAACTCGCGCTATTTTGATCGCTTGGCAGGAAAGTCTCGTCCGCGCCTCTTGAACCTCATGTGGCTACAGCATTTACAAGAAGGTGGAATGGAAGGGTGAAGCCATGAATCGCCGCCGTCTTTTGCCGCTGCTTGCGACAGTTTCGTTGCTTGCCCTGCCATCCCTTGCATTTGCTCAGTCAAGGCCGTCCATCGCCGCACGCCTTCTAGAGCCGGGCGACCTTCCGGACAAGGTTTTCGGCAATGCCGATGCGACTGTGACGATTATCGAATATGCCTCGATCACTTGCCATCATTGCATGCGGTTTCATACCGAGACCTGGCCGACGTTGAAGCAGAAATACGTCGACACCGGAAAAGTCCGTTTCATTATGCGAGAGTTTCCGCTCGATCAGCTTGCCACAGCTGGGTTCATGCTGGCGCGGTGTGCAGGCGAGCAGCGCTGGTACCCCACACTTGACCTGCTCTACCGCACCAAGGAAGCTTGGGGTCACTCGGAAAAGCCTGTCGAAGCGCTTCTCAATGCCGTTAAGTTTGCAGGATTTACGAAGGAAACCTTCGAGGCCTGCCTCAGCGATGAGAAACTCTACAAGGGAGTTACATCGACAGCTCAGCGCGCGACGAGGGAATTCGGGGTCAATTCGACACCGACCTTTTTTATCAACGGGGAAAAGCAGACCGGCGCTCTGACGCTGGAGCAGTTCGACAAGATCCTGGAGCCGCTTCTCGCTCCCAAACCGTGAGCGGCGTCAGCGAAGTCCGGCTGTCACAATTTCCGGCCGGCCTAGCTTGCGGCCAAGCTCGACCCAAGCATTCGGGTCCAGCGGTGATTGGCGCTTGATGAAGGTGAGTTCGCTCTGTGACCATGGCAGAATGAGATTGGTCTGATTGTCGAGAATAAACTCACCCCGATCCGTAACAACGGTAAGGACTGCGTGTCCGCCACCTTCCTTGTCGAGCACGACCGTAATCAGCAGCGATGAGAGCGGCCAGCCGCGCCTGGCAAGTTCACGGCGCTTTTCAAGGACATAATCCTCGCAATCCCCCCTTCCGGATTTTGCGTAGGTCCAGTATTCAGGGCTTCCATACTGAGCTTGATCGGTCACCGCTTCAATCGATTGATTGAAGTGCAGGTTGACCTTCACCAGTTCACGCCAGAGCTTTTCATTCAAGGCGACGGAAATTGTGGTTGACGTACCCGACCGGCATTCTGTTTGGTTTTCAGCGCAGAACTGTGTCCATCCCAGTGGCGGTGATGTCCGTTGACCGGAATGCAGGTGCGCCAGGTCCGTTTGCCCGCCGGCTGAAGCTGTTTCGCTGATTGCTACGAAACCGAAAAAACTTGCAGCGATGATGATGCTCTTGAAAGAGATACGCATTGTTTTGACGCTCTGTTATTGCTCTGTTGTATGAGCAAGCTACAGGACACGCGTTCAATTCACGGAAAATCCAACACATTGTTTCTCATGAACAAATCAATGCTTCATTTACCTTGAGGTGGTTGTGATCATGTGACCGGAATTGAGTAGAAGGCTTCTCGTTATGGCGGCGTGGCTGGCTGAGTATCGCTTTTCAGATACCCGGCTGCAGCCAACAGCCCCGTCGCCGTTGTGGTCACGTGAGGAGCCCAGAATGCGGCGGTCTGCACGAATTCTGGCCAGAAACTGATCATCAGGAACGGGCGGACAAAGAAATATCCAAACAGAAAACCGAGGATCGCGCCGATCATTGCATAGACCAAGGCCACTCCGAACCTGCCGGCCCACTGCCATTTTGTCATGGGCCCCTCGATGAGTCAGGAGCAACCGTGCCTTGGGTGGTTGGTAATCTCTGTGAAGGGATAAAAGCACAAAGCATCATCAGCGCTGCACCGGCGACAATCGCGACATCAGCCATGTTGAAGGTCGGCCAGTGCCAGGCCCCCCAATGAAAATCGAGGAAGTCGGTCACAGCGCCTTGCCGCCAACGATCCAAAGCGTTGCCCAGCGCGCCACCTGAGATGAGTGAAAGGCCAATCTGCTCGTAGCGGTGGGGTGAATAAACCGCCCATACAACCAATCCGGCTGCACTAAAAACCTTGAATCCGGTCAAGAGACCTGGCCAATCCGCGAGTGTCTCCTTGAAGAACCCGAAGCTGACGCCGGTGTTGAAATTGAGCGTCAGATTGAAAAACGACGTGATCCTGATCAGCTGGGGTGGCTGCATGACGTGCTCGAGAATGATCCATTTGCTGATCTGGTCGACAAGGAGACAGGCCAGAACGATCGCCGCGAGGCGCAAACATCTTTTCGAAAATGTGCTCACAGCCGGCATTCCATAGTTCATCTTTTTCGAGGCTGAATGCGGCGCACTTGCCACCACGCAATAAGGGTCAAGCCAACAAAAATCACGAGAGCCAGAATGCTATAAGCGCCCCAGTTCGTATTGATTGCACTTTCAATAGCGCTTCCGAACAGGTAACCGGCTCCGACCAGGATAGTTGCCCAGATCGTTGCGGACAAGAAATTTAAGAACGTGAAGTAGGGCCACGCTATATTTGTGAGCCCAACCGGCAATGCTCCGACCGTACGCATACCTTTCGGGTATCGATAGAGAAAGATATACGCGACGCCATATCGATCGAGCAAATGACGCCCTGTATTTAGTAGATTATTTATTTCTGGCTTACTTTTGAGGAACTCACTGCCATAGCCTCTGGCAACCCAAAAGCGCAGTTCGTCCCCGAGATACCCTCCCGAGAAAGTAGCAGCACCAACAAAAACGATATCGAGATATCCAATGTGAGCAGCATAACCTGCAAATAAGGGCAAGCTGCCGCTTTTCAGCAAGCAATACGCAAAGAGGAGCGCATAGATTGCAATCCCGTATTCCTGGAAAAGTGACTGTATACTCGCCATCAAATCTTTCTCGCACCGAACCAACGATCAACCCGGCGGCTATAGGCAAGGTAGGGTTCACCAAGCGAAACTGCGAGAACGCGCTCCTCGATCTTGACCTGCATGCGGATGGCGACGATCAGAGCTACGGTCAGTGCCGCTTGAAGGACATCCGGAAATACCAGTAGGAGGCCCACAAATAGGATGACCTGACCGACGAAGACAGGGTTGCGCGAGAGTGCGAACGGCCCGGTATCGACAATGGCGCCAGTTTCGCCTTCTGCTGCGCCGATCCTCCACGAAGCGCCCATGTGCATCTGCGACATTGCGGCAATCATCGCACCTACCGCGACCAGGAGGTGGCCGATAATATCGCTCGTCACGCCGTCAAGCGCGGAGAAAACAGGATCGCTGACGAGGGGGCCTCCAGCGACCGCGCGCAAGAGAGGCAAGAGAGCCCCGCCGGCAAAGGCGATCCGGAACAGCCAAGCGGGAATTGTCTGTTGCTCCTTTCCTTTACTGAAGAGCCAAACCGAGCGTCCAGCCTGCCTTGCTGCCACGGCGCTTAGAGCAAAAAAATTGGCGAGATAGACGCAAAACAACAGATAGCTGACAGCTTCCATCGAGCTCATGGGTGATCCCCTCCTCAGCTTCTTGCCTCAGGCTTGAACGTCAGCAGTCGCAGAGCGTTGATCGTGACGATCACAGTGGCGCCGGTATCAGCAAGAATGGCGATCCAGAGGCCGGTGAGACCGATGACGCTGGTGACCAGAAACACCGCCTTCAATCCCAGCGCGATCGCGATGTTCTGGTGAATATTCGCCATAGCGGCGCGCGACAGCCGGATCATCCGCGGCACATCGGTTACGCGGCTCCTCAGCACTGCGGCATCGGCTGTTTCCAGCGCGACATCGGTTCCAGAGCCCATCGCAACACCAACTGACGCCGCTGCCAGCGCTGGCGCATCATTGATGCCATCTCCGACCATCATCACGCCGTCATGCGCGGCCAGCGACTTGATCGCAGCCACTTTTTGGTCCGGCATGAGTTCGGCCTTGTGATCCATGCCGAGGCTGCCAGCAATGGCCGCTCCTGTGCGGGCATTGTCGCCGGTGAGCATCACCGAGCCAACGCCAAGCACCTTGAGTTCGGCAATGGCGATTTTTGCATCCTCGCGCGGCTCGTCGCGCAACGCAAAAAGGCCAATGACGCGCCCACCCCTGAACACGGCGGCAACCGTCTTGCCCTCTGCTTCGAGGGCTTCTGCTGCCTCGCTAACCGCCTCTGACAAGGCACCGATTTCCGCAGCAAAGCGCGGGGAGCCGACAAAGACATTCTCGCCTCCAACCTTGGCCTCAACACCGCGTCCGACGATTGCCCGCGCATCTGTGGCAATCTTGGGGGTGATCCCCTTGCTCGCGGCAAGGGCGAGGATCGCTTCGGCGAGCGGATGGCTTGATCCGGTTTCGACGCCGGCGGCGAGTGCGAGCACCTCGGCTTCCGTTGCGTTGAACGTCCTGACATTGGTCACTACCGGTTTGCCGACCGTCAACGTGCCGGTCTTGTCAAAGGCCACGGTTTTGACCCGAGCGAGGTTCTCAATGACGACGCCGCCCTTCATCAGGAGGCCGTTTTTCGCGCCCGTCGACAGAGCCGAAGCAATCGACGCCGGCACCGATATGACCAGAGCACAAGGGCACCCGATCAGCAGCAAGGCGAGTGCGCGATAGATCCAGGTATTCCAGTCCCCGCCCATGGCCAAGGGCGGAACCAACGCGACGAGGATCGCGAGGCCGACAATGGCAGGCATATAGAAGCGGCTGAACCGATCGATGAAACGTTCAGTCGGCGCACGCGCCTCTTGCGCCTCTTCGACCAGCCTGACAATCCGGGCAATCGTGTTGTCCTCCGCGGTCTTGGTCACCCGTACGCGAAGAACCGCCTCGCGATTGATCGAGCCGGCAAATACCGGTTCGCCCAGAGTTTTCGTCTTGGGTACGGATTCACCGGTAACCGGGGATTCATCGATGCCCGAGGTGCCCTCACTGATCTCGCCATCGGCGGGAATGCGGTCGCCGGGTCGCACTAGAAGGATCTGGCCGATTTTCAGACTGGATGCATTGACCTGATGGAGTTCGCCCTCCTCCTCGACAATCGCGGTCTTCGGAACGAGATCACCAAGCGCCTTGATGCTGGCACGGGCGCGGTTCGCGGCAACGCCCTCAAGCACTTCCCCTACGGCGAAGAGAAAGACGACGAGTGCTGCTTCTTCCGCAGCGCCGATCACAAGGGCGCCAGCGGCGGCAATGGTCATCAGCATTTCGATCGTGAACGGCATACCCGCCCGCAAGGCGGCGAAAGCCCGCCGAGCGACAGGCGCTACACCGATCAGGCAGGCGGCAATGAAGGCCCATTTGGCAATCGCGGGGGCAATCAATCCGAGGCCCCAGGCCGCTGCCAACAATGCTCCGGTGCCCAGCACGAGCCTGCCCTTGCCGGTCTGATACCAGCTCACGCCATCCGGCGTGGCTTCATGGAGGTGGCCCGGCAAGCCATGGCCCGAATCAGCCTTTTGGGATGTGTTTTGCAAGGAGGTGTCGTGGTCGTGATTGTCGTGACCATGTTCCTCATGATCGTGATCGCCGTGTTTGTGCTCATGGGCGTGGCCACAGCCGCAAGACGTCGCATTCGAATCTTCTTCCCTCACCGGCTTTTCCACACGCTGAACGAAGTAGCCGAGGTCTGAGACCTTTCGTTCGACCTCTGTCGGCTTGGTCTGGTGCTCGTCGAGCGCAAGCGTCAGCGTTTCCGTCATCACCGAGAGCTTGACGTCCGAGACGCCGGGCAACCGCTCGACAGCGCCCCGGATCTTCGCCGCGCAACTCGCGCAGTCCATGCCGGAAACTAACCACGAGGCCGTTACCGCCGATTGAGATGAGGAAATTCTGGTCATGGACTTGTCCTTTTCAGGCCTCTGGACCAGGATACCTACAACCTCTAGCGACTATAGGAACAAGCGAAAAATGCATCGCTCATTGAAAAACTATTCCCTGCCCCGTGTGATGCCGATTGGTACACTGTCCGAACGGACGGGCGTGAAGGTCGAGACTATCCGCTATTATGAGCAAGCTGGGCTCCTCCCCGAGCCGGAACGCTCAGAGGGCAATCAACGGCGCTACGGCAAGGCACATCTCGAACGCCTCAATTTCATCAAGCACGGCCGAGATCTCGGCTTCAGCGTCGAGGCCATCCGCGCTTTGCTGACGCTTTCGGATCGCCCCACCATGCCATGCGACGAGGCCCACGCAATCGCCTCGCGGCATCTGGCCGATGTGCGAAGCAAGATTGCGCGGCTGCGATCTCTCGAGAGCGAGCTGGAACGGATATCAAGTTGCTGTTCGGGTGGCGTTCCGGTCGCTGACTGCCAAGTCATCGATGCTCTCGCTGATCATGGTTGTTGTCAGCATGAACACTGATGCGCTGATTTTCGTGTTGTTTTGATTGCCCCTCCGTCGCTCCTCCAAGCGGTAGCCCAAGTATCGAGCGATTTAGGATCGTGTTTTCGGCGGGAGCCGTCCTACAAGTATATCACCGCTTGTTGTCGACACTCGAAAATTTACACATGAATTGGAATTGATATCGTCACTATTAGGCCACCTTGCATTTTATTGTTCAAAAAAATTTTCCCATTATGATCGAGTATTATTGATTTCGCAATAGTGAGCCCGAGGCCAGATCCGCCAGTTTCACGGCCTCTAGAATTTTCTATTCTGTAAAAAGGCTCGAATACCTTATCGATTTCTGGTTCCGGAATTCCGGGACCATCATCCAGGACTTGTATTTTCACCTGCTTGCCATCGCGCTTTAACTCGACAGAGACATTGGATCCATACTTTTGAGCATTGCCGATAATGTTCCATATCGCGCGCTTCATCGCGACAGGCCTACCCAGCACTGTCACATGATCGATATCGTCTACAGTGATCGAATGTCCACGATCCGCTTCACCGTCCACAATTGTCCTGATCATGGTAGCTAGGTCGAAGACTTTCGGGGTCTCAGTGGAAACGCCCATACTAAGATATTCGAGCGTCGAATTGATCATCAGCTCCATTTCGGAGAGGTCATCGTCGATCAAATTACGGGTCTGTTCATCATCGAGCATTTCCGAACGAAGCCGCAAGCGAGTAATCGGAGTTCGTAGATCATGGCTGACGGCAGCCAGCGCCATCGTCCGTTCGGAAATGAGGCGACGTACCCGGTCGCCCATGGTGTTGAATGCCTTTGCCGCACGGCGTACTTCGGCGGGGCCAATTTCAGCAACGGGGTCGCGCGCCTCATCAAGGCTGAATCGTTCAGCCGCAATCGCCAGGTTGCGCAACGGCCGAGTAACCCACCGAAGCAGCAGAACAGCGACGAGGATTATAAGCGACCCCATAATTGCAGCAATCGCTAGAATGTTTCCTGCTAGGTGATGCGCTGTTCCGAAGGTCGGCGAGGCAAAGTTGAGCCAGGTGTTATCGTCAAGCTTCACCGAAACCAGCAGCATGTGTCGATACGCATCACCCTCTCCCGCGTTGAGTGCTCCGTCGTCTGCATAGCCGACCCTGAACGATTCCGTACCAAATTCAGGTACCAGTTCTTTGAGCCGACCCTCCATCGCTCGTGAGCGCTCCGTCACTGGAGCGTTATTCAGAACAAGGCTGACTTTGCTCCAGTGAACCTCGAGCGAGGCGGTCGCCAGGGAGTGAGCAGCTTTATCGCGATCAACTTCATCAGGAATAGCGCTGATTGCCCTTTTGATCGAGACAATACGCTCAGCAAGTCCTCGATCGCGGGCGTTTGTTGCCAGCCCTTCCGCTCCCACACGGTAGACCCAATAGCCGACAAGGCTCATTGCGATTAAGGAGCCGACCAAAATTATTACAGCGCGGACGACTATGGTGTCGGGTAACCAGCGAAAGCGGCTCGGTCTCATCCAAATGTTACCTTTGGGACAAATAAATAGCCGGCCCCTCGGACGGTCTTTATTGTGAGACCAGCGGCTTCCGATGTTTCGAGCTTACGTCGTAATCGGCTTATTTGCACATCAATCGTCCGATCGAAGGGATCGCTGGTCCGGGTTTTTGCCAGCTCCATCAGCATTTCGCGGGAAAGAACGCGATTGGCGTGTTCCAAGAATGCGACCAGAAGATTGTATTCTCCTGTTGAGAGATCGATCAAAACTCCGCCAGGTGTAGTTAGTTCGCGTCGCAAGGTATCCAGGGTCCAGCCATCGAAGAGGATTTTGCCCTGTGTTGCCGTTGACGCTGCAATGCTTCCGTTCCTCGCTCTGCGAAGAACAGATCGAAGTCGGGCCAGCAGTTCGCGGGGTGAAAACGGCTTGGTGATGTAGTCATCGGCTCCACCCTCAAGCCCAGAGACTCGGATATCCTCTTCCGAACGGGCTGTGAGCAAAATGACAGGGACTGGCGAGGTTTGGCGTATTTGCCGACAGGCTTCGATTCCTGTTTTTCCAGGCAACATAACATCGAGAATTATAGCATCAATCGTAAACCGTTTGAGCGTTTCCAGAACGCTAACGGCGTCAGCGCTCGAGTAAACGTAGTACCCGTGACGTTGAAGAAACTTAGTAATCAGTAACCGGATCTCGGAATCATCATCCACCACGAGAATGTTACCGTGGTCATTCGTTGGATTTGTCGTGACTTGTTCCATAGGACCCTCTGAAGTCCACCCTGCCGAATTGAGCGAGGCCCAGTTCGGCAGGGCGGACTGGGTTATTTCCCGGTCGACCCGCCTCGCGCCGGATCCGTCGCAGCTGTATCCCGGGTTGCAACGACTGAGATACCTCGCTCCAACACGACCTTGCCATTCAGTTGCTGCCCAAGGGCGACGAACTCCGCTGGGGTCGTGAAGTAGGGGTCGGAGCTGTTCGAAAACAGAATCCCGTTATTGGCCGAAGCCGTACCAATTCCCAAAACGAGGCCTATCATCAACCAGCCGCCAAATTTGCTCATATTGTTTCTCCTCAGTGTCAATCGCCACTGTTGACGATTATCGTGTCCGGAGGCGTTCAGCCCACCGTCCCGGCAGGATCGTATGGTTCTGTAAGCCCTTCATTTCATGAGGATTTCGAAATATTTCGCAATAGTCGCCGGATTAGCGTCCGCAATAATTTGTAACAGACAGATAGCGCCGCTTCTTGCTACCCGCTTCCAAACAGAATGTTCGCTTGGGGATAGGTTATGCGGCGCTTGTTAGTTCTCACATTCGTACTTTTGGCTCTAACCGCTTGTTCGGTCGTGCCGTCTTACCTAGAGAAGCCCACTGATCCTTCCCAGAAGATCCTGCCTCTCGGATACACTCCGGTTGCGGCAGAGACAAAGACCTATCGGCCTGTTGGGCCGAAGGGGTGGGAAGAGCTCAACCGTCGCGTGGGACCGAAATCATGACCTTGAAAACGTTGCATGAGTTTGATTTTCGTGTGCTGCGCCGTGTTTCCATTCGCGCGTCATTGCTCGGTGGCGTTGCAGTGCTCCTAGCGGGTTGCGTTACCGTCCAGCCCGAGAACGGTATTGCACTACTCCAGGCAAGCGCGTCGGCTGATCTTGGCAAGGAAATTGAGAAAATTGGGTCTGAGGAGATCGCATCAAGCGCCAAGGCGCGTGTTGAAGCGCTGTTGAAGCAGCCCCTTGGCGCAGATGCCGCAGTTCAGATCGCTCTTTGGAACAATCGCGGTCTTCAGGCGGCATTCAACGAACTTGGAATCGCTGATGCGCAGAGGATACAGGCAAGCTTGCCGCCGAATCCACGTATATCCATCGCCAGAACAACAGCGTCACTAGCGCTTGAGATCGAACGGCAAATCTCCGGTTCCATTTTGGCCCTGGCGACTCTGCCAGCACGCACGCAGATTGCAAATGATCGATTCCGCTCAGCCCAATTGAGAACGCTTGAAAATGTCTTGAAGCTTGCAGCTGACACTCGGCGCCAATACTACAGAGCTGTCGCTGCGAACCAACAGGTCGCGGCTTTGGTACAGGCAAAATCCACAGCCGAGGCGACTGCCGAGCTGTTTAAGCGGCTGGGGGAATCGGGTGGTGTCAATAAACTCAACCAAGCTCGCGACTTTGTCTTTTATGCCGAGACCGGCGCACAACTGGCCCAAGCCCGAATTCAGCAGCGGATTGAGCGCGAAAAACTCATCCGCCTGATGGGGCTTTGGGGTCAGGATCTTGTAGCCCTAAGACTTCCTGCCTCCCTGCCGCAGATGCCGCGTCTTGCTACGGTGCGTGAGGTTGAAGCTGAGGCACTCAAGCGCCGTGTTGATCTTCAAATGGCGCGAGCGGATCTCGACGCGCTGGCCAAGTCGCTGGGTCTCACTCAGGCGACTCGCTTAATCGCCGATATCGACCTGCTCGGGCGCCGAACGTATGACCGGGAGTTTAAAGATAATGGCGCGGGCGGCCTTGATCGTGAAAGCCGGCGGACGCGGACGCTCGAGTTGGAACTTGAGATTCCGATTTTTGATTTTGGGCAATCCCGTGTTGCTCAAGCCGAGGAAACCTACATGCAGGCTGCGAACAAGCTTGCTGAGAAGGCTGTTAATATCCGATCAGAAGCACGCGAAGCATATCAGGTATGGCGCGGTACCCATGACGTGTCTCGCCTTTATCAAGGTCAGGTTCTTCCGTTGCGAAAAATCATTCAGGAAGAAAGTCTGCTCCAGTATAACGGTATGCTGATCGATGTGACGCAACTTATTGCTGATGCGCGCGGTAGAATGATGAGCCAAGTCGCCGCAATCAATGCAAAGCGCGACTTCTTCATAGCTGATGTGGACTTCAAACATGCTCTAATCGGCGGCGGAGTTTCCGGTGCTGCCGCAAGCGGAGGAGCCGCGCCCCAAGGTGGCGGCGAGCCGGGTCATTAAGGAGACTGAGTATGGATGTTTCTCGCAGAAATTTCGTCAGAGCATCGAGCCTCGTATTGGCCGGCGCAGGCATTGTCTCGGGTCGGTCAGCTTTCGCCGCCGTGCCCGAAGCGCCAACGACAAGGAGCCCGAAGACACAAGCGCCGCTCGTTCCTAAGTCGGGTCCTGATTACCAGCCAGTTGCGACGCTGAACGGGTGGACGCTTCCTTGGCGAATGAATGGCGATTGGAAAGAGTTCCATCTCGTCGCCGAGCCTGTTGTGCGGGAAATCGCACCGGGCATGAACGCATATCTATGGGGCTATAATGGTCAGTCGCCGGGGCCCACTATTGAGGCTGTCGAAGGCGACAAGGTGCGCATCTATGTCACCAACAAGCTCCCCGAGAATACAGCGGTGCATTGGCACGGCCAGCGCCTCCCCAACGGGATGGACGGCGTTGGCGGGCTCAATCAGCCGCATATCCCGCCTGGAAAGACATTTGTCTATGAATTCCTGCTCAGACGTTCGGGTACCTACATGTACCATCCGCATTCGGACGAAATGGTCCAGATGGCGATGGGGATGATGGGCTTCTTCGTTGTTCATCCCAAAGATCCTGCCTTCCGGCGCGTGGATCGGGACTTCGTATTCCTGCTCAATGCTTTTGATATCGAGCCGGGCTCCTATGTGCCCAAGGTCAACACCATGCTCGATTTCAACATGTGGTGCTGGAACAGCCGGGCTTTTCCGGGGATCGACCCGTTCGTTGTCGGTAAAAACGACAAGGTTCGTATCCGTTTCGGCAACCTCACAATGACCAATCACCCAATTCATATGCATGGCTATGAGTTCAAGGTCTCCTGCACCGATGGCGGCTGGGTGGATCCGGCTGCCGCATGGGATGAAGTGTCGATCGACTGCGCTGTCGGACAGATGCGCGCCTTTGATTTCGTCGCGGATGAACTGGGTGATTGGGCGATCCATTGCCATAAATCGCACCATACGATGAACGCGATGGGCCATTCGGTGAAGACCTATATCGGTGTCGACAAGAAGGACCTCGCCAAGCGCATCCAGAAAATCGCGCCGGGTTATATGCCGATGGGCTCAAACGGCATGGGCGAGATGGGCTCCATGGAAATGCCTCTGCCCGATAATACGCTCCCCATGATGACCGGCTTCGCCCAGTTTGGCCCCGTTGAAATGGGCGGCATGTTTTCGGTCGTGAAGGTTCGCGAGGGCCTTGCCAAGAACGACTACAAAGATCCGGGCTGGTTCAAGCACCCGGAGGGTACAGTTGCCTATGAGTACAAAGGCAAGCTTGCTGCGGTGACGCCATCCGCGCCGCCAGAAGCCCAATCCGCTGAATGGCGCGTGAAAGACCCGCGCAAGCCCGCGCATGGGCCGGACGGCAACCCGCTGCCGGCGCCTAAAGGCGGCGCGCATTCCAATCATTGAACAGCCTCGACCCTGAAGGAGATCAGCTCATGAAACGCGTTCTTTCAATCCTTAGTTCTGCAGTGGTGTTCGCAGCTCTATCGACAAATGTTGCAATCGCGGGCCCTGGTGCCGCCGGACATCACGATGCCGAGGTCGCATACGGTAAGCCCGGGGATCCGAAGAAGCCTGCGCGAATTGTGCAAATCCGAATGGGCGAAGGGGATGGCAAGATGTTCTTTGCACCGCCGATCGTTGAGATCAAGAAGGGCGAGCAGGTGCGGTTCAAACTGATAAATGGCGGTGAGCTTGATCACGAGCTTGTGATCGCGACTCTTCAGGAGAACCTCAAGCATGCCGAGGAGATGAAGAAAAATCCGGACATGGAGCATGACGATCCAAACGCCAAGCGCCTCGCCCCCAAGAAGACCGGCGACATTGTTTGGCATTTCACTAAGGCCGGAGAGTTTGATTTCTCCTGTCTCATCCCAGGGCATCGCGAAGCAGGCATGACCGGCAAAATCATCGTGAAGTGATCGACGCTGAGTCAATTATCAGCTGAAACTTGTGAAAGAGAAATTCATGAAAATTCAAACTGTTTTTGGCACGTCCGCGCTTGTGGTGCTGGCGTCCGCCGCCTTGGCACAATCCGTTCCTGGCACGGTGAAGAAGATCGACGACGCGCAGGGCAAGCTCACGATCGACCACGGTCCGATCAAGAACCTCGACATGGATTCGATGACCATGGTGTTCCGCGCCGCTGATCCGGCGATGCTAAAGGGCCTGAAGGCCGGTGACAAGATAAAGTTCGACGCCGACCGGGTGAATGGGCAGATCACGGTTACAAAGCTTCAGAAATCGAAGTGACGACGCTTGATCACCGAGCGAAACAGTGAGCTTATCCAATCCAGCGCTTTCACGAAGCGCTGGATTAACCTTGCAAAGGGCGTATGCATTATTCTCGTCGTGATGATGCATACCGCGCTTGGCGTCGAAAAAGAAATCGGACAGACGGGGTTCTTCCATTCAATCGTCGCTTGGACGAAACCCTTTCGATTGCCCGATTTTTTCTTTATGTCCGGCTATCTTGCTGTAGGGCTGGGGGCGTTGAATTGGCGGCTTTTCGTTGATCGCAAAATACTCCGGTATTTATACTTCTATGTGCTTTGGCTGTTGATCATCATGCTGTTAAAATCAGGAACGGCTTCGCTCCTTGAACCGTGGCAGGTTATGTTGGCGTTTGTTTTCGGATTAATCGAACCGTTCAGTACACTTTGGTTCATCTATGTTCTGCCGTTTTTCATGCTGACAGCGAGGTTGGCTAGAGGAAGGCTTGCCTATATAATTGCTGGCTGCGCCATCTTGGCGCATCTATGGGCCGCGGCGTATCCCGTTGGGGGGGACTACGCCATGGCATCTCAGGCGACGCCATCGACCGCCATTAACAGTTTTGCCTTGTTCTTGGTCTTTTTTCTCGCAGGCTTTTTTGGACGTCGTTGGATAGACGGTATGCTTGAAACTGCGAGGCAACGACTTCCACAAACAGTCGTAATGCTTATTCTTTGGGCTCTGATGCACTCTTATGCTTTGCATCTCGGAATAACCGGTATTCCTGGTTTGACCCTGCTTTTCGGCATGCTGGGAGGGCTCGCTGTCGCAGTTTTGGCATTGTTGTTGGCGCGTTTGAACAGTTTTGGTTGGCTTGCCTATTGTGGCCAACATTCCATGGCGATCTATCTCGCATTCGTCATTTTCATGGCGTCCAGTCGAGAACTTCTGGTTGCGTCAGGCGAGGTGACAAATCCGAATTTGTTGATGGCCTTGGTTCTCGCATTTGCCATTTGTGGGCCGCTTGCTATGGAGCGGGCCGTGAGAAGTGGTGCTTTTGCGTTCTTTTTTTCGCGGCCGGGATGGGCAAGATTGCCCGGTAATAAGGAGGGTGCATGACTAGGCATACTTATTCCGGCCTTCACCAGTCGCTTCATTGGGCAACCTTCGCACTTTTTCTCGTCCAGCTTTGGACATATCCAGCGATTGGGCGCACGCATCACGCGCCGCATTTCGGCGTGCCGATTGACCCCTTTGACCTTTTCTTGCATCAGGTTCATGCGATTAGTGGCGGACTTATTCTGGTGTTCGCGATTGTCCGGTTGTGGCTCAGGCATCGCACGCCAGTCATACCACCGAGGTTCCCTTACCCGGCCCTCTCGACCATCTCGAAGCTGGCACATCTCGCCTTGTACACGACGCTGATCCTGCTGCCGATTACCGGTTTTCTAAAGATGTACATTATCTCCGCCGCTGGTTTGGTTCACATCCTGTTGACCCGCCTACTTTACGTCCTGCTCGTGCTGCATGTCGTCGGCGTCCTCGTTCACATCCTCATATGGCGGGATGGTCTGTTGGAGCGTATGGGTATAAAGCTGCCTCTTCAGCGTTGAATTTGGCGAGATGGTGAAACAATCTGTTACAATTCCAGTGCGATAGATCAAGAACAGGCCTCGGCAGCGACACTATCATGACCTCCAGTCGAACAACCGGATACGGAGGCTTCCATGTCGATTTCCCGTCGCACCTTTCTCGTAAGCTCTGGCGTCGCCGCTCTCGTGACCCCATGGACAGGCAACCTTCTGAGAGCGGAGGCTCCGCTCCTGACTGTTGCCAGCCGCACCCTTGATGTGAAGGGCAAGGCCGCGACTGTCTTCGGCATTGCCGGTGCAAATGGCAGGCAGGGGATATTGGCGAACGAAGGTGACCGCTTTTCCGGCGCCATCCGCAATGCCACCGGCGAACCCCTGATCATGCACTGGCACGGACAGGTTCATGCGGCGGCCAATCAGGACCGCTCGCGCCCTGATGGCGGAATGCTTGCAGCAGGAGCACATGATACGCACGATTTCATGCTCACACCGGGCACACACTGGATGCATTCGCACCAGCTCACCGAACAGCAATTGCTTGCGGCGCCGATGATCGCGCGCGAAAAGGATGCTGGCGAGGTTCAGGAGCTCGTGCTGATGCTGCACGATTTCGCCTATCGTCCGCCGGCGGAAATCCTCGCCGGTCTCGGTGGTTCAAGCGCCCATGGCGGGCATGGAGGGGGACCAGCACCTGCGCCGCAGACATCCCGCCCGGGCGGCATGAACCATGGTGCGATGAATCATGGCGGTGGTTCCTCGGGAATGATGCCCGGCATGGGCATGATGCCGGGGATGGGCCAAGGCATGAGAGTTCACGCCAATGACGTGATGTATGATGCCTATCTCGCAAACGACCGGACACTGGACGATCCCGAGGTCATCCGGGTCGAGAAGGGCCGGCGCATCCGGCTTCGTGTGATCAACGGCGCGACCGCTACAGCTTTCTTTCTCGATTCAGGATCGATCGAGGCCACCTGCATCGCGGTCGATGGATCGCCCTGCCAGCCTCTGAAGGGACGGCGTTTCCCGCTTGCACAGGGGCAACGCATTGACCTCTTGCTCGCGCTTCCCGGAGAAGGCGGCGCGTTCCCCATCCTTGCGCAGGTCGAAGCCGATACTCGGCAGACCGGTATCGTGCTCGCCACGGCCGGCGCGGCAATCAGGAAAATCGGCGAGAATGCGCTCGAGGCCGCACCCAATGCGACGCTTGCGCTCGACGAGCGCCTGCGGGCGCTCAATCCCCTCCCCGAACGCAAGCCGGACAGAACTTTTCACCTAATGCTCGGAGAAGAAGCCGGATATCGCTGGACCATCAACGGCAAAGTGCATGGCGAGCATCAGCCGCTCGAGGCCAGGCGCGGTGAACGGATCGCGATCATGTTCATGAACCCCAGTTCCATGATGCATCCCATGCATCTTCACGGGCATCATTTTCAGGTCGTGGGGTCGCGTGCCGGCCAGTTTGCTGGGCCAATCCGGGATACAGTGATTGTTCCGCCGCATTCGCCCGTGATGGTCGCGTTTGATGCGGACAAGGCGGGGCGCTGGTTCCTGCACTGCCACCACCTCTATCACATGGCGACAGGTATGATGACCGAGTTGTCCGTTTCCTGACGTTATGCATCAAGGAGAACAGCTATGTTTCATTCTGGAAATGACGGGTACGGCTGGATGATGGGGGGTGGCTGGGGTTTAGGTCACTGGCTGATGTTCGCCGTGATGGCTGCGGCGATCCTCTATCCCGTCGGCCTGATCCTGAAGCGGCTCGGGTTTTCGCCGTTCTGGTCGGTGCTGGCGCTGGTGCCAGGGATCAATCTCATCGCGCTCTGGATTCTCGCGTTGACGAGTTCGGCGGACGGCAACACGGAGATGCGCTCATGATTAGTCGACGACTGACCCTCGCGTTTCTCGCCGCAGCTATCGCCTCTCCGCTCAGGGCGATGACACGTCCTACGGTCACAGCGCATCGCAGCCCGACATGCGGATGCTGCGGCGCCTGGGCCAATCATCTCAGGCGCGCCGGTTTTCCGGTCACGATCGTCAACGAAGCCGATCTGGCGCCGGTCAAAAATCGGGCTGGCGTGCCGGAAGCGCTGCAATCCTGTCACACGGCGTTTGTCGAGGGCTATGTGATCGAAGGCCATGTACCCGTTGAAGCCATCGAAAAGCTTCTCGCCGAACGGCCTCAAATCCTGGGATTGGCGGTGCCGGATATGCCGGTTGGCTCGCCCGGCATGGAAATGCCCGACACCAAGCCCGAGCCGTTTTCCGTGATGGCCTTTCACAAGGATGGCAGTCTCACGGTTTTTCTCGACTATCCCGAAGGATATCGCAAACCGGCTTGAAGGTTACAATCCCAGCGCCGACTCAAGCGGAACTAATGGCCGGCCATCGAGGTTTTACCGCTAAGGCCTGCGAGGATCGGGCAATCGGGCCGCGCATCGCCATGGCAGGCATGGAGCAACTCACGAAGCGTGGCCGCCATCGCCTGCAATTCGACGATCTTGCGCTCGATATCGGCAAGATGCCTCGCCGCCAGTTGATGAACGTCGCGACTGTTGCGGTCCTTGTTGCGCCACAGGTCCAGCAGGGTCCGGATTTCGTCCAGCGAGAATCCGAGGTCGCGCGCACTGCGAATGAACCGCAACTCATGGACATCGCGGGAATCATAGTCGCGATATCCGTTTATCCGTCGGGCGCCGGAGGAGATCAGCCCGATGGCTTCGTAATGCCGGATCATTTTCGCCGAGACTCCACTCGCCTCGGCCGCTGTTCCGATCTGCATCTGGAATACTCCATTTCAGCGCTTGACCTTCCCATTGTAGGAAGGTGCTGACTGGTTTCAATAACATCTTTTCCAAATTCGATTTGCTGGAGATTCGCATGATCAAGGCCACCCCGGAACCCAATATGCACCCCGTAAAGCCGGCTGGAGGATGTTGCGGCGGGCATAAACACGGGGATGATCATTCCCATCCTCACGGGCACGCGGCGCATGCTGCTGCAACGACCGGTCTGAAGGATCCGGTCTGTGGAATGAGCGTCGATCCCGCGACCGCGAAACACCATTTCGAGCACGAAGAAGAGGATTACTATTTCTGCTCGGCGGGATGCCGGACAAAGTTCGAGGCCAATCCGCAGAAGTATCTCGTGCCCACCGCTGAGCGCGTCGCCGAGCCGATGCCCGAGGGCACGATCTATACCTGCCCAATGCACCCGGAGGTGCGGCAGGAGGGTCCGGGCTCCTGCCCGATCTGCGGCATGGCGCTCGAGCCGGAGATGATCAGCCTCGATGACGCCCCCAATCCTGAACTCGCGGATATGACCCGCCGGTTCTGGGTCGGCCTTGCCTTAGCTATCCCGGTGTTTTTTCTCGAAATGGGCGCGCATCTGTTCAATTTTCATGCGCTGATGGCCGGGCAGACCTCGAACTTCGTGCAGCTCGCGCTCGCGACCCCGGTCGTGCTCTGGGCCGGCTGGCCGTTCTTTGAACGCGGCTGGGCTTCGCTCCTCTCCCGCAATTTCAACATGTTCACGCTGATCGCGATCGGGACCGGCGCAGCCTGGATCTACAGCATCGTCGCGACCCTTGCCCCCAGGCTGTTCCCGCCGGCTTTCCAGGCGATGGATGGTTCGGTCGCGGTCTATTTCGAGGCTGCCGCGGTGATCACGGTTCTGGTGTTGCTCGGGCAGGTGCTGGAACTGCGCGCCCGCGAGCAGACCTCCGGCGCGATCAAGGCTTTGCTCGGGCTCGCGCCAAAAACCGCACGGCGGATCGATGCGAAGGGCGCGGAAACCGATGTTCCGCTCGAGCACGTCCATCTCGGGGACCGGCTGCGCGTCCGTCCCGGCGAGAAAATCCCGGTCGATGGCACCGTGGTCGAAGGGCGCTCGAATGTCGATGAAGCCATGGTCACGGGCGAACCCATGCCGGTTGCGAAAGCGCTCGGCGCGCGCGTCATCGGCGGCACGATCAATACCACGGGCGCACTCGTGATCGAGGCGGTTGCGGTTGGGCGCGACACGATGCTTGCGCGGATCGTTCAACTCGTGGCGCAGGCGCAGCGTTCGCGTGCGCCGATCCAGCGTCTGGCGGACACGGTATCCGGCTGGTTCGTGCCGGCGGTAATGCTGATCGCCGTCATCGCGTTTCTGGCTTGGTATGTCTTCGGCCCCGCACCACAATTCTCCTACGCGCTGATCGCGGCGGTCGCGGTGCTGATCATCGCCTGCCCCTGCGCACTCGGGCTGGCGACGCCGATGTCGATCATGGTCGGCGTCGGCGCCGGTGCGCGCGCCGGGGTGCTGGTGAAAAATGCCGAAGCGCTCGAGCGGATGGAAAAGGTCGACATGCTGGTGATCGACAAAACCGGCACCCTGACCGAGGGACGACCGAGCGTGACCGATATTGTCACCACGGGTTCTATCGATGAGAGCGACCTGCTCCAGCTCGCCGCCTCGGTGGAAAAGCTCAGCGAACATCCACTGGCGCATGCTATCGTCTCGGAAGCCGGGAAGCGCGGTATTGCGCTTTTGCCCGCGCTCGATTTCGATTCGCCCGTCGGCAAGGGTGCCCGCGCCAGAATCAACGGCCGCGATATCGCCATCGGCCAGGAACGCTATCTCGCCGAGATCGGTGTCGTGGTGAACATTGAGGCTGCAGCAACCATGCGCCATGAAGGCGCAACGGCCGTTTTCGTAGCGGTCGATGGGCAGTTGGCGGGCATTCTTCGTATCGAAGACCCGATCAAGGCTTCGACGCCAGAGGCGCTTGCGGCTCTGCGTGACGCCGGCATCGAGATCATGATGCTGACCGGCGATGCAAAAGGCACGGCGGAAGCGATCGCAGAGCGGCTCGGCATTGTCAGATCCGAGGCCGAGGTCACGCCCGAGCGCAAGCAGCAGGTCGTGGCCACCTTGCGAGCTGAAGGCAAAATCGTCGCCATGGCAGGTGACGGCGTGAATGATGCGCCGGCGCTTGCCGCCGCCGATGTCGGCATCGCCATGGGCAACGGCACTGATGTCGCGCTCGAAAGCGCTTCGGTAGCGTTGCTCAAGGGTGATCTCAAAGGCATCGCCAAAGCACGCCAGCTCTCAGCCGCGACAATGGCCAATATACGGCAGAACCTGTTCTTTGCGTTTGTTTACAACGCAGCCGGGGTCCCAATCGCAGCCGGTATTCTTTACCCGACTTTCGGCATCCTGGTCTCGCCGATCATAGCTGCCGCAGCGATGGCGCTTTCGTCTGTGAGTGTCATCACCAACGCCCTGCGGCTGCGAGCGCTGAAGCTGTGAAGTGAGCCGTTACGGGCGGGAAGCATAGCCCCTGAGCCGCGCATAATCCTCGATCTGTTCAGGGGTGAGTGCGGCTTGGGTATGGAGATGGTAGCGCAGATGCGCCTCGCGCAGTTGTCCCTGTGCCTCCGATACAGCTTTTGTTGCGTTCGCGAGCGAGGCTGGATCAGCCTTCTTTTGTGCAAAGAGACCGTCCAGCACGGCTTCCGCAGCGATGACCTCGTCGCCGATGACAATCGTTTCCCGTTGCATGGTGAGGGTCAGGCTCTGGATCCGTTCACGCTGTTCTGTTGACAGCATGAGCTTGTCTGCCAGCTCCAGAGCGTGCAGCGGACCGGGATAACCGTTGAGTTCTGCGGCCAGCGCCAGCCCCATGCCACGGCCGGCCCGGAGATCGGCGATCTGGCTGTCCGAGAGTGCCTTAATCGACCGGCCTTCAAACCCGGAATAAGAAGAGTGCTGTGAGTTCTGATGCTGGGCCAAAGCACCTGTTGCGAGCACCGCAAACCAGCCGGCGACCAGCAATCCGGGGAAAGCAAGATTGAACTTCTTCATGGGGAACCTCCGCGGCGGATGGTGATCTCCATTGCATGAAGGCGGGAGGTCGCACATGATTATGATCATGTCTCTGCTTGCCTCTTCACTTTTTGGTCTCGGCTCAAATCGACAGCAGCTTTCGGCGGGCGAGCACCTTTTCCGAACCAGCCAGAAGGTGCAACGACTCTATCTTGTTGTTCGGGGGCAGATCGCGTTGGAGCGGATTTCGCTGCAAGGACACAGGCTTGTCCTCCAGCGCGCGCGAGGAGGCGATATCGTGGCAGAAGCCTCGATGTTTGCCATGGCCTACCATTGTGATGCTACCGCCCTCATCGAATCTGAAGTTGCAAGCGTTCCAATCGACGTTTTCAAAGCAATGTCTCAAACAGATCCTCAGATTATGGAGGAACTGGCACGGCATCTTGCTGTGCAAGTTCAAAAAACTCGTACACGCGCCGAAATTCTGTCACTGCATAAGGTCGGGGACCGGCTTGATGCCTGGCTTGTTCTGCATCAGGGCACCATGCCCGCAAAGGGGCATTGGCTCGCGCTGGCGGAGGAGATCGGTGTTTCGCCCGAGGCACTCTATCGGGAACTGGGTCGGCGCAGGCAGCGTTCGCCCTGACCGTTCGCCATTTCGGTGGGGGAGATCAATCGAGACGAATTGACTTCGGCTACAAGGCGCCGAGGCACGTTGCGGCACAATATCCAAGCCGAGCGCAGCGCTCCCCACAAAACAATACGATTGCCGGACCGGTGCCATGTGTCGCCCCTGATTTTCCAGATACTGTGAACGTCCGGTTTTTGACTTTTTTGGCTGCGCAACCTCGAGCCGCTGCTCTAGGGAAGCGAAGCTGTCAATGAACCCTGGGGCGATTTCAGGGCGCCTACCCATCAGAACCAGTGCCGGACGATGGCGACCAGCAAGAGATAGCGCCCAATCTTGGCAATCGAAACCAGCAGGAAGAATCGCCAGAGGGGTTCACGGAGGATGCCTGCGATCACGGTCAGGGGATCGCCAATGATCGGCACCCAGCTTGCGAGCAGCGACCAGTAGCCCCAGCGCGCATAGAAACGCGCAGCCTTTTCAAGCTGCCCGGGCGAAGCAGGAAACCAGCGATGGTGACGGAAGCGCTCGATCCCTCGCCCCAGAAGCCAGTTGAGAAGCGAGCCCAGCACATTGCCGACGCTCGCCACGGCCAGCAGGAGGACGGCAGGGTGTTCCCCTGCAATCAGCAGGCCGGCGAGCACGGCCTCTGACTGCGCAGGCAGGATCGTCGCGGCCAGAAACGCCGCAAGGAACAACGCGCCATAGGCTGCGATATCGCTCATTCCAGCGGTGCCTCGGGAGGCCAAAGGTGAATTGCCGCCAACACCCCGCCTGCCGCGATAATCGCCAGCAGAAGCGCGGCGACCGGCAATCCGAACCGGGCGCCCGCCCATCCAGCAAGCGGATAGGTGATGAGCCAGCAGGCATGGCTGAGGGCAAACTGCGCCGCGAACAAAGCCGGTCGATCCTCTGCCGCCGACGACCGGCGGAGCAACCGGCCCGATGGCGTCTGCGCCATCGAATAGCCCGCGCCGATCAGGAACCAGAGCGGCAACAGCCAGAGATAGCCGGGCAGAAGGGCAGCCAGCGCCGTGCCAAAGCCGAGAAGGCTTGCCCCTGCCAGCATCACGGGCCGGTCAGGCAGCCGGTCGAGAAGTCTCGGCAAGGCGAGAGCGATTGTCATCGACCCGGCGCCAAAGGCCGCGAGCGCCAGGGCGGTATCGGCTTGCGTCATCCCGAACTTCGCCTGCACGAAGACAACCGTGTTCACGATCACCAGCGCGCCGCCGGCGGCGACAGCCAAGGAGATCGCCAGAAGCCCGCGAAGCCTCGGCGTAGCAAGATAAAGCCGGATACCTCGTGTGGTCCGATCATAGATCCCGCGCGGAGTTGTGGGTTTGGGACTTGGCAGCGCTACGGAAAGCACGAGCGCAGTGGAGGCCAGAAAGCCGATCACCGTTCCGCCGAACAGCGTGTGGAAGTTCATCAATGTGAGCAGTAGCGCTGCCAGCATTGGGCTCAGCAGGCTTTCGAGATCATAGGCGAGGCGCGAAAGCGAGAGCGCGCGGGTGTATTCCGCTTCATCCGGCAGCACATCGGGGATCGTGGCCTGAAAGGTCGGTGTGAACGCGGCGGAGGCGGATTGCAGCACGAAAATCAGGAGATAGACCTGCCAGATCTCGGTGACGAAGGGCAGGAACACCGCGACCCCGGCCCGCACGAGATCAAGCGCCACGAGCATTGCCCGCCGCGGCACGCGCTCCGCGAAGGCCA
>NZ_JARJNS010000008.1 GCF_030143245.1 Rhabdaerophilum sp. SD176 | reverse complement strand
TAGGCTTCGTATTGCTGGCCGAGGCGGAGACGCTCGGAATTGTCGAGCGAGCCGGTGATCGGCGCACCCATCTGATAGGGCTGGGTGGTGATCGAGTTGAGGCGACCGTTGCCCGACGGGTTGTAGGAACCCGAGCCGTTGAGGATGACCATGGCGGTGCCATCGAGCTTGCGCAGGCGGAGGATGCCGCCGGCAGCGAACTCGGCGCGGACGCCGGCATTCATGGCGTTGATTTCGGCAACAACCGCATCCTGGTTCTTGGCCGTGGCGGTCGACCAGGTGCGGGCAACGCCATCGGCGCCGACGAACGAGATCGAGGAGTTGGCCGAGGCAGACGGCATCGAGGACGGGGCCTGGATGAAGCCGCCGGCGCCGAAGCGCAGGCCGTTTGGCGAGGTCGCCGCGAAGCCGGTCGGCGAGGCCGAGCCGTTGGCAAACTTCGACGAATGGTAGGTGCCGTCATAGCTCGAGTTGAGGCCGACGAGGTCATCGACAACCTGTGAGGACGAGCGGCCATCGATCGAGAAGCCGGTCGACCGGTCGGTCGATTCGAGGACGAGGCGCTGACCCGTGCCGTTTGGTTCGAAGCGGATCTGGACGCCGATATTCGCGGCATTCATCGCCTGGGCAACCTGGCCCCAGGTGACGTTGGCGGACGAGGCCGCGCCGGCGTTCGAGTTGCCGAAGGTGTAGGTGAAGTTCTCGCCGCTGTCGGAGGTGATCGAGAGGCGCATGCCGTTCGAATAGCCCGCGACATAGGTGTTGGCGTTGATGTTCGCCGTCGGGTTGGCCGAGATCGTCGTCGTCGAGCCGGCCGCGAGGGCCTGGGTCGCCATGTCGTTCATCTGCTGGAGCAGCGAGCGGACCTGCTTGAGGGCGATATCGGTGGATTCGAGGGTCTTGAGGGCGGTCGAGATGTTGTTGTTCACCGCATTGATGTTGCGGGAGCGCGACAGCATCGTCTGGGACATGCTGTAGCGGGTGGCATCATCGGCAGCACCGAAGATCTTCTTGCCGGTCGCGACGCGCTTCTGGGAAATCTGGAAAAGTTCATTCGTCGTCCGGAGGATCGACACGTTCGCGGCCGTAGCCGCGTTGAACACAACGCTCATCGGGTGCACCTTCTGTTGCAATGGCCGGCCATCCTGGCCGGGTTCCGGAAGCGGCTGGTGCAAGACCAACCCTTCACGGAAAGCAAGGTGCATCGAAGTATTCTAATGCAATCTTAACTGCATTTCTTCAGTCCGCGCTAAGCACGATCATGATGAACGATTGATTTCTTGTTTACCTTAATCAATCGTGAAGATCAGCCGCGCGAAACCGGTTCCTTCTCCCGAGGTGACGGATTCAAGGCGTTAGCCGCCGAGAAGCCGGAGCAGGGATTGCTGGGCCTGATTGCCGATCGAAAGCGCCTGAACCGCGAATTGCTGGCGTGTCTGCAAGGCGACGAGGCTCGCGCTTTCCTCTGTCGTATCGGCCGCGACGATCTCGTCGCCAAGCACCTTCGAGTCGCCCAGATAGGCCTTGTTGAGGTCGTACCGAGAGCGGATGTAGTTGTTGAAGGTTGCAAACTGCGCCTGCAGCTCGAGAAGGATCGTCTCGGCCTGTCTCGCTTGCGTGGCCGAATTCTGAAGAAGGCCGTCATTGGCCCAGGTCGCGCCCGACTGCGCCATGGTCAGATAGCCAGCCGCCGTCAGCGCGACGCCGGCCAGCTTGATCGGGTTGCTGGAAAAGTCATCCAGCATGACCGAGATGTTCTCTGCCTGCAGCAGGTTCCTGCCATCCGGAACCGGGTTGTTTGCGGCCAGGGAATCGATGTTCTCGAGAATGGCATCATATTGCTGACCGTAAGCCAGCCGGAGTGCATAATTCTGGGACAGGGGTGCCGCGTAGGCCGTGGTGATCCCCGCCATCCCGAGCGGGCCTGCTGTCGCAAAGTCGCCGGTAGCGGCGACAATCTTCATGTTCGATCCGTTCATGTTGCGCATGCGCAACTGGAGAGGACCGCCGGCCCCACCAGACTGGTTGACCAACTCGGCCTTGATGCCGGCGCCGAGGGCGGTCACATCCGTGATGAAGCCACCGACCGTTGTTCCCGCGCCGTAATTGAGAGTGCGGAACTGGCCGTTGCCGTCTTCGAAGACAATGCTCGACCCGGCTGCGATTGCCGTCGCCAGTGTGACGCCGCCGCCGGCATTGCCCGTGACATGGCCGCCATAGCTGACC
This sequence comes from Rhabdaerophilum sp. SD176, assembly GCF_030143245.1. Taxonomy (GTDB): domain Bacteria; phylum Pseudomonadota; class Alphaproteobacteria; order Rhizobiales; family Beijerinckiaceae; genus Rhabdaerophilum. The sequence goes on along the minus strand of NZ_JARJNS010000008.1, from coordinate 21,017 downwards.
GTGAAGCCTGTTTCGCCCGCCGCCGGAGCCAACACCCCGTTCGCAAAAAGGTTGTTCGGGTTGAAGACCTGACCGGTCGGGGAGGTGAGGCCGATGAGGTCATCCATCACATTCTGGTCAGTGACGGCATCAAACGAGAAGTCCTCGTCATTGACGGAACGGAACCGGAGATTTGTGGTTCCGGCAACCGATCCGGGGATGAAGTCGGCCTGCACACCGATGTTCGACACATTCAGCGCATTTGCCACCTCGCCCCAGGTTACGGTGGTGGAGTTGAACGTGTAGGTGAAGGTGCGTCCGCTGTCCGAGGTGATCGACAGCAGGGAGCCGACGGAGACGCCTGAAACCACCGTGGTCGGATCGATCGGGGCCGTGGTTTCCGTGGCGCGGACGCCGTTCGCACCTTCGTTTTGCGCCTTCGAAACTAGCGTCAGGGCAGATTGGACCAAACCCAGCATCTGCTTGAGCGTGTTGTCGGTCGTCTCCAGCGTGGCGAGGCCGAGCGAGATGTTGTTGTTGATGCTCGAAAGCTGGCGGCTGCGGCCCAGAAGATTCTCGCTCACGCGGTAGCGTGTGGTGTCATCGGCGGCCGTGAACACGCTCTTGCCGGACGCGACGCGCTTCTGGGTGAGATCAAACAGCTCGTTCGTGCGCTGAAGGATCGCGATATTGGTGCTCATCGAGTCGTTGATCGGGAACATCTGCATCACCTTCTGTGGGATGGCCGCCGGCTGGGCAAGCCTCTCGTTCGCCGGGGGCTGCGAGGGGTCTCGCTAACCGACGACGAATACCTTCAAAGGTGAAAATGCACCCAAGCGGCTAAGGCTTGGTTAAATTCAGTAACCTTAACAAAAAAGAACTTGGTAACCTTAATGGGCGTTAACAAAAAAGCGGCCGAGCCGCCAGCGGCCCCTGACCGGGGCAGCCGTCGGGCTCAGCCCTTGTCGTTGACGGACTTGATGTAGGCCCGGAGGCGCAGCAGCCCTTCATAGGGATATTGCGAGATCGTCGCGCGGGAAGTCGGGTCGATCACGCGGTAGACAAGGTCGCCGGTCTCGCGGTCGAGGTCGAGCGAGCTTTCGAAGCGCCGGCCCTGCGAACTGCTGTTATCCGGACGCCGTTCGCGGTTCCAGCGCGCCTGTTCGGAGCCGGCCTGCGCGGCCACGGCCACCGGCGGCGCCATATCCGTCCGGACAGCCGCCTTCGGAGTGGCCAGGTCCGTCCTGGTGGTACTGATGGGCACCTGGGGTGCCCCGGTCGTCATGCGGGTGTCCATCGCAAAACTCGTTTCCGGCAGACATCCATGTTCTGCCCATACCCAGAATAGTTGCTTGGGTCTTTAGGAAGCGTTCAGAAAGATGGTTGAGCCGATGTGAATCCATTCCCGGAAATTATAGTTAAATTAAGGACTCTGTTGCAGCCGCCGATCCGCGAAGCGGCGCCGAATCAAATCGGTCCGGCATGAAAAAGGGGCATGGTCTTTCGACCACGCCCCGGCTTTCTCAGGATCCGACAGGACGAACCGGCGGTCTACATGGCCTTGGAAATGGCCAGCGGCGCGGTTCCGGCCTTCCGCGTCACGCCGCCGCGGATATAGGTTTTCGGCGAGCCATTCTTTCCGACGGCATCGGCGAGATCACGCAGGAGCCCTTCGGATACCGTGCGCGCGGTGGCGACAACGGCCATGTTCAGCGCCATTTTGGCCGAGAAGGATTCATGCCGGCCACGCAAGGTCTCGAGATTGGGCGGCTGAAAGCGCCCGATCGCGATGGCGTTGTGTTTCAGCGCCTCGAGGCACCTTGTATAGCCCTGGGCCGCGTTGTTCTTCTCGACCGCGAGGGTCAGCGCTTCCCGGGCCTTCCCGGCCTTGAAGAGGCGTGTTTCCTCCTCGATCAGGGGCTCCAGCCGGTCGAGGGCATCCAGCGCCGAGCCGACAAGAATTTCGGCATCCTCGGCGCGGGTGATCTTGAGCCGGGTATCGGCGCGCTCAGCGGTTTGGCCTTTGGATGCCATGGGCGGAAGACTCCTGGTGACGCAACATTTCACGATAGATCTGGGGGGCGAGGTTGATCCCGCCCTTCCCGACGATGGCCTGGCTGTATTGCTCGATCATCATGCCGCGCCAGGCATCCTGGCCCGTGGCGGAGGTACCCATCTGGCCCTCGCCCTGCACGCCTTCGAACATGGTGCCGATCATCGTCTGGAAGAAGTTGGCCTCGAGGCCCTGGGCTGTTTCCCAGGCCTTGCGATTGGCCGGGATGTTCTTCGGGAGGAGGCCCGCCGCCTTGGCACGTTCGATATCGGCGGCAAAATTCGGGTTGGAGGCGATCTTGAGGTTCATCACATCACCTCGATATCGGCCTGGAGGGCGCCGGCGGACTTGATCGCCTGCAGGATCGAGATCAGGTCACGCGGGCCGACCCCGAGGGCGTTGAGCCCATCGACCAGTTCGCGGAGCGAGACGCTGTCTTTCACGATCGCCAGCTTCTTCTTGTCGTCAGTCTCGACACGGACGCCGGTCCGGGGGACCACGACCGTCTGGCCGCGGGAGAAAGGCTCCGGCTGCGAGACTTCCGGCTGTTCGGTGATCGTCACGGTGAGGTTGCCCTGGGCCACGGCGACCTGGCTGACCTTCACGTCCTTGCCCATCACGATGATGCCGGAACGCTCGTCCACCACGACGCGGGCGCGCTGGTCGGGCTCGACGCGGAGCTGTTCCACTTCGGTGAGCAGGCGGATCATGTTGCCCTGGAAGTTCCGGGGCACCTGGACGGACACGGTGGAGGGATCGGTCGGCTCGGCTGAATCGGCGCCGAGGAAATCATTGATCGCGGCGGCGATGCGGCGTGCGGTGGTCAGATCCGGGTTGCGCAGCGAGAGGCGCAGGTTCTGCAGGTGGTTGAGCCGGAAGTCGACCTCGCGTTCGATCAGCGCGCCGTTGGCGATGCGGCCGACTGTGGGAACCCCGCGGGTGATCTTGGCGGCGTCGCCCTCGGCCGAGAAGCCGGAAATCGCGAGGCTGCCCTGCGCCACGGCGTAGACTTCGCCATCGGCGCCGAGGAGCGGGGTGGCGAGCAGCGTTGCTCCCTGCAGCGACTTCGAATCGCACATCGCGGAGACTGTCACATCCAGCCGCGTGCCCTGCGTGGCGAAGGCGACAAGATTGGCCGTGACCATGACAGCCGCTACGTTCGCGGTTCGCATGTTGGCCTGACGGGTGTTGACGCCGAGGCGCTCCATCATGGCCTGCAGGGATTGCTTGGTCATCGGGCAGTTGTTGAGCGTGTCACCCGTGCCGTTAAGGCCGGTGACGAGGCCGTAGCCGACCAGCTGGTTCTCGCGCACGCCCTCGATGGCGGCGAGATCCTTGATCCGCGACAGGGCCTGCGCATCCTGCTGGCCCAGCAATCCGAGCCCGAGGGCGCCGAAGCCGAGCGCGGCGACGATATCCCGAAGCCTGTCCTTCAGGCTGCCGGGCCGATCGGCGGAGAAACGTGCCTTCGTCATCATGGGGTTGGTGCTCCTGCGGCCGTGACCGGCATCTTCGATCGTGAATTACGGTGAACGCACGCGAGACAGGAGTCGTTCGCGGTTGCCTGTGCGAGGAGCGTGCCAAGCGTTGAGAAATTTCAAGTCAATGAAATAAAACGGATTTTAGTTTTTCACCTCTGCCGGGGTGCGCGGGATTGCCGGGCGGGAATTGCCGACCCGGCAAATTTGTCCCGGTATGGTTACCGCTGCTTAACCAGCTTCAGCGAACATGTTCGCAGTGAGACAAGCCGCGATGCGGCAGGGAATGCAGATCGAATGACGATTCGGATCACGGATCAGAAGGGCGTTTCGGGCGTCGGCGGGTCACGCGGGGTGCGCGGCTCCAGCGGCACGGGCGCGCGGTTTACCATCGATTCGGGCGGGGCGACCGCCCGGATGGAATCGAAAGCACCGATTTCGATTCTCGGCGGGCTGGAAGCGCTGATCGCGATCCAGTCCGAGGACAATACGCGCGAGAAGCGGCGCCGCAGCGTCAAGCGCGGCCAGTCGATGCTCGACCTGCTCGACGAATTGAAGCTGGCCCTGCTGGCCGGGCAGCTGCCCCCCGATTTCATGAATCGACTTTCGGTGATGGTCCGGGATTCGGCCGATAGCGGCGATCCGACCCTGGACTCGATCATGGACTCGATCGAGCTGCGGGCCGAGGTGGAACTCGCCAAGCTCCGGACGGCGGCCCGCTCGCGCGGGTGAGCGATGCATTCCTGTCGAATCTCGCGCGGTTGCAGCGAGATAGTTTCATTAGGTCGTATCGGGATCCCGGGTTTGGCGAGACTGTCCCGGAAATTTTGCCTGTCGTGATTGTTTCGTCATACGGCTAGCGCTATACCGCTGCCTCAATGTGTTTCGACTTTGCGAAGAGGCGAAGCGATGTCGACGGCAAATGCGACCAAGGCTCCCATCTCGCTCGAGCGCGGCTACCGCCCCTCGGATGACGAGCCCTTCATGAATGACCGCCAGCGCGAGTATTTCCGCCGGAAACTGCGCGACTGGAAGGATGAGATCATCCGGGATTCCGAGCTCACGCTGACGGCGATGCAGAGCGATACGGATTCCCACCCGGATCTTGTTGACCGGGCCTCCTCCGAGGGCGACCGGGCCATCGAACTCCGGGCGCGGGACCGGCAGCGGAAGCTGATCGCCAAGATCGATGCAGCCCTGTCCCGGATCGAGGACGGGTCGTATGGCTATTGCGAGGAAACCGGCGAGCCGATCTCATTGGCCCGGCTTGATGCCCGCCCGATTGCCACCCTGTCGATCGAGGCGCAGGAGCGGCACGAGCGGCGCGAGAAGATCTACCGCGACGATTGATCCGGCGGGGGCGAAAGCCCCCGTTTCCATGTCCGGCCGGACAAAGTCAGCGCGGGCTGGCGAGGCGCGGGAGTTCGGGTAGAGTGCCCCCGCAGGAGAGGGCGAGCCCGCGCATGGCATCCATCGGCAACCGGAAGCGCTGGATCCGCCGGGGCGGCACCTTGCCCCGGCTGCTGGGGCTTGCGGTCCTGCTCGCACTCACCGCCCTCAAATATACCGATCCCCTGCCGCTCGAACGGCTGCGCCACGCAGTGTTCGATCGCTATCTCGCGGCCAAGCCGCGGCCGGTGGGTGACCTGCCGGTGGTCATTGTCGATATCGACGATCGGTCATTGCAAGCGCTCGGGCAATGGCCCTGGTCACGCGGGGTCCTTGCCCGGCTGGTGGACCGGCTGCAGGCCGCAGGCGCGGCGACGATCGGCTTCGATATCATGTTCCCCGAGCCGGACCGGCTCTCGCCCGCCCGGTTGGCGCAGACCTTGCCGGGCCTGACATCCGAGATGCGGGCGCGGCTCGAGGCGGAGCCGGATACGGACAGGTTGCTGGCTGAGGCGATCAGCCGGGCCCGCGTGGTGCTGGGACGGTCGGGCCTCGGCCAGCGGCAAAGGCCAAATGCCGAAGGACCAGGCGCGGATGGACAAGGCGCGGAAGGGCAGGGCGGGGAGGATCCCCCGGTTCCGCTTGCGATGATCGGGGGTGACTCGACCGGCCTGCTGCCGGCCTATCCCGATATGGTGCGCAACCTGCCGGTTCTCGAAAAGCCGGCGGCCGGGCTCGGCCTGTTCTCTGTCCTGCCCGAGGCGGACGGAATCATCCGCCGGGTGCCGACCGCCTTCGCGATCGGCGGGCAGGTGCGGCCGGCCCTTGCGGTGGAAACCCTCCGCGTGGCGACGGGCGGGGATGCTTTGGCCATCCGGCGCGATTCCGCAGGGATTTCCGGCCTCGTGATCGGCGGGCATCTGCTGCCGACGGAACGCGATGGCCGGCTCTGGGTGCATTACACGCCGCATGAGCCGGCGCGGTTTGTATCCGCGCTGGACGTGCTGGAGCAGCGGTTTCCGCCGGAGCGGTTCCACAACCGGATCGTGCTGATCGGGACCTCCGCCGTCGGTCTGCAGGATCTTCGCCCGACACCGCTCGAACCGGCCATGCCGGGGGTCGAGATCCATGCGCAGGTGCTGGAGACGATCCTTGCCGGCGCGGTGCTGGTTCGGCCAAACTATGCCCTCGGTGCAGAGGTCCTGGCCGGTGCCGCCCTGGCGGGACTGATCATCCTGCTGGTGCCGGTGCTCGGGCCCCTGCCGGTGCTCGGCCTCGGGCTGGCGCTCGCCAGCCTCACGCTCTGGCTCGGCTGGACACTGTTCGCGCAGCATGGCGTGCTCATCGACCCCGTCTATCCGCTGGTGACGGGATTTGCGGTCTATGTCACGCTGGTCTTCGCCAATTACTGGCGCGAACAACGCCAGAAGGATGCGATCCGCTCCGCCTTCCAGCATTATCTCGCGCCGAGCCTTGTCGAGCGGATGGTCCGCCAGCCGGAATTGCTGACACTCGGCGGCGAGACCCGGATGCTGACCATCCTGTTCTCGGATGTCCGGGGCTTCACTTCCGTGGCGGAAAGCCATCAGGACGATCCGCAGGCCCTGACTGCGTTGATGAACCGCCTGCTTTCGCCCCTCTCGGAGGCGATCATCGCCGAGGGCGGGACGATCGACAAATACATGGGTGATGCGATCATGGCGTTCTGGAACGCCCCCCTCGACATGCCCGACCATGCCGCCCGGGCCTTGCGGGCGGCGCGGGAAATGCGCCGGCGCCATGCGCAGCTCGAAGCGGAGCGGAAGCGCGAGGCCGAGGCTGCCGGCCGGCCCTACCTGCCGCTGGAAATCGGGATCGGCATCAATTCGGGCCGCTGCGTGGTGGGCAATATGGGCTCGCAGGCGCGGTTCGACTACACGGCCCTCGGCGATGCCGTGAACCTTGCCTCGCGCCTCGAGGGCCTCACAGCGCGGTATGGCCGGCCGATCCTGATCGGCGAGGCAAGCGCCGCGCTGCTTCCGCCCGGGGATGCGCTTGAGCTGGTGGATCGCGTGACCGTCAAGGGCAAGCACGAACCCACACAGGTGTTCGCGCCGGTTGGATGACCTTCCCCGGCAAGTGGAGCAAAGGGGATACTGCCCGCAGCATCAGCCCCGGCTGGCGGCCTCGATGGTTGCCCCGGCCCCTTTTGCGAGCAGGCTCGCCAGGGCGGCTGTGACCGGGCCCGTAAAGCGCGGATCCCCGGGCAGGTCGGTGCCGAAAATCTCGCGGATGCCCATCAGCGCCGTCGCGAGCCGCGCGGCATCGGCTCCGGCCGTATTGGCAGCAGTGAGGATGCGCTGCGCCATCGGGTCATTCAGTGTGATGGGCTGGCATTTCTCGTCCCAGCCCATGGCGAAGCGCATCCAGCCAGCCACGGCGACGGCGAGCAGGCCGATCGGTGCGCCGGCGGCCAGCCTGTCGCGCACGGTGCCGAGCAGGCGCTGCGGCAGTTTCTGGGAGCCGTCCATCGCGATCTGCGCGGTCCGGTGGCGAAGGGCCGGGTTCCGGAACCGGGCGATCAGGGCGTCCTTGTAGCCGTCGAGATCGGTGCCTGCGGGCATCGACAGGGTGGGCGTGATTTCCTCATCCATCAGGCGGCGGACCAGGCGCGCCATGGCCGGAACGCCGATTGTCCCGGCGATCGTTTCGTGGCCGGCAAGATAGCCCAGATAGGCCATGGTCGAGTGCGAGCCGTTCAGCAGTCGCAGCTTCATATGCTCGAAGGGCGTCACGTCGCCGACCATGGTCACGCCGGCTGCAGCGAGATCCGGCCGGCCAAGGGCGAAACGATCCTCGATCACCCATTGCAGGAACGGCTCGGTCATGACCGGCCAGCGATCCTCCATGCCGAGGCTCCCGGCGATGCGGGCACGGTCCTCGTCGGTCGTGGCGGGCACGATCCTGTCGACCATGCTCGACGGGCAGAGCACGTGATCCGCGACCCAGCGTCCGAGTTCCGGGTCGCGCAGGGCGGAGAACCGGTCCAGCACGCGCTTCACCGTCCGGCCATTCGAGGGGAGGTTGTCGCAGCACAGGACAGTGAAAGCCGGCAGGCCCTCGGCGCGGCGCCGTTCAAGCGCGGCCGCGAGAAAACCGATCGCGGTTTTCGGCTTCCCGGTGGCGGCGAGATCCGCGAGGATATCCGGATGGGCCTCGTTCAGGGTGCCCGTCGCCGGATCATGGCAATAGCCCTTCTCCGTCACGGTCAGCGAGACAATCCGCGTATCCGGATGTGCCATCCGGGCGATGAGGGCTTCGGGGTTTTCCGGCGCCACATGGCCTTCCCGGATCGCCCCGATCACGCGGAGATCCTCGCCCGCCTCCGAGCGGACGGCCATGGTGTAGAGCCAGTCCTGCGGGGCGAGGGCATCCCGGGTCTCCGGCGAGCGCAGGCTCGCAGCGGCAATGCCCCATGCGCTCTCGCCGGCCTCCAGCCGGTCCTCGATCACCACAGCCTGATGGGCCCGGTGAAAGGCGCCGATGCCGAGATGGACCATGCCGATCCGGGTGGCGTCCCGGTCATAGCCCGGCTTGCGAACGGAGGCGGGCAGGCGGCCCAGGCTGGCCTGGCTCAATCGCATGGCATGTCTTTCCTGCAGAAGCGGCCGGGGCCGGCTGTACCCCGCTGCTGGCGCCGCCCGCTTCACGGGCAGCCGATAGCGGGTTTGTTGACATGGCCGGCAGGCTCGGTCAATCTTGGTGCATTGGTCAGACCAATTTTAAACAAAATGACCATCAGGGGGAATGCTTGGCGCTGGAGGCTATCGAACCGCGTCGCCTGTATCGCCAGGTTGCGGACCAGATCCGGACCTATCTGGATACGGGTGCGCTGCCTGTCGGCGCGCGCCTGCCGACCGAGCGCGAACTGGCGGAGAAGCTCAATGTCTCGCGCCCGACCATCCGGGAAGCCCTTATCGCCCTCGAGGTCGAAGGGCGGATCCGGATCCGTGTCGGTTCCGGGATCTATGTCAGCGAGCCGCCGGCCCATGCGCCCCATACCGGTGAGCATGAAGGCCCTTTCGAATTGCTGCGTGCCCGGGCCCATATCGAGGGGGCCATCGTCGCGGAGGCGGCGATTCTCGTCGAGGCGCATCACCTGCACATGCTCGATGCGCTGCTCGACCTGATGTCGGTCCGGACTGATAATGACGAGGAGATGATCCGGCTGGACCGGGATTTCCATGTCGCCATGGCTTCCATTCTCGGCAATTCGGTGATCACCCGCATGGTCGGCGAATTGTTCGACAAGCGGATGAGCCCGTATTTCGGCCAGCTCGCCGCGCATTTCGAGGACGAGACCTCGTGGCGCCATGCCTTCGAGGAGCATCGCGCCATCCGCAACGCGCTGGCTGCCCGCGATCCGGTGCTGGCGCGGGATGCCTTGCGCCGGCATCTCAGTGCTTCGCAGGAGCGCTTCTCCCGCAGTTTCGGCGAAGGCGATTCCGCATCGGAGGAACGCCCGTCATCCAGCCCGCCCCTGCGCCTTCCGGCGACGGGGTAACCGGTTCTGCGAAAGCCGAGCCGGGATAAACATAAAACCAGGAGGAAACCCATGAAGACCCTATTGAAATCGACCGTGCTAGCCGGGATCGGCCTTGCCTTTGCTCTCGGGGCCGCGACCGCGCAGACCAATCTGAAATTCGCGCATGTCTACGAGACATCCGAGGCCTTCCATGTCGAGGCGCTCTGGACCGCACAGGAATTCGCCAAGCGGACCAACAACAAGTACCAGATCGATGTTTACCCGGCTTCCCAGCTTGGCAAGGAAACCGACATCAACCAGGGGCTCAGCCTCGGCTCGGTGGATGTCATCCTCTCGGGTGCAAGCTTTGCCGCGCGCTCCTATCCGCCGATCGGCGTGACCTATTATCCCTTCACCTTCCGCGATTCCGAGCACCTCGCCGCCTATTCGAAGAGCGATGTCTTCCGTGAACTGGCCAAGGGTTACGAGGAGAAAACCGGCCACGTGATTACGGCAACGACGTATTACGGCGTCCGGCACACCACCTCGAACCGGGCCTTCAAGTCCTGCGCGGAAATGAAGGGCCTGAAGATCCGCGTGCCGGATGTTCCGGCCTATCTCGCCATGCCCCGTTCCTGCGGCGCGAACACCACGCCGATTGCCTTCGCGGAAGTCTATCTCGCGCTCCAGAACGGCACGGTCGAGGCACAGGAAAACCCGCTGACGACGATCGAGGCCAAGAAGTTCTACGAGGTCCAGAAGCATATCATCCTGACCGGCCATATCGTCGATCAGCTCAATACCGTGGTTGCCAAGGGGACCTGGGCGAAGTTCACGGATGATGAAAAGAAGATCTGGCGTGAAGTCAGCCTCGAAGCCGCCGCGCGGGCCAGTGCCCGTGTGAAGGCGGACGAAGCCAAGCTCGTCGACTTCTTCAAGTCCAAGGGCCTGACGATTACCTCGATTGATCGCAACGAATATCTTGCCGCTGTTGGCAAGAGCGTGACCTTCGAACAGTTCGGCTATCGCAAGGCGGATTGGGAGAAGATCCAGGCCCTCAAGTAAGCCTGCTTTCTCCCTGACTTGGGCGCGCTCCCGTTCTCCCCCGGGGGCGCGCCTTTTTCGCCCTAAGCCGGACTCCGTTCCGAGAGGACTTTGCCTTGGTCAACCAGACGCCCAGCGAGATTCACACGCCGATCTCTTCCGAGGAAATCGCCAGGACCTTTGACGAGGAGATCGTTCCGGTCGATCTTTCCGGCTACCGGATCGAGGACTGGCTGACGCTGGCCATCTTCTGGCTGATGTGCGGCTGCGTGTTCCTGCAGTTCTTCACGCGCTACGTGCTGAACGACAGCTTCGGCTGGACCGAGGAAATCGCGATCTACTGCCTTGTTGCCGTGGTCTTCCTCGGCTCGGTCATGTGCACGCGCCTGTCACGGCATATCCATGTCGATCTTGTCTACAACCATGTTCCGGCCAGGGTCGGCCGGCTTCTCGCGATATTCGTGGATATCATGCGCATCGTCTTTTCGGCCTATCTCGCCTGGCTGGTCTGGAAATATTCCTCGATCATCTCGGACGAGATGATGACGACGATCCAGTTTCCCAAACAGCCGGTCTTCATGGTGGTTTTCGCGGCTTTCGTGCTGATGGCTCTGCGCGGCGTGCAGGTGATGATCGGCAATCTCCGCCGGGGCTATTCCATCCTCGAGCGGCCGGCTGCCTTCGACGGGCCGGGCGATCCCGCCAAGGGAGCCTGATTCCATGCTTGTCCTCGTCGGTTCCTTCCTTCTGCTCATGCTTGTCGGCCTGCCGGTTGCGGTCAGCATGGCCTCGGCTTCGCTGCTCTATCTCGCGATCCATGGCGGTGCGCCGGATGTGATTGTCGCCCAGCGCATGATCGCCGGCGTCGAAAGCTTTCCGCTGCTGGCGGTGCCGTTCTTCATTCTCGCCGGCAACCTGATGAATTTCGCCGGGGTGACCGGGCGGATCTATGCCTTCGCGGTCGCGCTTGTCGGCTGGATGCGGGGCGGCCTCGCGCAGGTCAACATCATCGGCTCCGTGGTGTTCTCCGGCATGTCCGGAACCGCCATTGCGGATGCGGCCGGGATTGGCACGATCGAGATCAAGGCCATGAAGGACCATGGCTATCCGGTGGAGGTGGCGGTCGGCGTCACGGCGGCCTCGGCAACGCTCGGCCCGATCATCCCGCCGAGCCTGCCCTTCGTCATCTACGGGATGATGGCCAATGTCTCGATCGGCTCGCTGTTCCTCGGCGGTCTCATCCCCGGGGTCATGATGACCTTGCTGATGATGATCACCGTGGCGGTCTTCGCGCGACTCCGGGGCTGGGGCTCCGATGCGCCGTTCGAACTCGCCAAGATCGGCAAGGCGCTTCTCGAGATTGCCGTGGTCTTTGCTTTCCCGGCGGCCGTCGTCCTGCTGGAGAAGATGGGCGTTTCGCAGAATGCCGCGATCTTCCTCGCGCTCGGCATCGTGCTGGCCCTCGACTATTATTACAAGTTCTCGGCCGTGATGGCGCTGATGACGCCGGTCATCCTGATCGGGGGCATGACGCTGGGCTGGTTCACGCCCACCGAGGCGGCCGTGGCGGCGGTGATGTGGTCGCTCTTCCTCGGGCTGGTCCGCTACCGGTCCATGACCATGCGGACGCTGGCCAAGGCCACGTTCGACACGATCGAGACCACGGCCTCGGTGCTGTTCATCGTCACCGCAGGGTCAATCTTCGCCTGGCTGCTTACGGTGTCCCAGGCCGCACAACTGATGTCGGAGGCCGTTCTCGGGCTGACGCAGAACAAGTGGGTTTTCCTGATCCTCGTCAACATCCTGCTGCTGATCGTCGGGTGCTTCCTCGACACGATCGCGGCGATCACGATCATGGTGCCGATCCTGATGCCGATCGTGCTCAAGCTCGGGATCGATCCGGTGCATTTCGGCCTGATCCTGACCCTCAACCTGATGATCGGGCTGATGACGCCGCCCATGGGCATGGTGCTGTTCGTGCTCAGCCGCGTGGCGAAGCTCTCGATCGAGCGGACCACCATGGCGATCCTGCCCTGGCTGATCCCGCTTTTCGCGGCGCTGATCGCGATCACCTTCATCCCGGAGATCACGCTCTGGTTGCCGCGTTATCTCGGAGTGATGAAATGAGCCGAATGACACGGCCGGCCCGGACGCTGCGCGAGGGCTGGCGCTGGTACGGGCCGGATGATCCGGTCAGCCTTGATGATATCCGGCAGGCGGGGGCGAGCGATGTCGTCTCCTCGCTGCACCAGATCCCGATCGGCCGGGCCTGGACCGTGGCGGAGGTGGAGGAGCGGATCGCGATCATCGAGCGGTCGCAGCCGCATCGCACGCCCTTGCGCTGGAGCGTGGTCGAATCGATCCCGATCCCGGACGATGTGAAGCGGATGGGCGGCAGGGCCAGGGAATCGATCGCGGCCTGGATCGCCTCGATGGAAGCGCTGGCGGCCTGCGGCATCCGGACGATCTGCTACAATTTCATGCCGGTCGTCGATTGGTGCCGCACGGATCTCGAATGGGAATTGCCCAATGGCGCCCGGGCCCTCCGCTTCGACTATCCGCGCTTCGCGGCTTTCGAGCTGCATATTCTCGAACGGCCCGGCGCCGAGGCGGATTACCCGCCGGAGATCCGGGCGCAGGCGCGGGCGCTCTACGAGTCCTTTTCGCCCGAGGATATCGAATACCTCGTCATGGTGATTGCCTCGGCGCTGCCGGGCTCGACGACCGAGCCGATGACGATCCCGCGGTTTCGCGAAAAGCTCCGCGAATACGAGGGGATCGACGAGGCCGTATTGCGGCGGCATCTCGTTGAATTCCTGCAGGCCGTCTGCCCGCGGGCCGATGAACTCGGCGTCCGGCTGACACTGCATCCGGATGATCCGCCGCGGCCGCTTTTCGGCCTGCCGCGCATCGCGAAATCGGAGGCGGACTACCAGGCCCTGTTCGATGCGGTGCCGAACCGCTCGAACGGCATCTGCTTCTGCACCGGCTCGCTCGGCGTCTCGGCGGCGAATGACCTTGTCGGCATGGCGGAACGGTTCGGGCCGCGCATCGGCTTCGCGCATCTGCGGGCCACGAAGCGCGAGGGCGACGGGCTCTCCTTCTTCGAGGCGGATCATCTCGATGGCGATGTCGACATGGTCGGCGTGCTTGGCAAGCTGCTCGCCGAAAATGCCCGCCGGAGCGAGGGCGACGCCATCATCTTCCGGCCCGATCACGGCCATCGCATGCTGGATGACCTGGCCGCCACCAAGCGCACCAATCCGGGCTATACCGCGATCGGCCGGCTGCGGGGCCTCGCCGAATTGCGTGGCGTGATCCGGGCGCTGGAATACTCCCGCTGATGGAGGCGGCGGCCTCCGGTCACCGCATCACGGCGCGCCAGATCAGCCGGCCGCCGAAGAACAGGAAGAGGGCACCCACCGTGCCCTCGAAGCTGCGCCGGAAGCGCTGATAGGCGCGCCGGACCGGTTCGCGGCGGAACAGCCAGCCGAGCAGGAAGAGATAGCTCGCATTCATGGCGACCATGATCGCCACCGTGGCGAAACCGGTCGCTAGATTGGCCTGCAGCACGCCCGTCACCGCATAGATCGAGGTGATGAAGAGGATGGCCTGCGCATTCGAGACGGCGGTGACGAAGCCGAGCGCGACGGTCTTCCAGTCCTCCGCCGGCGTCTCGCCGGGCAGGATCGGCGGCGCGGGCTGGCGGGCGCGGCCGATCAGCTTCAGCCCGACATAGAGCAGATAGGCGCCGCCGAGGATATTCACCGCCAGGCGCAGCCATGGAAAGGCCTGAAGCAGCGCCGCCCAGCCGAGTAGCGCGAGGCTGGCCAGCAGGATGATCCCCGCCATGTTGCCGGCAATGGCGAGGGCCACATGGCGCGGCGAGCGCGTCATCGCGACATGGGTGACCATAAGGATGTTCGGCCCCGGCGTCGGCACGATGGCCAGCCAGAACAGGGCGAAAGTGGCGAGGATCGTGGTGTCGATGGGCATGGGGTTGCGCGCCCCTCACATCGTCGCGCCAATCGTCCACGGCACGAATTCCGCATCGCCATAGCCGAGGGCTTCCGATTTCGAGCGTTCGCCGGAAGCCACGCGCAGGATGATGTCGAAGATTTCCCTGCCCTTGGCTTCGATGGAGACGCCATCGAGGATATCGCCGCAATTGATGTCCATGTCGTCGAGCATCTTCTCGTAGATCGGCGTGTTGGTAGCCAGCTTGATCGAGGGCGTGGGCTTGCAGCCATAGGCCGAGCCGCGCCCGGTGGTGAAGCAAAGGATATTCGCCCCGCCGGCGACCTGCCCGGTGGCGGCGACGGGGTCATAGCCCGGCGTGTCCATGAAGACGAAGCCCTTTTCCGTCACCGGCTCGGCATATTCATAGACGGCCGTGAGCGCCGTGTTGCCGCCCTTGGCGGCGGCGCCGAGGGATTTCTCGAGAATGGTCGTCAGCCCGCCGGCCTTGTTGCCGGGGGAGGGATTGTTATTCATTTCCATGCGGTTGCGGGCGGTGTAATCCTCCCACCAGCGGATGCGGGCGACGAGCTTCTCGCCCACCTCGCGGCTGGCGGCGCGGCGCGTCAGCAGATGTTCGGCGCCATAGATTTCCGGGGTTTCCGAGAGAATGCCGGTGCCGCCTTCGGCCACCAGCAGGTCCACCGCTGCGCCAAGCGCGGGGTTGGCGGTGATGCCGGAATAGCCATCCGAGCCGCCGCATTGCAGGGCCAGGACCAGTTCCGAGGCCGGCTGGGTGGAGCGCTGCGCGCGGTTGACGACGGGCAGCATCTCCCGGATGGCCTCGACGCCCTTCATCACGGTTTTCTTCGTGCCGCCGACCTCCTGGATAACCAGCGAGCGGAAGGTCTCGCCCTCCTCGATGCCGTAGGCTTCCTTCCAGCGCGGGATCTGGAAGCCCTCGCAGCCGAGGCCGACCATCAGCACCGCACCCATATTCGGGTTGGTGGCATAGCCCCATTGCGTGCGCTTGAGGACCTCGTAACCCTCGCCCTTGATGTCGAGCGCGCAGCCGCCGCCATGGACCAGCGGGATGACGCCATCGACATTCGGGAAATCGTCGAGGATGCCGGAACGCTCGATTTCCTTGGCGATGAAATTGGCGACCGAGGCCGAGCAATTCACCGAGGTGAGGATGCCGATATAATTCCGGGTGCCGACCTTGCCATTGGCGCGGCGATAGCCCTCGAAGGTGGCGCGGCGATGCTCGGGCACCATTTGCGTCGGCTGGTAATTCTCGCAGAAGGCGTAGTCGCGGGCGAAGTCGCGCATCGCGACGTTGTGTTCGTGGATCCAGGCACCGGCGGGGATCGGGGCGGTGGCAAAGCCGATGATCTGGCCGAATTTCAGCACCGGCTCGCCCTCGGCGATCAGCCGGGCAGCCAGCTTGTGCCCGCGCGGCACGCGTTGCGTCGCACTCAGCCCGCCGCCCAATGCTGTGCCCGCCTCGATCGTTTCGAGCGCAACAAGCAGGTTGTCCTGCGGGTTGAGGGAAAGGGTACGGGCAACGGCCATCAGGGCACTCCGGGCGCGGTGTTCACGAATTGGTCAGACCAATTCCAGCATGGCGTCGGCCTGCCTGTTTCGCAAGCAAAACTGCTCATCTCGGGGCAAGAAAGGCCGCACGTCGGGCCTGCGTGACGGCGGCGATATGGTCGATCACCGCGCGGATGCGCCCGAGCGCGCGGACATCCTCGTGGATCGACAGCCAATAGGCCCGCCGGGCATGGCGCTGCGGCAGGACGGGCTCGAGATCGGGCACGGTGGCCGCGATGAAATGATGCAGCACCGCCAGCCCCATGCCGGCCCGCACGGCCTCGACCTGGCCGACCGCGCTGGCGCATTCGAAAGCTGTGCGCCTGCCGCCGAACAGATCGCTCACATAGGCCATGGCCGAGGGCAGGGCATAGGATTCGACATAGCCGATCAGGCGGTGGCCATCGAGATCTTCCAGCCGCGCCGGGCGGCCCTGTCGGTCGAGATAGGTGCGGGCGCCGAAAATGCCGAGGCTGTATTCGGTGAGCTTGCGGGCGACGATCCGGCCGGCTTCCGGCTCCTCGATCGTGATGGCGATATCGACATCGCGCCGCGCAAGACTGACGGCGAGCGGCATCGGCACGAGCTGGATATCGAGCAGCGGGTGCCGTTCGACGAGATCCTTCAGCGCGGGGACGAGGAAATAGGTGGTGAAGCCATCCGGCGCGCCGATCCGCACCGTGCCGGCGAGATGGATATCCTGCTGGCGCAGATCAGCCTCGGCCTGCAGCATCTCGCTTTCCATCCGCTCGGCATGGGCGAGCAGGGTGCGGCCGGCCTCGGTGAGGTTCACGCCCGTGGTCGAGCGCTCGAACAGGGTGGCCTGCAGGTCCTGCTCGAGGGCGGTGACCCGCCGGGCGATCGTCGCTTGGTTGATCCGCAGCGAGCGGGCCGCGCCGAGGAACTGGCCCTGCCGCGCCACGGCGAGGAAGGCCCTGACATTGTCCCAATCCATCCGGTTCGTGCTTTCTGGCTGATGATGGTGGCCGAAAATTTGCAGATCGGGGTCGCAAACTCAAGGATTGAGTTGCGAAAAACCGCATGCGAGAGCGATGGTGCACGAAAGCGGGAACATCATGTTCGGACAGGACCTGCCGATTTTCCAGTCGCCTATGCTGGGCGCTTCCGGGCCGGATATGGCGCGCGAGGCGAGCCGTGCCGGTGCGCTGGGCGCACTGGCCCTTGCCGGGTCGTCGGCGGATGCGATCCTCGAGCAGGTTGCCCGGATGAAGGCCGATCTCGGCGGCCGGCCCTTCAGCGCCAATCTCTTCGTCCTTGAGCCGGCCCTGCCCGATCCGGGGCAGGTGGCACGCGCCATGGCGCAGCTGGTCGCGTGGCGGGCGGAGCTGGGCCTGCCGGAACAGGCGATCCCGAACAAATGGGCGGAAGATTTCGCAAGCCAGTTCAATGCGCTCGTCGAAGCCGCCCCGCCGGCCGCCAGTTTCACCTTCGGCATTCTCTCTGCCCAGCAGGCGGCCCGGCTGAAGGCGGCTGGCACCAGGATCATCGGCACCGCCACCACCGTGGCCGAGGCCGAGGCCTGGCATGGCGTCGGCGCGGATGCGATCCTCGCCCAGGGCATGGAAGCGGGCGGGCATCGCGGCACCTTTCTCCGGCCGGTCGAGGAGAGCCTGATCGGCATTGCCGCCCTGGTTCCCGCGATCAAGGCCGCCGTTCCCCTGCCGGTCATTGCAGCTGGCGGCATCATGGACGGGCGCGGCATCGCGGCCATGCTCCAGCTTGGTGCCGATGCGGTGCAGATGGGCACAGCGTTCCTGCTGGCTGAGGAATCCACCATCTCGGCGCCCTGGCGAGCGGCCCTCGTGGGGCGCAAGGCCGATGATGTCCGGCTGACCCGCGCCTTTTCCGGGCGCCATGCCCGGGGCATCGAGAACCGCTTCATGCGCGAGATGCGCGAGGCCGAGATCCCGCCCTATCCGATCCAGAACGCGCTCACGCAGGAATTGCGGGCCGCCAATGCCAAGGCCGGCCGGTCGGACATGCTCTCGCTCTGGGCGGGGCAGGGCGTGCATGCGTTACGCGAGGGCCGCACGGCCGATCTCGTTTCCCAATTCTGGGCGGAGGCTCGCGCTGCCCTGCGCGAGACCGCCGACCGTTACGCCATCTGATTGAAGAGAGGACGAGACATGATCACCTACGGGCATTTCATCGGCGGCAAGCGCGTTGCCGGCACTTCCGGACGGACCGCCGAGGTTTTCCAGCCGATGGACGGCTCGGTTCGTGGCACGGTTGCGCTGGCCTCGAAGGCGGAACTCGCCGCGGCGGTGGCCAATGCCAAGGCCGCGCAGCCGGCCTGGGCCGCCACCAATCCGCAGCGCCGCGCCCGCGTCCTGATGAAATTCCTCGAACTCGCGGCCAAGGCCAATGACGAACTGGCCGATATCCTCGCCCGCGAGCATGGCAAGACGGTTGCCGATGCGAAGGGCGATATCCAGCGCGGCATCGAGGTGATCGAGTATTGCATCGGCGCGCCGCAGATGATGAAGGGCGAATATACCGAGGGCGCGGGCCCGGGCATCGACATCTATTCGATGCGCCAGCCGCTCGGGGTCGTGGCCGGCATCACGCCGTTCAACTTCCCGGCGATGATCCCGCTCTGGAAGGCCGGCCCGGCGATCGCCGCCGGCAATGCCTTCATCCTCAAACCGTCGGAGCGCGATCCGGGCGTGCCGATGCGGCTGGCCGAGCTGTTCCTCGAAGCCGGCCTGCCGGCAGGCATTTTCAATGTCGTCAACGGCGACAAGGAATCGGTCGATGCCATCCTCGACCATCCGGATATCAAGGCGATCGGCTTTGTCGGATCGACCCCCATCGCCGAATACATCTATGGCCGCGGCTGCTCGAACGGCAAGCGCGTGCAATGCTTCGGCGGCGCGAAGAACCACATGGTCATCATGCCGGATGCCGATATGGATCAGGCCGTCGATGCGCTGATCGGAGCCGGTTATGGTTCGGCGGGCGAGCGCTGCATGGCGATTTCGGTGGCGGTGCCCGTCGGCCAGAAGACGGCGGACGAGCTGGTGCGCCGGCTGATCCCCCGTGTCGAGAGCCTCAAGATCGGCCCCTCGACCGATTCCAGCGCCGATTTCGGCCCGGTCGTCACCAAGGCGGCTCTCGAGCGCATCAAGGGCTATGTCGATCTCGGCGTACAGGAAGGCGCGAAGCTCAAGGTCGATGGCCGCGGCTTCTCCATGCAGGGCTACGAGAACGGCTTCTACATGGGCGGCTGCCTCTTCGACGAGGTGACGCCGGACATGCGGATCTACAAGGAAGAGATTTTCGGGCCGGTGCTCTCGGTGGTGCGCGCGAAGGATTATGAAGAGGGGCTTCGCCTCTGCAACGACCATGAATATGGCAATGGCGTTGCCATCTTTACGCGCGATGGCGATGCCGCGCGCGATTTCGCGGCGAAGGTCGAGGTCGGGATGGTCGGCGTCAATGTGCCGATCCCCGTGCCGCTGGCCTATTACACGTTCGGCGGCTGGAAGCGCTCTTCCTTCGGCGATCTCAACCAGCACGGGCCGGATGCGTTCCGCTTCTACACCAAGACGAAGACCGTCACCTCGCGCTGGCCTTCAGGCATCAAGGATGGCGCGAGCTTCGTGATCCCCACCATGGGTTGAGTTGTCTTCGCTCCCGGTTGCGGCGGTCTCCCCCCGACGCATTCAGAAGGCCCGCCGGAAACGGCGGGTCTTTTTCGTTCGGCCTGGCGCGGACACGGAGGGTCAACCGCCCAAGGCCGATTTGCAATTGATTAATGTATACATGCGAGAACGAGGATGTTTAAGCACCGTCCTATTTTTTAAAATCCAGAGTTGAAGTCATGTTGAGATCCGTTTCGATCACGAAGATTTTCGTGTTGCTCGCGCTTGCAGCCATTCTTCTGGGCCTTGCCACACTTGTCCTCAGTTTTGCCCAGATGCGTTCAGCCATGCTCGACCAGAAGCGGGCTGAAATCCAGCATATCGTCGAGGCTGGCGGTACCCTGTTCAAAGGCATGCTGGATCGCGGGAAGGCGGATGGTATCACCGATTACGATGCGATGAAGGCGGGGCTGGAGGCGCTGCGCCATGCGCGGTTCGAGGGCTCCAACTACCTCTTCGTGCTGAACCTGCGCGGCGAGATGCTCCTGCACCCGGTCCGCAGGGATCTCGAGGGCCGGAACATCATCGACATGAAAGACCGGAACGGCTTCCTGATGGTGCAGGATTTCATCCGCGTCGTCCGGCAGCAGGGCAAGGGCTTCACCGAATATTACTGGAAAAAGCCCGGTGCGGAGGAGGAGAGCCTGAAGATCTCCTACAACCTGCGCCTCGAGGGCGTCGATGCCTTCATCAATGCCGGCCTGCATGTGGATGATGTCGATGCTGCCTTGTGGCGCGAGGTTCGCTCGGTCCTGCTGAAGCTTCTCCCCCTTGCGGCGATGTTCGGCCTGTTCGCGCTGTATCTCGGCCGGAGCCTGTCGCGGGCGGTGCGCCAGCTGACAGGCTCGGTTGAAGGGATCGCGGCCGGGCAGCTCGATACGGCGATCAAGGGCGTGGAGCGCCGCGACGAAATCGGCGTGATTGCCCGGGCATTGCAGGTGTTCCGGGATGCGCTGGCGCAGAACCAGCAGGCGGAAGCCGAGGCACGGGCCCGGCGGCTGGACGAGCGGGAACGCCAGTCGCGCGTCGATGCCGAGATTTCGAGCTTCGAGCGCAATGCTGATTCCGTGGTGCTGACCATCTCCTCGGCAGCCAACCAGCTGGAAGCCGCAGCGAACGAGCTTTCACAGGCCGCCAAGCACACGACCATGGAAGCCTCGACGGTGGCTGCGGCCGCGACGCAGACCAGCACGACCTTCCATGGCCTTGCAGCAGCCGGCGAGGAACTTTCGGGCACGGCGGGCGAGATCTCGCGGATCCTTGCGGAATCGACCAAGGCGGCCGCCGATGCGGTGGCCAGCGTCCGGACGACCGACGAGAGCGCGCAGGCTCTGGCCTCGGCGGCCTCGCGG
>NZ_JARJNS010000007.1 GCF_030143245.1 Rhabdaerophilum sp. SD176 | reverse complement strand
GGCAGGCCGAGACCATGCGCTCCGAGGTCCAGCGCTTCCTCCAGACGGTCCGCGCTGCCTGAAACCGCCAGTCAGGCGCCTCACCACCTTGTGAGGTCACAGGCGGCGCGCGGCATGGCAGCGTGACGGCATGAGGAATCGTTTCGCACCGCGCCTTGCCTTGCTCGCGCTTCTCGCCTGCCTGTCCGGGCCTCTCTGGGCCGGGCCGGGCTGCGATGCGGCCGGTGAATGCCGGATCCCGGAAGGGACCTATCGGGTCTGGCAGCCAGAGGGCGCATCCGCACCGCCCGAGGGATGGCCGGTCCTTGTCCACTTCCATGGTTTCCGCGAAACCGCCGCCGATCTGCTCGCCCGGGAGGATCTCCGGTCCATTGCGCGGCGTGAGGGAATCCTCCTGGCCTTTCCACAGGGTCTGGGCAACACATGGTCGCATCCCGGTTCGCCGGCTCAGGAGCGCGATGAATTCCGATTCCACTCGGCCATGATGGAGGATCTTGGCCGGCGTTACCCGGTCAATCGCAAGCGTATCCTGATCAGCGGCTTCAGCCAGGGGGCGGCCATGGTCTGGAACCTGGCCTGCCATGCCGGCGACCCCGCGATCCGGTATCTCGCGATCGCCGGCACCTATTGGCGGCCGCAGCCGGATCGTTGTTCCTCGCCGATCGTGCCGCTCACCCATATTCATGGTGTTGCCGATCGGACCGTTCCGCTGGAGGGGCGTCCCATCCGTGGCGGAGCCTTCCATCAGGGCGATGTCTTCCGCGCGCTGACCCAGTTCCGTGCACGATCCAGCTGCCCGGCGCCGGAACAGCGAACCGAACGGCATGGCGCGCTGGTCTGCGCGCGGAATTCCGCGTGCGAAGGCGCATCTCTTCTCTTCTGCCTGCATCCGGGCGGTCATGATTTTGACCCGGGCTGGATCGAGTGGGCCTGGCGATCATCGCAGTAAGGGCCGGGCTTTCAATATCGCCTCCGGGTTGGGGCATCATGTCATGGCCGGGCCGGCTGGACTCGCGAGGCCTTTAACGCCATTCTTTCCCTGGTCAGGCTTATCAGGTCGTGTTGTTGCCTGGCCAAGAGCAGGGGGTCTGTGGCGGTGTCTGGCCGGGTGATCTTCCGGAATGGTATGGTTCGCCTCGCCATCGGGGCCTCGATCCTGTGTGGATCTGCCCTTGCCGGCATGGCCGTCGAGCGCTGCAGCAAGGCCAAGGCCGTTGCCGGCCTCGAGAAAAGCTTGCCGGTCCTCCAGGAAAAGGTCGATCTCGGCGAACCCATCCGCATCGTGGCTCTGGGGTCTTCCTCGGTGGAGGGCACGCCGGACATGCCGCGCGACCAGCTCTTCGCCAGCGTGATGGAACGTGAGCTCGCCCGGCAAATGCTGACTCCGGTCGAGGTGGTCAACAAGGGCAAGGGCGGCGAGACCATTCCGAAAATGGTTGACCGGATCGAGCGCGATGTCCTGAACCTCAAGCCGGATCTCGTTGTCTGGCAGCTCGGCGTCAATGACGTGCTGCAGATGGACGGTGTTGACGGTGCGATCGCGCGGATGGAAGCGGCACTCGAGACCTTCCGGAAGGCCAAACTTCCTGTTGTCCTTGTCGATCTGCAAGTGTCGCCGCTGGTGGACCGGGATCGGGACACACCCGTCATGCAGGCGGCGATCACCGAAGCCGGCAAGAAGCATGGCGTGATGCATTTCCATCGGCAGGCCATCATGAAGCGCCTGATCGAGACCGACGAGGCCAAGCCCAGCGATCTCGTTCAGGCCGATGGCTTGCACATGACCCAGCTGGCACATTTCTGCACCGGCAAGCTGCTGGCCGAGCAAATTGCCGGAAGCAGCGTGTCCAAGCCTGTGGCAATTTCCGCGACCCGCATCCCGGTACGCTGAGTCTGCTGCGTTCGAGATCCGGAAGCGCTGGAGGCCCAGCCGTCAGTTCTGGGTCGGCGGAATGTCGGGATAGATGCGGATCCGGTCTGCGCCCATATCCGCGACGGCAATCCCATCCCCGAGATCGATCATCGCCTTGATGGCGCCGCCGGCGCCGAGATCGGCAAGGTCCTCGAAGCGGTCGAAGCCGGGACGATACCGCACGAGCTTGCGACGTCCAGCATCCGCGAAGACAATCGTGCCATCCTGCCGCACGATCAGCGCCTGCGGGCGGCTTTCGGGCCAGGGCAGTTTGGCGGTCATCCAGGCTGCTCGGCCGGCATAGCGTACAAGGGTCTGGCTCTTCATGGCCGACAGCCAGACCTCGCCGGAGGGGCTGACGGCCATGCTGCGGATCCCCTGCGCTTCCGGCGGGATGACGGCGCTGTCAAACCGCGAGCGGGCAGGGTCGATGCGGATCATGCGGCCGGACTTGCCGGCGACGAACCAGATCGAGCCCGTCGGCGAGGCTGCAGAGAGCGTCAGGCCCTGCAGATCCTCGTGCGAGGAGACGTCCGTGGTGCCGGTGCGCGGATCATGGCTGCCGAGCCAGCCCGACGCGCCGCTGAACCAGATCCGCCCCTCGCTGTCGAGGCGAAGGCTGGACAGATCGAGGAAGGGCAGGTCAGCCGGCATGCCGATGCGGGTGACTTCGCCATTGGCCGGGGCGAGGCGGTGCAGCACGTTCAGCGCACGGTCAACCGCCAGGATCGACTTGTCCGGCGCCTCGACGAGCCCGTACGGGCGCGAGCCGGTGCCAAGCGGGAAATAGGTGATCTCGCGGGTGGTACGGTCGATCCGGCCCAGCGCGCCCAATGTATAGGCTGCAAACCAGATCGTGCCATCCGAGGCCTGGATGAGCGCCAGCGGCTGGCTCGCCACGCGCAGTTCGAAATCCACGGGCGTGCCCAGGCTCGAAAGGGTTGCCGGCTGGGCAACACGCTGCACCTGTGGTTTCGGGGCCTGGGAAAGGGCCGGCAGGGCGCCGAGGGCAGTGGCAGCGAGGATGGAGGCGAACAAGGGTCCCTTCATGGACAGGCAGGTTCGCATGGCTCTCACTCTGCCGCAACCGGCATGGCGCGCGGCCGCGCGGCCAGACTGGCCATCGCGGTTCTCCGCCACTCGAGCAGGGCGGCAAGGCCGAGCATCGCGCCGATGCCGACGGCATTGATCGCGACCATCAACCAGGGGTGGAAGCCATAGGCCGTGGCGAGGATGCCGCCCGCGACAGCGAGGACATTGCCGAGCACGAAGACTTCCAGCGAATGCTGGCCCATCCAGACCAAAGGCGCGGCAACGGCCGAACGCAGCCAGGGGCTTGCGGCCGGGACGAGGACCAGCACAAGCCAGAACTTGGCCATCAGGTCGAGCAGCCGGGTCGGGTGGAAATTCGTCTTGCTGAAGGCGCCGAGCAGGGCCGGGTTGACGAGGAACGCGTTCTCGAGGCCGTCGATCTCGCGCCAGGGCGCGGCGAGCACGATGCCGGCCAGCGTGACGATGGCGGCCAGAGCCGCCAGAACCCGCCGTATGCCAGGGCCGATCCGGCCGACAGGGGCATGCCCCTGGATGGCGCGGCCGAGCGAGAAGCCGATCACAAACAGCAATTGCCAGGCGAAGGGGTTGAAGAACCACGCGCTCGCCGTGCGTGTATTGGGCAGGTTGAGGCCGCCGAGATTGGCGCCGGCATAAAGGCCGAGCGAGAGCAGAAGCGGCAGCAGCCAATGCCGGCGCGTCAGCGAGACGAGAACCGGAACCATCGCCAGAAGGACAATGTAGAGTGGCAGGATGTCAAGATAGCCGGGCAGGAAGCGCAGCGTCAGGACATCGACGATGAAGCCCGCCGGCGCCTGAAGGAAGACGTCGATTCCGAGCGTTTCGAGATAGGTCGGGTCGTTCAGACGTTCCGCGCCGACGACGCACAGGGCCGCGATGACCAGGAACATCATCAGATGCATGATGTAGAGCGCCCAGATGCGGGAGAAGACCGCCATCACGCCTGCGCCGGCGGCGCCACGATCGAAGAAGCGGCCATAGGCCAGAGCGGAGGAGATGCCGGCGAGCAGGACAAAGACATCGGCAGAATCCGACAGCCCCCAGTTGCGCTGGGTGAAGGCGCTCAGCGGATTTCCAGGGACGTGGTTGGCGAAGATCATGACAAGCGCAAGCCCGCGGAAGAAATCAATCCGCAAGTCCCGTGTGCTCGACAGGGCGTTCGCGTTCGCAGTCATCCGGTGATCCCGTGCCAGCCGTCCAGGCAGCATGGTGCAGCGCAATATACGCCGTGTAGCGGCACCCGGATTGCCGATAGGGTAACATTGGGACGGAATTGCGGAGAGGCGCGTCGGGGTCTTTCCGCTCACGCGGATGTGATCATGACGCATACTCACAGACGGGAGCGATCGATGAGGATACGTCCTAGCCGTCGAGCCCGGAAAACGTCTCGATGCGGCCTGTGGGTTCGAGCTGTCCGGCCATGAGGCGGGCATAATCCGCCTCGAACCAGCCGACGCGCGCTTCCTGCCGCGACAGGATCGGCTGGGCGCCGGCCTGGCTCGCAATCCGCTGCAATTGCTCGCAGGCAGCGTTGTCCTCGCCATGGATTCGCACGGCGTTTATCCGGAAACCCAGCCGCATCCAGGGCATCGTCATGGCCCGAATGGTCGTGCGGACACGGCCCGCCTTGCGCCGGAATGGCAGGGGGACAGTGCGGGTGGTCGAACGCGTCCGCCCCGGACCGATGGGCTCGAGATGCTGGAACAGCACGAACCAGTAGGAGTCGCCCATATAGTCCATGGCCTTGATCAACGCGACAATCAGGCCGGGGAAGAACTGGAAGATACGGTAGCGCTCGGGAAGGTACGTGCCCTCGCGGCATGCTGCCGCGACAGCCTCCAATGTGCCGGGCGAGCCGCCGGGCAGATAGGCACTGTGCGTGTTGAAATGCGCGTAATGGATGATATCCGGCGGCAGGTAGCCCGCCTTGCCGAAGCTGGTCGGATGGACTGCGACGATATGGTAGTCGTCGAGCGAGATGTTCATCAGCAGCTTCCAGTGGGCGTCAACCTCCCTGCTGAAGCTATCCGGCCTGGCGATTCCTGTCCCGAACCGGGAAAGCACATCATGGCCGGGGCCAAGCCATTCCGCCAGCGAGCAATGCTGCCGGCCCGGGAAGCGTCCGAAGATGAGGTCGCCGCATTGCGCCAGTTCGACCTCGAGGAGGCGGGCATCAATGTCGCGCGGGGTCCGGCCATACATCTCGATGCATTTGGGAATGCCGAGGGCGCGCCCTTCGGCATTGTAGCGCCAGTGATGGAAGCCGCAGACGACAGGGCCGTTCCCGGTCTTGCCAATGCGGAGCGGATAGAAGCGGTGGGCGCATCTGTTCTCGTAGGCGCGGAGCCCGGATTCAAAGCGCTGCACGAAGATCGACCTGCCGCCCAAGGTGGCGGTGAACCAGTCATTCAGCACCGGGATCTCGCCGGCAACACCGAGGAAGGTCCAGACATGGCCGAGCTGTTCCTGCTCCGCCGCAAAGGCGGCGGGATCGGTCATGGCGCGCGCCCATTCCGCAGGGCCGGCAGCATTGTCGAGATCGGCGGGACCGGGTTGCATGCGGCTTGATTCCTCCGCGCGACCATGCCGCGCCGGGAACGTGCGGTAAAGCCCCGGTGATTGCTTCAAATGCAATCGGGTTGTTTCAGGCTTTGGAAGGCATCATTGCTCGAATTGTTGCTTCTGCGATCCGATTAAATGCTGATTAGCCGTTCCCTTGTACCTCTTCTTGGCGTGCAAGGAGTTGCTTTCATGACCGCCCTGTCCCGACTTATTTCCCGCACCGTTCAACGATTCCGGGCCAGCCGGCATGGTTCGGTGGCGACAACCTTCTCGTTGTCGATGATCCCGGTGATCGGGCTGCTCGGGGCTTCGGTTGATTTTG
This sequence comes from Rhabdaerophilum sp. SD176, assembly GCF_030143245.1. GTDB lineage: Bacteria > Pseudomonadota > Alphaproteobacteria > Rhizobiales > Beijerinckiaceae > Rhabdaerophilum. Next base: position 182,593 of record NZ_JARJNS010000007.1, on the reverse strand, counting down.
CGACGGTTGCCGGCACGCGGGCCAAGGTGCAGAGCATCGCCGATGCCGCCGCGCTTTCTGCCGTTGCAGAATCGGTTGTGAAGCCAACCTATTCCTGGGAGCAGCAGAAGATCGAGAGCGAGAAGATTGCCAAGGCAACTTTCGAGTCGCTGATGTCCGTCGCCGGCCTCGACGGCGCCATGGCCAGTGCCACCTACGAAATCACCCTCAAGAACAACGCCGTCATCGCCAATGTGTGCTTTTCGGGCACGCAGAAGACCATGGCCGTGGCGATTGCCGGGTTTGCGACCATGGATTTCGGCGGTTGCGCCGGCGCGTCCTCCGCACCGCCACTCTTTGTCAGCGTCTATGTGCTGGCCGATGCGTCCGGTTCCATGGGGATCGGCGCCAGCACCACGGACCAGACGCTGATGAACAGCAAGCTTGGCTGCGCCTTTGCCTGCCACACGCTGAGCTGGAAAGTTCCGATGTTCAACCCGGATTGCAAGGCCACCGGGGGCTGGGATGACGGCCGCGCCACGCCGGTCTGCGCCAAGAAGATCGGGGCCAAGACCCGGTTCGACATTGTCCGCTCGGCGCTTTCCGATGTCATCGACGAGGCCGGCACCATGGCCAAGCTGCCGGACCAGTTCCGCTTCGCGGTCTACAAGTTCAGCAACACGCTGACCGAGGTCCAGAAGGAAAGCGCCAGCCTGTCCACGGTCAAGACTGCCGTGAACAATATGGAAATGGATGTTGCCGGCGCCGGGTCGAACTTCACGGTGGCGATGAAGGACCTGCTGAAGAAGATCCCGGCCAGCGGTGACGGGAAGACGGCAGCTTCGCCGAAGGTCATGCTGCTTCTGATGACCGACGGCGTCGAGGGCAATGTCAACGAGTACAGCCAGTGCAAGGATGCCTGGGTGGACGGAAAGAAAAAGAATATCTGCAATTACTGGGGGCAATGGAGCCCGGATACGAATTTCACGGTCAACAATCCGGGCTTCTACTGGGGTTCCGAACGCTCGCAGGCGATCGACTCCAAGGTATGCGACGGTTTCAAGAACAAGGGCATCACGGTTGCGACGCTCAATACCGAATACATCACGCCGCCGGGCTCGACCGATACCCGCTTCGTGCAGATCCAGTCGATGCTGAAGCCGGTCATCCGCCAGACCATGCGCGATTGCGCCACGCTGCCGGAATATGCCTATTTCGCCACCACGCCGGGCGAAATCTCGCAGGCGACGGAGATGATGTTCCGGTCGGTGATGGCGAAGGCCCGACTGATCAACTGATAGCGCGGGCGCCTGTACGGCGCCCGCCGGTTCATCCCTCAATCGGCGAGGGCATAATCGAGATCGGCGATCAGGTCGTCGACATGCTCGATCCCCACGGAAAGGCGGATCAACCCTTCCGTCACGCCCATGGCCTCGCGCGTTTCCGGCGCAACGCCGGAAATCACGGTGGTTGACGGGTGGCAGGCGAGCGATTCCGTGCCGCCAAGGCTCACAGCCAGCTTGACGATGCGCAGCCGGTCCAGCGCGCGGAAGGCCTTTTCCCGGGTGCCGACATCGAAGGACATCAGCGAGCCTGGCCCGGTGCATTGCGTGGTGTAGATGCGGTGCTGCACGCTGCCTTGCGGCGCGAGGGCGGCGAAATGGACCTGCCGCACGGCCTTGTGGCGTTCGAGCCAGCGGGCGATCGTCATGGCGTTCGAAGCTGCGCGCTCCATCCGGAGGGTCACGGTCTCGAGCGAGCGCGACAGCATCCAGCAGGAATGCGGGTCGAGGCTGCCGCCCATCAGGGCGCGCAGGCTGCGGACCGGCGTCATGGCGATCCGGTTGCCGACAACACCGCCGGCGATGAGATCGGAATGGCCGCCGACATATTTGGTCAGCGAATAGAGCGAGAGGTCGGCGCCGGCGCGGATGGCGTTCTGGAAGACCGGACCCTGCAGCGTATTGTCGACCACGACCAGCGGCCGGTGCTGCTGGCGCCGGGCGGAGGCTTCCGCCAGCCGGGCCGAGAGGCCGATATCCGCCAGCGTGGCCAGCGGGTTCGAGGGCGTCTCCAGGTAGAGCATGGCAAGCCGGCCGCGGGCTTCCGCCGCAATCATCGCCGCCTCGAGGCCGGCGGGATCATTCGGGTCGGCGACCGGCAGGGCGATGATGCCGAATTGCGGCAGCACCTTGTGCACCAGCGTGTCGGTGCCACCATAGAGCGGCGTCGAATGCAGGATCACGTCGCCCGGGCGGCAATGGGCGAAGAGAATCGTGGCGATCGCCGCCATGCCGCTGGCGAAGACGGCGCCGGCATCGGCCTTCTCGAACAGGGCGAGGCGCTCCTCGACGATCTGGGCATTCGGATGGTTGAAGCGCGAATAGACGAGTCCGCCATCGACATCGTTCTTGCCGGCGGAACGGCCGGAGGCGATGTCGAAGAATTCGCGGCCGGCATCGGCGCTCGGGAAACAGAAGGTCGAGGTCAGGAAGACCGGCGGCTTCACCGACCCTTCGGACAAGGCAGGGTCATAGCCATAGCCGAGCATCAGCGTCTCGTTATGCAGTGCGTGCTGCCCGAGGCTGGTCTCGCGGTAGGTTTTCGAGCTGTCGGTCCTTGAACTGTCAGACTTGGCCATGGTGGTTTCTCCATCTCCTCGGGGCATGAGGGAGTCTGCCAAACTGGCCAATTGAGCGCAAGATAAGCGCGGAAAAAGCGGAAAATGTCGAAGTTTTTGCAAATTCAGGATAATCTGTGCAAATTATGTGCTCCGGTCCCGGAAGGGCCGGCCTGTCCGGAAAAGACCTTGCAATGACTCTCGACCTCGACGATTTCGACCACCAGATCCTGAGGGCGCTGCAGGCGGAGGCCCGCCTCAGCAATCTCGACCTTGCGGCCCGGATCCCGCTGTCGCATTCCGCGATATCGCGCCGGATCAAGCGGCTCGAGGATGCGAAGGTCATCCGGGGCTACCATGCCCGGATCGAGCCGCAGGCAATCGGCGAGGCGGTGCGGGTGCTGGCCTCGGTGCAGCGCGAACCCCAGGTGCCGGCGGCCTATGTCGCGGAATCCCTCGCCCGGCTGCCGGGGATCAAGAATTGCTGGATCGTCTCCGGGGATTGCGACGTCATGGTCGAGATCACCGCGCGGGACATGACCCATTTCTCGGAGATCATGCTCGACGGCATCCAGAAGGTGCCGGGCGTCGCGGCGACACGCTCGATGTTCATCCTCACGACGGTGAAGGAGCGCTGAGCGGCGCCGTCATTCCGCGCCGAGCCGTCCGGCCCTACGGCCCGCGGACCATCCGGAAGCGGGCGCCGGTCCGGGTGTTTCCGGATTCCCCGGGTTCAGGGCGGCAGAGGCATGCCGGCCTTCTGGAGGTCATTGCAACGGTCGATCGCAACAAGCGAAGGCCTCGGGCGCTAACCGCGTCCCTTCATTCGGCAAGCTCGACCATCCGAACCCCGGATGATGTCGAGAGCTTCACGCGGGAACCGTTTTCGATACGCAAGCCGTCAATCCGGGCGTTGATGGACCATTGCCTGACGATGCGCGGGCTCGCATCTCTGAAGCTGACCATCGCGAGGGCATTCCGGTCACGTGTCGGAACAATGACGAGCGGAGGATTGCGGCGCGAGAGCCGGACAATGCGTCCGAGATCAAGGTCGCGGCTGCCCAGGATATGGTTGGTATACCCTTCAATCCGTGCCACTTCCTCGAGTGTCCCCGCTCTCAGTCGGTAAAGCCTCAGCGATCCGGCGAGATGCGGGGTAATCACCGCTGCGATCATCTGTTCGCCCGAGCCGGTAAAGTCGGCAATGCCCAACGGATTGAGCCAGCGATTGCGGGTGCCGATCGCAGGGCTTTCCGCCAGCGGTTCGATACGGTCCTTCAGGATGCGGTAGACCGCGATCGCGGCGCCTCGCTCCAGATAGGCCTTGACGATGATTGCCTCCGGGACGCCGTCGCCATCAAGATCGGCAAGCCGGACACGCCTGTCCTCGAAAACCGCCTCGGACGGAAGTGTAAAGACCAGGCGTTTTCGACCATGCTCGACCACGAAGCCGCCTGCTTCCACGGCATCGCCGAGAACCCCATGATTGTATCGGGTGGTCGGCTGGATCAGCCATGCCTTGAACGGGCCGGAAGCACTGATCTCGGTATCCGGCAGCGGGGCATATGGCGCGACATTGCTGGATTGAGCCGCTGCCCGGCTCGACCAGGGCAAGAATGGGCTGGCCGCGATCAGCGTCGCGAGACCAATGCCCATGGTCAATGTCCGGAAGCGCAGAGGCTTCCGGATTGTCGGTAATCCGGAAGACGGGTCAAGCAAGGGTGGTGACCTCGCCCCGCGCCGGGTATGATTTCGCGACCACGAAGTCGATCGCCGCGAGAATGTCGGTGAAGTGAGGACGGGCAAAGGGCATCGACTGGACCGAGGCGAAATAGACGGTGCGGTCCGGGCGGATGAGGAAAAGACCCGGCTCCGAGAACAGGGCTGGCTCCTCGACACCGATCGAGGTGACCCCCCGCCCTGCCGAGACATAGAGGCCCCAGCGCCGGGCCATGTTGAGGTCGAGGCCATAGCCAAGGCGCAAATGCGGCAAGTTCCATTCAGCCTTTGCCTTTGTAGCCCGAGTCGGAGGAAACCGCGACGACAGACACTCCACGCTTCTCGAATTCCGGCAGGTTGGCTTCCAGCTCCTTCAGCTGGGTACGGCAGATCGGGCAGTGATAGCCCCGATAGAAGACAACCAGCGTGAATGTTTCGGGCGCCTCGTCGGCCAGCGAGAAATGCGCCCCGCCGGAACCTGTCAGGACCACCTCAAGATCCGGTGCCGGAAGTCGCGGGATGACGGGAATGATATCCGACATGGAAAAGGCCTTTCGATCTGGAATGGGCTTCGCCGCCCGTTGGCTCAGCAGAACTGGCGCCACCCATAGGGGACGATCCGCCCCGAGTGCCAATCAACTGTCATGCCCGAGGGCACACATTGCTGTGATGGCAGCCCGCCGGGATCACAAAAAAGCAATTTGTTGGCTTGTCCGGCTATCCTGTAACGGATGGGAGTCTGGGTCCGAATATCAGGAAGTCGCGTGCATAAAAGACCGGCGGGAAAAGAAGAGGAATGGAGCAACCTGATGCGTCAGGCCCTTGACGGTGATGTGGGCGCCTACAAGACGCTTCTTGGTGCGGTTGCGCCGCATCTTCGCGGCGTTGTGCGCCCCCTGCTCATGCGTTCCGGGCGAGGCCTGGCGGATCTCGAGGACATCGTACAGGAAACGCTGCTTGCCGTTCATCTCAAACGCGCGACATGGGACCCTTCGTTTCCCTTCCTGCCCTGGCTCAATGCCGTTGCGCGCTACAAGGCGATCGACGCCCTTCGCAAGTCCGGGTTCAGGGTCGAGGTGGATATCGACACGATGAGTGAAGCGCTGGCCGCGCCGGACGAGAGGCGTGACAGCACGCTTGATAGTGCGAGAATCCTGAATGCGCTGGATGCGAAACAGCGCAAGCTTGTCGAGCAGATCATCATGGTTGGCCGTTCTTCTGCAGATGTCGGTGCGGAACTCGGCATGAGCGAGGGCGCCGTGCGCGTTGCGCTTCACCGCTCCCTGAAACGGCTTGGAAAAATGTTCGGGAAGAGCCGACATGCAGACTGAGAAACTCATCGACTGGCTGGCCGAGGATCTCGCCGTCAAACCCCCGAGAGCCAGCCGGCGCCTGCTGATCTGGCTGCCCGTCGCCGCGCTTGCCACGGGCATCATCTTTCTTGGTCTGGTGGGGATCAGGACAGATCTGACGTCGACAGGCGCGATGCCGACACTCGTCAAGACCGGTCTTGGGCTGGTTGTTGCCATCGCCGCGCTCATGGGCACCCGCACGCTCCTGCGCCCGGAGGCCTCGATCGCCCGGGGGCTTGCTGCCCTTGCTGCTGTTCTTCTGCCCCTATCGCTTCTCCTGGCGGTTGATCTTGCGACATGGGGGCAAGAGGGGTTCCTCAGCCGGATGCTGGGGAAGAGCATCATTTCCTGCCTGACCGTCATCCCGCTTCTGGCCGCTATGCCGCTGGTCACGTCCCTGATGGCCTTGCGGGCGGGTGCAACATCCCATCCGGCCTCTGCCGGAGCACTCGCGGGTCTTGCCTCGGCCGGGTTGGCCATCGTGGCCTATGGTCTCTACTGCACGGAAGACAGCACCAGCTTCGTGGCGGCCTGGTATTCACTTGCCGCTGTCATCGTCGCTGTTGTCGGCTCCCTGGCCGGGCACCTGTGGCTCCGCTGGTAGATCCCGATCCACGACGGCTTTCAACACGCCGATTGCATCCCCAAACACAAGGATATTTCCATGAAGGCTCGGCTTGGCGTGATCGGTGGTTCAGGTCTTTATGATCTGCCGGGGCTGGAGGATCGACGGGAGGAGATGGTCCAGACGCCGTGGGGGCAACCCTCGGCCGCATTGCGGTTCGGGCGGATCGGCACGACCGAACTGGTCTTCCTGCCCCGCCATGGCGAGGGGCACCGCCTTTCCCCCGACGGGATCAACTACCGCGCGAATATCGATGCGCTCAAGCGGGTTGGCGTCACGGATATTGTCAGCTTTTCGGCGGTCGGCTCCTACAAGGAAGATCTGGCCCCGGGCGTGTTTGTTGTCCCCGATCAACTGGTCGACCGCACATTTTCCCGAGAGAGCAGCTTTTTCGGCAATGGCTGCGTGGCGCATGTCGCCTTCGGGGATCCTTTCGGACCGAGACTCAGCCGCCGGGTGGCCGAGGCTGCGCGCCGCGCCGGGATCACAATTCGCGAGGGGGGAACTGCTGTCTGCATGGAGGGCCCGCAATTCTCGACACGAGCCGAGAGCCTCTTCTACAAGGGGCTCGGCTACGACATCATTGGCATGACATCGATGCCCGAAGCCAAGCTCGCCCGGGAAGCCGAGATCACCTATTCCATGTGCGCCATGGTGACAGATTTTGATTGCTGGCACCCGGACCATGCCAATGTCAGCGTCGAACTGGTCATCCATCAGGTGCACGAAAACACGCTGGCGGCGCGGCGCGTGCTGGCGGAACTGGCAGCGGATTTCCCGGCAGAGCGGGAAGAATGCCCCGTCGGCTCGCACCGGGCGCTCGATTTTGCCATCATTACGGCGCCCGAGGCGCGCGATCCGGTCCTTGTGGCGAAACTCGATGCCGTGGCCGGGCGGGTGCTTCGGTAAGCAAGGGATTTGCCTTCTCGGCCAAGGACTTGCCACCCATTTGACGCCGATGGGGCATGATCAACGCCGGAAATCGGAGAAAAGCCGCATGAAGCGGCGGTCGATCCAGTCTTTCCAGCGCCAGACCCAGGCCCCCTCCAAGGCGAACCAGCGTCCGCGACCAGCGATCGCGGATCCATCACCCGTCATCAGGATGGTGAGAAAATTCCGATCCGGTTGGTGCGGAAGAAGTGGCATATGCCGGCATGTCCGGCGCAGATTCTCGGTAAGGGCTGCACCTTGCCGAACCGCGAAGACGCCTGCTTTCGGCATCGGGTTGTCAACGACCGTTGCGCAATCGCCGACCGCAAAGATCGCAGGATCATCCATGACCGTCAGGGTTTGTTCGATCTTCACAAAGCCACCCGGATCGGTCGGAAGGCCGGTCTCCTGAAGCCAGGCCGGTGCGCGTGCCGCCGTTGAAACGAGCACGGCGTCGGCAGCAACAAAGCGGCCATCCCGCGAGCGGATGCCATCGGAGTTGATCTCTGCAACGCGGAAGGCATCGAGCACCTTGACGCCATGGCGAGCCAGCGCTGCGCGGGCCCGGCGCTGAACGCTGCCATTCAAGGTCGGCACGAGGCCGTTGCCTGTCGCGATGGCGATCCAGAAGGGCCGCCCGGCGGCATCTATCGAGCGGAGCCGTGCCTTCAGCGCAAGCGCAAGTTCAATCCCGGCTGCTCCTCCGCCCACCAGAATGATCCGGCGTGGCCCATCCGGGCGTGACGCGTCGTCCAGCACCCTCTCCAGCCTTCCGAGGAAGGTACTGATCGGCTTGACGGCGATGCCATGCCTGTCCGCGCCTGCAATCCCTGAAAGGTCGGGCGTAATGCCGACATTGAGCGACAGGATGTCGAAGGGAACGACGGTGCCATCTTCCGTCATCACCAGCCGGCTCTGGCGGTCAATGCGGCAAGCAGCCGAGCGGACCAACGCCATGCCAGATACATGGGCCAGCCTTTCGAGGTCGATATGCATGTCGTCGTGGCTGTAGAAACCCGCGACATGCCCGGGCAGCATGCCCGAATAGGGTGTGAGCAGCCGATCGGTCACCAAGGTCACCCGCAAGCCGGGCTCGGGGCGTTCTGCTAGGGCACGGATGACCTGGACATGCGCATGCCCGCCACCGATGAGGACGAGGTGACGGTCCATCACTGTACCATTGCTTGGAGCGCGTTGATGGTGCGCCGTGTGGAAGGTGCCGCCGTCGCGTCGCGAGCCAGTTCGGCTTTCAACCAGCCGAGATCGGCCTGCTCGTCAATGTCCCGCTGGACGGCAAGGCTCTGGACAGCGAGGCCCGCGATCTCTGCACGGCGGCATGTCTCCGCGAGGACGGTTGGCGTGCTCCAGGCCATGGGTGCGCAGAGGGCCCTTGCAGCGGCGAGCGAACGAATACCCAGCAGGCAATAGCCGCCATCTGCGCTTGGAATGATGACCACGCCATCAGTGCCGCCCGCGCGCAGGGCCTCTGCCGCTTCGACAATAGCCGCCTTGCCCATGAGCGGCATATCCGCCCCCATGATCATGGCGCCGGCAGGGCATTCCGCGAGCAACTGCGCCAGCACCTCGATCATGGTCGCCCCGAGATCGCCTGAATCGGCCAAGGTCAGGGGCCAATCCGGGCCGAGGATGGTGGCGAGTTCCTGCCGGCCGTCTTCGGGCCGGAAAAAGGCGCGGGGCAAAAGGCGGGCAATTGCGGCCGCCTCGCGTGCCGAATGCGCGCAATCCTCCAGAAACGCCTGTGACAGGCGCGCCGCGGCTTCGGGGCCGATCGAACCCGCCAGCCTCGTCTTGCTTGTGCCCGGACGCGGCGGCTTGCACATCAAGCCGAGACCGATCCAGCCTGTGCCTGTCCGGACAGCCGTCATGAACTGCGCCTCTGGAAGCCGGCTGAACCGATCGCTTCCCGACCGATCACCCACAGGATCTTGCTGCCGGCGCGAATCGTGCCGTTCAGTGTGCCCGAGACCTTGGAAACTCCGATCCGCCGCCGGTAGTCGACCGGGATCTCGCGCGTGAGAAGACCCGCCTGTGCGGCCTTGATCTGCATTTCAACCGTCCAGCCATAGTTCATATCGGCCATCGCGAGACGGTCAAAAGCTGCGCGGGTGATCGCCCGGAAGGGCCCCAGATCGGTGAAGGTCTTGCCCCAGATCAGCCGGATCAGGGTGCAGGCGAGCCAGTTCCCGAAGATCTGCTGGGGTGTCAGCGCACCGCGTTCCCGCCGGCCGAGCACCCGCGACCCGAGCGCGAAGACAGCTTCACCCTGGAGGATCGGCTCGACAAGGCGTGCCATGGCCGAAAGGTCATCTGCAGCATCGCCATCGACGAAGACGAGGATATCGACCGGCGGCATCGCCTGGATCGCCTCGAGACAGGCCCGGCCATAACCCGGTCCGGAAACGTCCACCACGATTGCTCCGGCCCGGCGCCCGATTTCCGGCGTGCCGTCGCTTGAGCGAAAATCTCCGATGGCAACGGCATCGACAAAACCGGGCATGCTGGCCAGCACCGTCGGCAGGGCGCCGGCTTCATTCCGTGTCGGGATCACAACCCCGATCCTCATCCCGTTCAAACTCATGAGACCGAGCCTTGCCCTGACGACCTGTGGACGAGGAGGCCGACCATCAGAACGGGCATCACATGGAGGGCAGCCAGCCAGTAGCTGTGAATGTCACGTTGGCCCGCCGCTGCCAGGGGGAAGAACAGGAAATAGATCGGCAACCCGGTTGTGGCGGCGGCCAGCGCCCAGCCGCCCGCCGCGATGGCCAGGGGCAGGAACCACACGGCGTACCACGGGAATTGAGCGGGAGAGAGATAGAACACGGAAGCAGCCAGCAGGGCGGCTGATCCGAAAAGCCCGCCGAGAGTGTCCGGCCTTTTCCAGGCGACAAGCAAGCTCACGCTGAGGCCGAGGGCTGCCATTGTCAGGCGCAGGGCCTGCTCACCGGTTGTTGGCCCGATCCAATGCAAGGCCGCGTAGGAGAGCCAGGCGAACGGGGCGTTGTTGACGCTCCAGCCGCCGGCATAGGCCGTCAACCCGGCATTCGGGGACAGGCTTGCCAAAATCAGCGGAGCACAGAGCGCGGCGCTGATGATCCCAAGCCCGAGCGCGAACGAGGCGATGGCCTTTCCTGCCGGCCAGAACATCCGAGCCAGAAGCGGCGCCAAAAGAATGGGCCAGAGCTTCACTCCAACCGCCACGCCCAGCGCAACGCCGGCAGCAAGGCTTCTGCCGTACCAGCCGGCAAGAAGCGCAAGGAAAACCGCCGGGACGAGAGCCGCATCGATATGCGCCTGCCCGGTCAGGCAGAACGCCAGAAGCGGGTTGCACCAGTAAAGGGCAGCGCCAAGGGACGAGCGTCCTGAAACCTTCAGGACATGCCAGATCAGGATTGCCGTGATGCTTTCGGCCGCGAGAACAAGAACCCTGATGCCATCCATGTCCCACGGCATCAGCCTATGCGCGAGTGCAAACAGGATCTGCGCTGTCCCGGGATAGACCGAGCGCAGATCCGGGAAATTGATCGCCTCGATCACAGGGCGGCCGGAAGCAACCAGCCCGGCAGCCGGATTCCCGCTGCCGTTCAGAAGATCCTGCGGTGACAGGGCATAGGGGCTGAACCCATGTGCGACCATCGCGCCGTCGAGGAGATAGCGGAATTGATCATCCTCCAGCATGGGGCCGGCACCGAAATAGGGCAGCCGCATCAGAAACCCCGCGATGGCGACCGCGCTCAGCAGGCACGGCCCGTCCGGAAGGGAGCGGGCATGCCAGACGCTCCAGAGCACGAGACCGCCCGAACTGGCCAGCAGGCCGAAGAGCGGCAGGGACACGGGCCATGTATCGCGTGCAGAGCCTGGCATCGAGCCGAAGACGAAAGCGATCGCAGACTGCACGAGGACAGCCCCTGCAAGGACAGCCAAGAGAAGGAAGAACCGGGATTCACGCAGAATGCGGTCGCGGCCGACGATGGCTGGAAACTCCATGCTCATAGACCAGGCACAGTCCTTGAAAGGAGCTGTCCCCAATCCTTGTCATAGGGATGCGCCTTGCCCGGCTTGTTTCCGCTGACGAGCGGGCGCCCTTCCGCCGTCCAGCGGAAGACACCGCCTCGAAGATTGTAGAGGCGGCCATCGGTATGGGGGACCAGTTCCCGCAACGATTGCATCAACACCTGCGACGAACGCACCCCCACGGCACAATAGAACACAACCGGGCGGCCCTTCAGGCGGGTCTGATGCTGTCGCAGGATATCTTCGGCCGAACTCCCTGGCTCAACCCGGATCGCGCCGGCGAGATGGCCTGACTCGAACTCTTCCTGCGTGCGTACGTCAAGAAGGGTGACGTCGCCGCGGGCGACCATCGCCGCCAGTGTCGAAGGCAGAACATCGTCAACCGGGTAGCGGCGGATGACTTCGCGCTCGACATCTTCCAGCGACACACGGGGATCAGTCGGATCCAATGTCCAGGGGCGAAGGTTGGGCGACAGGGCAGGCAGGCCGCCATATGCGGCTGCGGCCACCAGGAGCAAGCCGGCTCCGAGTCCGATTGCCAGCGTTCGCGGTTTCATTCCGAGCCCCGTCATGTCTCTGCCCGTCTTGCCTTCATTCGCGGGCAGATCAGGATATCGGGCGGGTGCGGTTGAGCGACCAGTCATAATCGTCTTCGGCGATCCGCGGCGATGTCGAGAGATGTCGTTTGAGCGCCGGTTCCGCATAGGCCCTGAAATGGGCGACGAGGCCGGCATCGTTGCCGCCGAAATCCTCGATGAACCATTTGTAGATCGACGAAACCTTGAGCGCTCCCGACGGGAGGATGGTCACGCCGCGGGGATGGTTGATGAAGGCCCGCGCCCCGGCATCGAGATCAGCTTCGAGGGTTGCTGCGCGCCATGCCCGGTTCATCAGATTGGGACAGCCATAGGACGCGCAATTGACGATGTAATGGACGCGCGGATCCTTGAAGGTCGGGCGCATGATCGCATGCTCGATATCGTCAAGCGAGAGACGACGTCCTTCGACGGTCACCCGCGGCTGACGCCAGGGGCCGCTATAGGCCTTCGGATCGAGCCATGAATCGCTCTTGATGTCGCGGATCGAAGCGACAGGATAGCGATCAATGATGACCTTGAGCGTGATGGCATTGTAGAGATTGCCCCAGTAGGCCATGGCGTCGCCGCGCCCCATCGCGGAAGGACGGCGTTGCGCCATCTCGGCGATATAGGCATCCAGTGCTGCCCTATCAGCCGTATTGGCGCGCCAGGCCGCGTAATCGACACGGGTAATGCCATCCGGGCTCGGCTTCACATAGCGCCTCAGCAGACCATCGTAGGGTGCGTCGGGATCGGTCTGCGCCACAGCAAAGGTTCGCGGTGAAAGGACAAGCGCGACACCGAGGCCAAGGGCATGGCGGCGATCAAGGGTGAAGGCGTGGCGGGTCATCTGGGATGTCTCCGGAGCATTTCTTGGCGAGAGCGTCATCAGGTGGCTTGCCCGTTTCGGGCTTCGAACCGTTTCCGCAGGGGGATTGCTGCCAGCGACAGGGCTGCAAGCCCGAAAAGCCCGGCGATGATCTCCGGTGTCAGGATTGAGCCCGGTGTGATGGCGCCCCCCTGGTCAAGGACTGTGCCAAGGCCCGCCCCGGCGAGAGAGAACACGGCTGTCCCGGGAATGATGCCGAAGAAGGTGGTGATCACATAGGTCGGGATCTTCACGCCGACAAAGGCCGGCACGAGATTGACAAGGAAGAACGGAAACAGCGGCACGAGGCGCAGGACAAGGAGATAGGAACCGGCATTGCGACGGATGCCCTCAGCCAGCTTCGCAGCCGGGGCGCCGAATCGATCCAGTGCATTCTCGCCGAAAATCGCCTTGGCGAAGATGAAGATCACCGTTGCGCCAATCGTTGCTCCGGTCACCGTCAGCAGCGTGCCCAGTGCAGCGCCGAAGAGGAACCCGCCGGACAGGGTCAGGATAACGGCGCCCGGGAACGAGAACGCGACTGCAATCACATAGATCGCGATGTAGGACAGGCTCGCCAGAAGAAGGCTGCCTTGCACCCAGGCTGTGAGCGCTTCCCGATGCGTCCTCAGGGTCTCGAACGACAGATAGGAGGCCAGCCCCGACCAGCGCAGCAGGAGGAACGCGCCGATGGCGATCAGGGCCAGCCAGAGCCGGCGATCCTTGAGGAGGGAAGAGAGCGACATGATGGCCTCGTTCAGGGCAGGATGCGTTGGACAAGGCCGACGACGCGGCGGGTGAAAGTGCCGAAGAGCTTCGGCGTGTAATAACTGCCCGCGGCCCGTTTCGAGATTTCGGAGAGGGTTGGATAGGGGAGCACAGCCCCGGCGATCGCTCCGATTTTCAGCCCGGCGCTGATGGCCAGTGCCCAGGTGCCGATCAACTCGCCGGCCCGGGGGCCGACAATCGTCGCGCCGAGAATCTTGCCTTTCGGCCCGAGAACGACTTTGGCGAGACCCTCAGTTGCCCGTTCGGCCTGTGCCCGGTCATTCAAGGCAAAGGACCAGGTCAGGGTTTCAACGGCGTGGCCCGCCTTGCGGGCCTCGGCCTCGGTCAGCCCGGCATGGGCGAGTTCGGGATCCGTGTATGTGACCCAGGGCAAGGCGCGATAATCCACCTTGGCCGGCAGCCCGAACAAGGCGTTCCGGATGACAATTCCGGCGTGATAGCCGGCGATATGGGTGAATTGCGGGCCGCCGGCCACATCGCCGATGGCGAAGACCTTGCGGTTGCTGGTGATCAGCCGCGCATCGACGGTGATTCCCTTCGGCGATGCGGCGATACCTGCCTTGTCGAGTCCGAGGCTCTCGATATTCGGACGCCGCCCAGCCGCTACGAGGATATGCGTGCCGGACAGTGTCCGGCCAAACGGGCTGTCGGCATCCAGGGTCACGGTAACCGCGCCATCGTCCCGTCCGACCTCGCTGACGCCAAGGCCTTCGACAAGACGCACGCCGTCGCCGGAAAGCGATGCCCGCACGACCTCGACCGCCTCCGGCTCATCCCTCGAGAGGATCCCGAATTTCTCGATGACGGTCACTTCCGATCCCAGACGACGAAAGGATTGCGCCATCTCGATCCCGATCGGTCCACCACCAATCACGATCAGGTGGGCGGGACGTTCCTTCAGTTCGAAAACCGTTTCATTGGTGAGATAGCCAGCTTCCGCGAGGCCCGGGATCGGTGGTACGGCCGCCCGCGAGCCCGTCGCCACCACGAAGCGGCGGGCCTTGATCCGGCGGCCACCGGCCTCGACCGTTTCTCTATCGACAAACTGACCGGCGGCCTTGATGACCATGACGCCCAGGCCTTCGAACCGCTCGACGCTGTCATGCGGGGCGATCGCGCCGATGACGCCATGGACATGGTCGTGCACCTCGTGAAACCGGATTTCCGGTTCCGCGCCATGGATGCCAAACCGGCCCCCGATTCGATGGGTATGGGCTACATGGGCCGCTGCAATCAGGGCCTTTGACGGCACGCACCCCGTATTGAGGCAATCCCCGCCCATCTCGCCCTTTTCGATCAGGACAACGGATGCACCCATCTGGACGGCACCGGCTGCGACGGAAAGCCCTCCGGATCCTGCGCCCAGAATGCAAAGATCGGCATGAACGGTATCGCCGCGGATTTCCGGGCGCTTCGGCGGCAGCGATGGAGTGGTTGCACCGGCCATCAGGGTTCCTGTGAACTCGTGTTTCTTGCGAGTATATTCGTGTCTGGCGGAATTCCCGTTACAGCCAAAGCGCTTCACGCCTTTGTCAGGCAATCGTGAACGCGCTGGACATGGCTCCGCCGCTTTTGAGAAGCCGTGATCGAGAGAACGTGAATTGCGCGATACGCATGAGCCGGCATCGTTGCTGCCCAGGCAGGGAGAGGTCAATTCATGTCATTCAATCGCCGCGACCTTTTTGGCCTGGGCACCGGACTCGCTGTCTGCGCCAGCCATCCGGCTTGGGCCGAGGTCACGAAGCGCTACCATTCCGACTATTTTTCCTTTGTGGGATCGGATGCGGAGGGCTCGGTCTATCTTGCCCATGACAATAATCGCGGACAGACCGGTGACCAGTTTTTCGCCGATCACTGGATCATGATGTATGCCGAAGGCACAGGCATCGTGCCGATTGTCGGCAGCGCGCATTATCCCAATCCCGGGCGCGAACTTCTGATCATTCCCGATTCCGGGCATTTCCAGTTTCGGGGGACAATCGAGAGCGGCATCCGCATGTCCAGCGCAACCAACGGCATCGAGATGTCAGTCGACAGGCTGGTTCCGGTCCTGCGCCGGCAGACCGAGGATCGCGATTACTGGATCGGCGCTGCGCCGGCCATCCTGAACTGGCGCGGACGAACCTTGAAAGGGCGCGTTCTCTTCGAGTTCATCGCACAGACGGGATATAATCGCTTCACCAGCGATTTTGGCGCCAACTGGTCCAATTTCAACGGTCTCTACCTGATGACCGAGGATTACCACGACCTCTATATCCGCTATCACGAACGCATCCAGCCTGGGACGCCGCGTGAGAGCGGGATGGCCACATTCGAGGCGCCTGGTACGCTCTCCGCAATCGATTTTTCCATCAAGGAGACCCAGGCTTTGGCGGATCGCGACTACCGTTGGCCGACCCGATGGGAGATCGGCTTTCAACATGCCGGCGGGCAATGGCAGCTGGAAGCCTCGACGGTCCATCTCGAGGCTGTGGCGGATTGGACAAAGGGCGGCTTCGCCATGTCGGTGATCCAGGGCGAGGTCCGTCGAACGGATGGTTCCGGCAGGCGCAGGTTCAAGGGCTGGGCGGAGCTGCTGATCTGATCTGGTTTTCGCTGACGAGCGTCCAACGCTGCCGAAAGGGTGTGTGCCCGTGTTGTTCTTCCCTGCCGGTCGCAAAATGTCTGTAACAGAACTGACGGGTGTCGCGTATTTGGGAACGTAGCCAGATCAACAGAAGGTCCAACCGGTGCGGTTTGGCGTCAGATGCCTCCGGCTGGACAGATCCCGGTTTCACGGCGCTGAACGGCTACCTGGCGGAGGCAAGAATGATCGATGGGATCAGAACACCTGCCACGACGGAGCAACCGGTCGAGCTCGAACTCTGCCAGCCGAGCGCGCAGAAGGAGCCCGCCCTGAGCGTGATCATCCCGCTCGCGACAGGAGAAGTTCGCCCTGTCCGGCTGCTCGACAGCTTGCCTCCGAGCTTCGAGATCATTCTGGCCCGCGGCGGAACGCGCGCGTCCAGCATGAACCGTGCGGCGGCAATGGCTTCCGGAAAATATCTCTGGTTTGTGCATGCGGATACCATCCTGTCATCGGATGCGATCGAGGCGCTTCAGGCCTGCCTGCAAAAAGCGGAGGCCATCTACTATTTTGACCTCCGTTTCGACGGGAGCCCCCTTATGCGCCTGACCGAGCTGGGTGTGCATTTCCGGTCCCGGTGCTTCGGCATCCCGTTCGGTGATCAGGCACTCTGCCTTTCGCATGAGGCTTTCATGCGCCTCGGAGGCTATGATGAGCGGACATCAACGGGCGAAGATCATCTGCTGATCCAGAAGGCGCATCGCCTGGGCATGCCGGTTCGCCCGGTCGGCGTGACTGTCCTCACCAGCGCCCGGAAATACGCGCGGAACGGCTGGTTCCGAACGACATGGCACCACCTCCGCCTGACCTTCCGCCAGGCGCTCCTTCATCGGTAAAGATCCGGTCAGGCCGCGGCTTCAGCCTGCGGGACCTCGTCTTTCAAGGGCGCGGACCAAAGGAAGCCTGTCTCCTTGATCGGCTTGCCGGTTGCCATCCGCTCGCGCTCGGTCAGCACGTCGAGGCTTGGCCAAAGTCCGGTGCCCAGAGCCTCGCGATAACAGGCCGGCAGCCCCGCACGCGCCATCGCGGCCTGTGCCCCGGCAACATCATAGGCAAGTGCACGATGCTCGATCCTCAGCCCCGCCGGTTCCGGGATGAGCAGGCTGAACCAGACCCTCGCGGTGCCGTCATTGGCCGGCATACCGATCACGCCGGGGTTGTGCCAGAGGCGATGATCGATCCGGTCGGTGAACGGAAGACCTGAATGCCCGCCGATCACGCCGTCGCAACCGACATCCTCGAGGCTGGCTAGCTTTTCCGGCTCCGGCGTACCGGAAAAGACGAATGCATTGATGGACTTCGCCGAGCCATGGATGGCCGCGAATGTCCTGCCGCCGATATCGAGGTCGATGCGGCGCGGCAAGCCGGCGAGCCAAAGGCGCTGATCGGGGCGTACGACGCTGTTCGCATAGGAATACCAATCGGCGGAGAGGCGCGCGCAGGCGCTGTCCGGCTCGAACCCGCATCCGCAATCCGTGGCTCCGGCCCCGAGCTGCTCGTCGCAATTTCCCATCACGACGGCAATGCCGGCCTCGCGGATCCTGTCGATGGTTGCGACCGGATCACCGCAATAGGCAACGAGATCGCCAGTACACAGCATCCGCTCTGACGGGAACCCGAGCCGTTTTGCCTCGGCCAGCAGAGCCTCTGTCGCCTGAAGGTTGCTGTAGGGACCACCAAAGAGCAGCCAGGCCTTGTCGTTCATGAGAGCACCTCTTCCGTTCCCCCTGTTTTCGCAGGCCTCTGCTGTAACGTTACTGATCGGCAGACCGAAATCTCGCATAGGCCGACCTGCTCGAGCAGGGATGGCATCGTTCACGTCCGAGAACCTGACAAGCGAGAGCCTTCTCATGCTGAGCCGTCGATCCCTGATTCTGACAACCGGCGGCCTGCTGGCTGCACCGGCGATCCTCCGGGCACGGGAAACTCGCCTGCGTTTTGCCGTTGGCCCTTTTCAGCCAACACCGTCAGACACGCGGAAAGCCTTCGAGCCGTTCTTCAAGCATCTCGCCGATCGCCTTGGCCGACCCTATGACCTCGTGGTCACCAATGATTGGGCCGGGATTGCGATCGCGCTCGCCAATGGGCAGGCCGATCTCGCCTGGATGGGCCCGTGGGGCTATGTGCTCGCCCATCATCAGGGCGGCGCACAGGCAATCGCCACCGTCAAATATGATGGCCGCCCGTTCTATCACGCCATCATCCTCGGCCGTCCCGGCCTGACGATTCCCTCCTGGCCGGAGGGCGCGAAGGGATTGCGGATCTCGTTTGCGGATGTCGGCTCGACGTCAGGCTGGCTGATTCCGACCCATTATTTCCGGCAGCGGGGCATCGATCCGAAGACATTCTTCCAGTATCGCGACGGTGCCTCCCATCCGGCCAATGTGACGGCTGTCGCCAACGGGCAGGTGGACCTCGCGACCGATTTCGATCGCAACTTCAACAGCATGGCGGATCGTGGCCTCGTCAAGCGCGAGGAGGTCAGGATTGTCTGGACCTCCGACCCGCTGCCGAATGACCCGCTTGTGGTGCGCGCGGGCTTCGAACCAGCGATGACCGCGCGGATCCAGGACATCGTCACCGCGATCTCGGAGGAGGATGCCCGGACCATCATGGCCCCCCGCTATACGGGGTGGATCAAGGCCGGTCACAGCGCCTATGCCCTCATCGAAGCGGCCGGAATGGCCGTCGGCCGCCTGCAACCCAAGGCCTGAGGGCTGCTGTGGCCGATCGGATCGAGGACGTGGCCGTGGATCGGCCCCGGGATGGCAATAACACGGGACCAAGCGGAGCGACTGAACCCGGCCCTCGCCAGGCCCGGGCATTCCTGCCGCTGGTTGTTCTCGGCATCGCATTCTACCTGCTATGCCTTCACGTCTCGGAAGTCAGTCTTTCACGGCTCGTTGAAGGGCTGCCGCGCCTCTGGACATGGCTCGCGCGGTCCTGGCCGCCGGATCTGAGCGAACTGGACGTCCTCATCCGGCGCGGCCTTGAAACGGTCGCCATGGCCACAATCGGCGTTTCTTTCGGTGCGATCATTGCCGCGCCGATCTGCCTGCTCTCGGCCCGGAATATCGGCATCTCGCCGATTGCGGCCCTTCCTGCGCGCTGGCTCCTGAATGGCCTGCGCGGCATCGATTCCTTCGTCTTCGCCTTGATCTTCGTTGCTGCGGTCGGCCTTGGCCCCTTCGCCGGCGTTCTTGGCATTGCGGTCCATACGGCAGGATCGATCGCCAAGCTCTGGGCCGAGGCCATCGAAACCGCCGAGAACGGGCCCGTCGAAGCGGCACGGATGAGCGGGGCTGGCCGCCTCAAGGTGTTCTTCCATGCCCAGTTGCCGGATGTCCTGCCCCAGCTTGCCTCGATCCTTCTCTACATGTGGGAATTCAATGTGCGGGCCTCCACTGTCCTCGGCATTGTCGGGGCCGGGGGCATCGGACAGGAACTCAAGAACAGCGTCGATCTGCTGCTGTTTGACCGTGTGCTGACAATCCTTCTCGTCATTCTGGTGATGGTCACGCTTATCGATCAGCTGAGCGCCTGGCTTCGGCGGAGGCTTTCATGACGCCGGTTCTTGCTGTTGCGGGCCTCACGAAACGCTTCGGCGGGCTTGACGCCCTCGACAATGTCTCGTTTGACATTGCGGCCGGCGAATTTGTTGCTGTGCTGGGCCCCAGTGGCTCGGGGAAGTCCACGCTCTTCCGGTGCATCACACGATTGATCGAGCCGGATGCCGGTTCGATCGAAATCGATCGCGTTGCCTTTGGCTCTCTCAAGGGGCGAGCACTCCGGCAAGCCCGCGGCCGGATTGGCGTTGTCTTCCAGCAGTTCAACCTTGTCCGACGGCGAACGGCCCTGGCGAATGTGATGACAGGCGCTTTGCCACGTCTCCCGCTCTGGCGTATCGCTTCGGGGCTATACCCGGAAGGCCTCACGGCCAAAGCCGAAACAGCGCTCGCATCGGTCGGTCTCGCCAGCCAGCGATACCAGCGCGCCGATACCTTGTCCGGCGGGCAGCAACAGCGCGTTGCGATCGCTCGGGCCCTCATGCAGGAAACCCGCATCCTGCTTGCGGACGAACCTGTCGCCAGCCTTGATCCGCACGCCGCGCGGCTGGTTCTCGGTCTCATGCGCGAGATGGCAAAGTCGAAGGGGCTGGCCATCCTCTGTACGCTGCATCAGCCGGAACTCGCTGCCGAATTTGCCGACCGCATCCTGCTGATGCGTTCCGGCCGATTGGCCGCACCTGACGCGTAGCACTTCACGACGGGCTGATCGCCAACCGGGCAGAAAATCAGCCCTTGGTGGCACCACAGGCCGCCCCGCCGAGAACACAGAAGGTTGCGCAATAGCGGTGGTTCAGGGCGACGGGCGCGCTTGCCTCGGCGAGCGTATGTCCCAGTTCAAACCGGGGATCATAGGCAATCAGCGTGCAGGCCAGCACCGAGGGGCGATCCGCTCCGTTCCGACGGACAACCATTCGCGATGTTGCGCACATCACATCCTCAGGGCTCTTGTGCAGAATGCGCCAGCAGGCCTCGGTGATTTCGGGCGGATCGGCATCGGGGAGCATTTCCGGGAAGATGACGAGTTGCACCGGATCATCACAGTCGATGCCGATCCCTTCCTTCGCGAAGAGGTTGCGATAACCGGCACGGGCCACTTCGTCCGGTTCAGCGCCCAGACGCCGGCCCGCAATCTCGATCTGAAACCCTTCGCGGGAAAGGAACCGGAGCCCCTCCATCGCTTTCCGGAAAGAGCCCGTGCCCCGCTCCAGATCATGAATTTCGGCTCGGTGATCGTCCAGAGAAACCCGGAACCGGATCAACCCGCCATGCGCCTCGCGGATCTGTTTCAACGCCTTCTGAAAGCGCATCATCGGCCGCATCGCATTGGTGAGGACGAGAACCTCGAAACCGCGATTGAGGGTCTCCTCGAGGATCGCGATCATCTCACGGTTCATGAAGGGTTCGCCGCCCGTGAACCCGATCATCTTGACCGGCAGGTTCCCGGTGCGGATCTCGTCCAGATAGCTTCGAACATCGGCAAGGGAGAGATAGGCCAGCCGGTCGTTTTTCGGCGAACTCTCGATGTAGCAATTCTGGCAGGTAATGTTGCACAAGGTGCCGGTGTTGAACCAAAGGGTTTCCAACGCTTTCAGGCCGACCCGTGCCCGGCGTTCGCCCTTTGCTGTCAGAACGGGATCATCAAATTTGGCTCGGCCGAGCGTTCCAAGGTCCATGGCGTCACTTCCAGAATGCGGAGAGGTCTACATGGGTCATTTCGATCCTCGCGACCAGTTCGTTACATTGGCTTCTTGAGCCGGCTGGTTCCCTGGCATCAAGATCTCGGCTTTCTGCCGGCCGACGGGTTTGCCGTTCGTCCGGCAGAGCCACCGCGCAAGGGAGCCCCTTGCTGGCATTGTTCGGCAGCCCCTATGCTTCAGCCAAGGTTGTGGCCTGGCTCTTCCGCAGGCCGATCCACTGCGCCTCGGCGAAGCCCGCAACGACAAGGGCCTGCGCGATGATGAAGGCGGTGCCGAGGGTGGTGGGCGATACCCAGCCCCCGACCAACAAGAGGACGCTTTCAACGGCCCAGACCATATTGGCGAGAATGATGGCCCATATCATCCCCTTCGAAACCACGACGCGTGTGCCGATATAGCCCACGAAGGCGCCATAAGGCAGCAGGAAGAGACCGGCGTAGCGCAGCAATGGCTCCGGCAAACCAAAGACGTCGGTGAGAAAGCCGGCTCCGCCGGCAAGGAGCAAGCCGGTCCCGCCGCTGGCCAGGGCATCACCGACCAACGCAAACCGCAGAAATGGTGAGGGAGTCATGGAAATGGGCATCGGCCTCTCCTGTGCTGGATCTATGGACAGGACGATGCGCGTTTCGGCAGTGCCCGTCGATTAAGCCGGAGGTAATTGGCCAGGCGCTCCTGCCGGTCTATGCTGCAATCATGAATGCGTCGATCGCCGCTGCCGAACAATCCATTGGCAATCACATACGCAATTGGCGCCAGCGCCGCCGGCTCAGCCAGCTGGCCTTCGCACTCGATGCGAATATCAGCCAGAAGCATCTGAGCTTTATCGAAAGCGGCAGGTCATTACCGAGCCGCGAGATGGTGTTGCGTCTGGCAGAGCACCTGAAGGTGCCCCTCCGGGAGCGCAACCTGATGCTGCTCGCGGCTGGCTATGCACCGGTCTTTCCGGAGCGCAGGCTGGATGATCCAGCGCTCAGGGCGGCGCGGTCAGCCATTGATCTCGTCCTGAAGGCTCACGAGCCGTTTCCGGCAATTGCCATCGACAGGCACTGGACACTCGTCGCCGCCAATGCAGCGGTTCCGAAGTTGCTCGAGATGGTCGCCGACAAGAGTCTCCTCGAGCAGCCTGTCAACGTGCTCCGGCTGAGCCTCGCCCCGGGAGGCCTCGCCCCGCATATTGTCAATTTTCCCGAATGGCGCATGCATCTGCTGGCGCGACTGCGCCATCAGATCGAAATCACAGCCGATCCGAAGCTCGAGTTGTTGATGAGGGACTTGCAATCCTGTCCTTTGCCGACCAGCCAGGCGAACAAAAACGTGCCCGTCCCGGATCATTCCAACATCGTGGTGCCTTTCTGTCTGAATACTGCCCGGGGCATCCTTTCGTTCCTGTCGACCACAACTGTCTTCGGTACACCTGTGGACATCACGCTTTCAGAACTTGCGCTGGAGGTGTTCTTTCCGGCGGACAAGGCGACTGCCGAGGCGTTGCACGCCATCACTGCGTAAACGTCCTCGTGTTCCCAACGCACAGGAAGGGGCCGGGCGCTGACGTTTGCCTCGTGTATCCGGGCAACCGTCATCATCGCGAGGCGGATGATCGCGGACGAAGTCTTGGAATAGCGGAAGTCATGCGCGTTGCTCAGGCGGTCTGGCTGGCCGCCTGCTCGGGTAGCGGCGAGCGGCCTCTCCTCTGGCAGCGCCTTCCGGAACGCTTGGAAGCGGGTGTAAAAATTATAAATCGACAAATATAGATGTATCAATCTTTTGTCTTGTCTATCATATTTTCTTTGCTTGCTAATAATATTCCCAAATATTTTTGAAAATATACAATCGCTAAAACCAAAATATATTTTATTGTTATTTTTTTGATACGTGAATTTTGCTTCAAATTCACATTTTTATGTAACTTTGCAATCGTAGATAAAATGGAGATTTCGATATGTCGAATGATCGTGACGTTGAAATGACACTCCCTGTTGCCGAATTTGTTGCAAAGTTGCGTGAGCTGGCTGACACCCTCGAACAGGGCGGTGATTTTTCCGTGGATGTCGAAGGCGAGACCGTGACGGTCGCGAAATCGGCAATCCTTTCGATCGAGCATGAACGCGAAGATGGCCGCGAGGAGCTGGAGTTCCAGCTTTCCTGGGAAACCGACGCCGATGATGAAGATGGCGACGAGGACGAGGAAGAAGCCGAAGGCGTTGATGACGAGGACGAGGCGGAAGCCTCGGACAAGTCGGAAGCCGCGGCCTGACCGGCTTCAGAACCAAGGTACTTCCCGTCCAGTTGCAAATCAGCGCGTCGGCATGTTCATGCCGACGCGCTTCTGTTTCACGAACCGCCGTTGGTGCGCGCCGCGCCGGCACGGCTCCGCAAGGCTGCCAGAGCGCGCGACAGGAGAGACCAGAGCGGCGATACGATCCGCGCGGCAACCGGCATCAAGGCAAGCCCGAGGGCGAGGCCAAACACACCTGCAGACACGGCCTCGCCAAGCCAGGCCATGAACCCGGGAAGTGCGGGAATCCATCCCGCTGCGATCGCGCCCGCATCGTGAAGCCAGTGGGCAAGCCGGCCCAGACCAAATTGCTCGAGACCGTGAATGAAGATGCCACCGCCCACCCAGAGCATGGCCAGGGTCCCCGCAAGGCCCAGGCCGACCAGAAACTTCGGTGTCCCTCGGACCAGCAGGCGACCGACGCCGCGCATCACGGCGCCTCGGGTTCCGGATGCCGGGCTGCGGGCAAGCAAGAGCCCGATATCATCCAGCTTCACGATGAGGGCAACTACCCCATAGACCGCCACGGTGATACCGATACCGACAATGGCAAGCACTGCCGCCTGAGTTTGGATGTCCTTCGCGGGTATCGAACCCAGCGTGATGACCATGATTTCGGCGGAGAGAATGAAATCGGTCTTGATGGCCCCTGCGATTTTCTGCTGTTCAAGCGTGCCGGGATCGACGTCGACCGGCGCAAGTTCGGACTCATGGTGGTGTGCTGCGTGAGGAAAGGCGAGTCCGAAGACCTTCTCTGCGCCCTCGTAGCACAGATAGGCTCCGCCGATCATGAGAAGCGGCGTGATCGCCCAGGGCGCGAGAGAACTCAACAGCAGGGCGGCGGGCAAGAGAATGATGAGTTTGTTCTTCAGTGAGCCCACGGCGATCTGCCGGATGATCGGCAGTTCCCGCGCCGGCGAGAATCCCGTCACGTAGCCGGGGGTCACCGCGGCATCGTCGATCACCACGCCTGCGGCCTTTCCGCCAGCCTGTGCCGCCTGCGTCGCCACATCGTCAAGGGATGCTGCCGCTACCTTGGCGATGGCTGCAATGTCATCGAGGAGTGCGATCAATCCGATGCTCATGGCCAAATCCTTCGCGCCAAATGATCCCCATTCGCTGAAAAGGCCGCGCTATCCGCGCGGCCTTCCCCCAAGCGTGGTGCTTCTGAACGTCTATCATTCAGCCGGGAGCGGCGCCATGCCACCCGTCGGTTCGGGCCGCCCCGGCGTTGCAGCATTGCGCGCCTTGGCCAGAATGTTGGCACGGTTGACGGATTTCCGTTCGGCATCAATCCGCCGGATGAGCAACTCCGCCCGCTCGACCGATCCGAGCAGGGCAAGGATCGCGCCGCGCTCCCGCGCGCCGGCATTGGGACCGAGCGCCAGGGCTCGCGCCCGCAAAACCTCGACATCGGGATGCGTTGCATGCATTGCGGGCATGTTGGGCGCCTTGACCCCGTAGTCGGGCAGGATGTCTCGCAGCGCATATTCCAGCTTGTCGAGCGCCGCCGAGACGATCGCCGTCGCTTCCGCACCGAATTGCTCGCGTTTCACGCGCCGCGCAACCTGATGGAGCGATTCCGCCAGGGCATTGGTGAAATCCTCTTCCTCGATCAGGCTCGCGACGAGATCGAGCTGCTCATAGGGCAGATCGCGCGCCATGAGGTTGGCGGTGTAGGCGCGGATGTCCCGGCTGAGGACATCCGTGGCTGCGTAATGTTCACCGGGATCGGCGGGTGCCTTCTTGCTGCCGCGGGCAATGTCGAGGAACAGCGCGCCGGCAGCGAGGTGGCGCTGGGTTTCCTGCTGGATTGCCGGGACGGCCTTGGCGAAATCGTCGGCGATCGCCTTGTCAAGGAATCGGGGTGCCGAATAGTCCTCGACATCGTCGGAATCGGCATGACCGATGCGGGCCAGCACCTTCTCGAAGACGCCGACAAAGGGGAAAAGCAGCGCCGTGTTGAAGATGTTGAAGAAGGTCGAATAGAGCCCGACCGCCACCGGAACGAGCGGGAATGTCTCCTTGCCGTTCACAAGCACGGGCTTGCCAGGATCACCCGCGAACCAATTGGTCATGACATAGCTCAGGACATCCATAGACAGGAAAAACAGCGGGATCGTGACACAGACCCCGATGACATTGAACGAGATATGGGCGTAGGCGGCGCGCTTTGCGTTCTTCGAAAGGTTCCATGACGCCATCCAAGACGTAATGGTCGTGCCGAGATCGGCCCCGAGCGAGAAGGCGACCGCGGTCTTCCAGTCCAGGATCCCCGCAGCGCCCAGACCCATCACAATGCCGATGGTTGCCGAGGACGAGTGAATCAAGGCCGTGATCAGGGCGGCAATGCCGACGCAGGCGAGCAGCGCGCCGAAATTGTCAGCCCGGAGCGAACGCATGAGCTCCATGACTTCGGGCATGTTGCGCAAGGGGCGCAGGCCGCCTGTCATCAGGTTGAGACCGTAGAAGATCAGGGCAAAGCCCATGCAAGCGAGGGCGATATTCCTGACTTTCTCGCTTTTGGCGAAGACATAGACGAGCGCAAAAATTCCGGAGAAGATCAAGCCCAGCGGACCGAGGGGAAGGGCAATCAGCCCGTTGCCCAGGGTGGTTCCGATATTCGCCCCCATGATGACCGAAATTGCCGGGCGCAGGGCAACGACGCCTGCATTGACGAGCCCGACCGTCATCACCGTCATTGCGGTGGAAGACTGGATGACCCCGGTGATCAGCGTCCCGGCAAGGACGCCCTTGATCGGCGTGCCGGCGGCCTTGGCGAGGAATGCCCGCATCTTGTTGACCGAAAGGGCCTGGATCCCGTTCGACATGAATTCGAGGCCCAGCATAAAGATCCCCAACCCGCCAATGACGGGAACGAGGATGTCCCTGAAAATGTCGATGTTCATGACTCACCCTTCGGTTCTGGATATGGCTGCGGCTGAAGACGCGCTGTCGAACGGAGGCTCAGCCGCCGGCCTTTCGAGCGTTGGCCCAGTAAAGTCTGACGGTGTTCACGAGGACGTCCGGCAACGGCACGAGCCCCAGACCCGCTGCATCCCGCTGCCCGCCTTCGAGCGCGAGGATGAAGAGATCAATGACGCGCTGGATCCGCGCCTCGCCGCGATCGCGGGGGATCAGGACATAGGTGGCCGCAGCGATCGGATAGGCCCGCGGGCCGGACTGGTCCACGAGGCTACGAAAGAAGTGGTCCTCTGGCCTCCAGGCCTCGGCTGTGACGGCCGCAATGAGACTCTCCGGATCGGGTTGAACGAACTCTCCCGCCTTGTTGCCCAGGCGGGCAACGGGGAGCTTCGCGCGTGAGGCCTGCCCGAATTCCAGATAGGCGATCGATCCCTGCTGTTCCCGGGCAGCGCGGATCACTCCGCCTGTTCCCACGGCGCTGGTCCCCAGCGGCCACGCAATCAGCGTGTCGGCGCCATATTTCGATTTCCATTCCGGGCTGACGGCCGAGAGATAATCCGTGAAGGTGTAGGTTGTCCCCGAGCCGTCCTTGCGGTGGAACACCCGGATCGGAAGATCCGGGAGCTGCAGCCCGGGATTGAGTTCCCGCAGCGCCAAATCGGACCAATTCTGGATCTTGCCGAGATAAATGTCGGCCAGGATGCTGCCATTGAGCCTCAACTGACCATCGGCAATGCCGGGAATGTTTGTTGCAATGGCGACGCCGCCAATGACCACGGGAAACTGCAAGAGGTTTGATTTCGAAACCTCCGAGGCGGCAAGAGGTGCATCGGTTGCCGCAAAATCGAGTTCCGGTTGCCGCAGCCGCATGATGCCTGCCAGCGAACCAACCGGCTCAAAATCGACCCGCCAGTCCGGTGAGGTGAAGTCGCCGCCATCGGTCCGTATATCGGTGTAGGTCTTTGACCATTTCGCGATGACCGGTGCGGCAAAGGTAGAGCCGGCGCCCCGGATCGGTTCCGCGACGACATGGCTTGCGCCGAGGGCCAGGACAAGCGTTGCCGCCGCTCGAAACGAGCGCCGAATTGCGTTGCTCATGGAAAAATCCCCCGTTGATGACAATTTCCCGAAGGACAACTGTCTCTTTCCAACAGGTATTCGTTGCGGATTGCATTAAAATGACAGGATGCAAGTTGGCAATAGTATTGCCGACTATATAAATACCCAGGTTTTGTTCCGAATTTTCCTGAAAATTTTCGACCGGGAGTGCGGCCGGGATAATGGGAGCAATGGGCGGCGGCAGGTTTAACTACCAGATCCCAATGACATCAAAATGTTTTGCATTGGCACTAGCCATGATGCTGACCACATAAAATGTCGAGATCAGTTCATGGACCTCTTTTCATGTGCCGGCCAGAAGGCTCTCGTGGTTGGCATTGCGAACGAGCATTCGATTGCCTGGGGGTGCGCCCGGGCGCTGAAGGCGCAGGGCAGTGACCTCGCCGTCACCTGGCTCAACGACAAGGCCGAGCCCCATGTCCGGCCCTTGGCTGAGGAAATCGGCGCCGAGATTGTCGGTCCGCTCGATGTGACAAAGCCAGGCCAGACCGAAGCCATCTTCGACGAGATTGCCGGGCGATGGGGGCGGCTGGATACCCTTGTGCATTCAATTGCCTTTGCACCCCGGGATGACCTGCACGGGCGGGTGATCGATTGCTCGGCCGAAGGCTTTGCCAAGGCCATGGATGTCTCTGTCCATTCCTTCCTCCGCATGATCCGGATGGCCGAACCGTTGATGAAGGAAGGCGGGACTTGCCTGTCGGTGTCCTTCTTCGGGTCATCGCGGGTTGTCCGGCATTATAATCTGATGGGCCCTGTCAAGGCTGCGCTGGAGAGCGCCGTCCGGTATGCCGCAGCCGAACTCGGCACCGGCGGGATCCGCGTTCACGCCCTCTCGCCCGGGCCGCTCTCCACACGGGCAGCCAGCGGCATCGATCACTTCGACGAGTTGCTCGCCGAAGCGGCACGCCGTGCCCCGACCCGCCAGCTGGCGACGATCGACGATGTCGGGGCCATGGCGGCGTTCCTCGCTTCACCTGCCGCCCGCAATCTCACGGGCGGCATCCATGACATCGATGGCGGCTACTCCATCACAGCGTGAGAATGAACCATGGCAAGCATCTTCGATTTCATGGATCCGCGCCGTCAGCCTGCAATCCCGCGACCGGAAGGTGACCTCATCGCCGCGACCCGCCGGCTGATGCAGGATGCCACCGCCGAGATCGAGGCCAGCAGCGCGACATTCAACATCCTGACCACGGCCAGTTCACGCCATGGAAAGCGGATCAACGATGTCCATACGCGCCGCATGCACGAGACGATCGCCGATGCCGAGCGGTTGCTCGGCGAGATCCGCTTCGCCCAGGGCGCAGGCCAGCTCGGGCAGGCGTGGGTTTCATATCTGCGGGATGTCGGCGAGCGCGCCATCCTGACGGCCGACACGCTGCGGAAGCGTGGCAATGTCTTTCTCGAACATGAGGAAGCGGGATGCCCGCCCGTGCTGATTTACGGGTACGAGATTGTCATGGATGGAAAGGATCTCCCGTATCCATCGAATTACATGCTTCTGAAGATCCTGCCGCCGGAAGGCGTCACCGTTATCGAAATGAAGCGGCCCTATATCATCATCGATCCGCGCGCCGGGCACGGCCCTGGAATCGGCGGCTTCAAGGCAGACAGCCAGGTGGGTGTCGCGCTTCGTGACGGGCACCCGGTCTATTTTGTTGCTTTCCGCCGCGAGCCGGAACCGGGGCAGTATCTTTCCTATGTGACGCGCTCGGAGGCCGCCTTCGTTCGGGAGGTGATGCGCCGCCACCCGAATTCGCCGCGGCCGATTGTTGCCGGGAATTGCCAGGGCGGCTGGGCCACATTGCTTCTCGCGGCGGCGAACCCGGACCTGACAGGCCCCATCATCATCAATGGAGCACCGGTAGCCCCGTGGTCCGGCCGGATCGGGGAAAACCCGATGCGTTACAATGCGGGCGTCGTGGGGGGGACCTGGATCCCGATGTTCCTCTCCGACCTGGGCGGGGGGATCTTCGACGGGGCCCATCTCATCCAGAATTTCGAGATGCTGAATCCCGGCAGGACCCTGTTCCGGAAATACACAGATCTTTTCCGGGATATCGACAAGGGGGATGAGGGCTTCATCGAGTTCGAACGCTGGTGGGGGGGCTTCTTCCTGCTCAACGAGCCGGAAATCCGCTGGATTGTGGAACAGCTCTTCGTCGGCAACCGGCTCGTCAAGAACGAGGCCCGGCTCGAACCCGGGCGGCCTGTCGATCTGAAAGCGATCCGTGCGCCGATCATCGTGTTCGCCAGCCATGGCGACAACATCACGCCACCGCAACAGGCCCTCAACTGGATCGTCGAGACCTATGCCGATGTGGCAGAGATCCGGATCCGCGGCCAGCGCATCATTTACATGGTGCATGATCAGGTCGGCCATCTCGGTATCTTCGTCTCCTCGCAGATTGCAAAAAAGGAGCATACCGAGGTCGCCTCGACACTGAAGACCATCGAGGCGCTGGCGCCGGGCCTCTACGAAATGTCCATTGACGATGTCGTAGAGCGGGACGGACGCAAGCATTTCATCGTCAGTTTCTCGGAGCGGACATTCGATGATATCCGCGCGCTTGACGATGGTTTCTTCGACGAGCGACCTTTTGCTGCTGTTGCACGCGCTGCCGAAGTCCAGGCGCAGGTCTACGACGCTGTCGTCCGACCGGCGGTCCGGTCCCTTGTGACAGAGACATCCGCGGAATTGTCTCGGGCCTTGCACCCGCAGCGCCTGAGCCGGGCCATGATGTCGTCGCAGAACCCCATGATGAAGCAAGTTGAGCAACTGGCGGGAACGATCCGAGAGAAGCGCATGCCGGCCCATCCGGACAATCCCTTTCTCGCCGCCGAGGCCTTGTGGGTTCAATCCACGGAACAGGCCATCGACCTCTGGCGCGACCTGCGCGACATGAGCGTCGAACTGGCTTTCCACGCCCTGTGGAGCACGCCCTGGGCGCGGGTCTTCGGCCGTTCCCATGAAGCGCGCCGCACCCTGAAGAGCCAGGGCGAATTGCGCGGTCTCCCCGAGGTCGCGCAGGCCATCCATGCCATGGAACAGGGCGGCTTTGCGGAGGCCGTGATCCGGATGCTGGTCCTTCTGGCTGAAAACCGGGGGCAGGTCCGGCGGGACCGCCTTGAGCGTTCATCGCAGGTCCTGACGCAGGACGAGCCCTTCCGCTCGCTTGGCGCGGAACGCCGCGCGATGATCATCCATCAGCAGACCCTGATCGCGAGCTACGAGCCGGATCGTGCGATCGAGACGCTTCCGCTTCTCCTTCGCGATCCGCAAGATCGGGAACTGGCGCTTCAGGTGGTGCAATTCGTGCCGGGGCCGATCGAGGAAATGAGCCCGCGCACGCTGTCGATGCTGCAGCGTTTCCGCGAGGTTCTCGATCTGCCGCCGCTGACGGGCAATGTGCTTGAGGATCCCCTCGCTTCGGCCAATACTGTTCCAGTCGCCGGGCATCCCGTAGAGCCCGTTGCGGCCGAGGCTTCCAGCGAAGTGGCCTCGCCCTCCGGTCGTCGAAAAAAGGCGGGGTTGCAGAATGCGACTGAGTAACCGGCTTTTCTCGGAAATCGAGCCCGGCGATTCGGCGGAAATCCGTCGTCTGATCACGGCCGACGATCTCTACGTGTTTGCCGCCGCATCGGGAAATTTCAATCCCATGCACCTGGCCGACAGCGATCTCGACGGCGATGGGACACGCGAACGCGTTGCGCCGGGCCTTTTCATTGGTTCACTGATCTCTGCGGTCCTGGGGACCAAATTGCCGGGGCCTGGCACGCTTTATCGCCACCAGACCTTCCAGTTCCATACCCGGGCCCATGCCGGTGACGAAGTGATCGCCAGTGTCAGAGTGCTCGACAAGCTCGAGGACGGCACCATCCATCTCGCCACCACAGTGGTTCGCGCCGGGGACAAGGAGCCGGTTCTTTCAGGCCACGCGGTCGTCGTGGCGCCGACCGAACGCTTCGACAGCGACAATGTGGAGGTGCCCGGTCTGATCGTCCAGCGGCACCGGCATTTCGAGGCCATGCTCGAGCGGGCCCGGCCCTTGCCGGCCCTGCCGACGGCGGTTGTCTGCCCTGATGAGGCCAATTCGCTTGGCGGGGCGCTCCTGGCGGCCAGGGAAAGCATCATTGCGCCGCTCCTCGTCGGCAATGAAGCCGCGATCCGGAAAGCTGCAGAAGCCCTTGAAGCCGATCTCGACGGGATCGAGATCGTCGATATCGAGGGGGATGTGGCTGCGGCCGAGCGCGCCTGCCAGCTGGTCCGCGACGGACGGGTCGCCGCGATCATGAAGGGCCACCTTCATACCGATGATCTGCTCAGGCCGATGCTGGACAAGACGATCGGCCTCCGGGTCGGCCGTCGGTTCACGCATGTCTTCGTGATGGATGTGCCGGGCCAGCCCGAGCCGGTTTTCGTCACCGATGCCGCCATCAACATTGCACCCGATCTGATGACCAAGGTCGATATCTGCCAGAACGCGATCGATCTTGCATTGTCGCTGGGTATGGATCCTCGTGTGGGCATCCTCTCCGCGGTCGAGACCGTCAACCCGGCGATCCAGTCCTCGATCGATGCCGCGCTGCTCTCGAAGATGGCGGATCGCGGCCAGATCCGGGGTGGTCAGGTCGAGGGGCCGCTTGCGATGGACAATGCCATCGATATGAGCGCTGCCCGGACGAAGGGGATCAAGGGGGCCGTGGCGGGCCGCGCGAATATTCTCGTCGTGCCGAGCCTCGATGCCGGAAACATGCTGGCCAAGCAATTGTCCTTCATGAGCCATGCCGAAGGCGCCGGGCTCGTCCTCGGTGCGAGGGTGCCCGTCATCCTCAACAGCCGGTCCGACAGCCCGATGTCACGACTGGCCTCCTGTGCTGTGGCAGCGATCCATCATTTTGCGGGCAGCAAGGCATGATGAAGGCGATTCTCACCCTGAATTCAGGCTCCTCATCGCTCAAGGTGTCCCTGTTTCCTGTTGCCGGGGAGACACCGCTGGCGACAGGGCTGGTGGACGGTATCGGCCCCAAAGCCTCGATCCGGTTGCGGGATCACGAGGGCGCGGCCATTCCCGCCTCAGGTGACATGTCCAGCCATGCAGCGGCGATCCGGACCGTTCTCGCTGGCTTCGGCAGCCATTGGCCGGACATGACGCTTGCGGCGGTTGGTCATCGGGTGGTCCATGGCGGGGCGGACCGGGCCACTCATGCCCTCGTCGATGCCGGGTTGCTCGAGGAACTGGCTACCCTGTCGCCCTTCGCCCCGCTTCATCAGCCGCACAATCTAGAAGGGATCCGCGCGGCCATGGAGGCCTTTCCCGGCGTTCCGCAGGTCGCCTGTTTTGACACGGCCTTCCACCGGAGCCATCCGTGGGTGAATGATACCTTTGCCCTGCCGCGGGAATTCTACGAGCAGGGTGTCCGGCGGTACGGGTTCCATGGCTTGAGCTATGAATACATTGCCTCGACGATAGCATCGCAGGCGCCCCATCTGGCTGCGGGGCGGGTGGTTGTCGCCCATCTCGGCAACGGGGCCTCGATGTGTGGCATGCAGGGCGGGCGATCCATCGCGTCGACCATGGGTTTCTCCGCCCTGGATGGCCTTCCGATGGGAACGCGGTGTGGCCAGCTGGATCCGGGCGTGGTGCTCTATCTCATGGATCAACGCGGCATGTCCGCGCGCGAGATTTCCGATCTTCTGTACAAGCAATCCGGCCTTTTTGGCTTGTCGGGGCTGTCCAACGACATGCGAACGCTTGAAGGCGCCGGGACACGGGAAGCCGCAGAGGCGATCGATTATTTCGTCTTCCGCTGTCAGCGCGAGATCGGCGCGATGGCCGCTGCCCTGGGCGGAATCGACGCCCTGATTTTCTGTGGCGGCATCGGCGAGAATTCGCGCATGATCCGGGCCCGGATCTGTGAACGCCTCGCCTGGATGGGCATCGAAATTGACCATACCGCGAATACAGCGAATGCCCGCGTCATCTCGTCGGATCTTGCACGGACGAGTGTGATGGTCATCCCGACCAATGAGGAGCGGGTCATTGCACTTGCCACGCGCGCGCTTGCCGGGCTCATCGACAAGGAGGCCGCATGAAAGGCGCGCTGAAGCCCGAGGCCGCTGCCGAATTGATCGGGGAGGGCGCCAGCCTGCTGGTGGGCGGGTTCATGGCCGTTGGATCGCCCGAGCGCCTGATCGACGCGATCGTCGCGCGGGGAACGAAAAACCTGACGATCATTGCCAATGACACGGCCATGCCGGGACGCGGTATCGGCAAGCTGATCTCGGCCGGTCTTGTCCGTCACGTGATTGCCTCGCATATCGGCCTCAATCCGGAGACCCAGGCCAAGATGATCGCCGGCGAACTGACCTGCGAGCTTGTTCCGCAGGGTACCCTGGTCGAGCGCATCCGGGCCGGAGGTGTGGGCCTTGGCGGCGTTCTGACGCCGACCGGGCTCGGAACCGAGGTGGAGCAGGGCAAGCCGACCATCGAACTGGACGGCAAGCGCTGGCTGATCGAGACGCCGATTACCGCCGATTTCGCGCTCCTCGGTGCATGGCAGGCCGATTATGTCGGCAACCTCAGTTACATGCTCACTGCGCAGAACTTCAATCCGATCATGGCCCTGGCCGGACGGACCGTGATTGCCGAGCCGGAAAGCATCGTTCCGGTCGGGGTTATCGCGCCGGATGCCGTGAGAACGCCCGGCGTCCTGGTCGACCACCTTCTGATCCGTGCCTCATAGGGGGAGTGCGACATGGACGCAAAGGAACGCGTGGCCCGTCGGGTTGCCCGGGAAATCAGACCCGGAACCCTCGTCAATCTCGGCATCGGTCTCCCGTCGATGGTGGCGAATTATGTACCGGCCAGCCTCGGCGTGTTCTTTCAGGCCGAGAATGGCGTGATCGGGCTGGGAGCACGGCCGCCCGAGGGGATGGAAGACCGCCATCTCACCGATGCCGGCGGGGGCTTCGTGACCGCTGTGCCCGGAGCTGCGGCAATCGACAGCGCCATGAGCTTCGGCCTGATCCGGGGCGGCCATCTCGATATGACCGTCCTTGGCGGCCTCCAGGTGGATGCGCAAGGTCGTCTCGCCAACTGGAAGGTTCCCGGAAAGATGGTGCCTGGCATGGGGGGCGCCATGGATCTTGTGACCGGCGCCGCACGGGTGATCGTTGCCATGCAGCATGCAGCCAAGGGACAATCGAAGATCGTGCCGCGCTGTACGCTTCCCGTGACGGCCGAGCGCCGGGTCAACCTGATCGTGACCGATCTCGCCGTGATCGAGCCCACAGATGACGGGCTTGTCCTGAAGGAACGGGCGCCGGGGGTGACCATTGCCGAGATTGTCGACGCGACCGAAGCAATCCTGATCGTTCCCGAGTCAGTACCGGAAATGGACCTCGCCGGGGGCATGCCATGAGCGAATTCCGAACCGCGATCGTGACGGGATCCACGTCGGGCATCGGCCTTGCCATCGCCCATGCCCTGGCCCGCGCCGGCCATGCTGTCATGATGAACGGGTTCGGGGACCCGGCCGAAATCGAGGCCGAACGGGCAGCCATGGAAATCGAGACCGGCGCGCCGATCGCTTTCAACGGCGCGGATCTGTCTGACTTCGGCCAGATCGACGCGCTGGTTGCCGAAACAACGGAAATATTCGGTCAGGTCGATATCGTCGTGAACAATGCCGGGATCCAGACGGTGTCGGCGATCGAGGACTTTCCGATCGACCGCTACAACCAGATCATGGCCGTCAACATGACATCCGCCTGGTATCTGTGCCGGGCCACTTTCGGCCCGATGAAGGCACGCCGGTGGGGACGTGTGATCAACATTGCATCCGCGCATGGTCTCGTCGCCTCGCCCTACAAGTCGGCCTATGTCATGGCCAAGCACGCCCTTGTCGGTCTGACCAAGACCCTGGCTCTCGAGGGTGCCGAAGCGGGTGTCACGGCCAATGCGATCTGCCCCGGCTATGTCCGGACTCCCCTTGTCGAGCGCCAGATCCCCGAGACAGCCAAGGCGCGCGGCATCTCCGAAGACGCGGTGATCCGGGACGTGCTTCTGGCGGCGCAACCGACCAAGCGGTTTGTCCATCCCGGGCAGATCGGCGCCCTGGCGGCCTTTCTCTGCTCGCCGGCAGCCTCCGAGATTACAGGGGCATCCCTGCCGGTGGATGGCGGCTGGACAGCGCAGTAAAATAATCGCGCACTCTTTGGATCTAGGCCGTCGACGCTTTCAGGGCTGGCAAGGCCGAGCAGGGCCCCCGGCCTTGAACCCGGAACAGAGGAACAGGGCATGCAGGCGTTTCTCGCGGAGGAGGGAATCCGCCTCGCCTACCGAGATGAAGGGGCCGGGTTACCTCTGCTGGCCCTGGCCGGTCTGACACGAGACAGCCGGGATTTTGACTATCTCGCGCGCCATCTGCCGCGAGACATTCGCTTTCTGCGGCTCGATAGCCGCGGGCGCGGTCGATCCGCCTGGGCCGACCCTGCGACCTACACCGTCGCCCAGGAAGCACGCGACGCCGTGGCGCTGCTCGATCACCTCTCGATCGCCCGCGTGGCCATTATCGGCTCGTCGCGGGGCGGCCTCGTCGGGATGATGATGGCGATGCAGGACAAGACCCGCTTGCTTGGCCTTTGCCTGAATGATGTCGGTCCGGTTCTCGAACGTGACGGTCTGGCCCGGATCGGAGCCTATGTCGGCATTCCCCCGGCGGTCGAAACCCTCGAGGAAATTGCAGACCGACTGCCTGCGGCGATGCCCGGTTTCCGGAATGTCCCTGAACTGCGTTGGGCTGAAGAGGCTGTTCGTCATTTTGTGCAACACGATGGCTATGTCGGGTTGCCCTATGATCCGGCGCTTCGGAACGGCGTTCTGGCTGCGCTTTCCGCGCCCCTTCCCGAACTTTGGCCGCTTTTCGATGCTTGCGAAGGTCTTCCCATTGCTCTGATCCGCGGGAAGAATTCCGACGTCTTGAGCCCGGCAACCGTTTCGGCCATGCGGGTCAAGCGACCGGATATGATCTATGCCCAGGTGGACGATCGAGGGCATGTCCCCTTCCTCGATGAGCCTGGGTCGGTGGATTGTCTGAACCGGTGGCTCGAAAATATCGTCGCCGGTTCGGCTGCAGGGCCCGGCAAATAGTCCAGTCAATGCGCGTCAGGTCTATTTTTGTGCCGCGCATGAACATACGGCTGTTTTTTGACTCCGCTCTGGAATGGCCGGCATTCGACAATCGGCCCCAATGCCGGCCTTGCCGGGTCAACCGGGATTGCCTTTTCCCAATCTTGCGCTCCGGCGTGTCGCATGGCGGGATGGGGCCGGAAAGAGGCTGTCCGAAACCGGAATACATGCGTGAGATTCGCCCCCGCCAAACAACCAGACACGACTTTGCCTCGTGCCACAGCATGCCCTATCATTCGAATGTCGATCGTGTTCCGTGCAAAGGGGGCTCTCGTGAAAATTCGGCTGCTTCTTGGACTGCCTGTCGCCCTGTGGCTGCTTTCCTCCGCTGCATCGGCCCAGTCGATTGACCGGCAGGTCAGCTTTGCTCCGGGGACGACCGCACGCGAGATTCGCGGGACATTGCGCGGAAACACTGATGCCACCTATCGGCTCCGGACCGGCTCGGGGCAGGTCTTGCAGGTCCTTTTTTCGCCATCGAACCGTTCCTGTTACTTCAATGCCTTTGCACCCGGCCAGGAAGGCGCAGTCCATATCGGCTCGTCCGCCGGGAATGAATTCGGCCAGAGTGCCACGATTGCCGGTGAATACCGGTTCCAGATCTATCTGATGCGCAATGCGGCTCGCCGGAACGAGACCTGCCGATACCGCATCTCTTTTGAAGTCACGGGAGCCGTCGGCGGTGTCAGCCCCGGTACATCTGACCGGATGATGCGTGATCAATGTCAGAGCCGCGTAGCGGACATGTATGCCGTCCCGCCGCCGCGTGTCCGGATGGGCGCGCTGAGGCGGGCAGCGAATGGCTTGCGTCTCGATGGAACCGTGGACAAGGGTGCCGAGGGCATCAAGAAATTCCGATGCCTCTTTACACCTGCCCGTCAATTGCGCGATGTCATGGCCATGACGCCGGATGGGGAGTGACTGCTGACCGGTCGCGGAATCTGTTGCGCGCGATGGCGGATGTCAGGCATGCGGGTCGGAATCAGCCATGACGACGAAATCGGTTCCCGTCCGGCGATCGGGCGAAACCGGCAGATCGGTGACAACCATCAGCATGCCGGGATGCAGGCGACTGCGCATCTCTTCAACAAAGGCGCCGTCTGCTCGCAAGCGTTGCAGGAGGGCCTCCTCGGGCGCTGCAGGCCTGTCCGGATCGGGATGATGGCTCACGCCATGCCACGAGAGGCCTTGGCCTGATGCGCCCCGCAGGGTGAAGACATGCTCGCCCAGACGGGGGGAGCCGCCAATCGAGAGCGAGGCGAAGGCGACTTCGCGGCCGTCCTCGATCAATCGAATCGAGCGATCGGCTGCCGAGACAAGGACTGACGTGATCGGTTGGCTATGCCCGTCCGGCCAATCCGACGGGTGCTTTTTGCCCGCGAGTGCCGAGACCGCTTTTTCCATCGAGGCCTCTGCGCCGTCGCCCAGGACAAGGCCGGGATGAACGAGTTCCCAGGGATCGGAGCGGCTTCCGGAAATGATGACGGGTGTTCCCAGATGGGTGATCCCGAAGAGGTTGGCCGAAAATTCGAACGGTAGGCGCACACAGCCATGCGAAGCGGGATAGCCGGGCAGGTTGCCTGCATGCAGGGCGATTCCGCTCCAGGTCAAGCGGTTCATGTTCGGCATCGGCGCATTGTTGTAGGTCGAGGAGCGGTGGTGCCTGTCCTTTTGCAGGACCACGAAAACCCCTGTCGGCGTGGCATGACCGGGTTTCCCTGTCGAGCAGGTAGAAACGGCAATGCGGATCCCGTTACGGTAGACATGGACCCGCTGCTCCGGAATCGAGACAATCACCGCCACCGGTCCCTTCGGAGACCGATCGGGATGCCAGGTAAATTCGCCGGGGCGGAGATCATGAACCTCCTTAACGACGCCCTGTCCGATCGTCGATCCGACCCCCATTCCCACCGCGAGCCCGAAGCCGGCGCCACCCGAAAGAACCGCCCGTCGATCAACTGTCTTGTTCCCTGTCATGGTCGGTCCTTTCCAACCGGAATGCGGGTTCTCTGAAGATCATGGCATCTTCTCGTTGAATCCATCTTGTCACCGTCTGGCACGATGGGGAAGCATGCGGGGTGAAACCCCAGCCTGCCAGGGAGCCTGCCATGGATCACGCCCAAGTCCTTGCTCTCATTGCTTCGCTGTCAGGCACGCCATCGCCTGATCCGTTTGCGACCTTGCGGGCCGCAAGCCTCCAGCCCAACGCCATTGTCTCGATCCAGCCTTGCCCGCGCCTGCTTCCACTGAACGAGATCGAGGGGGCAACGATCATTTGCGGAACTGTTCGGGTACCGGAGGAGCGCAGCAAGATCGGCGGTCGAAAACTCCCGCTGAACTTCGCGGTGCTTAGGGCTTCGACCCGGTACCCGGAACCTGATCCGGTCGTCTATCTGGAGGGGGGACCCGGCGGCAGCGCCATGACGATGCTGCCGACCCTCGAAATGGCTTTTCGCCCGTGGCGTTCGCGACGCGACATCGTGATCTATGACCAGCGTTCCGCCGGTATTTCCGGGGCGTCGGTCAATTGCTTCCAGGCGCTTTCAGCAAATGTCGTTGATCTGGTCAAAGCCGGAGGCGGTATCCCGTCCGCGGAGCAGATCAGGCGGTGCACTGATGAACTGGGTGCGAAGGGCATTCCACTGGCCGCTTACAATACGACGCAGAACGCGCTCGACCTGCCGGTGATCATGTCGGCGCTCGGCTACAGGGATTACAATATCTACGGCATATCCTACGGCACGAAGCTGGCTCTCGAGGTGATGCGGGTTGCGCCGCAGAACATTCGCTCGGTGATCATCGATGGCGTCGCGCCGTCCTGGATCCAGCTCTACAATTCCTTCGCGATGAAGCATGAT
Organism: Rhabdaerophilum sp. SD176; assembly: GCF_030143245.1. Classification (GTDB taxonomy): domain Bacteria; phylum Pseudomonadota; class Alphaproteobacteria; order Rhizobiales; family Beijerinckiaceae; genus Rhabdaerophilum. The sequence goes on along the minus strand of NZ_JARJNS010000007.1, from coordinate 142,829 downwards.
GAAGCGATCCAGCACGTTGTGGATCAATGTGCGGCAGACAGGGTGTGCAACGAGGCTTACCCGGAACTCGGTCGCATTTTTGTCGAGGCCCTCAACAAGGCAGCCAAGGGCGAGATCACCTTCCGCGGTGAAAAAGTGCCCGTTGAATTTGTCCTGATGCCCGTGATCACGCGGAACGGCAAATACGGCTCGGCACCCATCACCCGGTTCATACCGGCTTATGTCTATGAGCTCTGGCGCGGCCGGGAGATGCCGACGGTGGAGAAGGTCTTCGACATGAAATTCGACATGCCCAAGCCGGGCGATGCCGAACTCACCGCTGCGGCAGCGAAACTCGATGCAGGCCAGAAGGCATTGGTGCAGCAGCTTCTCGATAGTGCGGCGATCGAGGCGCGGGCGCGCAGGAACGCGGCCCGTGCGGTGGAAGGCCTGCGCGAGAGCCAGGAATCCGAGAAGCGTTTCGGCCCGCTGACCCGCTTGTTCGATGCCGAACTCGCCACGGCCATGGTCGAAAGCCTGCGTGGCGACAAGGAACGCGTGAAGGTGGTTCTGGCCGATTACGCCAGCATGCAGAGCGCTGTGCCCAGTCGCGAGCGTCTCCAGGCCTTCGTGAATACACATTTTGCCGGCGCAACCAAGGATCGCCTGCTGGCGCTCCTCGCCGGCATGAACGCGCGGGAGATCGAGGGTTCATTTGCAATCATCCGGCGGGATACCTACACGGCTCTGGGTTCGTTCCTCTTCGGCTTCTATCTTGATGTCTATGCCTGCCAGGAGGATATCCCGTTCAATTCGATGGATGGCTACAAGTCATTGACGGCAAAGCTGAAATATCCTCAGCTTGCCGGAATTTCCGATAGAACCGCGAAGGCCTTCTTCGAAGGGTGCGGCCCCATCAAGCCGCAGCCGCGAGACAATTGGCATGTGCCTGTGAAGAGCGATATTCCCACACTCTCCTTTGGCAGCCTGTTTGATGTGCAGACTCCCGCAAGCTGGGCGCGGATTGCCATCGAACAACTGACCAATGCACAGGCCTTCATGATCCCCGAGGCGGGCCATGGTGCGTTGCTCTACCAGCCTTGCGTCGGGGAAATGGGCGTTGCCTTTATCGATAACCCGAAGCGGCGCTTTGACAATTCCTGCAGTGAGAACGTCAAGGTCGAATGGCATATCGCGCCATGGGTGGCCGGGCAAAAGAAGTAAGGCTTTCTCGTCGTCGCTACATTTTGTATGCGGGTGATCTGGTTTTCCTCCAGAGGCGGAACTGGGCTCAAGTCCCGCGTAAAAATTGAGCTGCCCCCAGATTTCCGGATGCCTTCCTCTGACCTGAACAACGCCGGGACACGAACCGGGTGCCGGGAGTGTCATCGGCTTGTCGCCGAGTGTCCCTAGGACTCGACAGCCCAAAACACTGTCGGGCATGCAGGGGACCAGACGATGTTGAAGCCGATCCTTGCCGCTACGATCGCGGCCTTTATCCCGTTTGTGCCGCTGGTGGCAGAAGCCCAACAGCGCACACTCACCGTTTATTCCTCGCTGGACGAGGATCAGGCGAAGGCCCTCATCAAGGGCTTCGAAGCCAAGCATCCGCAGGTCAAGGTCAATGCCATCCTCGGGTCGACGGCGCCGATCATCGCGCGCGTCATTGCCGAAGCGGCCTCCCCGCAGGCAGACATCATCATGGGCAACGCTGTCTCGGCCCTGATGGCGGCGGATGCCCGCAGCCTTCTCCTGCCGTACAAGCCGGCCCATTTCGACAAGGTTGCCCCTGTCATGCGCGACAACCGGGCCGAGCCGGTCTGGGTCGGCATCGACGCCTGGGCTTCCTCGCTCTGCTTCAACACGGTCGAGGCGGCCAAGAAGAACATTCCGGCACCGAAGTCTTGGGCTGACCTCACCAACCCGGTCTACAAGGGTCACATCACCATGCCGTCGCCGCTCTCGTCGGGCACGGCCTTGCTGGCCGTCAATGGCTGGCTGACGATCTTCGGTGAAAAGGGCGGCTGGGAGTTCATGGACAAGATGCACGAGAATGTCTCGAAATACGGACATTCCGGTTCGGCCCCGTGCCGGCAGGCGGGTTCCGGCGAGACAATCATCGGCATTTCCTATGCAACGCCGGGCGTGAAGGCGATCAACGAAGGGGCCCCGATCCAGATCATCCTGCCATCCGAAGGGCTGGGCTGGGAAATCGAGGCTGCAGCCATCGTGAAGGGCGCCCGCAACCTGGCTGACGCCAAGGCGATGGCAGACTGGATTTCCTCGCGCGAGGCCGCCGAGATCTCGGCCAAGTATCTCCCGATCACCGCCTATGACGACATCCAGGTCCTGCCGAAGAACTATCCGGCCGACGAGAAGTCGAAACTCCTGAAGATGGATTTCGCCAAGCTCGCCAGCAGCCGGGAAGCCGTCATGGCGGAATGGCAGAAGCGCTACGGCGTCAAGGTTCCGCCGAAGAACTGAGATGGCCGGACTTGCCACCGCTTTCTCCGTTGTTTCGGAGCCAGTAACATCAGGGGCGGCGGCAATCGCCGCCCCCTATCTTTCGCTGGTCGGTCTGACCAAGCGTTTTGGCAGCGCGGTTGTCGTCAGGGATGTCAACCTTGATGTGCCGCGGGGAGAATTGCTCTGCATCCTCGGTCCTTCGGGATGCGGCAAGACCACGCTCTTGCGGCTGATTGCCGGGTTTGAGGCCGCTGATAGCGGTTCGATCCGGCAGGCGGGCTCGGAAATCAGCGCTCTGCCCCCGGAAGCCCGGGATTTCGGCATCGTCTTCCAGTCCTATGCGCTCTTCCCGAACCGGAGCGCGGCGAGGAATATCGGTTTCGGGCTGGAAACCTTGCCGCTCTCGCGCACCGAGCGCACTGCCCGCATCCGGGAATTACTCGCGCTGGTGGGGCTGGAGGGGCATGCCGACAAATATCCGAGCCAGCTCTCTGGCGGACAGCAGCAGCGGGTCGCCCTAGCGCGCGCACTGGCCCTGTCACCGGGCCTGCTCCTGCTCGATGAGCCGCTCTCGGCCCTCGATGCCAATGTCCGGGCCAGTCTGCGGGATGAACTCCGCCAGTTGCAACGGAGGATCGGCATCACCAGCATCATGGTCACGCATGACCAGCAGGAGGCCCTGTCGATCGCCGACAGGGTCGTCGTGATGAATGCCGGCCGGATCGAGCAGATTGGCACCCCCGCCGAGCTTTACCAGCGCCCCGCCAATCTCTTCGTGGCACGTTTCCTCGGCGAGGTGAACGCGCTGCCTGTCACGTCGATCTCGGGAAATATCGTGCAGGCCGGAGGGCATGCGTTCCGGCTTGGCGGGAGTCCGGTGCCGGGCGGGTCAGCCGGCTATCTGTGCTTCCGCCCATCAGCCGTCCGGATCGGCATGGAGGCGGCCGGCGGCGCCGCCGGGACGCGGGGAAGGGTTTCCTCGATGGCATTCCTCGGTGATCGCCTGCGCCTCGAAATCCAGCCGGAAATCCAGAACGGGGGCCCCTTCGTCGCGGAAATCCCGTTTCCGCGCTTCGGCAATCCGCCTGGTCTCGGTGATCACGTGACGGTGTCGGTCGAGCCGGACCAGCTTTTCCTTCTCGACGATCATGGCTGAGATCAGCGCCGTATCGGGTATGGCGGCGCGGCAGGTCCGGCCTGATCCGACCGGGCAGATCGTGCCGCCGGTCCTTCTGGTCGTCCTCGCAACGGCAACCCTTCTGCCGATCGGGGCCCTGCTGGTTCGGGCTTTCCTCGGAAAGGATGGCGCGTTCGTCGGACTGGATAACTTCCTGCGTTATGGTGCCGAGCCCGGGCTTGTCATCGCCGCGTGGAACTCGCTCAGCCTGTCGATGATCGCCACCGTGATCGCGATGGCGCTGGCCTTTCCCTTTGCCTATGCCCTCGTGCGCACCGCCATGCCCGGGCGCGGTATCTTCCGGCTGATCGCGCTTTTGCCGCTGCTCGCGCCCTCGCTGCTGCCGGCTTTCGGGATGGTCTATCTCTTCGGCAACCAGGGTTGGCTCAAGGGATGGCTGCTCGGGGAAAGCCTCTACGGTCCTGTCGGGATCGTCATCGCCAGTGTCTTCTATGTGTTTCCCCACGCCGTTCTGATCCTCTCCGCCGGATTGTCAGCGGGTGACCAGCGCCATTACGAAGCGGCACGGGCCCTGCGTGCCGGGCCCTGGCGTCGCTTCGTTACCGTTACCTTGCCCTCGTGCCGCTATGCCGCGATCAGCGCCGCATCGATCGCCTTCATCCTCATCTTCACGGATTTCGGCATTCCCAGCGTTGTCGGCGGCTCGACCAATGTGCTGGCGACCGACATCTACAAACTGGTGATCGGCCGGTTCGACTTCGAGATGGGGGCTGTCGTCGGCGTGCTCCTGCTGCTTCCGGCCGTCGTCGCCTACGGCATTGACTGGCTCGCGCGGAAAAGCCAGCGCGCGATGATCACCGGGAAATCCGTTCCGATCCGCGCCGAGCGGCTGCCGCTGCGCGATCTCATGCTGTTCCTGTTTGCCACGCTGGTGGCGGTCGCGATCCTCGGCATCATCGGCATGGCGATCTTCGGCTCGCTCGTGAAATTCTGGCCCTACAACCTCTCTCTGGGTCTCCAGAACTACGAGCGCCTCTTCACCGATGCCGACGAGTTCCGCGCCCTCGGCAATTCGCTCATTCTCGCCTTCGGAACGGCCCTGGCTGGAACGGGGCTCGTGGCCCTGTCGGGGTGGCTGATTGCACGGAAGCTCGGAAACGGGATGGTCCGGAACGGTTTGCAGGGTGTCGCCATGATGCCGGTTGCCGTGCCGGGCCTCGTGCTTGGCCTCGGCTATGTCTTTTTCTTCAACAATCCGGCCAATCCGCTCCATGCGTTGCAGGGCAGCCTGGCCCTGATCATTCTCTGCACTGTCGCCCATTTCTACACGGTGCCGCACCTGATGGTCGTCAACGAATTGCTCCGCCTCGACCGGGAGATCGATCTGGCCGCGCAAGCGCTGCGGATCGGCCCGGCCGGAACCGCCAGGCGTATCCATGCACCTGTCCTTCTGCCGACGCTGATCGACGTGGCGGGGTATTTCTTCGTCAATGCGATGACGACGGTCTCGGCGCTCATCTTCCTCTTCACGGCCCAGACCCGCCCGGCTTCGATCGCCGTGATCAATCTCGTCGAAGGTAGCCGCATCGGGCAGGCCTCTGCCTTTGCGGTCGTCATCATGGCCCTGTCGATGGTCGCGGCCGCCATCCAGCTGACATTGCGCCATCTGGTCATCCGCGCGCAGGGTTGGCGGCGACAGACAGCATGACCGACGCGTCCTACGAAGCCCTGGATCGCTTTGCCCACACCCTTGCCGATGCGGCTGGCGCCGCGATCCTGCCCTGGTACCGCGCCGTGCCGGCTGTCGACGACAAGGGATCGGCCCTCGGCTTCGACCCGGTAACCGAGGCCGATCGCGCCGCGGAACGTGCGATCCGCGACCTCATCCAAGCCCATTACCCCGGACACGGCATAATCGGCGAGGAATATGGGCGGTTGAATCCGGATGCCGAGCATGTCTGGGTTATCGATCCGATTGACGGCACGAAGTCGTTCATTGCCGGGCAGCCGGTCTGGGGCACGCTCATCGCCCGGCTCCATCGCGGGCAGGCGGTATTCGGCCTCAACGACCAGCCCTACCTCCGGGAACGCTATTGGGGAGATGGGGCGCAGGCCTTGGGAAGCCGGGAGGGCCGCACGTTTCCGCTTTCGACCCGGCCATGTGCCGATCTCGCTCAGGCCTCGGTCTGGGTCAGTTCCACACTTGCGCGGGATGCGCCTGCCCATGCCGCCATCGAACGGTTGGGCCGCGCCGTGCGGATGCTCGTCTATGGTGGAGATTGCTTTTCCCTGCCGATGCTCGCGGCCGGTCATATCGACATCGCCATCGGCTGGGGCGGCTTCGAGATCTACGATATTGCCGCGCATATTCCGATCGTCGCGGGGGCCGGCGGCATCGTCACTGCACTCGATGGCGGGAACCCGCTCCATGCCGACGGGATGATCGCGCTCGGCGACCCTGCTCTGCTACCCGCGACCCTCGACCGGCTGGAATGGCCTTGGAGCGCGTGAAAGACGTCGCGCTTGATGGCCCACACCGTTCGGTGACGATCCGACCCCGGTCATGGGCATTGTCAGAGAAAAATCGGCTTGCGGCTGGCCGGGCCGGATAGGCAACGCACGCATTCTTTCACCAAAGTGCTTCACGGAGCGGTTCTCGAAACGGACCGCATCGCCAGCCGTGCCTTCTGCCGATGACGTAACCGAGTTCTCCCGACCTGCGCAGGGTTGCCCCTTCCAGCGACGCTGCCATCGCAAGGTTGGCACGACCTGTGATACAACACCTCCACTGCAGCAGGTGACGCTGGAAAGACATTCGATCCGCTGTCATCACTCTCTTGCAGCGGTGCTCGAACAGCAGGAGGCCATGAAATGAGGCTTGCCATGAAATCCCTTCGTTGGGTTATCCCGACAGGCCTGTTTCTCGCCCTGCTTGGCCAGAACGCCCTTGCGCAGACGCCGACACCGCGGGCATGCCCGGAAAAGGTCGGCCCCGGCATCCGCTGCTTCACGACCCAGGACCCGAATGGCGCCTTCGTCCTCATCGCGCGCCCCGAAAATGGCAACGGCTCGCTGATCGTCCACACCTATGGCGGTCCGCGCATGCGCAAGCCCGATGCCGCGATGACCGACCAGGATCTCGAACGCTTCATTGAAACGGTGCGCGAGGGCTATGACTGGGTGGCCACGAGCCGCCGTCGCGGCGGCTTCGGCGTAACGCAGGGCGCGGAGGATGCCGACAATGCCCGCAAGATCTACATCGCGGCCTTCGGGCCGCCGAGATACACGATCGCGCATGGCCAATCCTGGGGCGGCAATATCGGCGCGATCCTGATCGAGAAATTCAACACACCCGACGCTTCCGGCAAGCGTCCCTATGATGGCGCGATGCTCACCTCCGGCGTGCTTGCCGGAGGCACCCGCGGTTATGACATGCGCATGGATGTGCGCGCCGCCTTCCAGGCCATCTGCAACGTACACCCCGCGCCAGGCGAGGCGCCGGACTCCCTCGGCACCGGATTGATGCCCGGATCCAGCCTCACCAGACAGCAGGTTGCCACATGGTTCAATCACTGTACCGGCGCCAACCTGAAGCCGGAGGAGCGGAGCGAAGCCCAGCAACGCGCCCTGCGTGACATGGCCGCCGCAAGTCGCATACCCCCGCGGGCCCTGCTCGCCCATATCCAGTGGGCAACCTTCGTGTTCCGGGATATTGCGGATTTCATCACCGGCGGGAAATCGCCCTTCGGAAATGACAAGGTCCGCTATCGCGGGACATCCGATGACGAGGCCTTCAACCGCCGGGTGATGCGGGTGCGCGCCGACCCCGAAGCGGTGCGCGCACTGGCTGCCGAAAGCGACCCCACAGGTCGGATCGCAATCCCGGTGATCACCATGCATCAGATCCACGATCCCACCGTTTTCGTGGAACAGCAACACGAGTATCGTCGGGTCATTGAAGCTGCCGGCAACGGGCAACGGCTGTTCCAGACCTTTGTGGACGACAACCAGCACTCGAAAACCAGCCCGCCGCATTACCCCGCCATCCTGAAGGCCCTTCAGGGCTGGATCGAAACGGGTAACCGCCCGACCATGCCCGTGGTGCAGGCGAATTGCGAGGCGGCAAAGTCGAGCTACGGCGGCAAGTGCCTGTTCGTGCCGGATTTCGCGCCGGGGCCGTGGGCAACACGCGTCAACCCGCGACAGTAATTCCATTCGCCGGCTCCTTCCGCTCCTCGATGGCCTGAGAAGGAATCCCAGCGCCCAGACCACATTGTGGCCTCAGAGCGCCTCAAAGAGACATTCTGCCTGTCTGCTTCCAGCCCCCATCCCGGTCGTTCGCAGCTCCGACGATTTCAACTGAAACCAGACATTCGTCGCGTCTGAAAAAGCAGCGGTAATTCAATTTGAGCCCGGCACATTCCCGGTCATCGATATTGTGCCTCACGGCGGTCCAGAACACCGACGAGGCATGACATCATCCCTTCCTTCACGCATTCCAATGCGTGCAGGCGAGGGAGCCGATAGCGACATGGGCCGGCAGTCATGGCCTTTTGTGATTCAATGCTTGGATCCAAAAGTGAATCCAAGCATTCGGCGCCCACAAATATCTATGCAAGCAAAAAGAAATGGGACCTGGAATCAAAAATGACAATTTGGTAGGCAACAAGAGAAGAAAAGATTGTATAAAAGCACCAAAATGCATAAAAATAGCCACAATGATCAATAAATGTGAGATTTCTTGTAGCTCAGAAGCTGTCTAAACGTTAATCATTTGCGATAAATTTAGCTGAAAGCGCGATAGTTGCTCCAACGGATTCGATGTAACAATTCGAGGAGTTCGCCGATGGAGCCGCATTGAAGCACGCCGGCCAAAGCCGGAAACTGGTTCTCCAACCTCAAGCTCGTCTACAAGATTGCATGGGTGCTCACCGCCCTGATGGCGCCGATGGTTGGATCGACCATCTACTCGTTGCGGCAGATCGCTGCAGTCGACCAGAGGCTTGACTTTGTGGTGGATCAGCGCCTTCCCACGGTACTGGACCTCTCGGCGATGGCGTTCGAGCTCGCCGACTCGATTGCTTCGGTGCGCGGTTACATGCTGTAGGGGGATGCTTCGTTCAGGGAGGCACGCGCTTCATCCTGGAAATCGCTTGATCAAGCCCGGCTTGCTTACCGGGAAGAAGCGAAGACCTTCACCAACGAAACGAACAAGGCGCGTTGGGCTGAACTGGATGGTCTGATTTCCGAGATCAAGACATCGCAGGATCAGATGGAGGCTTCAATCCCCAGTGGCGAGCGGGCCAGCGACGAGCAGGTCCGGCGCTTTGCCGAGACGCATGCCCCCAAGGCTCGCCGCGCAATCGAAATTATTGAGGGCGACGGAAAGGCCGATGAAGGGCAGGCCAGGCGGCAGATCGCATTGCTCCGCGGGGATACAAATGAGGCCAAGGCGACGATTGACCGGATGGAGCTTGCCAGCCAGGTCCTAGGGGCCATTTCCCTCATCGTTGCCGTGGCGATTGTCTTCCTGATGATCCGCACCATCGCGCGTCCGATCGTAGCCATGACCGGAGCGATGCGGTCGGTTGCGGCAAAGGATTATGAGGTGACGATCCCGGCTGAGGGACAGCGCGACGAACTCGGGGATATGGCCAACACGCTCTCAACATTCCGCGACGGGCTGCAAGCCAATGACAGGATGGAAGCCGAGGCAGCCCTGCGCCGGGAGCAGGATGCGCGTCGCGCAGCCGCCGTCGCGCAAGCTGTGGCCGGTTTCGAGCGCACAGCCGAGAGCGTGATGCTCACGATCTCCTCCGCTGCCACGGAATTGTCCGCTGCTGCCAACGATCTTTCGAATGCCGCGCAGGAATCCACGATGGAGGCCGCAAGCGTTCCGGCAGCCTCGCATCAGGCGAGTGCCAATGTGAACGGGGTCGCCGCAGCCGGCGAGGAACTCAACGCGACAGCCGGCGAAATCGCCCGGCAACTGGGGGTAGCTACGCAATCGATCCGCGATGCGGTCGAGAGGATGCGCGCGACGGATACCGATATCCAGGCGCTCGCCCTTGCCGCAGACAAGATCGGCTCGGTCGTCGAGCTCATCAACAATCTCGCCGCCCAGACCAACCTTCTGGCCCTAAACGCGACGATCGAGGCGGCGCGCGCCGGTGAGGCCGGTCGTGGCTTCGCCGTCGTGGCATCTGAAGTCAAGAACCTTGCTGCGCAGACTGCAAAGGCCACCACGGACATCGCCTCGATCGTCACCGAGATCCGCCATGTCACGAATTCGACGATTGACTCGATCCAGGCCATCGATGGCTCGCTCTAGTCGATCGACCGGGTCAGCACGGAAATCTCCGGCTCGGTCGCCCAGCAGCAAAGCGCGACGCTCGAGATCTCGACGAATGTCCGCGAGGCGGCACGGGGCACCGAGGACGTCTCGCGCTCGATCGCCCATGTCTCGAGTGCCGCGGGTAACACGGCCGCAGCATCGAGCCAGGTGCTCAGCGCCGCGACCGAGCTTTCCCAGCAAGCCGAGAACATGCGGGAAAGTGTCTCCCGGTTCCTCGCGGAAGTCCGGGCGGCCTGATCTGAAAAAGGGCCTTTGCACCCGACATTGGCGTTGTGCCCGCAAGGCGGTCATTCTGGCGGTCCTTTCGCAAGAAGACAGGCGGTCCACGCCTCGCCGCCCCCAACGGTGTCGATCGGGCATAGAAAACAGCGCTCTGAGGGGCTGCCCTCTCAGAAAATAGAAAAGCACTGCCGAATGGAAGGCGCAGTTCTCATCCAATAGTTGACAAGCTTTTTTATCTCAAAGCGCTCGTGCGTGCAGCTCATTTTTCCTAAAAATTTACCTATTGCATTATATTTTGTGAATATGAAATGTCTTTACCAGGCATGGGTGTCATCCATGAAAAATCGTGCAATGTCGTGGGCTGATTTTTCGATAAAAACAAAGTTAATAATTTTGTTTTCGATGATGTTGCTGCCGTTGGTGATTACATTCGCTCTGGTTCGCGGTGATATTGCGGAAATTGTATTCCGGTCCGATCGGGCAGCAGACCTGCGGATGCAAAACCTACACGACATGTCAGACGTCGCGATCGGAATTTCCGCCAGCTTGAGTGCCACTCATGGCTACCTGACGTCGGGCCATCAGCGCTACGTCGATGCGCGGCGCAAGGAATGGACGGCCATTGATCAGGCGGTTGAACGCTACAACGCTCGCTCGTCCCGCTTTTTCGACCCTCGCAATCGAGAAAGCTGGTTAAAGATGGCCGAAGGCATCAAAGGCCTTCGGGAGGCGCAGGACTGGATCGAGGCCGCCAATCCCAGAACGATGCGGGCTGACGATGCCCTGCTGTCGGATTTCGACAAGATGGTGCTCCCTCTGGCAGAGGATGTCATGAACCGGATCCGTGGCATCTCCGGAACGGATGAGAAGGGCCAGCTCGAACGCATCCGGTCCAATGTGCAATCTGACCTAACCTTCACCTCTCAAGCAGCAAGCCGGCTTCACACGATCCTGATTGTTGCCCTCGTTACGGCAAGCGTGGTTGCGATCATTGGGCTCATTGTGCTGTTCAGCAAGGTTGTCAAACCCATACGGTCCATGACGCTGGCGATGACGGCTGTTGCCCAACGGGATTACGCTGCGGCCATTCCCTGCATCGGGGAAAAGAATGAGCTGGGCAACATGGCGTCTGCGCTGGCGGAATTCCGGGATGGCCTCCGTGAGAACGAGCGCCTTGAACAGGATGCAACCGATCGACGGGAACAGGATGCCCGTCGGGCGGCCATGATCGGACTTGCCATCACCGAATTCGAGCGGATCGCCGAGGATGTCACGCTTGCCATTTCATCGGCGGCAACCGAATTGTCGGCTGCAGCCAAGGATTTGTCCGACGCAGCGCAAGAATCGACGATCGAGGCGGCCAGCGTCACGACGGCTGCCAAGCAGGCGAGCGCCAATGTCAACGGTGTTGCCGCGGCCGGCGAAGAGCTCAATGTCACAGCTTCGGAGATCGCTCGACAGCTCGGCAAGGCGACATCGTCGATCAAATCGGCTGTTGAAAGGATGCGGGCAGCTGATCTCGATATCCAGGCATTGGCCCTTGGTGCCGACAAGATCGGCTCGGTGGTCGAGTTGATCAACAAACTCGCGGCGCAGACCAATCTGCTCGCCCTTAACGCCACAATCGAAGCTGCGCGGGCTGGCGAGGCCGGCCGGGGCTTTGCCGTCGTCGCCTCGGAGGTCAAGAATCTTGCCGCGCAGACATCGAGGGCGACAACCGAGATTGCCTCGATTGTAAGCGAGATCCGCACCGTCACGAATTCCACGATCGACTCGATCCAGGCAATCGATGGTGCGCTCCTGAGTATTGACAGGGTCAGCACCGAGATCGCCGGAACAATGGCCCAGCAACAGAATGCGACGCTCGAGATCGCTACCAATGTCCGCGAGGCAGCGGAGGGCACCGAGAATGTCTCCCGCTCGATCGCGCATGTCTCCGGTGCAGCCGATAATACCGCTACGGCCTCAAGCCAGGTCCTGAGCGCGGCGACCGAGCTTTCCCGACAGGCTGAAGCCATGCGGGAAAGCGTGTCCCGGTTCCTCACGGAAGTCCGGGCGGCCTGAGGCGACGAACAGAATGGCCCGCGTCCGGAGTCTTGCGATCTGAAGGCAATGCGCAAGGGGGAGATAGCCATGAAGGGGTTACAGGTCCCAGAAACTGACACGCAGGGAGCGAGATCTCCGGCTTAGCTTCCTGCGGGCCGTGTCAGAGGAAAAGTCGGCTTGCCGCTGACGGGGAGGGCGGCTAGCCGGGCAGCATGAGCAACGCGCGAATTTTCCGCTACTTCAAGACCAGTCCTGAAATCATCCGCCTCGCGGTGATGTTGGTTGTCCGCTACCCGCTTTCATTGCGGAACGTCGAGGACCTGCTGCATGAGCGCGGCATCGACATCACGCATAAGACGGTCCGGTTTTGGTGGAACCGGTTCGGGACGATTCTCGCGGCAGAGATCCGCCGCAGTCGGGTCCAGGCGATGCGGTCTTTCCAGCATTGGTGCTGGTATCTCGACGAGGTTTCCGTGAAGATCAACAGGGTGAAACACTATCTCTGGCGCGTCGTCGATCACGAGGGCGAAGTGCTCGAAAGCTTCGTCACAAAGCGACGTGATGCGCCCCATCGGCGATATTCCGCCCGCCGAAGTTGAGGAGCGCTACTACGCCATGCTGGACCAGCCAGCTATTGCTGCATAACCTGAACCAAACGGCCTCCGGCGAACCGGGGGTGGTTCACAACGCGCGTTCGGGCGGTCCCGATCGAACAGTTCCGTACCGCACTGAACAAGCCGGAGGTTCAGGATGTCTGGATCCGGCATCTCAGTCAGGAGTTGCGCCGGGTGCGTGCCCATGCCGAGCGCCTGTCTCTGCGCACTGCCGAGGACCGAATCATCCACTTCATTGAGACGGAAGGAACCAACGGACAGTTGGTCCTCACCCAATCGAAAAAGAGTTGGGCCGCGGAAATGGGGTTGACGCATGAGGCGCTCTATCGAACGCTCCGCTCCATGACAGAGGATGGCCTGCTCATCGTCTCAGGCGGCCGGGTTCAGCTGAAACCCACGCCTCACTCTTGAGGATTGCGCCCGGACAGAGGCGGCTTTCCGATTTCGGCTTTCGCGACAACCCGACCAGGCCGCCAGCAGCAGAACCTGCCAAGCGACATTCAGACTCGAGGTCAAACGAGGTTTGCAAAGGCTGTTCCCGCCAATTCCCTCGCATCCCTGGTTCGCTTGAGTTTTCGCAATGCCATGCGACGGCCTTCTCGCGCAAAGTGACGATCTCGTCCATCGCAGCAAGGCCAAAGCCATGTCTCTCTCCAGCGCGACCATTGTTCATGCCGAAGATCGCCTTGCGCATCTTCCGGTATCGCTCTTTGCAATGGTGATGGGTGTCGCAGGATTGAGCGTGGCGCATTTTCGAGCCAGTGCAGCGCTTCCGTTTCTCGCATGGTCCGGCTTTGCACTTACCGCTTTGGCGAGTGCAATCTTCATCGGCTTGCTCGCGCTCTACGTTGCGAAACTCGTCCGGTTTCCCTCGGCAATCATCGAGGAATTCCACCATCCGGTCCGGCTGCACTTTTTCCCCGCCATCACAATTGGTGCCTTGCTGCTGAGCATTGCACTGGCCCAGATTGCGCCCACGCTCGCCCACGGTCTGTTTCTTGTCGCGGCACCAGCCCATCTCGCCCTGACGCTCGTCGTCCTGTCGCAATGGTTCAACGGGACCCAATTCCAGCCTCAGCACATCAATCCGGCGTGGTTCATTCCGATCGTTGGAAACATCCTCGTGCCCATCCCGGCCGTAACCTTCGGATACTCTGAACTCGGCTGGTTCTTCTTCTCGATCGGCATTGTGTTCTGGCCGGTGCTGCTGACGCTGTTCATGCATCGCATGCTGTTTCAGCCGGCTCTGCCGCCGCGGATGATGCCGACGCTGTTCATTCTGATCCCGCCGCCAGCCATCGGCTTCATCGCCTATATCAAGCTTACCCAGACCCTCGACGGCTTCGCCCGCATTCTCTTTTTCACCGCTGTCTTCATGACGCTGCTGGCGCTCTCGCAGCTCAATCGGTTGCGGAGTATTCCCTTCTTCGTTTCGTGGTGGGCTTACTCGTTTCCGCTCGCCGCGATCACGATCGCCACGCTCGTGATGCATGAGATGACCGGCAGCAGTGGATATCTGTTCGCTGGGCTGGCCCTTCTCGCGGTCTCCTCGGTCGTGATCGCCGGGCTGCTTCTGCGGACGGTCATTGCCGCGTTCCGCCACCAGATCTGCATCCCGGAATGACGGGGAGGCCCTGATGGAACAGCGCGTCATCTATGAACGCTTTCCCGTCTTCATCCTCGATGTGCCCCGGCGCGAGACGGATATCGCTTCCCTCGACGGGATGATTGCGCATTTCCGCACACGGATCGATGCCCATCGTCATGCACGGTTCGTCGGCATTTTCGACCATTACGCGCATACGCGCGGACTGGCTGACGGCGAGATTGCCGAAGGTATCCGGGATGCCCGCAACATTGTCTTCTGTTTCGGGCTCTCCATTCCCAGCCCGGAAATCCTTGCGCTGCGCCCACGCTCGATCGGGATCTGCGAACTCGATGATCGCTTCGTCATCAGCTTTCTCGAAGCACCGATGCCGGTCGCCAATGCTGCGATGGAGCAATGGGCACATGCGGTGCTCAGGCGGCATGCGCGCGGGACGAGGCGCTGCGACAATATGAGCATGCGTGATTTCGCACCCGTTGACGATCCTCAATGAGATAGACCGGCTCTGGTTCTAGCGATCATTCATGGCCACAAGCCCGCGGCATCCAAACGAGCAACCGGATGTCGAACAGGCCTGGCCAAGACAGGAATGATCCCATGATAGACCAGACATTCGTTGATCTTTCACGCTGGCAGTTCGCTGCCGTGGCCATGTACCACTTCTTGTTCGTCCCGCTCACGCTTGGCCTGAGCTGGATATTGGTCATCATGGAGTCGGTCTATGTCATGACCGGCAAGGAAGTATACCGCGACATGTCGCGGTTCTGGACCAAGCTTTTTGCGATCAATTTCGCACTTGGCGTGACCACCGGCCTGACGATGGAATTCCAGTTCGGCACGAACTGGGCCTATTACTCGCATTATGTGGGCGACGTTTTCGGAGCACCGCTGGCGATCGAAGGCCTGATGGCCTTTTTCCTGGAATCGACCTTCGTCGGCTTGCTGCTGCTGGGACGCGATCGGCTCACGAAGGTGAAATACCTCGGCGTCGTGTTCATGACTGCCCTCGGGACGAACCTTTCTGCGCTCTGGATTCTCGTGGCCAATGGCTGGATGCAGAACCCGGTCGGGGCTGAATTCTCCGCCGAGACCATGCGCATGGAGATGACCGATTTCTGGGCGGTTTTGTTCAATCCGGTCGCCCAGGTGAAATTCATCCACACCGTCGCGGCCGGCTATGTCACGGCCTCCATGTTCGTGATCGGGATCTCGGCCTGGTACATCCTCAAGGGACGGGATCTGGCCTTTGCCAAGCGCTCCTTCGCGGTGGCGGCCGGCTTTGGCCTCGCCTCGGCCCTTTCGGTCATCGTGCTCGGCGACGAAAGCGGCTACGAGCTGGGCGATGTGCAGAAGATGAAGCTCGCCGCCATCGAGGCGGAATGGCACACGCAGCAGGCACCGGCGAACTTCAATGTTATCGCCCTGCCGGATCAGGAAAACCGCACCAACCGTTTCGAAATCCAGATTCCCTGGGCGATGGGCTTGATCGCGACGCGCTCGCTCGACAAGGAAGTGCCGGGCATCACGGAGCTGGTGGCGAAGAACGAGATCCGCGTCCGTTCGGGGATCACGGCTTACGCGACGCTCGAAAAGCTGCGGGCCGGCGACAAGAGCGAAGCGACCAGGAGCCTGTTCGACCAGCACAAAAGGGATCTCGGCTATGGCCTTCTCCTGAAGCGCTATGTCGAGGATCCGGCCAAGGCGAGCGAGGAGCAGATCAAGAAAGCGGCTTGGGACAGCGTGCCTTACGTGCCCTACCTGTTCTGGAGCTTCCGGATCATGGTCGGCCTCGGTTTTGCGATGCTTGGAATGTTCGGCCTGTCCTTCTATCTGCTGGCGCGCGGCCGGCTCGAACAGAACCGCTGGCTGCTGCACCTTCTGGTCTGGAGCATTCCGCTCCCGTGGCTCGCCTGCGAGCTGGGCTGGTTCGTCGCCGAGTATGGTCGCCAGCCATGGGCCATCGGTGAGGTTCTGCCGACTTTCCTTGCGACCTCGGCACTCACCACCACCGACATCATCACCTCGATGGCGGCCTACCTGGTCTTCTACTCGGTGCTGCTCGCGATCGAGATGTACCTGATGTTCCGCTTCGCGCGGCTGGGCCCCAGTTCGCTGCATACCGGCCGTTACCACCACGAGCGGGGAGCACCGATGACGGCGCGCTTCCAGCCTGCCGAATAACCGACGAAAGGAACGGGCCATGTTGGATTATGAAACCCTGAAACTCGTCTGGTGGGTGCTTGTCGGCGTGCTGCTGATCGGCTTTGCCATTGCCGATGGCATGGATATGGGCGTCGGCATGCTGCTGCCCTTCCTGGGCAAGAATGACGCGGAGCGTCGCGTCATCATCAACACGGTCGGTCCGCACTGGGATGGAAACCAGGTCTGGCTGATCACCGCGGGCGGGGCGATCTTCGCGGCCTGGCCAGCGGTGTATGCGGCAGCCTTTTCGGGCTTCTATCTCGCGATGCTGCTCGTGCTCGTTGCGCTTTTCTTCCGGCCGGTCGGCTTTGACTACCGCTCGAAGCTCGAGAATCCGAAATGGCGCAATGCGTGGGATTGGGGCCTGTTCGTCGGCGGGCTCGTGCCGGCGCTGATCTTTGGCGTAGCGTTCGGCAACCTGCTTCAGGGGGTGCCGTTCCATCTGGATCGCTTCCTGAAGCCGCATTTCGAGGGCAGCTTTATCTGGGCGCTTCTGCCGCTGCTCAATCCGTTTGCGCTGCTCGCCGGTGCGATCAGCGTCGCGATGCTGGCCTTGCACGGCGCGCTCTGGTTGCAGATGCGGGCGGATACCGTGATTGCTGACCGGGCACGTTCCGCGATCGGCAGCCTCGGGCTTGTCGTTCCGGCGGCTTTCGCACTGGGCGGGATCTGGCTGTGGCTGGGCATTGATGGCTATCGCATCGTCTCCGAGCCGGCGCATTCAGCACTGCCGAACCCGCTGGCAAAGGAAGTGGTACGCGCGGCCGGCGCGTGGTTCGATATCTATGCGAAACTTCCCGTCGCCATGCTCCTGCCGATCACGGGCCTTCTGATGCCGCTTGCCGCGCGTCAACTGTCGAGGGCGGGCCGACCGGGCATCGGTTTTGTTGCCTCGAGCCTCGGCATGACCGGGATCATCGGAACAGCGGGCGCTGCCATGTTTCCCTTCCTCCTGCCCTCGAGCACGCAGCCGAATGCCAGCCTGACGGTCTGGGACGCCGCCTCAAGTCACCTCACGCTGAAGATCATGTTTTTTGCGGTGTTGATCTTCCTGCCCATCGTGCTCGCTTACACGCTCTGGGCGTATCGCGCGATGTGGGGCCGGGTCACGCTCGCGCAGATCGAAGCGAACAAGCACTCCGCTTACTGAACCTCGGAAAAGGATTGAAATCATGTGGTATTTTGCGTGGATTCTTGGTGTCACGGCTGCTCTCGCCTTCGGTGTCATCAATGTGATGTGGTATGAGTTCCAGAACGAGTTCGAGAGCGAAGAGGCCGCGACGGAGGCGGCATCGGCAGGCAGCCGCAAGGTGCATGGCTGAGAACGATAGGAAAGCGCGTTCAAGGCGGCCCAGCGACTGTTGAAACGGACATCTCGTGGCGAGTTCCTCTCCTCAGGCGCTGGACTTCCTGAAACGCTGGCGGCCCCGCGCGCGGAAGCCGTTGACCCGCGCGATGATTGCCGGTGGCATCTCCGGCATCATGATTGTCGGGCAGGCCTGGCTGCTGGCGATGATCCTGCATCGGGTGCTGGTCGAGAAGCAGGCGCTGGACACTGTGCTTGGCCTGATCGTCCTGCTTGCACTGACAGTCCTGGCGCGAATTTTGGCGAGCTACATCGCCGAACGCTCCGGTTTTGCCGCAGCACTCGCCATTCTGCCGAAGCTGCGATCGGCCCTGCTGGAGAAGGTGGATCGGGTCGGGCCTGTTGGTCTCTCCACGCGCCCGACTGGCGAGGTCGTCTCCGCTCTCGCTGAAGGCGTGCGTGGCGTTGAGCCTTTTTTCTCCCGATATTTGCCTGCAACTGCACAAGCCGCGATGCTGCCCCTCGGCATTCTGGCTGTCGTTGCGCCGCTCGATTGGATCTCCGGCCTCGCCTTCCTGATCACGGCTCCATTGATCCCGTTCTTCATGGTGCTGATTGGCAAGGGCGCCGAGGCCCTGAACCAGCGGCAATGGCTGAAGCTCCAGCGTATGTCCGGCCATTTCCTGGATGCGATGCAGGGACTGGCGACCATCAAGGCCTTCAACGCCGGTCCGCGCATGCAGCAGGCCGTGGCCGAAGCGGCGGATTCCTACCGCCTGGAAACGATGAGGGTCCTGCGGATCGCTTTTCTCTCCGCACTGACGCTTGAATTCTTTGCTACCGTTTCGATCGCCATCATTGCTGTGCTGATCGGGTTCCGTTTGCTCTGGGGCGAGATGAGCTACCAGCACGGGCTCTTCATCCTGCTGCTGGCGCCGGAATTCTATCTGCCCCTGCGCGCGATGGGCACGGCCTATCACGCCCGCATGGAGGCTTTGGGAGCCGCTGAGCGGCTGGCTGCACTGGAGACCATGCCTGAACTGGCGCGGCCGGATGAAATGCCGGCAAGCATGACAGGCCCGCTGCTCCGTCATGCACCGGCGCTCACGATCGAGGATGTGCACCTTGCCTATCCCGGCGAGCGAACAGGCCTGACGGGCATCACCCTTGCTGTCGCCGCTGGCGAATGCGTGGCGATTGCGGGCCCATCCGGTGCCGGAAAATCCAGCCTTTTCAGCCTTCTCATGGGCTTCGTGATGCCGGATTCAGGTGCTATCCGGATCGATGGGCAGGCGCTGGAAACGATCCCGCTGGCGGCACTCCGGCGCTCGATTGCCTATATCCCCCAGCAGCCGACACTGTTCACCGGAACTGTCGCGTCCAATATCGCACTCGGTGATGGAAACCCCGACGCGGATCGAGTGCGCCGGGCCGCTGAGCAGGCCCGGATTGATCAACGGATCGCTGGACTGCCCAAGGGCTTTTCCACCGTCATCGGTGCCAGCGGCCATGCCTTGTCGGGCGGTGAGGCGCAACGGATTGGGCTCGCACGCGCCTTCTATCGCAATGCGCCGCTCGTGCTGCTGGATGAGCCGACGGCCCATCTCGATCCGGAAACCGAAGCCTTGATCCACGGGTCCATCAGAGCCCTGAAGCCGGGCCGGACCCTCCTGATCATTGCCCATCGTGGAGAAACGCGGGCATTGGCGGATCGGACAATCTGGCTCGACGCGGGCCGGGTCGGGCTGGCGCCGGCGGATGCATCGGCATGATGACGTTCTGGCGTCTTCTCTCGCTCATGCGGCCCCATGCGGGCTGGATGGTGCTGGCGGTCTTTGTCTCGGCCGTGGCGACTGCGGCCCATGTGGCGCTGATGGCGACATCGGGCTGGTTCATTACGTCCATGGCTCTCGCCGGACTGGCCGGTCTTTCCATGAACTACTTCACGCCGGCCGCGATGATCCGGGGATTCTCCATCCTTCGAACGGCGGGCCGCTATGCCGAGCGGCTGGTTGGCCACGAGGCAACCTTGCGGTTTGTTGCCCGCCTGCGCGCCTGGCTCTTTGGCCGTATCGAGCGGGCAGCCCCGGCTTCGCTCGAAGGCATTTCGGCGGGCGATCTGCTGACGCGCCTGCGTGTCGATATTGACCGCATGGAACTCGCCTTCCTGAGGATCGTGGCGCCCATATTGGCCGGTATGCTGGTCATCCTTCCGGTGCTGATCTGGCTTGCGATCAGCCAACCGCTTGTCGCCTTCGTGCTTGGCGCGCTCCTCGCCTGTGCCGGCATGGGCGTTCCGATCGTGCTCCTCGCGATCCACCGACGCGATGCCGCAATCGCAGCCGAGGCGACGGCCGATCTGAATTCCGCATCGGTCGAGGCGATCGAAGGGCAGGCGGAACTTGCAATCTACGATCCGGAGGGCCTCCATCGGAAAAGCCTGATCGGCCATTCGGATCGCTTGCTCGCTGCGGAAGATCGGCTCGCGCGCGGGCAAGCGTTCGGCAATGCCGCGATCCCGCTTTTCGCGCATCTCGGCGTTGTCATTCTTCTGGTGATTGGCATACCCGCTGTACAGGCTGGGGGCTTGCCGCCGGCCGAATTGCCGATGCTTCTGCTCATGACAGTGGCTCTGTTCGACGCCGTCGCCGGATGGCCGCTGGCGGTCCAGTCCGTTCCGGTCGTGCTGGCTTCGGCAAGACGTGTTTTCGGGATCGCCGATCGTGAGCAAGCGGTCCCGGAGCCGGCTCAACCCGAACCGGTTTTCGCACCTCTGACCCTGCATTTCAGCAATATGTGTTTCCGATATCCCGGAGCGGCGGGTGAAGGCTTGCGTGATCTCGACCTTGTGCTGAAACCAGGGCAGCGCATCGCCATTCTGGGGGCCAGCGGCTCCGGCAAATCCACGCTGGCAGCACTGGCCCTTCGGTTCCTCGCCCCGCAACACGGTGCCCTTGTCCTGAACGGGCATGACTACCGGCAGCTCTCCGGCGAACATCTCAGGAAGCATATCGCGTTGCTGGCCCAGAACGATCACATCTTCAGCGGGACGATTCGCGGCAACCTGCTCTTTGCCGATCCTGATGCATCGGACGTGGCCCTGGAACAGGCTTGTCGGACGGCGCAGATTCTTCCGCTGATCGAAAGCCTGCCGGAAGGTTTCGACACCTGGGTCGGTGCGCATGGCCGGGCCTTGTCCGGCGGCGAGGCGCGGCGCCTGCTTCTGGCGAGAACGCTGTTGCGGAGGCCCGCCATCCTGATCCTTGACGAGCCAACCGAGGGGCTTGATGCAGAAACCGAATCCGCCGTCATGGTAGCTGTCCTCGCGGATCATCCAGAAGCAAGCCTGCTCCTGCTTACGCATCGGCTGGCCGGGCTTGCCGAGATGGACGAGATCTTCCGGCTGGAAGCCGGTCAACTTGTCGCGATAAGCAAGCACAGCCTTGCAATCCCCGAGGGGCCCAGACACTCTCGCGCCGATTAAGGGGGAGATGTTGTGAAGCGTATCGGATTGCATGAGGCCTGGAGCGGAACGGCGGATTGCCGGAATTGCATGATCCGGAACTCAGTGTTGTTCGCCGGGCTGAAGGAAGATGATTTCGAGCGGTTTCACCGGCCGATCGATCAGTCGGTTTTCCCTGCCGGCGCCGTGATCTATTCCGCCGGCGATCCTGCTGGTTCGCTTTTCACCATTCGGAACGGGCTTGTGAAGCTTACCCAGTTCCTGCCCGACGGGACGCAACGGATTGTCCGCCTGATGGGAAAGACCGATCTCATCGGTCTCGAAGCCCTGATCGAACCGGAATATCCCCATACAGCGACAACGCTCCAGGATACGGAGATCTGCCGGCTGCCGGTGGATTTCGTCCGCATGCTCTCGCAGAGCAACGCCCAGCTCTTCCATGAATTGATGGCACGCTGGCACAAGGCGCTCAGCAATGCCGATCGCTGGATCACCGAATTCTCGACCGGCTCATCGCGCGATCGTGTCGTGCGTCTGCTGCTCTGGCTGACGGAACGGCACGACGGAGAGCGCTGCGATCTTTTCAGCCGCGAAGATCTCGGTGCCGTTCTGGGGCTGACCACCGAGACGGCCAGCCGGACCATGGCGGAGCTGAAGCGGCAGGGTTTCATCTCCGAACCGCGCACCAATCACTTCCTGTGCGATGTGCCCAATCTTCGTCGTCTGATCGACGCTTGATCGAAAGTTCAATGGCGTTGGCAGCCTTCTGAAGACTGGTTCGTTCTTCCATTGCGAATTCGCATTTCGATCACATGCGATAAATCGCATGTATCTCTCCGTTCGCCGCCGGGCACCGATCAAGTCGGGCCGGAACATCGCGGCAGGCGGGGAGGTTCACGCATGGCTTCGAAGTCAATCAATTCACTTTCGCGCCGGTCACTTCTGTCCCTGGGAGCGGCCGCGACGGCTGGCATCCTGAGCCGTCCGGCCTCCGCGCAGGCTCGGCTCGCGACAAAAGCCCGGATTGTCATTGTCGGTGCCGGGGCGGCCGGGCTTGCGAGCGCATCGCGGCTGGTACAGCGCCTCGATGGGGCCGCGATCACCCTGATCGATGCCCGTAAGGCGCATTTCTATCAGCCCGGCTTCACACTCGTCGCCGCAGGCCTCAAGCCGAAGGATTACGCGATCTCCCAGACGCGGGATTACATCCCTGCCGGTGCAACCCTAATCGAGGACAGCGTGGCCGCCTTCGAACCCGAACAGAACCGGGTGAAGACGACAGGCGGGCAGACCATTCCGTATGATTTCCTGATTGTCGCCACCGGACTTCAGCTCGATTACGGCGCGATTTCCGGCATGGAAACCGGGCTGATCGGCAAGAACGGGATCGGTTCGGTCTATGCAGGGCCGGAAGCGGCCGAGGCGACCTGGCGGGAAATGGCGCGCTTTACCGACACGGGTGGGGTGGGCCTGTTCCACCGCCCTGATACGGAAATGAAATGCGCCGGCGCGCCCCTGAAATATGCCTTCATCACCGATGATCGCCTGCGTCGTGCCGGCACGCGCGGCAAGACCGAACTGATTTATGCCGCGCAGAACAAGGCACTGTTTTCCGTGCCGATCGTCTCCGAAAAGGTCAGGATGCTGTTCCAGGACCGGAACGTGAGAATGGTCCACGACCATGTGATGACCGCCATCGATCCCGGCCGAAAGATTGCCACGTTCAGGACGCCGGCCGGTAGCCAGGAGATCCGCTACGACTTCGTGAATGTCATTCCGCCGATGCGGGCACCCAAGGCTGTGCGCGAAAGCGCTCTGGCCTGGCAAACCGGCGCGTTTGCAGCCGATGGCTGGATGGAAGTTGACATGAAAACGCTCCGCCACAAGCGCTTTCCGAATGTATTCGGGGTCGGCGATGTCGCCGGCGTGCCCAAGGGCAAGACCGCTGCGAGCGTGAAATGGCAGGTGCCGGTTGCCGTCGATCATCTGGTGGCGAGCCTCTCCGGCGGCACGTCCAGCGAGGCGTATAACGGCTACACATCCTGCCCGCTCATTACCCGGATCGGCCGGGCGATGCTCGTCGAGTTCGATTACGAGAACAATCTGACGCCTTCGTTCCCGGGGATCATCGCGCCGCTTGAGGAGCTCTGGATTTCCTGGGTCATGAAGGAGATCGCCCTGAAACCCACCTATCTCGCCATGTTGCGCGGACAGGCCTGAGGAGCAACGCCCATGAAACAGCTAGATCCCATGGTTTTTGTTGTCGTGTTCCAGGAGATGCTGGGACCGCTCTTCTGGCCGCTCATCGCGTTCATTCTAGTGGGGGCCTTGGCCCTCCTCGTTGTCCTCATCCGTGATGGTGGCGTGCATTCTCGGCGCCTGATCCGTGCCGAGCTGATCGGCCTCCTCGGTGGTTTTGCGGCCGTCGCGTTGATGATGTGGGTGACGGCTTCAAGCCCGGGCGATCTCCTCGGCGGGCCGATCGACTGGCTGCTGACGATCGCGATCTGGGTGGCCGGAGTGATCGGCGCCACCATGGTGGCCTATGTCGGGCTCAGCCTGATCGTCCGCGACAATTCCGATCACTCACGCGCCTTCCGGCGCTGAACCTCGCCTTCCTCCATCCTTCCAACATTCCTTGACCAAGGTGATCATCATGAAACTTCGACACATAACCGTTCTAGGCGCGTTGGCTCTCGGCACAGTCTCCGCGCTGGCTGCTCCCGAGCCCGCCAATCCTGATCGCCAGACGCCTTGGAAACTCTATGTCGATTCAAGGGAAGCCTTCGCCATGAAGCAGGCGCAGGGCGACAAGGTTCTGCTCGTGGATGTGCGGGATCCGATCGAGATCATGTTCACCGGCTTTGCTCCGGCTGTGGATGTGGTGGTGCCCTTCATGGTCGCCAATCGCGGCAAATGGAACGAGCAGCGCTCGGTCTATCAGGTCGAGAAAGATCCGAACTTCGAGGCCAATCTTGCCAAGGCCCTAGCCGCAAGAGGCCTCTCCAAAGATACGCCGATCCTTCTCATGTGCCGGTCTGGCGGTGAGCGCGGAGCCCCTTCTGCGAAGGAACTCTGGGGCAAGGGCTATTCGAAGGTCTACGTCGTGACGGACGGCTTTGAAGGCGACACCGTAAAAGCGGGCGACAAGCAGAACTGGCGCCTGGTCGATGGCTGGAAAAACGCCGGCCTTCCGTGGGGCTACAAGCTCGACAAGGCCAAGTTCCCGATGGCTCAGCAGTAATCCAGGTAAGGATCATGACCATGACCATCACTCTCAAGTCTTTTCTTGCCGGTCTTGTCCTGCTCGGTTCCACACCCGCCTTTGCTGGCCAGTCCATTTTGTCGCTCCTTTCTGCTGAAACGGCAGAATCGCAGGCCTTCTCGTTTGTTCTCGCCAATCAGATGCAGGGAAGCGGGAATGCGGTTGAAGTGCTCCTCTGTGGCCAGGCGGGTGATATCGTCCTGAAAGCCGCACCGGCTGCGCAGATGGCCCCGGTCACGCCGCAAGGGGCCTCGGTCAAGGCCCTTGCGGAACGCTTTCTGAAGCAGGGCGGGAAGATCAGTGTTTGTGCGATCTACCTGCCCAATCGCAAGCTGACGCCAGACGCGCTGATCGAAGGCGTGGCCGTGGCCAACCCGAAGGAAATGGCCGACAAGGTGGCGAATCCGGCGATCCGGGTGATTGGCCAATAAGTTGGATATCGAGCGTGCAGCCATTTCTCGCGGCTGCATTCCTCCCCCGCCAGGATCGTCCATACCCCCAGTATCGAGCGATCAGGGCGGGGGAGGTTCTCCAGCGCTCCTCTCCACAGCCCAACGGACGGATGGCCCATGACAAACCCGAAGGGGCAGTTGTTCTGGAACCGCTTCGCGGAACGTTACGCCGCTCGCCAGATCAAGGACGTCGCTGCTTACGAAGCCCTGATTGCCGATGCGGCCTCGCTGCTGACACCGGACGATACGGTGCTCGAACTGGGCTGTGGAACCGGGGGTGCCGCGATCCGGCTGGCGCCGAATGTCGCGCAATTCATCGCAACGGACTTTTCTGCCGAGATGATCCGGATTGCCAGGGCGAAGCCGGCACCGGGCAATCTTGAGTTCCGCGTTGCCGATGCCGAAGCGAGCTTTTCATCCGGCCCGTTTGACGCGATCTGTGCCTTCAATGTGCTGCACCTGGTCGATGATCCGGCGGGCTTGCTTGCTGACATTCACGATCATCTTAAGCCCGGCGGCCTTCTGATCAGCAAGACATGGTGTTTCGGGGATCTGAGCCGCAAGCTGCGCTTTCTGTTTCGTGCCATGGGCATGGTCGGCCTGTTCCCGCCGGCGCACCGACTGACGATTGCAGACCTGCGGGCCATGATCGGTGCCGCCGGTCTGGAGATCGTTGAGCAGCGCATTCTGGGAGCCTATCCACAGAACCCCTACATCATCGCCAGCAAACCCCGCGTCAATCCAGTTCTGTAACTCATGGGCTGGGTTGCCGGGCAGAACTGACGACCTGGCACTTGGACGTCTTGTCAAATCTACGAGCGGAAGGTTCTTCACATCATGCGTGAGGAACCGGGCATTCCGCAAAGCCCCAAGCTGCCATCGCAACATTGACCCGGGCGTTGGCATGTCATGCCGCTCTATCGGTTCCGGTTGAACAGGCGCCCTGGGGCAAGGCGCCGAGGCGGGTGGTGCTCAACCGATCCGCAAGGCCGTCGCATTGATGCGGGCGTCAAAATAAATATTAACAAGAAGTTAATGGCGGAGAGGGAGGGACTCTCAGCGCTCTATACAAATCAATGGTTTAGACGCCTATTGCCGACGATATTTCCCACGAGATTTCCCACGGAATTGAAGTTGTCCACAGCCGATTTTTCGGGATGGCTCAGTTCCGAAGCAACCATCCGGCAAGGGCCACAGCTACGCCGGAGGGTCACAGAAGAACGGCTATGGGACGCGGCCAACCCGACTCTCTAGATAAATCAACACTGCTTTGATCGACCGCTCCGCGCGCCCGTTTCGGTCGTAAAAATCGATCAACTGATATCCCAGTAGCAGACATTGTTCTGCCGTGCCTTGAGTGAACTCATCGCGTAGAGGGCGGTAAAAACTGAAGCGAAATCACTGTGCCGCCGTCTTGCCGGTCCCGGATCTCCAGCGTCGAGCCATGCGCCTCGGCAATCCGCTGGACAATCGCAAGACCAAGGCCGGTGCCGCCCAGATCCGATGCACTGGCGCGCCAGAACCGCTTCGTAACCAGAGGTTTCTGCTCATCCGGAATGCCCGGCCCACGATCGAGTACCGCGAGAAGCCCAGGCTCCGTAACGCGCACGAGAACCTCCTCGCCGGGCGGAGAGAAGCGCAGGGCGTTTTCGACGAGATTGCGAAGGGCATGTGCGATACCGTCGGCATCGCCACGGACCATGCCCGGCGCAGCGCCCTCCAGCGCAAGACCGCGCCCCTCGCGGATCGCCAGCGGCGCCATCGCGCTGACGACCCCCTCCGCGATCGCAGTGAGATCGCATTGCCGCGCTGGATCGACCACAAGCGTATCGGCCTGAGCAGCCGAAAGAAGCTGGTTCACAAGGCGCCGCCAGGCCGCGATATCAGCGCGAACAGCATCAATTTCGCCGCTTTTCGGCAGCGTTTCGATGCGTGCCGACAGCACAGCGAGTGGCGAGCGCAAGGCATGCGCGGCTTCGGCGGTGAAAGCGCGCTCGGCTTCAAGCGCCTCGCCCAACCGCCGAAGCGCGTCGTTGATGGCCTCGACGAGGATCAACACTTCTGTCGGTAGCCCGCGCGTGGGCAGGGTGGCAATGCCATGGCTGGGGCCGGCCTTCCGCGCGGCGTCCGCGGCATGAACCAGCGAGCGCAGAGACTGGCGCACGGTCACTGCATTCACGATCATCAGACAGATGGCGAAGGGTAGGAGCGAGACGACGACATGCACGAAAAGCTCGTCGAAATAGACGAAGAGCAGCAGGTTCGAGGGGTCTCCCGCTGCCGCGAAGGCAATGCGCACCGGCTCGCCCGCGACATTCGCCCGACGTGAACCCACGAGAACGGATCGGCCGTTGACCTGCACATCGCTCCACCACGCATCCGGACCGTTGGGCACGTTCCAGCGTTCGGCGGGCACAAGCGAGACATTCGCCTCGCCCAGAACGCCGCCCGCGCTGTCCTCGATGCGGAAGGCATAGGCATCCGGATGGCGCGTGAAGGTGCCTTTCAGCCGTTCCGAAGGCGTGAAGGCAAGACGGCCATCCGGCCCCACCTTCAGCGCCTCGGCAAGGCGATCGATCTGGTGGCTCACCTTTTCGCGCCGCAAACCCTCGGGGTCGGCGCTGTAATAGGCCGTGACAAAGACGATATTGAGCAGGGTGAGCAGCCCGCCGGCCAGCAGAAGCCGGCGGATGAGCGTAGTAACCAGTGATTGGCTCATGCTCCGCCCGCCTCGGTGATGAGATAGCCAATGCCCCGGATGGTATGGATTTCTACATTCGCGCCGACATCGGCCAGTTGCCGCCGAAGGCGCGACACGGACGCCTCGAGAGCGTTGGGGCCGGGCGCTTCATCCAGGGTGTAGATCGCATCTTCGATCACCCGTCGCGGGACGGATTGCCCGAGCTTGCGCAAGAGCACTTCAAGCACATCGATTTCGCGGCGCGCGAGCGCAACCGGTCGTCCGGCAGCCGTCACGCTCCGTGATGCCGTGTCAAAGGCGAGATTCCCGAGCTGCAATTTCCGTCCCAGCAACCCGCCGGGGCGGCGAAGAAGCGCCCTGCAACGCGCGGCAATCTCGGCCGGAGCCGCAGGCTTCACGATGTAATCATCTGCGCCGCGATCGAGCCCGTCGATCCGGTCATTGAGGCCTGCTCGCGCGGTGACAACGAGCACCGGAATCGCATTGCCCGCATTCCGCAGGCCATGGAGCAGGTCGAGCCCGTCGCCATCCGGCAGTCCGAGATCAAGAACGATCACATCCGGTGGGGCAACGGAGA
Source organism: Rhabdaerophilum sp. SD176 (assembly GCF_030143245.1). GTDB lineage: Bacteria > Pseudomonadota > Alphaproteobacteria > Rhizobiales > Beijerinckiaceae > Rhabdaerophilum. The sequence continues at coordinate 114,437 of NZ_JARJNS010000007.1, read as the reverse complement.
CGATGGCGCGCGCGGATTCTAGATTGGCCGCATGGTCCACGGTGAAACCCTCCGTTTCCAGAGCCTCGCGGGTGAGATGGGCCAGTGGCGGCACATCCTCGATCAGCAGCAGTTTCATCCATCAGGTTCCCGTCAGGCTCGGTCCCTATAGCTCGGGGCTCATCCTCGCGAGGTCAAGTCGATGCCGAAGCTTCTCGCCACCATCCGCAACCAGATCCCGCTTACGCCCTACGCCTATCGCGGCGAGGACGTGCCGTGCAATCTCTGCGGCTCGCATCACAAACTCACGATCAGCCAGACCGATCGGCGGCTGAAGACGTTGAAAACCGTGGCGTGCGAACAATGCGGGCTGATCCGCACCGATCCGATGCCCACGGATGCGGAGCTCAACGCCTATTACGCGGGCGAATACCGGCTTGATTACCAGTTCGCGTTCTCGAAGAAGCCGCCGCGCTTTCATATCACCCGCAGCCAGCGGGATGCCGAGACGCGGCTTCGGCTGCTTGAACCCGCACTTCCCGGCCAAAAGCGGCTGCTTGATTTCGGCTCAGGCTCCGGCGAGTTTCTCGCGCTCGCGGCCAAGGCGGGGCACCAGGTTCAGGGCATCGAGCCAGGCGAGAGCTTCGCAGACTTCGCGCGCGAAGAGTATGGCGTACCCGTTCAAAGTGCGGTTTGGCAGCAGGTGGATTTCGCGCCCGGCAGCTTCGATGTCATCACCTCGAACCACGTGCTGGAGCATCTGCGCGAACCGGTGTGCGCGCTGAAGCGCATGGCTGAATGGTTAGCGGAAGATGGCGTGCTATTCGTGTCCGTGCCGAACGCGCTGGGCAAGCGCCGGCACAGCTTCCAGCATTTCCATTTCGCGCATGTCTATAACTTCACGCCGCAGGCGCTCATCTGGGCCGGCATGGTCGCGGGGCTCGAGCCCGATCCACGCTTTCGGAGTGACGGCACAACCATCATTTTCCGCAAGCGAAAGGAGGGCGCGGCAATTCCGGCCTGGGGCGAAGGGCAAGGCCCGTGGGTCGCAGGACATTTCGAGCCATCCTCGCCGGTGCGCTTCCTGCTCTCCGGGCGTTGGGCGGTTGATGCGCTGCGGCGCTTCCGCAAGGTCGCAGGCGACAGCCTCGTCAGGGCATGATGTAGTCTGCCAGCCTTGACGACTGCTTTTTGGAGTCGTCAGCTTCGCGCCCCCGTTTCAGTCGTTCCGGTGCTTCGTTGCGGATCACCAAAACCAGCCGCTATTGCAAATACATTCTGGGGAATGGCTGGGTAAGAACGCTCAATCCCGCTCCGCATCCAAAATACTGCGCAACGCAGCGAGTCGCGGGATGAGTTCCGAGATCTCTTTTGCATCGAATTTCGCAAGCAGGTCTTCGGCCCATGGGTATGTCGTGGCAATGCAGGCCTCCCGCATGGCACGGCCCGCCTCTGTGATGCGCACGATCTTCGAGCGGCCATCTTTGGGGTCGGCGTGGATGACGACCAGACCTTTCTGCTCCAATCGTTGCAACGTGCTTGTCATCGTTCCTTTCGTCACCTGAAAGGCGCGTGCGAGTGTTGCGGGAGATCTCCCGTCCGAAACGCGCACGCAATGGTTCAGGACGGTGAACTGCGCGAGGGTCATCCCCGCCGGCATCAAGCGCTCGAACTGTGTCTGAGACAGCTGCGCAAGGATGCCGACTTCTGTGAAGAATGCGAAGAAGGCATCCGGATTGGTCATGCGCGGATCAGCTTTGCCTCCAACGGCCAACGTGGCGTTGGCGCAACTGGATCTGCGTAGCCGAGGCGAGCGAGCATTTGAAGTGTTTCGCCCGTTTCAACCCTGCACAATCGCCGCGCCTCGGCAAAAAGGGGCGTCATTTCCGGATATTCCTGCAGGGCTTGGCTGATGGGATGCAGGCCGAGACCAAGCTTTGTTGCGAGGAGGTTGAGCCGCAAATAGCTTCTGCCAGCGGCGAGTTGGTGCGCGCGGCTGTTTCCCAGTCCCGTCAGCCAGACAAAACTCGGCGTCTGCGTGAAAATCTGCCGATAGCGTGCGATCTGATTGGTTGTCGTTTCCGACTGAGAATCCATCGCATCCGCACGCACTTTGTCGGCGCCCAAGATGCTCAAGGCCTCGAACAACGGACCGCGAAGGGAAATCCCATCCGGATTTGCTTCGATTTCGCTTGCTCCCACTCGCAGCACATCGATGCTCTCGCGCAGGGTGTGCGGTGTGCGCATTTCACGTTCGAAGGCGGTCGAGGCCATGGCAATCAGGGCCTGAACCTCACTTTCAGTCCTTGTGCAATCGAAGCGGACGAGATCAGACCCTGCGGCCTGGAGGGCTGCAAGGGTTTCTGACGGAACCGGCCGCTTGAGATCGAAAGGGACCTTGGCCGAACGTCGATCGCGGATGAATCCAGCCAGTGGATCGGCTTCCAATCCCGGCACAGCGACAAAGCGCAAACGAGCGACGGGGCGGTCATCCAGCCGTTCTTCGCCTGCGCCTTCCGGAAACGTCTCGACATCGATTTTCATGCCGTGACGCGAGGCAGCGATGACAGCAAGCTCAACGAAACAGCCAAAGCCGATAACGATCTGCCGGTCGAAGGGATCTGTCTGTGGCAACCGGCGCGCCAGATCGCAGGAGATCTCCGCCTGATCGGTGCCGATAAGGCGGATCTGCCAGGGCTGCATATTGTGCGGATTGGGAGCGAGGATCGCATGGCGGAATACGTCAAGCCGCGGATCGTGCTCTGTCCTGCCTGCTTGAGCCCAGGGCAGATAGGCCTTCTGCGGAACGCGCATAACGCGCCAGGCGGCTCCAGCGCCGACAAGCGCGAGCGTTCCCCCCACGCCTAGAATAACATTACGACGACTGACCATGGCTCTCTCCATTGGTTAGATATCAAACGATATATAGTTTGATATCTAACATTATAGGAGGGCGCAAGCGCTTGGTTGTGAGGCTTCTCACGTTCTTTAGGGATCATTGAATGCAATGACGGCCAAGTGCCGCCAAGGCGGTCACTTATGCCGCGCAAGGCAAATTCCGGAAGCCGACACTCTCCCAAGCCAATTCAATTCGAGCGTCGCGTGAAACCGGCCGGTCAAATTCCAGGCGCTCAACGCTCCGGGCGGGGGTTCCAGGATGGAGAGCATCATGGGACGAGCCCGCTTTGACCCCGGATATGACAACCATAGACCCTGGAATGGCGGTCGCCTCGTGGGCGCGAAGCGCTCCTTCAAGGTGAAGCAGATCTGGGCAATCCGGTTTCACCTCGACCACGAACAAAGGCTCAGGGATCGCGCGTTGCTCGATCTCGCCATCGACAGCAAGGTGCGTGGCTGCGATCTGGTGCAACTGAAGATCGGTGATGTTATCAGCGGTGGCTCTGTGAAGGCACGCGCCATCATCGTCCAGCAGAAGACTGGAAAAACTGTTCAGTTCGAGATCGTTGAACCCGCGCGCTCAAGCCTGCTCGCCTGGCTCGAACGGAGGGGCGGGACGCTCGATGATTTCGTCTTCCCCAGCCGCTGCGATCCATCCGCGCACCTCAGCACGCGGCAATATGCAAGGCTGGCCGATGAGTGGGTGACGGCGATCGGTTTGCGCCCGCTGGATTACGGCACGTATTCGCCACGCTGGACGAAGGCATCCCTCATCTACAAGCGAACCGGCAATCTGCGCGCCGTTCGAATCTTGCTGGGGCACCCCAAGATCGAGACGACAGCCCGATATCTCGGCGTTGATGTCGAGGATGCCCTGATGCTCGCAGAGGGCGTGGAGATTTGAGGGTAAGTGCCGAGGCCTCCTGAATTGACTGGCTGGTATGCCGCAGTCAAAGCGTCTTCACTCATGGAAATACCTGCATACGGGTGCGTCGGGCCAGACCGAAAGCGAGCGGATATCCAGCGGTCTCCGGCCAAAAAGTACCCAGACATCGGTGATGGGGCCGAAGAGTTGGTCGATCCGAAAACGATCCGGGGCCTGTTCAACCAGCTCCACCGATGTGATGCCTGAATCAAACCGCCCGGCTTGCAGCCCTTCCGCAACCGTCATGATGGACACTTCGTCGATCTGGTAGGGCCAAGCGCTAAGATCGGCGTAGTGCTTCGTGGCGGGCTGGAAGGCGATGGATCGTGGTTGCTCGACATCTAGCCGCGAGATGATCGCCAGTGATTTGCTCGGTGCGATGAAGGTATCGACGACATGAACGCGATGCACGTATCGCGCTGACATTTCCGTATGAGAGGGATGCACCGAGACCTGCAGAATGAAATCGAGATCGCCTGCCACCAGCGCCTCGAAAGCGTCGCGAAAATCGGTATACAGCACGATCTCTGCATCTTCGAGATTCCGGAAGGCAACGTATTTCCGGACAATCATTGAATGATTGCTGCCTTCGGTTCCGAGGGTTCCAAATCGAAGTGGCGTTGTCATTCCGGGCGGTCCTTCGGCTTCAGGCTTCAACAGCCGTTTTCAGGTTTTGGGCGGCCGGGTCGCGGCCAGCGCGATAGAGGTGGTTCTCGATGTGGCGGAAAAGGACAGCGAGAACGAAAGTGATCGCGAGATACATGGCAGCCGCAGCAAGGAAGACCTCGTAGGGCGCATAGGTGTCGTTCACGAGCATCTGGGCGGAACCGGTGAGTTCAATCAGCGTGATGGTGCTGGCAAGCGAGGTCGCCTTCACGGTCTGTATGACCTCATTCGTGTAGGCGGGAAAGCCGATCCGCACGGCTTGCGGGATGACGATGAAGCGCTGGAGCTTGAACCAATCCAGGCCCAGCGCACGGCCCGCCTCAATGGTTCCCTGCGGGACAGCGCGGATCGCGCCCGCCAGGATATTGCCGGTATAAGCAGCGCCATTCAGCCCCAGCGCAACCACTGCGCACCAATAGGGCTCGCGGAAAATCGGCCAGAAGACCGACTCGCGAAACCACGCAAACTGGCTGGTGCCATAATAGACCAGGAAGATCTGGATCATCGCCGGCGTGCCACGGAACAGCATCACATAGGCTTCCGCCGCCCGGGAGACCCAGCTGCGTCGGGCATTCAGCGCAAAGGCGACGGGGATCGACAGGATCGCCGCCGTAACAAGAACGAGAGCGGCAAGCTCCAGCGTCAGGGTTGCTCCTTTGGCGAGTTTTGGCAGGCTTTCAACGGAAATCCGCAGATCCAGCATGGCGCCTTATCTCTGGTAACTGCGCTCGAGCCGTCGCTCGAACCGCTTCAGTGCCTGCATGGAGAGGATCGTCATCACGAGGTAGGAAACGGCCGTCGCGCTGTAGATCGTGAAGGGCTGCTGCGTGGCTCCGGCGACAATGACCGACTTCCGCATCAGTTCCTCAAGGCCCACGACTGAAATCAGCGATGTATGTTTCAGCAGGATCAGCCATTGATTGCCAAAGCCGGGCAGCGCGATCCGCCAGGCCTGGGGCAGGATTACGAGGGTGAAGAGCGGAAACGGCCGCAGGCCAAGGGCGCGCGCGGCCTCGATCTGTCCCTTCGGCACGGCCTGAATGGCGCCACGGAACACTTCCGTCATGTAGGCGCCGGAAATGATCCCGAGGGCCACCACGCCGGCAGTGAAGGGCTCGACCTCGAAATAGGAACCGCGCAACTTCGAAAGTGTGACCGTTCCGCCGAAATAGATGAGCAGGATCACCACAAGGTCGGGGATTCCGCGCATCACGGTCGTGTAGGCACCGAGTGCAATTTTCGTGACTCGCGGGCCATAGAGCTTGGCCATGGCGCCCAGCAGGCCAATTCCGGTGGCAAGCATAAGGCTTGCCACCGCCACGAGGATTGTCAGCCCGGCCCCCGTCAGCAGTTGAACGCGATAGGTGATCAGGGCGTCAAACATACCGGGCGCCGATCAACCGAGGCCTTACTGGTCTTCGGTCAGCAGCTTGAACGGAACGTACTTCGCGCTGATCGCATCGTACTCGCCGCTTTTGCGGATGGCGCGGATGGCCGTGTTGAAGCATTCCCGCAACGTGTTGTCGCCTTTCCGGATGGCGATCGCCTGTCCGGCACCCAGCGTGCCACCCTTGAACTCGGGGCCGACGAACTCGAAATCCTTGGATTCCGGGCGCTTGAAGAACACCAGCGACGAAGTCGCCGTATTCTGGATCAGCAGATCGATGCGCCCGGCGATCAGGTCGAGTTCCACGGCCTGTGTGGTCTCATAGTGGCGGATGTTGGAATAGCCTTGCTCCTCGAGCCAGGTGCGCTGGGCAGCACCGCGCTGGACACCGATCGTCTTCGATTTCAGCGCCGCGGGTGTAACGTTGGTGACCGCGCCCTTCTTGGCCACAAAACGGCTGGAGCTTTCCTTGTATTTGATCGTGAAATCGACCTGTTCCATCCGTTTCGGCGTCATCGACATCTGGGCGATGATGGCGTCGAACTTCCCGGCCTGAAGCCCGGGAATGATGCCGTCCCAAGCCTGGGCCGCAATCGGGCAATCCGCACCGATGGCCTTGCACAGGGCGGCGGTGATCTCGATATCCCAGCCTGCAAGCTTGCCATTCGCATCCACATAGTTCCAGGGAGGAAAGGCGCCTTCGGTTGCGACTTTGATGGTCTTGGGGCAACTCTGCTGTGCGGTGGCGCCCGTCGGCGCGAGGCTACAGAAGGCAAGAGCGGCGGCTACCAGAATTGCGGACCTGCCGCGCTGCCAAATGCTGCGCGCCTTTTTCTGCGGTGTCATGGTGTCCTCCCTGATCCAGCCAATCCCGTTGCGTTGGCTTTTTGTATTCAGAGTGAGGCTAACCTGCTCATTTTCATCGTCAATCGCGGGAGCGTTGAATTAACCATCAGTAAACTTCTACGAAAATCAGCCCGTTAGGACCTTCCATCACGTCCGGAGGTTCACCAGCACCGAAAGATAACGAATGGGAAGGAGGATGGCTTCCTGAGGGCCATGGGTTCCGTTGCAGTCGAACAGCATGGAATCCCCTTGCGAGAGGGTCTGCGTGGTCTCGCCATATTTGTAGACCATCGAACCGCTGATGACATGGATGAATTCGACGCCCGTATGCTGGAAGGCCGCCTTCTCGCGGATCGGCGCGGTGATGGTGATGAGGTAGGGCTCCACGAAGAGATGGCCGGAGAGCAGATTGCCAAGGAGCTGGTATTCCTGATCGGCCTTGGTCCCGAAACGCTTGACGACGATGCCCTGCCCGGCCCGGACGATGGAGCAATCACTTCGGCTCTCCACATTCGCGAAGAGCCGCCCGACCGGCACCTGCAAAGCCCCGGCGATCTTGGCGAGAGAGGCCAGCGACGGCGAAACATTGCCGCGTTCGATGCGGGACAGCATGGCATTCGACAGGCCGGTCCGGTTGGCCAGTTCGATGGCGGAGAGACCTGCTGCTTGCCGCAGCGTCCGGATTTCGACTCCGACCGATTTTTCGACATCCGTCCGCATCCCTTTTTTTGGGGTGCGGCGGACACCGGCCGGGAGATCAACAATCGTGGCTTTGGAGGTCATGAGGAAACTCTTCGGGACGAGGAGACCACTCTCGCGTCAATTTCAACCTTGGCAAGCCGTCTTCGGCATGCAGTGGCAGGGAAGCGCCGCCAGAGGGGCCGTTCGTGGTGTCTGGGAGGTTGACCGAAACCGGATGTTCAAGGCGTCTGGAAAACCAACGCCGATTGTATTCGGTCAATAGGCTTCGGCTTGGTTTGGCTGACATCCGGGGGCATCGATTGCTTCCTTACGCGGATATGCCAAGCAACGACACCGCCACACCAATGAACGATTCAACCTAAGCTGCCGATCCACTCGCGCCCCGGTACGGCTTCAAAAAGACTGCGTGTGTACGGATGAGAAGGTGTTGCAAATATTTCGGCAGTAGCGCCCCGCTCAACGATCTCACCTCGTTGCATGATGGCGATCTCTTCGCAGACAGTCGCCGCAACCCGCAGGTCATGTGTGATAAACAGCATTGACAATCCGAAGGATTTTCTCAGATCGTTCAGAAGTTCGAGCACCTGCTTCTGTACTGAAACGTCAAGAGCGGAAACAGGTTCATCGGCAACGATCAGTTTCGGCTTGACCGCCAGCGCGCGGGCAATGCCGATGCGCTGGCGCTGGCCGCCGGAGAACTCGTGCGGGAATCGGTCGACGGCGTCGGGCTTGAGACCGACGAGGTGCAGCAACTCTCTCGCCTCGGCAATAGCCTGCTCGCGGCCAACGCCGTTGAGCATCGGGCCCAGCGCGATGATGTCACCAACACGCTGGCGCGGGTTGAGCGAGGCATAGGGGTCCTGGAACACCATCTGCACGTGCTTGCGGAAGGGGCGCAACTCGGCGCGCGTGCGGCCGCTGATGCGTTCACCGTCAATCTCGATCGAACCGCTATCAACGCTCTCAAGGCCAATGATGCAACGCGCGAGCGTCGATTTCCCAGAACCAGACTCTCCGACAAGAGCAAGCGAGCTTTCACGCTTGAGTTCAAGATTGATTTTCTTGGCCGCATGCACCTCGCGAACTTTGCCGCCAAAAAGGCCTGAGGAGGTGCGGTAGGTTTTCTGAAGATTTGTGACGCGCAAGAGCACGTTTGAATTAGCGTCCAGTTCCTTCAGCCGTGGCTTCAGCCCCGGAACAGCCGCTACAAGCGCCTTTGTGTAATCGGCTTGCGGCGAAACAAGCACCTGGCTCGCCGGACCCTGCTCGACAACCTCGCCATGGCGCATGACCGCGACCCTGTCCGCAATCTCGGCAACAACGCCGAAATCATGGGTGATGAACAGGACGGCCGTGCCATGAGCGCGCTGAAGCTCCTTGATCAGGTGCAGGATCTGCGCCTGTGTCGTGACATCGAGCGCCGTTGTCGGCTCGTCAGCGATGATCAGCGCGGGTTCGAGGGCCAGAGCCATAGCGATGACCACACGCTGGCGTTGCCCTCCCGAAAGCTGGTGCGGATAGCTCGCGATCATCCGCTCGGGCTCGGGCAGGTGCACATCGCGGATCAGTTCCAGAACCCGTTCGCGCCGCCTAGCCGGGCTCATCGTGGTGTGGATTTCCAGCACCTCTTCGATCTGCTGACCAACCTTCATCAACGGGTTGAGCGCAGTCATCGGCTCCTGAAAAATCATCGCGATGCGCCCGCCGCGAATGGCGCGCATATCGTCGTCTGACAATTCAAGCAGATTACGCCCTTCAAAAGTGATCTTGCCGCCGACAGCGCGCACATGAGGTGCAGGAAGTAGCCCGAGAATGGCCTTGCCCATCATCGATTTGCCGGACCCGGACTCGCCGACGATGCAGAGAATTTCCTTCTGGCGGATGTCCAGCGTAACGCCGCCAACCGCAAATTTGCGATCGGACCACGCCGGTAGCGCAACCTTGAGATCGTCGATGGAAAGAACGATGTCGGTCATAGATCCGCGAGCCTCGGGTTGAGTGCATCGTTCAGGCCTTCACCCACCAGGTTGATGGCCAGAACAGTGAGCAGGATGGCGATGCCCGGAACGGTGACGAGCCACCACGCCTCGCGCATGAATGAGCGGCCGGCCCCGATCATGAAGCCCCAGCTCATCAAATTGGGGGCGCCAAGTCCAAGAAAGGACAACGCACTCTCAACCAGAATTGCCGTCGCGATCAGTAGCGACCCGGTGACGATGAGCGGTGACAACGTGTTTGGCAGAACCTGTTTCAGCAGAATCGCGGCATCGCCTTGACCTGCAACGACTGCGGCCTGCACAAACTCCCGCGACTTGACGGTCAGGACCTCGCCGCGAACGACCCGTGCAATGGGAGGCCAACTCACTGTAGCAATCGCAACCACGAGATTGAGTGCCGAGGGTGACAGGATTGCGATCAGCACAATGGCAAAAAGGAACGAGGGTATAGTTTGAAAGAATTCGGTAAAGCGCATGAGAACATTGTCGATCAAGCCGCCATAGTATCCGGCAATAGCCCCGATCAAGGTACCGAAGGCGACAGCAAACAGTGTCGCGAGAACAGCAATGAGGATTGTTGCGCGGGAACCATGAATGAGGCCAGCCAGAACATTGCGCCCGAGACTATCCGTGCCAAGCCAGAATTCACCTCCGGGCGGGGCCATTGGCTTTCCAACGATGGCAAAGGGGTCGGTTGGAGCCAGCACATTCGCAGAAATTGCAACGAGGAGCAGCAATCCCAGCCAGATAAGACCGAGATAGACGCGGGGATTGCCAAGAAACCGGGACCAGAACTTTTTCATGGCGCTCACCCAATCCGGATGCGTGGGTCTAGGAAGACATAGATGACATCGACGATCAGATTGACGATGACGACAAGCACTGCCGACATGAAAAAGATGCCGAGAAGCAGATTGTAATCGCGCGCGAAAAGCGACTGATATGCGAGCTGCCCGAGGCCTGGCCAGGCAAAGATGGCTTCAACCACTACAGAGCCTCCCAGCAGACCACCCGTCTGAACGCCTGCCATGGTCACGACCGGCAGCAATGCGTTGCGGAAGACGTGCCGGGTTGTGATCTTCCGGTCCGTCTGCCCTTTTGCACGGGCAGTGGTGACATAGTCGAGGCCGCGTTGCTCCAGCATCGAGGCACGCATCAACCGCGCGTAAAGCGCGAGGTAGAAGAGCGAGAGTGTGATTGTCGGCAAGACCAGATGGTGGGCAATGTCAACGACACGGTTCCAGCCCTCGTGAAACGCGACAACATTCTCCATGCCTGATGTCGGGAACCAGTCGAGCCAGATCGAGAAGACCAGGACCAGCATCAGGCCGACCCAGAAGAGCGGTGTCGCGTAGACGATGACGGCCGCCACCGAAATCACATGATCCTTCCACGTGCGGACCCAAAGCGCGGCCAGAAGACCCATAAGGACGCCGAGTCCGAGCGAAACCACCAGCGTCGATCCCATCAGCAAGAGGGTCGGTCCCAATCGCATGAGCAGGAGTTCCAGAACCGGCGCACTCTGGCGGAAGGAATAGCCGAGATCGAGAACCAGAAGATTTTTTATGTAATTGAAAAGCTGTACGTAAACGGGTTGATCGTGGCCGAACCGGGCGCGCAGCTGATCAATGTATTCCTTTGGCGCACCGCCGGCTTCACCGGCAAGCACCGTTGCGAGATCACCGGGCGCAAGCTGGAGCAGAAGGAAATTAACAACAACAACGCCCAGGATAACAGGTATCGTCTGCAAGAGGCGCCGTACGATGTAACTTCCCAACGAACCGGATTTCATGCCAACTCTCCAGCAAAAATAAAGAGGGCGGCCAACAAGTAATGAAGGCCACCCGCAGGCTATTGTCGTGCGTTCTTACTGCCGGTGTACGGTCGCAAAATTGCCATAGATGCCCAGTGGGGTATCGATCACGTTCTTGAATTGCTTGTTAATAACAGTCGGAAACTGCACTTCTAGAATGTAAGCAACGGGACTTGCTTCGGAGACTCTTTGTACAAACTCGGCATAGAGTTTGCCACGTGTTGCGTCGTTGGTCTCAACAGCCGCCTTGTCCATCAAGGCGTCCGTTTCCGGGCTGGACCAGCGCGATCCATTCACGAAGACGGTGCCGGGACGTATACGATCCGAATGGACGCCACGATGAACGCCGAGCACAGGATCCGCGAGGTTGAAGAGGAAGTTTGATGTGATCGCAAAATCATAGTCTGTGTACGTACGCTTCAACCATTTCGGCAGATCCTCGTAGCGCAGCGTTGCCTTGACACCGATCTGCGCAAGATTTTGCTGAACCGTCTCACCAAAGCGCTGCCATTCCTCGCCATAGGGCGTGATGTCATGCGTGAATTCGAAGCGCGTGCCATCGGCCTTCCTCGGGAAACCAGCCTCGTCGAGCAGCTTGTTGGCGCGCTCGATACGATCGGCCACGGTGAAGTCGATGCCCGGTGCAAAGAGACCCGAGGGCTGGAAGTTCGAGCTGATGATGCCCATAGCCGGCTTGCCGAAGCCAAACCAGACATTCTCGATGACGAATTTCCGATCCACAGCGTAGGAAATGGCCTGACGAACTTTCGGGTTGTCGAAAGGCGCCTGCTTGGTGTTGAAGAGCAATTCGACGATGGGCGAGATCATCTCTGTGCCCTTGGTGCTCACTTCGATATTGGGGCGCAGTGCCAGCTTTTTCGCATCGTTGTAGGGCACAGCGCCGAGGCCTGCGACATGGGCCTCGCCCTTTTCTAGAACCGCCGTGCGGGTCGAAGCGTCGGCGATGAAGCGCACGACAATCCGGTCGAGATAAGGAAGACCGGCGCGCCAATAGCTGGGGTTCTTATCCAGGCGGACAAACTCGCCACGACGCCATTCGCCGAACTTGAACGGGCCGGAGCCAATCGGCGTGTTCGCATTGGCGTGCGTCTTGATATCGCCCTGTCCGTAGACATGCTTGGGCAACATCGGGCTTTCATAGGATGACAGCGCCTTCAGGATGTAAGGTGCCGGGATCGCGAGCCGCAAGATTGCGGTATGCGCATCCGGGGTTTCGACCGCAGTCACATCGCGAAACGTGGCGATACCGCGCGGGTGGTTCTTCTTCAGCACTTCCATGATGGTGAACTGAACATCTGCCGACGTGAAGGGTTTGCCATCGTGGAACTTCACATCCTTGCGCAGCTTGAAAGTGATGGCCTTGCCATCCGGCGCGACCTCAAAACTCTCGGCCAGAGAAGGTTTTGGCTTGAGGTCGAACCCGTATTCGAGCAATCCGTCGAACACTTTCGCCGTGACCTGGCCAATCGGGGCTGAGGTCGAGATATAGGGGGCGAGATTCGGCGGCTCGGGCTGGGTGATCTGCACCAGAGTGCCACCGGATTTCTGCGCCATCGCAGGCAGGCTCGAAAGAGCCGTCGTCGCCAAAGCCAGCGCAAGAACAATACGTCTATTCATGTGACCCTCTCCTGTTTTCACTTTTCCCCCGGCAACTTCGATGCCAATTGCTCTTCAGCCCCCGGATGGAACCTTCCCGTTCCGGAGAGAAGAGTAGAATCACGTTTTGCTTGCGGGCAATGGAGAAACCATTCACATTCTGTCGCGATCTGACGCTATCAAGGCTACATCTCGATGCAGTCCATCAAGGATTATACGATTGCGAATTTCGTCGCAAATCTCAAATTTGTTTGCAGCTACCATAGCTCAGTTTCAGTAATATGTAGGAAGCTTCAAATAAATCGGCAGCAATTCATGAAGTATCTGGCCGGATCGTCGTTTCCTTCAAGATACACGTTTCGAAGATTATGTGATTTTTTTGGGTTTGACGAGTATGAGATGCTTATGCCGCACGATCAGTTCCGCAATATTGTCCGACTCAAACCCATAGAAAGCGCAAAAGATATACAGATCCCGACATATTTTGTGAATTTGCTGACAACGGCAAAGAGACAAAAAAATGCTTTAGGGAAGTATGTTGGTTATTATTACCAATACTATAATTCATTTTCACGTGCGGGTTTCATACTAAGGTCATTGATAATTGTTTATAATTGGCAAGATTATACTATGTACAAGCGCCTTGAGCGGCTCAAGCTTGAAAGTGATGGCTCTGCTCCGGACGTGTACAAATATGTTGGCATTCTCGCGACGGTTGGAGATCGCCTACACTTCATCGATCAGGAATCGATAACCGGCCATGAGTTGACCCATACGATCATTTACCCGAGCTACCGCAACCGCGTCACGACGCTCACGGGCCTCACGATGGGTGTTTCAGGCTCGGACCAGCGCCTGATTTCCGCCTCTCCCACAGTTCTCGAATATATCGGGCGCGGCATCAGGCTTCGCGAGGCGATTGAAGGTTGCCGGATTTATGAAAGCGGGTCGGCAGAGTTGCCGGCACCAATTCTGGACGCACTCCGCCGATCACCTGCCGCTGATGTGACCCGCGCCTTACAGGTTCCGCCACTGATGTAGATTTTATGAGCGCAGATGGCGACACTTCGCGACAGGCTGCCTGCTTTATTTGCAGGGGCAAATGCTCTCATTCTGGCGTCGCGCGAAGGCAAGCAGCGAGGCCCTATGTTGATTCCAGAACTATCTGTGCAGAACATTGCCCGATTGACGACTACTGGGGAGTTGTCAACACGCTCGCTTGTCAAACGCGTTCTCGACACCGTCGCCGTTGAGAACGAGAAGCTTCATGCCTTTGTCGAGGTCTTCGCCGATGCCGCCATGCATCGGGCTGAAGAGCTCGATCAGGCCGCATCCCGCTCGGGAGCTTTGGGGCCGCTGCACGGCGTGCCGATCGCGGTCAAGGACCTCGCGGAAATAGGAGGCCGTGCCGCCGGGTTTGGCTCGAAATGCTACCCGTCGCGCCCCGGGACGACCACCGCCACGGCCATTCAGCGCCTGATCGACGCCGGGGCTGTCATCATCGGCATGACGCATATGGTCGAGTTCGCCATCGGCGGCTGGGGCACCAACCATGCCATGGGTACGCCATGGAACCCAGTCGATCGCAATGTGCATCGTGTTCCCGGAGGTTCGAGCAGTGGTTCGGCGGTCGCTGTTGCTGCCAGGATGGTGCCTGCCGCAATCGGTTCGGACACGGGCGGATCCATCCGCATTCCGGCTTCGCTCTGTGGCGTTATCGGGTTCAAGCCAAGCTTTGGTGCTATCCCCCTTGACGGCATTGCTCCCCTCGGCCCGGCTTTCGACACGCTCGGCCCCATCACCCGAAACGTCGCCGATGCGCGCTTGCTGTTCTGTGTAATGGCTGGTTTGCAATTGCCAGAAAATCTCACTCGAAAACCGCTGCTTGTCGGGGTGCCAGCACGGGATCAACTTTTGCCATGCGACCCGGATGTGCTTTCAAACTTTGAACGCTCGATCAGATCATTGCGCTCGGCTGGCCACAAGGTCGAGATTTTCTCATTCCCGAAGGCGCTGACGGCGTATCAGGCGCTGAATGGCAAGATCGTCGCCTATGATGCCTATCGGCAGCACAAAGCACTTGCAGAGGACCCAGCAACCCCGCTCGATCCGCATGTCCGCCAACGCGTGCTAGCCGGGCGCAACATTGACGAGAGGCACTATGCTTTGCTGTTGCTTGAACGCGATGAAGCGATCGCGGAGTTCAATGCGGAATATAGCCATTTCGATATCATCGCCCTGCCGGGCACACCTTTGCCGGCAGTTCCTGTCAAAGCTGTTGATGAGTCCAAGATCCCGATGTCGCTTTACACCAGAGCAGGCAATTGCCTTGATCTGTGCGGGATCAGTATTCCGAACGGTGTCACACCGGCGGGCTTGCCGACAGGCCTGCAACTGATGTCCTGGAGCGGCGCAGATGCGAAACTACTGGATTTTGCGGAGCAGGTTGCTCAGGGTATCGATGGCTAACGCTTGTATGCAGGCAGGGCGTGCCGCGTTCGATCTGCAAAGGACGTTCGATCTGCAAAGGACATGGGCATGGCAGAACGCCGACTCATCGGGGTACTGGGCGGCATGGGGCCGCTAGCCACGGTTGATTTCATGCAGAAAGTGATCGAAGCGACACCTGCCATTCACGATCAGGATCACGTTCCTCTGATCGTGTATTCTGTTCCGCAGATTCCTGACCGGGTCGGTGCCGCTGTGGCAGGAACCGACGAGCCCTTGCCTGCCATGCTCACCGGGATAAAGACACTCGAGCAAGCCGGTGTCGAAGCCATCGCAATTGCGTGCAACACAGCGCATGCTTGGTATGATCAGCTTGCTGCTTCGACCAAAGTGCCGATCATCCACATGGCGCAGGCTGTTATCGATGCTGCGTCGCAGGACACAGGGCCTATTGCAGTGCTGGCAACAGTCGGCACGCTTCGGGCCGGTATCTACCAGCGCTATTTTGAGAAGGCCGGATGGCAGGCGCTGGTCCCCGAAGGGCAGGATCAAGCGCATATCGTCGACGCCATTGCAGCCGTGAAATGCGGAGAAATCGAGCGCGCGCGGGCCAGTTTCGATACTGCCGCAGCTGGCCTTTTGGCCCTAGGCGCGGGCCGGCTTCTGCTGGCTTGCACCGAACTTCCAGTTGCGGCAAAGGGCTCGATCCACGAGACCCGCTGCCTCGATGCCACCGCTTGTTTGGCGCGGGCTTCCGTTGAGTTCGCTTGCCGCCTCCAACAATAGTCGCGGTGTGCTGGCATACAAACCGGGATAGCCTCGGAAAGCGCTGGCTTGGCTTGTTTGAACTGTTTCGGGCCGTTGTGTCGTGGATTCCTGTTTTGGGCTGGCCGCCGCTAGGGTGCATGGCAGCGCATTGAAGTATGCCTCGCTGGAGGTCAATCGGCCGAGACTCTAGTGAGGTCGAGGGGACTTGTAGGAGCATTGGAGGTAGCGGCCCAGCGAGGCGCGCGCCACCGAGGCGCAGGCATAGGCCCGCAAGTAGACCTCATTGTATTTGATCGTGCACCACAAACGCTCGACGAACACGTTGTCCCGGCAGGCGTGTCATCACACGCCATGAGGTTCTGACAACGCGCAGGACACTTTATCACCTTGCGCTATATTTTTCGGCCAAGGGCGTAGAATTCGTCATTCGGCCGCATGTTTGTGACATTGGCAAGGCGGTTGGAGAGGCCAAAGAACGCGGCAATCGCAGCGATATCCCAGGCATCTTCCTCGTTAAATCCATGCGCCTTCAGGGCATCGATATCCGCTTCACCGACCTTTTGGGCTTCCGTTGAAACCTTGATTCCGAATTCGATCATCGCCTTCTGGCGGTTGCTGATATCGGCCTTGCGATAATTCGTTGCCACCTGGTCGGCGATGAGCGCGTTCTTTGCGCGGATGCGGAGAATCGCGCCATGCGCCACCACGCAATACTGGCACTGGTTTAGTGCGCTGGTTGCCACGACGATCATTTCTCGCTCGGCTTTGGTGAGGGTGCCAGGCTTATCCATCAAAGCATCATGATAGGCGAAGAAGGCCCGGAACTCTTCCGGCCGGTGGGCGAGAACGAGGAACACATTCGGTACGAAGCCGGATTTCTCCTGCACTGCGAGGATGCGCGCCCGGATGTCCTCAGGCATGTCCGCAATGTCGGGGACGGGAAATCTGCTGATTGCCGGCTGGTCCTGCATGGGATGCTCCTATTCTCGCCTCGGTCAGATTGCAGTCACGCGGTGTAGTAGGGCGAGTGCATGCCGCGGCTGGCCTCTGCCACGACATCACCGTCAAACAGCTTGACCGTCAGACTGGCGCCTGCACCGCGGGCAAAGTCGGCCAGCATCCCGTTGGCATAGGCATGGGCATTCTCGAGGCTATCGAAGGCATAGAAGCCGCCGACGGAATGCGTGCCAATGCCACTGAGCCAAGTCTTGCTGATCAGGCCGGGAACGGTATGCATCATCGGGTTGGCGTCTTTCCATACCGCTTCCGTGAAAGGAGCGGAATTCTGGAACTCGGCATAGAGGTAAACGCGGCTTGGGCTCTGCATGGTGATCTCCTCAGGGCATGACTTGCTGCCGGGATAGCCATGATCTAAAAATCACTATCAGAAAAGTACGCACCTTCAGGTAATAAATGATGTTCCTTCCCGCTGACCCCTACAATATGAACTGTCCGTCGCGCGATATGCTGGACCTGATCGGGGGCAAATGGGCGATCCTGATCCTGTGCTGTCTTCAGCAGGGGCCGGTGCGTACCGGAACCTTGATGCGGCAGATCGGCGGAATTTCACAGAAAATGCTGACACAGACCCTACGTGACCTGGAGCGCGACGGCTTCGTTGAACGCATCAGCCACCCTGAAGTGCCGCCCCGTGTCGAATACCGACTTACGGATTTGGGACGGTCTCTGAGCGATCTGGCCCGCACCATGGAACAATGGGTCGTTGCGAACTATCCCGCGATCCTGGAGCATCGTCGGCGCGCGTGCACGCAGCGACCACTTCGCGCCTGAGCTTGATGAACATCGCCGAAATCGGCGCAACGAGAGATCGAAAAGCCGTGCCAAACGGCATCGTTTGCGGCCCAGCAGATTTGCTTCCTCTCGATGGCTGCTGTCCTGCGTCCTTTCGCCCGAACCCGCCCTTCCGCTTCCGGCCCCCAAGCTGCCATCGCAACATTGGCTCGGGCGTTGGCACGTCATGCCGCTCTATCGTTTCCGGGTGAACAGGCGCCCTGGGGCAGGGCGCCGAGGCGGGTGGTGCTCAACCGATCCACAAGGCCGTCATATTGATGCTGGCGTCGAAAATATAAAAAAGTTATCAATAAGTTAATGGCGGAGAGGGAGGGATTCGAACCCCCGGTACGCTTGCACGTACTCCGCATTTCGAGTGCGGCGCGATCGACCACTCTGCCACCTCTCCGTGGACGCGCGAACGCGTGGTCAGGCGCCGGGAAATACAGAAGCCTGCGGCGCAATGCAAGGCTGATTTCAGCGGTTCCGGCGGATCCTCGAAGTGACCTCCGGCGGGCCGCTGTGCCGAGCGCCTTCCGATGCTGCGGCACCGGGCAGGGACCGGGGCGTTGGCGATCGGGGGCTGTACTGGGAAAGGATGTTGGCGACGGGGCAGGTTCCGGCGCGGGCTGGCTGCGGTGAGGCCTTGTTGCTTGAATAGCCGATCCTGCCGGGAGCTGGCTTTTCGTTCGCCTGACGTGCCCCCGGTCAGATCCCGGCAGGCGCTCATCTCGCCCGGACTTGACTTTGCCTGCACTTGAGGTCAAGGAACCCGCAGCAGCGCGGCGGAAGAACCGCGCTTTTCGTCTTGCGCCGGGATCAGGTCCACCTGGCAAGGGCGCAGACAGGCAAAAAGACTGCCGGGTGGCTCGTTCCATCTCAGGGCAGTGAAGAAGGAAGATGGATATGTTCGCTGTCATCAAGACAGGCGGCAAGCAGTATACTGTTGCTGCCAATGACGTCATCACTGTCGAGCGCCTCGAAGGCACCCCGGGTGACGTGATCGCTTTCGAAACCGTGCTGATGCTGGGTGGCGAGAAGGCGGTGATCGGCTCGCCGACCGTTGCCGGCGCCACCGTTGCAGGCGAGCTGGTCGAGCAGGCCCGTGGCCCGAAGGTCATTTCGTTCAAGAAGCGCCGCCGCCAGAATTCCAAGCGCAAGAAGGGCCACCGGCAAGACCTGACCATCGTGCGGATCACCGAGATCCTCACTGATGGCCAGAAGCCCAGCGGCGCCAAGGCTGCCAAGCCGGTCGCGCTCGCTGCCGCTGCTGCCGGCGAGGCCCGCGACGAATCGAACCTCTCGCTGATCGCCGGTATCGGCCCGACCATCGAGAAGAAGCTCCGCGCGGCGGGCATCACGTCCTGGTCGCAGATCGCGGCCTGGGGTGAAGCCGACATCACGAAGTGGGACGAGGAACTCAAGCTGCGTGGCCGTGCCACGCGCGAGGAATGGGTTGAGCAGGCGAAGGAACTGCTCGCCGGAAAGCCGCCGCGCGCCAAGGCCGACCAGGCCGAGCTCGCTTCGGGCGAAGATCGCTGAGGCCGGGAGACAGCGGGCGACAAAGGTCAGCCCCGCTGTCATTTTCCGGGTGAAATGGAAACTGTTTTCGGGTAAGGATCAATCCAACGGATTTGGTCTTTCCCGCTGAGGGATTGAAGGAGCACCACCATGGCTCACAAAAAAGCTGGCGGTTCGTCGCGCAACGGTCGCGATTCGCATTCAAAGCGCCTGGGCGTGAAGAAGTTCGGCAACGAGGCTGTCCTCGCCGGCAACATCATCGTGCGTCAGCGCGGGACCAAGTGGCATCCCGGCACCAATGTCGGCATCGGCGTCGATCATACGCTCTTTGCGACCTGTGACGGTGTCGTGGTCTTCAAACAGAAAGGCCCGCGTCAATACGTCAACGTCGTTCCGGCTACGGCCGAAGCAGCAGAATAACCGGCGGAAGAGCATGATCCTCCCCGCCGGTGGTTCCCAGGGAACCGAACCGGCGGCGAGCAGAGCATCGGGCGGCACCAGAACGCCCCATTCGAAGCGAAACTGATCGGGGAGGCCGGGGAACCGAGCCTCCTTTCGCTTTTTCCGGCCCCGGAAGGCCGGAAAGTCTGAAATACCCGGCGGGAATGCCTTCGAGGTTCCTGGCCGGGCAAGGACCGGATGATAGCCATGATGCCCGATTTGTTCCGCGATGACGTGCTGACCCTCGAGACCCCCCGGCTGTTCCTGCGCTGGCCGACGGTCGAGGATGTCGCCCAGCTGGCCCGCCTTGCCGGCGACCGCGTGATCTCCGACATGACGGGGATCATCCCGCATCCCTATTCGCAGGACATGGCCGCCCGGTATGTCGGCGATGCCCGGCAATGGAACAGCGAGGGCTCCAAGCTCAAGCTGGCCATTGTCGAGCGTCACGAGCCGGAATTGCTGATCGGCATGATCGGCCTGCGCCTGACCGAGCCGGGAGAAGCCTCTCTCGGCTATTGGCTCGGCAAGCCCCACTGGGGCCGTGGTTATGCAACCGAGGCGGCGCAGGGGCTTGTCGATATGGCCTTCATGTTCACCCGGCTCGACAGGCTGGTTGCGTCGGTGCGGGTGGTCAACCCGGCCTCCCGGCGCGTGCTGGAATGCTGCGGCTTCCAGCCCACCGGCAGCGATTTTCTGAGCCTGCCGGCCTGGAATGGCGCGGTGCCGGTGGAAACCTACCGGCTGACCCGGAACCTCTGGCGCAGCCTGAAAGGCTGGCGGACGCCGGTGCCCAGCCGGCCCGCCCCGATGACCGCACTGGGCTGATCCGGCGCGGGCCGGCAGGCGTATCTTTCCGGACAACAGGAGAAGAGAATGCCGGTTCGCCATTTCACCCTCGCTCTCGGACTGGCAGCGCTGCAAGCCAGCCCGGCTGCGGCCCAGAGTGCCACGCTGAAGCTGGAGGATTTCTTCCGCGGCAAGACCTATGCCTATGGCCAGTTCACGGCGATCAACGGCACGTCGCGCAGCTTCCGGGTGGATCTTACCGGGCGCTGGGACGGCAAGGTGCTGCGGCTGCGTGAGGATTTCGTCTATACCGATGGCGAGCGGGACACGAAGACCTGGGTGTTCCGCAAGACCAGCCCGACCACCTATATCGGGACGCGCGAGGATGTGATCGGCGAGACGTTGGTGACGGTTTCCGGCAACCGCGCGGATTTTGCCTATGATGTGAATCTCAACCCGAAGGGTGAGCCGAATATCGTGCGCTTCTCCGACACGCTGCTGCTGGAAGCCGACGGGACGTTGCGAAACACGGCCTGGGTGTCGAAGTTTTTCATTCCCGTTGCCCGGGTGAAGGTGAATTTTGCCCGGACCGAACCTGCCGCGCGGGCTATCCGGCCTGGCCATTGATGGTGCGGGGGCTTTGACCCCGCTGGGGCTTTGACCTGAGCGGGTTGCGCGGCTATCGATGCGCAGCCGGGGCCGCATCGCATGGATGCGGCCTGCCCATCGCCCGGAAAGCCCCGTCATGAAATTTCTCGATACCGCCAAGGTCTATATCCGCTCCGGTGACGGAGGGGCGGGGTGCGTATCGTTCCGGCGCGAGAAGTTCATTGAATTCGGCGGACCGGATGGCGGCGATGGCGGGCGCGGCGGCGATGTCTGGGTTGAATGCGTCGACGGGCTCAACACGCTGATCGACTATCGCTATCAGCAGCATTTCAAGGCCAAGACCGGCACCCATGGCATGGGCAAGAACCGGGCAGGGGCCAAGGGCGCGGATGTGGTGCTCAAGGTGCCGAAGGGCACGGAGATCCTCGATGCCGAGGACGAAACGCTGATCACCGACATGACCGAGATCGGCCAGCGCGTCCGGCTGGCCAAGGGCGGCAATGGCGGCTTCGGCAACCTGCATTTCACAACCTCGACCAACCGTGCGCCAACCCATGCCAATCCCGGCCAGCAGGGCGAAGAACGCTGGGTCGTGCTGCGGCTCAAGCTGATCGCCGATGCCGGGCTCGTCGGCCTGCCGAATGCCGGCAAGTCGACCTTCCTTGCCGCCACCACGGCCGCCAAGCCGAAAATTGCCGATTATCCCTTCACCACGCTGCATCCCGGGCTGGGCGTGGTCCGGGCGGACGGGCGCGAATTCGTGCTGGCGGATATTCCCGGGCTGATCGAAGGCGCGCATGAAGGCCATGGCCTCGGAGACCGGTTCCTCGGCCATGTCGAGCGTTGCCGCGTGCTGCTCCACCTCGTCGAGGGCACCTGCGAACATGCCGGCAAGGCCTACAAGGTCGTCCGCAAGGAGATCGAGGCCTATGGCCATGGCCTTGCGGATAAGCCGGAAATCCTTGCCCTTTCCAAGGTCGATGCACTGGATGCCGAGACGCTGAAGAAGCAGGTCGACCGCCTGAAGCGGGCGGCCGGCCGCAAGCCGTTGCTCCTCTCCGCTGTCTCCGGGCAGGGCGTGCCGGAAGCCCTCCGGGCCCTGCTGGATGTGATCGACGACGCGCGGAAGGACGAGTTCCCACGGGAAGAGCAGCCCTGGCAGCCGTGAGGCCGCGGGCGCGGATTACCGCGAGGGTCGGAGCGGACTTGTGCCCTCCCGGCGCTCTGCTAAGATCACCGGATTCTTTTTTTATGTTTTTCCGGTGTATCTGTGGATTTCGACCAGGCAACGCGGGCCGGCATTCTTGCTGCCGGGCTACGGCTCTTCAATAAATTATCTATTCATGAAGTTCTCGTCGAAGATATTGTTCGGGAAGCTGGTGTCACGAAGAAAATATTCTATAAGTTTTTTCGCAAGAAGGAAGATTTCGTTGTCGAGTGCTATCTCGTCTATGCCGGCGAGATCCTGACAATCTATCGCAGCATCCTCGGCCGGCCGATCAGCACGCATGAGCGCATTCTCGCCGTGTACGACGTTCTGGAACGGGTGGCGCGTGGGCCGGACTTCACCGGATGCGGCGTGATGCGCGTCGGCGCGAGCCTCGGCAACCGGCGCGACCACCCGCTTCGCCTTGTGGTGTCAGGCTTCAAGAAAACGGTCGAGGCGCTGTTCGAGGGCGTGCTCGCGGAAGACGGGCATCCGGATCCCAAGCCCTATGCACGCGAACTGGCAGTCATTCTGGATGGCACGCTGGCGCAGGTGCTCTATCACGACGAACCCGGCTATGCGCAGGACGGCGCGCGGCTGGCGATCCGGGTGATCGAGGCCGCGCGGCGTTCCCGGCTCAGCGCAGGGGAATGATATTGTCGTCGCCGCCGTCCTTCGGATCGGTGGCCCCGTCCCCTTCCTTCCGGTCGAACAGGAAGGCGAATTCATCGTCGTAGGTCTTCTCGCCGCGGTTCTGCATCGCGTTGACGGCGGCGCGGAGCTGCTCGTTCTCGGCGCTGAGCTGCGAGACCTTTGCCTGGAACTTCTGCGTGGCATCGGCCACCGTGGCCTCGATCGACCGGGCGGAATCGCTCAGCGTCTTCTGCTTGAGCAGCAGCGTCGAGTTTTCCGAGCGGATCATGTCGATTTCCAGCTCGAGCTTGCGCCGCTGCTCGATCTCCGATGCCAGGAGCTGGCTCGTCGCCGCGACCGATTCATTCGCCGCCGCAATCTGGCTGCGCAATTCGGTGGCGTCGCGCTGGGCGGCTTCGAGCGCGAGGGTCAGGCGACCGATCTCGCGGTCGCGCTCGGCGCGCTCGCGGCGGGCAACCGAGAGTTGCCGCGTTTCCTCGTGGAAGCGGGCGCGGGCCTCGGTCAGCATCTTCTCGACGAAATCGTAGCGGGCCTTGGCCGCCTCGATCTGGCTTTCGAACTGGTTCTTGGTTTCGTCGCGCTCCTTGTAGAGCTGTTCGTTCTCGGTGCGGAGCGCACGGGCGGCGTTCCGCTCGCGCACAAGGGCTGCGCTGGCGAAGGAGAACTTGTCCTCCGTCTGCTTGAGGGCCGCTTCCAGCTCGGCGATCGATTTCGTTGCCTCGTCCAGACGCTCCTGGTTCTTGGTATGGGCGAGCTGCAACGTGGCATGCAGGTTGTCGCGGTTGGCGATCTCGTCCGCCGCTGCCGTCAGTTCCGCCTTGTACCCGACGATCAGGTCATCCGCCTGCGCCTTGGCGCGGCGCAGATCGGCGAGCTCGTTCTCATGCGTATCGCGCAGGGCGGTGAGTTCGCGCAGCTGCGGCTCGAGGCGGTTCACCTTGGCCAGCAATTCCGCATTGTCCTGCCGGAACTGGGCCACGGCCGTCTCGACCGCGGAATTCTTCTCGCGCAGGGCGGACGAATTGCTTTCCTCGGCCTTCAACGCGGCGGTCAGCCGGTCAAGCTCGGCCTCGAGGCGGGCGGAATCGGTCAGCAGATTGCCAGCGCGACGCTGTTCGGAGGCGAGGTTCTCCTCGGCGATTTCCAGCCGGTTGCGCAGGAGGGCCATGGTGTTCACGGCATTCTCGATCGGCGCCATCACCAGCCGGAACTGCTCCGGCAGGCGGGAGACGGTCTGCAGCGTGGCCTCGAACTCGTCGAGATTGCCGCGCACGGCCTCGCGTGCCGTGCCAAGAGCACGGGAATCGAAGGGCTTCAGCAGCTGTACACCACCGGGCTGCCCGGCCTGGCGGTCATTGCCGGATTGCGCGGCCGAATCCTGACGGTTTCGGCCTTCACGGTGAATCTTGAGGAATTCCCAATTCATGGCGCATCCTGTCGCAAACGGCGGGTGGCAGGTTTCCAGAGAGGCTGCTAGTTAGCAAAACTCGGCTATCCCCACAATCCGACGAACATGGCATACCAGCATTATATCCGGATTGTGACGGCATGATCGGAAAAGTTAAGAAAGCGTTAATTTTGTCAATGCCCTCGCTCTCCGGCTTTCGCCGTATCGTCATCAAGGTGGGCTCATCGCTGCTCGTCGAGCGGAAAGGCGGCCTGAAGAAGGCCTGGCTCGAAGCCCTGACGGACGACATCGCCGCGCTTCATGCCGGCGGCGCGGATGTGCTGGTCGTTTCCTCCGGCGCCATCGCCATGGGGCGCACGGTTCTGGGCCTGAAGAAGCCGGCGCTGGAACTCGAGGAGGCGCAGGCGGCGGCCGCTGTCGGGCAGATCGCGCTCGCCCGGGTCTGGGCCGAGAGCCTTGCCCGCCATGGCATCACGGCCGCCCAGATCCTGCTGACCTATGGCGATACCGAGGAGCGCCGCCGTTATCTCAATGCCCGCGCGACGCTTGGCACCTTGCTGCATCACCGGGCCATCCCCGTGATCAACGAGAATGACACGGTCGCCACAACCGAGATCCGCTATGGCGACAATGACCGGCTTGCGGCGCGGGTCGGCTCCATGGCCTCTGCCGATTGCGTCGTGCTGCTTTCAGACATTGACGGGCTGTTCACCGCGCCGCCGCAGAAGGACCCGCAGGCGGAATTCGTGCCGGTGGTGCCGCGCATCACCGCCCGGATCGAGGCGATGGCCGGCGGGGCCGCCTCGGAACTCTCGCGCGGCGGTATGATGACCAAGATCGAAGCCGCGAAGATCGCCACGGCCGGCGGCGCCACGATGCTGATCGCGAACGGGCTGCGCCTCAACCCGCTGCAGTCGGTGATCGAGGGCGCGCGCTGCACCTGGTTCCTCTCGCCTTCGAGCCCCGTCACGGCGCGGAAGCGCTGGATCGCCGGCACGCTGGAGCCCCGCGGCATGCTGGTGATCGATGACGGGGCCGTTAAGGCGATCCAGGCCGGGAAGAGCCTGCTTCCGGCCGGCGTCCATCGTGTCGAAGGGTCGTTCGCACGGGGCGATTGCGTCGTGGTGCGCGGGCCTGACGGGGGAGAGGTGGCGCGTGGGCTTGTGGCCTATGACGCTGTCGATGCCATCCGGATCGCCGGGCGCGGCACCCGCGACATCGAGCCGGTTCTCGGCTATGCAGGGAGAAAGGAAATCATCCATCGCGATGATCTCGTGCTTTCGAGCGACGGGGCGATGGGGGTCAACGGAGACGAATGATGAACCGGCATGTGCCCAACCCGGCTGACAAGGCCCGGCTGACGGCCGAGATGCGCGCCATGGGCCGCAAGGCGCGCGAGGCAGCGGGTTTGCTCGGGCTGATGCCAGCCGAGCAGAAGGCGCAGGCATTGCGCGCGGCCGCCGCTGCCGTGCGCGGTGCCGTTCCGGCGATTCTCGAGGCGAATGCACTGGATTGCGCCGAGGCGAAAGCCGAGGGCCAGAGCGCGGCCTTCCTGGACCGGCTGCTGCTGAACGAAACGCGTATCGAGGCGATCGCGGCCTCGATCGAGGATATTGCCGGCCTTCCGGATCCGGTCGGGGCGATCATGGAGGAATGGACCCGTCCGAACGGGTTGCGAATTTCGCGTGTCCGGACGCCGCTGGGCGTGATCGGCGTCATCTTCGAGAGTCGGCCGAATGTGACGGCCGATGCCGGTGCGCTCTGCCTCAAGGCGGGCAATGCCGTCATCCTCCGCACCGGCTCGGGCGCGTTGCGTTCAGCGCTGGCGATCCATGCCGCCATGCAACGCGGCCTTGTGGCCGGGGGCGTGCCGGAAGCGGCGGTGCAACTCGTGCCCTTCGGCGATCGCGAGGCGGTAGGGCAGATGCTGGCCGGCCTTGACGGAGCGATCGACGTCATCGTGCCGCGTGGCGGGAAAAGCCTTGTCGCCCGGGTGCAGCAGGAGGCCCGGGTGCCGGTCTTCGCGCATCTCGACGGCAACAACCATGTCTATGTGCATGAGAAGGCCGATCTCGCGATGGCGCAGGCGGTACTGCTCAATGCCAAGCTCCGCCGGACAGGGGTTTGCGGCGCGGCCGAGACGCTGCTGGTCGATGCTGCCCTGGCGGGAACACATCTGAAGCCGCTGCTCGTGGCTTTGCTCGATGCCGGCTGCGCTGTGCGCGGCGATGCGGCCTGCCGGGCGGCGGACCCGCGGGTGACGGAAGCCGGCGATGAGGATTGGTCGACCGAATATATCGACGCGATCATCGCCGCGAAAGTGGTTTCGGGGCCGGACGAGGCCATCGCCCATATCGGGCGCTATGGCTCGCACCATACGGATTGCATCATCACCGCCGACGAGGCCGTGGCGATGCGCTTCCTGGGGGAGGTGGATTCGGCGATTGTCCTGCATAATGCCTCGACGCAATTCGCCGATGGCGGCGAATTCGGCTTCGGTGCCGAAATCGGCATTGCCACCGGGCGGATGCATGCCCGCGGGCCGGTCGGTGTCGAGCAGCTGACAAGTTTCAAATATGTTGTTCGCGGGCAGGGGACGGTGAGGCCCTGATTTGACGCGCTTTCTGCCTCGTTTCGAGATTGGCCAGCGGATCGGCCTGTTCGGTGGTTCGTTCAACCCGCCGCATGAAGGGCATCTGCTGGTGGCGGAAACCGCCTTGCGGCGTTTGCGCCTCGACCGGGTCTGGTGGCTCGTCACACCGGGCAACCCGCTGAAGGATGTCCGGGGCCTGCCTTCGCAGGAGGAACGGATGGCGGCCTGCAGCCGCCTCATCGGCGCCGATCCCCGCATTGTCGTGACCGGGCTCGAAGCCTCGATCGGCACCCGCTACACGGAGGAGACGATCCGCTATCTCCGCGCACGCTGCCGCGGGGTCTCCTTCGTCTGGCTTATGGGGGCGGACAACCTCGCCGGCTTCCATCGCTGGCAGAAGTGGCAGGCCATCGCCGCGTCCGTGCCGATGGCGATCATTGACCGGCCGGGCGCCACCCTGCGAGCCGTGGCCTGCCCGGCGGCGCGGAGCCTTGCGCCATACCGCGTGGCCGAGCGGGATGCATCCCGGCTGGCAAGCCTGAAGCCGCCAGCCTGGCTGTTCCTGCACGGGCGGCGTTCGGATGAATCCTCGACGCGGCTGCGGACAGAGAGAAAGCGGCATTTCTAGCCGACATTTCAAGAATTTCTTAAGTGGCAGGGCTAACGGTGTTTTAACTCCGACCGTGCCAGGGTTCTCGCCAGTATCGCGTCTCCAATCGAGGATAGATTGGCATGTTGGCAGGAAACATCATCTCGGGCTATGCGCTCTTCAAGAGCCTCAGCACCGACAAGGTTGCCGTGAATACGGCCCGCTTTGCCAAGAGTGCCACGGTCGAGAAGGAGATCGAGTATTTCCGCGAGCGCGTCGGCAACATGGCCACGCCCGAGGATTTCCTCAAGGATTATCGCCTGCTGAAATTCGTGCTGACCGCCTATGACATGGAAGACCAGCTCGAATATCCCGCGCGGATCAAGCAAATCCTCCGGGATGACCCGTCGAATTCGAACGCCCTGGTCAACCGCATGACGAATGCCGGCTACCGGACGATCAATGCCGATTTTTCCTTCTTCTCCAAAGGGACGGAAAAGCTGAAGGATACGTCCTTCATCGATGGCGTGATCGAGAAATACAAAAATGCCCGGTACGAGATCAGTCTCGGGGAACTCAATCCTGCGGTCTCGGATGCGATGTATTTCCAGCGCAAGATCTCGTCTGTCAAAAATGGCTATGAGATCATCGGAGACCCGGTCCTGTTCGATGTGGCTCTCACCGCCCTGAATCTTCCGCGTTCGGCGGCCGCGACAAAGGTTGAACGGCTTAAAGTCACGATCGAGTCCAAGCTGGACATGGAAAAGCTGTCGGACGCGACCTACACGCGCAAGCTTGTCGAACGGTATCTCGTCCTCAAGGATGTCCAGAACATGCAGAGCCAGTCCGACGGCCTGCTGGGCATGTTCGCCTGATCCGCTCCCTGCATGCCTGAAGGCATATTCCGGCCTGCCTGAAGGGTTGCCGGCTCGCCATCCCGCATCCGCCAATGCGAGGCCCGTTAGCGGGAATGGCTGGTGTTTTTTCCGATTTGCGGTTAGATTCGGGATCGTGAAGCGCAACCGGAAGGAACAGCGACACTGATCACGACCCCCATGAACCGGACGGCTCCTGCGCCGTCCCAAGCCGGCCAGGGCCATGGTGCCCCGCCTGCCGGTTCGCTCGTCGAGGCCCTGCGCATTGTACTGGATGACGCCAAGGCCGAAGACATCGTTTCCCTCGACCTTGAAGGCAAGACCTCGCTGGCGGATGCGATGATCATCGCGTCGGGCCGGTCGGATCGCCATGTCGGCGCCATTGCCGACCGCGTGGCCTTCGCCCTGAAGGAAAGAGGGCTGCCACCGCCGCGGATCGAGGGCACACCGGTCTGTGACTGGGTGCTGATCGATGCCGGCGATATCATCGTCCACCTGTTCCGCCCGGAAGTCCGGGGCTTCTACAATCTCGAGAAGCTCTGGGGCCTCGGGCGGCCGCAGGAAGGGGCTGCCGAAGCCCCCGCCGAGAAGCCGAAAAGGCGCGTCGTCCGGACCCGCAACGCGGCCGAATAGGGCCGGCGTGAAGCTGGATGTCCTTGCGATCGGCCGGCTCAAGGCCGGGCCCGAGCGTGACCTCGTGATGCGCTATGCCGAGCGCCTGAAGGGGCTCGGACGGGGGATCGGCCTTGACGGGCCACGGCTGGTCGAACTGGCGGAGAGCCCGGCCCGGCGCGACCTTGATCGCAAGCAGGAAGAGGCGCGGGCCCTCGTTGCGGAATTTCGCGAAGGCTACCGGCTGGTCTTGTTCGACGAACGGGGTGCGGCGCTGGATTCCGGCCAGTTTGCCGCCATGCTGGGGGAATGGCGCGATTCGGGCGTGCCGGGGGCGAGCTTCGTCATCGGAGGCGCCGACGGGCTTGATCCGGCCTTGCGCGAGCGGGCCGCCAAGATCCTGGCCTTCGGGGCCATGACCTTGCCGCATCAGCTGGTTCGCGTGCTGGTGCTGGAACAGATCTACCGGGCGGGAACGATCCTGTCCGGTCATCCCTATCACCGCAACTAGGGGCAAGGCGTGGCAGCAGGGCAGAAAAGGCTGAGGAGCATGGCCGGTGTGCTGGCGCTGCTGGCTGCCTCCGGCCTTCAGGCCCAGACGCCTCCGCCGGCCGGCGAGGCCAGGCCCTCGGCCGACCAGTTGCGGGGTGTCGAGTCGGAGATCGAGAAATCCGGCTTCGAACAGCGGCGGCTTGCCTACGAGATCGAGAACCTCTCCACGGAAGCCCAGAAGCTCCGGCAATCGATGATCGAGGTGGCGCGGCGCATCCAGGATTCAGAACAGGCGCTCGCCGAACAGCAACAGAAGCTGGATGGCCTGACCCGGCAGGAACAGACCCTGCGCCGCTCGCTTCAGTCCCGCGAGCGCGTGACGGCCGAAGTGCTGGCGGCCATGCAGCGGATCGGACGAAAGCCGCCGCCGGCCTTGCTGGTCGCGCCGGAGGACGTGCTTTCGGCGATGCGGGCCGCGATCCTGCTCGGTGGCGTGCTGCCGGATATGCGTGACGAGGCGCTGATCCTCGTGGCTGACCTGAAGACGCTCTCCGAATTGCGGCGGCAGAATGCGGAGCTGGTCGACCAGATGCGGGACCGGCGCGACCGGCTGACTGTCGAGCGCACGCGGCTCGCCGACCTGGTCGAGACCCGGCAATCCCAGCTTTCCGTCTCCCAGGCGCAGCTTGATTCCGAAAAGCAACGCGTGGCCCTGCTGGCGCGTGAAGCACGATCCCTGCGGGATCTCATTGCCCGGAACGAGAATGACATGCTGGGAGATCCGCGCGCCGTGGAAATTGCAAGGCGGGCGCCGGCGCCGGCCCGGGCCGGACAGCAGGTTGCGACCCTGCGGCCGGATGCCGGGCGGGAAGCGCCGCGCCTGCAGCCACGGCAGGGTTTTGCCGAGCGGCGTGGCCAGATGGCGATGCCGGCCTCGGGCATCGTGGCCCGCACCTTCGGAGCGCCGGACGGGCTGGGCGGCACCGAGCGCGGGATCACAATCGCGTCAAATCCGGGCGCTGTTGTCACGGCCCCGGCGGATGGCTGGGTGCATTTTGCCGCGCCCTATCGTGGCTATGGACAGCTCTTGATCATCAACGCGGGCAACGGCTACCATGTCGTCCTCGCCGGAATGGAGCGACTCGCGGTCGAAATGGGCCAGTTCGTGCTGGCTGGCGAGCCTGTCGGCTTCCTTCCTGACGGCAGGGATGGCTCCGGATCTCGCGGGGACGGGCAGGGCGCCCCCCTTGCCACGGGGCCGGGAAATGCCCAATCTCCTGCTGCGGCGCCGAACGGTGCTGCTTCGGGGGGAAGTCTTGGAGCGTCCGGGCCGGCGCTCTATGTCGAGTTCAGGAAGGATGGATCTCCGGTCGATCCATCTCCGTTCTGGTCAACCCAATCGGCCGAGAAGGCACGTGGATAATGCGCAAGGTTCCTGTTTTCCTCTCCGGTGTGGCGCTCGGCGCCCTCGCGCTCGTCGCGATCGACCATATGCGCCTGACAGCCGGGGCCAATGCCGCGGCGTCCGATACTTACCGTCGCCTGACGCTGTTCGGCGATGTGTTCGACAAGATCCGCTCCGATTACGTCGACAAGCCTGACGAGGCCAAGCTGATCGAATCCGCGATCAACGGTATGGTGCAGTCGCTTGATCCGCATTCCAGCTTCCTCGACCAGAAGTCGAACCAGGAGATGCAGCAGCAGACCCGCGGCGAGTTCGGCGGGCTGGGCATCGAGGTCCAGATGGAAGAGGGGCTGGTCAAGGTCGTGACGCCGTTCGATGATTCGCCCGCTGCCAAGGCTGGCGTACAGGCGAATGACCTTGTCACCGCCATTGACGGTGAGCAGGTTCAGGGACTCACCCTGTCGCAGGCCGTCGACAAGATGAAGGGCCCGCGCGGCACCAAGGTGAAGCTGAAGCTGCTCCGCAACAAGAAGGATACGGTCGAGGTCGAGATCACCCGCGACACGATCCGCCCGCCGGTGGTGCGCGCCCAGAAAGAGGGCGACTCCGTGGGTTACCTCCGGATCGGCTCGTTCAACGAGCAGACCTTCGAGGGGCTGAAGAAGGAAGTCGACAAGCTGACCAGCGAGATCGGCAAGGACAAGCTCAAGGGCTTCGTGCTGGATCTCCGCAACAATCCGGGCGGGCTGCTTGACCAGGCG
This sequence comes from Rhabdaerophilum sp. SD176, assembly GCF_030143245.1. GTDB lineage: Bacteria > Pseudomonadota > Alphaproteobacteria > Rhizobiales > Beijerinckiaceae > Rhabdaerophilum. The sequence goes on along the minus strand of NZ_JARJNS010000007.1, from coordinate 82,644 downwards.
ATCTATGTCGCCGATGCGTTCCTTGAATCGGGCGAGATTGTCTCGACCCGCGGCAAGAGTGCGGACCAGACCAACCGCGCGCTGGCGCGGCCGGGCGATATCACCGGTGGCAAGCCGCTGGTGGTCCTGATCAATGGCGGTTCGGCCTCGGCCTCGGAAATCGTGGCCGGCGCCCTGCAGGACCACGAGCGCGCGACGATTGTCGGCTCGCGCTCCTTCGGCAAGGGCTCTGTCCAGTCGATCTTCCAGCTCCGCGGCTCCTATGCCCTGAAGCTGACGACGCAGCTCTATTACACGCCGTCCGGCCGCTCCATCCAGGGCCGGGGCATCAACCCGGACCTCCTGGTTCCGCAGGACATTCCGGACGAACTGAAGGGCAAGGACGAGATCAAGGGCGAAGCCTCGATCCGCGGCCATATCAAGGTCAACGAGGAAGAGCAGGGCGGCGGTTCGTCCGGCTATGTTCCCGCCGATCGGGCCAAGGACAAGCAATTGATCTGGGCCGTGAACTTCCTCAACGGAACCGTCAGCCGCGACAATCCGGGTGAAGGCGCCACGCTGCAGCCGCGCGCACCGAAGCCGGAAGCCAAGGCCAATACGGGCAAGCCGGCCAGCGCCAAGAACTGAGCGACGGGACCGCGCGCGCCTTTCAGACAAGGCGTGTGACCGACCTGCCGCACTTTCGGAAAACCCGCCGCGATCCGGCGGGTTTTTTACATCCGTGAGGTGCAGTTTCCCGGTTCGTTTAACAACGCCTTAACCAAGCCTGTTTACGGTTTGTCATGGATTTCGTGGCGATTGCCGCGCGAGACTCCGATGAGGAAGCAGGCGGAATGGCGTTCGACGGCATGGCCACGCCCCTGGGTATGAAACCAGGGCCGAGCCGGCGGGGATTGTCCCCGCTCCGGCGCTGGGGCCTCGTCGGCCTGGGGTTCCTGCTGCTGGGCGGTGTGACCGCACAATCCTATCTGCTGCGTGACCGGAGTGAACCGGGAACCGTTGCCGTGATCGAGCGGCATGTCTCGACCAATATCGAACGCGCTCCGGTTCCGCCGGCCGATTCCGCGATGGCGCCGAACCGCGGTGGCGATGGCCGGCATGGCGTGAACGTTATCCGCCAGAATGGCGGACCGGCCGGCTCGACAGGCATGGTGATCCGCGTGCCGGATTCCAGCGACCGGATGATGGCGAGCATGGATGCGCGGGTTGTCGAGCGCGGCCAGTCCGGCTTCATCCCGCGGATCGGGGAAAGCGGGCTTACGCCCCGCAAGCTTTATGCGCGCGCCTTCACGCCGAATGGCAAGCCGATGGTTGCCGTGGTCATGACCGGCGTCGGTGTCGGGGCGCGGGGAACGGCCGATGCGCTGTCCAAGCTGCCGCGCGATGTGACGTTGGCCTTCGCGCCCTATGGTCGAGACCTCGAGAACCAGGTCGTGCGGGCCCGCCGTGAGGGGCACGAGATCCTGCTCCAGGTGCCGATGGAGCCGCATGATTACCCCGAGAGCGATCCCGGGCCGCATACGCTCAGGGCCGGTGCGGACCCGCGCGAGAATCTCGAGAAGCTCCACTGGCTGATGTCCCGGCTCGGCGGCTATGTCGGGCTCGCGAATTTCATGGGCGGCAAGCTGATGAGCACGCCCGGCCCCTATGCAGCGCTGCTGGAGGAGATGGGCCGGCGCGGCCTGCTTTACCTCGATGACGGCTCGAACCCGACATCGCGGACCCGCGAGCTTGCGCGTGCGGCCAACCTGCCGGCTGCGATCGGCGACCACGTCTATGATGCCTCGGCCGGCCGCTCGCTGGAGGCTGTGCTCGCCGAGGTTGAAGCCGTTGCCAAGCGAAAAGGCCAGGCGATCATCACCATCCCGACGGTTCCGGCCAATGTCGACAAGGTTGTTGCCTGGTCACGCGAAATTCGGTCCCGCGGCCTTGTCTTGGCGCCTGTTTCCGCCATCATCGACAAGACGCGGTGAATCGCGCCGGCTTCTTCCCGGTAGCGGCATCACCTTGAAAACTATCAGGCGGATCCCGGTGTCGAGCTTGTCCGGCTCCGCCCGGTCCGCCGGAAACGAGGATCCGAATGGCGCGTGATCTAGCCAGCATGCCGTATCGCCCCTGTGTCGGCGTGGCCCTGTTCAATGCCGAGGGCAAGGTGTTCATCGCCCGTCGCCGGCCGGACAAGGGGCCGGAATACCGCGATGCGATCTATGAGTGGCAGATGCCGCAAGGCGGAATCGACCCTGGCGAGGACCCCTATCCCGCTGCCTTGCGCGAGCTTTACGAGGAAACCAATATCCGCTCGACCAAATTGCTGGCCGAGGCGCCGGACTGGTACAATTACGATCTTCCCCCTGAAACGATGGGGCGGGCCCTCAAGGGCCGCTATCGCGGGCAGACGCAGAAATGGTTCGCCCTGCGCTTTGTGGGGGAGGAGAGCGAGATCAATGTCCGCGCGCCCGGCGAGGGCCAGCACAAGCCGGAATTCATCGACTGGCGCTGGGAGCCGCTGGAAAACCTGCCCGGACTGATCATCCCGTTCAAGCGCGGCGTCTACGAATCCGTGGTCCGGGCCTTTGCCCGCTTCGCCGGATAGGGCGGTCGCTCAGCGACCGCCGGATGTCAGGCCGGATTCAATGCGGTTGAGATTGGCGAAAAGCTGGCGCCGCTCGTTGGGGTCGAGCCTCGACGACACGAAGGCTTCGTGCTCGGCCAGCAACTGGAGCGCCCTGTTGACCAGCGCTTCGCCCTGCGGCGTCAGCCCGAGGGAATAGGAGCGGCGGTCATTGTTCGAGGTCGTGCGCTGGGTCAGGCCGCGCCGGTCGAGTTCGTCCATCATCGTCACGAAATTCGGACGCTGGATGCCGAGCGCTGCCGCGATATCGGATTGCCGGCTGCCCGGATTGCTGCGGATCAGCAGAAGCGCGCCGAGCTGGATTGGCCGGAGGTCGAGCGCGTCGAAACGGCTGACGAAGTCCTGCATGATCACGGCCTGCGTCTTGCGCAGGGTGAAAAGCAGGATCGAGTCCAGCGCCTCGTTGTTGAGTCCGGCCGCCGCAGAGGCTTCGGTTTCGGTCTGTTCTGATCCGGGGAAGGGGCCCTTCGGCTCGCTTCGGTTCATCATGTGTCCCTCGCGGCGCGGAGACTTTCACTAAATACACTGCCATGCAAGAAAAACCTTGCGGCACTGCAAACAAATTCAATCATGTGAATGCATTGAAATTATTGACAAATTGAACGATTCTAAACTGCGCGCAGGAGGATAATCCCCAAATCGGCGGCAGCGCGGAATGCGCTCATAATGCATAACGATCCGGGGCGGCAAGTCCCTGATCTGAGGTCCTGGTCCGGTCAGACAAAGCCTTTTGCCCGGATATGCGCCGTCAGAGCGGCAGGCCGACATAGTTCTCGGCGATTGCGGTCTGTGCGGCGCGGGAGCTCTCGACATAGCGGAAATCGGCTTCCTGCATGCGCTGCTCGAAGGGGCTCATCGTGTCGAATCGGTGGAGGAGCATGGTGAGCGACCAGGAGAAGCGTTCCGACTTCCAGATCCGCGCGAGCGCCCGCTCGGAATAGGCGCGGATTCCGGCATCGGACCTGTCACGGTAAAACTCGGCCAGCGCCTCGGCGAGGTAATGCGCGTCACCGGCGGCGAGGTTCAGGCCCTTCGCGCCGGTCGGCGGCACGATATGTGCCGCATCCCCGGCAAGGAACAGACGGCCGAAGCGCAGAGGTTCGGCCACGAAGCTGCGGAGCGGGGCGATGCTCTTCTCGATCGAAGGGCCGGTCACCACGCGATCAGCCGCCTCCGGGTCAAGCCGCAGGCGCAACTCGTCCCAGAAGCGCTGGTCAGACCAGGCGCCGACATCCTCGTCCGCCGGGACCTGCACGTAATAGCGACTGCGGGTCGGCGAGCGCATCGAACAGAGTGCAAAGCCGCGGGCATGGTTGGCATAGATCAGCTCGTGGCTGCAGGGCGGCACATCGGCCAGCACGCCGAGCCAGCCGAACGGGTAGACCTTCTCGAAAAGCTGGATCGCGCCGGAGGGCACGCTGGCGCGGCAGATGCCGTGGAATCCGTCGCAGCCGGCGATGAAATCACAGTCGAGGCGATGGCTGACACCGTCCTCTACAAAGGTGACGCAAGGCGAATCGCGGTCGAAATCGTGGATGGCCACATCCTCCGCCTCGTAGATCGTGGTCAGGCCGGCGGCGTCACGGGCATCCATCAGGTCCCGCGTCACCTCGGTCTGGCCATAGACAGTGACATGGCGGCCTCCGGTCAGCTCGGTCAGGTCGATCCGGAGGCGGCGATTGGCGAAGCCCATGAAGAAACCTTCATGGACCAGCCCTTCGCGGTGGAGGCGCGCCTCGACGCCGGCGCGGGCCAGCAGGTCGACCGTGCCCTGTTCCAGCACCCCGGCGCGGATCCGCCCGAGCACATAGTCGCGGCTCTTCCGCTCGAGGATCACGGTCTCGACGCCGGCTTTCGCCAGCAGGGCCCCGAGCAGAAGCCCGGCCGGGCCCGACCCGATAATCGCCACCTGTGTGCGCATAAACGTTCCCCCGGGCTTGCCCAGGTCCTTGTGCGGACCTTTCCTGCGGGCATGTCGTTGACGAAATTACTGTTGCGCCCGCTCGGGAAAGGGTCAATCCTTGGTTCGCATCGACCGTGTTTGTTCGAGAGTCGAACGAGGCCTGCTTGCCGAGAGACGAGACCGTTGAATCCTTTCGCCGCGGGCTGGATGTCATCCGGAGTTTCGACGGGCGGAAAAGCCAGACCATCACCGATGTTGCTGCCCATACCGGCCTGACCCGTGCCGCCGCGCGCCGTTTCCTGCTGACCCTGACCGATCTGGGGCTCGCACGGACGGACGGCAAGTATTTCCAGCTCACGCCGGCCATTCTCGGGATCGGGCAGGCTTTCCTGTCCGGGCTCTCCGAGCTGGAGATCGTGCGCGACGTTCTGGTCGAGGTCACAAGGCGGACGGGCGAATCCGCCTCGGCGGCGATGCTCGACGGAACCGAGATCGTCTATGTCGCGCGGTCGCCGGCGCTGCACCGCATCATGGCGATCGGGCTTTCGGTCGGCACGCGGCTGCCTGCCCATGCGACCTCGATGGGCCAGATGCTGCTGGCCGGGCTGCATATCAGGGAACTCGAGCGCTATCTTGCCCAGGCGAAGCTGGATGCCTTCACGCCCAGTACGCTGACGACCGAGCCCGCCTTGCGCCAGCGGCTGGCCCAGATCCGGAAGGACGGCCATGCCATTGTCTCGGAGGAACTCGAACTCGGGCTGCGCTCGATCGCGGTTGCCGTGGCGGATCTCGGAACCCGCACACGCTATGCCGTCAATGTCAGCGCGCAGGCTGCCCGCGTCAGCGAGGCGCAGATGCTTTCCGAATTCCTTCCGGCCCTGCAGGAAGCTGCCCAGGCCATCGCCATGGCGATGGGGCGGCGCTGAGAATGCTCCGCCCTGGCTCCGGAATGTTTTTTGCTGGCCTGTGCCGAACCAGCGGCTACGATGCCGCTTTCCTCAAGGAGTTGACCTGCCTATGTCCGACCTGATCGTCACCGCCGGCCCGTTCCGCTTCGCCGCGCGCCTCGAGCGCGAGATGGCGCCAAAGACCTGCGAGGCTTTCCTTCGTCACCTGCCGTTCGAGGGCAAGATCGTGCATGTCCGCTGGTCGGGCGAGGGCGTCTGGATTCCGCTGGGCGACATGGATTTCGGCGTCGGCTACGAGAACAACACCTGCTATCCCTCGCCGGGGCAGATCATCCTCTATCCGGGCGGTGTCAGCGAGACGGAGATCCTGCTCGCCTATGGCAATGTGAATTTCGCGTCGAGGGCCGGCCAGCTCTCCGGGAACCATTTCCTGACGCTGACATCGGGCCTCGAGAATCTCTACACGCTCGGCCGCAAGACGCTCTGGGAAGGGGCGCAGCCGATCCGTTTCGAGAAGGCCTGAAAGAATCGCGCGGGAGGGGGCTTCACAAGCGATTTATTTCAAGCTTAAAATAAAATTCAGGAACGAGACCAGGCGTCAAGCCGGCCACAAAAACCAAGTTTCATGCGGGGCTTAGCCCTCGTCAGCGGAGGTGGAACGATGTTTGCCAAGACGAAAATGCTCTTGCCGGCAGCCTTGCTGGCCCTCTCTTCCGGCGCCCTGATGGCGCAGGAGAAGGTCAAGGTGGGGATCATGGTGACCTTGTCCGGCCCGCCGGCCGTGCTGGGCCAGCAGGCGCGCGACGGGTTCAACCTTGCCGTGAAGACGCTGGGCGGCAAGCTCGGCGGTATCAATGCCGAGGTGATTGTCGTCGATGACGAGCTGAAGCCGGATGTCGCGGTGGGCAAGGTCAAGGGCCTTCTCGAGCGTGACCAGGTCAATTTCGTGGTTGGCCCGATTTTCTCGAACGTCCTGCAGGCGATCCACAAGCCGGTTGTCGATTCCAACGCGTTCCTGATCAGCCCGAATGCCGGCACGTCGAATTTCGCCGGGGCACAATGCAACGCGAATTTCTACGTGACCTCCTACCAGAACGACCAGAACCACGAAGTGCTTGGCAAGTATGCACAGGACAAGGGCTTCAAGAAGCTGTTCCTGATGGCGCCGAACTACCAGGCCGGCCGTGATGCGCTGGCCGGCGTGAAGCGCCACTTCAAGGGCGAGATCGTCGCCGAGGTCTACACTCCGCTCGGACAGCTCGATTTCTCGGCCGAACTGGCGCAGATCGCCGCCGCCAAGCCGGATGCGCTCTTCACCTTCATGCCGGGTGGCATGGGCGTGAACCTCGTCAGGCAGTATCGCCAGGCGGGTCTTGCCGATGCCATCCCGTTCCTCTCGGCCTTCACCGTGGATGAATCCACGCTGCCGGCGCAGAAGGAAGCAGCGGTCGGCTTCTTCGGCGGGGCCAACTGGGCGCCGGATATGAAGAACCCGCAATCGGAAGCCTTCGTGAAGGCCTATGAGGCGGCCTACAACTCGGTTCCGGGCACCTATGCGATGCAGGCCTATGATGCCGCGATGCTGATCGATGCGGCCATCCGCAGCGCCGGCGGGAAGCTGGGCAACAAGGATGCCATCCGCGCCGGCCTCCGCAAGGCGGATTTCAAGTCGCTTCGCGGCAATTTCAAGATGGGCCATAACGGCTACCCGATCCAGGACTTCTACCTGGTCCAGGCCGTTCCCCGGCCGGATGGCAAGTTCCAGACCTCGATCCGGCAGAAGATCTTCGAAAACTACGTCGACGTGTACGCGAAGGACTGCAAGCTGCCGAAGTAATGCGTCCGCCGGCCTCCCGGCGCTGATGCCGGTCGCTCCGAAATGCCGGAGCGACCGGGTCGCCAGACGCGGTCTGGCGGACAGACGGGTCGCCCTTTCCCCCCCGGTTCAGACTTGCGGGTCCGCCATGTCGATGACGCTCCTCTACGTGCAGACCCTGAACGGCCTGCAACTGGGCGTGTTGCTGTTCCTCATTGCCGCCGGCCTGACGCTGGTCTTCGGGGTGATGGATTTCATCAACCTCGCCCATGGCGTGCAATATATGATCGGCGCCTATCTGGCGGCGATGTTCACCGCCCTGACCGGCAATTTCTTCTACGGGCTCGCGCTGGCGCTGCCCTCGGCGCTCGCCTTCGGGCTGCTGCTGGAATTCCTGATCTTCCGCCACCTCTATGACCGCGACCATCTCGACCAGGTGCTCGCGACGTTTGGCATCATCCTGTTCCTCAACCAGGCGGTGAAGGTGGTCTGGGGCGCCGCGCCGCTTTCCGTGCCGATCCCGGATGTGCTGAGCGGCTCGATCCGGCTGATGGACGGGCTGCTCTATCCGGTCTACCGGCTGGCGATCATCGGATCCGGCCTCGCCATTGCCGTGCTGCTCGGCATCCTCGTCAGCCGCACCCGGATCGGCATGCTGGTCCGTGCCGGGGCGAGCAATGCGCCGATGGTCTCGGCGCTCGGCGTCGATATCGGCAAGCTCTTCATGATCGTCTTCGGATTCGGGGCCATGCTTGCGGGCTTTGCCGGGGCGATGGTGGCGCCGATCCTCTCGGTCGAGCCGGGCATGGGCGACAACCTGCTGATCCTGACCTTCGTCGTCATCGTGATCGGCGGCATCGGCTCGGTGCGTGGCGCCTTCATCGCGGCCATCCTGGTCGGGCTTGTGGATACGCTCGGCCGCGTCTTCGGACCGCAGGTGCTGCGGGCGCTGATGGACCCCTCCGCCGCCTCGCAGGCAGGCCGCGCGCTGGCCCCGATGCTGACCTATATCCTCATGGCCGCGATCCTGTTCTTCCGGCCCGGTGGCCTGTTCCCGGCGAAGAAATGATCATGCTTCCCGAGAATGGCCCCGGATTCCTGAAGCGCGAGGCCGTTCCGGTCCTCCTCTTCGTCCTGCTGGCCCTGGTGCCATTCGTCGCAGCTCTCGGGGCGGAGAGCTACCTGCTGTCGCTGGTGACGCGCGTCATGATCTTCGCCATCGCCGCCCTGTCGCTGGATCTCATCCTCGGCTATGGCGCGCTGGTCTCCTTCGGCCATGCCGCCTTTCTCGGGCTGGGCGGCTACGCGGTCGGGATCCTCTCGGCGCATGGCCAGACCGACGCGCTGGTCCAGCTGCCGGTGGCCCTGGCCGTCTCGGCGCTGTTCGCGCTGATCACCGGCGCGCTCTCGCTCCGGACCAAGGGCGTCTATTTCATCATGATCACGCTGGCCTTCGGGCAGATGGCCTTTTTCCTCGCCGTCTCGCTTGCGGCCTATGGTGGCGATGACGGCATGACGCTGCCGGGCCGGTCGAAGCTGTTCGGGTTCGATCTCCTGAAGAGTGATCGCGCCTTCTACTATGCCGTGCTGCTGGCCCTGCTCGGGGCCTACGGACTCTGCCGGTCGATCGTCGTCTCGCGCTTCGGCCGGGTGATCCGCGGCGCGCGCGAGAACCCGCAGCGCATGGCGGCGATCGGGTTCCCGCTCTTCCGCTACCAGCTCGTCGGCTATGTCATCGCCGGCACGCTATGCGGGCTGGCCGGGTTCCTGCTGGCCAACCAGGCTGAATTTGTCAGCCCCGCCTACATGACATGGCAGCGCTCGGGGGAGCTGATCGTCATGGTGGTGCTCGGCGGGCTCGGCACCCTGCATGGTGCGATCATCGGCGCTGCGGCCTTCCTGCTGCTGGAGGAATGGCTCTCCGGCTTCACCGAGCACTGGAAGATGATCTTCGGGCCCTTCCTCGTTCTGGTCGTGCTGTTCGCCCGGGGCGGGCTGATGGGCGCGATCCGGCGGATCGGCGGGGGAGGCGGCCATGGCTGAGCCGGCGCTGGAACTCCGCGATCTCAACAAGGCCTATGGCGCGCTGACGGTGACGGACCATGTCTCGCTGGCACTGCCCGATGGCGAGTTCCACGCGATCATCGGGCCAAACGGCGCTGGCAAGACCACGCTGATCCACCAGATTTCCGGGGTCGTGCCGTCGGATACCGGCTCGGTCTGGCTTGGCGGGCACGACGTGACCGGGCTTTCGCTGCCCGATCGCGTCCATCGCGGGTTGGTGCGCTCGTTCCAGATCACCTCGATCCTGCCGGGCTTCTCCGCGCTGGAGAACGTGGCACTGGCGGTGCAGGCCCGTGAGGGATCGAGTTTCCGCTTTTTCGGCCGAGCGCGGGACGAGGCCCGCCTGAACGATCAGGCGATGCAGGCGCTCGAGGAAGTCGGGCTCGGCAAGCGGGCCGGTATCCGGGCCGGGCTCCTTTCCCATGGCGAGAAACGGCAGCTGGAAATCGCCATCGCGCTTGCGGCCCGCCCCCGCGTTCTGCTGCTCGACGAGCCGCTGGCCGGCACCGGGCCGGAGGAAAGCGCGGTGCTGATCGCGCTGATGCAGCGCCTGCGCGGGCGGATGACCATTCTGTTGATCGAGCATGACATGGAAGCAGTTTTCGCTCTGGCGGAGCGGGTATCCGTGCTGGTCTATGGCCGGATCATCGCCTCCGGCCCGCCGGCCGCCGTGCGCGACGATCCGGAAGTTCGGACAGCCTATCTCGGCGAGGAGGGCGGCTGATGCTGGAAGTCGAGGGGCTCGAGGCCGCCTATGGCGACAGCCAGATCCTGTTCGGGGTCGATCTCTCGGTCGGACAGGGCGAGGTGGTGACGCTGCTCGGCCGCAACGGCATGGGCAAGACCACGACGATCAAGTCGATCATGGGCCTCCTGAAGCCGCGTGCCGGGCGCGTGCGGGTCCAGGGCCGCGATCTGACCGGCGCACCGCCCTATCGGATCGCGAGAGGAGGGCTCGGGCTGGTGCCCGAAGGGCGGCAGGTTTTCCCGACATTGTCGGTGGAGGAAAACCTGGTCGCCACGGCGGCGAGCCGGTTCGGAACGCCCCGCTGGACGCTGGACACGGTCTATGCGCTGTTCCCTCGTCTGAAGGAGCGCAAGCGCAACATGGGCAACCAGCTCTCGGGCGGCGAGCAGCAGATGCTGGCCATCGGCCGGGCGCTGATGACCAATCCCAGGCTGGTGATCCTCGACGAAGCGACGGAGGGGCTGGCGCCATTGATCCGGCAGGAGATCTGGGATTGCCTCAAGCAACTCAAGCGCGAGGGCGAAGCCATTCTGGTGATCGACAAGAATGTCGATGCCCTGGCAGCCTTTGCCGACCGGCACGTCATTCTCGAGAAGGGCAAGGTTGTCTGGCGGGGCGATTCAGCCGCGCTGATGGCCGACCCGGTGCTCAAGGATCGTTATCTGCATGTCTGACTTCAGCACGTTTGGCCGCGACAATCCAAGGGAGGAATGGTCATGAAGCTCACCCCCGGAATCACCCGTGCCGGCGAAGGCATAGACGGGATCTCCTGGAACATTCTCGGGCAGACCTATGTGCCGAAGCAGGTCTGCGAGAGCGCGTTCTCCTGGCATGCGACCTTCCCGCCCGGCACGTTCGTGCCGCCGCATATCCATGTCACGCAGGATGAATTCATCTACATGCTCGAGGGCAATTTCGAGCTTCTGCTGGATGGACGCGAGGTCAAGGCCGGCCCGGGCGACCTGATCCGCCTGCCGATGGGCCTGCCGCATGGCATTTTCAACAAGTCGGACCAGGTGGTGAAATGCTTCTTCTGGGTCTCGCCGACCCGTCGCCTCTATGATCTCTTCTGGGCCATTCATTCGATGAAGGACCAGAACCCGGCCGAGGTGGTGGCGCTCTCGGCCAAGCACGAGGTGGATTTCCTGCCGCCGCCGGATGCGTGAGGCGCTCCGTGCCTCACATCTTCGTCAGCTGCTGCACCGTGAAGCCGGCCTTGCCGGCATAGCCGCGCACGATGGCCTTGCGCTCGTCGTAGCCCAGCACGCGGTCGACATCCGTGAAGCCGGCCGGCGCGAGTTTCTCGACCTCGTCGATGACGCGTTCCGGCCCGCCCTTTCGGTTGAGCGTCACGATTTCGGCAGTTTTCGGCAGGCGCTCGGCCTCATAGGCAAGCAAAGCCTGCCAGGGATGCTCGGCCTTGACCCAGCAATCCGCGAAGCAGCGCGCATCGAGAATGGCCTGGCCGGCGCCATTCGAGCCGACCGGATACATCGGATGGGCGGCATCCCCCAGAAGGGTGACGCGGCCATGCGTCCAGCGGGGCAGGGGATCGCGGTCGCACATCGGATATTCGAAGAACGCGTCGGTCGAGCGGATCAGGCCGAGCACGTCGAAGCCGGGAATGGCGAAGCGCGCGGCATGCGGCAGCACCTCGTCCAGCCGTCCCCGGCGCGACCAGCTTTCCTTGCCCGGCGGATGGGGCGTGTCGGAAACGCGGACATTGACGACCCAATTGGTCAGGCGCGTCTCCGGATTCTGGCCCTCGCCGATCGGATAGAGCACCAGCTTGCCGCTCATGCCGCCGGCGATGATCATGCTGCGGCCATCCATGAAGGCCGGGAAATCGGCGCAGCCGCGCCACATCTGCACACCGTTCCAGCGCGGCAGGCCCTGATCGGGATAGTAATGGCCGCGGATCACCGAATGGATGCCGTCGGCCCCGACCAGCACTTCGCCGCGCACGGTCTCGCTGCCGGAGCCATCGATGCTGTCGGTGAACCAGGCGGTGACGCCGCCCTCGTCCTGGACGAAGCCGGTGAGCTTGCGGCCGGTGACGATGGCGCCGGGCCCCATGCGTTCGATCACGGCGTCATGCAGCACCTTCTGAAGACGGCCGCGATGGATCGAGAATTGCGGCACATCGAAGCCGGCGGCGATGCCGCGCGGCTCGCGCCAGACCACCTGCCCGGTGCGGTTCATGTAGTAGAGCTCGCTCGTGCGCACGGCGATCGCATCCAGAGCCGGGAGCAGGCCGAGCTGGGCGAGTTCCTTGATCGCATGGGGCAGGGCGTTGATGCCGGCGCCGACCTCGCGGATCGTGCTGGCCTGTTCGTAAATCCGGCAGGAGACGCCGCGGGCATGCAGCATCAGCGCAAGGGTCAGGCCGCCGACGCCGGCGCCGGCGATCAGCACCTTGGGCGCTGATCGGAACGGCTGGGCCGAGGGATGCGTGACCACGACCATGGCGCGGTTCGGCTTCACGGATTTCGGCTTGTTTGTCTTGTCCTTGCCACCCTTGTCCTTGCCCGTTTTGGATTTGCCCGCCTTTTCCTTGCCCGTTCCGGATTTGCCGGTTCCCGAGGATCCTGCCTTCGCCATGTCCTGCTCCCGCCTTTCGCGTCCGTTCCGTGCCATCAATCCGGGATGACAGCCGTGGCCTCGATCTCGACCACGGCCTGCGGCTCGACCAGCGAAACCACCTGCACAAGCGCCATGGCCGGGAAATGCCGGCCGATCGTCTCGCGATAGGCCGCACCGATCTCCGGCAGGCTGGCGCGATAGGCTGCCAAATCGGTGACATACCAGGTCATGCGCATGAGCTGGTCAGGCCGGGCTCCGCCGGCTTCGAGGATCGCGACGATATTGGCGAGGGCCTGCCGCGTCTGCGCAACAAGGCCCTCGGGGAAGCGCTCTTCCGCATCCCAGCCGACGACCCCGCCGGTCAGGACCAGCGTGCCGCGCGCCATCATGCCATTGGCATAGCCGCGCGGGCGCGGCCAGCCTTCCGGCTGGATGGGCACGGGCCCGCCGCCCTGCAGGACGGCTGCTTTCAGCGCCGAAATCGACATGTCTTCCTCCGTGTGGCGCGGTTGCGCCTTGTTTCTCGTGGCCTCAGCTCGCCTGCTTTGCCTCGGCGGGCCTGGCCTGTTCGAGAGCCATGCGCCGCAATTCGAATCGTTGCAACTTGCCGGTCTGGGTTTTCGGCAGGCTGGCGAGATAGATGATGTCGCGCGGGTATTTGTAGGGAGCAATATCCGCCTTCACATGGTCCTGCAGGCGCTTGGTCATCGCCGCATCGCCGGAATTTCCCTCGCGCAGCACGATATAGGCCCGGACGATCATGCCGCGCTCGGCATCGGGCACGCCGACCACCCCGCATTCGGCCACGGCGGGATGGGTCAGCAGGCTCGCCTCGACTTCCGGGCCGGCAATATTGTAGCCGGCGGAGATGATCATGTCGTCCGAGCGCGCCCGATACCAGAAATAGCCATCCGCATCGCGCAGATAGGTATCGCCGGTGATGTTCCAGCCACCGGCGACATATTTCGCCTGGCGCGGATCGGCGAGATACCGGCAGCCGGTCGGGCCGCGCACGGCGAGGCGGCCGGGCGTGCCGTCAGGGACCGGGTTGCCGGCCTCGTCGAGGATCCGCGCCTCGTAGCCGGGCACCGGCAGGCCGGTCGCGCCGGGGCGGATCTGCCCGCGCGGCGCGGCGATGAAGATATGCAGCATCTCCGTCGCGCCGATCCCATCCATCAGCGGAATGCCGGTTTTCGCCTGCCAGGCCTCGAAGGTGGCTTTCGGCAGGGCCTCGCCGGCCGAGACGCAGATGCGCAGGCTGGAGACATCCTGTTCGCCCAGCTTGTCGAGCATGGCGCGATAGGCCGTCGGCGCGGTGAAGCAAACGGTCGCGCGGTGGGCCGCGATGGCGGGCAGCAGGTCGGGCGGGCCGGCTTTCTCGAGCAGGATGGTGGCCGCACCGATCCGGAACGGGAAGAGCACCAGCCCGCCAAGGCCGAAGGTGAAGGCGAGGGGCGGCGAACCGATGAAGCGATCGTCCGGATCGGCGGCGAGGACCCGCGCGCCGTAGCCATCGCAGATGGCCAGCAGGTCGCGGTGGAAATGCATCGTGCCCTTGGGCTCGCCGGTCGTGCCCGAGGTGAAGCCGATCAGGCAGACATCGTCCTGCGCGGTATCGGCGGCCGTGAAGGTTTCGTAGCCCGGCTGGTCCATCAGCGCTTCAAGCTCGCCGCCCCCGAAGGTGACGATCCGCTCGAGCACCGGCGCGAGTTCGCAGGCCGCCTCGAGATCCTCCATCAGGCGGTGATCGCACAGGGCAAGCGCAATGCGCGCCTTCATCAGCGGATAGGCCAGTTCGCGGGCCCGCAACATGGGCATGGTGGCCACGGCGACACCACCGGCCTTCAATACGGCGAAATAGGCAGCGACCAGCATTGGGTTGTTCGGCGCGCGCAGCAGGACGCGCTGGCCCGGCACCAGCCCGAGATCGCGGACGAGCACATTGGCGATGCGGTTGATCCGTCCGGCCAGCTCGGCATAAGTCCAGCGGACTCCCTCGGCGAGAATCGCAATGCGGTCCCCGCGCCCGGCAGCGATGTGGGAATCAACCAGTTCGGTGACGACATTCAGCCGTTCGGGATAGGCGAGGCCGGCCTCGGCGAGGCGGAGATCGGGCCATTGATCCGGCGGCGGCAGGCTGTCCCGGCAGAAACTGTCCACATGCCCCGATCTGAACATGGCGCTCTCCTAGCCTTTCCGGGACCCGTGGGCCTTGAGGGCCTCGCGGGCGATGACGATCTTCTGCACATCGGTTGCGCCCTCGTAGATCCTGAGGGCGCGGATCTCGCGATAGAGTTCCTCGACCTTGACGCCCTTCGTGACGCCGAGGCCGCCATGCAATTGCAGGGACCGGTCGATTACGCGCTGGGCATTCTCGGTGGCGACCATCTTGGCGAGCGCCGCCTCGCGGGTGACGCGGGCCGCGCCGCGGTCCTTCGCCCAGGCCGCGCGGTAGACCAGCAGGGCCGCAGCCTCGATTTCGGCCTCGTTCTCCGCGAGCGAGGCCTGGGCGAGTTGCAGGTCGCCGAGGACGCCGCCGAAGAGCTTGCGGTTCGTGGCGCGTTCCAGCGCCTCGTGCTGTGCCCGTCGGGCGAAACCCAGCGCGGCGGCTCCGACCGTGGAACGGAAGATATCGAGCGTTGCCATGGCGATGCGGAAGCCATCGCCCGGGGCACCGAGCCGGTTTGCCACGGGCACGCGGCAGCCGTCGAAATGCAGCGTGGCCAGCGGATGCGGGGCGATGACCTCGATGCGCTCCGCGATGGTCAGGCCCGGCATTCCCGCCTCGACCACAAAAGCCGAGAGGCCCTTCGCGCCGGGGGCCTCGCCGGTGCGGGCGAAGACGACGTAATGATCGGCAATACCGCCATTCGAGATCCAGGTCTTGTTCCCGTCGATCCGGACATGATCATTGCCGTCCGGAACAGCCATTGTCGCCAGAGCCGCGACGTCCGAGCCGGCTTCCTTCTCCGACAGGGCAAAGGCGGCGATGGTCTCGCCCCGGGCGATGGCCGGGAGGTAGCGCTGCTTCAGCGCCTCCGAGCCGGCCAGCGTGATCGAGCCGGTCCCGAGGCCCTGCATCGCGAAGGCGAAATCGGCGAGGCCATCGCGGGCCGCGAGGATCTCGCGCGTGAGACAGAGCGTGCGGACATCAAAGCCGGGATGCAGCCCGCCATAGGCCGACGGCACGCAAGCCCGGAGGAAACCGGCCTTGCCGAGCGCGGCGACGCGGGCGCGGCAGGCCTCATCCACGTCGTCATGCGGCAGGGCGGGCAGCGTCGCATCCGCCCAGGCCGTCAGGGCCTGCGCGTGTTCGCGATGATGGGTGGCAAAGAAGGGCCAGTCGAGCGTGTCGCCGAGGGAGATCATCCGTCAATTCCCCTCGAAAGCCGGTTTCTGCTTGGCAGCGAAGGCGCGGTAGGCGCGGGCGAAATCCTCGGTCTGCATGCAGAGCGCCTGCGCCACCGCCTCGGCCTCGATGGCGCTCTCGACCGACATCGCCCATTCCATTTCCAGCATGCGCTTGGTCATGGCATTGGCGAAGGTCGGCCCATCGGCCAGTTCCTGGGCCAGAGCCTCGGCCTCGGCCAGCAGTGTTTCAGGCGCGACGAGACGGTTGAGGAAGCCCCAGCGTTCCGCCTCCTCGCCGCGCAGGACGCGGCCGGTATAGAGCAGTTCCGCCGCGCGGCCCTGCCCGATGATACGGGGGAGCATGGCGCAGGCGCCCATATCGCAGCCGGCAAGGCCGACGCGGTTGAAGAGGAAGGCGATCTTGGCGCCGGTCGTACCGAGGCGGATATCGGAGGCCATGGCGATGATCGCGCCGGCCCCGGCGCAGATTCCGTCAATCGCAGCGATGACCGGCTGCGGGCAGGCGCGCATCGCCTTGACCAGCTCGCCGGTCATCCGGGTGAATTTCAGGAGGTTGGCGGTGTCCATCTCGACAAGCGGGCCGATGATCTCGAAGACGTCGCCGCCGGAGCAGAAATTGCCGCCGGCACCGGTGACGACGATGGCCTTCACCGTCTCTTCCTTCTGCAGGGCGAGGAAGAGATCCGTCAGTTCGCGATAGCTCTCGAAGGTGAGCGGGTTCTTCTTGTCCGGCCGGTCAAGCGTGATCGTCGCCCGCTTGCCGGAAACCGAGAGGCGGAAATGCGCCGGTATCGCCGCCGCGACCGGCAGGATGGTGGCATTGGCGACGCTCATGCTTCCTCCGCTTCGGCGCCGGCCCGACGGATGGCGCCCTGGATCGATTGTTTCGTGGTGCCCAGCAGCCGCATCAGCGCCGGCAGGTCGGCACCGCCGAGGCCGGCGAAGAGATCGGCGATCCATTCCTCGTGCCGTTCCGCCATGATGCGGAACTGGCGGCGGCCCGACGCTGTCAGCGAGAGGACCTGCACGCGGCGGTCATGCGGGGCCGGTCGCTTGTCGACCAGCCCTTCCTCGACGAGGCCGGCCACGACGGTCGTCACATTGCCGTTCGAGACCATGAGACGCTGCGAAACCTCGCCCACCGTCATGCCGGTGGCGGATTTCTCGAGCTGCGCCATCAGGTCGAAGCGGGGCAGGGTGGTGCGGAATTCCTCGCGCAGGCGGCGGCGGATCTCGCGCTCGATCATGGTCGAGCAGGTGAGGAGCCGCAGCCAGAGGCGCAGCTCATCCTTGTGGTCGCCCGGGCGCTCGCTGGCCTTCGTCTCGCGGTCGAGCGGGCGGAAGGCATCCGGCGTTTCCATCAGAATTCCCCGCCATTGACGAGAATGGACTGGCCCGAGAGTCCGGTTGCGCCTTCCCCGGCGAGGAAGAGCACGCTGGCGGCAACCTCTTCCGGGCGGATCAGCCGGCCGAGCGGGTTTTCCGCGGCCAGCTTCGCCTTGGCGGCATCGCGGTCGAGCCCGCCCTTGTCCTGCAGGCGATCCACGGCGCCGGCGACAAGATCGGTATCGGTGAAGCCGGGCGAGACGGCATTGACGGTGATGCCATGCCGCGCCACCTCGAGCGCCAGTGAGCGGACCATGCCGAGCACGGCATGTTTCGAGGCAGCATAGGCGGCGGTGTAGGCATAGCCGCGATGGGCGGCGGTGGAGGCGATGGTGATCAGCCGCCCGCGCCGGCGCTCGATCATCGCCGGCAGCGCCGCCTGGAAGGTCAGCATCGTGCCGATGAGGTTGAGATCGAGCATCCGTCGCCAATGCGCGGCATCGGCCTTGAGGAAGGCTTGCGTTTCGGCGCCACCGGCATTGGCCACGACGATGTCGAGCGGGCCAAGGGCGGCGATGGCGGGGGCGGTGCCGGCTTCATCGGTCAGGTCGAGCGGGAAGGCGGCATCCGCCCAGCCCTCGGCCAAAGCCGATTCGAGGCGCGCCCGGTCCCGCCCGGTAATCGTGACGCGGGCCCCGGCGCCCTTCAGGGCTGCCGCCACGGCCTGCCCGATCCCTCGGCTGCCGCCGGTCACCAGCGCGTGTTGGCCCGTCAGGCTTGGCATTTCGCCCCCTCATGCAAGGATGAGGGTTATTATTTCATATTCAAACTAATTGTCCAGTCAGGCGCCTCTTGCGATGCAAACGCGCCACCATTGCCGACGGTATGGACTATAAATCAACAACTTGTGATCCTCATTTCCGGGGCATCACCCGAAAGGGAAGGCTGCGGCACGGATGCCGCTTGCCACAAAAATATTTCAAGCTTAAAATGCTTGCACTCGATCGCGGGAGGGTGCCATGCGCATTGCGGTTGTCGGCGGTGGGCCTGCCGGTTTGTATTACGCGCTCCTGATGAAGCGGGACTGGCCCGCGCTTGACATCACGGTCTACGAGCGCAACCGTCCCGACGATACATTCGGCTTCGGCGTCGTCTTTTCCGACCAGACCCTCGACACGTTCCGCGCGACAGATGCCCCGAGCTACCGGGCCATCGCCGACAGCTTCGCCTATTGGGATGACATCGAAATCCATTTCAAGGGCGCTGTCCACCGCGTCGGCGGCAACGGCTTCTGCGGCTGCTCGCGGCGGACCCTGCTGATGCTGCTGCAGGCCCGGGCGCGGGAACTCGGCGTGAAGCTGGTCTTTTCGGAAGAGGTGGTCGACGGCGACGCGCTTGCCGCGACTCACGACCTCGTCGTGGCGGCGGATGGCATCAACAGCCGGATCCGCGAAACGCATCGCGGCCATTTCCAGCCGGAAACCGACCTGCGCCCCAACCATTTCACCTGGATGGGCTCCACCCGGCCGTTCGATGCCTTCACCTTCTTCTTCAAGGAGACCGAGCAAGGCATCTTCATCGCGCATTGCTACCAGTACGAGCCCGGCCATTCGACCTGGGTGCTGGAAACCGACCCGGCAACCTTCCGCAAGGCCGGCCTCGACCGGATGGACGAGGCGCAATCCGCCGCATTCCTCGAGGGCGTCTTCGCTGAGGAGTTGCAGGGCCACCGGCTGATCACCAACCGGTCGATGTGGCGGAACTTCCCGATGATCCGTTGCGCGCGCTGGGTGAAGGACAATATCGTCCTGCTCGGCGACGCGAAGGCAACGGCGCATTTCTCCATCGGCTCGGGCACCAAGCTCGCCATGGAGGATTCGATCGCGCTGCACGAGGCGTTTCATGCCAAGGGGCTGGACGTGCCGGCGGCACTCGCCCATTTCGAGACGGCGCGGCGCGAGGATGTCGAGAAGACCCAGCATGCGGCGGATGTCAGCCTCGTCTGGTTCGAGGATGTGCGGCGCTTCTGGCATTTCGAGCCCTTGCGCTTCGCCTTCGGGCTGATGACGCGCTCCAAGGCGATCACCTATGACAACCTTGCGCTGCGTGCCCCGGAAATGGTGGCCGCCGTTGACCGGATGGTGGCGGACGCCATCAGGCCGGATGCGAAGGGCCGCCGTGATGGCTCGCCGGTGCCACCGCTGTTCCAGCCGTTCCGGCTGCGCGAGATGAAGCTGGAGAACCGTGCGGTGGTCTCGCCCATGTGCCAGTATTCGGCGGTCGATGGCCTGCCGCAGGACTGGCACCTGATGCATTACGGCTCCCGCGCCGTGGGCGGGGCCGGTCTTGTCTTCACCGAGATGGTCTGCGTGGCCGAGGATGCGCGGATCACCCCGGGCTGTGCCGGCCTCTACACGGACGGGCAGGAAGCCGCGTGGAAGCGCATCGTTGATTTCGTGCATGCGAATTCGGCGGCGAAGATCGCGCTGCAACTCGGCCATGCCGGCCAGAAGGGCGCGACCAAGCTGATGTGGGAGGGCATGGACCGGCCGTTGCCGGGCGGCGCCTGGCCGATCGTCTCGGCCTCGCCCTTGCCCTATTACCCCGACAGCCAGGTGCCGGCCGAGCTGGACCGCGCCGGGATGGACCGGGTGATCGCCGAGTTCGTCGCGGCAGCCGAGCGGGGCCATCGCGCCGGATTCGACATGCTGGAAATGCATGCGGCCCATGGTTACCTGCTGGCCAGCTTCCTCTCGCCGCTGACCAACCACCGGAAGGATGTCTATGGCGGCAGCCTCGAGAACCGGCTGCGCTTCCCGCTGGAGGTGTTCCGCGCCCTGCGCCGGGCCTGGCCTGCGGAGAAGCCGATGTCGGTGCGCATCTCTGCGACAGACTGGAAGGAAGGTGGGCTTTCGGGCGCGGATTCAGTGGCGATCGCCGAGGCTTTCGCGGCCGAGGGCTGTGACCTGATCGACGTTTCCACCGGGCAGACGGTTCATGATGCAAAGCCGAATTACGGCCGCATGTTCCAGACGCCGTTCTCCGACCGGATCCGCAACGAGGCGCGCATCGCCACGATGTGCGTTGGCGCGATTACCAGTGCCGACCAGATGAACACGATCATCGCGGCGGGGCGGGCCGATCTCGTCGCGCTTGGGCGGCCGCATCTGGCCGACCCCGCTTTCACGTTGCGGGCGGCGGCCTGGTATCAGGCGGATATCCACCAGCCGGTGCAGTATCGCCCGGGGAAAGACCAGATCTACCGCAACAGCGTGCGTGAGCGCGATGATCTTGTCGAACTCAAGCTGAAGGCCAAGCCGGATCGGCATGCGCATCAGCAGGCTTCTTCAGTCGGCTCACAGGCGGCGGAGTAATCGCGCGACAAGGGATGGCGAAGTCTGCTGCATAGTTTACCATAACTAAATTAGTTACTGCGATATTTTGGACAACTCACCATGTGTGGAGGGGTCCATGAAGCCTCGTCTTGTTGTGAATCTCGCCTGCGCCTTCGCGATCGGCTTTGCCATCCTGCAAGGGGCCATCAGTTTCCTGATCACCAAGACTTTCCAGGCCGGTGGCGAGCAATCCGCCGTGCTGATGACCTCGATGCGGCATCACATGACCGGCGACATGATGCATGACAATCTGCGCGGTATCGTCTTCCGGGCGCTGTACGGGGTCGCGATCGACGACATGTCGATGACCAAGGCGGCAGCCGAGGATGTCAAGGAATCGGCCGAGACCTTCCGGAAGGAGATCAAGGCACAGGATGAGCTCTCGCTGCCGGAGGATGTCCGTGCCGCGCTGAAGAGCGTGCGCGATCCGCTGGAAAAGTACATCACCTCTGCGGAGTCGATTGTCAGTCTTGCCGAAAAGGGCAGCCTGAAGGATGCGCGGGCCGCCCTGCCGGGCTTCCTCGACGCCTTCAAGGCGCTTGAAGGCGAAATGGCGCGCGTTTCCGAGGCGATCGAGAAGGGCAATTCGAAGCAGGTTGACGAAAGTGCTGCCTTCGGGACCTCGATGTCCTGGCTCAATCTCGCCATGCTGGTTTTCGGCATTGCGCTTTACGTTACACTGATCCTTCAGTTCCAGCGGCGGATCCTGCGCCCGATCGGCAATGCCTCCGAGGCGCTGGCGGCGCTGGCCCGCGGGGATCTCAGCGATCGGGCCATTCCGGAAAGCAAGGTCGAGGAAGTTGCCAATCTGGTGCAGGCCCTCCGGTTTTTCCGGGACGAGGCCGCCCACAAGATTGCCAACGAGCAAGCCGTCCGCGAGGCACGAGACAGCGCCGAGGCCGAACGCAACCGCCTTCAGCAGAGCGCGCAGGCCTTCGAGGGGCAGGCCGTCGGCATTGCCGTGGCCGTCGCGGAAGCCGCACGTTCGATGCGCGAAGCTGCCGAGCATCTCAACCAGAGCGCGGATGGCACCTCGCGCCAGTCGGTGATCGTGTCCGCGGCGTCGGAAGAAACCTCGATCAATGTCGGCGCGCTGTCCGGGTCGGTGGATACGCTCGCCCAGTCGATGCAGGCCGTGGCCGACACGGTGCGGGAATCCAGCACGATCTCGGCCCGGGTGATGGGCGAGGCCGAGCATACGGTGAACAAGGTGCAGGCGCTGACCGAGGCGACACAGCAGATCGGCGAGATCGTCGGCATGATCCAGAATATCGCCGCCCAGACCAACCTGCTGGCGCTGAACGCCACGATCGAAGCCGCGCGGGCCGGCGAGGCCGGGCGCGGCTTCGCCGTGGTGGCGAGCGAGGTGAAGGAGCTTGCCGCCCAGACTGCGCGGGCAACGACCGAGATCACCGAGCAGATCAACCAGATCCAGGGGACGACGGCGGAAGCGGCCAGCGCGATCAATGGTGTGGCCAAGGCCATCCAGCAGATCAACACGATGGCCGCACAGGCGGCGAATGCCGTGACCAGCCAGGGCGTGGCGACGCAGGAAATCGCGCGCAACGTGCAGGAAGCGATGGCCGGAACGGCAGAAGTCGCCAACAACATCACGCAGGTCAGCCAGGCGGCCTCCGAATCGAGCCAGGTTGCCGCCAGCATTCTCAAGGCATCGGAGGGGCTTGCCCAGCAGGCCGATCGGCTGCGCGGAGAGATTGACGGCTTCGTGCAGTCGATGCGCGCCGCCGCCTGACCGGGCCGTCACGGCGGTTGCATGCAGCCGCCGGGTTGTCCACGATGGCACTTCTGCTGGAGGTGCCATGTCCCAAGTTTCGACCCGTTCCGACGACCTGATTTCCCAAACCGCCCTGACCGTGATCGGCCGTCTCGCGAAAGGCGAGATCACCCCGCTCGATTGCCTTGATGCGCTGGAAGCACGGGTGGCAGCCGTGGAAGCGCCGGTCAACGCGCTGCCAACGCGCGATTTCGGGCGGGCCCGGACGCTCGCGCAGGCGCTGATGGCCCGGCCCCTCGCCGAACGCGGCCCGCTTTGTGGCCTGCCCGTTGCCATCAAGGATCTTACGGAAGTAGCGGGGATGCGGACGACGTTCGGCTCGCCGATCTTTGCCGATCATGTGCCGGTCCGGTCCGACCCCTTGGTCGAGCGGCTCGAGGCCGAGGGCGGGATCGTCTATGCCAAGACCAACACGCCGGAATTCGGCGCCGGCGCCAACACGTTCAACGAGGTGTTCGGCCCGACCCGCAACCCGTGGGACACACGGCTCTCTGCCTCCGGCTCTTCCGGCGGCTCGGCCGTGGCGCTCGCCACCGGCACGGCCTGGCTGGCGCATGGCTCCGATCTCGGCGGCTCGCTGCGCAATCCGGCCAGCTTTTGCGGTATTGTCGGGATGCGGCCCTCGCCGGGCCGCGTGGCCACCCAACCCGCTGCGCCGATGGACCGGCTGCTGAGCGTGCAGGGGCCAATGGCGCGGAATGTCGCCGATTGTGCCTTTTTCCTCGACATGCTGAGCGGCGAGGATATCCGCGACCCGGTCTCGCTGCCGAAGCCGGCCAGCGGCTTCCTCGCGGCGCTCGGCACGGGCTGGGCGCCGAAGCGCGTCGCGTTCTCGGCCGATCTCGGCAATACCCCGGTCGATGCGGAAGTGGCCGCGATCTGCCGCGCCGCCGCCGCCCGGTTCGCGGAGGCCGGCGCGATTGTCGAGGAGGCGCATCCGGATTTCTCCGAGGCGCATGAGAGCTTCAACACCCTGCGTGCCAAGGGCTTCGCCATTTCGAAGAAGGCCTTGCTCGATACGCATCGCGACAAGCTCAAGCCGGAAGTGATCTGGAATATCGAGAAGGGCCTGGCCCTCACGATGGACGAGATCACCCGGGCCGAGACGCAGCGGCTGACGATGTATCAGCGTACGCTGAAATTCTTCGGCGCGTATGATCTCCTGCTCGCCCCGGGCACGATCGTGCCGCCCTTCCCGGTCGAGCAGCGCTATGTCGAGCGGTGCAATGGTGTCGAATTCGACAATTACGTGCATTGGCTGGCGATTGCCTATGCCATCACCTTGGTGGCCTGCCCCTCGGTCTGCATTCCCTGCGGCTTCACCTCCAGCGGGTTGCCGGTCGGGCTGCAGGTGGTGGCCCGGCCGCGTGCCGATGCCACGGCGCTGGCCGGCGCGCATCTCCTCGAAGGCCTGCTCGGCCTGCCTTTCGGCCAGCCGATCGAGCCGAGGGTGAGGAGTTGATTTTTTGGTTTGCTTCCTCGCAACGGCGCCTCGTGGCACCTGCTCGGCGTCGCTTCGCTCCTAGCCAAGGCCGTTGGCCTTGGCGGGGTCTTTTTTCTCTTGGGGCCCTCGCGACGGCTCCTCTGGAGCCTGCTCGGCGTCGCATTCGCTCCTAGCTTCGACCTTACGGTCGAAGCGGGAGATTTCATTTCCAGCCCTTGGGTTTCCCGGGGCAGGGTCCGTTCACCCCGGTGTAAAGCCGAGGGCACGCAAGGCGTCGCCGGATTTGGCGAGGGCGACCCGGAAAGCCTCGATCGCGGCGAGATTGCGCGGGCTGCGCGCGACCGCGAAATCGTAATGCTCGTCCGCCAGCGGGATGAAGGCGAGGTCGAGCGCTGCGGCGACCGGGGCGATGGCGATGCCCCAATCCGCGCGGCCCTGCGCCACGCTGGCCGCGACCGCATTATGCGAGCGGGGCTGGTTCCAGTAGCCCGGCGGGCGGGCGCCTTTCAGCAGGCCATCGATCAGGGTACGCGTGCCGGCGCCCTGGTTGCGGTTGACCATCAGGCAATCGGGATCGGCGAGCGCGGCGGCGACGGCATCCTCGAGATCGCGGCCTGCAAAGCGCGGATCATCCTTGCGATGGACAAAGCCCTGCAGCCGCTTCCAGCCGGGGATCAGGTCGAGTTCCGGGGTCAGGAACGGGCGATTGTAGACGCCGCTGGCTTCTTCCATCAGGTGGATCGGCGCGAGATCAGCCTCACCGCGCTTGATTGCGGCGAGCCCGCCGAGCGAACCGAGGGCGAGGATGCGGGCCGTCAGCCCCCGCCGGCGCAGCGTGGCCACCAGCGCGTCCAGCCCGGTGCAATGGCTGCCGATGATCACGAGATCCGGGATGCGGATGCCCGGCGAAAACAAGGTCACCGCAACGCGGCTGCCGGCGGGAAGCGAATCCGCCTCGGCCTCGATTGCCAAGAAGCCATCGGCCTGCGAGAACGCAGTAACGGCGCCCGAGCCCTTGCCGACTGGATGGGCGACGAGCCCTTCCGCATCCTCGGCCAAAGCCACCATGGCGAATTCCGTCCGCCCGAGTTCGGAAGAAATGCGCGCGGGGATACGCGCTTCCGTCCGCGATTCCTCGCGCGGAGGCAAACCGGCCATCGTCCGGAAGACCGGGGCGACAATATCGTGGAAGGTGAACATGGCCGAGGTCGGGAAGCCGGGCAGCACGATGACCGGCTTGCCGTCACAGACCGCGAGGCAGAGCGGCTTGCCCGGCTTCAGCGCCACGCCATGGGCGATGATGCCCGGCGCGCCGAGCCGGCCGACAAGGCGCCAGGTGAGATCGCCCGCACCCTTGGAGGTGCCGCCGGAGAGCAGAATCGCATCCGCTTCGGCATGGGCGTGGCGCAGGGCCGCCTCGAGCCGGGCTTCGTCATCCGGCACGATGCCGAAGCGCAGGGCCTCGCAGCCATTCTCTTCCAGCGCGGCGGCGATGATCGGCCCGTTGGAATCGTAGATCTGCGCTGGCCCCAGGGGCTGACCGGGCTCGACCAGTTCGCTTCCGGTCGAGAGCACGGCGATGCGCGGCTTCCGCCAGACCGGGATATCGGCCAGTCCGACGGCGGCGAGCATGCCGATCTCGCGGGCGGTGAGCAGCGTGCCCGCATGGAGCAGCACCTGCCCGCGGGCCATGTCGGACCCGGCATAGGAAAGGTTCTGGCCCGGCGTGACCGCGCGCGTGACGCGGATCGCTGCCTCGCCTTCCGGGTCGGTATGTTCGATCATCACCACGGCATCGGCCCCGCGCGGGATCGGCCCGCCGGTCGAGATCGGGGTCGCGCTGCCGGGCAGCACCGTCAGCACGGGGGCATGGCCGCAGGTGATCGTCTCGGCATTGAGCCGCAGCGTGACCGGCGCCGCCTGGCTGGCGGCGGCGAGATCGGCCGCACGGAGAGCAAAGCCATCGACCACCGAGCGGTCGAAGGGCGGCGCATCGACGGCGGCGCGGATATCCTCGGCGAGGACACGCCCTGCCGCACCGGCCAGCGGGCAGGTTTCCCGCCCGAGCGGAGCCGGGCGCACGGCTTCGGTGAACTGGCGCACGGCCTCCTCGCGCGTCAGGATGCGCAGGAACTGGTCTTGGACGAGGCCGGCATGGGGTTCGGTCACGCGGGGTCCTTTCGTCAGGCCAGAAGCGGGGCGAGGCGATATGTGGTGAAGGTCTCGCCGGCCGCAAAGCCCTCGATCCCCGGCGGCAGAACGGCATAGCTGTCTGCCGCCAGCCAGGAAGCGAGCGTAATCTCACCGAGGGCGAGCGGTTCGAGTCGTTCCGGCCCGGTTTTGAACAGGGCAATCGCCGCGATGCCGAGGCCGGCACTGAGCTTACGGCTGAGGATGCCCGTCTGCGCGACCGGCCGCGCGCCGGTCCAATGGCGGACGAGGGGCAGCAGGACGGCGAGGGTCATCGCCAGCGCGCCATCGAAGCGCGGCGGCACCTCGATGCGGAATCCGTGGCCCGTGGGTTCGATCCAGCCGGTTTCGCCGGGCTGCAGTGCGAGGCGCGGCGTAGTCGTGCGGGCGGGTTCGAGCCTGAACAGGACGCTGTCATCGTCGGCAATGCGGAAGCCGCAGCCTTCCAGCAGGCGGGTGAGCAGCGCCGCAAGGGGGGCGTCGAACCCCTCTAGGCTGGCCGAGAGATCGAAAACCGGCAGGGTGTCGAGCCCGGCCAGCCGGGCGGCAAAGGCTTGTCGGGCGGAGATGCGCCCGCCTGCCGGTACGATGACCTGCCCGGCGGCAAGGTCCTCGCCTGACCTCCGGATATGCAGGCCCGGCACGGCGCTTTCCGTGATCTCGAGGAAGGCACCCTGATCCTGCACCGCCTCGGGGTCGAGCAGGGCATCGGTGCCGGCGGGCAGCAGATCGCCCGGCCGGAGGGCCGGCGGACGCCCCGTCTGCATGACCGGCGATTGCGGCCCGGCGCCGATGAGATCCTCCGCGCGGACTGCCAGGCCCGCCCGAAGGGCGATAGAGCCCGGAGGAACCGGCCCGGGCGCGACAATCACCGACGCGGCCAGGCAGCCGATCGCGGCTTCCGGGGCCAGAGCCGCCACGGGCAAGGCCGGCGCGGCGGCCTGCCACGGCGCGATCAGGCTGTCGAGGGGGCTGAGCCGCATGCGGGTTCCTTACCGGGCCTTTCTTGTCGGGGCCTTCCTTAGCGGGGCGTTCGCGGTGGCGGCGCCCGGATGGCGAGGATGTATACAGCCAAACCGGCGCCCTGCATCCGTTTTTCGATCGCCGCAGCCCGGTGGCTTGTCTCGTCCGGCGCTTTCCCGCATGGAAGCAAGGACGAGCGGAAGAGGTTCCCCATGGCCGAGGCCCCGGCTCCCCTGCAGGCGCTGATCGCCGCGCATCATGCGCGCAAGCCGCCGCGCACCTGGTCGCTGCTGGTCACGATCTTCGGCGTCGTGGCCCTGCCCAGGGGCGAGGCCCTGCGCCTTTCCGACCTGCAGGACTGGCTCGGTGCGCTCGGCATCGAGCCTGGCCTCGTGCGGACGGCCCTGTCGAGGCTCGTCTCCAACGGCACGCTGACCCGCGAACGGGACGGCAAGGCGGCGCTCTACCGCCTCTCGTCCGGCGCGGAAGATGATTTCGGCCGTGCGGCCGCGCTGATCTTCGGCGATGACCGCCCGCAGCCGGATGGCCGGCTCCATCTCGTGCTGATCGAGGAGGGAAGCGACCGTGCCGGAATCCGCGCGGAACTGGCCGAGAGCGGGTATGGCGCCTTGGCGGCCAACCTGCTGGCCCGGCCGGTCCATGCCGGGCGCGAGGACTGGCAGGGCGAGGGGCTGACCGGCTTCCATGCCGAAGGGGATGAGGCGCTTGCTGCCCGGGTCCAGCGGCTCTGGCCGCTGGCCAGCCTGCAGGCGGGTTACCGGATGGTGGCCGGCCATGCCGCTGCGCTGCTGCCTTTGGCGCCGGATCTCGGCTGGCGTGACGCCTTTCTCGCACGCCTGCTGCTGGTGCACGAATTCCGGCGGCTGGTGCTGCGCGATCCGTTCCTGCCGGAGGGGCTGCTGCCGCCCGATTGGCCGGGGCCGGAGGCAAGGCGCCTGTTCGACGCGACCCTTGCCGCACTGGAGGCGAGGCTGCGAGTTCTTGAAGGCCAGCGTGTGGATTTGTAACCAAAACCGTTGACAGAAGAATTTTTTGTAACATACTCCCCGAAACGACATCAGGGAGGATGCCGAGAATGTATGCTCAGGCGCTGAACGTGGCCGAGAAGGCCCATGCTGACGATCCCGAGTTGCGCGCCCGGTTCCAGGCCCGTGTCGATGCCGAGGAAAAGATCGAGCCGAATGACTGGATGCCGGAAGGCTATCGCCGGACGCTGGTGCGGCAGATCTCCCAGCATGCCCATTCGGAAATTGTCGGCATGCTGCCCGAGGGCAACTGGATCACCCGCGCGCCCTCGCTGAAGCGCAAGGCCGCGCTGCTGGCCAAGGTACAGGACGAGGGCGGCCACGGGCTCTATCTCTATTCCGCCGCCGAGACGCTTGGCGTGAGCCGCGAGGAACTGGTCGAGCAATTGCTGACCGGCAAGGCGAAGTATTCCTCGATCTTCAACTACCCGACGCCGAGCTGGGCCGATATGGGCATGATCGGCTGGCTGGTCGATGGCGCGGCGATCATGAACCAGATCCCGCTCTGCCGCTGCTCCTACGGGCCCTATGCGCGGGCGATGATCCGCATCTGCAAGGAAGAGAGCTTCCACCAGCGCCAGGGCTACGAGATCGTGATGACGCTGGCCAAGGGCAGCCCGGCGCAGAAGAAGATGGCGCAGGATTCGCTCAATCGCTGGTGGTGGCCGGCTTTGATGATGTTCGGCCCGTCCGACAAGGACAGCCAGCATTCCGACCAGAACATGGCCTGGAAGATCAAGCGGTTCTCGAACGATGACCTGCGCCAGAAATTCATCGATGCCACCGTGCCGCAGGGCCATTTTCTCGGCCTGACCTTCCCCGATCCCGATCTCCGCTTCAACGCGGCGACCGGGCATTGGGAGCATGGCCCGATCGACTGGAGCGAATTCAACCGCGTGGTGCGCGGCGAGGGCCCCTGCAACCGCGAGCGGCTGAAGGCACGCCAGAAGGCGCATGACGAAGGCGTCTGGGTGCGCGAGGCCGCTTTGGCCCATGCCGAAAAGCGCGCGGCCCGCAAGGCTGCGGCGAAGATCGCGGCGGAATAAGGGGATCACCATGACCGAAAAGACCATGCCGCTCTGGGAAGTGTTCATCCGCTCCCGCACCGGGCTCAGCCATCGCCATTGCGGCTCGCTGCATGCGCCCGATGCCGAGATGGCGCTGCAGGCCGCGCGCGATGTCTATACCCGCCGGGGCGAGGGGCTGTCGATCTGGGTGGTGCCCTCGAGCGCCATCACCGCCTCCGACCCGCAGGACAAGGACGCCCTGTTCGAGCCGACAGCCTCGAAGATCTACCGCCATCCCACCTTCTACGAGGTGCCGGAGGAAGTGGGGCATATGTGATGGAAACGCCGCTCTTCACCTATACGCTCCGGCTTGCGGACAATGCCCTCGTGCTCGGGCATCGGCTGTCGGAATGGTGCGGCCACGGGCCGATGCTCGAGGAAGACCTCGCGCTTGCCAATATGGCGCTCGACCTGATCGGGCAGGCGCGCAATCTCTACACCCATGCCGGCGCGATCGAGGGCAAGGGCCGCAGCGAGGATGACCTCTCCTATCTCCGCGATTGCCCGGACTGGCGGAACATCCTGCTGGTCGAGCGGCCGCGCGGCGATTTCGCCTTCACGATCCTGCGTCAGTTCCTCTATGCCGCCTTCATGCATCCGTATTTCGAGCGCCTCGCGGCCTCGAAGGACGAGACGCTGGCGGCCATTGCGGCGAAGGCCGTCAAGGAGATGGCCTATCACGTGCGCCATACCGGCGAATGGGTGATCCGCCTCGGTGATGGCACCGAGGAAAGCGCGGCCCGGCTCAAGGAGGCGCTGGACGATCTCTGGCCCTTCACCGGCGAGATGTTCGAGGTGGACGGCGTCGAGCAGGCCCTGATCGATGCCGGGATCGCCGTCGATCCGGCGGTGATCCGGCCGGTCTGGAATGGCACGATCGACCATGTCTTCGGCGAGGCGCTGCTCACACGCCCGAGGGATGGCTGGATGCAGACCGGTGGCCGCCGCGGCGAGCATTCCGAGCATCTCGGCCATCTGCTGAGTGACCTGCAATTCCTGCAGCGCACCTATCCCGGCGCGACGTGGTGACGCGATGGGTGCGCTGCTGAGCTTTCCGCCGGAAGCCGGCGATGCCGAACTGGCGGCAGCCCATGCAGCGGCCGCTTCGGTCTGCGATCCGGAAGTGCCGGTCCTGACCATCGAGGATCTCGGCGTGTTGCGCGCCGTCACGCGGGGCGAGGCGGGGATCGAGGTCACGATCACGCCGACCTATTCCGGCTGTCCGGCCATGGACATGATCGCGCTGCAGGTCGATCTCGCGCTTGAAAAGGCGGGGATCACACGGCGCAAGGTCCGGCTGTCGCTCAGCCCGGCCTGGACGACCGACTGGATGAGCGAGGCCGGCAAGGAAAAGCTCCGCGCCTATGGTATCGCGCCGCCGGTCGGCAAGGCGAAGGGCCGCGCGGCCCTGTTCGGGGTGGAGGCGGTGGCCTGCCCGCATTGCGGCTTGGCCGAGACCGAGCGTGTCTCCGAATTCGGCTCCACCGCCTGCAAGGCGCATTGGCGCTGCCTGAGCTGCCGCGAGCCGTTCGATTATTTCAAATGCATCTGAGGGGGTGGATGGGGTGTCCTGCCAACGACTGGTTTTTTGTCGTCATGCCCGCCCTTGGGGCGGGCATCCACGACTGTATCGTGAATTGCCTGCAAAGTCGTGGATGGCCGGGACAGGCCCGGCCATGACGTTGTAAACCCAAACGGAAACGCCACCATGTCATCGCCCCGCTTCCATGCCCTGCCGATCCGCGAGATCCGCCGAGAAACCCCGGATGCTGTGTCGATCGCCTTCGCGGTCCCGGCGGAGCTGTCGGAAGCCTATCGTTTCGAGCAGGGGCAATATCTCACCCTGCGCGCGGTGATCGAGGGCGAGGAGTTGCGGCGTTCCTATTCGATCTGCACCGGCGAGGATGAGGGCGAGCTGCGCGTCGCGATCAAGGAAGTCGAGGGCGGGGCCTTCTCCACCTTCGCCAACCGGGCGCTGCAAGCGGGCACCACCCTTGAGGTGATGACGCCGATGGGCCGGTTCGGCGCGGCCAGCCGCGAGGGCAAGGGAGGCCATCTCGTATTCTTCGCGGCCGGTTCGGGCATTACGCCCGTGCTCTCGATCATCCGCACGCGGCTGGCCCGGGACCCGGATTGCCGGCTGACCCTGTTTTACGGCAACCGGAATTCCGCCGGCATCCTGTTCCGCGAACAGCTCGAGGACCTGAAGGACCGGCATCTCGGCCGGCTGGCCGTGCACCACATTCTCAGCCGCGAGGCGCAGGATATCGACCTGCTCAACGGCCGCATGACTTCGGAGAAGATCGCCTTGCTGGTGAAAACCCTCGGCGGGATCGAGGCGATCGACGACATCTATCTCTGCGGCCCGGAAGCGATGATTGCCGATGCGAAGGCGGTGCTGACCGAAATGGGCGCCAGCCCGGAGCGGATCCATGTCGAGTTGTTCACCGCCAACGCGCCGCGCGCGGCGGGGGCGAGGCCGAAGCCTTCGGGTTCGATGGCCAAGGGCATCCCGCTGCACCTGACGCATGACGGCCAGAGCCATGCGATTGAGCTCCAACCCGGCGAGACCGTGCTTGAGGCGGCGGAGCGCGCGGGCCTCGACGTGCCCTATTCCTGCCGGGGCGGCATGTGCTGCACCTGCCGCGCCAAGGTGACGGATGGCGAGGCCAGCATGGACGTGAATTTCAGCCTGGAGCCCTGGGAGGTCGAGGCCGGGTATGTCCTGGCCTGCCAGTGCCGCCCCACCGGCGACAGGCTGGCGGTGGATTTCGACCAGATGTGAGGGGAGGGGGTCAGACCGCCTCCAGCCCCAATGCGATGCCCTGGCCGACGCCGATGCACATGGCGGCGAGCGCCCGCTTGCCGCTGCGATCCTTCATTTCGATCGCGGCAGTGAGGGCCAGCCGCGCGCCGGACATGCCGAGCGGATGGCCGAGCGCGATGGCGCCGCCATTCGGGTTCACATGCTCCGCATCATCCGGCAGGCCGAGCAGGCGCAGGCTGGCCAGGGCCTGGGCGGCGAAGGCCTCGTTGAGCTCGATCACGTCGAAATCCGCCGGCTTCAGGCCGAGCCGGGCGCAGAGCTTCTGCGTGGCCGGGGCGGGGCCGATTCCCATGATGCGCGGCGGCACGCCGGCTGTCGCGAGGCCGGTGATCCGGGCCAGCGGCGTCAGACCGAAGCGCGTCACCGCGGCTTCCGAGGCGACGAGCACGGCGGCCGCGCCGTCATTGACGCCGGAGGCGTTGCCGGCTGTCACCGAGCCGCCCTTGCGGAAGGGCGTGCCGAGGCTGGCCAACTTCTCGAGCGTTGTCTCGCGCGGATGCTCATCCTTGTCGACGACAACCGGATCGCCCTTTTTCTGCGGGATGGTGACGGGCGTGATCTCGCGGGCGAGGCGGCCGTTCCGCTGTGCGGCGGCGGCGCGGGCCTGCGAGCGGAGGGCGAAGGCATCCTGATCCGCGCGGCTGACCTGATAGTCTTCCGCGACATTCTCCGCCGTTTCCGGCATGGAATCGATGCCGTATTGCGCCTTCATCAGCGGGTTGACGAAGCGCCAGCCGATCGTGGTGTCAAACACCTCGGCCGAACGCTGGAACGCTTCCTGCGCCTTGCCCATGACGAGGGGGGCACGCGTCATGCTCTCGACGCCGCCGGCGATCATCAGTTCAGCTTCGCCGGCCTTGATGGCCCGTGCCGCCATGCCGATGGCGTCGAGGCCGGAGCCGCAAAGGCGATTGACCGTGGTGCCGGGGATCTCCACCGGCAGGCCCGCCAGCAGCCCGGCCATGCGGGCCACGTTGCGGTTATCCTCGCCGGCCTGATTGGCGGAGCCGAGGATGATCTCGTCGACCGCGCCGGCCAGTTCAGCAGGGAAGCGCGCCATCAAGGTGCGGATCGCATGGGCGGCCATGTCATCCGGGCGGACAGAGGCGAGGACGCCGCCATAGCGGCCGATCGGTGTGCGCGTGCCATCCACGAGATAGGCGTTGGTCATGGGAAATCCTCAGCGATCGGGGGTATTGAGCGAAGCGAAGGTCCGGCCGCTGGCGGCCAGTTCGCGCAGGAGCGGGGCGACGGCATAGGCCTGCCCGTCCCGTGCGGCAATGGCCTCGGCCTCGGCGAGCAGGCGCGGCAGGCCGGTCTCGTCAGCGTAGTGCATCGGACCGCCGCGCCAGTTCGGGAAGCCATAGCCGTTGACGAGCACGAGATCGATATCGAGCGGCCGGGCGGCGATGCCCTCGGCGAGGATATGCGCGCCTTCATTGACCATGGTGGTCAGCACACGGCTCTGGATTTCGGCGGTGGTGAAGCTGCGTTGCGCCCGGCCGGTGCCGGCGGCATGGGACCGGACCAGCGCGTCGATCTCCGGATCGACCTGCCTTTTGCCATCGACATAGAGATACCAGCCCTTGCCGGCTTTCTGGCCGAAGCGCCCGGCCTCGCAGAGCCGGTCGACCAGCGGCACGTCGCGCGCGGCGGGGTCCCGCGTGGCGGCGAGGCGTTTCCGGCGCGCCCAGGCAATGTCCAGCCCGGCAAGATCCTGCACGGCGAAGGGGCCCATGGCGAAGCCGAAAGCCTCCAGCGCGGCATCGATCTCCTGCGGCAGCGCGCCTTCCTCGAGCATGAACTCGCATTGGGCGCGATAGCGGGCGAGCAGGCGGTTGCCGATGAAGCCGTCGCAGACGCCGGCGATCACGGCGATCTTCCTGAGGCGACGGCCGATGGCGAGGCCGGTCGCCAGCACTTCCTTCGAGGTCCGCCGGGCGCGGACGATCTCGAGCAGCTTCATCACATGGGCGGGCGAGAAAAAATGCAGCCCGATGAAGCGCTCCGGATGGGGCAGGGCATCAGCCATGACCTCGAGATCGAGATAGGAGGTATTGGTCGCGATGATCGTCTCCGCCGGCAGGGCCGCGCCGAGGCGGCCGAGGAGATCGAGTTTCACCGCCATGTCCTCGAAAACCGCCTCGATGACGAGCCCGGTTTCGGCAAGCGCCTTGATCTCGGTGGTCGGCGTCAGGCGCGAGAGGCGCTCGAGCCGGATTGTCTCATCAATGCGACCGGATTTGACCGATCGGAGATACAGGCCGTTGACGCGGTCGAGCCCGGCCTGGAGCGCGGCCTCGCTGGCCTCCATCAGCGTGACGGAAAAGCCGGCATCGAGGAAGGCCACCGCGATGCCGGAGCCCATCGTGCCGGCACCGATCACCCCGATATGGCCGATCTCGCGCGGGGCGATGCCCGCGAGTTCCGGCACGCGGGCGACCTCGCGTTCGGCCATGAACATGTGGCGCAGGGCCTTCGATTGCGGCGAGGCCATCAGGTCGAAGAAGGTGGCGCGCTCCTTCGGCTGGCCACTGGCGAAGGGCTCGGCCCGGGCGGTCTCGACAAGCTGGATCGCCGCGAGCGGGGCAATCCGGCCCTTCGCGTCCTTTTTCACCTTCGCCACCATCGCATCCCAGGCCACCGGATCGGCGGGAGGAACAGGGCGCGCCGAAAGGCGTTCCAGCGGCTGGCCGATCAGGCTCTCGGCAAGGGCGATCGCCTCGTCGCGTAGATGGCCGGCGGCCATCGCATCTACCAGCCCGAGGGCCAGCGCTTCCTTCGCGCTGACCATGCGGCCCGAGGCGATGAGATCGAGCGCGGCAACCGGGCCGATCAGGCGCGGCAGGCGCTGGGTGCCGCCAGCGCCGGGCATCAGGCCGAGTTTCACTTCGGGGAGGCCAACGGAACCATCGGGCGCGATGATCCGTTTTGTCGCGGCCAGGCCGATCTCGCAGCCGCCACCCAGGGCCGTGCCATGCCAGGCGACGACGACCGGCTTCGCGCAGGCCTCGATCCGGGTGATGACATCGGGCAGATGGGGCAGGAGCGGCGGCTTGCCGAATTCGGTGATGTCGCCGCCGGCGGTGAAGGTCCGGCCGGCGCCGGCAATCACGATCGCCCCGACAGCCGGGTCGGCATCGAGGCGTTCGATGGCGTCGAGCAGGCCCTGCCGCACCGCCTGCGAGGTGGCATTCACGGGCGGGTTGTCGATCTCGAGCAGGGTTACCTGTCCCCTCGGGTGGAGATGGATCACGCGTGTCACTCCGCTGCCGTCGCGGCCGGTTCCGCATAGGCATTCATGGTCAGCAGGTCATAGGTCGCGGCGGTCTCACCGGTGCCCGTGGTGATTTCTACATCCCAACGCACCTCGCCGTAAGCGGCATTCCGGGGGGATTTCGATTTGACCGTCAGGCGAACACGGATCGACTCGCCGGGGGTGACCGGCTTGAGGAAGCGCAGGTTGTCGAGCCCGTAATTGGCAAGGACCGGGCCGCGCTTCGGTTCGACGAAAAGACCGGCGGCGAAGGAGAGCAGCAGGTAGCCATGGGCGACGCGGCCGGGGAAGAACGGGTGGCCCTTCACCGCCTCCTCGTCCATATGGGCGTAGAAGGTATCGCCGGTGAAATGGGCGAAATGCTCGATATCCGCGAGCGTGATCACGCGTTCGGGCGAGTGGAAGCTCTGGCCGGGCACCAGGTCCTCGAAAGCGAGGCGGAAGGGATGGGCCGGGCTCACCGGTTCGGGCGTGCCCTTCACATAGCTCTTGGTCAGGGCCGTGAGCATGGCCGGCGAGCCCTGCAAGGCCACGCGCTGCATGTGATGCATCACCGCGCGGATGCCGCCGAGTTCCTCGCCGCCGCCGGCCCGGCCGGGCCCGCCATGAACGAGATGCGGCATGGGCGAGCCATGGCCGGTGGATTCGGCGGCACAATCGGCATTGAGCACCAGCAGCCGGCCATGGAAGGCGCCGGCGCCGAAGATCACCCGGCGGGCAATCTCCGGATCGCGCGTGACCAGCGAGCCCGCCAGCGAGCCATCGCCCCTGCGGGCAAGGGCAACGGCGTTGTCGAGATCGCCATAGGCGAGCAGGGTCGCAGCCGGGCCGAAGGCTTCGGTATCATGCGGGCGCTCGGCGGCCTGGGCATCACGCGCAGCGAGCAGCATCGGTGTGACGAAGGCGCCCTTCACCGCATCGACGCCGCTCAGGCTGGCGGCATCCGGATCCCCCCAGACGATGTCGCATTCCGCCCGGAGCCGCTCGATCTGCGCCCGGACATCGGCGCGCTGGTCGAGCGAGGCGAGGGGGCCCATGCGGGTGGTTTCCAGCCGCGGATCGCCCACGGCCACGCCGGCAAGGCGCTTCGACAGCGCCGCCTGCACGGCTTCCATCCGCGAGGCGGGCAGGATGATCCGCCGGATGGCCGTGCATTTCTGCCCGGCCTTCACCGTCATCTCGCGGGCGACTTCCTTGATGAAAATGTCGAAATCCGGCGAGCCGGGCTCGATATCCGGGCCGAGGATCGAGCAGTTCAGGCTGTCGCGCTCGGCGGTGAAATGGACCGCGTTCTTCAGGATGTTCGCGTTGGCCTGCAGCCGCGTCGAGGTGGCGAGCGAGCCGGTGAAGCCGACCATGTCCTGGCTGGTCAGGTGGTCGAGCAGGTCGCCGGTCGAGCCGGCGACAAACTGGAAGGCGCCTTCGGGCAGGATGCCGCTCTCGACGATGATCCGCGCGGCTTTTTCTGCGAGATAGGCCGTGGCGGTGGCCGGCTTGGCGATGACCGGCATGCCGCCGAGAATCGCCGGGGCAAGCTTTTCCAGCATCCCCCAGACCGGAAAGTTGAAGGCGTTGATCTGGACGGAAGCGCCCTCGCGCGGAACCCGGATATGCTGACCGAGGAAGGTGCCGTTGCGCGACAGGCCCTCGACCGCGCCATCGACAAGGAAGGTCTCGTTCGGCAATTCGCGTTTGCCCTTCGAGGCATAGACGAAGAGCGTGCCGATGCCGCCATCGATGTCGATCCAGCTGTCGGCGCGGGTGGCGCCGGTCAGCGCGGAGAGGGCGTAAAGCTCCTCCTTGCGGGCGGTCAGCGCCTGGGCGAGCGCCTTGAGCAGGCTGGCGCGTTCGTGGAAGGTCAGCGCGCGCAGGGCCGGGCCACCCCGGCGATGGGCGTGGCGGAGCATGGCCGCCATGTCGAGCCCGCCGCTCGTCGCCTCGGCCACGGGCGCGCCGTCAATCGCCGAGACCAGCAGGGCCGGGCTGCCGGTGCCGGCATGCCAATGACCTGCCGCGTAGGAATGCAGCCGCTGAATGCCCATGGCGATCTCCTGTTTCCTGTCTCTTGCCGTCAGATGCCGAGATAGGCTTCCCGTAGCTTGGGGTCGCCGATCAGCTGGGCCGAGGGCCCGGAATGGGTGATGCGGCCGGTCTCGATGACGTAGCCGAAATCAGCCTTGGCGAGCGCGGCGGCCGCATTCTGCTCCACCAGCAGCATGGTGATGCCCTTGTCCCGGAGGCTCTCGATCACGCCGAAAACCTGCTCGACCAGCACCGGTGCGAGGCCCATCGAAGGCTCGTCCAGCAGCAGCAGGCGCGGGCGGCTCATCAGCGCGCGGCCGATGGCGAGCATCTGCTGCTGGCCGCCCGAGAGGCCGCCGGCGGCGAGGTTGCGCTTCTCGCCGAGGATCGGGAACATCGCATAGATCGCATCACGCTCGGAAGCGGTGCCGCCGCCATGGAGCCAGCCGCCGAGATTGAGGTTGTCCTCCACCGTGAGGCTGCCGAAAATCTGCCGGCCCTCCGGCACCTGCGCGATGCCGCGTTTCACGCGTTCCTCGGCCGAAAGGCGGGTAATGTCCTGCCCGTCGAAGCGGATCGTGCCGGATTTCAGCGGCTGCACGCCGGAAATCGCGCGGAGCAGGGTGGTCTTGCCGGCGCCGTTGCCGCCGATCAGGCAGACGAGCTGCGAGGCCGGCACGGCAAGGCCGATGCCGTGCAGCACCTCGATGCGGCCATAGGCCGAGGTCAGGCCGGAAATCTCAAGCACGGTTCGCCTCCTCGCTGCCGAAGGTTCCGAGATAGGCGGCGATGACGCGCGGATCCTCGCGCACGGCATCCGGCTTGCCGGAGACCAGCTTGCGGCCGCGCTCCAGCACGGTGATCTCGTCGGAGATGCGCATCACCAGCCGCATGTCATGCTCGACCAGCAGGATCGCGATGCCGGCTTTCGCCACGTCATGGATGACGCGGTCGATCTCCTCGGTTTCCACCGCGTTGCAGCCGGCGGCAGGCTCGTCGAGCAGGAGGATACGCGGCTCGGTGGCGAGGGCCCGCGCGATCTCGAGCCGCTTCAGCGCGCCGTAGGAGAGTGAGCCTGCTTCCTTTTCCGCGAGATCGGCAAGGCCGACCCGCGCCAGTTGCGCCATGGCAATCTCGCGCGAATTGCGGTTTTCGGCCCGCACATTCGGCAGGGCCAGGAGATGGCTGAGGATGCCGGTGCGCTCATGCCGATGGCAGCCGACCATGACATTCTCGACCGCGCTCATGCGGAAGAAGATCTGCAGGTTCTGGAACGAGCGCGAGAGGCCGCGCCGGGCCAGCTGTTCCGGCGGCAGGCCGGTGACCTCCTCGCCCGCCAGGTTCACGCGGCCGCCCGAGGGCTGGTAGAGGCCGGAAATCAGGTTGAACAACGTGGTCTTGCCGGCACCATTCGGCCCGATGACCGAATGGATCTGGCCGGGCGAGACTGCAAGCGAGACCTGGTCGACGGCCGTGATGCCGCCGAAGGCGATGGACAGGTTCTCGGTTTCCAGAAGGGCGCTCATGCTCCGCCTCCGCGCAGGCGCGCAAGCAGCGAGGGGATCACCCCGCGCGGCAGCAGGATCATGCTGGCCATGATGATCAGCCCGAGCAGGAGATGCTCGTATTCGTGGAAGATGGTCAGCGCCTGCGGCAGGATGACGAGCATCGCCGCGCCGACAATCGCGCCGAGGACCGAGCCGAGCCCGCCGAGCACGACCATCGTCACGAGTTCCACCGAGCGGAGGAACCCGGCCGTGCCATCCGGCGTGATATGGCCGTTGAGGAAGGCCATGAGCGAGCCGGCGATCGAGGCATAAATGGCCGAGATGACGAAGATCTTCAGCTTGTAGGCGGCAACATCGACGCCGACGACGCGGGCGGCGATCTCGCTGTCATGGATGGCGCGCATGGCACGGCCGGTCGGGCTCTCGATCAGGTTGAGGGCGAGGATCACGCCGAGAACCAGCGCGCCGGCGCTGATCATGTACCAGGTATCCGGTCCGCGCAGCCGCAGGCCGAAGAGTTCGAGCCGGGGAACGGCCATGCCGTCCGGCCCGCCGGTCCAGCCGGCCTCGTTGGTCAGCGTCATCGAGATGAGCAGGCCGAGGCCGAGCGTGGCCACGGCGAGGTAGTGGCCTTTCAGGCGGAGGATCGGCCGTCCCACGAGGAAGGCCAGCAGCCCGGCTATTGCCGCGCCGGCCAGCATGGCGACCGCGCCGTTCAGGCCGAAGCGGCTGGCGCCGATCGCCACGGCATAGGCGCCGATGCCCATGAAGCCGGCATGGCCGAGGCTGACCTGCCCGGCATAGCCCATCAGCAGGTTGAGGCCGATCGCGGCGAGGGCGAAGATGTTCACGAGCGCCGCAACCCGGAAATAATAGTTCGACGGGAAGACCAGCGGCAGGGCGGCCAACACGAGGGCCAGGGCCAGGACGAGGGCCCAGCGGTTGCGGAGCAGCCGTTCCATCAGACCCGCTCCGTGGATCGTTTGCCGAACAGGCCCTGCGGCCGCACGAACAGGGTGAAGAGGATGATCAGGAAGGCGATGGCATCCTTGTATTTCGACGAGATCAGCCCGGCGCCGAAGCTCTCGGCGAGGCCGAGCAGGACGCCGCCGACAATGGCGCCCGGCGCGCTGCCCATGCCGCCGAGCATGGCAGCGGCAAAGCCCTTCAGCGCCATCAGCGTGCCGACATCGTAGCTGGTCAGCGTGATCGGGGTGACGAGCAGGCCGGCAATCGCGCCGATGGCGGCGGACAGCGCGAAGGAGAGCGCGACGATGCGGCGGACGGGAATGCCGACAAGGCGCGCCGCCAGCCGGTTGGTGGCCGTGGCGAGGATGGCGCGGCCGAGGATCGTCCGGTCGATCATCAGGAAGATGAGCGCGACAATCAGCGCGGCACCGGCCAGCACGACAAGGCTCTGCGGCAGGATGGCCGCGCCGCCGAGGCGGATCGGTTCGCTGCCGAACCAGGCCGGCAGGGCGTGGAAGCGCTTGTCGAAGATGACCTGCGCCACGCCGCGCAGGAAGATCGAGGCGCCGATGGTGATGATGATGATCTGCACCGCGCCGGAACCGCGGGCGAGGTCGATCGCGAAGGCATAGAGCGCGAGGCCGACCAGCACGGTGATCAGGATCGCGGCGACGGCAGCAATCGGCAGCGGCAGGCCGGCAAGGTGCAGGAACACCGTGATCATCCCGCCGAGCATGACGAATTCGCCCTGCGCGAAATTCACGACATCCGAGGCGTTGTAGATCAGCGTGAAGCCGAGCGCGACCAGCGCATAGACCGCGCCGACCGTCAGGCCGGAAAAGGCGAATTGCAGCAATTCGGGCATGACACCTCTGTTCCCGGTTGCATCGCGCTCACCCGTCACTGCGAGGCGCGAATGTGACGAAGCAATCCAAGCCATTTCGGATGGCTTCGTCAGCGCTGCGCGGTTCCTGGCAAGAACAAGGTGCCAGGGAACCGGGCGGTTACTGGACCAGGGTCCAGTCGCCGTTCTTGATTTCCAGCATGCGGAAGGCCGAGAGATCGAGGCCCATATGATCGGTCGCGGACATGTTCACCACACCGCCGGTGCCGACATAGCCCTTGGTCTTCTCGATCTCGTCACGCACCTTGGCCGGGTTGTCGGTCTTGGCGCGTTCCACTGCCTGCTTCCAGATGTGGAAGCCATCGTAGGCATGGCCGCCGAAGGTCGAGACGGGCTGGCCGGTCTTCTTCGTGTAGTCGGCGGTGTATTGTGTCACGACCTTCTTTTGCGGGTCGCTGTCCGGGAGCTTGCTGGCGACCAGCAAAGCCGCGGCCGGGAGGCGGACGCCCTCGGCTGCCGGGCCGGCGAGGTCGATGAACTGCTTCGAGGCCACGCCATGGCTCTGGTAGAGCGGCACGGTGATGCCGAGCTGGCGGTAGTTGCGCGTCACGATGGCCGGGCCCTGGCCGAAGCCGGGGTTGATCACCGCCTGGACGCCGGCCTTGTTCTTGATGTTGGTGAGCTGCGGCGTCATGTCGGTATCGCGCGGGCCGTAGCTTTCCTCGTGCAGGATCTCGATCCCGTATTTGCCGGCGACGCCGACGCATTGATCGCGCATCGACTTGCCGAAACCGTCGGTGCCCGAGATCATGCCGATCTTCACGGCGCCGCGCTTCTTCATGTCCTCGAAGATCTTCTCGCAGGCCATGGTGTCAGTATGCGGGGTCTTGAACACCCATTTCCGCACGGGCTTGATGATCTGGATCGCACCGGCAAGGCTGATGAAGGGCACCTGCGCATCCTCGAATGCGGGTACCATGGCGAGCGTGGTGCCGGTGGTCGAGCCACCGACCATCGCCGAGACCTTGTCCTCTTCGAGCAGGCGCGTGGCGAAAGTGCGGGCGGCATTGGCATCGCCGGCATCGTCATAGACGATCAGCCGGATCTTGCGGCCCAGCAGGCCACCTTTCGCATTGAGCGCCTCGACTTCCATTTCCAGCGTCCGCTTTTCCGGATCACCGAGGAAGGAGGCCGGGCCTGTCACCGACAGGACGGCACCGATCTTGATCTCGGCCTGCGCCAAAGCCGGCGCGGCACCCATCATGGCGCCGATCCCTGCCGCCAGCGCGAGGCGGCGCGTCATTCCCATTTGTATGGACATGCACTCTCTCCCTGTTGGGATAGCCCGACCGGATGGTCAGCCTATCCATTGCGTTTCCACCGTGCCGTCTGCCTTGC
Source organism: Rhabdaerophilum sp. SD176 (assembly GCF_030143245.1). Taxonomy (GTDB): domain Bacteria; phylum Pseudomonadota; class Alphaproteobacteria; order Rhizobiales; family Beijerinckiaceae; genus Rhabdaerophilum. Next base: position 40,547 of record NZ_JARJNS010000007.1, on the reverse strand, counting down.
CGGCAGATCGGATCTGTTTTTGACCGGGTCTGACAAGCCCGTTGACAATCCCGTCGTCTTCCCAAGATAATTATCCGACCGGTCAGTTAGTCAAGTGGGTTTTGCGAAATGCCATCGCCCGACCCCGCAAAAAGAAGACCGGCGGGACGAACGATAAGGAGTGCAGGATGGCTGAACCCTCACCGGTTCTTCTGGAGCGGCATGGCGCCCTCGCGGTGGTCACGCTCAACCGCCCGGACAGGCTGAATTCGTTCAACGAGGCGCAGCACCGTGCGCTCCGGACGGCGATCGATACGCTGGCAGCGGATGATTCCTGCCGCGCCGTGATCCTCACCGGCGCCGGGCGCGGCTTTTGCGCAGGGCAGGACCTGTCGGACCGCGTGCAACCGGAAGGCGGCGCCGCGCCCGATCTCGGCCAGACGCTCGAGAGCTTCTACAACCCGCTGATCCGGACGATCCGCGCCTTGCCGAAGCCGGTCATCGCGGCGGTCAATGGCGTTGCCGCCGGGGCGGGGGCCAATCTCGCTCTGGCCTGCGACATCGTGCTGGCGGCGAAAAGCGCGAAATTCATCCAGGCCTTCTCGAAGATCGGGCTGATCCCGGATTCGGGCGGCACCTGGATGCTGCCGCGCCTTGTCGGCGAGGCCCGGGCCAAGGCGCTGGCGATGCTGGCGATTCCGGTGCCGGCGGAGGAAGCCGAGCGGATCGGCATGATCTATCGCGCGGTGGAGGATGCTGCCCTGATGGAGGAGGCGATGAAGCTGGGCATGAGCCTTGCTAACGCGCCCACGTTGGGCCTCGCCGAGACCAAGGCGCTGATCCAGAAAGCTTTCACGCAGGGGCTCGACGCGCAGCTTGATGACGAGCGCGATGCGCAGCGCCGACTCGGCCGCAGCGCGGATTATGCCGAGGGCGTGCGCGCCTTCATGGAGAAGCGGGAAGCCCGTTTCGAGGGGCGCTGACATGACGACAATGACACGGGACGCGTTGGCCAAGGCCTGTGCCGAGGCGATGTGGCGCGAGGACAATGCTTCGGCCGGACAGGGGATGGTGCTGGTCTCGGTCGCGCCGGGCCGCAGCGAGATCGCGATGGAAGTGGCCGCGCATATGGTCAACGGCCATGGCTCCTGCCATGGCGGCTTCATCTTCGCGCTGGCGGATTCGGCCTTCGCCTTTGCCTGCAACACGCATAACCAGCGCACGGTGGCGCAGCATTGCTCGATCACCTATCTCGCACCCGGCCGCAGGGGCGACCGGCTGGTGGCGCGGGGCGAGGAAGTGTCCCGGCAGGGCCGGAGCGGCATCTACGACATCACCGTAACCAACCAGGACGGCGTGACGATCGCGCTGTTCCGGGGCCATTCGCGCACGGTGAAGGGCGAGTTCTTCCCGGGCGTGACGATCGAGGGGTGAGGGGCGATGTTTTCGATTTCCACATACAAGCCGCTGACTGATCCGATCGAGACCGCCTCGCGGGACGAGATCGCGGCCCTGCAGCTCGGCCGGCTGAAATGGTCGCTCGACCATGCCTATCGCAATGTGCCGGCCTATCGGAAGAAGTTCGACGATGCCGGCGTGCATCCGGATGACCTGAAGAGCCTGGCGGATCTGGCAAAGTTCCCGTTCACCACCAAGGCGGACCTGCGCGACAACTATCCCTTCGGCATGTTCGCCGTGCCGCGCGAGCAGGTGGTGCGCATCCACGGTTCGTCGGGAACGACCGGCAAGCCGACCGTGGTCGGCTATACGGCGCGCGATATCCAGACCTGGGCCGATGTCGTCGCGCGGTCGCTCCGGGCCTCCGGGGCGAGGCCGGGCATGATCGCCCATGTCGCTTATGGCTATGGCCTCTTTACCGGCGGGCTCGGCGCGCATTACGGCGCCGAGAAGCTGGGCTGCACGGTGATCCCGATTTCCGGCGGCATGACAGAAAGGCAGGTCCAGCTGATCCAGGATTTCCGGCCGGACATCATCATGGTCACGCCAAGCTACATGCTGGCGATCCTCGACGAGTTCCGGAAGGCCGGGCATGACCCGCGCGCCTCCTCGCTGCAGATCGGCATTTTCGGTGCCGAGCCATGGACCAACGCGATGCGCGGCGAGATCGAGCAGAGCTTCGACATGCATGCCGTGGACATTTACGGCCTGTCCGAGGTGATCGGGCCGGGCGTCGCCAATGAATGCGTGGAAACCAAGGACGGGCTCCACATCTGGGAGGATCATTTCTACCCGGAAATCATTGATCCCGAGACCGGGGCCGTGCTGCCCGATGGCGAGAAGGGCGAGCTGGTCTTTACCGCGCTGACCAAGGAGGCGATGCCGATCATCCGCTACCGCACGCGCGACCTGACGCGGCTCCTGCCGGGCACGGCGCGCTCGATGCGCCGGATGGAGAAGGTGACCGGCCGCTCGGATGACATGATGATCGTGCGCGGGGTGAATGTTTTCCCCACCCAGATCGAGGAGATGCTGCTGACGCTGGACGCGCTTTCTGCGCATTACCAGATCGTGCTCACCCGCGAGGGGCGCATGGACGAGATGGAGGTCAAGGTCGAGGCCCGCCCGGGCGCCGGCGATGCAGCGAAGGCGGCCGGAAAATTGCTTGCCCAGCGCATCAAGGACAAGATCGGGATTTCCGCCTGGGTTGACGTGCTGCCGCCGGACGGGATCGAGCGTTCCGCCGGCAAGGCCCGCCGGATCGTCGACCAGAGGCCGAAAGGATAAGGATATGGCACGCCCCATCGCGGCCGATCATGATGACAAGCGCCGTGCGATCCTCAAGGCCGCAGCGGCGATGTTCGCGCGGAACGGGTTCGACCGGACGTCGGTGAACGAGATCGCCGCGGCCTGCGGGGTCTCGAAGGCCCTGCTCTACCATTACTACACGAACAAGGAGCAGCTCCTGTTCGATATCATCCGGGCGCATCTGGACGATCTCGTCGCGGCGACCGAAGCGGTGCCGGAGAATCTGAAACCGGCTGAGACCCTTCGGGCGATGATCGCCGCCCTGCTCGAGGCCTATCGCCATGCCGACGAGGAACACCAGATCCAGATCAGCGACATGAAGCGTCTGCCCGAGGACAAGAAGGCCGAGTTGATCGAGCGCGAGCGGGTGCTCGTCCGGCGCTTCGCCGGGGCGATTGCCGCGCTGGAGCCGGCCCTTGCCGGGCACCGCGCCGCGCTGACGCCGCTGACCATGAACCTGTTCGGCATGATGAACTGGAAATTCATGTGGTTCCGGGAGAACGGCCCCGTCAGCCACGAGGCCTTTGCCGATCTCGTCATGACGATGATCGAGGCCGGTGCGCGCGAGGTTGCGCGAGGACTTTCGCCGGCGCCGGGCGGCGGTCCGCGCATCCGCGTCGTGCAGGGTTAGGGCGTTTCCGCTGCTTCTCTCGTCATGGCCGTGCTTGGCCCGGCCATCCATGACTATTTATCTTCCCGGCGAAGTCGTGGATGCCCGCCCCGAGGGCGGGCATGACGCCACCAAATCGCAAGCGGCCGAACTGCATCAAAGCGGCAGCGCCGTGGTCAGCTTCACATCCTTCAGCACCACATTCGTCCGGACATGCGCGATGCCGGGCAGGCGGAAGAGAAACTCGTCGAGGAAGCGGTTGTAGCTGTCCTTGTCCGGCGAGACGACGCGCAGGTGGTAATCGGCCTCGCCGGTCGTGGCGAAGCATTCCAGCACTTCCGGCCGGCGCGAGACGGCCTCGATGAAATGATCGACATGGGCGCGCTCATGCCGCGCGAGCGTGACGTGGACAATCGCCGAGAAGGTGAAACCGGCGGCTTCGGGCGCGAGAATCGCCGCATAGCCGGCGATCAGCCCGGCTTCCTCCAGCGCCTTGACGCGGCGCCAGCAGGCCGAGGGCGACATGCCTGCCGCGTCCGCAAGGTCCTGGTTGGAGATTCGACCATCCCGCTGGAGCAGGCGGAGCAGGCGGAGGTCGCTGTCGGAGAGTGGCAATTGCATGGCAATGTCTTTCTGTGTTTGCTCCAGAATTGGCAGATCCTGTCAAAATGGAAAGCAGGAACGCGAAATCCGGCATGATCTTTCGCGCCGTTCCGGCATGATCTTCCGAAAAACCGGGAGGGCTTCATGCACCATCACGCGCCGCAGGAATTCGGGCCGGAGGCCTATCGGCTGGAAGATCGCTACACCGCCCGCGAGGGCCGGGTCTTCCTCACCGGCACGCAGGCTTTGGTGCGGATCCTGCTCGACCAGGCCCGTCGCGACCGGGCTGCAGGGCTGAACACGGCCGGCTTTGTCTCGGGCTATCGCGGCTCGCCGCTCGGCGCCGTCGACCAGGAGCTCTGGCGCGCGAAGGATCTCGTGGCCGAACACGGGATCGCGTTCCTGCCTGCGGTCAACGAGGATCTCGCCGCGACAGCCGTTCTGGGGTCGCAGCAGGTCGAGACGCAGCCGGGCAAGCAGGTGCAGGGCGTGTTCGGCCTCTGGTATGGCAAGGGGCCGGGGGTGGATCGGGCCGGCGACGCGCTCAAGCATGGCAATGCCTATGGCGCCTCGCCGCATGGCGGCGTGCTGGTCGTGGCGGGGGATGACCATGGCTGTGTCTCCTCCTCGATGCCGCACCAGAGTGATGTCGCCTTCATGAGTTTCTTCATGCCGACGCTGCACCCGGCTTCGGTGGCCGAGTATCTGGAATTCGGCGCCTATGGCTATGCGCTGAGCCGGTTCTCCGGGATGTGGGTGGGGTTCAAGGCGATTTCGGAAACCGTGGAGAGCGGCGCCAGCGTGGAGCTGCCACCCGAGCGCGTTTTCGTGACGCCGGATTTCACGCCGCCGCCGGGCGGCCTGCATTACCGCTGGCCGGACCTGCCGGGCCCGCAGATCGAGGCGCGGATGGAGGCGAAGAAGCACGCCGTCTATGCCTTTGCCCGCGCCAATCCGATCGACCGGCGGGTCTATGACATTCACGGCGCCCGGTTCGGCATTGTCACCACCGGCAAGGCCCATCTCGATCTGATGGAAGCGCTTCGCCTGCTCGGCCTCGGCGAAGCGGAATGCCGGCGGCTGGGCATCGACATCTACAAGGTGGGTATGGTCTGGCCCTTGCCGCTGCATGATGCGCTCGCCTTCGTGACGGGCAAGCAGGAGATCCTCGTTGTCGAGGAGAAGCGCGGCATTATCGAGAGCCAGTTCAAGGAGTATTTCTACGATGCCCCCGCCGCCAAGCCGGAGCGCATGGTCGGCAAGCATGACGAACACGGAAATCGTCTGATCCCCTGGACCGGCGAACTCTCGCCCCGCCAGCTGGCGCCGATCGTGGCCGGCCGGCTCGACCGCTTCTTCCCGGAACTCGGCCTGCCGGCGCGGGCTGCAGCCCTGCAGCCGCAGGCGGCGCGGGTGCTGGAGATTGCCGGGGCAACGCGCACGCCGTTTTTCTGTTCCGGCTGCCCGCACAACACTTCCACCCGCGTGCCGGAGGGCTCGAAGGCGCTGGCCGGAATCGGCTGCCATTTCATGGCGAGCTGGATGGACCGTGACACCTCCTCGCTGATCCAGATGGGCGGGGAAGGTGTGAACTGGGCGGCCTCGTCGCGCTTCACCGGCAACAACCATGTTTTCCAGAATCTCGGCGAGGGCACCTGGTATCATTCCGGCTCGATGGCGATCCGGCAGGCCATCGCGGCCGGGGCAACCATCACCTACAAGATCCTGTTCAACGATGCCGTCGCGATGACCGGTGGCCAGCCGGTGGACGGGCCGATCTCGGTCGAGGGCATCGCCCATTCCGTCCGGGCGGAGGGGGTGGAGCGCATCGCCGTGGTCTCCGATACGCCCGAGGCTTTCGCGCCTGGCGCCTTTCCCGCCGGCACGACGCTCCATCCGCGCGAGGCGATGGATGCGCTCCAGCGCGAATTGCGCGAGGTGCCCGGCGTCAGCGTGCTGATCTATGCCCAGACCTGCGCCACGGAGAAGCGTCGCCGCCGCAAGCGCGGGCAGATGCCGGATCCGGCGCGGTTCGTGGTGATCAATGATCTCGTCTGCGAGGGCTGCGGTGATTGCTCGGTGCAGTCGAACTGCCTTTCCGTCGAGCCGAAAGAGACGCCGTTCGGCCGCAAGCGGCAGATCAACCTCTCCAATTGCAACAAGGATTTCTCCTGCCTCGACGGGTTCTGCCCAAGCTTCGTCACGGTGGAGGGCGGGCGGCGGCGCAAGCCGGCCGGGCGCGCGCTGCCCGAGGCCGGCAGCTTGCCGATGCCGGTCCTGCCGGATCTTGCGCAGGGCTGGGACGTGCTGATTACCGGGGTCGGGGGCACCGGCGTCATCACCATCGGGGCGGTGGCCGCGATGGCCGCCCATCTCGAGGGGCGCGGTGTTTCGGTGCTCGATTTCACCGGTTTCGCGCAGAAATTCGGGCCCGTGCTCTCCTATCTCCGGCTGGCGGCGCGGCCGGAGGATCTCCGGCAGGTGCGGATCGACCAGGGCGCGGCGGATGCGCTGATCGGCGGCGATATCGTCGTCTCCTCCTCGCCCAAGGCCTCCGGCACCTATCGAGCCGGGATGCGCGGCGTGGTGAACCTTGCCGAGATGCCGACCGGCGATGTGGTGCGGCGGCGGGATGCCGATCTTGCCGTGGATGCGCGGCTGGCGGCGATCACCCGCGTGACCGGCGAGGGGATGATCGAGGCCTTCGATGCCAACCGGCTGGCCGAGCACTGGCTGGGCGATGCGGTCTTCGCCAACATGATCCTGTTCGGCGCGGCCTGGCAGCAGGGCCTGCTGCCGCTTTCCCTGCCGGCGATCGAGCGGGCGATCATGCTCAACGGCGTGGCGGTGGCGCAAAACCGCGAGGCCTTCACGCTCGGACGAATGGCGATGGCTGGCCCTGAGCGGCTGGAGATCGCAGAAAGGCCTGCGCCGGAAACGCCTGAATCCCTCGTCTCGCGCCGCGTTGACTTCCTCACCGCCTACCAGAACGCGGCCTATGCCGCCCGTTTCGCCCGCCAGGTCGAGGCGATGCGGCAGGCCGAAGCGCCCTTCGGTTCCACCCGTCTGACCGAGGCCGTGGCGCGCAGCCTCTTCAAGCTGATGGCCTACAAGGATGAATACGAGGTCGCGCGGCTTCATGCGAAAAGCGGGTTTGCCGAGCAGATCGCCCGGGATTTCGAGGGTGATTTCACCCTGCGCTACCATCTCGCGCCGCCGCTGCTGCCGGGCGGCACGGATGCGCGGGGTCGGCCGCGCAAGCGCGCTTTCGGGGGCTGGATGCAGGGTGCTTTCCGCCTGCTCGCGCCGATGAAGCGCCTGCGTGGCACGCTGTTCGATCCGTTCGGCCACACGCCTGAGCGGCGGATGGAGCGGGCGCTGATCGGCTGGTACGAGGCGCGGATTGCGGAATGGATCGCCGCCTTGCCGGAACGGGGCGTGGCGGCGTTGGTGCCGCTGGCCGAGGCGCCGATGGATCTGCGCGGCTATGGCCCGGTCAAGGAGGCGGCGTTCCACCGGCTCGAAGACTTCTGCCGCCACCATGGCATCGCTCCGCCGCCGCGCGGCTGACCTGTCATCGGATCGTCAAGTCGGGGGCCTAGCGGAATGGGAACCGGGCCGGTCAGGAGGAGTTCAGCGATGGTTTTGCGGGCGCGGCTTTTTGCCGAGGCGCTGGGGACCGCCCTGCTTGTCGCCACGGTGATCGGATCCGGCATCATGGCGACGCAGCTCAGCCGCGATGTCGGTGTGCAGCTCATGGCCAATGCGCTGGCCACCGGCGCGATGCTTGTCGTGCTGATCACGATGTTCGGTCCGGTTTCAGGCGCGCATTTCAACCCGGTTGTCAGCCTCGTCTTCATGCTTCGCAAGGAATTGCCCGGCCGATGGCTGGCGCCCTACATCGCCGCCCAGGTCCTGGGCGGGCTGGCGGGAACCGTCGCAGCGCATCTGATGTTCGGCATGGCACCCCTGATGACCGGCGGGGCCACCCGCACCGGAGCGGCGCTCTGGTTCTCGGAAGTCGTGGCCAGCTTCACCCTCGTCCTGGCGATCCTGATGACGCTCCGGCACAAGGCGGGCAATGTCGCTGTGATTGTGGGCCTTGTCATTACGGGGGCCTACTGGTTCACGGCCTCGACCTCCTTCGCCAATCCTGCCGTCACGCTGTCCCGCGCCTTCACGCCGAGTTTCGCGGGTATCGCGCTGGCCGATGTGCCGGCCTTTATGATCATGCAGGCGATCGGCGCGCTGGCCGCCTGGCAGGCCGAGAGCTGGCTGGCCGGTGCCGAGGAGACAAACGATGGCTGACTCCTTTCCCGTGGTCATCCACCACAACCCGTCCTGCGGCACATCCCGCAATGTGCTGGCCATTCTCGAGGCGGCCGGGTATGCGCCGGTGGTCATTCCCTATCTCGAGACGGGCTGGACGCGGCCGCAGCTGCTCGGCCTCTTCGCCGCGGCCGGCCTCACGCCGCGCAAGGCCCTGCGCGAGACCAAATCGCCGGCGGCCGAGCTGGGTCTGCTTGACCCGGGCGTGACGGATGAGGCGCTGATCGCGGCGATGCTGGTCCATCCGGTGCTGGTGAACCGGCCGATCGTCTGTACTCCGCGCGGGGTTAAGCTCTGCCGGCCCAGCCAGACCGTGCTCGACCTGTTGGACCGCCTGCCGCCGGGCCCGTTCCGCAAGGAGGACGGGGAGTTGCTCATCGATGCTGAGGGCCGTCGGACCGGTTAACCGCCGGGCCGTGCGCGCTCCCGCATCGAGGCTCTGATGATGCGGAATCACCCTTATGGTGAGTGGGCATTAACCTTTCCGGTCTAGACCGAAAGCATGGCCCTCGATGTCCGGTTCCGGTCGATTCTCGCCAGCGCCCTGGTCGCCCTCGCCCTGCCGCTCGGTGTGGCGACGATACCGCGCGCGGCGACGCCGCTGCTGCTGATCGCGCCGCCCTGGCGCGGCGAGGCCGAAGCCATGCAGATCCTCGCGACGGCCGATGCCCGCCTGCTGGCAAGGGGCCGGTTCGACGGCACGCTGCTGGTGGCGGCGGATGGCCCCGATCTCGTGCGACGGCTTTATGCGGCCGGCGCCTTCCTCGTTCTCAATGGCGATCTTTACACAGGATGTACCCCGTGACCCCGAATGCTTCCGCCGGCACGATCACCCCGGCGCTCGACATGGCCGGTATCCGCCGGATCTCCGCCGCCTACATTCTCGGGGCGCAGGCCGCCCTGCTGGCGCTCGTCACGCTGATCGGGTTCACCCGTGAATTCGGCACCCTGCCGGCGCTGGCCAGCCTGGTGCTGCTGGTCGGCGCGACGCTGACCCTGCGGATGCGGCCGGAATCCCTCTGGACGCGCAACCTGCTGGCAACGACGCTGATGGGGCAGGTGATGCTGCTGCTGGGGGTCCTGTCCGGGCATGCCTACCAGATGGATATCCATATGGCCTTCTTCGCGGCGCTCGGTCTTGTGGCCGGGCTGTGCTGCTGGCCGAGCATCGTCGCCGCCACCCTGGTCGTCGCGGTACATCATCTCGGACTGAATTTCCTGATGCCCGCCGCCGTGTTCAATGCCGGAGCGGATTTCCTCCGGGTCATTGTCCATGCGGTGATCCTGATCGTGGAAGCCGGAGCCTTGATCCTGCTCGTCATGATGCTGGAAAGAGCCTTTGCCGTCAGCAAGGCGTCGATGGAAGCCGTGATCGAGGCCGGACGCAAGGCGCAGGCGCTCGGCGAGGATGTTGCCCGCCAGCAACAGGAAGAAGGCGCGCGCCGGCAGGCGCTGGAACAGGCGATCCATGGCTTCGAGCCGGCGATCCGCCGCACGCTCGAGGATGCGGGGATGCAATCCAACGACATGCGGCAGGCGGCGGAAGGGCTGTCGGGCATTGCCGATGCCGCGCAGGACGGCATGGCGGAGGCGGCGCGCTCGGCCAGCGATGCGGCGGCGAATGTCTCGAACCTTGCGCTGTCGATCAGTGAATTGTCGCGGTCGATCGGCGAGATCGCCAATCAGGTCCAGAGCACGAGCGAGGCGCTCGGCGCGGTCCGCCAGTCCGGCGAGGGATCACGCGCGAGCATGGCCGAACTCACCGAGGCGAGCCTGCGGATCGGCGATGTGATCACGCTCATTGAAAGCCTCGCCTCGCAGACCAACCTGCTTGCGCTGAATGCGACAATCGAGGCGGCACGGGCCGGCGAGGCCGGACGCGGTTTCGCGGTTGTGGCGCAGGAAGTGAAGACCCTCGCCGCCCAGACCGCAGCGGCCACCGAGGAAATCCGCCAGCAGATCCAGGCCGTCCAGAGCGCGACCAAGGCCTCGGCCGGCGGGATCGATGTGATTGTCGGCCGGGTGGTCGAGATCGACCAGTTCATGACCTCGATCGCCGCGGCCATCGAGGAACAGGATGCGACGACGCAGCAGATTTCCGGGACGATGCAGGATGCGGCCTCCAATGCCGCCGGCGTGACGGCTTCGCTCGGTTCGCTGCAGGAAAAGATGAGCCGGGTCGACGAGGTGACGCGGAAAGTGCGCGAGAGCGCCGAGCGCGTGGCCGGCAGTTCGGGCATCGTCCAGCAGGAAGTCGAGCGCTTCATCGGCGTGGCGCGGGCGGGTTGAGGCCTCCTAGCCAGGGCTGGCCGCCGCGTCCTTGACCAGAGCCGCGATGCCGGCAAGGCGCGGCGCGAGCGGGTTCTTGCGCCGCCAGACCATGCCGATGGTGCGCGAGGGCTGCTCGCCCTCGAACCGCACCACGGAAACCGGGGCCGAGCGCGTTTCCACCGCCAGCGCCATTTCCGGGATCAGCGTGATGCCGATGCCGGCCCCGACCATCTGCACGAGCGTGGATAGCGACGAGCCATCCAGCCATTCCCGCGGGCGGGACGAGGGCATGTGGCAGAAGGCAAGCGCCTGGTCCCGGAAGCAATGGCCCTCCTCCAGCAGGAGCAGGCGCATTTCGGGCAATTGCCGCCGGTCCGGCACCGGCAGGCCTTCCTGATCGCCCGGCCGGACCAGTACAAAGCTTTCCGAAAACAACGCCACTTCCTCGAGCGAGGCTTCCGAGACCGGCAACGCCACGATGGCCGTGTCGAGCCGGCCCTCGTTCAGTTCCTCGATCAGCTTGGGCGTCATCGTCTCGCGGACATGCAGGTCAAGCGCCGGGTGAACGCGCGTCAGATCGGCGATGATCCGCGGCAGGAGATAAGGCGCGACAGTGGGGATGATGCCGATGCGCAGCCGTCCGGCGAGGCCTTCCTGCGCGCCGCGGGCGAGATCGCCCAGTTCGTCGACCGCGCGCAGGATATCGCGGGCCCGCTGCGCGACTTCCTCGCCGAAGGCCGTGAGCCGGACCTGCCGCGCGCCGCGTTCGAACAGGCCGGTGCCGAGCGCCTGCTCCAGTTCGCGGATCTGCATCGACAAGGCCGGTTGGGAAATGGCGCAGGCCTCGGCCGCGCGGCCGAAATGGCCATGCCGGGCGAGGGCTTCGAAATAACGCAGCTGCCGCAGGGTCAGATTGAGCATAGCAAAACTTATCACAGCGATCAGAAAATAAAACTTAATCTAATCGTTCCGGCTTGCTAGAAGCGTTCCAGTCTTCCGGACCTCCGTCGCGACCTGACGAAATTCCGTCACCCCCGGCCGGTAGTGTCCCGCAACCTGTTCAGAACAACCGGCACGATTGGAGAGCATCATGGATGGAACCAGCGGAACCCCGAAAGGCGGCTGCCCCGTCATGCATGGCGGCGGGGGCAATGTGATCTTCGGCGGGCGGTCGAACCGCGACTGGTGGCCCAAGCAGCTCAACCTGAAGATCCTCCACCAGAACACGGCGCTGTCGAACCCGATGGACCGGGGCTTCGACTATGCCAAGGCCTTCAAGGGCCTCGACTACACCGCCCTCAAGCATGATCTCCATGCCCTGATGACGGATTCGCAGAGCTGGTGGCCGGCCGATTACGGCCATTACGGCCCGCTCTTCATCCGCATGGCCTGGCACAGCGCCGGCACCTACCGGACGGGCGATGGCCGCGGTGGCGCCCGCTCGGGCACGCAGCGTTTTGCTCCGCTGAACAGCTGGCCGGACAATGCCAATCTCGACAAGGCGCGCCGCCTGCTCTGGCCGATCAAGCAGAAATACGGCAACGCGATTTCCTGGGCCGATCTGATGATCCTGGCCGGCAATGTCGCCATGGAATCGATGGGCTTCAAGACGTTCGGGTTCGGCGGTGGCCGCGCCGATGTCTGGGAGCCGGAAGAGGACATCTACTGGGGCACCGAGGACAGCTGGCTCGGCGACAAGCGTTATTCCGGCGACCGGTTCCTCGAGAACCCGCTGGCGGCGGTGCAGATGGGCCTGATCTACGTCAATCCGGAAGGGCCGAACGGCAAGCCGGATCCGGTGGCTTCGGGCCGCGACATCCGCGAGACCTTCGCCCGCATGGCGATGAATGACGAGGAAACGGTCGCGCTCACCGCCGGCGGCCACACGTTCGGCCGCTGCCATGGTGCGGGCGATGCCGCCCTTGTCGGGCCCGAGCCGGAAGGTGCGGGCCTTGCCGAACAGGGCCTTGGCTGGACGAGCCGCTATGCCAGCGGCATGGGCGATGACACGATCACCTCGGGCATCGAGGGCGCGTGGACGCCGAACCCGATCCGCTGGGACAACGGCTATTTCGACATGCTGTTCGGCTACGAGTGGGAACTCACCAAGAGCCCGGCCGGTGCCTGGCAATGGGTGCCCAAGAACGTGTCCGAGGCGGACATGGCGCCAATGCCGCATGATCCCTCGAAGAAACAGATCACCATCATGACCACCGCCGACATGGCGATGCGGATGGATCCGATCTACGAGCCGATTTCGCGCCGCTTCCACAAGGATCCGGCCGCCTTCGCCGATGCCTTCGCGCGGGCCTGGTTCAAGCTGACCCATCGCGATATGGGGCCGAAGAGCCTCTATCTCGGCCCCGAAGTGCCGGCGGAAGATCTGATCTGGCAGGACCCGCTGCCGCAGGCGGATCATCCGCTCGTCGATGCGGCGGATATTGCCGACCTCAAGACGAAGATCCTCGCCTCGGGCCTTTCGCTGTCGCGCCTCGTCGCCACGGCCTGGGCCTCGGCCTCGACCTTCCGCGGTTCGGATATGCGCGGCGGTGCCAATGGTGCGCGCCTCCGCCTTGCCCCGCAGAAGGACTGGGCTGTCAACGAGCCGGCCGAACTGGCCGAGGCGATCAGCGTTCTGGAGGGCATTCAGGCCGCGTTCAATGCCGCCCAGACGGGCGCCAAGCGCGTCTCGCTGGCCGACCTGATCGTGCTCGGCGGTTCGGCAGCGGTCGAGAAGGCGGCGCGCGATGCCGGCTTTGCGGTCGAGGTGCCGTTCACCCCGGGCCGTACCGATGCGACCCAGGACCAGACCGATGCCGAGTCCTTCTCGGTGCTGGAGCCGCAGGCCGATGGCTTCCGCAACTGGCAGAAGAAGGAATACTCCGTCTCGGCCGAGGAAATGCTGGTCGACCGGGCGCAGCTTCTCACCCTGACGGCGCCGGAAATGACGGTGCTGGTCGGCGGGCTGCGCGTGCTCGGCGCCAATGCCGGCGGCGCGGCACATGGTGTCTTCACCCGCCGCCCGGGCCAGTTGACGAACGACTTTTTCGTCAACCTGCTCGATATGGGCACGGCCTGGAAGCCGGTGACGCCAGCGGAGGATCTGTTCGAGGGCCGTGATCGCAAGACCGGCGCCGTGACCTGGACGGGTACCCGGGTCGATCTGGTCTTCGGTTCGAATTCCCAGCTCCGGGCCCTGGCCGAGGTCTATGCCGCGCGCGATGGCGAAGCGAAATTCGTGAAGGATTTCGTCGCCGCCTGGACCAAGGTCATGAATCTCGATCGGTTCGACCTCGCCTGAGGCTGCCGCCAGCCCTGAAGATCGGACAGCCGGCCTCGCGCCGGCTGTTCGCGTTTCAGGCTCATCGGGTTTCAGGCCTGGGCGACCGTCATCGCGCCTTCCACGAGAAGGGCCTCGATCTCGTCCTCGCCGAGGCCGAGTTCGCGGCAGAGCGCGATTCCCTGTTCGCCCGCTTTCGGGATGTCGTGGCGGAGGCCGGGGCGCTTGCCGTCGAATTCGAGCGGCAGGGCCGGTACGCGGGCCGAGGCGCCGCCGGGGATCGTCACCGGCACCATCGCGCCGGGATGGTTGAGATGGGGATCGTCGAACATGTCTTCCGGGCGGTTGATCGGCGCGAAGGGGAGGCCGATCCGCTCGCATTCGGCCAGGATCTCCGCTCGTGACCGGCCGGCGAAGAGCGTGCGCAGGCGGGGCATGAAACGCTCCCGCGCCAGCACGCGGTCGCGGTTGGTGGCGAGGGCCGGGTCGGCCAGCAGGTCCTCGAGCCCGAAAGCCGCGCAGAAGGCCGACCATTGCGTATCCGAAACGACACCGACAAAGACCTGGCTGCCATCGGCGACATCGAACACATCATAGACCGCCCAGGCGGCAAGCCGGTTCGGCATCGGCGCGGCCGGTTTGCCGGTGACGGCATATTGCATCATATGCGTCGACATGAGGTAGATGCAGTTCTCGAACAGGCCCGCCTTCACCGAGCGACCGAGACCGGTGGTCTGCCGCTCATGGAGTGCGGCGAGGATGCCGATTGCCGCGAACATGCCGCCCATGATGTCGTTCACCGAGGCGCCGGCCCGGAGCGGGCGGCCGGGCGGACCGGTCATGTAGGCGAGGCCGCCAAGCATCTGCACCACTTCATCGAGGGCGGCGCGGTTCTCGTAGGGGCCGGTCAGGAAGCCCTTGAGCGAGCAATGGATCAGCCGGGGGTTTTCGGCCTTCAGGGCTTCGTAGCCGAGGCCGAGCGCCTCGAGCGCGCCGGGACGGAAATTCTCGGTCATCACATCCGCCGATGCGATCAGGCGGCGGACCAGCGCCAGGCCGCGCGGCGATTTCAGGTCGAGCGCGATGGAGCGCTTGTTGCGGTTGAAGCTGACGAAGAAGCCCGCGCCCGACCCGGCAAGGCGGCGGGTATTGTCGCCGGCGCCGGCCGGCTCGACCTTGATGACATCGGCGCCGAGATCGGCAAGGACCAGCCCGCAACTCGGCCCCATGACCATGTGGGAGAATTCGACAACGCGGATGCCGGCCAGCGGCGACGGGCCTGTCATGTCCGGCCTCCGGCATAGACGAAGCCCTTGGGCAGGCCGGCTTCGGCGACGTGGCCGTAGAGTGGCTCGTCCGGCAGGGCCTCGGCGAGGATGGCGCGCGCCGCGACGAGGCGGTCAATGTCAATCCCGGTGGTCAGGCCCGAGGCTTCCAGCATGAAGACGAGATCCTCCGTCACGATATTGCCCGTCGCGCCCGGGGCATAGGGGCAGCCGCCCAGGCCGGCCAGCGAGGAATCGAAGGTGGTGACGCCGGCTTCCAGAGCCGCGACAACATTGGCGAGGCCCTGGCCGCGCGTGTTGTGGAGATGCGCGCCGCCGGCCTTGCTGCCCAGTTCGGACCGGAGCCGGGTGAAGAGCCGTTTGACCTGCGCCGGATTGCCCATGCCGGTCGTATCCGAGAGGCCTACCGAATCCGCGCCGGCTTCGGCCGCCAGCACGGCGAAGCGGATGACGCGGTCCTCGTCGATCATGCCCTCGATCGTGCAGCCGAAGGCCGTCGACAGCCCGACCTCGACGCCGCGACGGGCGGCATCCGGCAGGCTGTTCCGCAAGGCGGCTACCGCCCGGACTTCGGCGATGGCCTCCTCCGACGAGCGGTTGATGTTCTGGCGTGAATGCGACTCCGACACCGAGACCGGCATCGAGACGCGATGGGCGCCAGCTGCGAAAGCCCGTTCTGCGCCGACGAGGTTCGGCACCAGCGCGATGACCGACAGGTCGGGCAGGGTGATCGCGTCGGCCACCACCTCGGCGGTATCGGCCATTTGCGGCAGGCGCTTGGGGTTCACGAAAGAACCGACCTCGATCTCGCGCAGCCCGGAAGCGGCAAGGGCGCGGATCCAGCGTTGCTTGGCCTCGGTTGGCATGATCCGGGCGATGCTCTGCAGCCCGTCCCGCGGGCCGACCTCGCTGATGGTGATGTCAGGTTGGGCCATCAAAAATTCCGCTAGACAGAATTATTATTCTGTTTTTAGAAAAGACCATCGACGGTCTGTCGTCAAGAGGAGTGAGGGGGATCATGGCCGGGCGACCGCCCAAGCCGCGCAAGGGGGATGGATCCGAGCTGCCGCGCGTCGAGGCGGTGGAACGGGCGCTCGCTCTGCTCGCCTGTTTCGGCGAGGGGCGCACGCATCTCACCCTCAAGGAACTGGCCGAGGCGGCAGGGCTTTATCCCAGCACCGTGCTCCGGCTGTCCGGGTCACTCGAGCGGTTCGGCTTTCTGCGGCGCGAGGCCGATGGCCGGTTCCGGCTCGGCCCGGCCGTGCTGCCGCTGGCGCGGATCTACCGGCTCGGGTTTCCGCTCGAGGCGGTGATCCGGCCTGAATTGCAATCCCTCTCGCGCGAATCGGGCGAGACCGCCGCCTTCTATGTCCGCGAGGGCGAGGCCCGGCTCTGCCTCTATCGCGTCAACGGCCCGCGCGCGCTGCGCTCCCATCTCGAGGAGGGCAGCCTGCTGCCGCTCGCCATCGGCGCCAGCGGCCATGTGCTGGCCACCTGGTCTGGCAGCGACCACCCGCGCGCCGCAGAGATCCGTGCGGTTGGCCATGCCGTGTCGCGGGGCGAGCGCGATCCGGACAGCGCGGCCGTGGCGGCGCCGGTTTTCGGCGCGGATGGCGTGCTGCTCGGCGCGCTTGGTCTTTCCGGGCCGATTACCCGGTTCGATTCCATTGCGGTGCCTCGGCTGACCGCGCTCGTGCTGGCTTCGGCTTCCCGGCTGACCGCGGCTCTGCGGGCGGGTTGAGCCGCAGCGTTCCGCTCAGCCGCCGGCCTCGCCCGGGGTCAGGCCCAAACGGGCCATCCGGTCGCTCAGGGTGCGGCGCGGCAGGCCCAACCGCTCGGCTGCGGCAGAGACGGTGCCGCCGGATTCAGCCAGAGCGGCGCGGATGAGCATGCGCTCGTACTCTTCCAGCCGCGATATCAGGCCCGCGCCTCCGGCCTCAGCGGCATGCGCACCCGCAAGAAGCCGCGCCAGCCCGCCCTGAGGTTCGACAAGCCCGTAGGCGAAGCGCTCGGCGACGGCCTTCAGTTCACGCACATTGCCAGGCCAGGCATGGGCAAGGATCGCCTCGCGATCCGCGAGGGCGAGTTGCGGCACCGGCAGGTTCTGGCTGCGGGCCGCCCGGCTGGCAAAAAGCTCGAAGAGCAGCAATGCGTCCTGATCCCGCGCGCGGAGCGGGGGCAGATGCAGTTCCGCGCCGTTCAGGCGGTAGAACAGGTCCGCCCGGAAGCGCCCGTCCTCGCTGGCCTTGCGCAGATCGGCCTTCGTGGCGGCGATGACGCGCAAGTCGAGCGGGCGCGGCTTGTTGGAGCCGAGGCGCTCGACCTGCCTTTCCTGGAGGACACGCAAAACCTTGACCTGCAGCGCCAGCGGCATGCTCTCGATCTCGTCGAGGAAGATCGTGCCGCCCTGCGCCGCCTCGAACTTGCCGGCCCGTGCGGCTCTCGCCCCCGTAAAGGCGCCGTCCTCGTGGCCGAACAGCTCGCTTTCGGCGAGGTCGGCAGGGATTGCGGCACAGTTCAAAGCCACGAAGGGCCCGCGCGCCCTCGGGCTCGCGGCGTGGAGCGCCTCGGCGAGAACGTCCTTGCCGGTGCCGGTCTCGCCGATAAGGAGCACATCCACCGGCAGGGCCGCCAGTTTCAGTGCCTGCCGCCGGACCTGCTCCATCGCCCGCGAGGGGCCAAGCAGCCGCGCCTCGATCGGGCCTGCACCCGCTGCACCGCTGCGCAGGGCGGCGAGTTCGGCCCGCAGCCGGCGGAAGGTGAGCGCGCGCGCGATGATGGCGGCGAGATGGTCCGGATCGTAAGGTTTCGTCACGAAATCATGCGCGCCGCCCTGCATCGCGGCGACTGCCATCGGGACGTCGCCATGGCCGGTGACGAGCACCACCGGAAGATCGGAATCGACGGCGCGGATCCGGGCCAGCAGGTCGAGGCCGGAGAGGCCGGGCATGCGGATATCCGACAGCACGAGTTCCGGCGATGCCTGCGGCAGTTGCGCGAGGGCCGATGCACCATCCTCCGCCTCGATGACATGGTGCCCGGCAATGCCGAGCCATTCGACAAGAGCGCGGCGGACCATGCGGTCATCCTCGACGACAAGGATCCGGCCGGGTTGAGGCGGGGCGGGGTTGGGGCTCATCGGGCATCGCCTTCCCTGGGTGCGAGGGGCAATCGCAATTCGGCCGCAACGCCGCGCGCAACGCGTGGGGAAAGGCCCAGCCGGCCGCCATGCTCCGCCATGATGCCACGCGAGATCGACAAGCCAAGGCCGAGGCCGCGCCCGGTGGCCTTGGTGGAGAAGAAGGGCTCGAACACCCGGTCCGGGGAGAGGTCACCGAGGCCCGGGCCCTCATCCTCGACGCGGAGGCAGGCATCGCCCTCCTCAATGGTCAAAGTGACATCGATCCGCCGTGCGCGCGGTTCCAGCCGCGCCGCTTCCTCGCTGGCATCAATCGCATTGGCGAGCAGGTTGACGATGACTTGTTCGAGACGGTTTGGCCTTGCCTCGACAACCACCGGTCCGGCCGGAAGATGCCGCGCCAGCGTGATGTCCTGCGCCTTGAGGCGATGCTCGATCAGCGAGACGGCGCCATGGACGAGATCCTGCAGGCTGACCCGCCGTGGCGCTTCCTTGTCCGGCCGGGCGAAGTTGCGCAGCTGCGCCGCAAGTTTCTCCACCCGGTCGGCGATGGCAGCGAGGCCCTCGGCGGTCCCCAGCGCCTTGGGCTTGTCGCCCGTGCCGATGAAATGGGCGAGGCTGGCCAGCGAGACACGCATTGCCGCGAGAGGCTGTGCCATTTCATGGGCGATGCCCGCAAGGCCCTGGCCGAGGCCGGCCAGCTTGGCGCTCTGGACCAGCCCGTCCTGCGCCTCGCGCAGGGCGAGGGTGCGTTCCTCCACCCGCCGTTCCAGCTCGGCATGGGCGCGCTCCCGCGCCCGGGCATGGGCCCGGCGCTGGGCAAGGACGGTGCTGGCCAGAAAGGCGACAAGGCCGAGAACCAGCACCGAGAAGGCGGCGAGCGAGGCCATTTCACTGGCCCGCGTCACCGGGGCCAGCAGCATCAGCCGCCAGCCATGGCCGGGGAGGGGATGGGCCAGTTCGAACAGCGTCTCGGCCTGACCGGGAGCCGGCTGCAGCGTGGTCAGCGCCAGGCCGAAGCGGGTGCTGCTGCCTTGCGTCAAGGGCGGGCCAATCTGGGGCGGTGAGCCGTATTTCCGCGTCTCCTCCAGATAGCGCAGGGCGTCCGGCGCCAGTGGTGCCAGCGGGTGGTAGAGCCAAGCCGGATCGGTGGCGAGGAAGACGACGCCTTGCTCGTCGACAAGCGCAACCTTCTCGGCGGTGCGCCGCCATTCCGCTTCCAGCGGGGCCAGATCGACCTTGACCACCGCCACGCCGAGCGGGCCCTGCGGCCCGTCAATCCGCGAGGCGAGGAAATAGCCGGGCTTCCCCGTCGTGGCGCCCACGGCGTAGTAGCGCCCGGAACCGGCCTCGATCGCCGCGCGGTAATAGGGCCGGAAGGCGTAGTTCTGGCCGACGAAGGAGGTGGGCTCGCCGGCATTGCTGGCGGCCAGGGTCAGCCCGTCCGCATTCATCACGAAGAGCACGTCGGCGCCGGCGGAGCGGGCGATGCGCAGGAGATGGGCATCGGCCTGCACAGCACGAGTGGGATCGGGCGCTTCGAGCAAGGCCCGCACGGGTTCCGTCAGGGCCATGAATTCCGGCAGGTAGCGGAAGCGCTCCACCGCGGCGTCGAGCGAGGTTTCGTACAGGGTCAGCCGGTCACGCGCGGTATCGACAATGGCCCGTCCTGTCCAGAGCCAGGCCCAGAACGAGCCTCCGGCAGCCAGAAGCAGAATGACACCCGCCATCAGGGCGGATGTCATCGCGGCTGTCATGGGTCTTTGCGCTGGCTGCACGATCCGTCATCCCCGGATGGCCTGAGGGCCATCCGGGCCGACATTACCCTCAGTTGATCTTGATACCAGAGGACTTGATGGTGGTTGTCCACTTGGCAAATTCCTCGGCCGTGAAGCGCTTCAGGCCTTCCGGGGTCATCCGGTCGCCGGAGGGGCGCTCGGAGACCAGCTGTTGCAGCCGCAGGGTGATCAGCTCGGAACGCCCGGCCTTGTCGAGCGCCTCGCTCACCGCCTTGATGACCGGCGCCGGGGTGCCTTTCGGCGCATAGATCGCGGTCGAGGCATTGACGATCAGC
The DNA here is from genome assembly GCF_030143245.1 of Rhabdaerophilum sp. SD176. Lineage (GTDB taxonomy): Bacteria > Pseudomonadota > Alphaproteobacteria > Rhizobiales > Beijerinckiaceae > Rhabdaerophilum. Next base: position 20,210 of record NZ_JARJNS010000007.1, on the reverse strand, counting down.
CCTTCGAGGCCGGCTTCCTTGGTCGTCGGGACATCCGGGAAGGCCTTCGAGCGGGCATCCTGCGCAATGGCCAGCGCCCGGACAGCGGCCGCCTTGAGTTGCCCGCCGACATTCAGCCCCTGGTCGCACATCATGTCGACCTTGCCGGAGATCAGGTCATTGAGTGCCGGGCCCGTGCCGCGATAGGGGATGTGCAGCATGTCGATGCCGGCCTTCAGCTTCAGCAATTCGCAGGCGAGATGCGTCGCCGAGCCGGAACCGGCCGAGGCGAAGCTGATCTTGCCCGGATTGGCCTTGCCGTAATCGAGGAATTCCTTGAGCGTCTTCGCCGGGAAATCCTTGCGGACGACGATGTAGATCGCCGCTTCGGCCAGCGAGGCAACGGGCTCGAAATCCGAGACCGGGCTGTAGGTTGCACCGGCATAGAGGGCCGGGCCGGCCACATGCGGGGCCACGTTATGGACGAGGAACGTATAGCCATCCGGCGCAGCCTTGACGGCGCGGTTGGTCCCCGTCACGCCGCCGGCGCCGACGACATTCTCGACGAGGAAGGGCTGGCCGAGGGTCTTGGAAAGCTGTTCGCCGTAAAGCCGGGCGATGGTGTCGGTCGGGCCGCCGGCGGCGAAGGGCACGATCAGCGAGACCGGCTTGGACGGATAGGTCTGCGCGAGTGCGGCTGTGGCCGGCAACAGCGCGAGGATCGATGTCGCAAGGACGGATTTGGCAAGAAGGCGGATCGGCTTGAACATGGTCATCTCCCTTGATGGATGCGCATTCTCGGAACGGCGCATTTCCACCCACGGGACCAGCATGCGTCATGCCAGAGGCTGGTTTCCAGAATAGTCGATTAATAACAATAGCTTGATGATAGTCTGACTTTCCGGGGCCGGCGGAATCCCGCCGGAAGGGGCCGAGGAGATGGCGGAAATCCGCCGGATCGGGGCGGTGGGGTCGCAGCCCCGGCCAGCCGGATTGCCTCGTCCCCAGCGCCGTGCATAATGTATTCAGTTGGCTGGCCCTTCGCGTGGTCGGCCCGTCGCCCTTCGGTTTTCCCTCCCCGCATGGATGAGTCCTCCCTTGGCTTCACCCCAATTGTTCACGCCGCTGCATGTCGGCGGCATCGATCTCTCCAACCGGATCGTCATTTCCCCGATGTGCCAGTATTCGGCGGCCGATGGCTGCATGAATGCCTGGCACATCCAGCATTACGGGATGCTGGCACAGTCGGGTGCTGGCGCACTGACTATCGAGGCGACCGCGGTCGAGCCGATCGGCCGCATCACGCCGGCCTGCGTCGGCCTCTATGACGATGCCACGGAGGCGGCGATGAAGGCCATGCTGGACAGCGTCCGCGCGTGGTCGGGCATCCCGCTTGTGCTGCAGCTCGGGCATGCCGGGCGCAAGGCCTCGTCAGACCGGCCCTGGCGGGGCGGACGGCAGATCCCGCCGGATGCGGCCGATGGCTGGCAGCCTGTCGCGCCCAGCGCCCATCCGATGATCGAGGGCGACCATCCCTCCGAAATCCTCGACCGGGCCGGGATGGAGCGCATCCGCGATGCCTTCGTGGCCTCGGCCCGGCGCGCTGTCGGGCTCGGGCTGGACGGCATCCAGCTCCATGCCGCGCATGGCTATCTGCTGCATAATTTCCTCTCGCCCATCTCGAACCGGCGCGAGGATGCCTATGGCGGGAGCCTCGAGAACCGGATGCGCTTCCCCCTCGAGATCTTCGAGGCGGTGCGCGCGGTTATTCCGGCGGAGCGCCCCGTCAGCGTGCGCATCTCGGCGACGGACTGGATCGAGGGCGGCTGGGATATCGACAGCTCGGTCCGGTTCGCGCGGGAACTCAAGGCGCGGGGTTGCGCCGCCATCAATGTCTCGAGCGGCGGTATCGACCCCCGCGCCTCGATTCCGATCGGGCCCGGCTACCAGGTGCCGCTGGCGCGGAAAATCCGCGAAGCTGTGGGCCTGCCGGTCGTGGCGGTGGGGCTGATCACCGGTTTCGAGCATGCCGAGGCAATTGTCGCCAATGGCGATGCCGATATGGTCGGCCTCGCGCGGACGATCCTGTTCGATCCGCGCTGGCCGTGGCATGCCGCCGCGCATCTCGGCGGCACAGTCAACGCGGCATCGCAATATCTCCGCGCCCATCCGGCGCGGTACAGGAACCTTTTCCGGGCGCCGTGAGGGCGCCGGCGGGCCGTGCGGTCAGGCCGCGCGCACCCGCGCCAGGAAGCACGAGACGTTTTCGCGCATGGATTCGGCTTGCTGTGCGAGTTCCGTCGCTGCACTGAGTACCTGGCTCGACGCCGCGGCCGTGTTGCCGGCTGCGCTGGAGACATGGCCGATCGACTGCGTGACATCCTCGGTGCCCTTGGCGGCCTCGCGGACATTGGCGGCGATTTCCAGCGTCGCACTCTGCTGCTGCGAGACCGTGCCGGAAATCTCGGTACTGACGCGGTCGATGCTCTGGAGCGAACTGTCGATCGCCTGGATCGAGTCGATGGTCGAGTTGGTCACGTTCCGGATCTCGTTCACGATCGTGGCGATATCGGTCGTTGCCTTGCCGGTCTGCGCCGCGAGGTTCTTCACCTCCGAGGCGACAACCGCGAAGCCGCGGCCTGCCTCGCCGGCGCGGGCGGCCTCGATCGTCGCATTGAGCGCCAGAAGGTTGGTCTGCCCGGCGAGGTTGTTGATCAGTTCCACCACCGTGCCGATCTTGTCCGCCGCAAGGGCAAGGGCCTGGATGTCGGTATCGGTCGCGCGCATCCGCTCGACCGAGAAGCGGATGGAATGCGTCGCCGTTTCCAGCTGCCGCGCGATCTCGCCCGCTGTGGCGTTGAGCTCCTCGCCGGCTGCCGCGACACCGCTGACATTGGTGCTGGCCTGCTGCGAAGCCGCTGCAACGCTGGCGGCTTGCATGGTTGATTCCCGGGCGGACTTTGTCAGATCGTCGGCTGCGGCGGCAAGTTCGGTGGAGGCCGAGGAAATCGTCAGCATGACCGATTCCGCCGTCCGCTCGAACTCGCCGATTGCGGCCTCGATCTCCGCCGCGCGGCGGGCATCGTGCTCGCGACGGCGCGCGGATTCCTCCTCCATCCTGTCATTGGCGACCAGCCCGTCGCGGAAGGTGGCGAGCGCGCCGGCCATCGCGCCGAGCTCGTTACGCCGGCCCATGGCGGGAATGGCGGTGCCGTATTGCTTCGCCGCGACCGCGCGCATCGCGTCTGTCATCGCCACAATCGGGCGCGAGATCGTACGGACCATCAGGAAGACAACGAGGGCCGCGACGAGCAGGGCGACGCCGGCAAGCACCTCGTTGGCGATGATCATGTGATCGATGGTGGCCCTGGCCTCGCGGATTTCGCTGATCGCGAGGGCGACCTGGCGCTTCTTCAGGCCCTCATCGCCCTTGCCGTCACCCTCGATGATCTCGATGGCACGGCGGATCTTCGGTGCATGGGTCTCGCCGTAGCTCTTGACCTGCGCTTCGCTGGCACGCGTGTTGGCGGGGATCGAGGCTTCAAGGCGATCCTGGAGGCTCTGGATCTCGGTGAGGAGCGCATCAAGTTCGGCCCAGCGCGTCCGGTTGATCTCCTGGGTGAAGGTCTTCGCTTCCTCGCGATAGGCCTTGCGATGCTCTTCGAGGGATTTCCACGAGGCTGCCCGCGCCTCGCGGAAGGCGGGGTCGCCGGAGAGCATGTATCCGCGCGCTGCGCCAACCGAATCCGCGAGCTCGAATGCCATGGTCGAGAGATGCACCAATGTTGGCAGTCTCTGCTCGGCAACGTGGTCGATCTTCTGATCTGCGACGCCAACTTGTTGCATCGAGTAAATTGTTGACGCGGTCAATGGTAGCAGAAGTGCCGCGAGTGCAACGATAATCTTATACACCAACTTGAGATTGGTGAACCAGTTGCTAGAAAAATTCTCGGAAAGATCTTCGTGCTTCATCGATGATCTCCTTGCGGGCTTGAACACATTGCGGCCGGATTCGTTAATAGAAACATAATCGTGAGGACTGACGGGACAGAAAACACCTCAAATTCGCAAGTCTGGCAGATCCAGTCGATATTCCGGCACGTAGGCCTGACCCTTCCAAAGGAGTGGAGATTGTCACGGAGAGGGGCTCCGCTCCGCGGATCGGTCTCCGACGGCGTTTTCGATTCCATATCCGCCATTCCGGCCCGGGCCGGCGAACCCGCTACCGCGCCGTCTCGCCGGCCAGCTTGAGGAACCAGTCCCGCACGCGTTTGGCGCCGGGGGGCAGGGGCGCGCCCTTCGGTGTCACGAGGTGGTAGCTGAAGCTTGTCGGCCAGGATTGGCCGAACGGGTTGACAAGGGCGCCGGAGGCAAGCTCTCCCCGGACCAGCCATTCCGCGAACAGGGAAATCCCGAGTCCGTTGATGGTCGAGCTGAGCTGGAAATGCCGGTCCTCCAGCATCATGCTGGATTGCTCGGCCCGCAGGCTCGTGCCGCAGCGCTCCATCCATTCCGCCCACATCCGTTTGTCATCGACATGGAGCAGGGTGCAACGCTGGACATCCGCCGGCTGCCCGATAGCGAGCCGTGCCCGGTAATCCGGGCTGCAGACCGCCACGAGCCTTTCGTCCCACAGCCGGACGGCATGGAATTTCGGCCAGTTGCCACGGCCCCACTGGATGCCGAAATCGGCAAAGCTGCGCGGATCCGGGAAGTCGACAAATGTGTTGTTGTGGTTGAGCAGCACGACCTCGACATCCGGGCAGGATTGCTGGAGCCGGCTGATGCGCGAGGAGACGAAGCGGCTCGCGAACATCGGCACCAGCGCCACCCGGACCGTGGCATGGCGCCGCGCGACCTCGTCGATCCCCTTGCCGATCTGGCGGAGGCCCGCATCGACATGGCTTGCCAGCCTCGCGCCCTCCTCGGTCAGTTCGAGCCCATGGGCCGTGCGCCGGAACAGCACCACGCCGAGATCGGCTTCGAGTTTCTTGATATGGTAGCTGACCGAGCTCTGCGTGCTGCCCGAATGATGGGCCGCCTTCGTCACGCTGCCAAATCGTGCAACGCTGTCAAAGACATGGATGGAATTGATATTCCGGATGCGGACCATGGGCGGCCTTGAAGGCTTCTGTTCTGGCGCCAGAGTATCATCGAAAAATTGAATATCTAGCGCAAATCTTTGCGATACCCCGCCGGCACCGGACCTGCCTACACTCCTAAGGGTAGTGTCGCTGGTGGAACTGCATCATGACCGAGCCGATCCTTCGCGTGGACAGCCTTGCCAAGAGTTTCGGTGGCGTCAGGGCCGTGCGGGATTTGTCCTTCACGGTTTCGGCGGGCGAGATCCTCGGGCTGATCGGGCCGAACGGTTCCGGAAAATCAACCACGGTCAATGTCCTGTCGGGCGTGTTTCCGCCGACATCGGGTTCGATCATCCTTGCCGGAGAGCCGATCGAGGGATTGCCGGAAGCGCAGCGCGTCGGCCGGGGCCTGAGCCGCACCTTCCAGACGGCGCGTGTCTTCCCCGAATTCACCGTACGCCAGCATGTGGCCATGGGGTGCCATGCGATCCGGCAGGTCAATCCGTTTGCATCGATCCTGCCATTCGGGAGCTGGCGGCGCGAACAGGCGGATATCGACAGCCAGGTTGACGAGGTTCTCCGGCTCTGCGCGCTCCACCCGGTTGCGGATCGTCCTGTCGCGAGCCTTTCTTCCGGCCAGCAGCGCTTCCTGATGATCGCCACGGCGCTGGCCGCGCAGCCGCGCATCCTGCTGGTCGACGAGCCGGCGGCCGGGCTGGTGGAGCATGAGCGGCAGGAGCTTGCCGAACTGATCCGCGGCATCCGCCAGCGCGGCATCGCGGTGGTGATCATCGAGCATCACATGGCGTTGATCATGGCGCTGTGCGACCGGATCGTCGTGCTGAATTTCGGCGCCAAGATCGCCGAAGGCAGCCCGGCCGAGATCCGCGCGAACCCTGCCGTCATCGACGCCTATCTCGGCGAGGCGGCCTGACATGCTGAGTGTCCGCGATCTCAAGGTCAGCTATGGCGGCATCGAGGTGGTGCATGGCGTCAGTCTCGATGTCGCCGCTGGCGAATGCGTCGCGCTGATCGGCGCGAACGGAGCCGGGAAATCCTCCACGCTGAAGGCGATCTGCGGGCTGGTGCCGGCCTCGGGCGGATCGATCTCGTTCGAGGGGAATGACATCACCCGGGCAAGCGGCCATGCGATTGTCCGCGCCGGCATCACCATGTGCCCCGAGGGGCGGCAGGTTTTCCCGCAGATGAGCGTGATCCAGAACCTCCGCATGGGGGCCTATACGCGCACCGACCCCGAGCAGGAAGCCGATCTCTCCCGGATGATGGACATGTTCCCGATCCTGCGGGAACGCCAGTCCCAGGCGGCGGGGAAGCTCTCCGGCGGCGAGCAGGAGATGCTGGCGATCGCGCGGGCACTCATGGCGCGGCCCCGGATCTGCCTGTTCGACGAGCCCTCGCTGGGCCTCGCGCCGAAGATTGTCGCCAGCGTGTTCGAGACCCTCGCCCGGATCAAGGCGATGGGCGTGACCATCCTGCTGGTGGAGCAGAATTCGATGATGGCGCTCAACCTCGCGGACCGCGCCTACCTGTTCGAAGCCGGGCGGATCGTCATGGAGGGCGCTGCCGGCGCCCTCAAGAACCACCCGGATGTGATGCGTGCCTATCTCGGTCACTGACCGACAAGAAACGACAACGGAGGAAACCATGTCCAAACACAAGTTCACGCGTGCCTGCGCCGCCCTGGCGCTGACTCTCGTCGCCGGCTCGTCGCTGGCGGCGGAAAAGAAGCTTACTGTCGGCGTCGCCGACGCCCTGACCGGGGGCGGCGCTGTTTACGGCCTGCCGCAGGCGAATGCGGTGAAAATGGCCGCCGAGGAAATCAATGCGGCAGGCGGCATCAAGGCCGGCCCGGATATCTACAAGATCGATGTCATCGCCTATGACGACAAGGCCAACCCGACCGAAGCCACCAACGCGGTTCGGAAGCTGATCGACCGCGATGGCGTGAAATACATCCTCGGCTTCTGCTGCTCGGGCTCGACCAGCGCGGTCGCGTCCTTCATCGGCAACGAAAAGGCCGTGATGCTGGTCGGCAATGCGGCCGAGCGCTCGATCACCACCAAGAAGATCCCGAATCTCGTCCGTACGCGTCCGCCGGCGGATTATACCGGCCAGGCGGCCGGCACCTTCATCGCGCGGAAGGGCCAGAAGCGGATCGCGGTGCTCGGCGCGCTCGATGTCGGCTTCTACGCCCAGTATGTCGATTCCGTCGAACGCGAGATCAAGAAGGTCGGCGGCGAGATCATCGCCCGCGAGGTCTTCTCGCTCAAGGATCGCGACATGACCCCGCAGCTGACGAAGATCCGCGGGCTCAACCCCGATGCCATCCTCGTCGTCGGCTATGTCGAGCCCGCCGCCTTCGTCTATCGTCAGGCGGTTGAGCTGGGCATGAACATCCCGCGCTACGGCTTCACCAGCGGCAGCGAGGAGCAGTTCCTCCGCGTCACGACCTCGGAACAGATGGAAGGCGTCTGGGATCTCCGCCCGACCGAGCTGACGCTGCTTTCCGCCAGCAAGAACGGCGTCGCCTACCACGCCAACTACACCAAGAAGTACAATGCCTCGCCGTCGCCCAGCTCCCCCTACGCCTATGACCAGCTCTATGCGCTGAAGGCGGCGATCGAGGCAGCCGGCACGGCGGAGAATACGGAAGCTGTCGCCAAGGCGTTGCGCAACCTTGCCGTTCCGCCGCAGGTGGTGATGCAGTACCAGCCGGTCGACGGAAAGATGTTCGACGTCAACGGCCAGGCCTACACGTCCAACGGCGCCTTCCAGTGGCAGAAGGGCAAATGGGTGTTCGTCGAGGATCTTCCCTCGGATTCGAAGGCCTATTCGCAGTTCCTCAGCACGCTGAAGTAACGGATCGGGCAGGCCGATGCTGATCGAAATTCTCCAGCAGACGATCAACGGTCTGGCGATCGGCGGCGTCTATGTGCTGATCGCCCTCGGCCTGACCACCGTTTTCGGCATTCTCGGGATCGCCCATTTCGCCCATGGCTCGATCTCGATGTTCGGCGGGTACCTCACCTATTTTCTTGCGACCTCGCAGGGTCTGCCGGTGCTGGCGGCCATTCCGGTCGCGCTCGTCGCCGGCATCCTTCTCGGGATGCTGGTCGAGATCCTCGCCTATCGCCCCGTGCGGAATGCCAACCATATCAACGCCTTCATCGTTGCCCTCGGCCTGACCATGATGGTCGAGGGCATCAATCTCCAGCTGTTCGGCCATGAGCAGGTTGTCATCCCCACCGGGCTCTCCCGGGTGTTCCGGCTCGGCGGGATCACCGTTCCGGAACTCCGCCTCTACGTGATCGTCGCCGCCATCGTGCTGGTCGTGGCGATGATGATCTTCGTCGAGCGGACCAAGACCGGCCAGGCGATCCGGGCGGTGGCCGAGAACCGCGACGCGGCCATCCTGATGGGCGTCAATGTGCGTACCATCCCGCTGATCGTGTTCGGCATGTCGACCGCGCTCGGCGTGGCGGCCGGCATCATGGTCGGCGCGCTCTTCGCGATCGCCCCGGGCATCGGCGAGGGGCTGGTCGTCAAGGGTTTTGCCGTGCTGATCCTCGGCGGGCTCGGGTCCTTCCCCGGCGCGATCCTCGGCGGCACCGTGCTCGGGATCACCGAATCCATCGCTGCCGGCTTCATTTCCTCGGCCTACAAGGATGTCATCGCCTTTGTCGTGATGATCCTCGTCCTGCTGATCCGGCCGCAGGGCCTGCTGGGGCGCGCGCCATGAACCGGATCCTCGCGCTCCTTCCATGGCTGCTCGCCCTGGCCCTGCTCGCAGTCCTGCCGCAGGTGCTGACCGTCAAATATTATCTCCATCTGAGCATCCTTGCCTTGATCTGGGTGATCGTCGCGCAGGGGCAGAACCTCATCCAGGGGTTCACAGGCTATGTCTCCATCGTGCAGGCGGGTTTCATGGGCATCGGCGCCTATGGCTCGACCTTGATGGGGCTCAACTTCCAGTGGCCGCTCTGGGCCACCATGATCATGGCGCCGCTGATCACGGCCCTGTTCGCGCTCGCAACCGGCTATCCCAGCCTGCGGGTCAAGGGCCATTACTTCGCCATCGTCACGCTGGCCTTCAACCTGATCATCGTCATCGTGCTGGTGAACTATTCCGAACTCACCAAGGGCGAGGCGGGGATCTCGAACATTCCGAAGCCCTGGGGCGGCAATCGTGAGGCCTTCTATTATCTCGCGCTCGTGCTGGCCGCCTCGCTGACGCTGCTGGCGGCGCTGATCGCCCGGTCCCGCGTGGGCGAGATCCTGCTCGCCATCCGCCAGAACGAGGATCTCGTGGCCGCGCTTGGCATCGCCGCGTGGAAGTACAAGCTCTTCGCCTTCGTCATCTCGGCCATGTATGCCGGGCTCGGCGGCGCGCTCTACGCGCATTTCCAGGGCTTCATCAACCCCGAGATCTTCGGTGTCGCGCAATCGCTCGATGCCATCCTCGCGGTGATCCTCGGCGGGTCGGGCACGATTGCCGGGCCGGCGATCGGGGCCTTCCTCGTGGTTTTCCTGCCGGAATTGCTGCGCTTTGCCGACAGTTTCCGGCTGATCCTCTACGGGCTGATCCTCGTTCTCGCGACGATCTTCATGCCCATCGGCATTGTCGGGATCGCCAAGGCCGCCTTCGCCCGGATCATCCGGCGGGAGGTCCGCCATGGCGGATGAGGCCACCCGGGCTTTCCTCGCCGAGGTCAGGGCCTTCACGCGGGAAGTGGTGGCTCCGGCCGCGCCCGGCTGGGCACGCGGGGCCTCGCCCGATCCGACCCTGCTTGCCAGGGCGGGGGCGATCGGCCTGACAGCGGTTGAGGTGCCGCCAGCCTTCGGCGGGCTCGGCCTGTCGTTCCGGGCCAAGGTCGAGGCCTGTGCCATCCTCGCTGCGGTCGATTTCGGCCTCGCGATGGCGCTTGTGAATACGCACAACGTCGCGAAGCGCATCGTCCTTTCCGCCCCGCCCGATCTGGCCCGCGCGCTGCTGCCGGACCTGCTGGCCGGGCGGGCCAGTGCCTGCACCGCCTTGACAGAGCCCGGTGCCGGCTCGGACGCCGCGGCCATGCAATGCCGGGCCGAAAAGACCTCGACCGGCTGGATGCTGGACGGCGAGAAGCGATGGATCGTCAATGCGCGGCATGCGCGCCATGCCATCGTCTATGCGCAGACCGGGCAGCCGGGGCAGGGTGCCGGCATCGCCGCGTTCCTCGTGGACCTGACCGATCCGGCCGTCACGCGGTATCCGGTGGAATCCGTCATTCCGCAGGCCAGTATCGGCACCGGCGGGTTCCGGCTCGACCATTGCCTCGTGCCGGATGAACGCCTGCTCCTGCCTGCCGGGACCGCCTTCAAGGCCATCCTCGAGGAGATCAACGGCGCGCGGATCTATGTCGCGGCAATGTGCTGCGCCATGGTCTCGGCCGGGCTCCGCATTGTCCAGGCCTATGGTGGAACGCGGCGGAGCTTCGGGAAGCCGCTGGACGAGCATGCCGTCTGGCGCGAGAAGCCGGCCGCATGCGCCACCGCGCTCGCCGCCGCCTGGGCGCTGGTGGAGAGCGCCGTCAGTGCCATCGAGGCCGGCGGCGATGTCCGCCATCTCGCGGCTGCCGCGAAGGTGAACGCGGTTGCCCTCGCCCAGCGGGAATTGCCCGCGCTGATGCATGCCATGGGCGCCGAGGGCCTGCGCGAGATCCATCCTTTCGCCCGGCATGTCGGTGCCGCCCAGCTGGCGGCGCTGACCGATGGCAGCACGGCCATGCTGCTGGACCGGCTCGGGCGCTGGGATCCGACGCCAATCAACTTGTGAAAGCGGGAAGGGACCGGCGCATGCGCGTATTCCAGATCGAGGGCGGCTGGAGCTTCGACCATCTGGTTCTCGCCGAGAGGCCGGAGCCGGTTCCGCAGGCCGGGCAGGTGCTGATCCGCATGCAGGCAGCCGCGCTGAATGCGCGCGACCTGATCGTCCCGCTCCGGGGCTATGGCCGGGCAACGGGCGAGTTGCCGCTGATCCCGGTTTCGGATGGCGTCGGCACCGTCATCGCCACCGGCGCGGGCGTCACGCGGGTGAAGGTCGGAGACCGGGTCTGCCCGACCTATTTCCAGGGCTGGATCGCCGGGGAGCCCTCGGCCGAACGCTTCGCCACTGCCCTTGGCGGGCCGCTGGATGGCGTCATGGCTGATCTCGTCTGCCTTTCCGAAGAGGGCGTGGTCCGCGTTCCCTATTATCTGACGGACGAGGAAGCGGCCACCTTGCCCTGTGCCGCCCTGACTGCCTGGAGCGCGATTTCCGGCCTGGCGGCAACCCGACCCGGCGATCATGTGCTGATCCAGGGGACCGGCGGTGTCGCCCTGTTCGCGCTCGCATTCGCGAGGCTGCATGGCGCGCATGTGACCGTGATCTCCTCCAGCGATGCCAAGCTGGACCGGGCGAAGGCGCTCGGCGCCGATGCGACGATCAACTACCAGACCACGCCGGAATGGTCCCGGCCGGCGCGGGAGATCGCGGCCGGGCGGGGCGGGTTCGACACGATCATCGAGCTTGGCGGCGAAGCGACATTGGGCCAGTCCATCAAGTGCATCCGTGTCGGCGGCACGATCGCGCTGATCGGTGTCCTGTCCGGTCTCGCGCCGACCCTGCCGCTCGGCGCGATCGTGACCCGCCAGATCCGGTTGCAGGGCGTCACGGTCGGTCATCGCGATGGGTTCGAGGCCATGCTGCGAGCCATGGTGCTGCACGAGGTCCGCCCCGTCATCGGCAAGGTCTTCGCCTTCACCGAGCTCAAGGCCGCGCTCGACGAGACGGCGCGCCCGTCCGGCATCGGCAAGACCGTCATCCGGTTCGATGCCCATGATTCCTGATCTTCCGCCCTTCCATCCCCGCCGCCATGCGCTGGAACGGCCCGACGCCGTGGCCTTCCGGATCAGCACAAGCGGCGAGGCTGTCACCTTCGCCGAGCTCGAGGCCCGGGCGAACCAGGCGGCGCATGTGTTCCGGCGGCTCGGGCTGAAGCGTGGCGACCATCTCGTCATCCTGATGGAAAACCGGCGCGAATTTCTCGAACTCTGCTTCGCGGCCGACCGGACCGGCCTTTATTACACCACGGCCAGCACGCATCTCGCCGATGACGAGATCCGCCATATCATCGAGGATTGTGGCGCCGCGCTGGTGCTGGTTTCGGATGCACTGGTGGCGCGGATCGCGCCTTTCGCCGACGATCTCCGGCTCCAATGCCCCGTCCTCGTGGTCGGGCAGGAAGGTGCGGGCCTGCCGGGCTTCGGCGCGATGGCGGCGGTTGCTCCTGTCACCCCGATTGCCGATGAATCGCAGGGGCTCGACATGCTCTACTCGTCCGGCACGACGGGCCGGCCCAAGGGCGTGAAATGGGCCTTGCCCGACCAGCCTGTCGGCAGCCCGTCCATGCTGATCGAACTCCTGTCAGGCCTGTTCGGCTACGGGCCGGGCACGCGCTATCTCTGCCCCGCGCCGCTCTATCATGCCGCGCCCCTCCGGCACACGATGGTGACGATCCGCACCGGCGGCTTGGCGGTGATCATGCCGAAATTCGATGCCGAGACGGCCCTCGCCCTGATCGAATCCGAGCGGATCACCCATAGCCAGTGGGTCCCGACCATGTTCGTGCGCTTGCTGAAACTGCCCGAGGAAACGCGCCGCCGCTACTCGACCGCGTCGATGGTCATGGCGGTCCATGCCGCCGCGCCATGCCCGGTCGAGGTGAAACACCGCATGATCGGGTGGTGGGGCCCGATCATCCATGAATATTATGCCGGCACGGAGAATAACGGCTTCACCGCCCTGACGACCGAAGAATGGCTCGGACATGTCGGTTCGGTCGGGCGGGCCAAGCTGGGCGTGATCCATATCTGCGACGAGAACGGTGTCGAAATGCCCGTGGGCACGGAGGGCGAGGTCTTCTTCGAGAACGGCCACCAGTTCGAGTACCACAACGACCCGGCGAAGACCCGGTCCAGCCGGAATGCCCGGGGCTGGACCAGCCTCGGCGATATCGGCCGCCTCGACGAAGAGGGCTATCTCTATCTGACCGACCGCAAGTCCTTCGTCATCATTTCCGGCGGCGTGAATATCTACCCGCAGGAGGTGGAGAACCTGCTCCTCCAGCACGAGGCTGTGCTTGATGCCGCCGTGATCGGCATTCCCAACGAGGAATTCGGCGAGGAGGTGAAGGCGGTGGTGCAGCTGGTCGACGGGCGGGAGGCCAGCGAAGACCTGTCCGACGAGCTGGTCGCCTTCTGCCGGAAGTGGCTTTCGGCGATCAAATGCCCGCGGAGTGTGGATTTCCGGAAGGAATTCCCCCGTTCGCCGACCGGAAAGTTGCTGAAGCGCCAGATCCGGGATGAATACCGGCCGGGAAAGGCGAGGGCTGTATCGCCCTGAGCCTCAACCAAGCCGCACCGCGCCGGGTTTTGCTGGCGATTGGCGGCTTGAAATGGTGCCCCATATCGAACAAAGATGCGAACATTTATGTTATTGATATTAAGAGATAATTTCTAAAGAGCAATTGCTATAGCACTTCGGTTCCCCTTTCAGAAACCAAGCAGCGGCTGAAGTCGAGTGAGCCTTTGGCCAAGTCAGCGTCGATATGGCGGCCTTTCCCGGAGCCGATGCAGTAGTCCGAAACCGGATGTTCGCAGCGTCCAGAAATTTCGGGGCCATTCGCTGCGACCAAAGCCCGCGCCCGATAATTCCCTCCGCGAAAGACTTATTTTGATGGCGCTTGGGTGCCCAGAAGGCCCGACTTGAAGGCCAGGCCAGCCACAGCAGCGCCGACGAGAGGGGCGAGGAGGAAGAGCCAAACCTGGCCCAGCGCTGCAGGATTGGTTCCCATGCCAACTAAAGCCGGACCGAGGGAGCGCGCTGGATTGACCGAAACACCGGTGACGTTGATCCCGACGATGTGGATCGCCACGAGCGTCAGGCCAATGGCAAGGCCAGCCAGTTCGTTTGGTTGGCCCTTCTGGGTCACGCCAAGGATGACGACCAGGAACAGGAAGGTTGCCACTGCTTCAAACAAGAATGCCGAGGCCATGGCATATCCGCCGAGATAGCCGACGCCCCAGCCATTCTGACCGAGCCCGCCATTCCAGCCCTGCGCCTTCCCGCTGAGGATCAGGAACAGCACAAGCGCGCCGGCAACGGCACCAAGGACCTGCGCGATGACATAAGAGATCAGATCGCCCAATTCCATGCGCCCGGCGATGTAGGCGCCAACGCTGACGGCCGGATTGACGTGGCATCCGGAGACCGGGCCGATTCCATAGGCCATGGCGACGATTGCCAGGCCGAAGGCAAACGAAATCCCGAGAATATCGATCGCTGTTGGTCCCGAACCCATGCCGGCAATGACGGCCGCCCCGCAACCGAAGAACACAAGCGTGAATGTTCCGATAAACTCGGCGAAGGGTTTCTTCATTGGATCGTTCTCCTCGAAATAAGGCCGTGGTCGCGCCATGGCGGTAGAGTTCCATGCTTGTCTAGAGCTGGGAAGATAAGCGATTGGAAAGCGTTGCCTTAAAGCATTGGCTTTGCCAACGGGTCAATCCATCGAAAGACCCGGCGCCGTTCATGATTGCGGATATACGCCTCATTTTTTCGGTGCCGCCACCCATGGTGCGATATGCCAATCGACCTTGATGCTCCGGGCGCAAGAATTGTCAAACCTGCGCTTCGGATTGTCGATGAAGGCAACGCCCATTTCGGCGACACAGGGCTGGTAGACGACCGCCCCATGGCCAGCCTCGGGGATCATGAAAGCCTGCGCATTCGTTAGCTTCTCGATGGCGATCTTGGCCCAACTCGCTGGCGTCTGGGTGTCGAATGTGCTGCCGAATGACAATGTCGGAATATTGTGTTGATTACCGCTGAGATTTGACCCGGGTTTTTCGTTGAGAAGTGACCCGGGTCAAATCTCAGCGGTAATCAACCGTTTTCAGGCAGCAGCAACGGCCGCGGCGAAGTCTGGATGCCGTTTTCGCGGAACGCCCTGTGCACCGCGGCAAGGATCGCCTTTCGGGCCGCGAACTGCCGGCCTGCCCGCGCCTTGAACTTGGCCCGGATCAGCAGCGTGCCATCCTCGACGGCGCCGATCCCCTGCCCCTTGAACGGTTCAAGCAAATCCTGGGCGAGCTCGGGGTCCGCCATCAGGTCCTGGCCGATCTTCTTGAACAGCTTGCGCACCATTTCGGCATCGGTGTCGAAGGCGACACGGAAAACCATCTTGACGATGACCCAGTCCCGCGAGTGGTTGATGAGCTTGCCGATCTGGCCATAGGGGATGGTGGCCAACGGCCCGCGTGGGTTGCGCAGCGAGATCGATCGGATCGAGATCTTTTCGACGGTTCCCTTGGCGCTGGAGGTCTCGACATATTCCCCGAGGCGGAAGGCATCATCCGCGAGGAAAAACAGGCCGGAAATGATGTCCTTCACCAGGGTCTGCGATCCGAAGCTGATCGCAAGCCCGAACACGGACAGACCGGTGATGAAGGGCCAGACATTCACGCCCAGCGCCAGCAGGGCGCTGAGCACGGCGAGCGCTAGGATCCCGGACTTCGCAACGCCGGCTGTTAGCGGCAGGATGGTGCCGAGACGCGAGCGCGGTGTCGACAATTCCTCGGAATCATGGTGGTCCCGCGTTGCTGCATTCGCGGCGCCCATGCTGCGATCAACCGCAACCCCAATGAGATTCCAGAAATAGGCGGCGATCAGCAGGATGCCGGCCAGTTCAAGGACAAGCCAGAATGCCAGCGTGAGCTCTACGCCGAGCAGGGTGGCCACGGGACGAGCCCATACGATAAGCACAAGGGCAATGATGATCGTCGCGACAGCCAGCCGCAATGACCGTCGCGCGGCCACGCTGCTGACTCCGATGCGATCCCCATCGAGCCCCGAGCGCGCCCAGCGGGCAATCCGCACATCGATGAAGGGCAAGAGAAGAAGCAGGACCAGCGTGAAGGCCGTCGGGCCGGCGCCAATCGGGATTTCCCGCATGCTAAAGATCTGGAGCAGCAGAAATGCGACAATGACGAGACCAATCGCAAAGGCGGGCCAGCGCATCGCCAGCCGCATGCCCAGATCAGGCAGCCTGCCGTCGTGAACGATTGTGTAGGATACGGCGCGGCGTTCGCGCCAATAGGCGATGATCAGCAGGATCGTGACCGGCAGGGCCACGAGAAACGTGCCTACGGCATCACGAAGCGGCAACGCCGCGGTGAACTGGCGCAGCACGGCGAGAATCCCGGCTCCGGCAAGCGCCCAGAGGATCGCCGCCGCAATGATTCGTGTGAACCGCCGGAGGCCCGGCGCAGGGCCACGCCGTGCCATGATCCAGCCGAGTAGGTCGAAGGCCAGCATGCCGAGTACCGTGCCCGCGGCACTGAGCAGCAGGGCCCGGCGGATCGGACCAGGGCTGGATACCAGCTGGATCACCAGCACCGCAGCCGCCAGCCCGAAACCCATGGCGATCAGCTTCAGGCGGGCGCTGTCTCCGTCCGGCTTAATGCGAAGCAACCGCGCGAGCGTGAGGCGCCAGAAGCGCGCAGCCACCATGATGCCGATGATGCCGAGGATCGCGAGGCCTAGGCCGGGGGCCGGCCACCCGGTGGCCTCGATCCGGGACACCAAGGCCTCCAGATGCTGGCCGACCGTGGCCAGCCGCAGCCAGCGGCGCTCGACATCGCCGGCAAGGAGTTCGATGGCTTCGACAATCGGAACAAGTGGGTTTGAATCGTCCATCGCGTTATGTTCTTCTTTTTGGGCGTACACCCCTTCTAACCGCGACTGGCAAGGCGGTTCAAGCGTCGATGGCGCGCCGTCAAACAACACCGTCCTGATATTCTGAAGCAAAGTCGGGATTGGTTCGCTGGCCAGATCGATCTGGCCCTAGAGCGTCGGGAGTTCATCGATGAGACGCGATCTGCGACCAGAATGGTGCTGTCAGACAAACCAAAATAGTCTCGGAAAGTGCCCTACCCCAGCATGGATCAGGCCGCGCAAAGTTGACGCCACTCGGTCAGTGCGGCGGCGCGGCGCTCCTTGAATGTTGGCCTGGATGAGAGGTGTCGTTCCTGGTTGAAGTGATTGTGGATCGAGCCGTGGACCGCGGCGAATTTCTGCAAACTTCGCATCCGCCGGAAGCGGAGCATCGCCCGTTCTCGTCGTCGAAATGGCTGGTGGGAATTCTCGGCCCGGTTGTTCAACCAGCGGCCGGTTTCGCGTTTGTCGATGGCGCCCAACACCTTGAGAGCCGCGCCGTATGATGCGAGGCGATCCGTGACGATCGTCTCGGTCGGACCATGCATGCGCAGCGATTTCCTGAGGAACTTCAACGCTGCTTTCTTATCTCGGCGCTTCGTGACGAAGCTCTCGAGCACCTCGCCGTCGTGATCGACAGCGCGCCAGAGATAGTGCTTCACGCCGTTGATCTTCACAAAGACCTCGTCGAGATGCCACCGACGATGCTGGAAATTCCGCATCGCCTGGACACGACTGCGCCGGATCTCCGCCACGAAAATCGTCCCGAACCGGTTCCACCAGTACCGCACCGTCTCATGCGTGATGTCGATGCCCCGCTCGTGGAGCAGATCCTCGACGTTCCGAAGCGAGAGCGGGTAGCGGACATACATCATCACTGCGAGGCGGATGATCTCGGGGCTCGTTTTGAAATACCGAAAAATGCGGGCGTTGCTCATCCGGTCCGGCTAGCCACCCTCCCCGTCAGCGGCAACCCGATTTTCCTCTGACAGTGCCTCGCAACTTAACGAGCGATGTGGTGCCCCTTATCGAATAAAGATACGAACACGTATGTAATTGATATTATCAGATAAAATTATGGATCCTGCTGCGACACCATTTTGGTTCCCCTTTCAGGAACCAAACCGCCGCTGAAGCTTAAAGTGCCGGTTGGTCGGCTTCGCGCCGCCATAGCCGTCATTCAGCAGTCCGGGCGTCGAAACTGAAAGAAGTCATTTCGGGGCCTCGCTTTGAAGACTGTGGTGATGAAGGACAAGCTCTGGAGCAAAATCCCATAACGAGCCAGACGCTGACAACTCGCTTAGTCCTGATTAGGTGGATCACCGGATGCGGAAGCGATTTCTGAGCGCCAAAATGAGGAGAAAAAGGAGCGCGCCCGAGACTAGAGTTTGGGTTATAGCCACTGCTTCGACAACATAGGGCACTACGGCAATGGGGATAGACCCCGCCACACTTGTCGCTTCATTGCCGTAGAGGCAGGCGTAGGCCTGCTTTGTTTTCTCAGCCGCCTCCGTGTTGACGATGGCGATGCCCTTGCGGATCGCGATGTAAGCTGCCGATTCAATCGAGGAGCAATGATCGGGGCGGACGAGTTGCGCCGCGAAATAGGCGCTGGCGCTTAAGACTAGCAGGACCAGCCAGCAGACCAGGGGGCGCAAGAGCGACCTGCCGAAATCCGAAGTGATCTCGTAGATTATTCCGAACCAATACGACCCCATGCCTCGACCGAATGGAAAGTCGATAACTCCACGGCGCGCCTTGAGCTCTTCAGCATGGAAGTCGAGTTCATTGCGGAAGTCGTGGCTCTGGATCGCCAGTCGTTTCAATGCGCGGTAACGAGCGGGAAGCTCAATTTTCTCATTCTCGCTACCCCTTGACCTTGCCAGTGGGTCGAAATCGCTGTCGCGATTCGGCATACGCTTGCCCTCTAGGAAGTGCGCCTGATCTAGCTGGGGGGCCTGTTTGAAGTCTGCTTGGCTAAAATCAGGAATCCCTTTGAAGGTCACGCCAGTTATTGAAAACAGACTCTTGGCCTGTATAGCGACGAAATCGCTCTCATATTCGAAAGTAGCGTCGTCGAAGATAACTGCGCGCTCGAATATCGCACGGCGAAAGACCATTGCTCCATTAAATCGGCATGGCTTTTTGTGTTTATATTCTCCAGGTTTTAACGAAAAATACACATCTCCTGAAAATGTAGTGCCAATGAAACTGGCCCCGATAAGGAATTCAGTAGTACCAAAAAGAGCCATGGAGGCGAAATGGGCGTCTTGAAATAAAACAAAATCTCTAAATTTTGCGCCATCGAAGAATGCTTCGTCTTGAAAGCGTGCGCTCTCGAAGGAAACCACATCATGAAAAACAGTTCCGTTGACTGACAACGACTCCGTAAAGCTTGCTTCTGCCATCGTTAAAAACTCGCGAAATTCGGCAGAATCGAACGTGACCAGCCCGCTGAAATTCACGCGGTTGAACTCAGCTTGACCTTCAAAGATGGCACCTAGGAAAAAGGCCTCATGCCTGAATTGCACTCCAATGAAGTTTGGACCGCCTCCGCCGAAGACGGTGTGCGAAAAGAGCGCGTGACCTTCGAAGACGGCTCCAGCAAAGTTTACCCCATCTGGAAAGCAGGTACGCTGTAAACCTGCGCCGGTCTCGATCACACCGAAGTCAGCGACGCCGGGGAACCGGAATCCAACTAAAATTGGCGAAGCGTCGAAGATATGTCCACGGAAGTCACAATAGGCAAGATCAAGCCATCGACGGGTTTCAGCATTAGCCCCCTCCTCTAAGGAGGGCTCGCCAAGCCGGGGGGCCCAGTAACCTGTGCGGTCAACGACTTGCCATTGTCCGGCCATTTCTAGCAAGGCCTTGGACTCGAGCATCGCATCGGCCCACGCATTCCAATGATCACGATCGGCCTTCAGTCTTTTTAGGCAGGCCTGGCGTCGATCTTCAATAAAGTCAGGTCTATCTGCTGAAAATGCTAAGCTTTTAAGCCATGGATTCGCGCGCTTAAGCATTCGGTTGAATGCCCGTTTATTGAAAGATATTTCGTTTTTTAATGACTTCTTATTTATAAACGGCGGGGTTTTGGTAGAAATATTCTCGTTCATTTGGCGCCTTCGACTTTTAATCATTGCTGCCAATGCCCTTCTCGCTCAATTGACGAGCAGTTCTGCCGTCCGAAGAATACGCGCCCTCAATATAATCCTGCAACTCGACATCAGGCTCTGCTTAGCAGCCCTCCTCAGCCTGACGCAAAATGAAGGTGACCTGCCACTGAGATTTTCCTCCACATGGAGTTAGAGTCCGGCCCTGCTGAGGACGGACTG
>NZ_JARJNS010000006.1 GCF_030143245.1 Rhabdaerophilum sp. SD176 | reverse complement strand
TGCTTCAACACCCGCCACCTTGGCACATCGATGCCGTCGGGGGGCGTCCACCCCATCGCTTACAATGCACCTTACCTGAGTGTCTGAAATGGCAGCGCGTCACAGCCCTTTCCGGCGGCGCGGTTTACCCGCGCCGCCGGAATTCCTGTCCTTCATAGGTGCGGATGGGATTGCCGCGTTCGATGGCAATTTTCGCCAGCCAGTCCCGGAACCGCGCCGCATCCCGGTTACGTTCATGCACCGCTCCCAGCAACGCCCTGATGCGCTCGGTCGCAAGAGCCTTGTTTCGATGCTGTGACCGCTCATCGCGCGCGATCACGCTAAGGCCGGTTGGTACATGCACCAAGCGTACCGCGCTTTCGGTTCGGTTCTGATGCTGCCCGCCAGGGCCACCCGCGCGCATTGTCTCGAACCGGAGTTCGTTCGCTGCAATCTCCGGTTTCCGCTTAGTCGGATCAATCCGTCGAACTGCGATGAACCAGTTCTTCCGCTTGTGGCCGGGACGGATCTCGCTGCGCGCGATCCATTGGATCGTCCCCACCCAGGATCGGGCAAACCCCTCACAGCCTTCCCCCGCGATAGTCAGCAGCACCGACCCGGAATTCCCATCAGGCGCCTCCTCGCCGAATGTCAAACCGGCGGTCTCGGCTTCGCCCCGCATGGCATCGATGACATGTTCGACCGCGAGACGGCATTCGGCGGGGCCTCGCCCCGCCGTCACACAAAGAAGGATATCGCTCACCGCTTGTCCTTCCATCCGTTGCGCGGTTCGATTCGGCGGATTTGCCGCGCGGTTTTGAACGTGACCACCGGACGGAGGATCGCCACGACCTGCACCAGGTTCATCGCTTCAAGATCAGCAATGACTTTGTGAATGTCCTTGTAGGCATCCGGTGCTTCTTCGATCAGCAACTGCCGGTCGGTGCAGATCACCCGGCCCCCAAACGGGTTGCGTGCAAGCCGTTCAAGATCGCCCGCTGATGTACGGACACGCCTTTCCATCGAGGCACGGTCATGTTTGCGGCCTGCGCCGTGTGCAATGGAGCAGAGAGCCTCTGATGGTGCTTCCAACGGCGCCACCAGATAGGTCACAGCGCCGCGCGAGCCGGGCACGGGCACAAGGCCCCGATCCGATGGCGCCGCGCCCTTGCGATGGAGAATGCGAGACCCTTTCCGCTCCGCCAGGTTGTGCGGGACATCGAGCCGGAGAACGCCCTCCGTCCGAAGAGATGCCATCGCCCGCTCTGCGATGACCTGCCGGTTCAGGCGCGCATAGGCGAGCGCCCGGTCATGATCCCGAAGGTAGGCCAGACCACCTCCCTCCAGCGGCAAGCCTTCCGTACCGGCATGATAATGCCGGGCCAGGACTGCCGCCCCGAAACCGCGCGAGCCGGAATGGACGAGCAAACCGATTGAACCCATTTCAAGTCCGGCTGCCGAGGCAGCATCACTATCAACGATCTCGACCACCGCCTGCACTTCACAGAAATGATTGCCGCCGCCGATGGTGCCGAGTGCGCCGGCAAAAGGGCTGACATCAAGCCCTTCTGTTGGCAGATCTTCCTCGAGACGCGCTTCGGCATTTCCGCTCCAATGCCCCTCGAGCGTCCAGAGGCGCTCGGCGGCCTTGTCGAGGCGAAGCTTGCGCTCTGGTATATCAAGCGACCAGAACTGCATACCGCAGCCGATATCGGTGCCAACGATATCGGCATGCACGCTGCCTTCGGCCTCGGCGGCACAGCCAACCGGGCCATGATGGCCAGGATGCAGATCCGGCATACCTGCCACCGCGCGCATGCCTCGGCGATCAGCGAGTTGTTCCAGCTGCCGCACGGCAGCATCCTCAATCCACGCGGTGGATGAGGCAAAGAGGTGGATGCGCGACGATGCGCCCACCAGACGGGGAGTGCCCATTTCAAATTTTCCGATAAGAACCGCCGTTTTCAGGCAGGCGGCAGAAAGCGTTCGCCGTTTCCGGCTTCCGGGATGGTCAGATTTCGGCCCTGACCAGGCAGCAGCTCAACATCGTCATGGCTGTACCCTCACGCTTATTGTGCAAGACACACGGCTTGCATCACGAGGAGTCAGATACAGGCAACTCTTTGCCCGGCATAGTGCGAGAAAGTCACAGTGTTGCTGGAATGTCGGTCGCGTCGAAACGCGCTATTCTTCCATTATCGTGCCGAAAGTCCGGTCTCAGGGCTAGACGATGAAGACGTAAACGATCGTTTCGGCGGCGTGAAGCTGGCGATCCAATCGAGATTGGCCGATCACAACTTAATGCCCCAGTGCCCCTGAGGCCGCGCCATCTTTGTCATGTGTGGCGAGGCGCTCGACCATCGTCGCCGTGGCCTCGTTCATGCCGATGATTTCGACCGGAATGGCATGGTGGCGGAACTTCAGCACCACGCGATCGAGCGCATTGATCGAGGTGATATCCCAGAAATGCGCGGCATGAAGATCGATGACGATCCCTTTCAGGTCGTCCTCCCGGAAATCGAAGGCACCATGAAAAGCCTCGGCTGTGGCAAAGAAGATCTGCCCGGTGACCTGGTAGGTTCTGACGGCACTGCTTTCGTCCCGCTTCGAGCTCACTGCGAAATACCGCGTGACCTTGTGCGCAAAGAACAGCCCCGAAAGGATGACCCCGAACAGCACGCCTTTGGCGAGATCATGGGTGAAGACTACGACCGTAACTGTGCCAAGCATGACGAAGCTCGATTGTTTGGGATGGATCAGCAGGTCCTTCAGGGATTTCCACTGGAAGGTGTTGATCGACACCATGATCATCACGGCCACGAGTGCGGCCATCGGGATCTGCGCCACATAGGGGCCGAGCGCGAAGATCAGGAAGAGCAGGAACAACCCGGCCCACAGGGTCGAAAGCCGACCACGCCCGCCCGATGAGACATTGATCACTGATTGGCCGATCATGGCGCAGCCCGCCATGCCGCCGAAGAAGCCTGTGACGGTGTTGGCGATGCCCTGGCCCGCGCATTCCCGGTTCTTGCTGGATTCGGTGTCGGTCATCTCGTCGAGAATGGCCGCCGTCATCAGGCTTTCGAGCAGGCCCACCATCGCCAGCGTCAGGGAATAGGGCAGAATGATCTGCAAGGTCTCAAGCGTCAGCGGCACTTGCGGCAACGCGAAGAACGGAAGCTCCGTTGGCAATTGGCCCATATCGCCGACGCGGCGCATGTCGAAGCCAAAGTACATGGCCAGTCCGGTCATCAGGATGATGGTCACAAGCGGGGAAGGCACGGCCTTGGTGAGATAGGGCAGGCCATAGATGATCGCGAGGCCCGCGGCGGTCATCAGGTAGACATTCATGCCCTTGCCGATCAGTTCGGGCATCTGCGCCATAAAGATCAGGATCGCGAGCGCATTGACGAAGCCGGTGATCACCGAGCGCGAGACGAAGCGCATGAGGGTGCCCACCTGCGCGATGCTGGCGGCAATCTGGATCAACCCGGTCAGGATGGTCGCGGCGAAGAGGTACTGGATGCCGTGGTTCTTCACCAGGGTCACCATGACCAGCGCCATGGCGCCTGTTGCGGCGGAGATCATCGCCGGACGGCCGCCGGCAAAGGCCGTGATCACCGCAATGAAGAAGGAGGCGTAAAGCCCCACTTTGGGGTCCACCCCGGCGATGATCGAGAACGCAATCGCCTCGGGAATGAGAGCCAGCGCGACAACCGTTCCGGCGAGGATCTCGCGCGTGATGTTCGGAGCCCATTCGCTCCGGAGGTGAACCATATCCATGGGTGAAACTCGATGATCGGGAGCCGCCCGCTTTTGCCTTTGAGGAAAATGGTCGGCCGAATTCCGTCTGGACGGCCAAGGCATGTCGGATTGTCGCTGGGCGAAGTGGTCCGGCGGATCGGCGGCCGGAATAGCCACCCGGAATTGCACCGGGTCCATGGTTCGGTAACTTCACGCTAGGTCAGGTTGTGTTGCGTTGCAATGCAGCAAATTCGATCCCCGCGTCATTTCCATCTCGGGCGATCGAAATGAACGGGATTGAACCTGGCGCTGGCTTGGTTTGTTTGAACAGTTTCGGGGTAGTTCTTCGGTGGATTCCTGGCTCGAACATGCCGCCATCGGGATTGAAATGCCCCCCGGGGTGCCGGAGGCCAATAGACTTTCTCCAATGTCGGCTTTCGGCTTTTGCGCATTTAACCTTGGGTGTTCAAAACGGGGGTGCAGAGCGGCCGGCGATGCGCCCCTTTTGGGAGGCTGAAATCCGGCTATACCCGCTCAAACCTCCGCGATCCTCAATCTTGGATCCAGATCGAATTCCGCAGCAAAATAATCGATGGCCGCACGCACTTTGGGCGGCAGGTGGCGCCGAGACGGATAGACGGCACTGATCGGCTGGATCGGCGCCTCGAATTCCCGCAGCAGCACCACGAGGCGGCCATCCTCGATCTCGCCATCCACGAAATGCCAGCTCGGCACGTAGCCGATACCGAGCCCTTCGAGAATGCAGGAGCGGACCGCCTCGGTGTTGTTGACATGGATGGGCCCTTCGACAGGAATGACCCTTGGGCCCTCGGGGGTGGAGAAGGTCCAGCTCGCACCGGTCAGAAGGCGGTCATAGACGATGCAGGCATGCTGCGAGAGATCTTCTGGCTGCTCAGGAGGCGGCCGGTCCTTGAGATAGGCCGGAGACGCCACAACAACCCGGCGGGTGGTTCCTATGCGGCGCGCAATGAGACCGCTGTCGCGTGGCTCACCGATCCGGATGGCCAGATCAATTCCTTCCTCGACGAGATCCGCAAAGCTGTCGCTCATCACCAGCGCGATTTCGATATCGGGATAGCGGGCCCGGAAGCGCGGCAATCGCGGGATAACATGCAAACGGCCGAACACGCCGGAACAGGCGAGTTTCAGGCGTCCGCTCGGCTTGCCCCGACGCTTGCCGACCGAGCTCTCGGCTTCAGCCACGGCCTCCAGGGTTTGCCGCGCTCGCTCATAGAACACGCGGCCATCATCCGTGAGGGTCAGCGTCCGTGTTGTCCGCTGGAAAAGCAGGCAGCCCAGATGATCCTCAAGTACGGCGATTTGCCGTGACACCGTGGGCTGCGTCGCATTCATCTCCCGTGCCACAGCCGTGAAGGAGCCCGCTTCGACCGCGCGCGTGAAGGTCCGAAACAGGGTGAGGAGATCGCTCATTCATACATTCTACAAATGAATGTTCTGCAATCAAGCAGACTTATCGCCGCCTGTAGAATGCATGATGGTTCTCCTCACGCAGCTCGGCAGACCCGCTGCACAAGAGGAGACCCGACCATGACCCTGATTCCCGTTCCCAGCCGCGATGACGTAACACCCGCCAACCAGGCGATCTTCGACCAGCTCAAGAGCAAGCTCGGCATGGTGCCGAACCTTTATGCGACGCTTGCGCATTCCGAACATGCGCTCGCCAATTACCTCGCCTTCCAGAATGGCAAGTCCTCGATCACCGGCAAGGCCCGCGAGGTGATCAACCTCGTCGTCAGCCAGGTCAATGACTGCGAATATTGCCTTGCCGCACACACCGTGATCGGCGGCATGGTGGGCTTCTCCCCGGCCCAGATCCTCGAGATCCGCAGCGGCCGGGCGAGCTTCGATGCGAAGCTCGATGCATTGGCACGTCTCGTCCGCTCGATTGCCACGAACCGCGGCCATGGCGAGCCGGCCCTCGTCGATGCGTTCTTCACCGCCGGCTGGACGAAGGAAAACCTCATCGATGCCATCGTGATCATCGGCGACAAGACGGTGACGAACTATCTCCATGCCACCACCCGCGTGCCTGTGGATTTCCCCGCGGCCCCGAAGCTTACGATCGGCCTCGCCGCCTGACGCCACTGGCCGGCCCGCGCGGCCGGCCGTTCTCCCTGCAGCAGGAATGACGCCATGCCGATCTTTCTGAAATTCGTGTCCCTTCTCTCGGGTTTGGTCACAGCGGAGATTGCCGCCTGCTGGATCATCCTGGGTTTCTAGAAGTGCAAGAGGAATGTCATGCCCCTCCAGAACGAACTCGATGCCTTTCGCGCAAGCTGGGAGTTGCGCGTCGGTGAGGCGATTGCCGCACTGATCGTTGGCGACATCGAAGGATTGCGGAGCAGCGGAATTCTCGACAGCGCCGCCAAGCGCGGCGACCTCTGGCCGCTCACGCACCACCTTGTCGATGCCCTTGGCCAACCTTTCGATCTCGACGCGCTGATCCGTCAGAAGCCCGTGGTGCTGACGGTCTATCGCGGTGGCTGGTGCCCGTATTGCAACCTCGAACTGCGGGCATTCCAGGCACAACTCGTTCGGATCCATGAACTCGGTGCCGAATTGGTGGCCCTCTCGCCCGAAACGCCGGACCATTCGCTGACAACAGCCCAGAAGAATGACCTGGCTTTCCCGGTTCTGTCGGATGTCGGCGGAGCGCTTGCTGCGAAGCTTGGAATTCGGTTCCCGCTCTCCGAGGCGGTAAAGCCGTTCTATGAAAAAGCCGGCCACGCTCTGCCCCTACGCAATGGCGATGGCGAATGGGCCTTGCCCATGCCGGCAACCTTCGTGATCGGGCAGGGCGGGCGCATCGCTGCCGCCTTCATCGAACCGGATTATCGCAAGCGGCTCGATCCGCGCGAGGCCATCATTGCCTTGCAGAACATTGTTCAGGCCAACGCCGCCTGAAAGCTCACAGCATGGCACTGTCAGACAAAAGCCGGGTTGCCGCCTGAGCGTACGCGGCTACCCTCGATGGCATGAGCAACGCCCGCATTTTCCGGTACTTCAAGACCTCGCCCGAAATCATCCGCCTGGCGGTGATGATGTTTGTCCGGTACCCGCTCTCGCTCCGTAACGTCGAGAACCTTCTGCACGAGCGCGGCATCGACATCACGCATGAGACGGTGCGGTTCTGGTGGAGCCGGTTCGGGACGATTTTCGCGGCCGAAATCCGCCGGAGTCGGGTCCAGGCGATGCGGTCCTTCCGGCATCGGCGATGGCACCTCGACGAGGTTTTCGTCAAGATCAACGGGGTGAAGCACGATCTCTGGCGCGCTGTCGATCACGAGGGCGAGGTGCTCGAACGCTTCGTCACGAAGCGTCGCGACAAGAAGGCGGCATTGAACCACAGGTCCGGGCCGCGAATTTTGCAGAAATTCGCCGTGGTTCACGGCTCCGTTCACAACCGCTTCAACCAGGAACGACACCTCTCATCCATGCCAACATTCAAAGAACGCCGCGCCGCCGCTCTCACCGAGTGGCGGCGCGGCCTGATCCATGGCGGGGTAGGGTGCTTTCCGAGACCATTTTGGTTTGTCTGACAACACAACCGGGGGGAGCGGTTTCACCTGTTTCTCTCGCCGCTCAGGCCCCGCCGCGGATCGTCTGGATGTCGCGGGCGGCGGCCCAGGAATGGATATCTTCCCGCTTCAGCGCAGCAGCCATGAGGTCGGGGAACTGGTCCGGCGTGCAGGCAAAAACCGGACAGCCCAAGGTCGCGAGCACGCGGGCATGGGCATCGTCATAGCCCGGCCGCCCTTCATCGGAGAGGGCGAGCAACACGATGACATTGACCCCGGAGGCAACCATCGCCGCCGCACGCGCCAACATTTCCTCCGCATTGCCGCCTTCATAGAGGTCGGTGATCAGGACAAGATGGGTCTTGGCCGGCTGCTGAACGAGGGTCTGGCAATAAGTGAGGGCCGCGTTGATATCGGTTCCGCCGCCGAGCTGGATACCAAACAGCACCTCGACGGGATCTTTCAGCTCCTCGGAGAGATCGACTATCGCGGTATCGAAACAGACAAGTCGGGTTTCGATCACCGGCAGCGACGCCATGACGGCGGCAAAGATCGACGAATAGACAACCGAGGTGGCCATCGAGCCGGATTGGTCGACACACAGGATGACATGATCGAGATCCGCCTTGGTCCGGGAATGGCGCGCTGCTCCCACCAGCCTTTCCGGCACTACGGTGCGATACTCCTCCTGCCAGTGGCTCAGATTGGCGCGAAGGGTCCTGGGCCAGTCAATGTCGGCAAAACGCGGCCGCGATGTCCGCTTTGAGCGGTTGACGGCGCCGCGGATGGTTTCGGCGGTTCGATGGGCGAGCCGTTCCATCAGGGCCGCGACCACAGTCCTGACGACGGTCCGGGCGGTGTCCTTGGCCTTTTCCGGGATCGCCGACCGGAGGCTGATGAGATCGGCCACGAGATGGACATCGGCCTCCAGCGTCGCCAGGAATTCCGGCTCCAGCATCATGGCCTTGAGATTCAACCGCTCGAAAGCATCGCGCTGGATGACCTGGACCACCGGTGTCGGGAAGAACTCCCGGATATCGCCAAGCCATTTTGCAACCCGCGGCGCCGATGCATTTAGCCCGCCCCTACGATTGCCGCTTTCCTTTTCCCCGCCGTCTCCGCGCCCGTAGAGCGCGGAAAGGGCCGCATCGATCCGCATGTCGCGCGGCGAAAGTCCGGAACGGTCATCCGCGCCCAGCGCCAGGAGCCAGCGCCGTCTGCGCTCGTCAACGGTTGGAAAAGGGGTGTCCGTGGTCATGCTGGCCCCTTTCCGTCGAGTCCCAGAATGGTCAGAAGCAAGGGCAGGGCCTCGTCGAATACCGGGGAGAGTGCACCCTCGGGCGCGCCCTTTGCCGTGCCGGCTGCCGGCGCATCGAGGGCCTGCAGCAGAAGGCGGCGACCGGCGGCCTCGACGCTGGAGAAGGAACGCCGAAGCATCGGCAGGATCTCGACAAAGGCTGCTTCGTCCTGCGCCATCAGCCATTCATCGACAAGGCCAAGCAGGGTGCGGTCCTGCGCCATGATCTGGGCTGCGCCATCAAGGAATCCCTCCAGGAAGTCCGCGCATTCCTTGGGCGGGACACTCGGCGAAAGCCGGCGCGAGAAGAGGGAAGCCGTCATGCCGCCGGTGAGGGCGCCACGATCATGCAGCCGACGCAGGGCAAAGCCCGCGAGGAGTGCAACCGTTGACGCGCCGTGGGCGATCCTTTCCAGTTCAAGCAGGAAGGCCTCCGTGAAGAGGCTGTCGCCCAGAAGCTGCAGCGCCTCGTCATAGGCCCGGATCGCCGCGTGGATGTTCCGTGCCGCATCATCGGCCAGGTTCTGGGTTGCCCCGAACAGCCCGGCATTCACCTCGACGCATAGCGCGGAAACCAGCGCCCTGAGCTCGGATTCGGGATAGGGGCGCGCTGTCCCGTAACGCAGGACGGAGACAAGCGGTGGCACCGCCTGCATCAATCCGGCTATGTCACCGGCGTTGACGGCAGCAGCCTGGAGCGCCCCGATGCAGAGTTCAGCTGCCTCCGGAAGGTCGGCAAGGAGGCATTGCCGGACAATGCCGGCCAGTTCGCCCACCGATCGCCGCTCCTTCGCCAGCGCGACCGAACGGTTCGCGGCGGCCTGCTCGATCGTCACGCCGAAAACAAGCGCTTCGGCCAGCTTGACCGAGAGTTCCGGTGCCCAGGACAGGGTCCAGACTTCCCGGAAGGTGCCACGTTGCCTGCCGGCATCGACGAGCACCCCCCAGGGAACGGCGATGATCAACAGCCGGTGCAGAAGCGTCGATTTCTGCAGGCCCGCCTCACTGCGCAGATCAAGGGAAATCTGCTCCCCGAGGGCCTGCGGTTTCAGGCGGAGCCGCTTCTGCCAGCGGGCAAGATCCGCCGCCAGCGGCATTTGCGGGGTGCTCTCGTCGATCGAGCCGATGCTCTCGCCGATGAAGAGTCGGCGTTCGACGAGCCGGTAGGGGATCTCGTCACCGTGGCAGAGCGCGGCCAGCGTGGCGTCGCGCATTTCGTCGAGCCCCGGCGTCGCATGGCCGCGCAGCGCGGCAAGACTGATGGACAGCCGCGCCGCATCGATGGCCGAGGCGGTGGCGCCGGAATGCCCGGCATCCCGCAGCGCCTGCGCGACCTTGGTCTGCCAGCCCGCCGCAAAGGCCTCGGCCGAGGCCAGGCCCGTTCCGCCATAGGTCGTCCAGAGATGCCGGTACCAGCCCGGCGAGATCACCCCGGCACCATAGCCGGATTGGGCCGCGAGCCGCTCATCCGTCCAGGGAATCCAGGTCGCATTGACCTTGATCCTGGGCAGGTCGCGCAGCACGGCCTTGTCGGTGGTGACCGGAACAGGCTGGCGCAGCGCGGGAACGTGCCAGGCACCGCAGATGACGGCGACGGAGCCGGGGCTCTGTTTCAGCGCGTCCCGGATCGCGAGCCGCATCTGCGCCTCGCGCCGCTCTTCGCGCAGCCTTCGGGCGGGATCATCGGCGAAACGGTCGGGCTCCGCGCCGCGCAGCGCCGTCATTGCATCCTCGATGGACCGGAACAGCTCCGTCGAGGCGCCGCGCGTTTCGACCAGCGCGTTCCACCATGATTCCCCGTCCGGATAGCCCGTGAGTTCCGCGAGCCGATCGAGCGGATCGACCGGGCCGGTAGGGGAGAAATGATCATCATCCGGCCGGGCCGCGTCGGCGGAGGTCTCCGGTCCGGATGTCTCCGTATCGGTCGATTCCAGCCCGTCAGCGTCGGTTACGGGGAGAACGAAATCGCGCTCCTGCGCCAGCAACGCCAGTGATACCGCTGCTGGAAGGTCGATGAAGCGCACCGGGCGCTGCTTGCGGATTGCCCAGAGCATGGCCTGCCATTCGGGCGAGAACTCGGCATAAGGCAGGAAAATCGCCAGCGACGGATCCTCGACGCCATGGACCAGTAGCGCCAGGGGCGGCTGCATTCCCGGCAGCGCCGCGTAGTGGATCAGGTCGTCCGCCTCGGGCACGCCCTCGATCAGCACGATATCGGGGTCGATCAGATCCAGCGCCTGGAGGACGCTGGCGGCCGAACCCGGGCCGTGATGGCGGATACCGAGAAGGTGAAGGCGCGTGTCCACAGGCCTACATCACCTCCCGGATGGCCGAGTAGAGATCCGACCAGCCATCCCGGTTGCGGACCACCGTTTCGAGATATTCCTGCAGGGCTACCCGGTCTTGCACCGGGTCCTTGACCACGGCCCCGACGAGATTGGCCGCCATGGCCTGGGCATCCAGCTGGCCATTCCCGAAATGACCCGCCTCGGCCCAGGCGCCGATGCCGACGGAAATCGCCTCCGCGGTCGAGAGCGAGCCGGTCGAGGTCTTCAGCTTCGTCTTGCCATTCAGCGTCTGCCCTTCGCGAAGCTCGCGGAACATCACGACAATCCGTGCAATCTCCTGGTCTGCAGGCTTGATCGGCGGCAGCGCGAGGCCGGTCCCAATCTCCTGCACCCGCTTGACCACGATCGCGGTCTCTTCCTCCAGCGTTGCCGGCAAAGGCAGCACGACCACGTTGAAGCGCCGCTTCAGCGCGGAAGACAGTTCATTGACCCCTTTGTCGCGGTTGTTGGCCGTGGCGATCACATTGAACCCGCGCCTCGCCTCGACGGCCGAATTCAGTTCCGGGATCGGCATGGTCTTTTCGGACAGCACCGTGATCAGCGTGTCCTGGACATCTGAGCCCATGCGGGTAAGTTCCTCGAACCGTACGAGCGTGCCGTCCTCCATCGCGCGCATCAGCGGCGTTGGCACCAGCGCCTCGCGGGATGGTCCCTTGGCCAGAAGCTGCGCGTAGTTCCAGCCATACCGGATCTGCGTTTCGTCGGTGCCGGCCGTGCATTGCACGATGCGCCGCGATGTCCCCGAAATCGCCGCGGCCATATGCTCCGATACCCAGGACTTGGCAGTGCCGGGCAGGCCGAGAAGCAGCAGGGCGCGATCCGTGGCCAGGGTTGCGACCGCCGTTTCGATCAGACGGCGATTGCCGACATATTTCGCCGTGATCGTGGTGCCATCCCGCGCCTTGCCTCCAACCAGATAGGTCACGACCGCCTGAGGAGACAGCCGCCAGTTGTCCGGTCGCGGGCGGTCATCGCCCGATGCGAGTGCCGCCAGTTCGGCCGCATAGGTTTCTTCCGCGCCCTGTCGCAAATCTCGTCCGGACATTATGTAGCCTCTGGTTTCACGGGGGGGGCGAGTTCGTCGAAAAGATCGACAACGAGTTTTGGGCGGTGGCTGGACGCAAGGGGCAACCCGGCGAGCGCCTGGCGCAGCAGGGGCCGGTAGCCCGGCGTGACCAGTGGGACCAGCGCCAGCAGGATCGCTGCCGCGTCATCGGCCCGCGTGGCTGGGACCGGCACCTGCCAGACCGGCAGACGCGCGAGTCCCGCCAGAGTTGTTTCCGGCAACGGGCGCCGCAGCCGGCGATAGAGCCGGTCAAAGAAGCCAGCCTGAGGCAGGGTCTGCCATGTTTCCGGGCGGAGCACGGCTTCGGCAAAGCAGCCCCCGATAGCCGGATCGGCGAGCAGATCGAGATCCGGCCCCTCGCTGGAGAGCAGCAGCTCAAGGTCCTCGCCATCGGTGGCGAGAAGGCTGGCGGCGAGGGAAAACCGCTGTTCGACAATAGCCTGGCGCGCCAGCGCGATCGACAGTCTGTCGGCCTTCTGGGCGGCCGCCGCCATCTCGTCGACGGAAATGCCAAGCCCCTTGGCAAGCCCGTCAAGAGGCAGGCCCTCCAGAATCTCGAAAAGCCAGCCCGGTCGCTGCCATTCGTTGATCGTCGCCGGATACTCGATCCTGATCTCCGCCCGCCGTCTCAGCAAGCCGCTATAGACGAGCGTGAGGCGCGACATCACGTCGGTCAGGCGCGCGGCGTAAGCTGGCGTGCCGGGCAGGCGGCTGAGCAGCTGTTCGGCCAGCGTTCTGACGCTGGGCGCACGGTCTCCTGCAAGGGATTCCAGGAACGGGATGTCGTCGCGGGCAAGCCCGACGGCAAAGGCCTGCAGCACTTTGACCCGCGCCGGCGCCTGCTGGCCGGCAAAGCCGGCCTGCACGATGTCCCGCGCGCGGGCCGGATCCTGCGTCCGAAGCGTCCGGATGAAGGTGGACTTTCGGGCCGGCGATGCGGCGATCCAGTTGGTTTCGTCGATGACGCTGGCGTCGAAAAAATCGTTCGTCTGCGGTTCCTTCTCGCCTTCACTCGAGGCGAAGGCGATGGCGCTCTCTCCAAGCTGCTCGGCATAGGCCTTCACGAAGCTGGCCAGAGCGGGAAGATCGAACGGATGCAGGCGAAGCCGCCGCTTCTCCATCAGATCGGCAATGGCGAGTTCGGTTGTCCCGGTCGTCGGCTTGATCGCCTGCAGGAGCCCGCGGGCCGCATCCGACACAAGGGGCCGGTCATCCCGGCTTTCCTGGGGCGGGTCGAAGCGGTCCGGCAGGGCTGACCGGATGAAGCGTCGGGCCTGGCCGGCCATCGCCAGAAGGGCCAGCGGCGCATCGGCCGCCACCGGGCCGGCTCCCTCGGCCGGCAGGGGGGCCCGCGCAAGCCCGAGGGACAGGTGATGGGTGGCGCGCTGAACAAAGCCCTTATCCACGATCATGTGGCGATCCAGGTGCCGATTGGCGTTGCCGCGTATTTCAGGCGAAGTTCCCGACCGTCAAAAAGCCCGAAGGCAGCATCGATCGTGGTCTCGGTAAGTGGCTGCTCAAACGCGCCGCCCTTCAGTCTGACACCCGCCTTTCCGGCAGGGTCAGTCAGCCAGAACGCCTCGCCATGCGTCCGCACAACAGCATCCGAGACGCCGAACGGGGCCATGTCGAGCCAGGGTCGGCGGGCCATTGCCCGTTCGAAGGCCTCGATCGCGGCGGCAAGGTCATGGGGTGGTATCCAGGGAACCGGCTCGACATTCAGCGCGCTCGTCTGTGTGCCGATCAGCGCGCGCAGAGGCGCCGCCGACGGATAGAAGACGAGCTCCGCCTCGACATTCTCGCCCACGGCGTAGCTCTTGCCGACCGCGCCGGCCGAGAGCGGAATGAAATCCATCAGCAGGGCGAAAGCCGGACCGTCGCCCGGCGTGCAGCGGGCCAGCCAGGTTTCCATGCGGCGCACCTTGTCCGGCTGCACCACCTGCGTCGCGGCGAGGACAAGCCAGCGCCCCGTGACCCTCGGCGCCTGCGGGTTGGCCAGCAGGGCCTCCCGGGCGAGCGTCCAGCCCGTTGCTTGCCGGACATCGGCCCGCAGATCCTCCGGCAGAAAGTCCTGGCGACGATAGGCTTCGGCGATGAGATGCAGCTGTCCAAACGCGGTCATCAGCCATTCCGCGCGTTCCTGATCCGGCACGGTGAAGAGATCCGCCATCAACGCTTCGACTCGGCTGGCGAGCCCGCCGGCCTTCGCATCGACCAAGCGTCGGGCTACCATCCGGCATCGTTCTATGGCGACAGCGGGAAAGCTGACAAGCCCCTGGCTCAGCTGGTCCGACAGCCAAAGATCGAGTTCATCAAGACCCATCAGGATGGAGGCTTCCCGCTCGATCCGGATCCGCTCGCGCTGCGCGGCCGCCCGCGCTTCGGCCTTCGGGTCGATGTCTTCCTCAGCGATGGCATCCGTGGCCCGGATCGAGGCCTGCGGGCGCCTCTCATCCGTCTCGGCGGGCTTGGACCCCGATGCGCGGCGCCGGGACAGCCAATCCGCCACCCAATCCGGGGGTGTTCCGGTGGAGAAAGCCGTCTTGCCCTCCGCGCGCATCCACATCAGGGCGAGGCAGTGCTTGCAGGGAAATTTTCGGCTCGGACAGGAGCATTTATACCCCGCATCTTCTTCCGAAATCACGACGCGATAGGGCGAAGAGCCGGATCCCTGACATTCTCCCCAGACCATGCCAGCGTCATCAGTGGCCAGCGTCGGCCAGATCGCGGGCTTCAGGAGCTTGCGAGCCGCATCAAGCGAACCTTGATCCGGGGCAATCTGCTCGATCTTTGCAAAAGGAATCAGGTGCATCTGGTTCAATTTCGCATGCCGCCGGAGACCGTCAAGGCACAGTGAAGTGCTTTGTCACAAAGCGTCGGGACAAGAAGGCAGCATTGAGATTCTTGAGAAAATCGCTTCGTAGGCACGACTCGGTCCACAACTACTTCAATCAGGAATGCGCCCTCATCAGCCGACAGAGTTTCAAGGATCGCCGCGCCGCCGCACTCTCCGAGTGGCGTCAGCTTTGTGCGGCCTGATCCATGCCGGGGTAGGGGACTTTCCGAGACTGTTTGGTTTGTCTGACAGCACCTTTTCGGCGAGCTGGACCTTACCGCGATCAAAAGAGCCATTTCAGCAGGGTCGCCAGCTGATCCGCGTCGCCATCGGCAAGCTTTCTTCCGACATGCTGCTGGATCGCCGTGCGATAGACCGGCCACATCCGGAGCAGCAATTCCCCGCCGGTCTCGGTCAGCACGAGCATCTGGCCGCGCCGGTCATCGGGACAGGGCTTGCGCGCGAGGTAGCCTGCCGCTTCCAGCCGATCCACGAGGCGGGAAATGTTGTGCTGTTCGAGAAGCAGCCGGCCCTCCAGCTCCACAGGTCGCAAGCCTGACGAACCCGCCCGCCGCAATTCCAGCAAGGCATCATACCAGCCGAGCGGGGGCAGGCCAGCCGCCTTCAGATCCGCCTCGACCCGCGCGAGCACCAACCTTTGCGCGCGGATCAGCGCCACCCAGGCTTGGACGACGCCGTCAGTCGGGATGTGTGGGTCAGACATGACACCTCTCAAAAGCGTGAATTAAATGCATCTGCATGGAAATTGACATTTGATGCATGTGCATTGATATAGATGCATCTGCATTAAAAAGGAAGCCTCCATGACAGATCATGATCGTTCCACCGCGCTAGCCGCCTTCCTGCTTCGGATTGCGCTTGGCGCCATGTTCATCGCGCATAGTCTCATTCTCAAGCTGTTCGTCTTCACTCTGCCGGGAACGGCGAAGTTCTTCGGTTCCATTGGCCTGCCGGAATGGTCCGCCTACATGGTCTTCGCGCTGGAAGCGATAGGCGGGGTGCTGCTCATCCTCGGGGTGCAGGTCCGGCTGGTTGCGGCTATGCTCGTCCCAATCCTCGCCGGGGCGACCTGGGCGCATTGGGGCAATGGCTGGATGTTCGGCTACCCCAACGGCGGCTGGGAGTATCCGCTTTATCTCACGCTTCTTGCCGGTGTTCAGGTGCTTCTCGGGGAAGGCGCCTATGCCCTGCAGAAGACCCGGCCCCTCGTTCTCGGGAGCGTGTCATGACTCAGCCCCTGACCCTCGTTTCCTTCGATCTCTGCCCTTACGTGCAGCGCGCGGCAATCGTGCTCCGCGAGAAGAATGTACCGCATCAGCGGATCGATATTGACCTCTCCAACAAGCCAGACTGGTTCAAGGCGATCTCGCCGCTCGGCAAGGTACCGCTGTTGAAGGTGGGCGAGAACGTGCTCTTCGAGAGCGCGGTCATCGCCGAGTACCTTGAGGAAACACATGGGCCGGCGCTGCATCCGGCTGATCCGCTGGAAAAGGCGCGCCATCGGGCGTGGATCGAGTTTGGCTCGACCATCCTGGCGGATATCTGGGTAGTTGAAACCACAAAGGATGCCGGGGCATTCGACGCAAAAGCTGCGCTGCTGAAAGAGAAGTTCGCCCGCCTCGAACTGGTGCTTGGTGAGGGCCCCTTCTTTGCCGGAAGCGGTTTCAGCCTTGTCGATGCGGCCTTCGCCCCGGTCTTCCGTTATTTCGATGTGTTCGACCGTATCGGTGATCTCGGCGTCTTTGCGGGGCTACCGAAAGTGCTGGGTTGGCGGAAGGCTCTCTCCGCCCGCCCCTCGGTAGCAGGTGCGGTCGTACCGGACTACCCGGAGCGCCTGATGCGCTTTCTCGAGAAGCATGATGGTGTGATTCTGACGCGACAGTCACACTCGTTCTGAGCCTGTGGTGCCGCCTTTGGAAACCTGGTCGGCACCGCCTCCAGTTCGTGATGATCTCTCGACTGGCACCCGGATCGGCAACTCGCACGCATATTGGTCATGGCTTAGAGATGACCGATATGGGTTTAGCCACGAAGTCGATGTGACGGTCGATAGGGGGGCGCATTCTTGCCGCACCGAACGACCCGGCGTCCCAAGCGCTATGCCCGGCTCACCGCCTGCCAGTCGAGGCCGAACCGAGCGAGGTACTTGCGCAGGCGGTCTGCGTCATTGGCGCTGGCCTTCTGCACTCGTGACGCGGCGAAGAGGGTTCGGCCAGCCGCGCTGAGGCTCGAATGTTCGCGGCAGACGCGGATTACGGAAGCGAGCTGGATCTGATCAAACAGGTCGATGGCCTGAAGGACCTCCTCGCCGAGGAGAGTTGCAAGCAAGGCTTGCCCGTCATTGGCTCCCGCGCGTGACCAGCTGCGCTTAAGGCAGGCAATCTCCTCGATGACCACATCCTCGGTGATGCGGCCCGAGGGCGCAAACGTCGCCATGCGTGTGACCGATGCGCCGAGATCACGGAAATTCGCGTTCCAGCTTGCCTCGGGCGATGTCGCAAAGGCGAGATAACGGGCCCGAGCCTCACGGTTGAAGGTGATCAGCTCGTTTTCACGCACAGCGAAGTTGCGCAGTTCGAAATCGAGATTGGGCTCGATATCCTCGCGACGATCCGCAAGCCCCGGCAATTCAAAGGTCCAGAGATTGAGTCGGGCCAGCAGATCCTCGCGAAATTTGCCCTTTTGCACATCCTGCGAGAGATCGCGATTGGTGCCGGCGATCAACTGGAAATCGCTCGCCACCTCCTTGTCAGCGCCCATTGGCAGGAAGCGCTTCTCCTCAATGGCGCGCAGGATCATTGCCTGCTCGTCGATGCCGAGTTCGCCGATCTCGTCGAGAAAGAGAATGCCGCCATCCGCCTTGCGCAGGAGGCCCGCACGATCCTGCAAAGCGCCGGTGAACGCCCCTTTCGCATGGCCGAAGAGGGTCGACATCGCGCCATCACCCCGCAGGGTAGCGCAATTCACCTCGACGAAGTCTCCGCGTACCTGATGGCGCGCCTTTTTCAGCGCATAGATCCTCTGTGCAAGCTGCGATTTTCCCGCACCGGTCGGGCCTGTCAGCAGCAACGGCGCGCGCGAGCGGATCGCGACTTGCTCGATGCGGTCGATCATCCGGTTGAAGGCCGCATTCCGCGTGGCAATGCCGGATTTGAGGAAGGATGACCCCTCCACCTGCTCTGCCTTGAAGCGGGTTGCGATATGGTCATAGCGCGCAAGGTTGATGTCGATGATGTCGTATTTGCCCGGGCCACCATCCTGCCAGCGCCGCGGCGGAGTAAGCTGAAGCATCTGCGCGGGAATGTAATGCGCCTCGATCAGCAGGAACCAGCAGATCTGTGCGACATGCGTGCCGGTCGTGATGTTGACGAGATATTCCTCGTTGTCTGTGTCGAACGGATAGGCGCGCGCGAAATCATGCATCGCGGCGTAGACCTCGCCGAAATCCCAAGGGTTCTTGAGGTTCATCACATGGCAACGCGCCTCGGTCTCGGGCGAGACCTGGGCGATATCCGCCGTGATGCGCTGGGCGAGCGTCTCGGCATGGTTGTCGTGGATGATCTCGATCCGGTCGACGACCATATCCTCATGCTGGCAGACCGCGACCGTAGGCCGCCAGCGTTCCCAGCGATTGTGCTTGCCGGCATCAAGCGAAGTGCCGAGAAAGCCGATGACGACGCGACGCTTGGTCATTGCGCTTATCCCAAAAAATAAGTTTCGATATCTTTAGATTAGTTTACGGGCGCACGCAATCGACGCCGATCTCCATCTGCTAACGTCGTTTCCATCTCAATATATTGAAAATAAATGTTTTTTAGAGAACCCGCGGGTGCCGCCGGGGCTTTGGCACGAACCTGGCAATGAGGTCTGTTGTCAAAAGAAGGATGAGAGCAATGGCAAACAAATCCGTGTTTGCATCGATCGTTGGAAAGCTGCTCCCGCGCCCCGATGGGAAGAACCACGAGGGGGCTCCGGCCTACAGCCTCACGCCGCGCCACAAGCTGGCGCAGCTCGCGGCCACAGGCACGCTCAACCGCACCTTCTACGCGGAGGCGCGGGAGCAGCTGGACGAAATCACCCGCCTGCTTCCGGAAATCGAGCCGGAATTCATGGCGAAGACGGCCATCTATGCCCGCGAGAAGGGCTTCATGAAGGATATGCCGGCCCTGCTGCTGGCCTATCTCTCCATGATGCAGACCGAGCATTTCAGCCTCGCGTTCAACCGCGTGGTCGATAACGGCAAGATGCTGCGCAACGTTGTGCAGATCCTCCGTTCGGGTGCCACGGGGCGAAAGTCCCTCGGCACCCGGCCCAAGCGCCTTGTCCAGCTCTGGCTGGAGAACGCCTCGGACAGCGAGATCATGCGGGCGGCGGTGGGAAACGACCCCTCGCTGGCCGATGTGATCAAGATGGTTCATCCCAGGCCGCGTTCCGCGGCGCGGGCGGCGCTCTATGGCTACCTGATCGGGAAGCCGCATGATGTCTCGGCCCTGCCGGAGATCGTGCGGGAATTCGAGGCGTTCAAGGCAGATCCGTCCCGCGAGGTGCCGGATGTGCCGTTCCAGATGCTGACGGCGCTGCCGCTCACGCGGGAGCACTGGATCGCCATCGGCCGCAAGGCGCGCTGGCACATGCTGAGGATGAACCTCAACACCTTCGCGCGTCACAAGGCGTTCGAGGATGAGGGGTTCGTTCGCCACGTGGCCGAGCGCCTGCGGGACGAGACGGCGATCCGGAAGGCGAAGGTCTTCCCGTACCAGCTGATGGTGGCGCATGCGATGGCGTCGAACGTGCCCGCGCCCGTCCGGGAGGCCTTGCAGGATACGATGGAAATCGCGGTCAGCAATGTTCCGACGGTCGACGGCAAGGTCGTCATCTGCCCGGATGTTTCGGGCTCGATGTCGTACCCGGTCACAGGCTTCCGTCGTGGCGGAACGACAGCGGTGCGCTGCATCGATGTCGCGGGCCTTGTCGCGGCGGCCTTCCTCAGGGCGAACCGCGAGGCGCGGGTCATCCCGTTCGAGCAGGATGTGGTCAAGATCGACCTCAACCCGCGCGATACGGTGCTGACCAACGCAGCGAAGCTCGCTTCGATCGGAGGCGGCGGAACCAACTGCTCGGCCCCGCTCGAAAAGCTGGTGGCCGAGAAGGCGAAGGTCGATCTGGTCGTGTTCGTCTCGGACAACGAGTCCTGGATGGATGCCGATCCGAATGGTTATCGCGGAACCGCGATGATGCAGAGCTGGCAGAAGCTGAAGGTGCGCAACCCGAAGGCGAAGCTGGTCTGCATCAACATCCAGCCTTCCACCACCACACAGGCGGTGGAGCGGCCGGATATCCTCAATATCGGGGGTTTCTCCGATGCGGTGTTCGAGGTGATCGGCGCGTTTCATCGCGGTGAACTCACGCCCGACCACTGGGTTGGCGAGATCGAGAAGATCGCGCTCGCCGAATGAACAAGGCTTCGGGACGTGGCTTGGGCCGCGCCCCGGGCCAACCCAACACCATGGCGAATGCCGACGGGACTACATCCACCACCAAGGCGCGGCGGCAAGGAAACCGCCACCGGACTCATCGTTATCCGGAGCCGGTCTCGTCCCTCTTGTCGCCATGGCCCTGAACAGGAAAGGAAGAATGCGGGATAGCGTGACGAATGCAGACGGAACTACATCGCTTTTTACGATCCGGGTCGCGGGTTCGAATCCCGTCAGGTCCATCACTGGGGGCCTGTAGCTCAGCCAGGTAGAGCAGGAATGTTTCGTCGATCCCTTGTCGTCACGGTTTTCCCTTCGCGCGGCGAATGCCAGCGGGACTCCATCGGTAGAGCACTTTCCCTAGGGGAAGCGGTCGGTGGTTCAAATCCACCCTGCGCCGCAAGGCGTCAGTAGCTCAATAAACCGTCTCGCGAACCCTCGTCGCCGCACCCCTTTCTGCCTTCGTCGTGAGGGCATGGCGAATGCCGGTGGGACTACATCGGTAAGGCCATAGGCTTGAGGTTCGACTCCTCCCTCTTGGGCCGCGATGCCCTGGAGAGGTGTCTCACCAAAACTTGTCGCCACGCCCCTCACGACGCCGAATTCTGTCTTTCTGCCCAACGGGCAGGCTTTTGTGAAGGAATGGACCATGGAACGGTCATTTGAGTTTTTGACCGAGGCTTTCGATGCTGCTCGCGAGGCCAAGGCCGCGCCGGTGAAGATGTGGACGCGTGGTGTGCCGGTGGATGAACCGTCGAAGCGCCAGCTTCTCAACACCGCCTCCATGCCCTTTATCTACAAGTGGATGGCGGTGATGCCGGATGTCCATTACGGAAAGGGCTCGACGATCGGCTCGGTTATCCCGACCATCGGCGCAATCATCCCGGCCGCCGTGGGCGTGGATATCGGCTGCGGCATGATGGCGGTGCGCACCTCGCTCGTCGCCTCGGATCTGCCGGACACCCTGCTGCCGTTGCGCTCGGCTCTTGAGCGTGCAGTGCCGCACGGGCGGTCGGTGGGGCGCGGCAAACGCGATGTAGGGGCCTGGCACAACCTGCCGAAGGCGACCGAGGAAGGCTGGATGGGACTTGAAGAGGGTTTCAGGTCGATCATCGAGAAGCACCCGAAGCTCGCTTCGGCCAACACCGCGAACCATCTCGGCACGCTCGGAACCGGTAACCACTTCCTGGAGGTCTGCCTCGATCAGGAGGATCGCGTCTGGTTCATGCTGCATTCCGGGTCGCGTGGCGTCGGCAATGCCATCGGAACCTATTTCATCGAGCGGGCGAAGGCCGATATGCGCCGGTTCTTCATCAACCTGCCGGACGAAGATCTTGCCTACTTCCCGGAAGGGACCCCGAACTTTGACGATTACGTCGAGGCGGTGGAATGGGCGCAGAACTTCGCCATGATGAACCGTCAGGTGATGATGAGCCATGCCATCGAGGCTGCACGCGGGGTGATCGAGAAGCCGTTCGAGGCCCATCTCGAGGCCGTGAACTGCCATCACAACTACGTCGCGCGCGAGCATCATTTCGGGAAGAATGTGTTCATTACCCGAAAGGGCGCGGTGCGTGCGGCCGAAGGCGTGATGGGCATCATCCCGGGCTCGATGGGCGCGAAGAGCTTCATCGTGCGCGGGAAGGGCAACCTCGAGAGCTTCTGCTCGTGCTCGCACGGTGCAGGGCGCGTGATGTCCCGTGCGGAAGCCAAGCGTCGTTTCACGGTCGCCGATCACATCGCGGATACGGTGGGCGTGGAGTGCCGCAAGGACATCGACGTGATCGACGAAACGCCGAAGGCCTACAAGGATATCGACGCCGTGATGGCCGCCCAGGCCGATCTCGTCGAGATCGTTCACACCCTGAGGCAGATCGTCTGCGTGAAGGGATAAAGCCGGGGCGCGCGCTGCCCCGGCAAACCCGAATTCTTTAGAAAGTCCAGAACGATGATGATCATCGATGGTTCCCTTGGTGAGGGTGGCGGGCAGATCCTGCGCTCCTCGCTCACATTGTCGATGGTCACGGGGAAGCCCTTCGCCATCGAGAACATTCGCGCGGGCCGCGAAAAGCCCGGCCTGATGCGCCAGCATCTGACGGCCGTGAAGGCGGCTGCGGCGATCTGCGGGGCGGAAACGCGCCATGCCGAAATAGGCTCGACGCGGCTTGTCTTTGAACCCGGCCGCATCGCTGCGGGTGCGCATGTCTTCAATATCGGTTCTGCCGGTTCGACGTCACTGGTGTTGCAGACGCTGCTTCTGCCGCTGGCGCTCGCCGATGCTCCCTCGCGCCTTGTCATTCAGGGTGGAACGCACAACCTCGCCGCACCGCCCTTCGAATTCGTCGCACGCGCCTTCTTGCCCCTGCAGGCAAGGATTGGCTTCCGCGTGAGCATCCGGCTGACCCGACCGGGTTTCTTCCCGGCCGGAGGCGGGGAGATTGTGGTCGAGATCGAACCGTCGGCGAAGCTGGAGCCGCTCATACTGGAGACACGCGGCGCGCTCGTCCGTCGTCGCATCGAGGCGCAGGTTGCGAACCTGCCCTTCGCGATCGCAAGGCGCGAGGTTGTCCATGCCAAGGAGATGCTCGGCTGGGCGGATGCGGAACTCGCCCCCTGCCAGATCGATGGCGCGCCGAGCACCGGGAATGTCGTGCTGATCGAGGTCGAGCATGAAGCGGTGACCGAGGTTTTCACCGGCTTCGGCCGGCAGGGTGTCTCCGCGGAAGCGGTCGCAGCCAGTGCCGCAAGGGAGGCGCGCGACTACCTCGCCGGGGCTCATGCGATCGGCCTGCATCTCGCGGACCAACTCCTTCTGCCGATGGCGCTCGGCGCGGGTGGTCGTTTCACGACCGGGCCACTGAGTGACCATACGCGCACCAACATCACGACAATCCAGCGATTTCTGGATGTGCCGATCCGGACGCATTCTCTGGCAGAGGGGTGCGCTGTAGAGTTGCTTGCCGCGTCATGAGGGCTGGCCTCTTTGGGACACAGCGTCCCGAGGAGGCATTTCGCGGCTGGCTCACGCATGGCGTGGGGGCGCTCTTCGCACGGCGCTCCCTCCTTGATCAAAAAATACGCGTCCAGACCAGCATTCAAGGAACGCCGCGCCGCCGTACTCACCGAGTGGCGTCAACTCTGTGCGGCCTGATCCATGCCGGGCTAGGGGACATGCCGAGACTTTTTTGGTTAGTCTGACAGCCCCTCTCGCCGAGATATTGGGGGGAAGCTGTCGTTCGGCCAGCGATCTCAGTGTCCCCATCCAGCGTTCTCACCGGCCAGATCAATGGAGCCGTTCACATCGGATTGCGCCGGTCGAGAGACAAACTTGGCGTCGCCTGATGCTGAATCCGAACACCTGTTTGAAACGGGCTTGGTCCATCCGCTGCACTGTCAATCCGTGACCCCCGATGGGAGTCCGCGTGGCCAGATGGCCCGCGTCAAGGAGCACAAGGGACAGTTCCTATGAATATCAGCGGCTTGATGGGTGTTAGCGGTGGCATGCCGAACGTATCGGCGATGCGCGACAGGATGTTTCAGAAGGTGGATGCGAACGGCGACAGCGGCATTTCGCTGGAGGAGTTCCAGTCTGCCGGTAAGAAAATGCCGATCGGCAAGGGTGGCGATGGTTCGAGAGCGGCAGAAGCGTTCGGGAAGCTGGACAAGGACGGGAACGGCTCGCTTTCCAAGGACGAGATGGGCGCGCTTGGCGACAAGATGTCGAGCAAGATGCAGTCGATGATGATGAAGATGCAGGAAATGATGGGCGGTGGCGGCCTCGGCCTGGCTGCGATGTTCGACAAGGCTGAGAGCGATCACGGTAAGGACACGCTGTTGCACGGCATGAATGCCTACGGCAAAAGCGTCACGGGCAAGTCAGCGTCCGACATGATGTCCAGTTTGCTCGACATGCTCGATGGCGGCGCCGCAGCGGAAAAGAATGCGAGCACGCCCGGGGCCTGAGCCTGTTCGGACCGGGGGGCAGAGGCACCCCGGTCCGGCTCAGTTTTGGCTCTTTGCGAGACCGGACAAACCATTGAGTGCAAGAACGCTGATCTGTTCCGCCAGACCTTGCAGAGCAGCGTAATCTTGAAGCGTTCCGGTCAGCGGCGAACGAAAGGCTGGCGTCAGGAGCAGGCACTGGGACACAAGCCAGTCTGCAATCAGATCCAGCATCATGGGGTCCATTGACTCTGGCATGTGGCGTGCCAACCGGGCGCGGATCCTCGCAGCGATTGCAGGCGACGCTCCAATGCGCGTCTGCCGTGCTCCCTGCAAGAGGTCCCAGGCAATCAGACGAGGCAGCAACGGCGCTTCCTCGCGCTCGATGACCGGTGCGACCAAAGCCGAGACCAGC
This sequence comes from Rhabdaerophilum sp. SD176, assembly GCF_030143245.1. Classification (GTDB taxonomy): domain Bacteria; phylum Pseudomonadota; class Alphaproteobacteria; order Rhizobiales; family Beijerinckiaceae; genus Rhabdaerophilum. The sequence goes on along the minus strand of NZ_JARJNS010000006.1, from coordinate 353,696 downwards.
AAGCGGATCACATCAGGAAGGGTAACCGTTCCGGGAAGGTCATCGAGCACGACAGTCTCGGCAAGCCAGGATTGAAGCGCGCTGTCGATAACCGCGGAGTAAAGCTCCTCCTTCGATCGGAAATGGTAGTTGACCGCAGCGAGGTTGACCCGCGCCTGCTGTGCCAGGTCACGCACTGTGACACCATGAAAGCCGCGTTGCGAAAACGCCGCAGCCGCCGCGCGAAGAATACGGTCGCGCGCATGGCCGGAGTAACCGGATTCACTCGGGTTTCCAGGATCCTGCGGGGCCTTCATTGTGGAGGCACGCCCTCCTTCCGGGCTGTTCGGACCCTGCCGAATGGTCCGGGTGGATTGTCAGCATTCCGCATGCACTTCAGAGCCTGTCCTGGTTTGACTGACGGTACGCGCTTGCGGGATGCGAAGTCGGGCTTTGAAGGTCCCAGAGGCTTGTTCGAACTCGACAAAGCCGCCATGGGCCTTGGCCACCTGATCGACGATCGCCAGCCCCAGCCCGGTACCCTCGCCGGCGCGTGCGGAATCCCCCCGTGCAAACGGGCGCAGGAGTTCCCTTGCGGCGTCGGGCGAGATGCCGGCTCCGGAATCCTGCACTTCTATCGTGAGAGTGCCCTCCTTGATGCCGGCGCTGACCTTGATCGGGGGCTGGCCATACCGGAGAGCATTGGAAAGCAGGTTCTCGACCGCACGAAGGAGGGCGGCCTCTTTCACGCGGACAAGAGAATCCGCCGGTGCTTCGAGGAGAATGGCCTCGGACCGATCGCAGGCCTCGATCACCTGTTGCAAAAGCGGATGCAGCGGAACTGCTCTCGTCTCTTCGGCCTCGAACCCGCGGGCGAAATCCAGAAACTGGCCGAGCATGCTCTCGATCCGGATCACATTGCGTTCCGCCCCCGCAACAAGATCGGCATCGGCATCTTTCAGCATCGCGAGAGACAGGCGCAGCTTGGTCAGGGGGGTTCGCAGATCGTGGCTGACACCGGCGAGCATCAGCGCCCGGTCGGCCTCGGCCGCGCGCAACCGCTCCGACATGTCCTTGAGCGCCCGAGAAACGGCAGCGATCTCCCGTGGCCGCTGGACATCATTGTCATAGACATCGGACGGGCTGGACAGCTGGCCAACCGCTTCCTCGAGCCGCTTCAACGGCCGGGCTATCCGTCGTTGCAGCGCGATGCCGCCCGCAAGGGCGGCGAGCAAGGCTATCGCGGATGCGAGGACCAGGCCGATAACCGGGTCGGTCGCCGGCAAGGTCCTGAGCGACAGCCAATAGGGCTGGTCCGCAGCGACGATCCGGACCCAGACACGCCCCTCGGGGTCAACCGTGACATCAGACCCCGAAATGCCGTGTTTGTCCGAGAGCACTCGGAGAAAATAGTGAGAAAACCAGGCCCGCTGGAAATCGGATTCGTCGGACTCCGTATCGTCGGCCTGCACATCCGGCGATGCGCTCGCGCGCAGCGCCTCCGCAAAGTGCTTTTGCTGCGAAGGATCCATCTGCCTGAAGGAGTACTCCAGGCTTCGTGTCATCCGTGCCGTGTCCGCCGCCGACCGTTCGATTTGGGGTCGAATGACAAAGGCCGCAATCAACAGGAGGGACATCAACAAGGCGCCGAGTGTGGCGGCGGCGAGAACCGCGATGCTCTGCTTGAAGAGTGAATCAAGCACGGTCGGCCACCAAAACGTAGCCAACGCCCCAGACGGTTTTGATCAACTCGGGATCATCAGCCTTGTCCCCGATCGCGCGCCGGAGCCGTGTCACCTGGACATCGACCGCGCGGTCCGTGACATCGGCATCGCGCCCGAGCGCACGCTCGATCAGCTGGGCCCGGCTGAGCGGGCGCCCTCGGCTGCGCGCGAAGGCGGCGAGCAGGTCAAATTCACGGCTTGAAAGCTTGAGCAACGCGCCGTCGCGGGTCACCGTTCTGGTCGAAAGATTGATCTCCAGCGAACCGGCAGCCACGATATCGTCGACGGAGCCATCGTTTCTGCCGCGCGTACGACGCAGCACGGCTGCGAGACGTGCAACCAGTTCACGTGGTTCGAAAGGTTTTGCCAGGTAGTCATCCGCACCGTTTTCCAGCCCGATGATGCGGTCGATCGGATTGCCTCGCGCCGTCAGCATGATGATCGGCGTCATGTCGCCCGAGGACCTCAAGCGGCGGCAAATGGCGAGACCATCTTCGCCCGACATCATGAGATCCAACACGATGGCATCGGCGGGATTGCGCGAAATCTCCCTGTCGAGCGCGGCGCCACCATCCACGGCGCGGGTCTCGAAGCCATGTTCGGTCAAGAACCGACGCAGCAATGCGCGGAGCTCGGCGTCGTCGTCTACGACGATCACTCTGTCTGGTTTGCCACTCATGACGGCGACCCTGTCACGGTTGCGAATTCGCGCGCAATGCCGAGTTGTTTCAGGATGTTACAATTCAATAGGCCTGTAACATCTCATCACAACTTACTCCATTTTCGTAATACTCGTGAAATTCCGCCCCTTCAAACCCAGGCTCACACGGCGAACGAACTGGTTCGTCCGACGGGGAGTGACCCATGCTGAAGAGAATTCTTGTCGCTTTGGCCATCCTGGCCTCCGGGGGATCGGCAGCTTCCGCCGCGACTGTATCGGTTGCAACGGCGAAGGTGAACCTGCGTGCCGGACCATCGACCACGTACCCCGTCGTGACGGTTGTGCCTCAAGGCGCCCGGATCTTCACGCATGGTTGCGCTGCCGACTATACCTGGTGCGATGTCGCCTTCGGGAATTACCGGGGCTGGGTGTCGGCCAGCTATCTTCAGGTGGTCTACGCGGGCAGGCCCGTCGTGTTGACACCCGCGCTTGCTCCTGTCGTCGGGCTCACCGTGGTGGACTTCAATCGCGTCTATTGGGACACCTACTACCCGGCACAGCCGTGGTACGGGTCGTGGGCAGCCTATTATCGGCCTTATCTTCCCGGGGCCCCAAGGCTGAATTCACGAAGCGTCGATGCGGCCTGCGTCGATGGCGTTTGCAGCGGTACACGCGCGGCAACAGGAATCTACGGCGGCTCGACCATCCAGACCCGCAATTGCGCAGGCGGTGAATGCACCGCAACGCGTGAGACAACAGGGCGCTACGGCTACTCCGCTTCCCGCGTCCGCTCCTGCAGCGCCGGCGACCGCTCCTGCTCCCTGACGCGCTCTGGCCCCTTTGGCGGCACAGCAACCCGGACGCGGGTCTTTAACCGATGAAGTCATGAAGAATAAAAGGAAACAGGGATGTGCGGTCCTATTCCTATTTTGTCAGAAAAAATCGTGATCTGATGCTTTGAAAACCTATCAGAGACAGAAAAAAGGAGAGAAAAACATGGTTCGGACGATTTTCTCATCGGCGCTCCTTGGCGCCATCACCATCATCGGGGCAACGTTGTCATCCGCCCCATCTGCACAGGCGCAGGCTGTCGTCTACTGCACCGGCCCGGGTGTTCCCGTCGGCTGCGTTGTGCGCCCGGCGGCCCGTGCCAGGGTGATCTACTGCACAAGCCCTGGCGTTCCTGTCGGCTGTGTCGCACGACCGGCGACGCGCGCCCGGGTGATCTATTGCACGCGACCGGGATACCCCGTTGGCTGTGTTGACCGGGGAGCGCGTGGGGTTGGCGTTGCACCGGGGGTCCCGGGCAACCGTGGCGGCCCGGTCAACCGCGTCGGCCGCTTCTGACCTGGCGTGCCGATGCCGCTGCACCACCCGCACGGCATCGGTCAGGCAACCTTTCGGACAAGCGCAGACTGAGATGGTCCTCAAGCAAGAACGCATTTCCAACTCCTCCATGCGTCCTCGCTTGAATGCACAAAAACGAGGAGCAGATCTTACTGCTTCTTTCACAGGGAACCCAATATCACGGGATGATAGTGACATGAAAAAGAGCCTCATCATAGTATTGACGCTAGCTACAATCGCTGTCTTGTCGACTTTTGGCGTCAATGCTCAGCAAGCATCTGATGCAAACAGACAGAAAGTGGCAGAAAACTTTAAAAAGGCCGATGCCAATGGCGACGGGATGCTGACCCGCGGCGAATTCGAAAAGCTGATCCAGTTGAACGCTCAGGCCAATCTTGGTCAAGCGGCGCAGATCGTCAGGTTTGGCCGCTATGACATGGCCTTCAACCGGGTCGATGCAGATCGGAACGGCTTGTTGACCCCACAAGAGTTGCAAGCCCTTGCGAAATGATGACACGCAATCGAACCCTCGGGGAAGCAGACACGTCCGAGGCCTTGCCGTTGCTTGACAACGGCAAGGACCGGTCTTCCTCGGAGCAAGCGCCCCGCAGGCGGCTGCTTTGGCCAATGCGCATCCTCGCGCTCGTTTGTGCCCTCCTTCTCGGTGGCGTCATCGGCCTCAATGTCCAGGGGCCCGTCATGCGCGTCGCCCTGGACTGGACCGGGCCCAAGCCGGGAAACGGATCCCGTGCGGTACGGGCGCCTTCCAGGGAACAGGTTGGCCCGATGACGGCCGGCGATGTGGTCGCTCTCGGGAGACTGCAACCTGCGGGCGGAATCGTCTCTGTCGCTCTGCCGCAGGGCGCTGGCGATGCTCGCATCGACCGGATCCTCGTCGCAGAGGGCGACATGGTGGCCAAGGGCGACGTGTTTGCTGTCCTGGACAGTCTCGCGCTCTATCAGTCTGCCCTGACAAGTGCCGAAAGTACCCTCGAAATCAGACGCGCGACACTTGCGCAGGCAAGGGTTCAGGTCGTGGCGACGGAAGCCGAGCTTCGCGCGCAGATCCGCGGCGCGGAAGCGACGCTTGCAAAGGCCGAGCGCGAACTGGAGCGGATGACCAGCCTGCTGGACCGCGGAGCAACGACCCAGGCCATTCTTGAGAATGCCGAGCGGTCATCCAATACAGCCCGGGCCGATCTCGAGCGGCTGCAAGCCTCGCTGACGCGCTATCAGCCCGGGCCGGACGGCCAGCCGGTGGATATCGCGGTCGCACTCGCCAATCTCTCGGCAGCCGAAGCAGCGGTTGCGCAGGCCAAGAGTGATCTCGACCGCGCCAAGGTCCTTGCGCCTCAGGACGGCACGATCATCAAGGTGGCTGCGCGCGCGGGCGAGCGCTCTCCTTCCGGCGGACTCTTGCAGATGGGCGATACGGCCCGGATGGAAGCGGAACTGGAAGTCTTCCAGACCATGGTTCCGCAGGTCAGGGTCGGGCAGCGTGTTTCGCTCGTCTCCCCTGTACTGGGCACGTTGCCGCTGACGGGAACAGTTTCGCGCATCGGTACGCTTGTCGGACGGCAGAATGTCACGGCGGACGATCCCGCGGCCAACACAGATGCACGTGTTCTTCTTGTTACGGTTGCCCTGGAGGAAGCGTCGAGCAAACGTGCTGCGCGCTATATCAACCTCGAGGTTGTCGCACGGATCGCCATTGCGGCCGACATGGCGGCTGGAGCAACCGGCCCATGACAGCCTTCCTTACGCGCCTCTTCGGCCGATTGCCTGTCGGGTATCTGCAGCTCACGCATAACCGGGGCAGGCTGCTGGCCGCATTGGCCGGTGTTGCCTTCGCGAACGTCCTTGTCTTCGTTCAGCTGGGCCTTGCCGGCGCGATGGCTGAATCTGTCGCCATTCCCTACCGACTTTTTAAGCCCGATCTTCTGCTCGTGTCGCCCGCCGAATCGGAGGTGTTGTCCGATGCGGCAACGCTTCCGAGGCAAAGGCTGTACCAGGCGATGGTACACCCGGACATCAAGGGCGGCACATCCATCTATATGGCCCGTGCGACCTGGATCTCGGGCCGGAATGCGTCCTCGTCCATCCAGTTCTTCGGCCTGGCGCCGGATGCCACGCCGTTCTTCCAGGACGCGCTCGCCGCGCCCCTTGTCAGCCTGTCCCTGCCGGATACGGCACTCGTCGACACGTTGACCCGTTTTGTCGACATGCAAAGCTATGCGAAGGCGCATCCCGAGGCGCCAGTGCCCTTCGAGTTCCAGAATCGCCAGCTTGGTGCCGTCGGAACGGTTTCGATCGGCGGCGGGTTCGGTGGCGACGGCGTTTTTCTGGTCTCGGACCAGACTTTCTTCCGTCTGTTTCCCAAACGCAGTTCTGCCACGCCCAGCCATATCCTTCTGGCGCTCGCTCCGGGCGCTGATCCAACGCGGGTCGCGGCTGAACTCGCGCGTGCCTTCCCGCCGGATACGGTCCGGATCCGTACTGTCACTCAGGCGACAGGACAGGAAATCCGCCACCAGATGACCAAACGCCCAACCGGTCTCGTCTTCGCCTTTGGCGTGCTGATTGGAGTCATTGTGGGCATCGTGATCGCTTATCAGGTCCTGTCGGCTGATGTCGCTGACCATGTCCGCGAATATGCAACCTTCAAGGCCATGGGGTTCCGCCAACGGTTTTTCGTCAGCATTATCCTGGAGGAAGCGATCATTCTTGCGGCAATCGGCTTCTGGCCCGGGCTGGCCTTTTCACATCTTTTCTATACGACCCTGGCGTCGTTGACGAACATCCCGATCTTCATGACGCCGGAGCGGGCTGTCGCCGTCTTCTTCGGGACGATCATCGCTTGCTCCGTATCCGGCCTTCTGGCCATGCGAAAGCTCGCCGCGGCCGAGCCGGCCGAACTGTTCTGAGCGCTTGATGACAGACGCAGCGATCTCTGTTTCAGGTCTCGATCATTTCTTCGGCGAGGGTGAAGCCCGCAAGCAGGCCTTGTTCGAAGTCAATCTCGAGGTCGCGCGGGGGTCGCTGACCATCCTGATGGGGCCATCCGGTTCGGGAAAGACCACGCTCCTGACCCTCATGGGGTGTCTCCGCGCGGTGCAGGCCGGCAGCATCCGCTTGCTGGACCGGGAATTGTCGTCATCGGATGAATCCCTTCGGATCGACATGCGTCGGCGCCTCGGCTTCATCTTCCAGGCTCACAACCTGCACGACAGCCTGACGGCACGGCAGAATGTGATGATGGGCTTGCAGGTCCATGGCCGTGGCGATCCGACGAGGCAGGCCCTTGCTGTCGATCATGTGCTCCAGCGCCTCGGGCTTGGGGAGCGACTGGACTATCTTCCGGCGAACCTCTCAGGGGGGCAGAAGCAGCGCGTCGCCATTGCGAGGGCGCTGGTCTCGAACCCGGACATCATTTTTGCTGACGAGCCCACGGCGGCGCTCGACGCAGTCAGTGGCCTTGCGGCCGTCCAGCTGTTCAAGGATCTCGGACGCGCCCGGGGCACCACCACCGTGATGGTCACGCACGACCCGCGCATCCTGGATCTGGCGGATCGCGTCGTGACCTTGGAGGACGGCCGGATCGTGAACTCTCGTCACGCGCCTGTGTGAACGCTTCGGAGGTTAGTATTTTCCTCGGTGAACTGATGATGCCCTGCGCCAGGCGTCGCCGGCAAGCCGCCCGTGTGTGAAAGGAACCTCTTGTGACAGGTGTGAGGATATTCACGACCAGCTTTGTCCCGATGGTTGCTCTGCTCATTATCATTCTCGGGGGAGAATTTTCGGGCTTTGCGTCGGCCCAGACATATCCCGGGGCCAGGACGCGCCCTGCGGGTATGCCGAACTTGGCTGTCTGCCGTTTTGCTCCTGATTCAGACGCTTTCTTCCCAATTCCTTCGCGCGTCGGATTGCCCATGCCGGATCGCGCAGCTCCCGCCACGCCGTTGAAATCGACGTCGTCCAAGGCCTCGAAGGATGATGAGGACGATGCCGATGATGACGACGATGCCGATCCGCCTGTGCGAAACTTTATCGCGATCCATGCGACCAAATTTCAGCGCGGGCCGTGCTATCGCGTTTCCGGCGGCATTGCGTCATCCGTCACACTGAACGACGGGACGGCGAGTTCGGGGCGTTTCAACCCCGATGGACGCCAATCCTTGCAGAGTGAAATCCGTGCAACGATCGGTCTTCAAAGCCTCGAAGACACAGAAATCGGCCGGGTGCGGACCACCTTCGAGCTGGAATTGAACCGGATCGATGGCGAAACCACTGCGTCCGTCAGTTCAATCTGGGCGAGTGCCGGCCCTTTGACCTTCGGGTGAAGGGATCGAATTTTGACGATTGGGCCGGAGACGAATTTGGCTTCAAGGCAACTGCGCCTTCTGCAAGCACGGTCTTGGCCTCGTTGGCCTTCCGCCTCAGCGAGTCAGGCACACTGACGGTTAGCGCCGAGGCCCAGTATGCACGCTGGTTGAGCGATGCCGGATACTCCAGAAATTCGCTGCCGGATCTTGTTACACGCTGGCGTCATGATGTCGATGGCACGACGCTGCATCTGGGGATGGCCTTCCGCGCGCTCAGCCTCGTTCAGCCCACTTCGATACAACGCTTCGGCTTTGCCGGTACCGCTGAGGGATGGGTTGTCGGTAGAGAAGGCCCGCGCACTGAGCGTTCTTGTCGTCATGATGATGATGATTGCGGGTTTTCACACCTTCCATCGATTGCGCGCGCATGGTCTGGGATCCGTACCGATGATGCTGGCATGCAGCATCATCGCCGTGCTCACGGGCTTGTGGATCTGGGGTGCTTTTGTTGGCGAGACCAATTTGTTCCGCGGTGCGATTGGCTCGCTCTCCATCATGGTCCTGGCCTTGGTCATCGATCGCGTTCTTGCTTTGAGTATTCGTGCCTCGCGCCGGCCAGCGGTTATGCGGCGGCTCTTTGTCGTTCGTGCGCTGGTCGATGCAGTTGCTGTCGCGCTGATCCTGCGCATTCTGATCGAGTTTTGGTTCAGTGGCTTTCCGGGCCTTTTCGGTCCGCCGGGTTGGTCGGATTTTGCCCGCCGTTTTTCGCTCGCGTCGGTTCTGTTCATTCTGGGCCTCTGGGTGTCGGCGCTCATTCACGTCTGGGTCGAGGCGCGCTTGCTTCCGGGTGGAAATGGCCCCGCCGGCCAGGAGAACACGGCACTGCGCGCGCGCTTTGCCACTGTGCTACCGATTGTCCGCTTCGGCGCGATAACAATCATCATGCTGGTGGTTGCACTTATGGCGCTTTCGATCATCGGCATCGACATCACGCCATTGATGGCAGGAGCCGGCATCGTGGGCCTTGCGATCAGTCTCGGTTCACAAACGTTGGCCAAGGATATTGTGTCCGGCCTGTTTTACATGTTCGAGGATGTCTTCCGGCTCGGAGAGACGATCGAGTCAAGCGGAAGGCAAGGTCGCCTCGAGGCCATAGGGACGCGCTCTGTTCGCCTGCGTGACGAGACCGGGCGGGTCCACACGATCCCATTTGGTGATCTAGGCGCTATTACCAACCACAGCCGACGTTTGATGTTATGCCGGATAACGGTCGATTTTCACAGATCTGTGGAACCGGATCAGATCACAACCCTCGCGCTCGCCATCGGCCATGCTCTGCAAAGCGAAAAGCCGCTGCAGGCCGGACTTGTTGGCGATATCCAGATCACAAGTAGCCCGTTGCAGCCTGAGGGCCGTGATCAGCAGATTTCAGCGGTCTTCCAGATTGATGCCGGTCGGGCCCAGCAGGCCGACGCGCTTGCCAAGCGCTTGGTCGAAGGTGAATTGATGGATGCCGGTTTCACAGCGGAAAACGTGAGCATCACCGCCGAAGTTCTTGATGCTTCTATGGCCTCAAGTGTTCCGGCCTCACCGCCATGACGATAACAAATCTGGCCTGCTGCCGGCTGCATGAACGGAAGAGCGCCTATTTTCCTGGATACCGATGAAGGTCCGGTTTCGGAGATCGATGATGCAACGCTGAACGACTGAAAAGCGGGAGCGAAGCGGTTGTTGCGGGCCGCGCTCTCCCTCCCGGTGTAAGGCCAGGCTCAACGACAGGCCTCCGCCTCCTACGCCGATTTGACCACACAGTCCACCGTGAAGCTGGCGGCATCGGGTGCCACGATGATTGTCGCCAGCGGGCGATTGTCGAGATTTTCGCGGATCGCCCTGTTCACGCGTTCGGGCGTGATGGCTGCGATACGCTTTTCATAGGTCTCTACATGATCGGCTGGCAGTCCTTCAAGCATCGCATTGCGCGTGATGCGGGCGACATAAGGTGCGCGCCGCATACTCTGCTGGGCACTGTCGGAGGAAAACCGGCTTGCCGCTGATGGGGAAGGCGGCTGGCCGGACCGGAAATGCGATGCGCGTCTTCCGTGACCTGACATTTGCTTGGGTGCAAGGCTCGATCCGCAAGCACCGCAATCAGGAGCGACACCTCTCATCCAGGTCAACATTCAAGGAACGTCCCGCCGCCGCTCTCAGTGAATGGCGTCAGCTTTGCGTGGCCTGATCCAGACCGGGGCAGGGGACATTCCAAGACTTTATTGTTGAGTCTGACAGCGCCCGCGGAGCGCCTCGCGCAATGCGCGGAATCCGTCGAGCAGAGCTGTCATCATCGGGGAGGCGACGGTGCCCCTTCCGGGCGACCACCGATTGCGCTCGAGATCATCCGGATGCGCATACCCTTCGCATGAAATGAACTGGCCGTATTGCGCCTCGAGTTCGAGGCATTCCCGGTGACGGCTCCGACGTTCGGTTCTCTCCGGCATGGCGCACCTCATTCTGTGGGAAGCAAGGCCGGACGACGGGCGAGTTCCGCCTCGAGTTCGGCGATCCGGGTGGTGAGCGGCGCGGTCATCGCGCGGATCTCATCGAGCGTGAACCGCTCGGTGATGTGCTGCGGGCAGTTCCAATCGAACCCCTCGACGGTGATGAGAAACCCGCGTTCGACCCGGGCCCGATAATCAGGCAGTTCGAGCCGGCTGAGCGTCGCCTGGTCGTCGAGCCCGACGATCCGGGCACGACCAAAGAGCTTGAGGCGCGTCTTGTTCGGATAATCCATGAAGAACAGCGACACGCGGGCGTCCGTCATCAGGTTGCCGACGCTGACATATTGCCGGTTACCGCGGAAATCCGCGAAACCGATCGTGTGTTCGTCAAGCACCCGCACGAAGCCCGCAGGGCCTCCCCGATGCTGGATGTAGGGCCAACCCGTCTCGCTGACGGTCGCCATGTACAGCGAATCCCGTGCCGCGATGAAGCCGGCCTCGGCGCTGGTCAGCGCATGGTTCATCGCTTCCGGAACACCCTCCATCCGGGCATAGGCCATCCGGCTCCCCAGATCCTCCTGTATCTTCTTCACCGTCGGGGTGAAGGCAATGTCCGCGAATTTGTGCGACATGACGGTCTCCTCAGGGCCATCCGGCCCTTGCTGTTAAAGTCCCAGGTCAGACAACCCCGGGTGATCCTGCGGGCGCGGGCCTTGCGGCCACCGGAACTTCCGGTCGCTCTCGCGGATCGGTTGATCGTTGATGCTCGCGAAGCGCAGGCGCATAAGCCCCCGCTCGTCGAACTCCCAGTTCTCGTTGCCGTGGCTACGGAACCAGTTCCCCGCATCGTCGCGCCATTCGTAAGCAAAGCGCACCGCGATCCGGTTCTCGGCGAAGGCCCAGAGTTCCTTGACGAGGCGGTAGTCGAGCTCGCGCGACCATTTCCGAACCAGAAATTGCACGATCTCGGCGCGGCCGACCGGAAACTCCGCCCGGTTTCGCCAGCGGCTGTCCTCGGTATAGGCGAGGGAGACGCGTTCCGGGTCGCGCGCATTCCAGGCATCCTCGGCCATCCGCACCTTCTGGATGGCCGTCTCGCGGGTGAAGGGTGGCAGGGGCGGCCGTGCGCCTGAAGCGGCATTTGGCGGCGTCATGGCAATCTCCTTTGCTTGCGGGATGTGTCGAGCGCAGGACAATCCTGCGCCTGAACACGGTGTCAGAGGGCTCGGACCCACTCCGCCACAGATAATGCACCAGCGCGACCGAGTAGATGTCGCCCGCGGCCTGATCGTTCGCTTCACGGTGCTCTGAAGCGCCTTTTGGGTTCAGGCGGCCTTGTTCAGATCGATCTTCGGGAAGTCGATCTCGACCTGCGTCGCCTTGCCGAGCAGGTTCGTGAAGATGTTCATCGCCACATGGGTGATGATCTCGATGACCTCGGCATCGGAATGGCCCGCAGCCCGCACGGCATCGAATTCGGCCTTGCTCACCTGACCGGTATGCTCGACCAGTGCCCGCGCGAAGACGAGCGCGGCTTCCGCCTTGGCATCGGCCGAACGGCCCATCCGGTTCGCGAGCATTTCCTGGTTGTCGAGCCCGGCTTTCCGCCCGATCGCCGTATGCGCCGACACGCAGTACTGGCAGGCATTCTGCTCGGCGACCGCCAGAGCGATCCGTTCGCGCGTCTTCGGGTCAAGCTGGCCGGCGCCGGCAATCCCGTGAATGCCGAGGAAGGCGCTTAAGGCGGCGGGCGAATTCGCCAACACGCGGATGAAGTTGGGAACCATGCCAAGACCGGACTGGACGGCGTCCAGAAGCTGTTTCGCTTCGCCGGTGGCGGTTTGGGGATCAATGACGGCAACACGAGCCATGTTTCTATCCTCTTTCAATTGATGCGACGGACCGTCCCGGTCGCGCTCCGGAAGAAAATGGCTCCTTATCCAGATTGAAAGAATACGCGATATATGAAATTCATTATTCCTCTGAGGGGAATAGAAATGGATCGTCTGCACGAGCTCGAGGTTTTCGTTGCGGTGGCGGATGCGGGTAGCTTCGCCAAGGCCGGCACGCGCCTGCGCCTTTCGCCACCGGCTGTGACGCGAGCCATCTCCGCATTGGAAGACCGGCTTGGGGCCCGTGTCTTCCAACGCACGACGCGCAGCCTCACAATCACGGAAGTAGGCCAGCGCTTCCTTGAGAATGCGCGCCGGATCCTGACCGATCTGGACACGGCCGAAAAGGAAGCCGTTGGCGAAACGGCTGTCCCGCACGGTCATTTGACCGTTACGGCGTCAGTCACATTCGGTCGTTCCGCCTTGACGCCGATCGTCTGTGCCTTCCTCAACCAGAACCCTCGTGTGTCCGTCTCGGTCATTTTGCTCGATCGCCTGACCAACCTCATCGAGGAGGGTATCGACCTGGCCGTGCGGATTGGCCCCTTGCCGGATTCAAACCTTGTCGCGAAGAAGGTGGGCATGGTCCGCCGGATCCTGGTGGCGAGTCCTGATTACCTGTCACGCCGGGGAACGCCGCTTTCGCCGGCCGACCTTCGCCTGCATTCGATGATTGCCTTCACAGGGCTGATGCCGAACCGCGAATGGCGCTTCATGGATGGCAGAAGCGGTCAGAGCGTCGCCTTCACCCCGCGCCTCGAAATCAACGATTCGGTGGCGGCGATTGGAGCGGCGGAGATGGGCGACGGCATCACCATCGCTTTGTCCTACATGGTCGCAGACAAGATCCTCGACGGGCGTCTGGTGCCGGTTCTCGATGACTTCACGCCGCCAGCCGTTCCCGTTAACCTCGTTTACCCGCAGAACAGACTGATCTCGCCCAAAGTCAGGGCCTTTGTGGATTTCGCAACGCCGCGCCTGCGGGGCGCCCTCGACAAACTGACGATCCCGATCGCCGGGCCGCCCGTCACCTTGTCATCCATGCCTCCATCCGCCTGACAAGCCTGGTACGGTCCTGCCCACCGCTGCGGCGAGCCTGCATGGATTGCGTTAAGGTGAAAACCCGCGCCCGCTGACCGGCAGTATGGGCAGCCGGAGCGGATGAGGAGCGATCGCGTTTTCTGGCACTTCAAGACCGGCCCGGAGATGGCTGGCTCGCCTTTTCGAACCGTTTCGGGCCGCTTCCTGGGAGAACTCCCGACATGGTTGGAAATGCCCGACCTTCTTGGTCTCGATTTTTGCGGCGGAGATCCGCCGGAGTCGGTTCAATTCCGACGACGAGAGCGGGCGATGCTCTGCTTCCGGCGGATGCCAACCGAAGGTCCGCTAAGCAAATTCTGCAGAAATTCGCCGCGGTCCAAGGCTCCATTTACAATCACTTCAACCAGGAACGACACCTCTCATCGAGGCCAGCATTCAAGGAACGCCGCGCCGCTGCTCTCACCGCGTGGCGCCAGCTTTGTGCGGCCTGATCCATGCCGGGACAGGGTGCTTTCCGAGACTTTTTTGGTTAGTCTGACAGCACCCGCAGGCGGGCTCATCTGTGGATGCTGCTGCTCATGCAGGCCTCCTTTCGATCATGGCGCATGCCATCGGGCGCGGTTCGGCTGATCCAGCGCTTGAGTGGCTGCAGCGAGACCCTCTCACGTCATGACCTTGTCATGGCGAGCCAATAACCACCACGGCTCGTGCGGTTCGCAGCGCATTCGATCCCGCTCCCGACACTGGATTGGTCAGATGACCCGCTATCTCGCAACCCGTTTCGTGAGAGCCGTTCTCACGCTTCTTCTTTGCGTGAGCGCCGCCTTTGTTGTTCTCCGCCTTTCTGGGGACCCGACGGATATCCTGCTCCCCGAGGATGCGTCGGCAGATACCCGCGCGGAATATCGCACGCGTTGGGGACTCGACCGGACAATTCCCGAACAGTATTTTCGCTATCTCGCCAGTGTGCTGCGAGGAGATTTGGGGCTGTCCTTCGCCGATGGTCGGCCGGCCATCACGGTCATCCTCGAGGCCATCCCGAATACGCTCATTCTCGGAAGCTCCGCGATTATCCTGGCGCTGGCAGTGGGTATTCCGCTGGGCATTCTGGCGGCTCAGCACCGCAACACGCCCCTTGATCGGACAATCATGTCGTTGGCCGTCCTTGGCTTTTCGCTGCCGACTTTCTTTCTTGCCATTTTGCTCATCCTTCTTTTCGCACTGACGCTGAGATGGCTGCCATCGTCCGGGACGGAAACCTGGCTTCACCTCCTCCTGCCAACAATAACCCTGGCGTCAGGTCTTCTCGGCAAGACCGCAAGGTTTACCCGAACATCGCTGCTCGAGGTGCTGAGCCAACCCTATGTCCGGACGGCACGCGGAAAAGGTGTACCTCGCCTCGGCGTCCTTCTGGGTCATGTTTTCCCGAATGCCGCTGTTCCACTCCTGATGTTTCTCGGGATCGAAATCGGTCTGGTTCTGGCTGGCGCCGTCGTCACGGAAACGATTTTCGCCTGGCCGGGTATCGGGCGCCTGTTGGTCTCTGCAGCGGCGTCCCGCGATCTTCCCGTGGTCCAGGCAGCGATCCTTTTCGTTGCCGCGATCATCGTCCTGTCGAACCTGGCCGTCGATCTTATTCACGCGATGGTTGACCCTCGGATCGACGCCTTCGGCACGAAGCATTCCCGCTCATGAGTGTCCAGGTGGAGACATTTTCTCCTGCCCGGCGGTCGATGCCCCTATCGATCCGTCTCGCGTTGGCCTTTCTGGCCAGCATGGCCGTGATCGCGCTGATCGCGCCGTTGATCGCCCCCTATGATTTTGCCCAGCAGAATCTTCTCAGGCGGCTGCGACCTCCGGTTTTCTGGGGGGGCGATTGGGCCTATCCGCTGGGAACGGACAATCTGGGCCGCGATATCCTGAGCCGGCTCATTTATGGCGTCCGGACATCCATCGCCGTCGCGATGGCAGGCACGCTCATCGGGGCTGTCTTCGGTTCGCTGCTGGGTTATCTGGCGACCCGCCGGCGTGGTCTCGTCGAGGAGATCATCATGATGATGGTGGATGTGCAGGCAGCCTTGCCGGCCTTCTTCATTGCCATCGCCTGCATCGCGCTGATGGGATCGAACCTTCTGATCTTCATCGTCCTTGTAAGCCTGGAAGGCTGGGAACGGTATACCCGCCTCGTTCGAGGGCTCGTGCTTTCCCAGCAGGCATCGGGATACATCCTTGCCGTGAAGGCCCTCGGAGCGAGCGCGGCACGTGTCGATATCCGGCATGTCCTCCCGAACATCGCAGCATCCCTTGTTGTCCAGATGAGCATTACCTTTCCATGGGTCATCCTTCTCGAGACCTCGCTCTCCTTCCTCGGGCTCGGTATCCAACCACCCGGTACATCGTTGGGGCAGATGCTCGGATCGGGCCGGAACTATCTGCTCCAGGCGTGGTGGATTGCCGTCCTGCCCGGCATGACGATCTTCCTCACCACCATGGCGATGAGCCTCGTTGGCGACTGGCTCCGGGACAGGCTGGATCCGACATTGGAAGAGCCTTCCTAACGGCACGCCGTTGTCACTCGCATGTTGCAACTCCTCCGTACGAACCGGGCAGCGCCAACTGGAGATTTGCCTCATGTCTGTGACCCGCCGCCGGTTTTCACAAGGCCTCGTCGCCGCCCCCTTCGTTGTCACGACGCCCCATGCTTTTGCCCAGACAGATCGTCGACCGACCTTGACGGTGGCCGTTGCGCAGCTGCCTAAGGTGCTCGAGCCGGCACTCGAGTTGAACAATGTCGGGACGCGGGTCACGTATTCGGTATTTGATACGGTCATCCGTCGTGACTTCAAGGGCTCGCCGGATGGCGGCGGGTCGGCCCTGCTGCCCCATCTGGCGACGTCCTGGAAGCGCGAGAGCAGCCAATCCCTGCTGGTCAGTTTCCGTGACGACGTGATGTTTCACGATGGCGCGAAAATGACCGCCGAGGATGTTGCCTACACGTTCCGCAATGGCCGGCTCTGGGGGGAAAAGGCAGCGATCCCGGGTGGCCGCGCCTTCTTCGGAACGCTGTCGGAGGTTGAAGCCGTTGACCGGAACACCGTGCGCTTCAAGACCCGCATTCCCGATGTGCTCCTCGAGCAAAGACTGGCCTCCTGGTGCTCCTGGATCGTCAGCAAGCGCCATTACGAGCAGGTCGGGATCGAGGGCTTCGGGAAGAACCCGATCGGAACAGGCCCCTTCCGGTTCTCGCGGGCACGGGCCAATGAATTCATGGAATTCGAGGCGCATGACGCCTATTGGATGGGCCGCCCGAATGCGCGCCGCGTGACATTCCGCGAGGTGCCGGAACTCTCGACCCGTATTGCCGGGCTGGTCTCCGGCGAGTTCGATCTGATCACCAACGTCCCGCCAGACCAGCTCACCGTGTTGCAGGGGTACAAGGATGTCGATGCCCGGTCGGTCGTGCTGGCGAACAGCCACCTCCTGACCTTCGACGCCCGTTCTCCGCAGACCAACGACAGGCGCATCCGGCAAGCCCTCGGCCTTGCCATCGATCGCAAGAAGCTTGTCGACTCGCTCTGGCTCGGCAAGGCTGCTATCCCGGCTTCCCATAATTACCCCGAATTTGGCGACATGTTCTTGCCGGGACGCGCGTTGTCCTTTGACCCGACGAAGGCGAAAGCGCTTCTGAAGGACGCCGGGTACAAAGGCGAACCGATCACCTATCGCACGATGCCAAACTACTATACGGCCGCTCTCGATGCCGCCCAGATCATCGTGGAGATGTGGAAGGCCGTCGGCATCAACGCGCAGCTTCAGGTTGTTGAAAGCTTCGCGCAGATGCAGAGTGCAGGCCAGCAGGTCGGCAACACCTCGAATTCGACCCGCTTCCCCGATCCTCTCGGAGCGCTGTGGATCTCCTGGGGCCCGAATTCGGAGTTCCAGCGGTCAAAGGCCTTTGACCCGGGCGACGCTGCCGCGTTCAACACGCTTGGGAAGGCACTCGAATCCGAGACCGATCCCGCCAAGCGGAAAGCCTTGTTCGCGAGCATGCTGGACGCTTGGGAAGATGCGTGTCCCGCCACGATTCTCTACCAGCCCTTCGAGAGCTATGGCGTGAAGAAGAAGATCAGCTGGAAGCCCTACAGCTTCTTCTTCATGGACCTGCGGCCGGACAATCTGTCCTTTGCCTGATACGGGACAGTCCATGACGCGTTCGATCACGATCGTGCAGGTTTCGGACACCCATCTGTCCGAAACCCACGCCTACTTCATCGATAACTACCGTGTATTCGAAGAGGAAATGGCCAGGCTGAAGCCTGATCTCATTGTCCATACGGGGGATATTTCCTTCAACGGGCCTGCCCGCCCGGATGACCTGGTGTTTGCGGCGTCCCAGCTCCGCCGGCTGCAAGCGCCGCTCCGCGTCCTCGCGGGCAACCATGATGTCGGTGAGGCCCCGGGCCATTCCCGCCTCGACCAGCCCCTGAATGACGCGCGCATCAAGGCGTGGCGTGATCATGTTGGTCCGCTTTGGTGGCACGAGGATATCGGTGCCTGGCGCCTGATCGGTCTCGATACAGCGTTGATGGGTTCCGGCAGACCAGAAGAAGACGAGCAAAACGAATTCCTTGTGGGAGTACTCGCTTCGCGGGGGACCCGCCCGGCCATGGTATTCATGCATATGCCGCCTTTCTACCGCGATGCCGAAGACCCGGTCTTCACGACATCCGCCATTCCGTTCGGCGTGCGCGGTGAATTGCTGTCTCGTTGCCGGGACGGAGGCGTAAAGGTCATGACCTGTGGCCACCTGCACGTCTATCGCACGCTGCGATACCAGGGGATGCAAATCGTCTGGGCACCGACGACGGCCATGGTCAATCCGAAACACCAGTGGATGCAATGGCGGCGGTGGACGCGGCCGGGCTATCTAGTCTGGCATCTTGAGGGCAGCAGGATCCGCCATGAACTGGTTGAGCCGAGGCTCATGATCGGGCTGGATACGACGCGCTGGACCGAAATTGGCGGCACAACAACGAACATGCCGCCACGTCCTCTGGTCCGGAATGCCTAGTCATGACCGATGGCGGTGTCAGCCCTGACGCTCGCCATGCACAAGAAAGGTCGCCCCGCCCCGACTTGCGATGGCGAGGCTTTGTACAAAGCCGCCGGTTGAAGCCGTGAACGCGTGCCGTTCGACGGCGTGGTCCGCTGCACTCCGCAGCGTGTGGCCCTGCATGCTGACGGGCTGCGGAAGGCCGAGCAGATCGAGGATGGTCGGCCCGATATCGATGATCCCGGCAGGAACATCCGTGATCGCGCTGCCATTCGCTGCTGAACCGCCGAGAACAAGCAACGTATTCAATTCGTGCCGGTTGAGGCCACCATGCATGCCGCCACCGACCGGCACGCTCCCCGTGATCAATCCGAGCCCGGGCAAGCCATGGGCGTCCCTGCTGGTGTCGGAGCGCAGGACATAAACAAGCTCCGGCGAGCGCGGATGGTGAAGCTCGACCAACCGCGTCGAGAAGGTTCCCGGGACACTGCCCAGAATGGGATCATCGGATGGTGTGAAGACCATCCCGGTGAATTCCTGCGCCATCAGCCAGCGGGCCACGGCATCGCGGCGATCAAGATCACCATCGAGAACGCGGATCTCGCCCATGTTGCCCCCGGTGACCGCCAGGGCTGCTCCATCAAGAGCCCGCGCGGATGCTTTCGCCGCCGGGTGACCGGCTCCGGTGAGGAGTTCGGTAATGTCA
Source organism: Rhabdaerophilum sp. SD176 (assembly GCF_030143245.1). Lineage (GTDB taxonomy): Bacteria > Pseudomonadota > Alphaproteobacteria > Rhizobiales > Beijerinckiaceae > Rhabdaerophilum. The sequence continues at coordinate 334,476 of NZ_JARJNS010000006.1, read as the reverse complement.
ACCTGGCCTGAACTCGAGATCTGCCCATGATCCGAGGCGATGATCAGGGCAATGTCCTGTGCGTCCGAGCGGGCGGCAATGGTGTCAAGAATGCGCTGGAAGGCTGCATCGACATGGGCTAGTACGGCCAGCGTCTCTTCAGAACCCAGAAACTTGTAGTGGAAGGACGTGTCAGGCTCGTTGAACCAGATCAGCGCGACATCGGGGTTGATGTCCGGCAGAACATGCTCCGTCAAGACACGGGTTGCATAATCGATTTCCTCGAACCGCGGCAGATTGCGTGGCGGCAAGGGGCCAAAGCGGGCCACCATTTCCCGGACGGCATGTGGCGTCTTCGTATGGGCCTCCCCCAATACCGAAAACGTCCAGTGGTTGTTGATCGCCGCACCCGGATTGATGGCGTAGGTCGATCCCGGCGAACCGGAATGCACGACCGCGAGGTTCCTGCCGTGCGCAGCCAGGACATCCCCGAAGGTTGTTGCCGTGATGAAGCGCCCATTGAGCGTGGCTTCAGCGAGCGCGATATCGCTGGCAAGCGAGACGTCCAGCACGAAATCGCGGCTTACCTCCGGATAGTAGAAGGCGTTGCCGACAATGCCATGGATGACCGGCATCGCTCCCGTTGCCATCGAACTGGTTGCGACGCGCGTCATGGAAGGGAATACAGACCGGGCTTCCCGGAACCAGGAATTTGCCACGGAATAGGCGTGCAGATTGGGCATGAGGATCGGCGTGACCATATCCGGCCGCAATCCGTCAAACACGACAACGACGATCTTCGATGTTTCTTGCATGGTCTACCTCAAGGTGGGATCGAGCCGGTCGCGCAGCCAGTCGCCCAGAACCGAAACGGCAAGGGTTGTCAGGATGATGGTCACCGCTGGTGCAAGCATGATCCAGGGAGCCCGGGTGATGTATTCGCGGCCAAAACCCACCATGTTGCCAAGGCTGGTCATCGGGGGCTGTACCCCAAGGCCAAGGAATGAAAGCGAGCTTTCCAGCAGGATGACCTCCGGGAAAACCAGTGTCATCATCACGATCAGCGTCGACGCGATGTTTGGAAGAATGTGCCGAAGATAGACCCGGACGGGCCGAGCACCTAACTGATGGATCGCCGATGCGTATCCTTGCGCGCTGGCCGAAATGGCCAGGCCACGCGCAATGCGCGCATAGCGTTCCCAGCCGAACAGTCCCATCAGCCCGATCAGAAGCGGCAGGGAATTGCCAAAGAAGGCAAGAACCGACAATGCGAGGATCAGAAACGGCATGCTGGCTTGAAAATCGGCCAGCATCAGGACGAGTTGTTCAGCAACACCACGAAAATACGCGGCCACGAACCCAAGGACGGTGCCCAAAAAGGCAGAAATCAGGGCCGCGCCGAAGGCGATCAACAGGGAAATCCGGATCGACACAAAAAGCCGCGACATCACATCACGGCCCAGCTCATCGGTGCCGAGCCAATGCAACGGATTGCCCGGCGGTGAAAGGCGATTGCGCAAGTCAGGCGCAGTGAAGCGATAGGGCGAAAGGACATCGGCAAGCAGGGCAATGACAACCATCCCGATCAGCCATGCCAGGGCAAGATAAACGGCGATCGGAACCGATCGCGATCGTGTGTGATCCAAGGATTTGGGCGCCGGCTTTGCCGATGCCAGGGCATGATCGGTCATGGCTGCCCTCCCGCTGCCTTTTGACCCTTCGCACTACGCAGTCGCGGGTCCAGAAAGCCGTAGAGGAAGTCAACGATCAGGTTTGAGATCACCATCGTTGCCGCAACCAGGAGCAGAATGCACTGCACGACCGCAAGGTCACGGTTGGCCACGGCCACGACAAGCAGGCGCCCGACTCCGGGCCACGAAAACACGCTTTCGACAACCACCGCCCCCGCGATCAGGGTGCCAACCATGAAACCAATGATCGTCACCGTCGGAATTGCCGCGTTCGGCAAGGCATGGCGCGTGATCACATCCTGCCAGGGTACACCCTTTGCGCTGGCGGCCCGGATGAAGGGTTGGCCGAGCACCTCGAGCATGGCGGATCGTGTGAAGCGGGCAAGGATCGCGGCACCGCCGATCCCCAGCGTCAGGATCGGAAGAATTGCATGGCGCCAGCTGTCCTGCCCACCCGAGGGGAGCCAGCCGAGCTGAACTGCGAAGACCAGCACCAGTGTCAGGCCAAGAACAAAGCTTGGGATCGTGAATCCGGCAACCGAAACGATCATTACAATGCGGTCTGTGAGGCTGCCACGGTGCAGGGCGGCATAGACCCCGGCCGGAATGCCGATGCCGAGCTTGAGGACCAGGGCAGGGACCGTCAGCGCCAGGGTGATCGGGATGCGTTCGGCGACAATCTCGATCGCCGACCGGCCATCGCGCATGGACCGGCCCAGTTCGCCCTGGGCAATCGCCCCGAAATAGTGAAGATACTGGAGCCATATCGGATCATCGAGGCCCCAGGCTCGACGAAAGGCGGCGAGCACTTCGGGCGGTGCTTCCGGCCCGAGGATGATCTGGGCTGGATCTCCGGAAAGCCGCAGCACGATGAAGGCAAATGTCACGACAAGGGCGATCGTGATCAGCGCCCGGCCAACGCGGAGAATGATGAAGCGCCCCATCAGGCGGCTCGCGTCTGGTCAGAGGTCGCGGCAGGGTAGAGATGGCAGGCAACGCGGCGTTCCCTGCCCACAGGAACGAGCGCCGGGGCCTCCTCCTTGCACCGGGGCATCGCGGCTCCGCATCGGGGATGAAACGCGCAGCCTGTCGGCCGGTTCGCCGGGTTGGGCGGCTCCCCGGTCAGGACGATACGTTCATGGCGGTTGGTCGAGCGGGCTTGCGGCGCGGCAGAGACAAGGGCCTTTGTGTAGGGATGGAGCGGCGATGCGAACAGATCATCCGCATCTCCCTCCTCGACAAAGCCTCCGAGATACATCACCGCCACACGCTTCGAAATCTGTCGAACCACCCGAAGATCATGGCTGATGAACATCATCGCGAGACCCAGTTCGGTCTGCAGGTCGATCAGTAGATTGACCACCTGCGCCTGGATGGACACGTCGAGCGCTGAAACCGGCTCGTCACATACGAGAAAATCGGGGCCAGTCATCAGGGCCCGCGCAAGAACGACGCGCTGGCGCTGCCCGCCGGACAATTCATGCGGGTAGCGCGCGCCCTGTTCGCGCGAAAGTCCGACCCGCGCCAGCATCTCTGCCGCCTTGACCTGATTGCCGTGATGCTCCCGTGGATGGTGAATATCCAGCGGTTCGCGGATCTGCGTGAGCACCGGGAGACGACGGTCAAGTGCACCCAGCGGATCCTGGTAGATCATCTGCATGCGCTGTCGCAGGGTTCGCCATTCAGCCGTGGATGGCATCGGCATCGGGCTGCCACGGAAGCGAACGGAGCCGCGGTCGGGGGTTTCGAGCCCCAGGGCAAGACGCCCCATCGTTGACTTGCCCGAGCCGGATTCGCCTACAATGCCAAGGGTTTCTCCCGGCAGGATATCAAAACTGACATCATCGACAGCCCGAACGAGGCTCGGCGCGCCGAACATGCCTCGACGAGATTGATAGACCCGCCGGAGATTGCGGGCCAACAGCAGCGGTTCAGCGTTTGCCGACGTCATGCTGCATACCCGTGCGATCGAGCCTGTTCCTGAACGACGGCTTCTTCAGCAAAACAAGCCACACGATGCCCCGGATGTGAGACCCCTAGCGTGGGAATGGCTGAATCGCATGTTGACACCCGTTTCGGGCATCGCGGTGCAAAGGCACAACCGGCTGGAAGAAGTCTCGGATCAGGGACGACACCTGGAATGGACACGAGGCGACGGCGAGGCCCGGACAGCGGCGGCAGCGATCCCAGCAATCCCTGAGCATAAGGGTGGCGGGGGTCATCAAACAGGGCCCCGGTCGTTCCTTCCTCGACAATGCGTCCGGCATACATCACGGCTACGCGATCACATGTTTCGGCGATCACGCCGAGGTCATGGCTGATCAGAACCAGCGCCATGCCCAGCTCGCGGCGGATGGTCTGGATCAGATCAAGGATCTGCGCCTGGATCGTCACATCCAATGCGGTCGTCGGTTCATCTGCAACAAGCAGATCAGGCTGCCCGGCCAACGCCATAGCAATCATGACGCGCTGGTTCTGTCCGCCGGAAAACTCATGCGGATAGGCGTGAATACGACGGGCGGCATCGGGAATACCAACGAGATCAAGAAGTCGGAGTGTCTCTGCCCTGCCAGCGATCCCAGAAAGACCGCGATGCAGTGCAAGAGTTTCGCCAATCTGTTTGCCGATCGAGATCACCGGATTGAGCGCGCTTGCTGGATCCTGGCTGATCATGGCGATTCGCCCTCCCCGCACACGATCGAGCGTGGAGGGCGGGGCCCCGATCAATTCCACCCCCTCGAGCGTTGCGGAACCGCCAATTCGCGCCTTTCCAGGCAAGAGTCCGAGCGCCGCCAACCAAGTGACGGACTTCCCCGAACCGGACTCGCCAACCAGACCAACGGCTTCGCCGCGCGAAACCGTCAGGTTGATGCCATGCAATACGCGCACGCCATCGAAGCTGACGGTCAGCTCGTCCAGCGCGACAAAATGGCTCTCACGATCAGACATAGTTGCCAGGCCGGAAGTCCATCGCGAAGGCTGGCGAAGCCTGCCATTTCAGGGATTTTGGCTTGGCCGTGAACGTCGCATTCTGGTGCAGGACGGTATAGGCAGGGTCTTCGCGCTCGCAGATTTCCAGCATTCGACGAAACGCGAGCCGCCGCTTCGCCCGGTCGGTCGACGTCTCGAGCACTTCACAGAGCTGGTTCATCTCGGCGTTGGTCCATTCGCCGATCTGTTGTTGCTGGCCGTTGGGACCATGCTGATTGACAATCGAGGAGACAGGATCAGAGAACGGTGCCGAATTCGACCAGTCCCGCACAGCGCGCTGGCTGCCCCTTTCCATGATCTGGGTCCAGTTTTCCTTCGAGTTGATCTCAACGTTCAGGCCAACCGTGCGCCACATCTCAATGAGGATCTGCGCAGTCGCGTTCTGATTTGTGTAGTAATTGTTGAGCAGGCGATACGGGATCGGGTCGCCCTTGTACCCAGCCTGTTTCAACAGATCCTGGGCCAGTTTCGGGTTGTATTCCGGGACGCGCCAATCAGCGTGAAACATATCGCCATAGTATTCCCACTGCAGGCCGGCCGGTACCTTGGTGCGCCCGGCCCACAGGCTGTCGACGATAGCCTGGCGATCAATCGCATGGGTGAAAGCGCGGCGCACAAGCGGGTTCTGGAGTTGCGCGTGGTTCTTATCAAACGTGATCAGGCGATGATTGAGGATCGTGCCGCCCTGCACTTCAAAAGCTGCATTCTTCTCGATCTGGCTGATCTGGTCCGGCGGAATATCGCAGGCAAACTGGTATTGGCCGGAAAGAAGACCGGCGATCCGGCTCGGAACTTCCGGCACTTCGATAAAACGAATGCGCTTGATGGGAGGGCGCCCACCCCAATATTCGTCATGGGCTTCCAAGACGAGCATATTGTCTGGGCGGAACTCCACAACCTTGTACGGGCCGGTCGTGATCGGCTTGCGTGCCCAATCGAGGTAGGAAGCGGCATCTTCCCAACCCTTCCGGCTCATGATGTCCGAGCCATAGCGCGCAAGGCGCCCCTCAAGGGTTACGTCCGGTGTCGCATTGAAAAAGCGGACAGTGTACTTGTCGACGGCTTCAACGCGAAGCAGATCGGGCCAGGCCCGGCGCGCCACCGCAATGATCTCGGGGGGCAGTTCCTTGCCGGGGCGGGGCGTCGGGATTTTCTCGAAAGCCTTGAGCGTTGTCCGGTTCTTGGCCTCGCTGTTGCCGAACATACGTTCGCGCGAGAACGTGAAAACAACATCTTCCGCCGTCATTTCTTCGCCGTTGTGAAACTTCACCCCCTGGCGCAGCTTCAGCTCAACCGTCTGGTCGTCGATGCGCTTCCACTCTGTCGCAAGGCCGGGACGAGGGGACAGATTCCCAAGCCATTCCTTGGAGATCAGCGGCTCCCAAAGTGACGTGAAGAAAACGCGCTCTCCCACGTTGGATTGTTCGCGCAGCACATCAAGTGTGTTGGAGTTCACAACCTTCTGTACCGCGACCGTGATCGTTGGCCGGTTATCCGCCTGGCCAATCGCAAAACGCGGAATGGCAGTAATGCCCAGAAGTGAAGCCCCTGCGCCAAGAGCTGTACGGCGTGACAGATTGACCACTATGATCTCCTTTTCGATACAAAAGCGACGATCTCGGAACATCCTGCGGCCCTTGGCTGCAGGGAGGATCAACCACGCCCTCACATTAAGTATTGGTAAGCTGCCCCGCTGACAGCCCTGTGACGAAGCTGGCAAAATGGATGATCTGTTGCCCGATGATCTCATCGATCCTTGCAAGGTTTCTGGTGCTGTCTGCTGTGCCCCCTGCGCCAGGAACCTCTTCGGTCAGAAGATCGTGACCCAATCACTTCGATGCCTACGATTTGAAATACTGAAATGCCCGTGATTGGGCAGTCGTTTTGATCCGCCGTATACGGAGATGCGGCTTTCCGGCGCGCCGTACAGCAAAGCCGTTGTTGCAATGAATCGGCATTCACGACTCGACTCCGAGCGTCGGGCTTGCTCTGATCGCGGATCGAAGACGGGACCAACAACCCAACTCCGCGAAAAAACCGATGTGGAAACGGAGTCGGCCGCGGCATGCCGCCGAGCAAAACCATGAGTGAACTCCTCCTGGCCCACGAACCCGCCATACGGCTGGCATTCTTTCTCGCCATCCTGCTGGGGATGGCGATTTGGGAAATGGCGGCGCCTTGCAGGCGCCTCGAGATCCCGCGGCTGCTCCGCTGGTCAAACAACCTCGCGATCGTTGTGATCGACACGCTTCTGGTGCGAATGACGTTCCCGATTGCTGCGGTTGGCCTCGCCGTGCTGTGGGATCAACGCGGTTGGGGGCTGCTCAACCTGATTCCTCTCCCTGAATGGCTGGCCATCATCCTCGCGATCCTGGTCCTCGACTTCTCGATCTACCTTCAGCATGTCGTGTTCCATGCTGTTCCGGCCCTGTGGCGGCTGCACAGGATGCATCACGCCGACCTTGACTTCGATGTCACGACAGGATTGCGGTTCCATCCGATCGAGATCCTGCTCTCAATGGCCATCAAACTCGGCATTGTCGCTGTCCTTGGCCCGCCCGCCGTTGCGGTCCTGATCTTCGAGATCCTGCTGAATGCGACCTCGATGTTCAATCATTCGAATATCCGGCTGCCGCTGGGGGCCGACCGTCTGTTGCGCAAGATTGTTGTCACGCCCGACATGCACCGCATCCATCACTCGGTGATCCCGTCCGAGACCAACAGCAATTTCGGCTTCAGCCTTTCCTGGTGGGACCGGCTGCTGGGGACCTACAGGGCCGATCCGGCCGGGGGCCATGAGCGAATGGCGATCGGCATTGACCGGTTCCGGTCCCGCAGGGACCTGCGCATCGATCAGATGCTGCTCCAGCCCTTCCGCAAGGCCGGGAGCCTGGAACCATAAGCAAACGCGTCAATGACCACGCGCCTCGCCGATCTGCTCTGCTTTCATGACAGAAGTGCGTGCGGCCTAAAGCCTATCTATTTGCACGGCGAAAGTGTTGTTGGGCCCGCTTCAGCGAGTCTGGAGCCGGAGGTAGAGTGGCTCCTGTCAGGTCATGCGATCACCGTAGGCTCGAATGCTTGCCTCCGGCACATTGTCAACTGATGATCAAGACGATGTCTTTAACCCAATGCTTGCGAAATTGCCGACAAGCAAGCTGCAGCTGGCGCCGTCTTTGGCAGGCGCTCATGCGTAACAAGCCAAATATCTTTATATAATTTGGCATGAGCAATATGCAGTGCTACAAGATGTCCTTGCTCGATTTCGTCAAGAACAGCTGATTTCATAACGATTGATACACCGCGGCCGGCGCGTACTGCCATCTTGACAGCCTCTGTGCTTCCAAGATGCTCAGATACCCGCAGCTGATCTGCGATTGATCCAACCGCCTGCCGGAGTACGCGAGCCGTACCACTTCCGCGCTCCCCTCCGAGAAGCGGCTCGGCCAATAGCTCCTGAACATCAATAGCCTCGCGCGTTGCCCATTGATGGAAAGGCGATGTGATGACAACCAGTTCCTCCCGACGCCAAGCGACTGCCTCGAAGCCGGGTCGATTGTCCCACCATTCCAATGCCGCCAGATCCGCCTCGCCCCGCTCAAGCCGGTCAAGGGCTTCATGGTTGGGTCCGATCCACGTCTCGACGCCGATCCCTGTTGCGCTTTCGAAGGCCGAGATCGGTTCCTGCAACATGTAGATGCCTATATTGCTCGCCGAGGCAATCTTCAGACCGTCGCCGGAGACTGCGGCACAGGCGCGCATTGCGGTTGCCAGAAGTGCGCGACCAAGTGGCAGAAGTTTTTCGCCTTGCCGAGTGGGGAGGGTTCTTGCGGATCTGCGTGCGAGGAGCGGTGCTGCAACGGCCTCTTCCAGTTGGCGAACATGATCCAGGATCGTCGAGGGAGAGACCCCAAGTTCCCGGCCGGCCGACCGGTAGCTGCCAAGGTCGCAAACGGCAACAAAGGAGCGGACATGAATGAGATTCAGCATGTCTTGCCCAGTTGTTCGAGCGGTGTGACCAGCCCGTCGGGGATCTCTCCAGCCAGACCCTGGACGATGCTTCGTGCCGCGGCAGCCTCGATCATCCGGCGCGCTGATACCGTCGCTGATCCGATATGAGGGGTCAAGACGGTGCGTGCGCCCGGCTGGCTCAGGCGTTGGTCAATCCGCAAGGGCCGGTCGTCGCGCGCCCAATCTTCGAAAGCAAAGACATCGGCAGCGTAGCCGCCAAGACGTCCAGCTTCGAGCGCATCGGCAACTGCGCTTTCATCGACAAGCGATCCCCGCGCCGGGTTGATCAGGAATGCGCCCGGTTTCATTCGTGCCAGTTCGCTGGCGCCGATCATCCCGACTGTTGCGTCAGCCAGCGGAAGAGCGAGGAAAACGAAATCCGATACTTCGAGCAAATGCTCTGGCGTGGCAAATTCGACACTTGTTGCCACTGCTGCAACCGGGCTCAAGTCGCTGGCAAGGATGCGGCAACCAAACCCTTCGAGCTGCCGTGCGATGACCTGTCCTACCTTCCCGAAGCCGAGGATGCCAACGGTAGAGCCGTGCAGCCCTCTGCCGTAAAGGCGCGGGCGCCAGCCAGCAAAGTCTCCTCCGCGGACCAGCGCATCTCCTTCGAGAACGCGGCGCCCCAGAGCAATCGCAAGGCCAATCGCGAGTTCGGCAGTCGGCTCGGTCAGGAGATCGGGAACGATTGTCACCATCACGCCGCGCTGCCGCGCAGCCTCGACGTCAATGTTGTCATATCCCTTGAGTGCTGCACCGATGATTCGCAATTCCGGACAAGCCTCAAGGAATTCAGCATCAATCTGTTCCGTCATGAAAGCCATCAGACCACTGGCTTTCCTGACTTCTTCCAGAAGCCGGGCACGCGGCCAAGGTTCGATGCCATCATTGGCAACAACATGGGCACGGCCTTCGAACATCGCGCGGGTCTCGGGAAACGTCCGGTTTGTCAGAACAACCAGCGGCAAATCAGCCATCACAGTGGGTCCAGTTCCGAATGCCCATCACTTCAGTGACTTGCGGAGGAATGCGCCAATGGAGTCGACGACAAGGACGCAGGCAAGGATCGAAAGCAGGATCGCAGAGACCTGATCGTAGTTGAGAAGGCGCAAGGCCGCCATCAGCTCGAAGCCGATCCCGCCAGCCCCCACAATGCCCAGGACCGCCGAAGCCCGGAAATGATACTCCCAGCGATAGATCGTCACGTCGGTCAGCTGCGGCAGGACCTGCGGCAGCACAGCATGCGTGATCACCTGAAACGGGCTGGCACCTGCTGCTCGCGCCGCTTCAAGCGGCTTCGGGTCTACATGCTCGATAGCTTCCGCATAGAATTTCCCGACCATTCCAACCGAATGCAACGCCAGCGCCAGCACGCCAGGCAGGGCACCAAAGCCGACCGCTGCAACAAACAGGACACCGAGGATGATTTCCGGTACCGAGCGCAAGAACGCAAGAAGGGTCCGCGTGATGAAATAGACGGTAGCGTGCGGGCTCGTATTCGGTGCGGCGAGAAGCGCCAGCGGCAGCGAGAGTATGACGGCGAGCACCGTACCCGCGATTGACATGGCCAGCGTATCAAAAAGTGGTCTCAGCCAGGATTGCCAGCGGCCAAAATCCGGCGGCACCATTTCCGAGGCAAGCTGCCGGATGGCCGGCCCCGCCTCGGCGAAGCGCTGGGCGTCAAAAAAACCGGTAGTCGCCAGCGCGGCAATCGAGGCGACCATGATCGCCCCAACAATGACAGAGCTGCGCCGTGCCGCCTTGCGCTCGGAAACCAGAACTGTTTCGTAGAATGCGGCGCGGCTCATCGGATCAACCCAGCTTGGCAATATCGAGTTCAAGGATCTTCGCCATATCGCGCAGGACGTCGTAATCCTTGTCCGTTGCGGCAGCGAGACCATCGACGCGGAACAGCTTCAGGATGACCGGATCCTTCATGTCGAGGAAAGCGCTTCGGATTGCAGCCTTGAGTTCGGGCTTGAGGTAGCCCTGCAAGGTCATGGGGTAGTTCGGGATCGGATCCGAAAGGCCAAGCTGGATGACCTTGGTGGCGTCAACTTTCTTGCCATCGACGAGGGTTCGGAAAATCGGTTCGGACAAGGCGCCAGCAGGCACCTGCCCGGCGGCAACAGCACGGGCAACAGCATCATGCTTGCCGAGATGAACGACCTTGTAGTCCTTGTCTCCGATCAGACCCGCTTTGGCGAGAAACGCGCGCGGCGCAAGATGGCTCGAGGTCGAGGCCTGATCGCCGAAGGCAAATGGCTTGCCGCGCACGTCGGCGATGGTCTTGACCGGCCCATTGGCATTGGCGATCAGGATTGATTGATAATTCGGCTTGCCGCGTTCCACACCCACCGCGAACGGTTCGATTTCCGGCGCTTTCGATTTGGCGAGAACATAGGAGAAAGGACCAAAATACGCGACCTCGATCCGCCCGAAACGCATGGCCTCGATCATCGAGGAATAATCGGTGGTCACGATGATCTCGACACTCTTCGCAAGCACCTTCTCGAGATGCGCCTTCAGGGGTTGCGCGTTCTGGATGATGGTGGATGCATTCTCATCCGGCAGGAGCGCTACACGAAGCTTGTCCGGATTGGTCTTGTCGGCGCGAGCCGGATGAATACCAGCCAACATGGCTGCACTGGCGGAAGTGACAAGGAAGGTTCGGCGGTCCATGGAAAGCTCCTTTGATGGTCGAATTTACTCTGCGGCGACCGGAAGCGTCGCGGCCGGCTGGGCATAGATCGTGTCGATTGACTCAGTGACGAGTTCGCCCGGCGCCGCGGAAAAGACAACGCGCCCACCGGCGAGCCCGACAATCCGATCGGCGAAACGACGAGCAAGATCGAGTTGATGGAGGCTCACAACCGTCGTGATGCCGTCTTCCCGGCATATTCTGTGCAGATCGCCGAGCACCTGGACGGCGGTTGCGGGATCAAGACTGGCCACAGGTTCGTCCGCGAGCATCAGCGTCGGCTGCTGAGCCATGGCCCGAGCAATCCCGACGCGCTGTTGCTGCCCGCCGGAAAGCTGATCGGCGCGCGCAAGCGCACGATCGGCGAGGCCGACCCGATCCAGTATTTCCAGGGCGGCGAGGCGGTCCGAACGGCCGAACGGTAGCAGAGTCCGTAACCCGCCATATCGGGACAGGCGGCCCATGAGTACGTTCTCAAGCGCCGTGAGGCGGCCGATGAGGTGGTGCTGTTGAAACACCATTCCCGTCCGCCGGCGATGTTCACGCAACTTGGTGCAGCTCTCGAATATTGACCCGAACGCCTCGACATGGATGTCGCCCGACGTTGGCTTAACAAGGCCATTCAAACATCTCAGCAGCGTCGACTTACCCGCACCGGATTTCCCAAGCAGAACAACAAATTGACCGCGTTGAATCTGGATGTTCGCCGATTCAAGTGCCCCAACCCCGTTCGCATAGACAACAGAAACGTCGCGGGCCGATAGCATTCAGAGCCTCGTATCTGTTTGGAAATTCCGAACAAACTAATGTCTCGTTCGATATCCGATACGATCTGACTGCAACGTTCGTGTGACAGCCGTGGCAGGCAGTGGGCAGTGTCAGACCAAAAATCGGGTTGCCGCCGGAGCGGGGTACTGTCAGAGGAACATCGGCTCGCCGCTGAAGGGGAGGGCGGCCAGCCGGGGAGCATCAGCAAAGCCCGCATTTTTCGGCATTTTTGAAACAAGCCGTGAGATCATCCGCCTGGCGGTGATGATTCACGTTCGCTTTTCGCTGTCATTGTGAAAAATCGAGGGCTTGCTGAGAGCTGGCCAAGTCTAATCGAGGTTACGGAGGCTCTCGGGGTGGCTTCAGGCCCCGATCAAGAGCGGCACGGTTTTCCTGCCGCCCAAAACATCCGGTTTTGGCATCCGTCGCTCGCAGCGCGGGCGATCGCAAGAGAGGGCGAGAAGCTGTCCATGTACCTTGGCGCCTATCGCTCATTCCAGCGGTGCCTCGGGAGGCCAAAGGCGAATTGCCGCCAACACCCCGCCAGCCGCGATAATCGCCAGCAGAAGCGCGGCGACCGGCAATCCAAACCGGGCGCCCGCCCATCCAGCAAGCGGATAGGTGATGAGCCAGCAGGCATGGCTGAGCGCAAACTGCGCCGCGAACAAAGCCGGCCGATCCTCCGCCGCCGACGACCGGCGGAGCAGGCGTCCCGATGGCGTCTGCGCCATCGAATAGCCCGCACCAATCAGGAACCAGAGCGGCAACAGCCAAAGATAGTTGGGTAGCAGCGCCGCCAGCGCCGTGCCAAGGCCGACAAGGCTTGCCCCCATCAGCATCACGGGCCGGTCGGGCAGCCGGTCGAGAAGTCTCGGCAAGGCGAGAGCGATCGTCATCGACCCGGCGCCAAAGGCCGCAAGCGCCAGGGCGGTATCGGCTTGCGTCATCCCGAACTTCGCCTTCACGAAGACAACCGTGTTCACGATAACCAGTGCGCCGCCGGCGGCGACAGCCAGGCTGATCGCCAGAAGCCCTCGAAGCCTTGGGGTCGCGAGATAAAGCCGGATACCGCGCGTGGTCCGGTCATAGATTCCGCGCAAGATCGTGGGTTTGGGACTTAGCAGGGCCACGGACAGCACGAGCGCAGCGGATGCCAGAAAGCCGATCACCGTGCCACCAAAGAGCGTGTGAAAGCTGATCACCGTGAGCAGGAAGGCTGCCAGCATCGGGCTCAGCAGGCTTTCGAGATCATAGGCCAGGCGCGAAAGCGAAAGTGCGCGGGTGTATTCCGCTTCATCCGGCAGCACATCGGGAATTGTGGCCTGGAAGGTCGGAGTGAAGGCCGCTGAGGCGGATTGCAGCACGAAAATCAGGAGATAGACCTGCCAGATCTCGGTGACGAAAGGCAGGAACACCGCGACCCCGGCCCGCACGAGATCAAGCGCCACGAGCATTGCCCGCCGCGGCACGCGCTCCGCGAAGGCCACCGCGACCGGCGCCACGCCGACATAGGCGACCATCTTGATCGCCAAGGCAGTGCCCAGCACCGCGCCGGCATTCTCTCCCGCCAGCGAGAAAGCGAGCAGGCCCAAGGCGACCGTGGCAAGGCCCGTTCCAATCAATGCCACGACCTGCGCGAGGAACAGGTGCCGGTAGGTGCGGTTCGCTAGCACGCCAAGCATGGGGCTCACAGATATTTGGTGATGGCTTTGAACTCGTCGATGACATGGCGCTGGTCCCGCGAGAGCGCGCCGGCCACATCATCAAGGCAATGATCGAGGTGATCGCGGATCAAAGTCTTCTTCGCTTCCGCCACGGCCTTTTCGACCGCGTGCAGCTGCTGGGCGAGATCGAGGCAAGGGCGCCCGGCCTCGATCATCCCGATGATCGAGTGGAGATGCCCCTCGGCGCGCTTCAGCCGCATGATGATGTCGGGATGGGATTGGTGGGTGAACATGGAAGTGCGTCTCCAGCCGAAAGCGAAGACAGATACCTATCCCCCCCGATAGGTTACAGCAATCAAGGTTTGACCGCATTCATGGTTTCAACAGGAGCTGTCTGGCTTGCGCAACTGCCAGTTTTGCCCAGATAAGGACGCATGAAGACGGTTCGAGCGCTTCTGTTCGGGTTGGTCACGCTGGCCTTGCTGCTGGCGCCGCCCTTGCGCGCGCAGTTTAATCTCCATTACGTCCCGGCGGCGGATATCGCCGCGCTAGATGGCGACGCACAACACGATCACAGCCATGCCCACCACGATCATGGGCATTCCCATGATGATGACGAGCCGGGGCACCAGCCACAAGCCGCATAATCCCGGCGATCACAGCCATGAATCTGCCGTGGCCGCCGGGTTGGTCACCCCCATGATGGGGCCGGTTCCGCGGACAATTCTCATTGTTAAGACCATGGACGGGATCAACCAGACCCATTTCCGGCTGGAGCGACCGCCTCGGCAGGCCTGATGAACCGGCGCGGATTACCCCGCGCCCGCGTTTTCCCTTCATCAGGAGTTTTTCCATGCAAGAGACTGTCCCGAGGGCAGGCTTCCGGCTTGGCCGGAATGCCGTTCTCGCCCTGGCGCTCATCGCGCTGAGCCTTGTTGCCTTGCCCGGCCATGCCCTCGCGCATGCCGTCGCGGAGGGCGACAAGGGCTATATCCAGGAGATCACCGGCATCCACTTCATCCTGTTCATGTATCTCGGGGCGAAGCACATGATGACCGGTTATGATCACCTGCTTATTCTGGCCGGTGTGATCTTCTTCCTCTACCGGCTCAATCACATCGCGATCTATGTGACGCTGTTCGCCATCGGTCATTCGACCACGATGATCCTCGGCGTCTATTACAACATCGCGATCAGCGCCTACATCATTGACGCAATCATCGGCCTGTCGGTCGTCTACAAGGCGCTCGACAATATGGGCGCCTACCAGCGCTGGTTCGGGTTCCAGCCGAATACCAAGGCGGCGACCTTCATCTTCGGCCTGTTCCATGGCTTTGGCCTCGCAGCCAAGGTGCAGGAATATCAGATCGCGCAGGATGGCCTGCTCACGAACCTCATTGCCTTCAATCTTGGCGTCGAGCTCGGGCAATTGCTGGCGCTGGGCGCGATCCTGATAGCCATGAGCTACTGGCGTCGTTCGGAAGGCTTCTGGCGCCACGCCTACACCGCCAATGTCGCGATGATGTCTGCCGGCTTCATCCTGATGGGCATGCACATCGCCGGCTACATCAAGTCTCTCGCTTGAGGACCTGACCCATGTACAATTCAGACATTCCCAGCCGCGCCGAACTGCCGAGCACGGCCCAGCTCATCAAATCGACGATCATCGCGTTTGTCGTCGCGATCGTCCTGCTCTTCACGGTCGTGCTGCCGGCCGAACATGCGATCGATCCCACCGGCATCGGCAAAATGCTGAAGCTCACCGAGATGGGCGAGATCAAGAAGCAGCTTGCGGCAGAAGCTGAAGCGGATCGGATCAAGGATCAGGAACTGGAACGCCAGAAACAGCAGCCGGAGAAGAAGTCTGGCCTCGGCTCCATGCTTGCGAGCCTGTTCATCGGCTCGGCACAGGCGCAGGAGCTCAAGGTCGCGCAGGCGGCTTCACGCTCGGACGAGCTGACCATCTCGCTCAAGCCCGGCGAAGGCATCGAATACAAGATGCCGATGAAGTCGGGCGCCAAGGTGAATTATGCCTGGGAAGTGACCGGCGGCAAGGTCAACTATGACATGCATGGCACCCCGCGAAGCGGCAAGGAGCAGAGCTACAAGAAGGATCGCGGCGTTGCCGGCGATACCGGTGTGCTCGAAGCGAAGTTCGACGGCACGCATGGCTGGTTCTGGCGCAATCGCGACAAGGAAACAGTCACGATCAAGCTGAAGGTCAACGGCGACTACACTGACCTCAAGAAAGTTTGAGATGGAAGTCCTGGCGGGTGACCATAACGGTCGCCCGCCTCAGATGTTCACCTCAAACGAAGAGCGGCTGGCGTAAAGCCCGATCCCTTGCCGATGGGCGACCCGCGGAGAAGGGCTGCCTCCTGGCCTTGTTCAGGCTGCGAGCGATTTCAGGAAACGGTTCACCTCTTGACGCAGCCGGGCAACATCAGCCTTCAGCACGTCGGCTTGGGCCAGCATGCTCTCGGTCGCATGCTCGGTCCTGCTTGTGGCGACAGAGACCTCGGTCATGCTGGTCGCCACTTCGTTTGTGCTGGCCGCTGTCTGCTGGGCACTCGCGACAATATCCTCGGTCGCGGATCGCTGTTGCTCGACCGAGGCCGACACCCCGCTCGCATTGCCGCCAATCGCCTCGATCGTTGACGCCACCGATTGGAGAGCGTTGACCACTTCACCTGTTTTTTGCTGGATTGAACCGATCTGCGCGACGACCTGATCGGCGGCGCGCGTGGTCTGGCTGGCGAGCGCTTTCACCTCCGAGGCAACTACGGCAAAACCGCGCCCGGCTTCGCCTGCACGGGCGGCCTCAATTGTGGCGTTGAGAGCCAGTAGATTGGTCTGGCTTGCGATTGTGCCAATGACCTGCACGATCGCCCCGATTTTTTCAGAAGCGATGGACAAGTCGCGGACCACGCCGACAAGATGCTGCGAATCCTTCGTCGCCTGACCGGCAATCGCGGAGGATGCTTCGATATGGTGGCCAATGTCGCCAATTGATGCGCGCAATTGCTCGGCAGCGGAAGCCACCGTGGTCACAGAAGCCGAACTTTCTTCCGAGGCCCTTGCGACCGCTTCCGCCTGTATCTGGGTGGTAGAGGCGCTCGTGCGAACCTCATCGATGCGCTCACGCAGCGTAATCGCGGCGACTTCGACGGACCCAGCCAGGGACAGCACGGCCGACTCAAAATTCGCCGCCAGTTCCTGCCGATCGGTCATGTTCTCCCACGCCACCATGACGCCAACCTTCTCGCCCTGTTTCGAACGAATATTGGCCAGCGTGAGCAGGAAGGTCAGATGACCGAAGCTGGCGCGGTGCCGCAAGCCGTCCTCAGGCAAAGTCTCGAGGGTGGCATTTGTCAGCCCGACGCTTCCAAAAAGGACATCTGCCTTCATCCCTTCCAGTTGATCTGGCGCTGCGGGCAGGAGTTTTCCGACCGCGCCAAGAACCCCGATGAGTGCCGGATTGACGTAGTCAATCACCCATCCCTTGCCGCGATGAATGGTCAAAAGCCCCGTCGGCATGCCGGCTACAGTCTGGTGCAGCCGGACGGCATTCTCGACCTCGATGGCCAGCATTCCGAATGACCGGGCAATATCGCCAACTTCGTCACCGCGTCGCGCCAGTGAGGTGAGCGTGGCATCCCGCCCTGCTGTCAGGCGGTCCATGGCGCCAGCGGTTTTCACCAGCGGCCGAGCAAACCAACGACCTGTCAGGAAGCCGAGAAGAATGACAAAGGGCAGAGCGATAAGCCCATAGAGCACCATGGACTGCCGGAACTCTGCAATCCGGGCAGCAAAGGGAGCGCCATCGACGAAAACGGCCAGCACCAATCCCTCGCCGAGATCGCTCGGCAGATGATGCAGCCGCGACAGATACATCCGATCGCTGATCGGGACCGCAACCAGGTCAGCTTCTCCAGCCATCGCGCGGGCATAGTCTGACTCGGAAAGGACAGGTACCTGGCTTTCTTCAAAGGTCGAAGCTGTGGCTTTTCGCTTGAAATACAAGGCGATATCCGCACCCGTTCGCGCCTTGATCTCGGCAACGATTGCCCGGGTCGGGCGCGAGCCAACCCGCAATGTGCCGATCACGCCAGATCCGGTCTTGACCGGTGCGACAGCACCAATTGTCGCGTCGCCCGATGTCGGTGAAACAACCAGACCGGAAACCAGTTTCCCGTCTGTCGCGGCCTTTATGTCCTTGAGCTTGCTCTTGTCGTCGCCTTTCACGCCCGGGTTGTGGCCCCGTCCGAGAATGATCCCGGCCGCGTTGGTCACCTCGAATGTCGAGACCGCAGGATCTCTCTTTTTCAGCTCCTCGAATTCCATGATGATGGCATTGAGCCGCTCATTGTCCTCACCCTTCTGCATCAGAACCGCGAAGTCCCGCTTCCGGGAAATCAGATCCGCGTAGATCGAGGAACGGGTCTGAATCGCCTCTATCGCTCTGGTGGCTTCGCGGACAGCCGATGCTGCTTCCGCTGCATGCTCCGATCTCGCAGCATCATCGACCACCGACGTCGATATTGTTGTGGCAACTGCGAAGCCAGCCGCGAAAACGAATGCCGCTGCTGCTGCATACTGGATTTTCAGGCTCTGGATTCGAAACGCACACATATTCCCCACCCCAATGTCGCGCTACCTTGCGGCCAATTGTTCAACCAAGCCTAGAATGTTGCGTTTAATAACTGACTAAAAAATAGGCACATTGTATCCAAAATGCAGAATGCCACTTGGCGCATTTTCAGAGAAAAATCGGGGCACTGTCAGAGGAAAATCGGCTTGCCGCGGACGGGGAGGGCTGCCAGCCGGACCGGATGAGCAACGCCCGCATTTTCCGGTATTTCAAAACGAGCCCCGAGATCATTCGCCTCGCGGTGATGCTGTATGTGCGCTACCCGCTTTCGCTCCGGAACGTCGAGGACCTGCTGCACGAGCGCGGCATCGACATCACGCATAAGACGGTGCGGTTCTGGAGGAACCGGTTCGGGACGATTTTTGCGTCCGAGATCCGGCGGAGTCGGGTCCAGGCGATGCGGTCTTTCCGGCATCGGCGATGGCATCTCGACGAGGTTTTCGTGAAGATCAAGGGGGTGAAACACTATCTTTGGCGCGCCGTCGATCACGAGGGCGAAGTGCCCGAAAGCTTCGCCATAAAGCGCCGCGACAAGAAGGCAGCATTGAACCGCAGGTCCAGGCCGCGAAGTTTGCAGAAATTCGCCGCGGTGCACGGCTCCGTCCACAACCACTTCAACCAGGAGCGGCACCTCTCATCCAGGCCAGCGTTCAAGGATCGCCGCGCCGCCGCTCTTGCTGAGTGGCGCCAGCTTTGCGCGGCCTGATCCATGTCGGGGTGGGGGACATTCCGAGACGTTTTAGGCTCGTCTGACAGCACCAGTCCGAGAGCACCGTCTGATGGCACTGGCGGATTGCAAAAAGCATGACTCAGCGTCGCGAATTGCAATCGCTATCTTTGCGATTTGCAAATCGGGACGCGTTTGGCGGCGTTTTCTCGCGCGCATCATGGCATCCGGCCTTGCCCGGTTCTTGCAAAGGGATCGGGGCATTGTGACGCAGGAGGTACAAGATGCGCATTCTGAAGGCCCTTATCGTGTTGGGAATGATGGTGACGGGCCTTGGGATGGCTCAGGCTCAGGGCCTAACCGCGCCCAAGGGCGAGGTGATCCTGTCGGTGGCCGGCAAGGTGAAGACGACCAACCAGGCCGGACGTGCCGATTTCGACCGCGACATGCTCGTCGCGCTCGGCGTCCGGCAGATAAAGACCCGCCATTCCTGGGCGGATGGCGTTACGACGTTCGAGGGCGTTCCCCTTGCCGCTGTTCTTGATGCCGTGGGTGCGCAGGGCACAAAAATCCGCGCGGTCGCCATCAACAACTACGCCGTCGAGCTTGATGTGGCAGAAATCCGGAAGTACCCGGTCATTCTCGCCATGAAGGCGGATGGCCAGGAGTTGCGTCGCCGGGACCGAGGCCCGCTCTGGGTGGTCTACCCGCGCGACAGCTTCCCGGAACTGGCCGATGAGAAGCACAATTTCAAGTGGATCTGGCAGCTTCGGAACCTCGAGATCCAGTAAGGCTTCCTTTTCGCCTTCCGGTTAGACTTTCGGCATGGTCCTCGATCCACCCCGTTCGAACCGTAGGGTTCGCGTGCTGGTCGCCGCGCTTGTGGCGGCCATCATCGTCATGACGGGTCTGGCCGTCTCGCGCTACCACAGCATCGAGCGGCGGCTGGACTATGCCATTTCCGAAAACGTTCTCTGGGCGGCAGCCCAGACCGAGATCGAGCTGCACCATTTTCTGAGTGCCCTGACGGAAATGGCAGACCGGCCCGATCCGGCTGCAAAGGCGAAGCTCGAAGAGCGGTTCGACCTGCTCTGGAGCCGCGTTGATCTCTATCAGGCCGGCGTATTGGCCAGAACGCTCGACAAGCGCCCGAACTTGCGTGAAACGGTGGCCCGGCTCAAGGCTGATCTGGTCACGACAGATCCCGAATTGCAGAAACCGTTGGATCCGGAGTCAATCCGCGCCATTCGGGGAAGGATGCAGCAGCATGTCGCGCCCATCCGCGACATCACGACCGCTGCTTTGGAGTCAGACAGGCTCGAGCGGCAGGAAATCGTCGCGTCGCAGGCTTCCATCAAGGGGGAACTGGGCCTGCTGGTCGCGGGCTTCCTGATGACGATTGGCGGCGTCGTCATCTACCTCATGCGCGCCGAGCGTCGGGCCAACCAGCTGCTGCGGCAGGCCGTGGCCGCCCGCAAGGAAGCCGATGCCGCTTGGTGGCAGCTGGACGAGGCCATCGAGAGCATCAACGAGGGGTTCGTCATCTACGATTCCGAGGACCGGCTCGTTCGCTGCAACCGGAAATATCGGGAGCTTTATGCCCTGTCCGCCGAGAAGCTTCGCCCGGGCGTGCCCTTCGAGGAGATCTTGCGCTTTGGTGTACAGAAGGGACAGATTCCGTTGGCGGAAGCCGATCCGGAAAGCTGGATCGCCGAACGTCTGGACCGGCATCGCAATCCCTCTGCGCCATTTGAGCAGGCCCTCGGCGACGGGCGCTGGCTGATGGTTTCTGACCGCATCACCGGCAACGGCGCGCGGGTCGGCATTCGGACCGACATCACCGATCTCAAGAAGCACCTTGCCGATCTCGAGACGGCGCGTGAAAGCATGCGCCGGCAAGCGGAGCGGATGGCCGATCTGGCCGAGGAAAGCAGAAGGGCGCGCGAAGTGCTGCGCGATGCGATCGAGAGCATCGGCGAGGGCTTTGTCCTTTACGATGCCGATGACCGGCTGGTCATGTGCAATTCCCGCTACCGCTCCTTCTTCAGCGAGGTCGCGCCTGCCATCCGCAAGGGGCTCCTCTTCGACGATTTCCTGCGCAAGGCCTTCCAGACCGGCGCATTGCCGGCCGAAGGCGATGTCGAGGAGGCGATCCACCTCCGCAAGAAGCGGCGGCGCCAGCGCAAAGAGGCCACCTTTGTCGAGAAGCTGGGCGATGGCCGCTGGCTGCAGGTTTCCAACCGCTTGACCGCTTCGCTGGGTGTCGTGACCGTCTTCAACGATATTACAGAGCTGAAATCGCGCGAGCTTGCACTGATGGCGGCCCGGGCCGATTTCGAGGCGCAGGCCGAGCGCATGCGCTCGCTCATGGAGGTTGCCGAGGCCGCCAACCGCGCGAAATCGGACTTCCTGGCCATGATCAGCCACGAGATCCGGACGCCGATGAATGCCATTCTCGGCCTGTCGAGCCTGCTCGAGGAAACCCGGCTCGATCCGGAGCAATCCCGTTTCGTCGATGGCATCGGCGAATCCGGTGCCCATCTGCTCGAGCTGATCAATAATATCCTCGATTTCTCGCGGCTCGAGGCGGGCAAGGTCGAGATGGCTCCGGTGCCGTGCGAGATCCGCAGCGCAATCCGTGCTGTCGAACAGATGCTCGGCGTGCTGGCCCGCAACAAGGGGCTGGATCTCTCTGCCACATTGGCAGAGGACGTGCCACAACATGTCCTGCTGGATCCGGGACATCTCCGTCAGGTCCTGATCAACCTGATGGGCAATGCCATCAAGTTCACGCCGTCCGGGTCCGTCCGCCTGCAGGTCGAGGCCCGGCCATCCGGGCAGGCAGGCTCTGCCATGCTGCATTTTCGCGTCTCCGATACAGGGATCGGCATCCCCGAGTCGCTGCAACCGACCATCTTCGAGCCCTTCGAACGGGCCCGCCTGCCCGAAAGCCAGAAGGCGGCCGGCACCGGCCTCGGCCTTGCCATCACCCAGCGGCTCGTCGCGGAAATGGGGGGCGAGATCCGCCTGCTGCCGCAAGAGCAGGGTGGAACGACATTTGCGTTCGATCTCACGGTCCCGGTTGTCGAGGCGCCGGCCCGCAGCGAGGTTCGGCGAACTGACCGGGGCGCTTCTGCCACGTCCCAGCGCCGGATGCGGATCCTCGTCGCAGAGGATACGCCGGCGAGCCGACTTGTCATCCGGACCATGCTGGAAAAACGCGGCCATGAGGTCGTCGCCACCGAGGATGGCTGCATGGCGCTGGTCGAGGCTGGAAAGGGCGGGTTTGACCTCGCCCTGTTCGATATCCAGATGCCGGGGATGACTGGCTACGAAGCGGTTGCCCGGCTGCGCGAGCTACCCAAGCCGGCAGGCCGCATCCCCGCTGTCGCGCTCTCTGCCCAGGCCTTCCAGACCGACCGGCAAAAAGCCTTCGAGGCAGGGTTCGACGATCACCTGGCCAAGCCGATCCGGCCGGCCGAACTGAACGACCTGCTGGAGCGCGTTGCGCAGGGCCTTGTCGGCCGCCAGGCGGGCGAGGCTGAGCCCGAGGAGGAGGCCACTTTGGTCGCTCCGTCGCCGGCACATCTGCCGATCGATTGGCATGACGACGAACATGATCCGCTCGGCGAGCTGGAATCACTCTGCACGCCCGATGTCTTTCGCCCGTTGCTGGAAACGGCGATCGAGAATATCCGCGAGGAAGCAGAGCGGATCGCGGCAGCCCGGGCTTCCGGAGATGACGTCCTGCTGCGCCGCGCCGCGCACAAGCTGGTCGGCATTCTCGGTCAGTATCACAGTTACCGCGCCGGCCAGGTCGCCAGCGCCGTCGAGATTGCCGAGGCCGCCGAGCTGGAAGCAAAACTCGCTGCACTCGAAGCTGTCAACCGCGCGGTCCTCGTCGGTCTCGAGGAACGCCTGAACCGCCTCGCCGCCTGAGGGCTTGCCTTAAGCAGGCCTCGTCTGACAGTGCTGGATTGCGGTGACCCAGACAACGGAATCACAAGCTTTTTGTCCTAGACAGGGCTGTGATTGCGAGGAGAGGGCGGGTCTTGTCGAAAAATGCGAAGGTCCTGATCGTCGAGGATTCAACCTCTCTCGGCGAGGCCTACAAGGCCATGCTGCTGGGCGATGACCATCAGGTTGAACTCGTCACCCGGGCGGACGAGGCACTGGCCCGGCTCGAGGGATTCCTGCCCACCGTCCTGCTCGTCGATGTAAATCTGCCGGACCGCAACGGCCTCGAGATCCTCCAGCATGTCCGGCAGAGGCAGATGCCGGTCGAAGTGGTGATGATGACGGCGCAGGGCTCCGTCCAGCTCGCCGTCGAGGCGATGCGGCAGGGCGCTTTCGATTTCGTCATGAAGCCCTTCTCGCCCGATCGCCTCCGCGTGACGGTGCGGAACGCGCATGAGCGGCGCAGCCTCGCCAATACCATTGCCGCCATTTCGGAATCCTTCGATCGCGAGCGCTTCGCCAGCTTTATCGGCCGCTCGCTGCCGATGCAGGCGACCTACCGCATCATCCAGAGCGCCGCCTCGTCCAACGCAACGGTCTTCGTGACCGGGGAAAGCGGCACCGGGAAGGAACTCTGCGCCGATGCACTCCACCGGCTGAGCCGGCGCGCCAAAGCCCCGTTCGTCGCGATCAACTGTGCCGCCATCCCGCGCGACATGCTGGAAAGCGAGATTTTCGGCCATGCCAAGGGCGCCTTTACCGGCGCCATCGCGGATCGCAAGGGCGCGGTCCTGCAGGCCAATGGCGGCACCCTTTTCCTGGACGAGATCTGCGAGATGGACCTTTCGCTCCAGGCCAAGATGCTGCGCTTCCTGCAGACCATGACGGTCCAGCGGGTGGGCGAGGATCAGGTCCGGCCGGTGGATATACGGATCGTCTGCGCCACGAACCGTGATCCGCAGGCCGAAGTCGCCGCCGGACGCTTCCGCGAGGACCTGTTCTACCGGCTGCATGTCGTGCCGGTCGAATTGCCGCCTCTGCGTGAGCGCGAGGATGACGTCCTGCTCATCGCGCGCGATTTCCTCGCCCGCTTCGCCAGGGAAGATGGCAAGGTCTTCACCGGCTTCAGCCCGGAAGTTGAACTGGCCTTCCGGAACTATTCGTGGCCCGGCAATGTCCGGCAGCTCCAGAATGTGATCCGGAACATCGTGGTGCTCAGCCAGGGTCCGGGCGTGGAGCTGTCGGATCTTCCGCGCGAGGTGCTGCCTTCCTGGTCCGCGCCGCGCCCGATGACGGTGTTGACATCGGGCCCGGTTGCCACGCCGGTCATGCCCGCCATGGTCGCCACAGCACCGGTTGCGGATGCTGCCGACGGTCCGATCGAGCCGCTCGAAACCACGATCCGCCGCACCATCGAGGCGGCCATCGCACGTTGCGGCGGCTCGGTGCCCCGAGCGGCAGCTGCGCTGGACGTCGCGCCATCGACACTTTATCGCCGGCTGCAGGCTTGGGAAAACGGCGAGGCCTGACCGCTACCAGATCGCGGCTGTCTTTGGCGGAACGCGCCCAAGGACCGGCAGGCCCGATTCCCGCGTGAAGTCCTCTTCCGAGCGCAGGCGCTGGTCCGCGAATTCGGTAATCGCTGCGAGCCCGAGCCCGAGCACGATTCCGCCGACAATCCCTGCCAGAAGGAAAATGAGCAGCCCCGGGCCGACCGGGATTGTCGGTGCCGAGGGCGGATCGATGATCTTGATGCGTTCCGGGGCCTCGTAGCGCCCCAGCGCCCCGGTGACACGGGCCATCTCGCTGCGCTTGAGCAACGAGTCATACATGTCCCGGGCGGCCGCGATCTCGCGCTCGAGATGTTGCTGCTCCTGCTCGATCGGAGCGAAGGTGCCGATTGTTTTCTGCAGGTCCGCGATCATCCGGCGCAACTCCTGCACGTCATTCTCGATCGTCACCCGCCGCGCCTGGGCGTCCTGCAGACGTTGCAACTGCGACATCAGCAAGGTGGTTGGTGGCTTGCCTTCGTCACCGCTCGCCATGTTGGCTGCGATATGCCAGAGCCGGTCGAGATCCATCGATTTCAGGGCCGAACTGGCGTCGAGAAGGGCGACACGCTCGGCCTGCATCCGCCTGAGCCGACGTTCTGCCCCCTGAACCTCGCTGTGCTCGTCGGTGTAGCGGGAACGAAGCGACGTCAGTTCGCTGGTCAGGCGAACGATCTCGTCCTCGAGTTTGCCGATCACGGGATTGGCCCCGGCGATCCGGCCCCTGATATCCTCGAACCCGGCCTGCGCCGTGGCCAGCTCCATCTCGCGCTCCTGCAGCTTCTGCTGCAACTGGCCGAGCCGGGTGACGTTGGCGGCATAAAGAGCGGGCAGCTTGTCGGCATTGCGGACCTTGAAGGACGCGAAATTCTGTTCGGCCTTGGCAAGCGCTTCGCGCCGCTGGCCCAGCTGGATCTCGAGGAAGTTCTGGCTCGCGACAATCGCACCCTGTTCCGGCGAGACCAGCCGCTCGATGAAGCGGTTGGTGACAGCCGTCAGGCTTTGCAGCAGCCCGGAAGGCCGGCGACCGCTGATCTTGATCTCGATCAGGTCCGATCCGGTCAGCTTGACGGAGATGGCCGCCGAAAGCGTTGCGATCATGTGCTGACGCTCGGCGGGCGCGGTCGACTCTGTGATCTGCCCGGTATCGGTCAGCACCTTGTCGAGGACATGCTGGGAATGAAGCAGCGCCGACAGCGCGGGCATGCGGTCTTTCACATTGGTCCCGACGGCGAGGTCATTGAGGAAAGGATTGAGCTTGGCCGGCTCCTGCACGAGCAGGGTCGTGCGGGCTTCGTAGCGCTTGGGAGCAATCATGCCGCCCGCCAGCGCGAGGAATGGCATGACCACGATCGGCACGCAGATGAGATAGCGCCGGCGCCAGCCAGCAGCCAGCAGCAGCGCGAGGACCTCGAAAGGAGTACGGATCACGATCCCTCTCCCGCGATCGTCACCTTGATCACATTGCCATCAAGCGCCGGGTCGAAACGCCGGTCCACGGCGAGGGGCGGAGGAACATGCCGGGCAACGACCTCCAGCCGCCGGCTCGCCAGCTGCAGCCTTTCCCAGGCAGGAGCAGTGCCGGACAGGCCGGCCGTGAGCACGAGTTTCCTGCCGCTTTCCAACCCCGTCCGGCGCGAGAGTTCGGCGAGCGCGCGGTTGCCGTCGCCATCGAGATCATCACGGCCGGTTGCGAAAATGATCGTCGCCGCTGCGCCCGCTTTGGCCGGCAGCGGATCCGAGAGGCGTGCCTGGATCTTCGCGGGCTGGGGTTCGGCAAGGGCAGGCCGGTTCGCCGCCGGGCTTGGCGAAATCTGACGCGCCCGGGCCAGCATGGCCGAGACGGCATCTTTGCGGGCAGGA
Organism: Rhabdaerophilum sp. SD176; assembly: GCF_030143245.1. Classification (GTDB taxonomy): domain Bacteria; phylum Pseudomonadota; class Alphaproteobacteria; order Rhizobiales; family Beijerinckiaceae; genus Rhabdaerophilum. The sequence continues at coordinate 307,980 of NZ_JARJNS010000006.1, read as the reverse complement.
CCGGCGGCTCCGCCCGGCAGGGGCGCAGCAGGGGGTCTGGCCGCCGCGGGTGGAGCCGCCGCCTGTGCACCGGCGACCGGCAGGGGAGCCGTCGGCTGGGGCAGGGGTGATCCGGCAGGGCTGGGTGTGCGCTTGGCGAGCATGGCGGCGGCCTTGGCCTGAAGCGCACGCTCCAGCGCCACGTCCGGCGGTGCAGCGGCCTGGGTCCGGGCGGTCAGCTGCCCGATCGGCTCTGCAAGCGCCGGAAACTCGCCGGCCGGGCGGAGTACGGCAGAACAGCCCGCCATCAGAGGGAGCAGGGCAAGGCCGAGGGTGAGGCGATGGATCTTCATGGGGTACTCCTGACGAAGTCTTGTCATGGAACCACCAAGTTTCATGCCAGAGCCCGGCTTTGTTCTTTCGGGTCGTAAAGCATTGAAATCGCTACGTGACGGGGAAGAATGGCAGCGTTCAATTCGCGAAATGCAAGCCCGGATCGCGAGGCCGGTACAGGCCGGCCTCGCGATTTGCAATGTCAGAGCAGATCGATCACCGCCGCGAGATCCTCGGCTCGCCGTTGCCAGGTCTCGTTGGCCACAGCGCGCTGCCGCAATGTCTTGCGTCCGCCATCCTTCAGGGCTTCGCGGATCGCCTCAACGAAGGAAGCAGGCGTGGTCCCGACATGGATCAGGCTGCGATAGGGTTCCAGCGCGGGAAAATCCGTCGAAGCGATCGCGACGCCCGAGGCAAGGTACTCGCGCAGCTTCAGCGGATTGCACGCCCGGATCTGCGGCGTGTCCCGGAAGGGCAGCATCGCAACACGGAAATGCTGGACATAGGCCGGCAGCTGGTCATGCGGCTTGGGGCCGAGCAGGAAGACGTTCGGAATGGCCTCCAGCCCTTGCGTATCGGTATTGACCGGGCCGATGAAGACGAAATTCACGGCCGGCAGGGCCTTGGCTGCCTTGATCAGCAACTCGACATCGATCCAGCCCGACAGCGAACCATAGAACCCGACAATGGAACGACCGTCCGGAAGGTCATCCGGGCGGGGCTGGGGCCGGGCGAAAAGGTCGATATCGACGCCATGGGGTACGATCATCGTCTTGCTTTCCGGGAACCGGCCGGCGATTTCCGGGCTGGCAGCAAGCACGAGCTGCGCCTTTTCCACGAGGCGCTGTTCGAGCGCCACCACGGGCTCATGGTCGACACCGTCGAGCGCGCTGAAATCATCGCCCGCATAGAAGACCAGCGCCCGCTCGTCGAAGGCCCCGACCAGTGGTTCCGAGGTTGGCAGCGACGACCAGACAACCGGTCGCTTCATGCCGAGCCGGGCCATGGCCTGGCGCACCTGGCGGGCCACCATGCGGCGGGTGACGGCCGCCGCTGCCGGATTGCCGGGCAGGGGAATGGCCGCCGGCGAGATGATGACATCCGGCTTCCTCAGGCCATCATCGGGCGAAGGCTCGGAAAGGCTGAAGGTCGAGGCGACGAGGCTCCCGAATTTCCGGAGCAGCCGGGCGCCATCCTTCGCGGAGAAACGCGGTGCGCGGAGGCCCAGTGAATTCACCCAGATGATGCGCCGCTCGGGCAGCATGGCGCGGATAAGGTGCTGCGTGGAACTCGGATGGGCACCCCAATCCTCGCCGAAAACAATTAGGTCATGGGCCATGGTCAGGCTCCTTATCTGCAAGGGAACGGATCACCCGTGCCGGCACGCCGCCGGCAAGGACACGAGGGGGAAGGTCTTTCGTGACGACAGAACCGGCGGCGACCACCGTCCCGCGCCCGATACGGACGCCCGCATTCACCGTGACGCCGGTGGCAAGCCACACATCCGGCTCGAGGATGATGTCACCGCATTGCGAATCCTGGTCGGGCAGGCCGAGGGCGCGGGCTTCCGCGTCGAGCGGGTGCCCGGGATAGCCGGCGAGAAAGGCCCGGCCGGCAATGCGGACATTATCGCCCAGCACGACCCTTGTGCCCACGGCAATCGTGGTCTGCCAGCCGATATCGCAGTTCTTTCCCACGACCAGCATCGGCTCGCGCGAGGACGGGCGGGCCGTCAGCGTCACCTGGCCCGAGATCCGGCAATCCTCCCCGATGGTGAGCCGGAGAGGGCCCAGGATCAGCGGGATCCCGCCATAGAGATAGAGGCGGGAGGGAGGGTTGCGCGTCTGCGAGAGGAAGAGCGGCGTATCCCAGAGCATGCGCCGCATGGCCTGCCAGAGGCCGAGCCCGCCCAGCCGCGCCCGGTAGAGCGCGGCATGGAGGCCCGGAACAACCGGGAGGCGGCTGGCCCGCAGGGTGTGGAAGCCGGCATGGAGGAGCCGCGCGACCGGATGCCGCCGCGCCTTCACCCATTGGCGGAGCGAAAGGGCGTCGGTCATTCCACGGTCACCGACTTGGCGAGGTTGCGAGGCCGGTCGACATCGAGGCCGCGCAACCGGGCGACATGATAGGCCAGGAGTTGCAGCGGCACGGTCGAGACGATCGGCTGCAGCAGCTCGCAACCCTGCGGCACGGTCAATGAATGCGTCGAGACATCCGACAGCGAGAGCAGGGATGCACGGTCACCCACAAGCACGATCCGGCCATTCCGGGCGGCAATCTCGCGGACATTGGACGCGCTCTTCTCGAAGAGCGAGCCCGAGGCGACCAGCGCGACGATCGGCGTCTGCGGATCGACCAGCGCGATCGGCCCGTGCTTCAGCTCGCCGGCTGCAAAACCCTCGGCATGGATATAGCTGATTTCCTTGAGTTTCAGCGCACCTTCCATTGCAACCGGGAACAGCGAGCCGCGCCCGACATAGATCATGCTGTGCGCATTGTGGATGCGCTCGGCCACCGCGATCACGGCCGGCTCGTTGTGAAGGGCGGCGGTGACCATGTCGCCGAGCTTCTGAAGGCGGGCATGGAACTGCCCGATCCCGGGCTGGTTGCGCCGCTGGCCGGCCGCGAGGGCCAGCATGGCAAGCACGGTCAGCTGGGCCGAGAAGGCCTTGGTCGAGGCAACCCCGATTTCCGGGCCGGCAAGCAGCGGGATCGTGCCATCCGCCTCGCGGGCGATTGTGCTGCCGATCTGGTTGACCAGCGCGATCACCGGGATGCCCCGGGCCCGCATCACTTCCATCGCCCCGATCGTGTCGGCGGTCTCGCCGGACTGGGAAATGACGATGGCCAGCTCGCCCGGCAGTGGCGGCGCGAAGGCCTCGTAACGGAATTCCGATGCGATGGCGACTTCGGCCGGCACCCGGGCAAATTCCTGGAACCAGCGGCGGGCCAGCGCCGCCGCATAATAGGACGTCCCGCATGCCACGAGCGTGATCCGCGAGACCCGGCGGAAATCCACCGGAACCATCGCAAGCACATCGGACGGCACCCGATACTGGCCGAGAATGCGGGCGATCACGTCCGGCTGTTCGTGGATCTCGCGCAGCATGTGATGCGCATAGGGATTGTCGTCGCAGGCGAAAACCGACGGGTCGACCGCCAGGGTCTGGCGCTGGACACGTTCACCGGCCCGGTTGAACAGCGCGACGCCGTCACGGGTGATCTCGGCGCTGTCCCCGTCCTCGAGGATCATCGCCTCGCTGGCATAACCTGCCAGGGCCTGCGGATCCGAAGCGAGCACGCCGCCGCCCTTGCCGAAGCCGACGGCCAGCGGCGAACCGCGGCGGTAGGCACGCAGGACATCCGGTTCGTTTTCGGAAATTGCGGCGATCGCAAAGGCGCCGTGCAATTCCTCGCCGACCCGGTGCATCGCATCCTTTGCGCTCGCCCCGCCAGCCATATGCTGGTGCATCAGCCAGGGGATGACTTCGCTGTCGGTCTCGGAGCGGAACCGCGCGCCGCGATCGCTGAGGGCATGACGCAACTCACGGTGGTTCTCGATGATGCCGTTATGGGCGATTGCAAGGCCCGGCGCGATATGCGGATGGGCATTGCGCTCGCTCGGCGAGCCATGGGTGGCCCAGCGGGTATGGGCGATGCCGACTGTCCCGGCCGGCGGGCCCGAACGGACAACGGCCTCCAGCGCATCGACCTTGCCGACAGCGCAACGGCGCTCGATCCCGCCCTGCTCGATCGTGGCAATGCCGGCTGAATCGTATCCGCGATATTCAAGGCGCCTCAGCCCTTCGATCAGGGCCGGGGCCACCGGTTCATTGGCAATTCGAGCAAAAATCCCGCACATGGCTTTCTCCAGCATTTGTGACACCCCGAGGGGCCTGCCGGAGAGCCTGCATGGCGCTTGCCAGACGGCTTGATTGATTAAGTATCAGATTTTGAATGATTTTTTATCGGAGTCGCGAGAATGCGGATTTGCAAATCCCGAACCGGATTCGCAGAACGCGACAGGGCTGCGCTCAATGCGACAAGCACATAGACCGGCCAGGTAAAGCCCTGCGTCAGGAAGGTGCCGGAAAGGCAGAACCCGGCAACGCCCGAGAGCAGGCCCAACCCTGCGGCCCGTACAGGAGCTGTCTCCGGGCCCGGCGCGATACGGGGCAGGGTGCGGAGCAGGCTGCGCGCCGTGACGGCGATCATGGTCACGAAGACGATCAGGCCGGGCAGGCCGGTTTCGCCGAGCACGCCGAACCAGGTCGAGTGCACCGCATGGTTCATGCCGTCCCAATGGTCCGAATAGAAGAAATAATTGGGAACGAAATTGTCGAGCCCGACACCGGTCAGCGGCCGCTGCGTGGCCATCTTGATCGCGGCTTCCCAGGCGTAGATCCGGCCCATCGCACTCTCGTCGATCCCCTCTTCATGCGCGCCGCCAGAGGCACGCGAGGAAATGCCGGCGGCCGCAAACAGGATCGCCAGCCCGATCAGCCCGATCGTGACCAGCAACATCTTGTTCTTCACCAGGCGCCAGCCCACCGTCCCGAAAACCGCCACCATGCCGAGCAGGCCGCCCCGGCTCTGCGTGGCGATGATGGCGGCGATGATGGCCGCAGACCCGAGGAGACCGATAGTCCGGTCGAGGCGCCCGGTTGGCGAAACAGTCATGCCGACGGCAAAGCTGAGCGGAAAGAGCAGCACCAGCGAGAGATCGTTCGGATCGCCGAGGACGGAGCCGATATCGCGCCCGATCGTGACGCGCGTTCCTTCGACAAGCCCGATCCCCTGCGCCTTGTTCTGCAGGGCCACCGCTGCTACGGCCACACCCGCCAGCACCATCACCCGCATGAAAAGCAGGAAATCCCCCGGCTTGCGCACAAGCCAGGCGATGGCGAGCGTCATGATGCCGATCTTGACATAGGTCGCGGTCCAGTAGGCGATCGCCGTCGGGCGGTCGGTGGCGAAGGGTACGCCGATCGTGACCAGCAGAAAAAAGGCGCCGAACCAGACCAGTTCGCGCGAGAGGAACGGCTTCAGTGCCTTGGAGCCCAGGGCATGCCACGCGATGACCCCGAGGGTCGGGATGGCGAGCAACTGCGGGATCCGCAGCGGCAGCAATACTGGAAACACCTCGTGCAGCCTGAAGAAGGAGAAGGCGACGAAGCCGAGGCAGAGCAGGAATGGATGGCCCATGCAGAAGCGGATGGCGAAGGGCGCCAGCCCGATGGCCGTCGCCACAAGGGCCACGCCGAGCGGGAAGCCGCTCGCCGTGCCGATGACGAAGACCAGCAGGCAGATGGCCAGGGCGAAGGCCGAACTGTCCTGACGTCCCTCGACGGGAATGCGATGTGAGACCGGACGCATCCTAGCCTCGCCCCGCCGGGAGCAACGGGCTTCCCCGCATCGGCAGCACCGCGCGGGCGAGAACGAGGCCAAGGAGGGCCAGGGTCACCAGCGGCCACGCCCAGTCATGGTTTGCGCCATCGGCCAGCATCACCATCGAAACCAAAGTGGCGGCGATCATCGCCAGGCCAAGTGGCAAAGGGTAGGGGATGCAGCCGGCCGTTCCGCGATCCGACCAGAACAGGACGAGCCGGCAGCTCTGCCCCGCCGCTGTGGCGAGGATCGCTCCGGCCAGCCCCAATCGCGGGATCAGCACCGCATAGAGCAGGGTGGCAACCAGAGCTGCGGCCATGTTCACCGCGAGCACCCGCCAGCCCGCCGCCCGCGCATAGGCGGGACCGTTCGAGAGCGAAGCGAGCTCATTGAGCAGGATCAGCAGGATGAGCCATGGCAGGAAGACCATTGCGCCGTGATAGGCCGGAGGGAACAGCCCCAGCACGAAAAGGCGGGCTGCCCCGGTGACGGCGAGCGCGCCGAGGCAGAGCAGCGCGAGCCCGACCAGCCAGAACCGGGCGGTTTCGGCAGGGCCTTCCGGGCCGGCCAGTATGGCGAAACGGCGCGGATACCACCACAATCCGAAGGGCTGGATCGCAAGCGCCAGCGCCATCGCAAGCTTGGTCGCGAGGGCGTAATGCGCGAGGGCAGCCGGCTGGACCGCACCGGCCAGGAACCAGCGGTCCAGCGAGCCCAGCGCGAACATGGCGAGCCCGCCGCCGATCACAGGTCCGGCATAGCGCAGCTGCGCCGGCAGGAGGGCGATCTCGAACCGGGGCAGGCCCCGGCCGGGCATCAGCCGCCAGAGCAGCAAGATGACGAGGCCGTCAATCACGGCATTGCCGATCAATACGCCATCGACGCCGAACCCGGCATGCAGCCCGCCGATCAGCAACGCGGCCTGCGCCAGCGACCGTCCGACCACGAAGGCGGTGAAGCGCATCGGCTGCCCCATCAGCCGCCAATAGGCGAGGGGCAGTTCGATGAAAGCGCCGAGACAGGCCGAAAGCAGGGCGAGCCGCAGGGCGGTCTCGCCCGGCATGTTCGGCCATGGCGCCACGATTGGCACGATCACGATCTGGCAGAAGAGGGCCAGCGGCAGGCCGAGCGCGGCGGCAAGGCCAGCCAGCATGCGGGCCAGCCGCGCCCGTTCCTCGGCACTGCCTGCCGCGAAACGGAACAGGGTGTCGGCAATGGCCAGGCAGCCGATCAGCCCGATCGGTTCGATCAGGGCAGCCGCCATGTCGAGGCGGATGAAATCCTCCGGCGGGAGGGTCCGCGTCAGGAAGGGCAGCGTGAACAGCACCAGGCCTTTGCCGAAGGCAACGCTGACGGCATAGAGCAGGACGGCGGAGATCGGGGATGTCATGGCAGGTCCAGTGTCTCGAAGGTGGCCGAGAGCCGGGCGGCGCATTGGTCCAGCGAGAAGGCCCGCACCACATGCTGCCGAGCCAACTGGAGCTGGGCCATCCGGGCCGTTTCCCCTTGCTGCGCGATCCGGAGGATGGCCTCGGCAAGGGCGCTGACATCGCCGGGGGGGACGAGCGTCCCCATCTCCGGCAGGATCATTTCCTTCACACCCATATAGGCGGTGGAAATGACCGGCAGGCCCAAGGCCATCGCCTCCTTGACCACGAGCGGCCCGGTATCGCGCGCGCCATCGGGTGCCGTCTTGAACGGCGCGACAAGCGCGAGATAATCCGGTCCGTTTCCGGCATACCAGCTGGCCGTCTGCGCGCCGAGGAAGCGGATCGCATCCGGGCCGCTGCCGAGTTGGCCTGCCTCGGCCTCGAGGTGCTGCCGCAAGGGACCGTCGCCGACAAGGTCCAGCCCGGGCCGCCTTTCGGGAGGAAGCATGGCAAGGGCAGCGAAGAGATCGTCGAGCCCCTTCTGTGGCACCAGCCGGCCGACAAAGAGCAGCCGCCCGTTGGATTTCGCCTTCGGCCGCCAGGCATAGCGCTCCGGATCGATGCCGCAGGGCACGATCCGCAGGTTGCAGGCCGGCTCGGCCTTCCGGAGATCCTCCGCGAGATCGCCGCAAACGGCGATGACCCGGTCGGCAGCGGCGAGCTTCTCGGGCAGGTCCTCGGCTTCCGCATAGACGTCATGGCCATGACAGACGAAGGACACGCTCACCCCGGCCAGCCGCGCGCCAAGGATGGCATGGGCCGCGCCGCCTCCGGCAAAATGGGCATGGACATGGTCGATCCGCTCGCGGCGCAGCCAATGCGCGATCCGCCATCCCTGATAGACGAGCGAGGCGCGTGGCAGACGCTTCTGCCGGAAGGCAAACTGCAATCCGCGCGCAAGAGCCCGTGGCGCGGGCGGGAAAACAGCCCGGTTTCCCCGCGGCAGGTCTTTCAGGCAGGTCGCCCGGTCGGCGAGGCCGACATCCTCCGGCTGGGCCATGCCTGCGCCGCGGCGCATGATCAGCGGGAGCACGGAATGCCCCTGCCGCTGCATGGCGCGGATCTCGTTTCCGACAAAGGTTTCCGACAGGACAGGAAACTCGGCGAGGACATAGGCGAGGCGCTTCATGGGAACTCCGGACATTCGGTTGCGGCACGAAATCAGCAAGGGAGATGCCATGCGGGCCGAGACCCGCCCCAAGCAGTGGAGTTTGCGATGTCCCGCCCCCTTTTCGATGCGCGCGTCAGCGTCATCATTCCGAACCGCAACAATCTCGATACGCTTCCGGCCGCGATCCATTCGATCGGGCTCCAGCAGCTGGATGCCGTCGAGATCCTCGTCATCGATGACGGCTCGACCGACGGCTCCCGCGAATGGCTGTCGGCCATGGCCCGGGAACTGCCGCAGCTTCGCGTGCTGCATACAGAATCCCTCGGGCCTGCGGGCGCCAGAAACCTCGGTATTTCAGAGGCTTCAGCCCCGATTATCGCCTTCCTCGATTCCGATGATGTCTGGCTGCGCGGCAAACTGCGCGTGCAGATGGAGCATCTGGAAAGGAACCCGGAAATCGGGATGAGCTTCACCGATTACCGCCATATCGGCCCCTCGGGCGAGGATCGCGGCACCTGCTTCGACTATTGGCGCCCGGGCTTCCGCAACCAGCCGCCGACGCATTTCTTCGCCCTCGAGGAGGCCGAGGCGATGCTGCTCGGGCACAACCTTGTCGGGACATCGACTGTCGCGGTTCGCAAATCGCTGTTGCAGAATGCGAACGGCTTCGCAACGGATCTCGCCTCGGCCGAAGACTGGGATCTCTGGCTGCGCCTCGCTGCCATGGCCCCTGTCGCGGCAAGCACGATGATCATGACCCATTACCTTATGCGCCCGGGGAGCCTGACCTCGCGCCTGCAGGACCGGCTTGGCGCCATCGAGGCGATTGCCGGGCGTTATCGCGGCCGCCAGGACAAGGCGATCCGCCAAGCCCTGCGCAAGGTCGATGCGCGCCTCGCCCGAGCCCGGGCCGAGATCGCGCGGAAGGAAGAGCGGCATCTCTCGGCTGCCATGGCCGAATTGCGGGCCTGCTGTGCCACACCTTCCCGTCCGGGATTGCGCGCTGCCGCTGCCGATCTGGTGCGCGGTCTCCAGCCGTCCCCGGCGCGGATCTGACGGTCGAGGCAACAATGATCCTGTTCGAGGCCTCCATCCCGCCTGATCTGCTGGCCCTCAGCGCGCTCCGCAAGGACCTCTCGGCCCGGCTGGACACGTTATGCCCGGCCGATCCGGTCCGGCAGGCGATTCTCCTGACCCTGTCGGAGATCGGTGCCAACACGATCCTGCACGCGGATCCGGCGCCCGAGACGGTGACCGTCCGGCTCAGCCTTCACGGGGCCTCGCTGTCGATCGATATCGAGGATGATGGTGGCGGCTTCGATGATTTCGATGGGGCCTGTGCCCGCTCGCTGGTCAAGCAGGACCATCTCTTCGCGGAAAGCGGCCGTGGCCTCGCGATCATCCAGTCCATGGTCGACGGGTTGTCCTACACGCCGGGCCTGCCGAACCGCCTGCGTGCAACGAAGCGCCTCGCGGGGGACAGGCCGACCATCCTGATCGTCGAGGACAGCCCCATCCTGCTCGAAACCTATGCCGCCATGCTCAAGGGCCAGTACGACATCCTCAAGGCACCGGGCTTCGATGCTGCGATCGGCATTGCCGCCAGCCAGTCGATCGATGGCATCGTCACCGACCTCCACCTCGAGGGTCACGACGGCAGCGCCCTGATCGATGCACTGGAATGGAAGGCGGATCGCCCGCCCGTGCCTGTCCTCGTGCTGACGGGCGAGCGCGATCCGGACCGGCTGCGGATGGTCTTCAATGCCGGTGTCGAACAGGTCCTGAGCAAGCCGGTCAGTTCCGATGCGCTCCGGAATGCCGTGGCCGCAATGCTGACTCGGAACGCCCGGAACAATGCGCGCATGTTCCGATTCTTCAGCGCGGCCATTGACCGGGAAGGCCACGATGACCTGCCCGAGCGGATCGGTCCCCTGCGGGTCGTTTCACGGCATGCGCGGGCGGGGTTCGGCCGTGGTGATTTCCTGTGCCTGTTCCGGCGGCCCGGCGGCCACCGGCTTGTTCTGGCCGATGTCATGGGCCATGGTTTGGCTGCGCAGCTCGCCGCGATGCGGTTCCGCGCAGCGATGGCGGGCGTCCATGGCGCCATGCCGCATCTTCCCTGCAACATGTTCCTCTCCGCCCTGTCACGGGCGATGTCGAAAGACCTGCTTCTCCCGGAGGCCTTCTTCTCGCTGGTCGTGGCGGATATCGACGAGGATGGCCTCGTTGCCCTGTCGGCAGCCGGGCATCCTCGGCCCTTCATGGGTGATGCCCAGGGCATCACCATGGTCGAGGTGGACGGGCCTTTCCTCGGCCTGTTCGAGGAGGTCGAATACCCTGTCGCACAAGTGCGGCTCGCGCCGGGGCAACGCCTATATCTGCCGACGGACGGTCTGGACGCCCGGTCGGAACAGGTCGGTCGTGAAGTGCCGGCATGGCTCGCCGAGGCAATGCTTGCCGTGCGTGACCAGCCGCTGGAAGCGGCCGGCGACCGGCTTGAAGCCGAGATCCGCGCGACGCTTTCGCTTGCACCGGAAGATGACTGGACATTGGTGATGCTGGAGGCCGCGGCCTGACCGCGTCAGGCCCCGGCCCGCCGATAGGCTTCCAGCACCCGCGCGAGGCCCTTTTCCAGCCCGAATTCCGTTTCGCCATGACGATGGGCACGGATGCGGAGGGCATCGCGTTCAGCCGGCGGCAGGGCCAGCCAGTCCTGAACGCCCTGTGAAAGGCCATTGAGGATCTGTGCCTCGGACCCCGGCCCGACCAGCCAGCCCGCCGCGCCATTCCCGATCACGCTGGCCATGGCGCCGACCGGGGTCGAGACCACCGGAATGCCCCGTGCCAACGCTTCCAGCGCCGCCATGGGCAATCCCTCCGCCCGCGAGGGGATAACCAGCAGGTCAAGCCCCGGCCAGATGGCACCGGGGTCGCGGACCATCCCATGCCAGATCACGCTGGATCCGGCCCGTTCCGTCAGTTCGGCGCGCATGGCGCCATCGCCGAAGACATGGAAACTGGCCGCGCCCTTCATCCGCAAGGCGAGATCGATGAAGCGGTCCGGCGCCTTCTCGGGCGAGAGCCGCCCGACAAAGCCGATCTGCGGCTGGCGCCGCTTGGCGGCTTCCAGAGGAGGAAAGCGCAGGAAGTTCGGCACAATCGCGGTTCGGAAAGGCAGGCGGTTGGCGATGGCCGAGGAGACAGACAGGCCTTCCGCCATCCAGCCGGTCCAGGCGTCGAGCGCCTGATACAGGTTGACGGGGAACGGGCCGGTCTCGCCGGAATGGTAGGTGGAAACGACCGGAACCCGGACGATCCGGGCCGCCAGTCTGCCCAGAATCCCGGCCTTGTAGCCATGGCTATGGAGCAGCAGGGGCTCGCGGCTGCGCAGCCGCCCGAGGAGGCGGTCGATCCGCCCGCCCAGATTCGAGAAGGGCAATCCGGCCGCACGAAGGCGATCCTCGAACGCATTGCCGGGATATTGCCGCCAGAACACGACTTCCGCCGGAAAACCGGCCTCGGGCAGCGCCTCGGCCAGGGTCGCGATATGGGATTCGATCCCGCCGAGGCCGGAACTGTCGAGAAAGAGCAGGATGCGGGTCATGTCAGGCCGGAAGGTTGAAGAGCGGAAGGGACTCAGCCCAGGCGGCGAGACGGTCCGCCCAGCGGGGACGCAAGCGCCGGAACCGCCGGACCTCGCGGGCAATCTCCGAGCCGAGGCTTGGGGCGATAATGTCGTTGATGACGAACCCGGCCAGGGGTGCCCGGCATTCGGCCAGGAGTGCCAAGGCGGCATCCCGCTCATGGCCGAAAGTGCGGTTGGCCTTGCCGATCACCAGCGTTGCCCCGGAAATCGCCGCAATGGTCATGGCCTCGATCGCCGCGCCGGAGCCGATCCGGGCCGGAGCGCAATCGACAATCACGGCATCGTAGGCCGAGAGTTCGGTCTCGAACAGGGACCGCAGGCGCGCCGGATCGTTGAACCGGCCGGCATCATCCGGATGGATGGCGATCCAGAGCCGGTCTGGCCCTTCAGCCTCGCGGGAAACGAGATGCAGCCCGCCGCCATCGCCCGGCGACCAGCGCCCCGGGCTCGTCCGGGGGTCAGGGGGAAGCGACGCATCCACGAGCAGCACCTTGAGGCCGGTTTCATGCAGACGGCGAGCGAACAGCGCCGCGATCAGCGAGTTCCCGGCATTGGCATGCGGGGCAGTGAGGGCGATGACCCGCGCGCCTTGCGTGAACGTGGCATGGCGCATCCGCTCGAGCAGGGTATGGAGATTGGCGGTGATGCCGCTGGTTTCGGATTTGGCCATTACAGGGCTCCCAGCAGGGCGACGAGCGAGACGAGCGGGATCACGTCGCGGACGCCGTCCATGAAGATTTTCCAGTCACTCTGCGCCATGTTCGGCACGTAGACCGTGTCTCCGGCCCGCACCGCCGGCAGCCGCGAAATGTCGCCCGACTTGGCAAAGCCGACGAGGTCGAAGAGGCGCGCGCCTTCGGTCTGGGCCGTGATGTTGATCACGACGATCTTTGTCTGGAGTGCGTCGCTGGTCGGACCGCCGGCTTCGGCCAGCAGGTCGAGCAGGGTCATGTCATCGGCGAAGCGGTAGCGGCCCGGCTTGCCGACGGCGCCGATGACGCGGACCGTCCGCTCCTTCGGGTCGTCGAGCCATTCCTTGTTCCGGTCCGGAATGAAGATGACATCTCCGGGCTTGACGCGCGGCAGGAGCTTGTCATCCCCGGTCTCGAAATACCGCGCAAGATTGACCTTGCTGATCCGCGAACCCTTGCCGTGGCGGTGCGAGACGCGGACATTCCTCAGGTCGGCCGCACTGGTCGGGCCATTTGCCGCCGCGATGATGTCGAGGAAGTTCATCTGCGTGTTGAAGGCGTAGCGTCCGGGCGAGCCGACCTGTCCCATCACGTAGATCGAGGCTTCCGGCGCCTGCTGCACCCATTGGCCCTTCATGTCGACGGGGCTGGACGGGAGGTCCGGCACCATGATCACGGCCCCGGCCCGAAGGCGGGGCAGGGCGGTGTTCTGGCCATTCAGATAGGCCGTCATGTCGAACAGGACGGGCTTGCCCTTGTCATTCTCGCCGAGCCGGATCTGGATCCGCGCGAGATCGGCCTTGTGTGTCGGTCCGCCGGCCTGCGCCAGCAGGTCGAGCAGCGACATCTCGTCCGACCATTCGAACCGGCCCGGTCGTGTCACAGCGCCCATGAGCTTGACAGCGCGGTCAGGCGCGATCTTGAGCCAGGAGGGTTCCTTGGTATCGGTCTTCTCGGGCACGAAGATCGCGTCGCCGGCCCCGACGGGCGGCAGGGCACCGCCCTTGCCCTCGGTGAAGAGAGGCAGGTCCACGAGGGCCACCGTGCCATCGGCCCGGATGAGACGGATCTGGCGTGTATCGGCGAAGCGCGTCGGGCCGCCGGCATTGGCAAGGATATCGATGAACCCGGCGCCCGGCTTCGAGTCGAACGCGCCCGGTTTCGCCACCTCACCCATGACATAGACCGTGTTCTTGCCGGAGCGGATCTCTTCGAGCTGCTTCGGCACGAAGATGGTCGCACCCTCGGCGAGATCGGGCAAGAGATGCGCCTTTCCGCTGTCGAGGAAAGTCTGGAGGTTGAAGATCGTGGGCTGGCCCTTGGCGATGATGCGGATCTGTTCGACCGAGGCATAGCGGGTCACGCCGCCGGCGCGCATGATCATGTCGATCGCGTTCGAGCCGGGCTTGAATGCGAAGATACCGGGCTTGTTGACCTCGCCGAACACCTTGATGGAGGAGCGGTCCTCGCCACCATCTCCGGCTTCCGCGAGGGTTCGCCCGTCGAAATCGATCTGGACATTGCCGGTCCGCGGCGAAGCAGGCACGAACAACGTATCGAGCGGCTCCAGTGCAGGCAGGAGGCCGGGATCACCGGTATCGAGATACTTCTTGTAGTCGAAGGTGATCTCGCGATCCTTCCGCTGCAGCCGGAACCGGTCGAGCTGCGCGCCCTGGTTCAGGCCGCCGGCGGCCGCGATCGCCATCTGCACCGAGGCATCGCCGGGAATCTCCACCGGCCCGGGATTCTTGACATAGCCAAGCACGGTCACGAGCAGGCGCCTGTCCTTGAGCGCCAATGTCAGCCGGTCGAGATCCCGGTAGACGCGCGAAAGACTGGTCCGGATCGCGCCTTCGGCTTCCCGGGTTGTGAGCCCGGCCACGATGACCGCACCGACTTCCGGCAGGATGATCTGGCCCTGCCGGTCGATCTTGAAATCCTGTGAGAGAGCAGCTTCGCCCGGCACGCGCAGCGCGACCGTATCCCCGATCCGCAGCGCGTCGCCGGCCGTGGCAGCAAGAGCCGTTGTCGCCATGACGGCGAGGAAGGCCATGAACGCGAGGATCAGGCCGGCAAACCGGGCCGGATGGAAGGCTGCGAGGGGATTCATGGTCAGGGGCTCCGCAGATGGGGCTCGATCGTATCGAGCACACGGGCAAGGCGACGCTGGTCTTCGGCGAGATCATCGGCAAGACCAGCCTGGTGGTTGCGCTGCGCGCGGATCAGGAGCAGCCGGGCTTCGTCCGCGAGGCCAGCCGCCCAGCGTTCGGCGCCGCGCTGGCGCAGGGTTTCGTACCGCATGGTCAGACCCTGCAGCCCCGGATCCTCGACCGGGCGCCGTTCGGCAAAGCCGCCCGTCCCGGGTTCGGGCCAGGTGGCACAGCCGCCGGCCAGTCCGGCGATCAGGACGAGAATGGCCAGGCGCGGCATCACGCGCTCCGGGCCAGATCCGGCGCGAGGATCGGCGTCAGCTTGAGATGGTCAAGAAGCTGGCGCGGCTGGCCGCTCAGACCGGCGATTTCCAGCCGGCGGCCACGGGCATTGAGCCGCTTGTACAGGAAGACGAGCCCGCCCACGCCGCTGGAATCGATGAAGCTGACATTGGAGACATCCAGCGCGATGTCTTCCTCGGCAGCGGCAAGTTCCTCGAACAGCACGCGCACGGTCGTCATCGTGCCGGCATCGAGGTCGTCTTGAATGCGCAATCTACGGGTCATGGTCTGCTCCTTCTTCCGGCCATCGCGGCCGATCCGGGATGGAAGTCAGCAAGGCGGGTGCCAGCCGCGATCGGCCTGCAATCTGGCGATTTCCACCGGTTTCCGGGGCGGACACGCCCAGTTCGCAAATCCGGAATTGCAAAAAGCAACGCGCAGCGGGGTGGTTTCCGTTGCGAATTCGAAAGAATCGCGGCTGTGGCGTCGGGCATGGGCCTTGCTGGAACGGGGCAGACCCTGATCCAGAAAGGCCCCGTCGATGCCGACCCATTTTCATATTGTTCAGCGCATGGCCCCGGGCGGGATCGAGACTGTTGTTCTCGATCTCGCCCGCATGGACCCTGACGTCGTGATCGTCTCTCTCGAAGGTACGCGTGAGAGCCTGGTTGCCCATTGGCCGGCCCTTGCCGGTCTCGGCCGGCAGCTGGTCGGCCTCGGCAAGCCCGCAGGGCAGGCCTGGCTGCTGGTGCCGGTACTGGCAGCGCTGATGCGCAAGCGGCGTGCGCAGGCTGTGGTGACCCACCATATCGGCCCGCTGCTCTATGGCGGCCTTGCCGCCCGGCTGGCCGGCATCACCCGCCGGATCCATGTCGAGCACGATGGCTGGCACTACGCCAATGGCCGCCGTCGGCGCCTCGCGCGGGCGCTGGAATGGCTGGTGGCACCGAAGCGCGTGGCGGTCTCGCATGCCACGGCCGGCCAGGTGGCCGAGGCCATCGGCGTGGTTCATCAGATCGTCATTGCCAATGGCGTCGATCTCGATCGCTTCCAGCCCGGCTCGGCCCGGTATGCGCGGCTGCGTTTCGGCCTACCGCTGGAGGCCCGGCTGATCGGATGTATTGGCCGCCTCGAGATTGTAAAAGGGCAGGATGTGCTGATCGATGCGCTCGTCCGCCTTCCGCAGGAATGGCATGCCGTTCTGGCCGGGCAGGGCAGCCAGGCCGACGCCCTGCGCGCCCGTGCCGAGGCAAATGGCCTTGCCGGCCGCGTCCATTTTCTCGGTCACGTCGAGGCGCCTGAAAGCCTGTTCCCGGCCTTTGACCTGCTCGCGCTTCCCTCCCGGGCCGAGGGCTTCCCACGTGTCCTGATCGAGGCGCAGGCGGCTGGCCTGCCGGTCATCGCCACGAAGGTCGGCGGTGTGGCCGAGGCCGTTTGCCCACGGACCGGCTATCTCGTCCCGCCGGAAAATCCCGATGCGCTGGCCGAATGCATCCGACAGCTGGCCGAGATGCCGCCCGTCACGAGCCCGCGTTCCTTCGTCGATCCCCGTTTCTCCCATCGCGAGATGGCTGCGCAATACCGCGCGCTGCTTGCCACCTGATTCCTACGGAGTTTCCCATGTCCCTGTTCTGGTTCCCGCTTGCCATCAGTCTTGCACTGCTCGCCTATCACCACCTGGTCTATCCGCTCTGGCTTCGTACCGTGCCGATGAAACCCCCGCAGCCTGCACCGGCAGACGGGCCGTGGCCCGCTGTCGGCGTGGTTGTTCCGGCATATCGCGAGGCCGCGCATATCGAGGCCATGATCCGGCAACTCGCTGCGCTCGATTACCCGAAGGACCGGCTGGAGATCCTTGTGGTCTGCGATGGCTCCCCGGACGACACGGCTGTACGGGCACACCACGCCCTGGCAGCCTTGGCCGGTCAGGATCATGCAATCCGATTGATCGATCACCCGATCAATCGCGGCAAGGTTGCGGTGCTGAACGACGCCATCGCAGCGCTGCATGCCGAAATCCTGGTGCTTTTCGACGCTTCCAGTATCGTTCCGGCAGATGCGCTCCGCCGCCTCGTGCCGGAATTCCGCGATCCCGGCGTCGGTGTGGTCTGCCCGGCCTATGGCCTTGCCGACGGGTCAGCGTCGGGGGAGCGAGCTTATTGGCAATACCAGCAGGCCATTCGCCGCCGCGAGGCTGCCTTTGCAGCACCGATGGGCGCCCATGGCGCCGGCTATGCCTTCCGCAGGGCCGCCTGGGCACCCCTTCCGGCTGAGACGATCAATGACGATTTCGTTCTGCCCATGCAGATTGTCGCCGCCGGGTTCCGGCTGGTCGACCGTCCGGATGTCGTGATCGGTGACCGGGAGATTGCCGATGCCGGGATCGATCGTCGCCGGCGGCGTCGTCTCGGCGCGGGCAACCTCCAGCAGGTCCTGCTCTGCCATCGCCTGCTCTGGGCTTCCGGTTGGCGGATGGGGTTGCTCTTCGCCTCCGGCAAAGCCTTTCGCGCCATAGCGCCGTTGTTGCTGCTGGTCGCGCTCGCAGCGTCTGTCGGCCTTGCTGTGACGTCGAAGGGTCCGCTCGATCTGGTGCCGCTCGCGGCGGCGGAAGCCATCGGGATCCTCGCCCTTCTCGCGGATCGCCTGCCAAACGGCCGACTCCGCATGATCGCCGGGGCCCTGCGCTATGCGCTTGGCAGCTATTTCGCCATGGCCCGTGGCATCCTCGACCTCGCCATCGGCCGGTTCGATGATGACCGCCGCAAGACCGACCGACGCGAGGCGGGGGCAACGCTCGTGCTGAGCCCGCTTACCCGGGGCCTCAAGCGCGCATTTGACATCGCCATCGCGCTGCTGGCCTTCCTTGGCCTCCTGCTGATCGGCCCGCTGATCGCACTGGCGATCCGGCTGGATTCCCGGGGGCCGATCTTCTATCGCCAGTTGCGTGTCGGGCGGGCCTTGCCGGACCGGACCGACCTGTTCCATCTGATCAAGTTCCGGACCATGCGTGTCGATGCCGAAGCCGGCACAGGCGCTGTCTGGGCTGCCAAGGGCGATCCGCGCGTTACCCGGCTCGGCCGGTTCCTCCGCAAGACGCGGCTCGACGAGCTGCCGCAATGCCTCAATGTGCTGCGTGGCGAGATGTCGATTGTCGGCCCGCGTCCGGAGCGGCCGGTCTTTTTCAGCAAGCTCGAGGCGGAAATCCCCTTCTATGTCGAGCGGACATTCGGGCTGAAGCCGGGCGTGACGGGCCTTGCGCAGGTCTCGACAGGCTATGATGCGACCATCGACGATGTTCGACTGAAGATCCTGTTTGATCACAGCTATGCGCTGAAAGTGCAGTCACCCTTGGCGTGGCTCCGCACCGATCTGGCGATTATCGCCAAGACATTCCTGGTGATGGGGCTTGGCATGGGGCGCTAGACCGACCTTCACGAAGCTCTGCACCGCCCAGGGGTGCCAGCTTGGCGCGGCCTGGTCCAGGCCGGGGCAGGGTGCTTTCAAAGACTTCTTGTTTGGTCTGACAGCGCCGAGGCGAGGCCCTCCGGTCTACCGTCTCGCCTCGCGCGCCATGGTGGCGATCCGGCGCAGGTCGAGCGCCCGGGCCGTCACAGCTTCGCGCTGGCACTCGGCGGCAAGATCGCGCCCGTAGAAGCCGGGATGGACCAGCGCCTCGACCCGGCAACTCGCGTCGCGAAAGGCAGTCCATGCCCGCTGGCTTCGGCCGAGCGCTTCCCTGGCCGGCGCCGGCAGGGCCTGGGAAGCCTCGTCATTCCAGCGCTCCAGCCATTCCGCCCACAACGCGGACTCGATTGGCGCGCAGCCTCTCGGATGGCCGCTGCGGCCCTCCGGTTGGTGCAGCCGCGGCACTTCGTGCTCATCATGCCCCAGACAGGCCCGCGTCAGCAGTCCGGCGCAACGCTGGCCGGAGACAGGGTCGCCGGGATCGGCAGCACCAAGGCACTGCGCGAGCCATGCCCGTTCCTGCTCCGTCGGCCGATGCGGGTCATCCGCCTGGGCACGGGCCGGCTCGGTCAGGATCGCCAGCAGAAGCAGGGCCAAAGGCATGCGCATGACTGACTTTGCGCTTGGGCTTTGGTTCTGTCCAGCCGCCTTACCGCCAGCCGCTTCACCCGCCCATTACGGAAACCCGATGACCAGCCTCCGGTTTCCTGGGCCGCTCATTTCCTGAACATTCCGGTTCAGCAGCACAGGCTGCCTGAATAGCCCCATGGTTTCTGGACGCTGTGATCATCCGGTCTCGGTCAACCCTCTGGAAATCGCGAGCGACCGCAATGCCGACGCGCAACCGCCTGTCGCGGCGGCTGGGGCTGCTCCGTGACCTGAGACGCCCAACGGGTTCGCCACCCGGTCCAGACAGGACCACAACCAGAACAGGATCTGGTTCTAAACGAAGGAAATCAGGCGGTCAGGTCACGGCGCTTAACCGATCTTGGTGCCCAAGGGGCGCGCAATCTTTCCGTCAGTTGATCCGGCCGGTCGAGGTCTTGCCGTCGGCCCCGGTCAGCTGGACAGCGCCCTTGACGCGGGCAGGCAGGGATTCCGCCGCCGCGCCGATCAGCTTGCTGCCGTCTGGGGCCGGCTCCAGCGTCACCCGGACAGACTTGCCCGAGACCGCGAGAATGGCGAGGGCCTTGAAGCCGTTGGCCGGCAGCGGCTTGTCCTGAGCATCGCTGACGAAGATCTCGATTGCCTTGTCACGCGTGACCAGTTCGACATGGTAGGTTCCGGCATCAACCAGCGCGCCGCCCCGCGGCCCGACCCGCTGCTCATGGGCGATGGCAGGCACGAGGCTGGTGGCGAGGGCAATGCTGGCAAACAGGGATCGCATGATCATTTTCCTTCAATACGCTTCGCGCAGGTTTGCGCGGGATCGGGCGGGCCCGGTTGAGGCAGGGTCAGATTCCTGGCGATGCAGGATCTGCAGTCGTTCGAGCGGCCGTGCGCCGTAGCGCAGAAACAGGACCGGCGTCAGCAGCATGTCGAGCACAGTGGCGGTGACAAGGCCGCCGAAAATGGTGATGGCAACGGGATGGAGGATCTCCTTCCCCGGCGCCTGGGCATCGATCATCAGCGGGACGAGAGCGATCCCCGCGGAGAGGGCCGTCATCAGCACCGGCGTCAGCCTTTCGAGACTGCCGCGCAACACGAGGTCGCGCCCGAACGGCATTCCCTCATACAGAGACAGGTTGATGTAATGGCTGATCTTCAGGATTCCGTTGCGGGCGGCGATGCCTGTCAGCGTGATGAAGCCGATCATCGAGGCAACCGAAAGCGGCTGTCCGGCGAGCCAGAGTGCCGCCACCGAGCCGATCAGGGCCAACGGCACCGAGCCCATGATGATCAACGCGAGCCGTACTGAGCGGTACCGCGAATAGAGGAGTGCGAAGATCATCGCCAGCGACACCAACGAAAGCAGGCCGATGGTGCGGCTGGCCTCTTCCTGCGCCTGGAACGTGCCTTCGAGCATGGTGAAGGCGCCGGTGGGCAACGTGTGCTCTGCGACGATGCGGCGGATCTCGGCGACAATGGCTGCCATATCCGTGCGGCCATCGCTGTTCGCCAGAACGACGATGCGGCGCTTGCCATTCTCGCGAAGGATCTGGTTCGGGCCATCGGTCTCGAGGACATCCGCAAGCGCAGACAACGGAACCCAGCCGCGCGGCGTTTCGATCAGCATGGAGGCCAGCGAGCCCGTGGTCCGGGCCCGGTCATCAAGACGAAGCACGAGATCAAACCGTCGCGTGCCATCAACCAACCGGGACATGACGCGGCCGTTGGAGAGTCGCTCGAGTTGCTCTGTCACGGTGGCCGGGGTTATGCCGTACAGCGCGGCCCTGTTGTAATCGACCGTGATATCGAGATGCGGGATCCGGACCTGTTTCTCGACCTGAAGATCGACGATGCCCGGCACATTGGTCATTTTCGCGCGCAGTTCCTCCGCCACGCGGCGCAGCTGATCGAGATCCTCGCCAAAGATCTTGAGCGCGATCTGCGCCCGTACACCCGAGAGCATATGGTCCAGCCGGTGCGATATCGGCTGGCCGACATTGGTCACCAGCGGCAGCACGGCCAGCCTTTCGCGGATATCGGCGATGATCGCATCCTTGTTGCGGGCGGAAGGCCTCAGATCAACCTCGATCTCGGAGGAATGCACGCCTTCGGCATGCTCGTCGAGTTCGGCCCGGCCGGTGCGGCGGCCGACCTGCCGGACTTCCGGGACCTCGAGGATCAGCCGTTCGGCGATCAGGCCGATCCGCTGGCTTTCGGCCAGCGAGATGCCCGGGTTGAACAGCGTATTGATCGTCAGCGTGCCCTCGTTGAACGGCGGCAGGAAGGCCCGCGGCAGCTGGACTGCCAGCCAGGCCGCGCCTCCGACCATCAGCAGCACGACCAGCATCAGCAGGCGGGGCACCCGGAAGGCGAGGGCCAGCAGGGCCGCATTGACCCTCTTGAGACCGCGCACCAGCGCGCTGTCGCCATGATCGAAGCGCTTCAGCCCCGGCAGCAGGTAATAGGCCATGACCGGGGTGAGCGTGATCGAAACAACGAGGCTCATCAGGATCGAGATGATATAGGCCTTGCCGAGCGGTGCGAAGAGCCGCCCCTCGATGCCGGTCAGGGCAAAGAGCGGCACGAAGACCAGCACGATGATCGCTGTGGCATAGACAATACCCGAGCGCACTTCCTGGCTCGCCGAGACCACCACATCAAAGACGCTCCGCGCATTGCCGGCCTCGCGGTTTTCCCGCAAGCGGCGGAAGATGTTCTCGACATCAACCACCGCGTCATCCACCAGCTCGCCGATCGCGATGGCGAGCCCGCCGAGGGTCATGGTGTTGATCGAAAGGCCCATCAGATGGAACACGATCGCCGTAGCCAACACGGAAACAGGAATCGCAGTGAGTGAAATCAGCGTGGTGCGGGTGTTGAGCAGGAACAGGAACAGCACCACGGCCACGACAGCAATTGCCTCCATCAGCACCGTTTTGAGGTTGCGGATAGAAGTCTCGATGAAATTCGCCTGCCGGAACAGGATATTGTCTACCTTTACACCCGTTGGCAGTGCTTTTGACAAATCACGCAACGCGGATTCAAGCTCCGCCGTCAGGCGCAAGGTATCCACATCCGGCTGCTTCTCGATGGAGAGCACCACGGCAGGCTTGCCCATAAAGCCGGCATCCCCGCGCTTGAGCCGCGCGCCATAGCCAACCTCGGCCACCTGATCGAGCCGGATGGGCGCATCGCGGCTGACCCCGACCACCAATGCGGCGAGATCCTCCAGCTTCAGCGTGCGGCCAACATTGCGGATCAGGAATTCGCGTGAATACTGGTCAGCGAAGCCGCCGCCAGTATTGGTGCCGAACGCCGCCAGCGACCGCTCGATCTGCTCCAGCGTGATGCCGAGGGCACGCATCGCGGCCGGGTTGGGTGCCACCCGGTACTGCCGCACCTCGCCACCCATCGGGATGACCTGCGCAACCCCGGGAATGGTCAATAGCCGTGGTCGGATATTGAATTCGGCGATTTCCCGCATCTCCATCGGCGAAACCGAATCCGGCCCGGTCAATGCGACCATCAGCACCTGCCCCATGATGGAGGAAATTGGCCCCATCTGTGGCGTAACATTCGCCGGGAGCCGATCCCGCACCAGCGCCAGCCGCTCGGAAATCTGCTGCCGGTTGCGGTAGATCTCGGTGCCCCAGTCAAATTCGACATAGACGATCGACAACCCAACGCCGGAAACCGAACGGACGCGCGTCACGCCCGGCACGCCGTTCATCTGCGTTTCGATCGGGAAGGTGACCAGTTGCTCGACCTCGGGTGGTGCGAGGCCCTCCGCCTCGGTCATGATCGTCACGGTCGGCTTGTTGAGGTCCGGCAGCACGTCGACCGGCAGCCGTGTCATGACGAATGCACCATAGAGCATCAGGACGCCGGCAAAGGCGAGGACGAGCAGGCGGTTCCGGAGCGATTGGGTGACGAGGAAGGAGAACATCGGCTCAACGCACCTGATGCAGCAATTCGGCGCCGGTCGTCACGATGCGCTTGCCCGGTTCCAGTCCGGACAGGACGATCACCCGCTCGGCATCCAGCGGCTCCACGCGCACCTCGCGCGGGACAAAGCGCTCCGGATTGGATTGCTCGTAGACCAGCATTGTGCCGTTGGCAGCCCGGATGACGCTGGCGCGCGGAACGGAAATCCCTTCCTGCTGCCGTCCGGTCGCCACGTTGACCGTGACCAGTTGGCCGAGCCGCAGCCCGGCTTCCCGGGCGAGGATCGAGAAATGGAGTGGCACGGCCTGGTTCCGATCGGACAGGCCGGCCCCCTCGAAGGCGAGGGAGAGGGCTCGCCCGTCCGGGAGGATAGCACTGCCGCGGTCCCCGGCCACAACGCCGGCGTAGCTCAACGCCTCGACCCACAGCCGATCGGGGTCGACGATCTGGAACAGGATCGAATTGGGATCGGCCATCTGCCCGGCCACGACATTCGCAGCGGCAAGCACGCCATCCACCGGCGCGACGAGCGGCTCGGGCTCGCGCTGGATGCGCTCCACAGCCTGACGGCGGGCCTGCAGCCCGGCCAGCTCAAGCTCGGCATCCTCGACCTGCGCCCGCGTCACCGTGCCGGCCGTGACCTGGCGAAAGCGCTCGAGCCGCCGGGAGACAAGTGTCACCTGCTGTTCCAGTTCGCGGATTTGCTGCGCCTGGCTGGCAAGATCTGCCGTTGAAATCGCAGGTTGGACGAAGGCCAGGACTTCGCCAGCCTTTACCGGCGTGCCAAGTCGCTTGAAGCCTCCGGGCGGCGCCGAGATCCGCCCCGCGACCGAGGCCTGGACAACGCCGCTTGCATTGGGATCCGGCACGATCCGCCCCGGCAGCGTGATAGCTTGGGGATGTGTGTCTTTTGTCATCTTCTGGTTGGCCAGCCCGAGAATGCGCTGGCTCGGCTTGGGCACGAAGACGGCGCCATCGGGCAGGCGCTGCGCGAGATCAGTCGCACCCGGCTTCGGCTTGCCAGGCTCATCGTTCGGAACCGAGAGCGCGGCCGTCAGAACATCAATTTCGCTGCCCACCGTGATGGTGGCGATCAGATCATGGCTGCCGGGCATGGCTGCGAACGGCGCCTCGATCTGATAGCTGCCTCCGCCCAGCCGCTGGGCCTTTTGCGGCCCGACGGGGGTATCAATCTCGATCTCGGCATCCGCCACAGGGCGGTTGCCGAGGAAACGGTCGAGATGCAGGGTGAGTTTGCCATCGCGCAGCACGCCCACCAGCTCAAACGCCTCGCTGGACGCCTCGAAACGCGGCGCGATGCTGGCTGAAACTGGCGGCGGGGGTGCACCATGGTCATGGCCTTCATGGGCTTGCGAAGCCTGCAACCACGCCACGGCCACTGCAAGGCCGAGCCCGATCCGCCAGAACCCACCTGCCATGCCCGTCACCAACCCGAAATGCCGCTTCATGCCTGTCGCTATGCAGGCTGGCTGGTTCAGGCGAATTGCGCGTTTGTTGCAGAATGTTTCAACGCCCCGACGTTGCGTGGCATGGTAAATCAACAGTTACCATCAGGCCGCCCTCAGGCCGGTTGGCGAGCGTAATCCGCCCGCCATGTCCTTCCACCACATCACGGGCGATGGACAGGCCCAGTCCAAATCCCCCGGTCTCGCGGGAGCGCGAGGTTTCCAGCCGCGCGAAGGGTTCGAACATGTCCGCCATCCGGTCCTCCGGTATGCCGGGGCCTGTATCAGCGATAAGGACCGTGACGGCATCCCCATGCGCATCGATCCTGATCTCCGCGAGGTCGCCATATTTGATGGCGTTGTCGATCAGGTTGCCGAAGGCGCGCTTGAGCGCCAGTGGCCGGCCCTCGATCACGGCCGATGGAGCAGGCCAGAGACGGGCCACTGCGCCCCGATCCGTCGCATCATCCGTCAGGGTTGCCAGCAGGGCAACAAGGTCAAGGGGCCGGGTCTCCTCATCCCGCCTGTCGCCACGCAGATGCGCCAGGGTCTGGTCCAGCATGCGTTCCATGTCATGGATATCCGCCACGAGCCCCTCGGCTTGCTGCCGGTCAGCCAGCACTTCCGCGCGGAGCCGCATGCGGGTCAACGGCGTCTTCAGGTCATGCGAAACCGCCGCAAGGGTCTGCGTCCGCGTTTCAACCAGCTTACGGATACGGGCCTGCATCTCATTGAACGCCACGGCGGCGTCGCGGATTTCCTGTGGTCCGGTTTCCGGCACCTCCACCCGGTCCGTGCCGTGATAAAGCTGGCGGGCCGCCGCCGCGAAGCGCCGCAGCGGCGTCGTCATCCAGCCAATCACCAGCACGGAAATCATCACCACGCCCAGCGCCATCAGGCTGGTGGAAACCCAGGTGCCATGGCTGGTCTGCGGTCGCGCATCCGGGGCAAATACCGTGATGTTGATCCAGCTGTCATCGGGAATTCTGAGCGAGATCAGCGCAAGATGCGGGTCTGTCTCCGACTTGCGGTTGGCACCAATCAATATGTCGCCATCCGTCAGATCAGGGCCCTGTTCGCGCAACCGCACCCGGAGGCCCTGCCAGACATCCGCGCCCGGCCCGCCCGGCCGAGCGTGCTCGGTCGCGCTCCAATGCGCCTCGACCGGCCCGCCGGATAGTTCATGTGCCACGCTTTCGCGCTCGCCCGGTGCAACCCGCATCACGGAACGGCGGATCGTCAAGAGCCTGTCCGCCAGCCGGCTTTCATTGGCCAGGCTCATCTCAAGATTGAGGGCATGCTGATAGGCATAAAGACTGGCGACATGGACAATCCCGACGCCGATCAGCATCAGCAACACGGTGCGAGCCGCGAGCGTATCGAGCCAGCGGATCATGCCCGCGTGACCTTGGGCACGAAGAGATAACCTGCACCGCGAACGGTCCGGATCATCGGATGGCTGGTCTCATCCGGTTCGATTTTCTTGCGCAGGCGGCTGACCTGCACATCAATCGCCCGATCGAATACCGCATCAGGCTGGCTGCGTGCTGCCTCGAGCAGTTGTTCTCGCGTCAGCACGCGGTTGGGTGCTTCGAGAAAGGCCAGCAGAAGGTCGAATTCACCCGTCGAGAGATCGACCATCACGCCTGCCGGGTCAGTCAGTTCGCGCCGGTCGAGTGAAAGGGTCCAGCCGTCAAACCGGTAGTTCCGGGTGGGTGCCGTGCCTCCGGCGACAACAGGGCCTGCGCCGGTCCGGCGCAGCACGGCCCTGATCCGGGCGAGCAATTCCCTGGGGTTGAACGGCTTGGTGACATAATCGTCGGCACCAATTTCCAGCCCGACAATCCGGTCGGTCTCGTCCGCCCGGGCCGTCAGCATGATGACCGGCATGGAAGAACGCTGCCGCAGCACCCGGCAAAGATCCAGCCCATCCTGCCCCGGCAGCATCAGGTCAAGAATGGCAAGGTTGTGCGGCCGCTGCTCGAGCTGGCGCTGCATCTCCACGCCGTCGCGCGCCGTGGTCACGGCAAAACCATGGCTCTGGAGAAACGTGGCCAGCAACGTACGAATGTCGCGGTCATCATCGACAATGAGGATCGACGCCAAACCTTTGTCCTGGTCCATCGAAACGAAGCTCCATCCCGGCCGGGCAATCCTTGTCCCTGATGTCTTGGCAGAAAGTGGCGGTACACGGCAAGAAACAGGGTGGCCCTGACGGACAACGCTTGCCATGGGCATTCTCAAAGGAAAACCGGCTTGGTGCTGATGGGGAAGGCGGCTGGCCGGACCGGATGAGCAACGCCCGCATTTTCCGCTACGTCAAGACAAGCCCGTAGAGCATCTGCCTCGCAGCAATCCGGAACTTCCCGTCATTCAACACGCCAGAGGGCAAGACTGCGAAGAGACTTTCTCGGATGACGGGGCATGGTCCGAGTTGGGGCCGATTATCTGCCCTCGGATTTGCCGTCGATGGTCCGGCAGATCGCGTTCAGGAACGGAATGCTCGGTCTCTGGAGTGGCAATCATTTTGTCATCTATTGTCGAGGCGGCCGCGTGCCGCAGCCCGGTATCGTGTCCTTGGGGCAGGTGCAGGGTGACATCTCGATTTTTGATCGCCCGGGACCTGTTACGATATGGATCGAATGCAGCGAGTAAACGCATTCCCAGCAGCACAGTTATCCATCCCCGATGGGCCTGGGAATTCATGCCGGGGACGGATATCCGCTTTCGGAGATCTTTATCCCAACGATGGATGACTGCTTTGGCGGCGCGAAGGGGTCGATAGCGAGGCTCTCTGACCGCTTGGACTCTGCCATCAACCAGAATTTGTCGCTGAAAGCTTGCTCACTGCCCGGCTCGCAGCCTCCAGGATGTCATCGGAAAGAGGTCCCTCAGGAACAGCCCGCGACAGCAGGATTCCGCCTGTGCCGAGCACGAGTAGGGTGATTGCCTGCTGCCGCCGCTCCTCGGCCGTGGGGCCGGGGCAGCCCTCGGACAAGGCCATGATCGCCGTTTCGACCTCGGCAGCATAGGCCGATCGTAACTCTTCATCGCTTCGCGCGACATCTGCACTGAGGCTCGGCAGAACGCATCCGTCGGCGACCTGATCCCGGTGCTGCTTGGACAAATACTGGAGGGCAAAGACACGAGCCCAACCGGGCCCGGTGGAGCGACAGCGCTCGATCCCTGCTTTCAAACGCGCCAGGCCAGCGCTCACCACGGCAGCGAAGACTTCGGCCTTCGATGAGAAATGAGCGTAGATCGCCCCCGATGTCTGTCCTGCCTCGCGCGCCAGGGCATCAATCCCCACGCCCGCCAGCCCATCGACCCTTAAACGTCGCCCGGCCGCATTCACGATCACGGCCCGCGCCGCCGCCCTCTGATCATCGGTCATCCGCATCGTCAACCTCCATCAAGAACGATCGTTATCTTTTCTCTTGATAGATAGCGATCGTTATTTATAATGGCGACACCCTCAAAGATGGAGCTCAACGATGTCGACTGCCCCAACTTATTTGCCCAGGCCGGTTTGGCGCGAGCCCGCTCTCGTTTTCGCTGCCGTCTCTGGCCTCGCGTTTGTCATCCTCGGCATGCGGGCTGTGCTGATCCCCATGACCACATCCAGCGGCTTCGGCCTGCCAGCACTTGGCGCGTATGATGCATTGTGGGTGCAGGTCTATGGCAGCCGGACGATGATGCTCGGCTTGCTGGCCATCACTCTTGCAGCACTTCGTGCTGTCGTTCCGCTGGTTTTCATGTTCACGATCGGGGCAACCTTGCCCTTCTTCGACATGGCCCTGATCACGAGCCAGAGCGGACCGGGCCCAATCCTCTTCCGCCATGCTGGCTTTGTCGTCTGGCTTGGCCTGGGCGCTTTTCTGCTCTGGCGTATGCAACGCCAGCGCCAGCGTCCTGCAGCGACCCGCTCGAATAAATCGTAACGAAAATTCTCTCCCGAAGGTTCCTCCGCTTCACGTGGAGCGCGGTCTTCGCACAAGAGGGCAAGCGTATTGTTCGCCGCGGTGCTTTGAACCTGCGCTTGCTCCTTTCACACATTTCGATCCCTTTTCCGGGAGCATGGAGCACTACGAAATGAATCGCCTGAATGGCCTGGACGCTCTGAGTGTCCGGTTTCGGCGGAGCTTACCAGGCATGCCAATAGCGGTTTTGGCGCCGCAAAGCCGGCGACCCGGGAACGAATTGGACAGGTGACGGCTGGCTTTCTGCAATGCCTGAATTTGATGTCCACAAAACCTGCAGCAAGCCAGAAAGCACCTCCCGGTCTGTTGACGCGGTATCTGCCGTCTTTCGGTATCGTTCAAGGCGCCAAATTGTGCTAACTCGCCGTCCAACAATCAAAGGAGTGCAACTGTGAGCGAGCCAACCGTGTCCGAGGCAACCGACAGGATCTATGCATCGCTCCAGTCAAACAATGCCGACATCGACCTTCATATTGCGACCCTCAAGGCAGCGCTAAAACGGGAGGGCGTGAAGGAGGCCGTGTTCGATCCGGCCAGGCTGGTTCAGAACAACCGTTCTGGCCGCAAGCTGATGCAGGCTTACTTTCGGCAGCGCGGTGTGAGCGTAACGTTTTCCGCCGAGTAGAGCTGCCCCGGTGCGGCCCTAGAGCTCACGCCCGCTTCTGGGCAATGGCCATTGTGACGCAAATGACCGCACTGGCGGGTGAAGCTGTCGTTCACAGACTGCCGGTCTGCTGCGTCGACTTGCCGATGAGATACGCGCGCACGGCCCCGTCCTCCGTCAAGCCGATGGCCCGCGAGAAGGCCGTTGCTGTGCCTTGCGGGTCGGCGCCCAGCTGCTGCAGCAATTGCGCCTTGAGGGCCCAGAATGGCTGGTACTCCATCGTCAACACTTCCGGCAGTTGAGCCAGTTCACGAAGGCCCGCTTCTGGGCCATGCACGTCGGCTGCGGCTGCTGCCAGCCCCACAAGATTGCCGATCGTGGGAGCCTTTTGCGCCAATAAACCATGCAGCGTCCATATCGGCAGCCGCAAATCCGCACCCGTCAGGCGCGATTGCACCAGCGCCGACTGGATCGCCGCCTCCAGCTGGAATCGCCCTGGCTGCTTGAGCCCGCCGGCCACGCGCAACCTGTCCTCTGCCTCGCGCGCCATCGACAGAGTCCAAAGTGCTGTATCCTGATCGGCCAGCGGCACATAGCGCCCGTCCACCCGCCGCGCGGCGCTGCGGCTTTCGCAAAACAGCATCAGCGCCAGAAGGCCCAGCGCCTCGGCGTCTGCTGGCCGCAGCTCTACCAGCACCCGCGCCAGCCAGATCGCTTCTTCGGTCAGCCCCTTGCGCGTGCGGTCATCGCTGCCTGTGCTGTCCCAGCCCTGCCCATACGCGGCGTAGATCGCCTCGAGCACATCGCCCATGCGCTCTTCGAGTTCGTTTTCTTCCGGCACCTCAAAGGCAATCCCGGTGTCCTTGATGCGCGCTTTGGCCCGGCTCAGCCGCCGTGCCATCGCGTCGGGCGAAACAAGGAATGACGAGGCGATCCGCTCCGCCGTCAGCCCCAGCACGGTTTGCAGCATCAGCGGCGTGCGGGCGGCAGGATCAATTGCCGGGTGGCCGCATACAAACATCAATTCCAGCCGCTTGTCGGCAATTGCGGGGGTTTCCTCGCTCTCGGTCGGTGCCAGCACCAGCAGGCTGCTCATCGTCTTCTCGCGGGTTTTCGACGCGCGTACGCCATCGCGCAGGCGGTTGCGCGCCGCGACCATCAGCCAGGCATCGGGGTTGGCTGGCACGCCTTGTACAGGCCAGATGTCGAGCGCCCGGGAAAACGCCTCGGCCAGAGCATCTTCGGCTGCGGCCACATCCCGCCATTGCCGGGCGAGATATGCGAGGAGGCGGCCATAGGAGGTGCGGGCCGCATTTTCCGCCGCCCGCTGACCCTGTTCGTGAAGACTGCCGTCCACCGTTTAGCGCTGGGTTGGCAAATGCAAAACGGGGCGCACTTCCACGGCCCCGTGGGAGGCGGCAGGGCAGCGCGCCGCCCACGACAATGCCGCATCAAGATCGGGGACATCGATCACGACATAACCGCCGAGCTGTTCCTTGGTCGCTGCCACCGGCCCATCCTGCACCATGCGTTTGCCGCCTTCCAGCCGCACCGTGGTTGCCGTTGCAGGCGGCATGAGCGGGTCCCCCTTGAGGACGATGCCGGACCCGTACAGGGCACCGACATAGGCGTTCCAGGCGTCCCAATAGGGGCCGGTACGTTCGACATGGTCGCGCTGGGCGGCGATTTCGGCCTCGTTCTCAAAAAACATGAGCATATACTGCATGTCGTTGTCCCTATCCTTTGTTGTCGAGGCGGCTCATCCGTCTCTGCAACACTGACGCGGCTAGAGTTGGCATTCGGACAGAGTTTAAAACATTTTCGGCGAACTGGCCTTTTGCCGGTTTTGTGGACACCCAGATTGGGGGCTATTTCACTCTCACCCAAGCCAACATTCAAGGAACATCGCGCCGCCGCACCCATCGGGTGGCGCCAGCTTTGCGCGGCCTGACCCATGCCGGGGTGGGGGACATTCCGAGACTTTTTTGGTGAGTCTGACAGCACCCTGAGGGGTTCACCTCGAAGCGCGCGACTCTCTACCCAATCGATAGCGATGGGGGCGTCGAAGCATGGACCGCAAGTTTTCCTCTGACAGTGCCATCGGCCGAGCCGCAAACTGAAGCGATCCCGAGGATTGATGCACTTGATACGACACGAGGCCGCCTCACGGCATCGTGCATGAGCTGCGATCCAGCATCGGCTGGCCAAATCAGCGCTGACGCACCATGCTTCTGATATCATGCGCCAGATTGTAATCGTCTCATGTCTTTGGGTGGCTCAGAGCCTTTCGCCCGCTCAAGCCGAGCCCGTCAATTTCGGCCCTCTTCTGGCGGGACAGGGTTGGAAGACCTTGAATTTCCGGGGGCTGAATCCGGTTGATTTTCGCGCCGAGGGGCCAGGCCGCCTTGCCATCCGCGCGGAAGGGGCCGCCAGTGTCATCTGGCGTGAACTGGATGAAAGCCTATGGGCCAAGAGGCAAGCAAAATGGCGCTGGAAGGTCGATCAATCCGTACCCGCGACGAATCTGGCAACCAAAGGCACAGACGATCGCGCTATCGCGCTCTATTTCGTATTTGCAAAGGACGAAGCCAGCGCGCGGAGCGCCAAGGGTGCGACTTCGCTCAGTTCGGCGATGTGGTGGTCATCCGGCGCGGCACTGGTCTACGTTTGGGGTGGTAGCGGAACGCGCGGACAGGTAGTCGCGAGCCCGCATATGGGCGCCTCGGGCAAGCTTGTCCTGCGACAGCCCGGCGGCATCACGAATTCCTCGTTCCTCTCTGAAACTGCTGATCTTGCTGCTGATTTTCGTCGCGCGTTCGGGCGGGATCCGGGGCCTCTGGTGGGCATAGCCGTTTCCTCCGATTCCGATGACACCAAGGGCATCAATCTTGCAGCCTTGGAGGCGCTCTCGATAGAGTGAGGTTTGCTGTCTGAATCGCCCACGGTTTTCTAGACCCGATGAATATCCAGTGTCGGTGTGTCTCCTCAAGACCGTGAATGTCCGGGATGGCGGCGCGAAGCGGCCAGCAACCCCGTTGGCGGTCGTACCGAGGCAGGAATCCACTTGGGAAAAGCCCCGGAACGGTGCAAACTAACCGGGCCAGCGCCGAAAGGGTGAAGGTCCTGGAACAAGAACCCGTATCGGCTGCGAAAACTGGCCGCCGGCCTCGCAAGCGTGGCAGGCCTCGAGAAGAAGCTGGCTCAAGCCGCGTTGGCTACGCTGTCCGGCCCTGAATCCGCGAATTGTGTCGCAATGCGCTCGAACTGGGGCTCAGCCATGAGGAAGGCTGCCACGACCTGCGGATCGAACTGGGACCCGGCGCCATCGACCAGGATCTTGCGGGCTTCCGCATGGGGCATTGCGGGCTTGTAGATCCGCTCACTGCGCAGCGCATCATAAACATCGGCAAGCGCCATGACACGCCCGGCGAGGGGAATTTCCGCGCCTTTCAGGCCGAATGGATAGCCCGCGCCATTCCAGTGTTCATGATGACCTGCAATGACATCGCGGGCGACGGCGAGAAAGGGCGTGACGCCGACATCAGCAATCACCTTGTCGATCACCGCAAGGCCGTGGCTGACATGGGTCTTCATGACCTCGTACTCTTCCGGCGTGAGGCGACCTGGCTTGTGCAGGATGGCATCCGACACCGCAACCTTGCCGATGTCGTGAAGGGGTGCCGCGCTGACGATATCGGCAATCGCGGAGGGTGTGAGCACCGCTGAGAATTCCGGATGCTGCGCCAATTGGCTGCACAGGGTGCCGACATAGCGCTGGGTGCGCTGAAGATGGGCACCGGTTTCGTTGTCGCGCGCCCCCGCAAGGCCGATCAGGGCCTTGATGATGGCGTCGTTGGTCCGCGTTGTCATGTCATGCGCCCTGTCGAGTTCATCGAGCAGGTAGTTGATCTCCGCCGAGACAAACCCGATCTCGTCCCGGGTGCCGATGCGGGCCCGGCGGCGTGCGCGGCCCTCCCGCGCGTCACCAAGGGTCTGCACCTGTTCGGAAACAGCCGTGGCAAGCAGTTTTTCGACGCCACGTGCCGAGTTGGCCACGTAGCAGGTGATGATAGCGAAAACGAAGGCGAATTCGATCGCCAGACGACGGAAGCCCTCGGCGTCGTTGACCGTGCCATCTTCAATCCCGCGCAGCACCAGCAAGGTGATGACGCCGATGATCAGGGCCGCGACGAGGCTGAAACTCAATCCAAGACGAACCGCGAAGGGCGAACGCGGCTTGCCCGAAAAGGATGGCATTCCACCTTCCTCGAAACGGATCCGTGTCTGGACGAAGGCCTGATCGACGCCGGCAAAAACGCCGATGGTCACGAAACCCAGCATGGCTTTAAGGCCGCTTCCCGCAGGGAAACCGTGCAAAACCGTATTGATGATGCCGATGACCGCGCCGCCGGCGATGAAAGCGCTCAGTTCTCCCGCAAAGGCGAGTTTTGGCCGCATTTCGGCCGGGCGCCTCGAGACATGCTCCGCAACGATGCAGCGGAGCCCCCATTGCCCGACCAGCACAGGCAGCAGGGTTGCCACCCATGCCGAGACCGCAAGGCCATTGATGAAATTGCAGACGCTATAGCCGTAAATTGTAATGAAGATCGCGGACAGGACATGATGAACCGCCGAGCGCGCAGCGCCAGGTCGCCTCCAAAATTCAGCCATGCTTCGTCCTCCTCACGTCAGGAATAGAGGCATCGAATTGAAGTCACATTAATGCGTTGTTCCGAGCGCCCGATCGGCGATGTCTGGACGTCACATTTCGGTGGCTGGCAGGAGGCCGCCTGTTTTCCCTGCCATCGCGGTGGCTGTCGCCCCTTCGAGGCGTCCGATCAGGGCGAGTTCTGACCTCAGCCTCTCCGGGCTCATCTCCTCGATCGGCAGGTTGACGAAAGCGGCGACGCGCGCACTCAACTGTCGGTAGGCATTGCGAAAGGCCTCCCGCCGCTCGGCCTCGCTTGTGCCTGCTTCCAGCGGGTCGGCGATACCCCAATGGGCAACAAGCGGGTGTCCGGGCCAGTTCGGGCATTTCTCGCCGGCGGCCGTGTCACAGACAGTGATGACGAAATCCATGCCGGGGGCTCCGGCCTCGGCGAAGACTTGCCACGTCTTCGAATGCAGGCCGGTCGTGTCATAGCCAAGACTCCCGAGAAGGCGAATCGCCTCGGGATCGACAATGCCCCTGGGCTGGGATCCGGCAGAATAGGCCCGGATGCGCCCTCGGCCCTCATGGTTGATCAGGGCCTCGGCCATGATGGAGCGGGCCGAATTGTGGGTGCACAGGACGAGGACCGAATATCGGGGTCCGCCATCTGCCCTTTCCCGGAGTGCAGGAACGGTCATGGACTGCCCCTGCACATCGACCGGGGCTAGGCATTTGCCCAACTCGGCAAGCATGCTCCCGGTTGCCGCGCGATCAATGGCATAGACGATCCGGCGTCCATCCTTCCGCGACCGGACGAGACCTGCACTTTCGAGTTGGGCCAGATGGGTCGAGAGCGTGTTGTGTGGAACCGCGATCAGCCTGGCGATATCTCCGGCGCCGAGACCAAAAGGCTCATGGCGCGCTAGCAGTCGAAGGACAGCGAAGCGGGATGGTTGGGCGACGGCCTGGAGTTTTTCGACAAGAAGGTCGGGGTCGAACGGTGCTGATGCCATGCCTCGAGCTATCTCCCTCGCTGCCGATCCGGTCAACCCTGCCTGGACAGAACAGGATCGAGCCTGAGCAGGCCGTTTGGATTCTATCATTTCGATCATCGTCGACAAATCGAAATATGTAATCTAGAAGTGGGACTGCAACGCTTGTGCGCGATGGGCGGGTGACCCCAAGGGTTCCGTCAGGGCAAGCGGCGACACGGACATGGACAGGGAAGGGGCTTCCGATGAGAGTAGGCATCAATGGCATGGGACGCATTGGCCGGCTGGCGCTCCGGGCAGCGTTCGGAAGTGCCCGCAGGCCGGCGGATGATCCGCGCAGGGCAAACCGGCTCGACATTGTTCATGTCAACGAGGTCAAGGGGGGCGTTGCAGCAACGGCCCACCTGCTTGAGTTCGATTCGATGCAAGGCCGCTGGCATGCCGGCATATCGGCAGATGGCGAGGCCTCTCTGCGCATCGAGGATCGGGCGGTCCGGTTCACCGAACACAAGACCTCGGCAGAGATTCCCTGGGGTGAACTGGGCGTGGACCTTGTGCTGGAATGCACCGGCAAGTTCCTCGACCGCAAGTCGATTGAGGGGCACCTCCAGCGCGGGGCCAAGCGGGTCATCGTCGCCGCGCCGGTCAAGGTGGACGGCGTCCTCAACATCGTCGTGGGGGTGAACGAGGGGCTCTATGATCCGGCCCGCCATGACATCGTGACCGCGGCCTCCTGCACGACGAATTGCCTGGCGCCGGTGGTGAAGGTGCTTCATGGGGAGATCGGCATCCGGCACGGGCAGATCACGACGATCCATGATCCCACCAACACCAATGTTGTCGTGGATGCGCCGCACAAGGATCTTCGCCGCGCGCGGTCGGCAATGCTGTCGCTCCAGCCCACGACCACGGGCAGTGCCACGGCCATCGGCCTGATTTACCCGGAACTCAAGGGCAAGCTTGACGGCCATGCCGTCCGGGCGCCCGTTCTCAATGCCTCGCTGACGGATTGCGTGTTCGAGATGGCACGCCCGGTCACGGCGGAAGAGGTGAACGCCCTGTTCCGCGCAGCCGCCGCCGGGCCGCTTGCCGGCATTCTCGGGTTCGAAGGCCGGCCGCTGGTGTCGATCGACTACCAGGGCGACACGCGATCGGCGATTGTCGATGGCCTGTCGACGCTGGTCACCAACGGGACCATGCTCAAGGTCTATGCCTGGTACGATAACGAGATGGGCTATGCCTGCCGGATGGTCGATCTCGCCTGTCATCTCGAAGCCACGGGGCTCTGAGATGCAATCGCCAGCGACCGCCCCGAAATCTGCCGGTTTGCGCAATTATGCCATCGTCACGGCAGCCTATTGGGGCTTCACGCTGACCGACGGTGCCTTGCGGATGCTGGTGCTGTTCACCTTCTTCAAGCTGGGATACTCGCCCTTCACGCTCGCCTTCCTGTTCCTGCTCTATGAGGCAGCAGGGATCCTTGCGAACATGATCGGCGGGTGGCTGGCTGCCCGATACGGCATCAAGCGGATGCTGGTCATCGGGCTGACGACCCAGATCCTTGGATTTCTGACGCTCTCCGCCATGCAGCCGGGCTGGACCTCGGCCTTCCTGGTGACATGGGTGGTTCTGGCGCAAGGAATCTGTGGGGTTGCGAAGGACCTGACCAAGACAGCCTCCAAATCCGCGATCAAGCTGACCGAGGCCGAAGCCAAGGGGCAGGGTGAGGGCCGGCTCTTCAAATGGGTGGCATGGTTCACCGGCTCCAAGAATGCCATGAAGGGCTTCGGCTTCTTCCTTGGCGGCGTGCTGCTGGAGGCGTTCGGCTTTTCGCCGGCGCTCTGGCTGATGTCGGGTGCCCTGGGGCTCATCCTCGCGGGCGTTGTGCTTTCGCTTCCCGCCTTGCAGGGCAAGGCCAAGGCGAGCAAGAGCGCCCGCGAATTGTTCGGCAAGAGCCGCGGCGTCAACCTGCTTGCCCTGGCCCGGATCGGCCTGTTCGGCGCCCGTGATGTCTGGTTCGTCGTCGGCGTGCCGGTTTTCCTCTATGCCAATGGCTGGACATTCCCGATGGTCGGGGCGTTCCTCGCGCTCTGGACGATCGGCTATGGCGTGGTTCAGGCGGCAGCGCCTGCCGTCGTCCGGCGTAGCCCGGACGGGCTTTCCCGCGAGGTCCCTGCCGCGCGGCTGTGGTCCTTCCTGCTCCTGCTGGTTCCCGCAGGCCTCACCGCCATCCTTGCGCTGGACCTTGCCCGGCCCGATCTCGTGCTGGTGGTGGGGCTCTGCCTGTTCGGCATGATTTTCGCCGTAAATTCGTCCGTTCACTCCTACCTCATCCTGGCCTATGCCGGATCGGAGAAGGCGGCAGAAGATGTCGGGTTCTACTATGCCGCCAATGCGTTGGGGCGCTTTCTTGGAACGTTGCTGTCGGGATTGCTCTACCAGTTTGGCGGCCTTACAGCCTGCCTGATCGGCTCGACGGTGATGCTGCTGACATGCTGGCTGGCGACCCAGGCTCTGCCCCGGGAGCGATAGAGCAACCGTATCGCATGATGGGCACGCGTCGGCAGCGGTCTCACCGGGCCTGACTAGGGGGAACTACCCGTGCCCATGTCACGGGATTGTCATCATACCTTTGTCTAGGTAACACTTCTTCCAAACGCCTCACAGGAGCCATTCATGAAATTGAACGTCAAAGCAGCTGTGTTTGCCATTTCGATGGTGATGACCAGCGGTGCCTTTGCCTTGGACGCCCGTTTCAAGGACACCGACGGTGACCTGCTGGCGGATATCCCCACGAACCCGGCGGAGCAGATCGACCCTGCAACCCTGATTTTTGCCTACACCCCCGTCGAAGACCCGGCCGTCTATGCCAAGGTCTGGGATGGCTTCCTCCGCCATATGGAGAAGGTGACGGGGAAGAAGGTCCAGTTCTTCCCGGTTCAGTCGAATGCAGCACAGCTTGAAGCCATGCGTGCCGGGCGCCTGCATGTGGCGGGCTTCAATACCGGCTCGAACCCGATCGCCGTGGCCTGTTCCGGGTTCCGGCCTTTCGCCATGATGGCGCGCGCCGACAATTCATTCGGCTACGAGATGGAAATCATCACCTATCCGGGCTCGGGCATCGAGAAGATCGAAGACATCAAGGGCAAGAAACTTGCCTTTACGTCAGAAACGTCCAACTCGGGCTTCAAGGCGCCATCCGCGCTTCTGAAAGCCGAGTTCAAGATGGCGGCGAAGGTCGATTTCGAGCCGGTCTTCTCGGGCAAGCATGACAACTCGATCCTTGGCGTGGCAAACAAGGATTATCCTGCGGCTGCCATCGCGAATTCCGTCATGAAGCGGATGATCCAGCGCAACGTCATCAAGGCCGATCAGGTCAAGACGATCTACAAGTCGCAAACGTTTCCGACCACCGGCTACGGTGTTGTCTATAACCTGAAGCCCGAGCTTCAGGCCAAGATCAAGGAAGCGTTCTTCTCCTTCCCGTGGGAAGGCTCCGATCTCCAGAAGGAATTCTCGAAATCTGGCGAAGCCAAGTTCATCGAGATTACCCACAAGAAGGATTGGGATGTCGTCCGGAAGATCGATGCCGCGCTTGGCGTCACCTATACCTGCAAGTAAGGCACTCCATGAACTGGCCCGCCCGGCGCTTCTGCCGGGCGGTTTTTTATGATGGGGCAGAACCGGACGTGCTGACGATCACCAATCTCGAAAAGCGCTACAAGGCCGGGGACCGAGCCCTCAAGGGCGTTTCGATGACGCTGGCGCCCGGCGATATCGTCGGGTTGATCGGACCTTCGGGGGCCGGAAAATCGACACTTATCCGCTGTGTGAACCGGCTGGTTGATCCGACGGCCGGCTCGATCCGTCTGGGGGACATCGATCTCACCACGCTGGACGGCCAGGCCCTTCGCAAGGCCCGCCGCCGGATCGGCATGATCTTTCAGGAATATGCGCTCGTCGAGCGCCTGACCGTCATGGAGAATGTTCTCTCCGGGCGGCTTGGCTATGTCGGTTTCTGGCAGAGCTGGTTCCGGCGTTTTCCGGAAGCCGATATCCAGCGTGCGTTTTCGCTGCTGGAGCGCGTCGGCCTGATCGACCATGTCGACAAGCGTGCCGATGCCCTGTCCGGCGGGCAGCGTCAGCGCGTCGGCATTGCCCGGGCGCTCGCCCAGGATCCGGAACTGCTGCTGATCGATGAGCCCACGGCCAGCCTTGATCCGAAGACGTCACGCCAGGTCATGCGGTTGATCCTCGAGCTCTGCACCGAGCGGAAGCTTGCGGCCATCGTCAACATCCATGACGTCGCTTTGGCCCAGATGTTTCTCCCGAGGATTGTCGGGCTCCGCGCCGGCGAGATCGTCTATGACGGCCCGGCCAGCGGGTTGAATGCCGAAGTGCTGACACGCATCTATGGCGAGGAAGACTGGACAAAGACGTCAAACAGCCAATCCGACGACCTGGACGATGGTTCATTGGCATCACCGGGGGCGTCGGGTCTTGCGGCAATGCCGGTGCCTGTGGCGGGAACGTGATGACCGCCACCACTGGCCCAGCGCGAATCTGGAAGCGCCCACGCCTGGTGGAACAGACCTGGCTGCGTTGGGCCATCATCCTTGCCGTGCTGCTCTATCTCGGGCTGGCTTTCGGCAGTATCGACGTGAACTGGACCCGCGTGTCGGAAGGGCTGGTTCGGGCAGCACGGTTGTTCTCTGGATTTCTCCAGCCTGATTTCACGTCACGATGGGGCGATATCCAGCAGGGCCTTATCGAGAGCCTGACCATGACGGTCTGTGCCACCGTGTTCGGCCTGGTTCTTGCCCTGCCGATCGGCCTCGGTGCCGCCCGCAATATTGCTCCTCTCTGGCTTTACGGACTTTGCCGGGCCATCATCGCTCTGGCGCGCGCCTTTCAGGAGATCATTGTCGCGATCCTGTTTGTCGCGATGTTCGGCTTCGGCACTTTTGCCGGTTTTCTGACGCTGTCTGTCTCCACGATCGGCTTTCTGTCGAAGCTGATTGCCGACGACATCGAGGAGATCGACCCTGCGCAGGTCGAGGCCATCCGGGCCACCGGTGGCGGCTTCTGGCAGGTGATGGATTACGCTGTCGCCTCGCAGGTCATGCCCCGCTTCGTCGGCCTGACCGCCTACAAGGTCGACATCAATTTCCGTGAAAGCTCGGTCATTGGAATCGTGGGCGCCGGCGGCATCGGCGCCACCCTGAACACGGCACTCGATCGCTATGAATTCGATAGCGCCGCCGCGATCCTGCTCATCATCATCGGGATTGTGATGCTCTGCGAATATGCCTCCGGCTGGATCAGGAAGGCGATGGCGTAATGGCGATCCTGATCAACCCCGACGGTACTCGCCATTGGCGCCTGCTGACCCCCGGCCAGCAGCGCTGGCGCTGGGCCGGGTGGCTGGCGCTTGTTGCGCTGACCGTCTTCTGCTGGCGCATCATGACAGCCGACACGATCTGGGCTTTCGTCACGGACGCGCCGCGTCAGGCCCAGGATATCTTCGGGCGGATGCTGCCGCCGCGCTGGATCTATATCAACCAGCTCTGGCAGGCGATCTGGGACACGATCAACATCGCAACCCTCGGTACGCTGATCGCAATCGTGCTGGCGACGCCGCTGGCATTTCTGGCCGCCCGCAACACGACGCCGAGCGTGCTCTTCATTCGCCCGGTCGCATTGTTCATCATCGTCGCGTCCCGCTCGATCAACGCGCTGATCTGGGGGCTGCTGCTGGTCGCGGTGCTGGGCCCCGGTGTCCTCGCCGGCATCATCGCGATTGCCCTGCGCTCGATCGGTTTCATCGGCAAGCTTCTCTATGAGGCCATCGAGGAAATCGACGAGACGCAGGTCGAGGCGATCCGGGCCACGGGCGCCAGCCAGGCGCAGGTCATGGGCTATGGCATCTGGCCGCAGATCCTGCCGGCTTTTGCCACGATCAGCGTGTTCCGCTGGGACATCAATATCCGGGAATCAACCGTCCTCGGCCTTGTCGGTGCGGGCGGGCTCGGGCTCGCCCTTGAGGGGGCGCTCAATACGCTGGCCTGGCCCCAGGTCTCGCTGATCCTGCTGATCATTCTCGTCACGGTCGTCATCAGCGAATGGATCACGGCCAAAGTGCGCAAGGTCATCATCTAGCGATGGTCGATAGCTTGCAGCCGGTTTCTCGGACAGCAGGCCATGATCGTGTTTGTTCCTTCGGGGGAGCATCACGCATCAGTGATGGGCTGATCGCTCTGGGTTACCTGATGCACTCTGGATGCAGCGCGCAGGCCGGTCTAACGTCACGCGCCGGCCATGCACAGCCGGATCGAGGTCCGGGTCAGATCAGGCCCCGCTCGTTGTATCGCCAACCCCCAAAACACGAGGAACTGCCCGTGCTCACCTTCTACTTCAATGGCTCGCCCAATCCGAGCAAGGTTGCCCTTTTCCTTGAGGAAGCCGGGCTTTCCTATGACGCGAAGCCGGTCGACACGCGGCGTGGCGACCAGTTCAAACCGGAATTCCTCGCGATCAACCCGAATGGCAAGGTGCCAGTCATTGTCGATGGCGATGTCACCGTCTTCGACAGCAATGCAATCCTGCTCTACCTCGCCGAGAAGACCGGGAAGTTCCTGCCGCCCGAGACCCCGGCCAATCGCGGGGCATTGCTCTCGTGGCTGATGTTCGTTGCGACCGGAGTCGGGCCCTTCTCTGGGCAGGCCGTTCATTTCAAGCATTTCGCGCCGGAGAAGGTGCCCTATGCGCATGATCGCTACCAATATGAAGCGATGCGGCATTACTCTGTGCTCGACCAGCATCTGGCCAGGCACCGCTATATGGTCGGCGACACCTATACCATCGTCGATATGGATATCTGGGGCTGGGCACGGATGATCCCGTTCATCCTCGGCGATGACGCCTGGGGCAAGTTGCCCAACCTCAAGCGGCTCTTCGACGAAATCGATGCGCGCCCGGCAGCCACAGTAGCGAAGGGGCTGAAGGATCGGCACGCGTTCAAGGCCGAAATGGACGAGGAAGCCCGCAAGATCATGTTCAAGCACCTTGCAAACTGAGATCCAAAGAGAAGCCGCCGGTTCGGCCGAGCGGCTTCCAGCCATTCCCGGCTCGAACTGTAACCGTGCGGGTCGGGCCTCATGTTGTGCTGGCCGGCGCGGACGATGGCGCCGTTGATGAAATCGATCTCCGCCAGCGCGCCTTTCTCAAGGCACTGAAGCATTGAGGCCTTGAATTCGGGCGACAGCCCGGATTGGGCACGATGCCGGACGAAAGACCGCAATCTTCAGCCCGGACATCGACCCGTTCGCCATTGTTCTCGGGGTCCCGCAACCAGCCGTCGAGGGAAAGTCTCCTCGCGTCGATCAGCTTGTGGCTGGTGTTTGCCCCCGGGAGGTCAGGCAGGAAGCCGCTGGTCGTATTCTGCCTTCAGGCGGCTCCAGCTATCCCAGAACGAGGTGACCTTGCGACCGTTGAGCCGCAGCACCAGCGCATCCAGATGCGCATGCCAGCCGGCGCTGACATTGAGCAGAATGGAGCGATCCGGTACGCGGCGGTGGGTCAGCGTCAGCAGGACATCGTCTCCCTGCGGCTCGAGATCGAATACGACGCCGCCCGTGCTGCCCCAGCTGATCGCCAATCGGTAAGGCGCGGCCAATTCGGTGATCGTGCCGGTCATCCGGTGTTCTTCCGAGGTACCATCCGGACGCTGCCCCGGCGGATCGCTCAGTTCCGCATTGCGCCAGATGAACTCGAAGGCGCCACCAGGTTTCAGATCCATATCACCCGACGCCAGCCACTGCTTCCGGAACTCGCTCTTGGTGAGATAATTCCAGATGCGTTCGGCCGGGCCAGGCAGCAATCGCCGGATCGTAAGCGTGGCGGGCTCGGTGAGCATGCCGTAATCGTCCAGAAGCGCGTTTTTGGTCATCTCGGATCTCCATCTCTGGTGTTGGTAACGTTGGCAGCGGCATCCTCTTCCCGCAGCAGGCGCTCGAGGGCATCGAGGCGGCTGGTCCAGAAGCGCTCGTAGAAGCCCAGCCACTGGTGGGCCTGGGCCAGAGGGCCCGGATCAAGACGGCACAGATGCGTGCGTCCCCGGACCTCGCGCCGGATCAGCCCCGCATTCTCCAGCGTCTTGATGTGCTTGGAAGCCGCAGCCAGTGACATGGCATAGGGCTCCGCCAATTGGCTGACCGTCCTTTCGCCATTGGCAAGATCGGCCAGCATGCGGCGGCGGGTTGCATCCCCGAGAGCGTGAAAGACGGCATCCATCGCGTGGCCTCAAAATTCAACTGATTGGTTGAATATCCCGCGGCTGAATAATAGTCAACCATCTGGTTGAGAATTGTGCTGGCACGGATGAGCGCTTGGCGGCACTGTCGAAGGAGAAAGGCGTTATCGGTGGCGTGCATGGCGGCCGGCCGGGCCGCATGAGCAGTGCCATTGTTTCCCGCTGTACCAATCCTTTGCTCGAGATCATGCGCCCTGATGCGACACATCGCGCCAGCGGATGCGAAAGTTTTTGTTCAGCTTGTCGGGCGATAAGCAGCACCGTTTTGATGAATCAAACGTAACAGCAACACCAATAGTTTTCCCTGATCGGGGGCGTGCCCATGGCCCCGGAGAGTATTGTCGATGCGCCTGCCTCGTGTTCCTGCCACCATCGCCCTGGCGAGCCTTGCGGCTTCAGCCTTGCCTGCCGTTGCGCAGCAGATTGACCTCAGAAGCCCCGAAGCGAGGAATGCTCCGCGCACCTGGAATGTCTCGCTTGGCCTCGGTGTCGGTGTGGCGCCGGCCTTTCTGGGCTCGAAGCGGGGGGCGGTCGCCTTCCGGCCGATCGTCTCGATCGGGCGTGGCCTTGGCAGTCGCTGGCTGTCGGTAGCCGATGACAATATCGGCATCGGCTTGATCGAGGGCGACAACTGGCGCGCCGGCGTGGCGGGCAAGCTCCTCTGGGAAAGGCGCGCGTCGGATCATTCCGAATTGCGCGGCCTCGGTAATGTGCGCTTCGGCGGGGAAATCGGCGGCTTCGCCGAATTCTACCCGCTGCCATGGCTGCGTGCCCGCGGCGAGATCCGCCAGGGGCTGTTCGCGCATGATGCGCTGATGGGCGATATCAAGCTCGATGCCTTCACCCGGCTTGGCGAACGCTGGATTGTCTCGGCCGGTCCGCGCATGTCCTTCGTCGGGCGCGATTTCACCCAGACCTATCTCGGGGTCACGGCGCAGCAATCGGCGCAATCGGGCCTGCCGGCTTTCAAGGCGGGCCATGGCCTGCTCTCCTATGGCGCGGCGGCGCAGGTCACCTATCAATGGACGCCCCGCATCGAGACCAGCGCCTTCGTCCAGGCCAGCAGGCTCGCCGG
Source organism: Rhabdaerophilum sp. SD176 (assembly GCF_030143245.1). GTDB lineage: Bacteria > Pseudomonadota > Alphaproteobacteria > Rhizobiales > Beijerinckiaceae > Rhabdaerophilum. Next base: position 263,871 of record NZ_JARJNS010000006.1, on the reverse strand, counting down.
CGATGCTGCGAATTCGCCGCTGGTGAAACAGAAGGGCTCGGCGAACCAGTTCAGCCTTGGTACGAGCGTTCGCTGGACGTTTGATACCGGTTATTGAGGGTGGGCGCTCTGTGGGTTCGGGCAAGGGCGGGCTCTGGATGAAACGGCCGCCCCTCCGCTGTCCTAATGCCAGTGTAGGACGAAAATCGGCGTCCCGCCGATGGGGCAAGCGCCGCAACCTTCGATGACGTAGGGGGCGTTCCCGCGCTCCCCCAGCCTCCCTCGACCATGCAAAGTCCGTGCGCATTTTGTGAAATCTTTATGCATTTGCGTCACCGTTACGTCCTCATCCGGCGAATCTCTTTCCCCACCCGGCGGCCGCACTCATACGGACTGATGTCATGACTCCCGATCACAAGAAGACGGTTCCCTCCAGGAGCATCATGCGGCGCATCGTCCTGATGGCGTCTTTGGCCGTTTTTGTGGTCTTTGCCCTGTTCGCCACGATCATCCGCGAACGCCTTGCCCAGTCGATGCAATCCGAAATCACCCGCAACATCCAGACTGTCGGGGCCCAATCGGCGGAAACGGTGGAGCGCTGGGTCGATGGACGGCTGATCCTGCTCGGCAGCATGGTCGACATGCTCTCGAAAGGGGTCGTCGGCACGGAAGAAGTCCTCGCCAACAAGACCGTGATGAAGGAGTTTTTCCTCGCCTATTTCGGCACGGCCGAAGGGCAGTTCACCATTTCCCCGCCGCGGCAGATGCCTCCGGATTACGATCCGCGCAAGCGGCCGTGGTATGGCAAGGCTGTCGAGGTGCAGGCGCCGGTCGTGACCGAGCCCTATCTCAGCGCCTCCACCGGCAAGCTGATCGTCACCCTGGCTGAGCCCGTCCGGAAGGCTGATCGCATTTTCGGCGTGGCCGGCGGCGACCTTGAGGTCAGCGCGCTGGTCAAGATGATGGCCGATCTCGATTTCGGTGGCATGGGGCAGGGCTTCATCGTCAGCCGCGATGGCAAGATCCTGGTCCATCCCGAAGCGGCGCGCATCGGCAAGCCGGTTTCGGATATCATCACTGGCGATGTGAATGTCACGGCTGCGGGCGTGAAGGAGGCGATAATCGGCAAGGACCGCATGTTCGTCTCCTATCTGCCGATCCGCCTGCGCGACCGGACGGACTGGTATGTCGCAGTGGCCATCGATGCCGACAAGGCGCTTCGCAGCGTGCGCGAACTGCAATACATCGCCATGGGCGCTTCGCTCATTGCGGCGCTTGTCATGGTTGCGGTGCTGCTGGTGCTCCTCCGGCATACGGTGGCGCAGCCGATCCAGCGCATGACCGCCGCCATGGGCGATCTCGCCGCCGAGAAACTCGAGACGGCGGTGCCGGAACTCGGTCGTGCCGATGAGATCGGCGCGATGGCTGCGGCGGTTGAGGTCTTCAAGACCAATGCGCTGGAGCGCCGCGCGCTGGCGGAGGAGCGCAACCGCGAATTCGCGCAGCGCGAGCAGCGTCTTGACACGATGAACCGCCTGATTTCCGAATTCGAGCAGGGGCTGACACGGTCGATTTCCGCCGTCTCCGGCTCGGCCGGAACGCTGGCGGAAACGGCGCGGACGCTCAATGCCACAGCGGAGGAAAGCACGCTCAATGCAACCACAGTCGCAGCGGCTGCCGAGCAGGCTGCGGCCAATGTCCAGAGCGTGGCGCATGCCTCGGATACGCTGGCCGAGGCGATCGACCGCATCACCCGGATGGTCCTTGCCTCTCGCCAGGTCACGGAACGCGCGACCACCGCGGCTGCGGATACGGACGGCATGGTGCAGAGCCTTGCCGAGACGACCGGGAGCATCAGCCAGATCGTCGGCCTCATCAATTCGATCGCCGACCAGACCAATCTGCTGGCGCTCAACGCGACAATCGAGGCCGCCCGCGCCGGGGATGCCGGACGCGGGTTCGCCGTGGTCGCGACCGAGGTGAAGTCGCTGGCTGCCCAGACCGCGAAGGCGACCGAGGAGATCGCCGCGCAGATCGCCGAGATGCGCACCGCGTCGGATTCGGCGGTGGAGGCCATCCGCAGCATCGCGAGCATCATCGGCGAACTCGGGTCGATTTCGACCCAGATCTCGACTGCCGTGGAGCTTCAGGGCGGCTCGACACGGGAGATCGCGGTCAATGTCGCCGAAGCCGCCAAGGGCACCGACGATGTCTCGGTCAATGTCATGAGCGTGATGCAGGGCGCCGCTACCACGCGGGACAATGCCGCGAAGGTGCGGGGCTCGGCCGACGGGCTGCTCGAGGAGGCTGCTGCCTTGCGCGAGAATGTCGAGAGTTTCATCCGCCAGCTTCGCGCCGCCTAGTCAATCTCCGGGTCGGGAAATCCGGCCGGCGGGTTGGCTGGAGCCACCATGTGCAAGACGACTGTCTCCAGGCGCCTCCGCACGCTCGTCCAGTCCGTAATCCCGGATAACCTCGGCCACGCGCAGCCGGTAGTCCCGGAACACGCCGCTCCGGCCTCTGCCTTGCGTGATGCGATGGGCATGGCTGTTGCGCCATGCCGCCACTGCGGCCTCGTCGCGCCAGAAGGACAGAGAGAGGAGCTTGTCGGGTTCGCCCAGCGACTGGAAACGCTCGATCGTGAGGAAGCCGTCAACCTGGAAAAGCTCGTCGCGCAAGGCGGCGGCGAGATCAAGATAGGTCTGGCGCTCGCCTTCCGCCGGCCAAACCTCGAAGATCACGGCGATCATGGCCGGATCAAGCGCGCATGGGGTTCGGACACCCTTGTGAGGAAGATGCGGTCTTCCCGGCGGATAAATCCTTCCTTGCGTGCGAATTCAAAGGCTTCGCGGCCGGCATCGCTGGCTTTGAGCCGGGCGCGATAGGCCTCGTAGGCGGCGAGGCTTTCGAGGGAATAGACGCCGTAGGCGGTGGTCAGCGAGCCCTCGTGCGGGCCGAAATATCCGACGAGATCGGCTCCGCAGGCCGGGATCGCCTGTCCCCACATCCGGGCATACGTGGCGAACTCGGCCTGCCGGAAGGGCTCGATGTCATAGCGGATGAAGCAGGTTATCATGGCGGGCACTCCGTGTTTCGGGAGTGCCTTGGTAACGCTCTTCGCGGGCCCGATGTTTCGGCGAAGAATGAAGCATTGCTCCGTGCGGACGGGCTAGGATAGGCGCCATGAAGAACGGTCCCGATATCGCTGCCCTCGCGTCGCTGATCGGCGATCCCGCGCGCGCCAACATTCTTGCGGCTCTCATGGGCGGCAGGGCGTTGACAGCGGGGGAATGTGCCGCAGAGGCCGGCATTTCGCCGTCTGCGGCCTCCGGCCATCTGGCGAGGCTGCTCGAAGCGGGCTTGCTGGTCGTCCTCGTGCAAGGGCGTCACCGGTATTTCAACATCGCCGGTCCCGATGTGGCCGAAGCCGTAGAAACGCTGATGGGCCTCGCCGCGCGGGTCGGGCTCAAGCGAACACGCCCGGGCCCGCGTGAAGCCGCCATGCGCCGGGCGCGCTTCTGCTACGATCACCTCGCAGGGAATGCGGCGACCGCTCTTTTCGCGCGGCTGGTCGATCGCGGAATGCTCGTCGCACAAGCCGATGGCCTGGGTCTCTCCGCGAAGGGGCGCCTGCGCTTTCTGGCCGAAGGCATCGACATCGCCGCGCTCGAAGAAAAGCCAAGGCCGCTCTGCCGGGCCTGCCTCGATTGGTCCGAACGCCGGCCCCATCTCGCGGGGAGCCTTGGCGCGGCTATCGCAAGGTTGGCCATCGAAAGAGGCTGGTGTCGGCGCGAGGCCGCATCGCGTGCCGTACACTTCTCGCCCGATGGAGAACGGGCCCTGTTGGCCTTGGGCGCCACCGGCCAAGAAGAGGCCCTCGATGCCGAGGAGCGCGGTGCGGACAGGACACACCACCCGGCCAGGCGAGCATGAATTCGTCAGGCCGCTATTCCCCGTTCATATCCGCTCCGGTCGAATTGCCGGAGGAAATCCTGCACCATCCGGCGGCCTCCGGCGGTTCGCCTCGGCTCTTGAAGCGCACGCATCTGCACGTTCAGCGCCATCAGGTTCTTCGGGGCGATCTCGAGTGCGCGATCAGCATGCCTTGAAAGGGCGTGCCCGAGCGTGACACGAGCAGCGCCTTCAGGGCCTGCGCCGCGGCCTGCTTCGGCTCGAGCGCGAAGGAACGGTCAAGATCGGCGGAGGCCATCGCAGGCCTTGATATGCGCCGGCACATATCAAGTCCGCCCTGCTGGCATCTTCTGCCGGTTCGGATTGTCGGGTCCGGCATGGTCAGATCACTCCGAGGCGCTCTGCAAGACGGGCTGTGCAATGTCGCCTCCGACCGGCGCCTCGTCTGTTCTTGGCTTTCGCCTCGATGATCATTCCGGCAGAAGCGGCGCTCGTCACCTGTGCAGTTGCCGGGGAATGTCTGTCTTGCAAGGCCTGATCGATATCGGGGCAGGGCGCTTCCCGGAATGATCGGGGTCGTCTGACGGCACGCGTCGCTTCAGCGCATCAATGTGAGCAGTTCGTCCGTGGCTTCGCGGAGTTTCTCGAGCAGCAGGGCTTTGCGCGGCGGAGACACGCGCTCGCTGATGGCTGCTATCGAAAGTGCGGCCAGAGGCTGGATCATAGGGTCGCCGACAACCATGCCGAGTGCGCCCATGCCAGGGAGAATATCGCCGGGATTCTGCGCGTACCCGCTTTCGCGCGCTTCCTTCACCCGGCCCGTCAGCCATTCCGGAGAATAGACGGGGTAGGCGGCAAGCAAGCGCGCGTTCTTTGTCATGCTATCCTCGACCAGGGCATCTGGCAGAGCCGCGAGCAAGGCAAGACTGCCGGCGCCAATCCCCAGGGGGCGTCGAGAGCCGACATCCAGCGTGAGCGTGCGGATCGGAAACTCCCCCGTGGCCCGAGCAATGCAGACGGCGCTGAGCCCCTCCCGGATCGAGCAAAAGGCCGTATCTCCGGTCTGTTCGGCAAGTCGATCCAGAAGCGGCTGAACCCGAAACGCCAGTTCCTGCGTCCGGGCATGCTGTGCCATCAGGGTCAGCCTCGATCCAAGCCGGTAGCGGCGGTTTTCCGGATTCTGGAAAACAAACCCCACTTCCACCAGCGCCGCCAGCACGCGATGCGTGGTGCCTTTGCCAAATCCCGCCTGTCGGGCGATCTCGGTCAGCATCATGCCCATGGCTTCGCCGGCAGCGAGGATGGTCAGAAGGCGGGCGGCGCGGTCAATGGTCGTGATTGAGGCGTCCGACGCCGCCTCGTCGTCCTGTTGCTGCGCATCGCTCATCGCCCCGCATACCTCATCTGGCTCAGCGATCCACTCTTTCCTGTTCCTAGCATGGCAGGTCTCTCCTGTCAGGCCTCATGCCAGACACGCTGTTCCGTATTGCGATACAAAAGATTCTGATATACAGAACTTTTGTGAGCCTGATGTCCGCCCTCCGCTGAAACCAAGAGAGCGGCATTCCCCGCAGCTGCATGAGGAACCCGCCGGGACACAGCGACGAAGGCAGGCGTCCGGTGCCGCAAACCGTTCCGCAGCTGCCGGGCCAGGTGCTCGCAACCAGAAACGAACAGGAGGAAAAGACATGATGCGCGATCCATCGAAGACCGGACCAACCCTCGACAGGCGTTCCCTGCTTGGCCTTGCGGCTGCAGCGATTGCGGGCGGCAGCTTCAATGCGCGGGCGCAGGCCGGATATCCTTCCCGCACGCTCACCATCATTGTGCCTTTCGCCGCCGGTGGCGCCACCGACACCCTCGGACGCCTCATGGCCCAGCAACTGTCCTCACAGCTGGGCGTCAGCGTCATTATCGAGAACAAGCCGGGCGCCGGCGGGTCGATTGCGGCCGGCGCGCTGAAGCAGGCGGGGCCCGACGGGCACACCCTGTTTCTGGGAACGGTCAGCACGCACGGGATCAACCCGACCCTGTACAAGGCCTTGCCCTATGACGCCGTGAAGGATTTTGCGCCGATCAGCCGGATTGCCGGCGTGCCAAACGTGCTCGTGGTCTCGCCACGGCGGGTCAAGGCCACCACGGTTGCCGAGCTCGTGGCTGAAGGGAAGGCCCGCAAGGAAGGCCTCACTTTTGCCTCGTCGGGCAATGGCACCTCGGTGCATCTCAGTGGCGAGCTGTTCCGAAGCAAGAGCGGCATCACCATGACGCACGTGCCGTATCGCGGCTCCGGGCCTGCCATGGCGGACCTGGTGGGCGGCGCGGTCGATCTGATGTTCGACAACCTGCCATCCGCCCTTCCGCTCATCCAGTCCGGGACCTTGCGCGCGCTTGGCGTGACCTCTGATGAACGCGCTCCCCAATTGCCTGCGGTTCCGACCCTGCGCGAGGTGGGCTTCCCCGGAATGGGCGGGGAGAGCTGGTTTGCCCTGTTCGCCCTCGCCGGAACGCCGCCTGCGATCATCGAGCGCCTTGCCGGCGAGATCAACGACGCGTTGGCCAGGCCGGCGCTGAACGAACGCTTCGCGGCCCTTGGGATGACGCCGCGCCCGCTGGCCGGGCCAGCACTTCAGGCCTTCATCACCGAAGAGATCCGGCTCTGGGGCGAAGTCGTCCGCGCTTCCGGCGCCTCGGTGCAGTGAACCGAAGCCGCTCTTACCAATCCGGGGCCCATGCCCCCAACGTGATGGAACCTGTTGTGACTGATTTTTCCCCCACTAAAGTGATCCGCTCGATGCAGGGCGGCCGCGCCATTGGCGAAATGTTGAAGCTGCATGAAGTTGGACCGCTCTTCGGCATGGGCGGCTTCCAGTTGCTTCCCTTCTACGAGGCGTGCCGCGCGCTGAAGCTGAAGCATGCGCTCATCAACGATGAACGATGCGGCGCCTTCGCTGCGGATGCCTACGCGCGGGTCACCAACCGTCCGGGTGTCGTGGACGCAACCCTCGGGCCGGGCGCGACAAATCTCGTCACGGCACTGGCGGAATCGCTCAACGCCGGAATTCCGATCATCGCGATCACCGGCAATACCAATCGCGAACATTCCTGGAAGAACATGACCCAGGAGGCGCGTCAGGTCGATATCCTGCGGCCTGTCGTGAAGGAGGTGATCCGCGTCGAGCTGCCCCAGCGCATCCCCGAAGCGGTTCGCCGTGCCTATGCGGTGGCGACATCGGGGCGTCCCGGGCCGGTTCTGATCGATGTTCCGGAGGATGTGGCGCATGCTGAACATGATTACGATGCGGCGGATTTCTGGGTGGATGCCAGCGTTCTGAAGACGCAATCTCGCCGCTCCCTGCCGGATCCTGCGCAGATGGAACGTGCTGTCCAGCGGATGGCAAAAGCCAGCCGGCCACTTCTGCTGGTCGGCGGCGGCATTCACCTCTCGGATGCGCATGAAGCCCTGCGGGCCCTTGCGGAAGGGCAGGGTATCCCGGTCGCCCACACGATGTCAGGCAAGGGCGCCATTGCCTGCACGCATCCGCTTTCCGCCGGCGTGTTCGGTCGCTATTCCCGGATCGCGAATGAACTGGTTGAGAAGAGCGATTGCCTTGTTGTTGTGGGGTGCAAGCTCGGCGAGATTGCCACGCGCCGCTTCGCATTGATTGGTGCCGGGAAGCCGGTGATCCATGTCGATATTCTTGCCGAGGAAATCGGCCGGACAACCCGCACCGATGTGGCTTTGGTGGGCGATGCCCGACTCACTCTCGAGGCCTTCACCGCCGCCCTTGCCGATGGCGGCCAGCGGATGCGGTCTCGTGCCGCTTATGGCGCGGAGGTTCTGGAGCGCATGGCGGCCTGGCGGCAGGGTGCGGCGGATCGCCTCGAATCCGATGAGGCCCCCATCAATATCGGCCGTATTCTGGGCGAATTGAACCGCCTGATGCCGGAAGACGGCGTACTCGTTGCCGACGGTGGCTTCGCCGCCCATTGGGGCGCATTGCTCTTCGATACCAAGAAGGCCGGCCGGCATTTCGTGGCGGATCGCGGCTTTGCTTCGATCGGGTATGGCGTGCCCGGCGGTCTCGGGTGCCAACTTGGTGTCGGCCATCAACGCCGGGTCGTTTCGATGACCGGCGATGGTGGCTTCAACATGACGATGGGCGATCTCGAGACCGCGAAACGGTTGGGGGCCAACTTCGTCACCATTGTCTTCAACAATGCGGCTTCCGGCTATGTGAAGGCCCTGCAGCACGCTGTCTATGGCGAGGGGAATTATCAGTCCTCCGATCTCGTGGAAATGAACTATGCGAACATCGCCAATGCCATGGGTTGCCGGGGCATCCGCGTGGATGACCCCGCAGCCCTGGCCGCCGCCATCACCGAAGGGCTGAACAACATAACCAGCCCCACTGTGATCGATGTCGTCGTCACCCGAGATCCAGCGCGCATGTTGCCCGGTGTCGACAACCGCACATTGCGGGTGCAGGCGGGCGACAGACCGATCTGAACGCAATATCAGAGCGAAATCGGCTGGCCGCTGACGGATGCTGCTGGCAGGGCCATTCAGGGCGCATGCGGTACGGGCCTTCCGGCATCGACGGTGGCCTCTCAAAGAGGTGTTCGGGAAGATCAACGCTGGGCGGAAAGTCACTGCGGTTGCCGGTTCGATCCGCAGCCTTTTCAACTGGAAAAGTTACCGTTCTTCCCGGCCTGGATTCAGGGCTAGGCGGGCCGTCGCACGCGCTGGCTGGCGTGAACATTGCAAGGCCTGATCAATGTCGGGTTCGGGCGTTTTCCGAAGGGCCCTATGGATTTTGTATGATGGTCCCCCCCCGTGACAGTTTTGTCTTACGCAAATGATACCCGGATGTGCTTTATAGTTGAGTTCAAACGGTATCGACGATTGGAGAGACATGATGGCCTCAGCGCTTCCCGTGACACGGCCATGCAATGTTTTGCTGGTCTATCCGCGTTTTGCTGCGGCCTCTTTCTGGAATTTCAGGAAGACCTGCGAAGTCGTTGGTGCCCGTTATCCGGCCATCCCGCTCGGGCTTCTCACGGTGGCGGCGCTGCTGCCGCAGGATTGGACCATCCGCCTTGTTGACTGCAACACCGGCACGCTGACTGACAGCGACATCGATCATGCCGACCTTGTCATGACCGGTGGCATGCTGCCGCAGCAACCCGATACCCTTTCCATTATCAAGCGGTGCAAGGCCCGGGGCAGGCCTGTTGTGGTTGGCGGACCGGATGCAACCTCTTCACCGCAACATTACGGCGAAGCGGACTTTCTGGTGCTGGGTGAGGCGGAGCCTGTCATGGCGGATTTCGTTGCCGCCTGGAACTCGGGCGCCCGCCATGGCATTTTCGAAGCGCAGAAGTTCACCACCGATGTGACCACGAGCCCGGTGCCCCGGTTTGATCTCTTGAACTTTAAACACTATCTCTATGTCGGCGTCCAGTATTCCCGTGGATGTCCATTCAACTGCGAATTCTGTGACATCATCGAGTTGTTCGGGCGCGTCCCCCGCGCCAAGACAACAGAGCAGATGCTCGGCGAACTCGACCGTCTCTACGCGCTTGGCTATCGCGGTCAGGTCGATTTTGTTGATGACAACCTGATTGGCAATAAGAAAGCACTGAAGCTGTTTCTGCCACATTTGATTGAATGGCAAGAAAAGCACGGATTTCCATTCGAATTCTCGACCGAGGCCTCGGTCAACCTGGCTGATGATGATGTCCTGCTGGGTATGCTGCGCGACGCCGGTTTCTACCTGATCTTTGTCGGTATCGAGAGCCCGGATACGGAGACACTCGTCGCGATGCAGAAAAAGCAGAATACGCGTCGCAGCCTGACGGACAGCATCCACAAGATTTATGGCGCCGGGATTTCGGTCACCGCCGGCTTCATTCTTGGTTTCGATACCGAACGCAAAGGCGCTGCAGAGGGGATGATCGCCTGTATCGAGGATGCATCGATCCCTGTCTGCATGGTCGGGCTTCTTTACGCCTTGCCCAACACCCAGCTCACGCGTCGTCTGGAGCAGGAGGGCCGCCTCCATGCCGGGAACGATGTGGCTGTCGAGGACGATTATGGTGATCAGTGCACGTCGGGCCTGAATTTTGAAACCCTGCGCCCCCGCCGCGACATCCTCGTCGATTATCTCTCGGTTCTGGAGCGCATCTATACACCCAGGGCCTATTTCGGCCGCTTGCGTGTTGTAGGCCGCAAGCTGAGGCGGAAAGGATCGGTCCTGCCGCCTTCATTGCCAGCCGCGCTGGCGGATGTCTGGCGCGTGACGCGGATCATCTGGTTCATGACCGCCATGCGCCCCCGTTGGGCCATGCATGTCTGGTGGACCCTGGCGGATTGCGCCATACGGAACCCAACCGCCATCCGGAGCGTGATCTCGATCATGGCACTCTACCTGCACCTCGGCCCCTTTTCACGCGACGTCATGCAAAGCATCCGAGACCAGATCGCACGGATTGATCGCGGCGAGGAGGAAAAGCCTGCGCTTGTCGCGGTTCCCTCCGCGCCGCTGCCTGCCGCGATCCACAAGCCGGCGAAGAAAGTCGCTGCCGGGCATGCGGTGCACTAGCACGAAGGCCGCATCCGGCCCCCTTGCCCCGAGCTGAAAAGGCGAAGGGCGCCTTCCGGGATATTCGTTCCCTGAAGGCGCCCTCACATCTCTGCACAAAGCCGGTCGCAAGCCGCATGTCAGCGGAGGCCAGTGCCCCTCAATTGGCGGTGTAGACGAGTTCGCGCTCGGCACGCGGCGGCAGGAAGGCGCGCGAGAAGATCTCGTCCGGTTTCGGGGTGCGCGTCAGACCATAGCCTTCCACGACGATATCGATGGCGCGGGCCATGCGGTCATCCTTGATGTCGCCGATGCCGATTTCCTTCATTTCCGGGGAAACGATGAGGTTCGTGAAAGAATATTGCAGGCGGCGCTTCTCGATCGCCTCGTTGACGAGGTTGTCGAAATTCATCACGGCCTTCATCGCGACATTCTGGTCCTTCGCGATCTCGATCATCGCCTTGTTGGTGGCGCGGACCAGGCCGGCAACCGCCTTGGGATTTTCCTTGAGCAGCTTCTGGGAAACCATCATCCCGTTGGAATAGAGATCGAGGCCGAAATCGCTGAATGTCAGCCAGTTGAAGTCCTTGTCCGGATCCTGGCGGTTCAGCAGCAGGTTGAAATAGCCGGTGATGTTGAATACCAGGGCGCCGTCGATATCGCCCTTGATCAGCAGCGGCTCCTGCAGGTTGGGCGCCATGTTCGAGATGGCAATCTTGCTGACATCGACATTGTTCTTGCGGGCGAAAACCTGCAGCAGGCGTGTGGTCGGCGTGCCCTGCGCGCCGCCGAGCTTCTTGCCCTCGAGGTCGGACGGCTTGGTGATGCCAGCGGACTTCTTGGAGGAGATCGCGAAGGGCGGGCGGTTCCAAAGCATGTAGACCATCACCGGCGCCTCGCCCGGCTTGGCGGCGGCGTTCTGGATGATGGCATTCACATCGCCGAAGCCGGCATCATAGGCGCCGCCCATGATGCGTGTGATCGTCGCGCCGGAGCCTTCGCCCTGGTCGATCACCACATTCAGCCCCTCGGCCTTGAAGTAGCCCTTGTCGCGCGCAACAAAAAAGGCTGCGTCCGAGCCTTGCGTCTTCCAGCCGAGGGTGAAGCGAATGGTGGTCTCCTGCGCGCTGGCGGCATTGGTCAGGGCAAGGCCGGCAACGAGCAGGGCGGTAAGTGTTTTCATCATGGTCGGGGAACCTCCGGAGATGGGTTGGATCAGGCGGCGGCGAAATCATTCTTCCGGTTGGCCCAGCCGGTGACCCGGCTTTCGATCAACGAGAAGACGACGTAGAGGGCGATGCCCATCCCCGCGAGGATGAACAGCCCGGCGAAAACCATCGGGACATTGAAGTTGGACGAGGCCGTCATCATGACGTTGCCGATGCCGCGGTTCGAGGCGACGGTCTCTGAAAGAACTGTGCCGACAAAGGCATAGGTGACGGCGACCTTCAGCGACGCGAAGAAGAACGGCATCGTCCGGGGCAGGCCGACATTCCAGAGGATGTCCAGCTTGCTGGCGCCGAGCGCCTTCAGCACATCCTCCAGCTCCGGTTCGGTCGTGGCGAGCCCGGTGGCGATATTCACGACGATCGGGAAGAAGCAGATTGACAGGGCCGTCAGCACGGCAGGCACCGTTCCCGAGCCGAACCAGAGCACGAAGATCGGCACCACCGCGACCTTCGGAATGGAAGAAAAGCCGATCAGCAAGGGATAGGCTGTCTCATAGGCCGTGCGCGACACTCCGATCACCGCACCCAGCACAACACCGAGGGCCACGCCGAGGGCGAAACCGATCATGGTTGTCATGAGCGTCTGGAGAATATGCGGCCAGAGGATCGGCATCCGCTGGAACATGGTCGTGAAAACCTGGCTCGGCCGCGGCAGGATCAGGTCAGACATGCCGGAGACAAGGCATGCCACTTCCCACCCGACGAAGAACAGCGCGATGAGCCCGAAGGACCGCCTTCTCTGGCGGTTGATAATCTTCCTCATAGGGATTCTTCCGAAACTGTGGCGCCGCTGCGGGCCTCGACGATCAGGCTGCGCAGGCGCTGGTTGAGCGCCACGAAATCCGGCTCGAAGGTCATGGCAATCGTTCGCGGCCGTGCGAACGGCACGGGTGCGTCATCGACAATGCGGCCGGGCCGCGCGCTCATCACGCAGATGCGCGTACCCAGGAAGGCAGCCTCGCGCAGGTCATGTGTGACCAGCAGGACGGTTGGCTTATGGGCAAGCCACATTTTCTGCATGATCGCCCAGAGTTCCTCGCGCGTGAACTGGTCGAGCGCGCCGAACGGCTCGTCCAGCATCAGCATGCGCGGCTCATGAATCAACGCGCGGCAGAGATTGGCACGCTGAAGCATGCCTCCGGACAATTGCCACGGGAACTTGCCGGCGAAGCCCTTCAGCCCGACCTGCGCCAGCAGGTCATGGGCCTTGTCGCGAAAGGCGCCACGCTTTTCCTTCCGGAACTGCGACCGGAATGGCTCGACGATCTTGAGGGGCAGCATGATGTTCTGCTCGATCGTCAGCCAGGGCAGCATTGTCGGGTTCTGGAAGGCCATCCCGATCCGCAGAGCCCGCGCTGCCACCTCGCGCCCGCCAAGGATGACAACACCCTCCGTTGGCTGGATCAGCCCGCCGACCAGCCGCAGGATGGTCGACTTGCCACAGCCCGAGGGCCCGACCAGTGCGAGGAACTCGCCTTCATGGATGCGGAGGTTGGTTTCCGCGAGGGCGGCGACGCTGTCGCTGGCCTGCCCAAAAGTCACCGAAACCCGCGACAACTCGACAGCGGGGACAGGCCGACCAGCATGAGGATCCGTCAGGTCCTTGGCGGGCAGCACAGCAGGAGGGGCCATCGCGGCAATTATTGTCATGCCAAACTGCATGCAATCGGAATGCCAATCTGCATTCGTTCTGGAGCCTGGTTCAGCGGAAGGCTCCTGACGAAGCATGGATTGCATGCACTGCCCGGAGGAGAGTATGACGGGGCAAACAGAGGCATAGCATCGCCATGGCACCCACGAGGAACAGCAAGCCGGACAAGGCGGCCATCATCTGCCAGGCCTTGCGGCGCGCAATCATCGAACAGGCGCTGAAACCCGGTACGAAGCTGCCGGAAGATGCTCTGGGCGAGCGTTTCGGCGCCAGCCGCACCATCGCCCGCCATGCGCTCGGCCAATTGGCCGCCGAAGGGCTGGTCGAACTCCGGCGCAACCGTATTGCGGTGGTCGCCACGCCGAGCTGGCAAGAGGCGCGGGATACGTTCGACATCCGGATCGAGCTGGAGCGGCTGGTTGTCCGCCAGCTCGCAGGGCAGCTCGATGCCGGCCAGATCGCGCGGCTTCGTGCCCATGTCGATGCAGAGGATGGCGCGCGCGGCGGTCCGGATACGGTGTCGATCCGGCTCGCAACCGAGTTTCACATCCTCCTGGCGGAGATGACCGAGAGCCCGATCCTGATCCGCTATGTCAGCGAAATCTCGTATCGCTGCTGCCTGATCCTCGCCACGTTCAGCCGGCCCCATTCATCGGATTGTGCAATTTCCGAGCATCGTGCCCTGATTGATGCGCTGGAGGCCGGGCGGGTCGATGATGTCATGAACCTCATGCATCACCATCTCGAAGCCGTCGCGGACAGGGCGCTGGTGGCGCCTGCCAAGCCGAGAGGTCGGGACATCATGGATATCCTCGCACCCTATGCGGAGCCTGCTCCGGTTGCGCCGGCAGGCCAGCCGCGCGTGCGCGCCATCATGCGGTGATGTCCATCCGGACGAGGATCCGCTCGGCACTGTCATTCCAGACATCCATCTTCACGATCTGCCCGTCACGCACCACGAATCGATCAACATAGCGGTTGCCTTCAAAGGGTGTGCCGTCATGCCATTCGCCATAGAGCGTTCCGATGCTGTAGACGATTGTTTCCGCCTCGCCCGGGCAGACATCGAAACGGTCCATTCGCTTCTTCACCCAGCGATAGCGCATGGCATTGAAACTTGCCGGTTCGCGCGGGTGCGAGAATTCGCGCCCCCCGGTGAAGGTGATAAGGGTGCCCGGACGCATGAAGATCGCCGCTTTCTCCGGGTCGGGGATCATCGACGCCTCGAGATAGGCGCGGACGATCTCCGCAGGATCGGGTGGGGTCGAGGCAGCAGCGAGCGAAGTGGCGGGCATGGGGATCTCCTGTGAAACGATGCAGGGCGGCATGCAAAATGCATGCAATTCGTGCGGCTGCCTGTTTCAAACTGCATACAGATAAAGCACGCAATGACATCGATCGATAAACTCTTCCGCCATGCTTCCCTCGCGGGCCATGCCGAGCCCATGGATATCGCGGTATCCAGGGGGCAAATCATGGCTATCGAGCGCCGGATCGTCGCGGATGCCCCCGTTGTCGACTTGCAGGGATGCGCTGTCCTTCCTGGCTTTGTCGATACCCATATCCATCTCGACAAGGCCTGCCTGCTGGGGCGGTGCGCGCATATTCATGGCGGGTTGGATGTCGCGATCCGGGCTGTCAGCCAAATGAAGCGCGAGTTCACTCTCGAGGATGTCTATGCCCGTGGCGCGAACGTGCTGGAAAAGGCCATCCAGCATGGAACGACGCGCATGCGGACCCATGTCGAGGTTGACCCCCGGGCCGGCCTGCGGAGCTTCGAAGCCATCCGGGCCCTGAAGCGCGACTATGCCTGGGCGATTGATCTGTCGATTTGCGTTTTCCCCCAGGAGGGCCTCACCAACGATCCAGGAGCGGACGAGCTTCTGGTCGAGGCCCTTGAGAAGGGCGCGGACGCGCTTGGCGGATGCCCCTACACAGACAGTGACCCCGATGCGCAGATGACGCGGCTGTTCGATCTCGCCCGGCGCTTCGATGTCGATCTGGATTTCCACCTCGATTTCGATCTCGATCCGAGCTGGATGCACTTGCCAACGATCTGTCGCCTGACCGAGCGGCAGGGCTGGCAGGGGCGCGTGGCCGTTGGGCATGTGACAAAGCTCTCGATGATGCCCGAGGCCGAGCGCCAGGCTATGGCAAAACGGATGGCGGATTGCGGCGTCGCGCTCACTGTGCTGCCGGCCACGGATCTGTATCTCGCCAGCCAGAAGGGGGTAAACGCACCACCTCGGGGCCTCGCGCCAGCCCATACGCTGCTCGATCTCGGGGTGGTTTGCTCGGTGGCGACAAACAATGTGCTCAACCCTTTCACGCCCTTCGGCGATGTCTCGCTCCTCCGCATGGCGAATTTCTACGCCAATGTCGCGCAGGTGCCGCCGGCACAGTTCGGGCGCTGCATCGACATGGTGACGTCCTTGCCGGCGCAATTGATGAATCTCCCCGATTACGGGGTCGAAGTCGGCAACCCGGCGGATCTCGTCGTGCTCGATGCCCCTGACCTGACTACCGCTCTGGCCGAAATTGCGCCGGCATGGATGGGGTTCCGGCAGGGCCGGATGACCTTCGAGCGCCAGAGACCGCGCCTTTTTCGGCCGTCGTAGAGACGGGTCGCCCGGCCGCTGCCCTGTCGCAGGGAGGGTTCCCCTGCCGATGGCGTATCCCGCTCGGGCGAGGGACCGGGCCGTCATTGCATGACTGGCGCCCCCACCAGCCCATGCCATGTCTGGCACCTGTCTTTCTTTTCGAAAAGGAACGAATTTCTTGCTCTTGCCGCCCATCGCCGGGGCCCCATCTCGGGTCTAGTTGGCGTGGATTGTGCTTGGCTTCAGGGCCGACAGGGGAATTCCATGCTGAATACGCCACGTGCCCGCCGGGGGATGGTCACTTCCCCGCATCATCTCGCCTCCGAAGCCGGCCTGCGCATCCTGCGCGAGGGCGGAAACGCGATCGAGGCGACGATCGCCATGGCGGCTACATTGGCGGTGGTTTATCCGCACATGACCGCGATCGGCGGTGACGGTTTCTGGCTTGTCGCGCAGCCGGGCAAGGCGCCGGTGGCGATCGATGCCTGCGGTGGTGCTGCCGCCGCGGCCACGCCTGAACTCTATGCCGCAAATGGCTTCGATGCCGTGCCGTGGCGTGGCCCCATGGCGGCCAATACCGTGGCCGGCACGATTTCCGGCTGGGGCGAGGCCCATGCCATCTCGGGCGAATGGGGTGGCACGTTGCCGATGAGCCGGCTCGTGGAGGAGGCCGCCTGGCATGCCGAACATGGCTTTGCCGTGACGCGCAGCCAGGAGGAACTCACCGCCGCCAAAGCGCCGGAACTCCTGGCGTCACCGGGCTTTTCCAGCACGTTCATGCCGAGGGGCGCTCCGCCGCGCGAGGGCAGCCTGATGGCCTTCCCGGCGCTGGCGGCAACGTTGAAGCGCATCGGAACCGAAGGGCCGGACAGTTTCTATCGCGGCGCCCTCGCGCGCGATATTGCCGCCGATCTTGCCGCCGTGGGTGCGCCGGTTTCGGCGGAAGATCTCGCCCGCCACCGCGCCAGCCGGCGGGAGGCTCTTTCAGTGCCGGTCAAGGGGGCGTCGCTTTTCAATTTTCCGCCGCCGACTCAAGGGCTTGCCTCGCTGATGATCCTCGCTCTGTTCGACCGGCTGGGCGTGACGGAGGCCGAGGGCTTCGACCACATTCACGGCCTTGTCGAGGCGACGAAGCAGGCCTTCCTTGTGCGCGACCGCATCATCGGCGACCCCGGATCCATGGCCGAAGACCCGGCCCTCTGGCTGCAGGCGGACCGGCTCGATGCGCTGGCCGCACGCATTGACCGGCAGCGCGCTCTCGGCTGGCCGCGCCCGTCCGAGGCTGGCGATACGGTCTGGCTCGGCGCTATTGACGGGCAGGGCAATGCCGCGAGCTTCATCCAGAGCATCTATTTCGAATTCGGCTCGGGTTGCGTGATGCCGCAGACCGGCTTCGTCTGGCAGAATCGCGGCGCGAGCTTCCTGCTCAAGGGCGACGGGCCGCGCCGGATCGGTCCGGGCCGGAAACCCTTCCACACGCTGAACCCGGCCATGGCACGCCTCGATGACGGCCGGCTCATGGTCTACGGCACCATGGGAGGCGAGGGCCAGCCGCAGACACAGAGCGCCCTGTTCACGCGCTACGCGATGTTCGGCCAGGGCCTTCAGGCTGCGATCACCGCGCCGCGCTGGCTGCTCGGCAAGACCTGGGGCGAGAATTCGGTGACGCTGAAACTGGAAAGCCGGTTCGACCCGGATCTCGTCGCCCGGCTTCGCGCCGCCGGCCACGATATCGAATTGCTGGAGCCCTTCACCAGCACGATGGGCCATGCCGGAGCGATTGTCCGCCACCTGGATGGCGTGCTCGAAGGCGCGACCGATCCACGCAGCGATGGCGCAGCATCGGGGTTCTAGCCTCCGGTTGTCCTGCCTGTCTTTCGGCCTTTGGCGCGCCGTGCCGCTTTTTCAGCCATTCATGCTGCGGGAGAGGCAGTCGGGAGGTGGTTCTGCACGAACGGCAGCACAATCCCGCGCTCATTGCTCGATCCCGAGCGTTAGGGGCAGGAAGCGGGATAACAGTTCGGCCGCCTATCCCCCAAAAGCCCGGTTTTCCGCCGCCCAGCCTTGCACGCGGCCCCTTGGCTTTCGCCGCCATGGCGGGCTAGGTTTGGATATTGGGTGCGGACGCAGACGAGGGACGACCACGCATGTCCGGAAAGCATGACCACGATCATGATGATGGCCACCACCATCATGACCACCACCATCACCACGAGCATGGTTCGGAACTGACGCCGTTGGAATTGCGGGTCCGCGCACTGGAATCGCTGCTTGTCGAGAAGGGGTATGTCGATCCTTCCGCGCTCGATGCCATCGTCGAAACCTATGAAACCCGCGTCGGCCCCCGGAACGGCGCGCGGGTTGTCGCGAAAGCCTGGTCAGATCCGGATTATCGCGCGCGCCTTCTGGCGGATGGCACGGCGGCGATTGCCGAACTCGGCTATTCCGGCCGGGGCGGCGAGCATATGGTCGTGAAGGCGAACACCCCGGACGACCATCACATGATCGTCTGCACCTTGTGCTCGTGCTATCCGTGGCCGGTCCTCGGCCTGCCGCCCGTATGGTACAAATCGGCACCGTATCGCTCGCGTGCGGTGATCGATCCGCGCGGCGTGCTCTCGGATTTCGGGTTGAGCCTGCCGGAAGCCACGCGGATCCATGTCTGGGATTCCAACTCCGAACTGCGCTACATCGTGCTGCCGATGCGCCCCGAGGGCACGGACGGCTGGACCGAGGAGCAACTCGCCGGACTGGTCACGCGGGACAGCATGATCGGCACCGGCCTGCCGCTCTCGCCGGGGCTCCGCCCATGAATGGCGTGCATGATCTTGGCGGAATGGGCGGCTTCGGTCCGGTGAACCCGGAACGTGACGAGCCGGTCTTCCATGGAGACTGGGAGAAGCGTGTCCTGGCAATGAGCGTGGCTATGGGGGCGACCGGGGCCTGGAACATCGATATGTCCCGCTTCGCGCGGGAAGACCGCCCGCCCGGTGAATATCTCTCCCTGAGCTACTACGAGATCTGGCTCGCGGGGCTCGAGCGCCTTCTGGTCGAAAAAGGCCTCGCATCGCCGGAGGAAACACATTCCGGGCAGCTCTCTCAACCTGGAATGCCCCTGCCGCGCAAACTCGCGGCGAGCGATGTTGCCCCTGTCCTGCTCCGTGGCGCTCCTGCGGACAGGCCCGTCGCCGTTGCGCCCCGTTTCGCCTGCGGGGACCGGATTGTGACCAGTCTTGCCAATCCCCCGGGGCATACGCGGCTGCCGCGTTATGCACGCGGGCGGATCGGTACCATAACCGACCACCATGGCGCGCATGTCTTTCCCGATATCCGCGCCCATGGCGGCGAGGATGGCGCCATGCACATGTACACCGTCACCTTCGAGGCCAGCGATCTCTGGGGGGAAACAACCTCTGCCGCCACCGTCTCGCTGAATTGCTGGGAGAGTTATCTGGAGCTTGCGCCATGACGACCGCCAGATCGCTTACGCCTGAGGATGAGCCGGTCTTTTCCGCCCCGTGGCAGGCCCAGGCTTTCGCCATGACGCTGGCGCTTCACGAGCGTGGCGCCTTCACCTGGGACGAGTGGGCCACCCGTCTCGGCGCGACCCTTGCCAATGCCGGTCCTGCAGATGACGGCTCTCGCTACTACGAGCATTGGCTCGCCACATTGGAAACACTCGTGGCCGAAAAGGGCGTCGCATCCTGGGCGGAACTCGATGACCGTCGCGAAGCATGGGACCGCGCCGCGCGCGCAACGCCGCATGGCGAACCGATCGAGCTCGGTCGTGAGGCAAGAGACCACAGCGAGGCCTGATCCCCTTTGGACGGGCGTGCACTGACGCTTCGGCCTGGAAGGTAGCGGCTCTTCCCTTGACTGTGCCGAGCAACCCCTATCGGCACCGGTCGCGATCCATTTCAGCGCGCGTCATGCGGCAGGCAAAAGCATTCCGGAAATTTTCGATCCCCCGGAATCGGTCATGGATGAATTTCTGGAAATCGACGGGAAATAAATATTGCTCAGAATGAATGTAAAATCGCTTGTCACGGCCTGATAAAATCTGTAGGAGCGTTTATCGATATTTGCTCGGCCGGTCTTTGTTTTCTGCCGCTTCGGCGTGCTTCCGACGAACTCCTCCCTTTCGAAAATCGCACCCCGACGCACAATCGTGCGAGCGGAATTCTATTGCCAAGAAGGAGGGTTTCTCATGACCACCGGCACAGTGAAATGGTTCAATGCCACCAAGGGTTTCGGCTTCATCCAGCCGGATGATGGCAGCGCGGACGTGTTCGTCCATATTTCGGCAGTCGAACGCGCCGGCATGCATGGCCTAAACGAAGGCCAGAAGATTTCTTTCGAAACCATGCGTGACAATCGTTCGGGCAAGCTGGCGGCCGACCGCCTCGCCGCCGCCTAACGATTTCGTTCCCGCCGGCGCCCTTGGGGAGCTGGATCAGGAGCGAACGAATTTGAAGGCCGGGCACCAGCCCGGCCTTTTTGTTTCCCGCCGGCTTCGCATTGGCGCCCGGCTCACTGGACATTGGCCGGAATGCAGGCCGGTTTGCCCCTGCGGTGTTTTGACCGCACGGGCTTGATTGATGCCGCGCAGGTCGTACACTCGTCTCGCTCATGGAAATGACGATCCTTGGCAAACAGGGGCGCTTCATGGGTGGGGATGCTTCCATGGTCTTGCCTCCGTTCATCGCGGCAGAACTGCTCTCGGAAATCGATGTGCCGTCGACGCATGAGCGGCTGGCTTCGATCATTCACACCAACATCGTGCCGCGCCTGATCGAGCGGCATACCCGCCCTGCCGGGGGCGATACCGTTGCTGCGCGGAACCCCTCTGCCGGCGATATCGCAAAGCTGGCGCACCTTGTCCTGGATCCGAACATCCAGCTTTCATCGGATTTCATCCGCCATCTGGAGCAGGCAGGCCATTCGGTCGAAGACTTGTTCGTCACCTTGCTCGAGCCGGCCGCCCGTTGCCTCGGAACCATGTGGGACAATGACGAATGCAGCTTCGTCGACGTGACCTACGGTGTGGCGCGGTTGCAGCAATTGCTCGCCTTGGGCAGCCACTCCCATTCGGTTCCCGAGTTCAGCCAGAAGCGTACCGTGTTCATGGTCACGCTTGCCGATGAAAAGCATTCGCTCGGGATCACGATGGTTGAAACCTTCCTCCATGCGGGTGGATGGGCGGTTACCCCGCTCCATCGCGCGTCGGTCGAGCAGGTTGAGGCGATGGTTTCGCAAGAATGGTTCGCGGTTGCCGGCCTGACGATTGGCTCAACCAGCCAGCTTCCACAGCTGGTCTCCACAATCCGGGCGATCCGGTCGCAATCCTGCAACCCCGCCATCGGCATCATGGTCGGCGGTCCGCCCTTTGCGGGACATCCCGAAATCGTCGCTGAAGTCGGTGCTGATGCTACGGCAATCAATGCGCCGGCGGCCGTTCTCGTGGCGCAAAGGCTGTTCGACATTGGCGCCGCCCGCAACTGGCAGGCGCATTCCACCGGGGCCACCCGCCGGATGCAGCCAGCCTGATGTGACGCGCCAAGTTGGGGCCAACCTCCAGAGCGTCGCGTGCACGCGGCTTCGAAGGCTTTCCGGGCAGGGGCGAGAGCGGCGCTGGTCGCCTCGTGCAGATCAACACCGGGAGGGTGGTTCATGCCTGGGTTGAGCATCCACGCCCAAGCGTATATTCATGACGTGACGCGATTCATGAGTATATGTCCGAGCGCAGGCATGGAATGGGTGGGTACGCCAGGTGAAAAGCACAGACGTCAAAGTGCTCGAACCAACTCGGGGGGTGTTCCGGGTTCTGGGCGAAGCCTTTCCGCTGGGTATTCCTGTCGAGTTCTGGGATGGCAGCACGATCCTGCTCGGGCCGACTTTGCGCCATCCCACACTCCGTCTGCACCTGCGCGATCCCGGTTTTCTGCCAAGCCTGCTGCGCCGTCCGCGGCTCGATACGCTGCTCAAGGGCTATGCCATCGGTGCGGTTGATCTGAGCGGCGGTACCTTTATCGATCTCGCTGCCCTGCGGCCTTCGGAAAAGCCGAAGGCGGTCATCAGGCGTATGGGGCTGATGCGGTTGATCCGGGCCGCGCTGCCCCTTGCTTTCGGCAAGGGCATGCGGCCCGGCAGCGGGTTTGACGGACAGGGGCGCCCGTTGGCGCTGAACGCGGCGAAGGCGAATGCCGTCGACATTCCATTCCACTACGATCTGTCCAACGAATTCTATCAGCTCTTTCTCGATGAGCGAATGGTCTATACCTGCGCCTACTTCGCCGAATGGCACGACAATATCGAGCGGGCGCAGCTGGACAAGATCGACATGATTTGCCGCAAGCTGCGGCTCCGGCCCGGCGAGACGCTGCTCGATATCGGCTGCGGCTGGGGCGCCCTGTTGATTCACGCCGCGCGGGAATACGGCGTAAAGGGTCACGGCGTCACGCTCTCCCCGGCGCAGATCGAGGAAGGACGCCGGCGCGTCACTGCTGCCGGGCTGGACCACCTCGTCACGCTAGAACTGAAGCCTTACGAGGAGATGACCGGCAGTTTCGACAAGATTGCCTCGATCGGCATGTACGAGCATGTCGGGTTCAAGGCCCATGCGACCTATTTCAGCGCAGTCCATCGGCTGCTCAAGCCGGGGGGGCTCTATCTGCACCATGCGATTACCCGACGTGGGCGCCGGAGCGACCGTGCCTTCCACCGGATGCGGCCGGAATACAAGGCCATGACCTCCTACATCTTCCCCGGCGGTGAGGTTGATCATATCGGGCATTCGACGACGATGCTGGAAGCCCATGGCTTCGAAGTCCACGATATCGAGGGGTGGCGGCCGCATTATGCGCGCACCTGTGCCCTTTGGTGCCAGAGGCTGCATGCGCGGCGTGCCGAGGCCGAGGCGATGATCGGACCGGAGCGGACGCGGATCTGGCTGGCCTATCTCGCAGGGGTGAGCCTGGCGTTTTCCCGCGGGTCACTCAGCCTGTTCCAGACCCTGGCCTCGCGGAAGACGCGCGAAGGCGATACCCTGTCCATCAATGTGCCGCCCAGCCGGGCCGATCTCTATCGATGATGCCGGGACCATGAGCGCTCTGCGCGCGACGTACAAGTCCGCTTCGCGGCGGAGCCGCTTGACGGGTCGCCTTTCGGCCCGCATCGGGAAGGCATGAACACGCCCCCGACTATCCTCGTTTTCATCGATGCCGATGCCTGCCCGGTCAAGGACGAGGTCTACAAGGTCGCGGGCCGCCATGGCGTCAGGACATTCGTGGTCTCCAACAGCTACATGCAGCTTCCGCGTGATCCGCTCATCGAGCGGGTAGTCGTAGGCGCGGGGCTTGATGTCGCCGACGACTATATCGCCGAACGCGCCCGACGCGGCATTGTCGTGATCACGGCGGATGTTCCGCTGGCGGCGCGGTGCATCAAGGCCGGGGCGGATGTCATCGCGCCGAATGGCCGCGCCCATTCCGAGCAATCGATCAGGATGGCGCTGGCAACGCGCAACCTCATGGATGATTTGCGCTCCACCGGGCAGGTCACAGGCGGGCCGCGTCCCTTCTCGAAACAGGACCGCTCGACTTTCCTGTCCGCGCTTGATCTGGCGATCGTGCGGCTGAAGCGGGCCGGTCTGAAACCAGAGGCCTGAGCCGGGGCGCGACTGCGCGGGGGAGGGCAGTTGGCCAGGAATGGCTGGGCAAAGGCGTTGTAGCCCGGAATCGCCGTGATCGTTCGATCAGCAACGAGTTCACACTTGAATATATATAAAAACATGAATATGTATGTGACATCGACTGACCCCAAGGAGATTTCCATGCAGGTTGAAAACGCAGTCATGGCCTTTGCCGGCCTCATGATCATGGCTTCCGTCGCGCTGGCCCATTTCGTCTCGCCCTGGTTCTTGCTGTTGACCGTCTTTGTCGGCGCGAACCTGTTCCAGACGGCCTTTACCGGCTTCTGCCCGGCGGCGATCATCCTGAAGAAGCTTGGCTTGAAGGCCGGCAGCGTCTTCCGCTGAACAAGGATCAGGAGCACATGCCGGTCGGTCCTTTTCTCCTCCGTGTTTTGCTGTTCTGCCTCGCCGCGGCTCCCGCCATGGCGGCCGAGCTGGAACTGGCGCCTCAGCGCATCATCGAAACGAAAGCGGTGGTCGGGCGGATCGAGGCGCGGGACGTCATTCCGGCGCGCCCGCGCATCGGCGGAACTTTGGTGCTCCTGTCCGTCTCGGAAGGGGATCGCATTGTCGAGGGGCAATCCATCGCAACCGTGATCGATGACAAGCTGGCGCTGCAATTGCGCGCGGCCGAGGCTCGGATCCGCGCGCTTGCCTCCGAACAGGCCAATGTGCAGGCCGAATACGAGCGTGCCCGAACGTTGCTCGAGCGTGGCGCGGGCACGCAGCAGCGGGTCGATTCCCTGCGCACGCAGCAGGACATCATCCGGAACCAGATCACTGCGGCAGAGGCCGACAAGGCCGTCATCGTCCAGCAGGCCTCGGAGGGTGAGGTGCTCGCGCCTGTAGCCGGACGGGTGCTGAAAGTGCCCGTGACGCGCGGCGCCGTGGTGATGCCCGGCGAACAGGTGGCCCTGATCGCCGGCGGCGGCTTTTTCCTGCGGCTCGCCTTGCCTGAACGCCATGCCGCGCAATTGCGCCTTGGCGCTGCCGTGCCGATCACCCTCGAAGGCGGTTCCCGCACCGAGGGCAAGCTGGTCAAGATTTTCCCGCAGATCGAGAATGGCCGTGTGATCGCGGATGTGGAACTCGCAAGCATCGGGGACTTCTTTGTCGGCGCGCGCGTTCTGGCGGATGTGCCCGTCGGCGAGCGCATGGCGCTTCTGGTGCCCAGGGCCGCTGTGAATACCCGCTCTGGCCTTGACTTCATTTCTGTGAAGGGCCCGAACGGCCTGCGGCAGGTGCTGGTGGTTCTCGGGCAGGAAATCCCCGGCAGCCGCGTTGAGGTTCTGACAGGCCTGGAGGCCGGTGACCGGGTGGTGACGCCGTGACGCCCGCTTCTCCCGGCCTTGCAGGCTTTCTCACCCGCGCGTTCATCGCATCGCCGCTCACGCCACTTTTCCTGGTGGCGGCCCTGGCGCTGGGGCTCGTGGCATTGGGCGCTCTCCCGCGCGAGGAAGAGCCGCAGATCTCGGTGCCGATGGTGGATATCCATCTGCGCGCAGAAGGGCTTTCCGCAGAAGATGCCGTGAAGCTCGTGACGGAGCCGCTCGAAACCATCGTCAAGTCGATCGCCGGCGTGGAGCATGTCTACAGCCAGACCCGCGACAATGGCGCAATGGTCACGGCCCGCTTTCTCGTCGGAACGCCGTCGGATGCCGCGATCCTGCGGGTTCACGAAAAGATCCGCGCCAATATGGACCGGATTCCCGTTGGCATTCCCGAGCCATTGGTTGTCGGGCGGGGTATCGATGATGTGGCGATCGTGGTCCTCACGCTCACGCCGAAGCCCGAGGCCGCGCATCGCTGGACGCCGAATGACCTCTCGCGAGTGATGCGCGAGGTACGCGTGGAGATTGCCCGCGTCGAGAATGTCGGGCTCACCTATCTCGTGGGCGAACAGCCCGAGGAAATCCGCATCGCACCAGATCCGGAGCGGCTGGCGAAAGCAGGCCTGACCCTTCAGGCGCTGGCGGCAAAGATCGAAGGCGCGAACCGCGCCTTTCCCGCCGGGCAAATCCGCGACAAGGGCCAGCAGATCGCGCTGATGGCCGGGCAGACCCTCGCTTCGATCGAGGAGATCGGCAACCTCACCATCACGACCCGCGATGG
Organism: Rhabdaerophilum sp. SD176; assembly: GCF_030143245.1. Classification (GTDB taxonomy): domain Bacteria; phylum Pseudomonadota; class Alphaproteobacteria; order Rhizobiales; family Beijerinckiaceae; genus Rhabdaerophilum. The sequence continues at coordinate 238,117 of NZ_JARJNS010000006.1, read as the reverse complement.
CCGCCCGGTCTATCTGCGCGATGTCGCCGACGTTTCGCTCGCCACCGATACCAAGGAAGCGCGTGTAGCCCATCTCGCCCGGAAGGCCGATGGCAGCTTCGAGCGCGCGCCAGCCGTTTCGCTCGCCATTGCAAAGCGCGCGGGCGCCAATGCGGTGACGATCGCACATGCGGTGATTGCGTCCGCCGAAAAGCTGAAAGGCAATGTCATTCCGGCGGATCTTTCGCTCCATATCACGCGTGATTATGGCGAAACGGCCAAGGAGAAGGCCGATGAACTGCTCTTCCATCTCGGGCTCGCAACGCTCTCCATCGTTGCGCTCGTCTGGTTCGCCATCGGCCGGCGCGAGGCGATGGTCGTGGCGATCGTCATCCCGGTCACGATCCTGCTGACGCTCTTCGCTGCCTGGATCATGGGCTACACGCTGAACCGGGTGAGCCTGTTCGCGCTCATCTTCTCCATCGGCATCCTCGTTGATGACGCGATTGTCGTGATCGAGAATATCGCGCGCCACTGGGCGATGGGTGATGGCCGCTCCCGCGCGGAAGCGGCGGTGGATGCCGTGGCCGAGGTGGGCAATCCCACGATTGTCGCCACGCTGACCGTGGTTGCAGCGCTGCTGCCTATGCTCTTCGTGTCCGGGCTGATGGGCCCCTATATGAGCCCGATCCCTGCCAATGCCTCGGCGGCGATGATCTTCTCGTTCTTTGTCGCAGTGATGGTCACGCCATGGCTGATGATGAAGCTTGGCGCTTCCCATCATGCGCCCGCTGGCGAGGGCCATGCGGAGGGCGGCCGGCTGGGCGCGCTGTACACCGCAATGGCCACACCCATCCTGGCGACGAAACGCAAGGCGTGGATTTTCCTGCTGATGGTTGGTGTCGCGACCCTCGGTTCGCTGGCCTTGTTCTACACCCAGCATGTGACCGTGAAACTGCTGCCCTTCGACGACAAGCCCGAACTCGCCGTGCAGCTTGATCTGCCCCGCGGCGCCTCGGTGGAGGAGACGGACCGCGTTCTCCAGCGGATTGCCGAGGCCATCCGGCCGGTTGCCGAGGTGGAGAGCCTGCAAAGCCATGCCGGCACTGCCGCGCCCTTCAATTTCAACGGCCTCGTGCGCCATGCCTACCTGCGCACCGAGCCGCAGATGGGCGACCTTCAGGTGAACCTGAAGGCAAAATCCGCTCGCACCCGGGCTAGCCATGCCATTGCGCTTGAGCTGCGCCAGCGTCTTGCGCAGGCCGGCCTGCCGGATGGCGCGCGGGTCAAGGTGGTTGAACCCCCGCCCGGACCGCCGGTGCTCGCCACCCTGCTTGCCGAGATCTACGGCCCCGATCCCGAAACGCGCCGCGCCGTGGCCACCAAGCTGCGCGATATCTTCCGGAGCGTGCCCTTCATTGTCGATATCGATGACAGCTTCGGCATCCGCGCCGAGCAGAAGCGCCTTGCCATCGCGGAGGATCAGCTCGAATTCTTCAAGGTCGAGCAACGCGACATCTACGAAACCATCCGCCTGTATTTCGGCGGTCAGGTCGTGGGGTATTCCCATCGCGGGCAGGGCAGGCAGCCCATTCCGATCCGGCTCGGGTTATCGAAGGGAAGCATGGTGCTGGATGAGCGCGCGCTCGCCATTCCCGTGCCGGCGAACCTCCTGCCCGGTGATCGCTCGACCGTGGAACTCGGCGATGTCACGCGCATCGTGAGCGAGAAGGCCTCCTTCCCGATCTTCCGGCGCAATGGCCGCCCGGCCGAGATGGTAACAGCGGAACTCGCCGGCGCGTTCGAGGCCCCGCTCTATGGCATGCTTGCCGTGCAGCGGGCGATGGACAAGGCCGATTGGGGCACCCTGCCGAAACCGGTAATCCGCCTCAACGGCCAGCCGGATGACCTGTCGAAGACCACGCTCCTCTGGGAAGGCGAGTGGGAGGTCACCTGGGTGACGTTCCGCGACATGGGCGCGGCCTTCGCCGTGGCCTTGCTGGGCATCTATATTCTCGTGGTTGCCCAGTTCGGCTCCTTCAAGGTTCCGCTGGTGATCCTCACGCCGATCCCGCTGACCTTCATCGGCATTCTCTTTGGGCACTGGGCTTTCGGCGCACCGTTCTCGGCCACCTCGATGATCGGCTTCATCGCCCTGGCCGGGATTATCGTCCGGAACTCCATCCTGCTGGTGGATTTCATCCGCCACGCAAGACGTCCCGATACTCTGCTGGTGAAAACGCTGATCGAGGCCGGTGCAATCCGTTTCAAGCCGATCCTGCTTACCGCTCTGGCGGCGATGATCGGGGCGATCACCATCCTGACAGACCCGATCTTCCAGGGCCTTGCGATCTCGCTGCTCTTCGGGCTCGCCTCGTCGACCCTGCTGACGGTGCTGGTCATCCCCGCGATCTATCTCGTGCTGCGAGGCCCGAAAGCGGCCTGAGGGGAGCTTTCCACTCAAGGCGGTACAACCGGGCTGACCATGACGGGAGAACAAGACCGGCATGGTCCGCGTCCAAGTTCAAGAGTGGAGGGTGGCCTTTAGCTGAAGGGAAGACCCGCATACGGTGAGTTTGCCGCGATCTGCCATCGAGCGTAGCACACGATAGAGCGCTTCATGCGACAGCCCCATTTCTGACGCCCAGCTCTTTTTCGACTGGGACAGGATCAGCTCTCCGTGGATTCCCTCGGTCTCGATGAAATGGATGATCCGATCTTCGGCGGAACGGAGGGACAGGCGTTCGGCATGGGCGCGAACCCTCCGCAATTCCCGACCAAGATGCCGGATCCAGACAGTCTGAACCTCGGGCCGGGTGATCGCGGTGCGGAACAGGCCAATCGGTACTGCCTGAACGCGGGTGGTCATCGCAGCAACGCCGTCGCAATGATAGGCTTTCTGGTCATGGCTCGCTTCAGCCAGAAATCCGGACCGCGTGCGCTGGTAGACAATCTCGCTGCCCATGGACGATGTGCGGACAAGGCGTGCCTCGCCCGATTGCACCCAGAACATGAAACGCGGCGCGTCCCCGCGTGAAAAGAGCCGCTCGCCCTTGGCAAAGATCCGCTCAATGCCGTTCATCGTCGAGGTCTCGAGAATGGTGGTGAGCAGGCTGGCGGATTCCACGGACACTCCTATCCAATATGATCGGGATCATACTGACGAGCGGCGATCCTGGCTATTGACATGTGGCTTCATGGAGACTTGCCAATATGCGTCTGGGTTACGCTCTCGTCCTGTCCGGCCTTCTGATCGCGGGACCGACCGCCGGTCAGCCCGCTCATTCCGGCGCAAGCACCCACGGTCCGCCGGGCAAGGCAGCCGAGCCGATGGGCAGCTTTCAGGTCCGGGCCTATGGTGCGTTCCGACTCTTCATGCAGAAGCAGGACTATTCCCCCAAGGTCAGCCTCGGCGAGGCCAAGGCCATGGGCCTGACGGATGGCGTCGGCGCGGTTTCCGGGCTTCGTGGCGAGATCAGCCTTATCGATGGTCTCGCCATTGTGTCCTATGGCGGCGGCTGCAAGGGGCAATGCCCGCTACCCCATCTCGAGACGGCTGCCCTTCTTGGTACGGGGCAGGTCAGGAACTGGCACGCCCCGATCCGCTTCCCGGAGCGGATGGCCGGAAAATCGCTGGAGGAGTTCATCAGCACCCAAGCCAGGGCGAAGGGCATCGACCTGGACAAGCCCTTCCCGTTGCGCCTGAAGGGTATGCTTGTTGACGTTGCCATGCACGTGATCGAGGCGCCGAATGATGGCTTCACAGGGCATGGTTCGAAGGTCCACATGGCCAGGCAGGATGAGTTCAGCCATGCGCAGATTGCGGGTGATGTCGTCGGGATTTATGCGCCCTCGACGATGCATGGTGTTCTGACCCACCCCGGTGAATTGTTCCATTTCCATTGGATCGACGTGGCCCGCACCCGGACAGCCCATCTCGATGCCTTTGGCATGGAAAAGGGTGCAGAACTGCTCTTGCCCAAGGACTGACCTGTCCAATCCTCAACCGGGGCCGACCTCTCAGGGCACCCTGTTCGCGCAATGTCGACTGCTCCGCACAGGACTACGACCCTGACGACTGCCTGTTCGGATGGATCATCCGTGACCGGTTTCGTCGTCAGCTGCGTCCGACGCAATGGACTGTTGCGGAGCTGGTTTGGCACATTCCGGGCAGCACCAGCAGTAAATGCCCGGCTTTCAGCCAAGCCAGCCCTTGATGGAGGCGGTGATGGCCTCGGTGGAGATGCCATAGCGGTCATGCAGGGTCGGCAGCGCCCCCGCTCCGAGGAATTCGTCCGGCAGGGCGATATGGCGGAAGGTCGGGTGGATGCCCGACAGCATCAGGTCCCGCGCGATCGCTTCGCCGAGACCGCCGATCTCCGTATGGTTCTCGGCCACGACCACAAGGCGGCCGGACTTCGCGGCTTCGCGGCGGATTGTCTCGACATCCAGCGGCTTGATGGTCGGGCAATGCAGCACACCGAGGCTGATATTGTCGCTGTCGAGCAGCTTTGCGGCTTCCAGCGCCCGCATCGTGAGAATGCCGGAGGAAATCACAAGGACATCACGCCCTTCACGGATGACCTTGGCCTTGCCCAGTTCGAAGCGGTAATCGTACGCGTCCAGCACCAGCGGCACGTTCCCCCGCAGCAGGCGCATATAGGCCGGGCCCTTGTGGGCGGCGATGGCGGCGGTTGCCTGCTCGGTATCCAGGGCATCGCAGGGATCGACCACCACCATGTTCGGCATGGCCCGGAACAGGGCGAGGTCTTCGGCGGCCTGGTGGCTCGGTCCATAGCCGGAAGTGAGCCCGGGCAAGGCCGCGACGATCTTCACGTCGCGGTCTTCCTCGGCGATGGTCTGGTGGATGAAGTCATAGGCGCGGCGCGAGGCAAACACGGCATAGGTGGTCGCAAACGGCGTGAACCCTTCCGAGGCCAGCCCGCCGGCGGCACCGAAGAGCAGCTGTTCCGCCATGCCCATCTGGTAGAACCGGTCCGGATAGGCCTTCGCGAAAATATGCAGGTCCGTGTATTTGCCGAGATCGGCCGTCATCCCCACGATATCAGGGCGGGCTCCGGCGAGTTCGACCAGCGCATGCCCGAACGGGGCCGGCTTGGTGGCCTGGCCTTCGGCGGCAATCGAGGCGATCATTGCCGAGGTGGTCAGGCGCGGCTTGCCGGGTGCCGGGGGCGTGAATTTCGGTTTCATGCCGTCCTCCCGGCGTCCAGCGCCTGCAGGGCAAGTTGCCATTCATGGGGATCGACGCGGATGAAGTGGCTCTTGTCGCGCGTTTCGAGGAAGGGTACGCCCTTGCCCATCAGCGTATCTGCGATGATCATGCGGGGCTGCGGACCCTGATGGGCTTTCGCCGCGTCGAAGGCCGCCACCACCGCACCGAGATCATTCCCGTCAATCCGCTGGGTGAACCAGCCGAACGCCTCGAGCTTTTCCATGAGGGGCTCGAAACCCATCATCTGTGTCGAGGGACCGTCGGCCTGCATGTTGTTGATGTCGACAATCGCGATCAGGTTATCGAGCCTGTGATGGGCTGCCGACAGGATGGCCTCCCAGACCGAGCCCTCATCCAGTTCGCCATCCGAGAACAGGGTATAGACAAAGCTTGACGAGCCCTTGCGCTTAAGGCCCAGGCATTTCCCGACCGCTATGGACAGGCCGATGCCGAGCGAGCCGCCGGACATTTCCATGCCCGGTGTATATTGCGCCATGCCGCTCATTGGCAGGCGGCTGTCATCCGAGCCGTAGGTTTCCAGTTCGCTCTCGGGGATGATTCCGGCCTCGATCAATGCAGCGTAGAGCGCGATTGCATAATGGCCGTTGGACAGCAGGAAGCGGTCGCGCCCTTCCCATTCCGGTTCCTCCGGCCGATAGCGCATCGCATGAAAATAGGCGACGGCGAGCACATCCGCGATGTCCAGTGCCTGCGCGATATAGCCCTGACCCTGTACCTCGCCCATCAGCACCGCGTTGCGGCGGATGTGATAGGCCCGGTCGGCCAGCGACTTGTTGGGCAGCTCAGCCATGGATCACCTTGTCTGGGTTGGCATCGATGACCGTGCCGGTGACGGCGACGGAATGTCCATCAAGGTGCATGGTGCGTTTCCCTTGCCGATCCCGCTTCTGGCGCAGGATATCCTTGCCAGTCAGGAAACCGCGATTGGCCCGTCTTTACAAACGGTGATTTTTCATTTTGACATGAAAATCATTCAAGTATCTAGCGGAAGCTTCAGGAATTCTCTTCAAATATTAGGCCGGAAACGCCTGCTTTCCAATGGCTCTTCGGCATTCGGCCCAACACGTGAGCAGGGATCAATCGTGATGCTCAGCAGGATTTCACTTCCGGCCCTTCGCATCTTCGAGGCCGTTGCCCGTCGGGGATCCCACAAGGCCGCTGCGGCCGAGTTGAACCTGTCCCAGAGCGCCATTTCCCATGCGATCAAGTCTCTCGAACAGTCGATGAATGTCCAGCTTCTGGAAAAGGCGGGACGAAACGTTCGACTGACAGTGAGCGGCGAAGTCTTCATGCGCCACGTCATCGCGGCTTTCGACGAACTCAGGCGCGGGTTCGACATGGTCGCCACGCGACAGGGCAAGCGGGTCCTGCGCCTTCACTCGGCCCCGTCCATTGCCTATGCCTGGCTTGCGCCGCGGCTGCCGCAATTTCTGGCGGCGCATCCGGGCATCGAGGTCCGGTTGTCGGCCGGCGCCGATTATTCCCGCTTCACGACAGATGATTTCGATGCCGATATCGTCTACGGCCCGGTTCACGCGCCGGGCGTGGTCGCCATTCCGCTGGTGAGCGAGACTGTCACGCCGCTTTGTTCACCGGAAATCGCCAGCCGGATCAACGCGCCCCGTGATCTGCTGGAATGCAACCTCATCCTGAGTGACAACAAGCAGGTCCGTTGGCCGCATTGGTTTGATGCCAATGGCCTGAACCCGGCGCTGAATCACACGCTCCGGTTTGACAGGAGTTTCCTCGCGCTCGCCGTGGCCGCCGACGGGCTCGGCGTGGCCCTTGAATCGACCTTGCTGGCCAGCAGGGAACTGGCGAGCGGCCGCCTCGTCGCGCCTTTGGCCGGAAAATCCGTCGACATCACCTATGTCGGTCACACGCTCGTCTATCCACGCGAGACGCGGCAGGGCAGCCTGCTCAAGATCTTTTCGGGCTGGCTGGCAACCGAACTGGCGCTGCCCGGCTAGGGAGCACGGCGCCCGGCAGTCTCGCGGAAAGGTCGTTGGGTTGCCGGGCACCATGTCAGATCGGGCCCATGACCGAGCCGGACAGCGCGCGCCAGCCCAGCCCGATCGCCCCGCACAAGGCGAGCGTCGGGATCATCCCGAGCCTGAACCGGAACAGCGCGAGCATGGCAACCAAAGACACGAAGGCCGCGGCAGGATCGAGGCTGGCAGCCTCCGGCCAGGGCATGTCGAGCGGGCCGGCCCGGAGCGTTGCGACTTTCCCGAACAGGGTATGCAGCCCGAACCAGATCGCGAGATTGAGGATCACGCCGACGACCGCTGCGGTCACCGCACTCAGGGCACCGGAAAGGGCCCGGTTGCCGGCGAGGCGCTCGATATGGGGGGCGCCAAGGAAGATCCAGAGAAAGCAGGGCACAAAAGTGACCCAGGTCGTCAGCGTTGCTCCCATCACGCCTGCCATGAGCGGCGACAGCGTTCCGGGGTCGCGAAACGCTGCGAGAAAGCCGACATAGACGAGGACGAGGATCAACGGGCCCGGCGTCGTTTCCGCCAGCGCAAGCCCGTCCAGCATTTCGCCAGGCTTGAGCCATTGATAGGTCTCGACCGCCTGCTGTGCCACATAGGCCAGCACGGCATAGGCGCCGCCGAAGGTCACGACAGCCATGGTCGAGAAGAAGGTGGCGATCGGCGTGAAGACGGTCTTCCATCCCAGAATCAGGCCCAGCAGCAGGACCGGGGCAACCCAGAGCGCGCCGCAGAGGACGATCACCGTGAGGGCACGTTTCAGGCCGAGATCCGTCGCGGGTGCCCTCGCGGCGAGACCATCCACGATACCGCCATCGCTTTTGCCGCCATGGCCCTGCGCCATGAAGATGTCCGGGCGGAAGCGCGCGCCGAGCCAGCCCGCAAGCGCTGCTGCGGCGATAATGACCGGAAACGGCAAGCGGAAAGCAAAGATCGCCACGAAGGCAAGCACAGCGATCGCCAACATCACCCGATTTTTCAGAGCCCGCTTGCCGACCCGGATCACCGCCTCGATAACCACCGCCAGCACAGCGGCTTTCAGTCCGAAGAACAGCGCGCCGAGCCATGCAGTCTCCTGATAGAGCGCATAGGCCGTCGAAAGCGCAAGAATGACACAGAACCCGGGCAGGACGAACAGGGTTCCGGCGACGATGCCGCCACGCACGCCGTGCAGCAGCCAGCCGATATAAGTCGCCAGCTGCTGTGCCTCGGGCCCGGGCAACAACATGCAGTAGTTGAGTGCATGGAGAAAGCGGGCTTCCGAGATCCAACGCTTCTCCTCGACGAGCATGCGGTGCATCAGGGCGATCTGCCCGGCAGGGCCTCCGAAGCTCAACAGTCCGATCCTGATCCAGACAGCGAGTGCTTCATGGAACGTGGGGTGCCCTGCCGGCACCGGGTCAGAGGACGGATTGTTCATCGCTTCAGCCCTTCTTTGTCGGGTTTGACCAGTTATGGGTTTCCTCCACGCCATCCCTGCACCAGCGATAGAAGGCATCATAGAGCATCATCCCGGCCTCGAGTTGCCCGAGATCATCCTTGAACATGCGGGACAGGCCAAGCGATGCGGCAAGCAGGCCTTCCGCTTGCGGCGCCAGCGACGGCCGAGCGGTATCCGCTGCCCTTACAATCCGGGCGAGGTGAAGCAGCGCCGGGCTGTCGAGCCCGAACTCGCTGACCATCGTATCGAAGGTGCAGGTGTGATCCGGGGAGGTGATGTCGCCCCGGTGACTCCAGAAGACGTCGTCGATATCGAAGGGCATGGCACCGAACCGCTCGGCGACGGCGCGGAGCTCCGACGGCGCGACGAACAGGAACACCGCTTCAGGATCGATGAAGCGCCGGATCAGCCATGGGCAGGCGATGCGGTCGACCTTCGGCCGCGCCCGCGTTACCCAGATCGACCGGCCGCTGGCGTCACGGTTCGCGATCTTCGCCATGTCAACAAGCATTTCCCCGGCGTCGCGCCAGGCCTCGAACCCGCCTTCGAGCGATTGGGCATCGGCACCGGCATGGCGAAGCCAGGCTGCGGCACCCTGGCTGAGCTTCAGGCCCCGCTGGCAGGAAACCACGACCTTGCGGTCGCGAAACGCGCCGGCCCATGCCTCGACCAGACGATGGTCCCGCCGGAACGAGGCCGGGATCATGCGCGGATCAGCGGCGTGATCCTCGTCGATGCGGACATCGATCAGGATCGGCGCATGGGGCGTGCCCACGAGTCGGGCGAGTTGGGCGACAGAGATTTCGGTTGGAGACGGCATGCGTCCACCCCTTTGTTCGGGTTCATGGACGCGAATGTTGGGCCGGGGCCTCACGGGGCCTTCGCGGATCCGCCCCGTGTCATCCCGTCTAGGGAATGCGGCCCTGCCGGTCAAGTGACGTGTGGCCCTCATCCTTCGACGGGCTTCCACGGTACAGCACCCGGAGGCAGCAAGGGCGCGAGCCGGTCGATCAGCAACATCGCCATGCCGACCAGCACGATCGTCGCGATCCCGATGGCCGACGCTTCCGTTGTCTGCCCGGCTTCTTCCAGCCCGTACATGACGACACCAACGGTCCGGCTGCCGGCGCTCCAGAGCAGGGCGGAGACAGTCAGTTCCGTAAACGCCATCAGGAAAATCATCAGGATTCCGGCACCGACGGCCGGTATCAGGCTGGGCGCGACAAGATCGACCAGGCGTCGCCGGGCGCGGGCACCGCACAGCGCTCCGGCTTCCTCGATCGAGGCAGGCAGCATCGCCATTGAGGCCAGCGTCGGCTTCAGCGCCAGCGGCAGGAACCGGACCAGATAGGCGAGAAGGATGATCCACGGCGTCGCATAGAGGCTGAACCCGGCGAGCGGCAATGGCTTCAGGAAAACCAGGATCATCGCGATCGCCACCACGATGCCGGGCAGGGCATAGGGCAGGTCGGCAAGGAGCAGGAAGAAAGGGCGGAGCCGGCCGGCATAGCGATGGATCGCAAACGCCATGGGGATGGAGATGAGGCCGAGCAGCAATGCTGCGAGCCCGGCCAGCCGGAACGAGTTCAGGAAAGCCTCCCGGGTGGCCTGCTGGCGGAACAGGACCTCGGCATAGGCGTGCCCCGTGAGGGTTTGCGGCGTCAGGGGAACCCCGTAGCTGGGAACCAGCGAGGCGGCCAGCAACGAAAGGACAGGCAGGACCAGCGCGATCAGCAGCAGCGTCGACCCGAAGGCGAGCAGGACCGCTTTCGAGGCCGGGCTGGGCTGCCAGAAGGCCCGCAACGGCTGTTCCGCATCCGGTTGCATGGCGCCCCGGTTCTGGAACCGTCCGACCATCAGGAGGATCACGCCGGCGATCAGCATGGTCAGAAGCGCCAGTCCTGCAACGCCGGGCAGGACTGACGGGCCGAAGCTCGTGAGTTCGCGGTAGATCAGCGTCGGCAGGGTCAGGACGTTGACAGGCAGGCCGAGCAGCGCGGGAATTCCGAAATTGCCGAAAGCCGCCACGAAGGCCAGCAGGCCAGCCGCCAACCAATGGCCCGAGAGCAGGGGGAGGAGGATGTCCCGGAAGATGCCCCATGCCCGGGCGCCATCCATTTGGGCAGCCTCGACGAGTTGGTGCGGCACCTGGCGCATGCCGGCCAGCAGCGTCAGCATGACGATCGGGGCGTGGTGGAGGCCGAGCACCACCACGATCCCGCCGAGGCTGACCAGCGGATTGGCGCTGCCCGGCGGCGGCGCCAGACCAAGCGCCTGAAGCACGGGCGATGCAGGCCCCAGCAGGGTCTTGAAGGCCAATGCAACAACATGCGGGGCGATCAGCATCGACAGCGTGAACAGGAGCGCGAAGAGCCGCCGCCCGGGAAGCCTCGCCATACCGATCACCATGGCGGCCGTCCCGCCAACGAGAAGCGAGAGGATCATGGCGCCCCCGCTTGTCAGCAGGCTGTTCCGCACGGCGCGCATCGTGCCGGGGCGCGCCCATTCGTCGATCAGGGGTGTCAGACGCGGCGCGCCCTCGATGGAGAGGGCGACCCAAGCCAGCATGGCAAGGGGAAGGACCGTTACCAGCCCAACCCATCCGATGACCGGAATGAGCAGGCTGCGCCCCTCCTTCTCAAGGAAGGAGCGTCCGGTTGCCCGGCCCATTCCCGTCGTTTGGCCCATGCCACTTACTGGCCGAAGATATCGGCGAAGGTCTTGCGGATCCGGGTCTCCTCAGCCAGCGTCCGCGCCGGGTCGAACGGCATCAGACGGATGCCCTTGCGGTCGGGGAAGCCGGCCGGAACCGGCACATCGGGGTGGGCGGCCAGATAGCCTTGGCGGGCAGCAAGCATCTGCCCGTCACGGGAGAGGAGGAAATCAACGAACGCTTTTGCCGCTTTCTCGTTCTTCGTGTTCGCGAGGATGGCAACCGGTTCGCTGACGGCGGAAACCCCTTCCTTCGGGAAGACAAACTCTACCGGCGCGCCCTTGGCCTTCTCGCGGATCGGCATGAAATCGACGATCATCCCGACCAGCTTCTCGCCGCCGGCGACCTGACGAAGAACGTCGCCATTGGCGCCTCCGGCAAGGGCGTTGTTGGATTTCAACTGCTTGTAGAAATCCCAGCCGCCGGGGAGCGAACCGGTCAGGGTCGCGGCATGGATCAGCGCCGCACCGGAATTCAGCGGGCTCGGCATCACGAGCTGGCCGCGAAGTTCCGGCCGCAGCAGGTCCTGCCAGCTTTCGGGGCGGAAGGGAGCCTTGGTGTTGTAGATGATCCCGGTGGTGATCAGCTTGGTCGCGAACCAGAACTTCGCCGGGTCGTGGATACCGGCCGGATAGACCGAAACATCGGCCGACGGGTGGGCGAGCAGGCGCCCTTCGGCCTTCAGGCTTTCCATCGTGACGCTGTCCGCGATCAGAAGAAGGTCGGCTTGCGGCGCTCCCGCCTGGAATTCGGCCCGAAGCTTCGCCATCAGGCGAGGCGTTCCATCACGGACAAACGAGATCTCGACATCCGGATGCTTGGCCCGGAAAGCATCGATCGTCTGCTGCGCGTCCTGACTGGGTTGGCTGGTATAGAGCACGAGCTTCCCGTTTTGGGCGGCGGCGGGCGCGCCGGTCATGACCAGCGCGAGCAGGCAAAGGAAAAAGGTCCGGATGAGCATGGGTCTCTCCTGAAATTGAACTTTGTTCGGCCTGCCGCAGCATTGTCTCGGTTTGATGACAGTTGGCGCGTCCTGAGGCATCCCGCCAGAGCGCCCGCATCATTCGGCCTTCGTCCATGGCGTGGCTGGAATGATCGGCCATCGACCAGCCAAGATCAGGCTTCACTCATTCCAAGGAGCCTTTTCCTCATTCGGTTCCTTTGAAAGGATGATGAGAAGGGGATGCCGATGAGTCCGGTTGCCCAGGAGTGCATCGCTGACAACGATCTCGACCGGCTTGCTGCGCGTGACCAGCTCGACATGACAGCGCCCGGCATCGACAAGCGCGCCGCCGCGCGGTCCCGTTCGCTGTTCATGGGCCAAGCGCGAGGCTAGCCTGCATTTCGACACTGTTGCGGGCCTTCGTGACCGGAACGCCATGCGTCTCCTAGATGGCGCCTGGCAGGGTCAGGATGTCGCTGTCATCACCGACGATGAGGATCGACGCCGCGCCCCGGTCCCGGTCCATCGCCGCGTAATCTCTCACCATGCTTGCTGCCGCACGCCCCGTCTTGGCAGAGCCGTTGGGCAGGCGGCAAGGGCAGGCCGCCCCTGATCAGGGCCCGGGCGGGTAGGCCCCTTTGGCGATAACCGGCTGGTCGATCAGGTCGACCCCGAAAACAAGGAGACGGTGGGCATCGATCAGCATCACGCTGTAATTCGGGCCGCCCGCCTTCCACGCGCAATCGCGGGCGGCGGCATCGAACTGCATGTGATGATTGGCGCCACGCCCGGCATGGAAGGGCAGGCCACCCGGCAGCGTGCCGGAAATCGGCAGATGCACATGGCCGACCACGATCATCCGGACACCGCCGGGATGGGCCGAAAGGATCGCCATCAGCGGCGCCGGATCCTCCAGATTGATCTTCTCGAAATGGGTTACGCCGAGATCCGCCGGTGGATGATGCATGAAAACCGTCACCGGCGCGTCGGGGGCCTCCGCAAGGCGCGCTTCCAGCCAGGCTAGCCGGGCCGGGCAAAGGCGCCCGCCACTCCATCCCGCCTCGTTCGTGTCGAGGAAGACAAGGCGGCCAACCCCTTCAGGAAGGTCCATGATCGATTGGACAAAGCCGTTCGGATCAACCGGGTGATCGATGAACACATCGCGAAACGCCCGGCGGTCGTCATGGTTTCCAAGCAGAAGCCGCGCCGGCATAGGCAGCCTGGCAATCTCGTCCCGGAACAGGCGGAAAGCTTCCCGCTCGCCGCGATCCGTCAGGTCGCCGGTCACGACCACGAGGTCGGCATCGGCGTGGCAGAGCAGGATATCGTCGACGACCGCACGCAGCCTGGCGGCCGGGTCAAGCCCGTAGATCGTCTCGCCCGGGCGGACGAGATGGGTGTCGGTGATCTGGATGATCTTCATCGGCTCGGTCCTTGGAAAACGAAAGGCGGGCAGGCAATGCGGCGCATCGCCTGCCCGGGGAAGGGCTCAGGCGCCCTTCATCATGTCGCGCGTGGTCTTGACGATATCGGCGAGGCCCTGTTCCGGCGTCTTTTCGCCGCGCATGACCTGACCGACGATGTCACGCTGGGCACGCCAGATGCGCACGGTATTGCCGCCCGGATAGGCACCCCATGGGCCGGCACGGTCGATCTGCAGGATCGGCGTCTTGTAGTTCGGGTTCTTTTCATAGAACGGGCCGAGGAAGTCCGCGCCGGAGGCACGGGCATTGGTCGGCAGGTAGCCGGTCATCTCCACCACGATCTTCTGGGCTTCCGGGCCCGTCACGAACTTGATGAATTCCCAGGCAGCCTTCTGCTTGGCGGCATCCTGCGTCAGCATGACCACGGCATTGCCACCAGTCGGGATGTAGCCGTTCTTCGGGTCGTCCATCGGGAAGGTCGAGGTCTTCAGGTCGAACTTGTTGCCGACCAGCCCCGTCACCTGCGTCAGATGGGCCGGCGTCGAGAAGATGATGCCGATCTTGCCGGCACCGAACTGCTGGCGGCTCTGGTCCCAGTCGATCAGCTGCATCCCGCCCTCGGTCACAAAGCGGCGGAAGGTCTTCATGGCGTTCAGGCCTGCGGGGCCGTCAAAGGCGATATCGGTGCCCTCGGCATTGAGCAGGCGCCCGCCCGCCTGGCCGATCGCGGCCTCGAAGAGCCAGCTATCGGGCCAGCCATGGACATCATAGGCCATGCCATTGATGCCGTTGGCCGGATCGTTGATCTTCGCGGCAAGCTTGATGATGCCATCGAAGGTCTTGGGGAAGTTGTTCGGATCGCCGCCTGCCTTCTTCACGAGGTCGGCGTTGAAATAGACGATCGGGTTCGAGGCATTGAAGGCGATGCCATAGGTCTTCTTGTTGAAGACCGCGAGGGACATCAGGCTCTGCGGATAGTTGGTTTTGGCAAATTCGGCACCTTCGGCGGCGAGCATGCCATCAAGCACGGTGATCTGGCCGCGCGCGTCGAGGGTGCGGACCATTTCCGGCAGCAGGTGGAAGCCCGAATAGAAGATGTCCGGCAGTTGCCGCGTCAGGGCCGAGCGCAGGATCACCTGATGGCCATCATCATAGGTCGGCGACGGGGCCCGGAAGTTGATCTTGATGTTGGGGTTCTTCTTCATGAATTCGGCGGCAACCGGCTCATGGAAGCGCGCGAAGCTCGGAAAACAATAGAGCACGTCGAGCGTGATCTGCTGGGCATGCGCAGGCAGGATGGCGGCTGCGGAAAGGGCAGCGGCCAGCAGGCTTCGTTTGGTGAGGAACATGGAGACGCCTCCTGTTGGTGTCGGCTTCGGGTGCATTCGGGGAGACGGCTCCGTCCGGCGCACCCTGCCGGCCGGCGCCGGAAGGGCTACTTGATGCCGGTCATGGTGATGCCCTGCACGAAGCGGCGGCGTGCGAGCAGGAACACGAGGACCAGCGGGGCGGTGATGATCGTGGCCCCCGCCATGAGCACGCCATAGGAAGCGCCGGTCTCGGAATTGGCGAAGAACAGCATGCCCAGCGGCGGCGGGGCATAATCCATCCGCTGGATGACGATCATCGGCCAGTAGAGATCGTTCCAGTGGGCAACGATCGAGAAGATCGAAAAGGCAGCGATGGCTGGTAGAGCGCTCGGGACGACGATCCGCCAGAGGATCTCGAACTCGCCGAGGCCATCGACCCGCGCAGCCTGCAGGATCTCGTCCGGAAAGCCGCGGAAAGTCTGGCGGAACAGGAAGATGGCGAAAACCGAGAGGAAGAACGGCACCATCATCGCGAAATAGCTGTCCAGCAGCCCGAACTCGGCCAGCGCGAGATAAATGGGCAGGGCCGGCACCTGGATCGGGATGCAGAGCCCGCCGATCACCGCCGCGAAGAGCAGCCCCCGGCCCGGAAACCGCAGCTTCGCAAGGGCATAGGCAGCAGGAATGGCGACGATCAGCTGGATGATCAGGATCCCGCCGCAGATGATCACACCGTTGACCATGAAGCGGAGAAGAGGCGCCTGCTGAAGGGCCGCGCTGAAATTCTCGACAGCGTGGAAGCTGCGCGGGATCGGGTTCAGCCCGCCGGTCAGGATCTCGTCCGGCGCGCGGATCGCCGTCAGCAGCATCCAGATGAACGGCAGCAACATGAAGGCCGCGCCGACAAGCAGGACCGCGTGGGCACCTGCGAAGCGCAGGAGCCGCCCGGTCGGGAGGGGAAAGCGGGCGGCCTTCATCAGTAATGCACCCGGCGGTCGAGCTGGAAGGCCTGGAAGACCGAGAAGGCCAGCATGAAGGCGAGGAAGATGACCGTGAGGGCGGCGGAATAGCCGATCTTGAAATACTGGAACCCTTCCAGATAGATCGCGTAGAGCAGCACCTCCGAGCCGTCGCGGCCGCGCGTCAGCACGGCGACGGTGTCGAACACCTTGAATGCGGTGATCGAGGTGGTTACCGCAACGAACATCGTCGTGGGCGCGAGCTGGGGCCATGTGACGGTCAGGAAGCGGTCGATCGGCCCGCCGGCGCCGTCGATCTCGGCGGCGTCGTAGAGATCACGCGGGATCGCTGTCAGACCGGCCAGAAACAGGATCATGTTGAAGCCGATCAGGTTCCAGAGCCCGATCACCGCGAGTGTCGGAATCAGCAGCGACGGCTCAGAAATGAAGGCCATTTCGGGAAAACCTGCCGCTTTCAGCAGCCCATTGACCGGCCCCAGCTTCGGATGGAGCAGGAACTGCCATACGGCCGCCATGGCGATCAACGTGGCCGTGACGGGCAGGAAGTAGGCGACTTCGTAGAAAGCCCGCGAACGCGTCCGTCCGTGAACCAGCAGGGCCACGAGCAGGCCGAGGATGACCCCGCCGGGAAGGACGAGCGCCACATAAAGGAGGGTATTGCCCATGGCCCGCCGGAAAACCGGGTCGGACAGCGCTTTTTCGAAATTACCCAGCCCGAGCCACCGGATCTGCATGGCGCCGATTTCGTAGTCGGTCAGGCTGAGGATGAGGAGGCACAACAGCGGCGCGAGAATGATCGCCAGCAACAGCATTGTCGCCGGCACAACGAAGAGCGTTCCGGCCAGCCATTCCCGGACCGGTCGGGAACGCCGTGGCACCCGGCCGACAGCCGGCGCAAGGGCGAGGGTCGTCATGCCGCTGCCCCGATCCGGGCCGGAACGGTGCGGGTGGCCATCCGCAGGCCGGACGCGTCGAAAAGATGCGCCTTTTCCGGTGCAAACCCAATGCCATACGTCTCGCCAGGCTGAAACTGGCCTGTCTCATCCTGCGGGATCCGTACGATCAGTCCGGTCTGCCGGTCTTCGGCAAGGTCGAGATGCAGGAGGCGGTCTGCACCGTGATGCTCGCTGCGGCGAAGCGTGGCCATGGGCATGGCGCGGTCACAGGCTGCATGAAGCCGGATGTGCTCCGGGCGCAGGCCGAGCGAGACGGGGCCTGCCATGCCGTCAGGCACGACGAGCCCGGTCGGCAGGGTTCCGAGAATGACATGGCCCTGCGGATCGAGGCGGGCAGGCAGGACGTTGATGGCCGGCGAACCGATGAACCGGGCCACCGTCAATGAGGCCGGGCGCTCATAGAGATCAGCCGGGCTGCCGATTTGAGCCAGCCGGCCGCCATCGAGCATGGCGATGCGGGTAGACATCGTCATCGCTTCGATCTGGTCATGGGTCACGTAGATGAAGGTGGCGCCCAGGCGTCGATGCAGGTCGGTCAGCTCGTCGCGCATGTGGACGCGCAACTGCGCATCAAGATTGGAAAGTGGCTCGTCCATCAGGAACAGGCTCGGCTGGCGGACCATGGCGCGCGCCAGGGCCACGCGCTGGCGCTGGCCGCCGGAAAGCTGGCCGGGCTTGCGGGCCAGCAACGGTTCGATCTGCAGGGCTTCGGCCACCTTGCCGATTTCGCCGGAAATTGCGGCCTCGATCCGCTTCCGCCTTGGTGAGAGATGCCGGATGAGCGGCAGCCTTTCGAACAGCGAAAGCCGATCCACCATGAGCGGAAGCGCGATATTTTCTGCCGCGCTCATGTGGGGATAGAGCGCGTAGTTCTGAAAGACCATGGCGATGTTGCGCGCCCGCGGCGACAGCGCGTCCACGGTGCGGCCAGCGATGCGGACCTGCCCGGCATCCTGTCGTTCGAGCCCGGAAATGATGCGCAGCAGGGTCGATTTTCCGCAACCTGACGGGCCGACAAGCGAAAGGAATTCACCCGGCTGGACCGCAAGATCGATTTCGGAAAGCACGCCGGTTTTCCCGAATGCTTTCGAAATTTGTGCCAGTTCCAGGCTGTGTTCCACGCTCGGCCCTCCGCTCCGGCGGCTTAGGGCTTGGACTTGACGCTTGTGTGACGCAGCCGGCTCATCATCAGGCTTCGGACTATCAGGCGGCGGCCGATGCAGCCGTCCCGATCACCGGAATCTGCCGATTAAGCCGCTTGCCGGTGTTCAGGTCGAACAGATGGATGGCGTTTTCGGGAATCGTGATCGGGAGTTGGCCTTCCGCCTCGATCTGCGCGGCAGGCTGCAGGACTGTGAATTCCATGCCGCCCAGCCGGGTATGGAGGAGACGGCTTGACCCCATATCCTCCGTGAACTCGACTTCGAGTGCATGGGCGCCCTCGCTTCCCGGCCAGACGATCATGACATCCTCGGGCCGGATGCCGATCTCCACAGCCTGCCCGATCTCGACGATGAAGCGGGCCGGATCAAGGGCGATCTCCGTCCCGTCGGCCATGCGTGCGCGATCCTTCGCAATGATGGTCGCGGGCAAAAGGTTCATCGCCGGCGCTCCGAGGAAGGAAGCCACGAATCGTGTGGCGGGCTCGGCATAGAGCAGGCGGGGCGGCCCAGCCTGCTCGATCCGCCCCTGGTTCATCACGACGATCCTGTCGGCCAGAGACATGGCTTCGATCTGGTCATGGGTGACAAAGACCGAAGTCGCCTGCAGTCGCTGATGGAGGCGCCGGATTTCGAGCCGCATCTGCACGCGGAGCTTGGCATCGAGGTTCGACAGCGGCTCGTCGAACAGGAAGACTTTCGGCTCGCGGATCATCGCTCGCCCCATGGCCACGCGCTGACGCTGCCCGCCAGACAATTCGCTGGGCCGGCGGGCCAGAAACGCCTCCAGCCCGACAATCCGCGCGATCTCCGCGACGCGGCGCTCCCGCTCCGGCTTCGGCAGGCCCGCGACCTTGAGCGCATAGCCAATGTTTTCCCCAACCGTCATGTGCGGATAGAGCGCATAGTTCTGGAACACCATGGCGCAGCCGCGCTCACGGGGTTCCAGGGCGTTGACGACGCGGCCGGCAATGGCGATCTCGCCCCGGCTGATGCCTTCCAGCCCTGCGATCATCCGCAGCAAGGTAGATTTTCCGCACCCAGAAGGCCCGAGGATGACCAGGAATTCACCGTCCGCGATCTGCAGGTCGATGCCATGCAGGACGGCGGTCTTGCCGTAGGATTTCTCGACATTCCGGATCGCGATATCGGCCATGGAGAGCCTCCAGTTCGGGTTTACTTGTCAGTGGCGACGAGGCCGCGCACGAAGGCGCCCTGCATGAAAATGACAACGAGAAGCGGGGGCACCATCACGAGAAGCGTGGCGGCCATGGCCTCGTTCCAGACCGGCGGCTGCCCGAAAAGTGGGCCGGGCACGATCTTCTGCAATTGCATGGTCGCGGTGGCCATCCGGGCATCGGTGGTGATCAGCAAGGGCCAGAGATACTGGTTCCAGGCATAGACGAACATGATGGTTGCCAGCGCCGCCATGTTGTTGCGGGAGAGCGGGAGAAGATGCTCGCGGAAGAATCGCAGCGGTCCGGCGCCATCCATGCGGGCGGCCTCCACCAGCGTATCCGGGATCGTCAGAAAGAACTGGCGGTAGAGGAAGGTGCCCGTTGCCGTGGCGACCAGCGGCAGGATCAGGCCGGTATAGGTGTTCAGCAGGTTGATCGGAGCGATGCCAAGTTCGAACCCGAACAGCCAGACCAGCCAGCGCAGCGGCTCGGCCACATCGGCAGCAACGGCATAGGTCGGGACGATGCGCACTTCAAGCGGCAGCATGAGCGTGATGAAGATCGCCCAGAAGATCAGCATTCGCGCCCGATAGCGGAAGAAGACGATGGAGAAGGCGGTCAGGGCAGCAAGGGTGATCTTCCCGATCGTGACACCGGTAGCGACGATCAGCGAGTTGATCATCTTTGCGCCGAAATCAGACTTGTTCCACACCGTCGTGTAGTTCTGGACGAGATGTTCGCCCGGCCAGAGCGGCATGGGCACCCGGTTCACCGTCGGCAGGTCATGCGTCGAGGCGATGAAGACCACGTAGATCGGGAAGGCCGCGATCAGCAGCCCTGCGATCATGAGGACATGCGTCACCGCGTTCAGCAGAGGGGCGCGTTCGATCATGCCGGCATCACGCATAATGCACCCGTTTCTCGACATAGCGGAACTGGACGAAGGTCAGGCCGATCACGAGCAGCATCAGCACGATCGATTGCGCTGCTGCCATCGAGTAGTCGAGGCCCTTGAACCCGTCGGAATAGATCTTGAAGACCATCAGATCCGTGGCGCGGGCCGGCCCGCCGCCGGTGGTGATGTCAACAATGCCGAAGCTGTCGACGAAGCTTTCGGTGATGTTGATGACCAGCAGGAAGAACAGGGTTGGCGCAAGCAGCGGGATCTGGATGTCGCGCGCGCGGCGGAGGACGCCAGAGCCATCCATCGCCGCCGCCTCGACGAGGCTGCGCGGAATGCTCTGGAGCGCGGCGAGGAAGAAGATGAAATTATAGGCCATCATCTTCCAGGAATTGGCGATCACGATGAGGAGCATCGCATCCCAGCCCTTGAGAGCGGGGTTCCAGAGATTGGGAGCAAGCTGGTTGATGGCTGAAACGAACCCGGCATCCGGCGCAAAGATGAAGCGAAAGGCGAGCCCGACCGCAGGCGCGGCGATGGCATAGGGCCAGAAATAGACAAAGCGATAGGCCTTGTGCCCCGCAAGTTGCCTGTCGATCATCAGCGCGAGGAGCAGGGCCATGCCGATCGACAGGGCCGTCGAGAGGATCGCGAAGACGATAGAGACGCGGACCGAGTTCCAATACACGGCATCCGAAAAGATCTGCTCGAAATTCTGCCAGCCTACCCATTGGTTGGTTCCGCCAAATGGCGGCTGGGTCGAGAAGGCCCAATAGAGCGCCTGCATCGTCGGCCAGTAGAAGAACACGACAACCAGCAGGATCTGCGGAGCCACGAGGGCGCCGGCGAGCCAGAGATTGTCAAAGGTGGCGCGCCTGTCCATGCCGCTTCCCCGAAAAGAGAGGTCCCGGGCCGTATGGCCCGGGACAAGGGTTCAGAGGGCGGCGATCAGGGCAGCTGCTTGCCCTTGAAGGTCTGCTCGAACCGACGGAGGATCTGGTTCGAACGCTGGGCGGCATCATCCAGCGCGGTCTGGACGTCCTTCTTGCCGGTGAACGCGGCTTCGAGCTCCGAGCGGATCTCGGCGCGGATCTGCGTGAAGTTGCCGAGGCGGATTCCGCGCGACACGGCGGTCGGGGGCGTGAAGGTCAGCGACTCGATGGCGATTTCGCGGCCCTGGCGCTTGGGATCGGCATAGAACCCGGCATCCACCATCGCCTTGTAGCCCGCCTGGGTGACCGGGATGTAGCCGGTCACATCGGCAAACCACTGCTCTTCCTTCGGCTGGAGGAGGAACTGGATATAGGCAGCAGCCGCTTCGTATTGCGGCTTGGACTTGCCCTGGAGGATCCAGAGCGAGGCGCCGCCGACGAGGCTGTTATGACGCTTGAAGTCCTTGTAGACCGGCAGCTTGGCGACACCCCAGTTCAGGCCCGGCTTGGCGGTCGAACCCACGACACCATGGTTGGCGACCGAGCTCAGCATCGAGGCGCAGGAGCCGTCGGTGAAGGCCTGCAGGATGGTCTTGCCGGTCTGGGCGGTCTGGATCCGGGCAACGCCCTCGTCGAGCAGCTTCTTCCAGTCCTTCATGTAATCGGCGAACTTGGTCTTGTTGAACATGACTTCGGCATCGAGGCCGTCATAGCCGTTGTTCTTGGTCGCGATCGGCAGGTTGTGGATCGCCGAGAACTGTTCCAGCGGCATCCAGGTATCGTAATCGAAGGCAAAGCCGCACTCGACACCCGCCTTTTTCATGGCGCGGACATCGTCCCACCATTCCTCGATCGTCTCCGGCGCCTTGGTCTTGCCAATCTTCGCCCACGCATCCTTGTTCCAGTAGAGCAGGGCGGTCGAGGAATTGTAGGGGAACGACCACATCTGGCCCTTCGACGTGGCGTAATAGTTCGCGATGCCGGGGAAATAGCCCGACCAGTCGATCTTCATGTTGAAGTCGCGCGCGAGATCCGGCGCATTATAGGTCGCGCCGGAGAGCATGAAATTGACGGTGCCGGCATCATAGATCTGGACGAGCGTCGGGTGCTGCTTCGAGCGGAAGGCGGCAATCGTGTTCTGCTCGGCCTTGTCGTAGCCACCCTGGCCGACACACTTGGCCTCGTACTTGGTCTGGCTGTCATTGAAGCGCTTGCAATGCTCTTCCATGATCTCGCCGAGACGGCCGGTCAGGCCATACCAGAACTCGAACTGGATGCGCTGCTGGGCCTGGGCCGGACCGGCAAGCCCAAGGGTAGTGGCCGCAAGCGCTGCGGCGGCAAGAATGCGTCTGGACATCGGCTTCCCCGTGATGAGATCGCCCCAAGGGCGGGTGCTGTCGGCAACCGTTGATTGCCGATCTGTCGTTCCGCTAGCGACCGGCGATGACATGCCGGTGATGGCCTGATGTCACTTTGGCGTCGCGCCGGCTAACGCATCCTGCGCTGTCAGAGCAGCCGCTTGCGGACGCGGTTCGAGACCTGCTCGACCAGAACGACCAGCAGGAACACTGCGATGATGATTGTCGCCGCCGTGTCGTAGTCAAACAGGTCGAAGGCCACCTTGAGCTCGACGCCGATGCCGCCGGCCCCGACAAGCCCGAGGATCACAGAGCCGCGCACCGCCTTTTCGAGGCTGAACAGTGACGTGGCGATGAAAGAGGGCAGGGCCTGCGGCACGACGGCGGAGAAGATCAGCCCGGAACGCGTCGCGCCGATTGCTGCCAGCGCTTCCTGCGGACCCTTGTCGACTTCTTCCATCGCTTCCGCGAAGAAGCGCCCCGCAAAGCCGATCTTGTCGACCATGATTGCCATGACACCGGCTGCCGGCCCGAGCCCGACCGCGATCACGAAGAGCAGCGCCCAGACGAGGTCCGGCACGGTTCGGAAGAAGGCAATCAGCCCGCGTGCCAATTGCTTGATGACGGGATGGGGCGAGAGACCGTCGGCTGCAAGGATGGCCAGCGGGAATGCGAGGATCAGCCCGAGCACACAACCGACAAGCGCCATCTGGAATGTGATGAGCAAGGAACGCAGGATCTGTGGCAGCCGTTCGAGGTCCGGCGGAAACATCCGGTCGAGGATAGAACCCAGCGCCGGAAATCCACGCTGCATCCGCTCCCATGAAAGCCCGACATTCGAGAATGACCAGACAAGGAAGGCCAGGGCGAGGACGGTGAGAATGAAAGTGAGGGCATTTGGCCGGTCCCAGCGGGGCACGGCGACAGCCGGCGAAGGCAGGCTCATTCCTCGTGGTCCCGTCCGGTGAAGAATTGCCGGAGATGGCGCGGATCGGCTTGGCGCGAGGGCCTGTCCAGCGTGATGCGCCCGTCCGCGAGGCCGACGATCCGGTCCGAATAACGAATGGTATGTTCGAGCCGATGCGAAATCACGATCAATGTCAGGCCCTTGTCCTTGGCAAGCCGGTAGAGCAGGTCCATGATCTCCTCGCCCGAACGCGGATCGAGGCTGGCATCCGGTTCATCGGCAAGGATGAATTCCGGTCGCTGCATCAGCATGCGGGCGATTGCCACACGCTGGGATTGACCACCGGACAGGGAATCCGCGCGCTGGAGCGCGCGATCGGCGAGGCCGACCTCGGCGAGGCAGGCGAGAGCCTCGGCCCGGTCCGCAGCCGGTGCAAGCGCCTGAAGCCATGTCCGTGGGCCGCTTTTCCGCGCCTGCACGCCATGAAGGACATTGCTCAGAGCGGATAACCGCCCGACAAGGTTATGCCGCTGGAAGACGATGCCGACCCGGCGCCGGAACGTGCGGAGGGGACCGGGAGCCAGCTCCGTCACAGCTTCTCCGAGCAACGTCATCTGGCCGGCATCCGGTTCGATCAACCGCACCAGCATGCGCAGCAAGGTCGATTTACCCGCGCCGTTGGCCCCGATCAGGGCGACTGCGGTGCCCGGCTCGACCTCGAGATCCAGGCCGTCAAGAATTGTCCGGGCGCCGAATGCCTTGCGGAGCCCCTGGATCCGGAGCGCTGGAGTGAGCGCTTCGATCAGGGACTCGTCCGGCAAGGCAAGGGCTAGCGCCATGGTTCAGCCGCCGATGAACTTCGTGAATTCGCGCACGCCGACATTCACAAACATCTTGCGGACGAGGTCATAATCCTTGTCCTGCACATCCCAGAGGAACTTTCCGCCGACGAATTTGGCGTTCTCCTTGGTTGTCGTGATTGCGCCGAGCAGCATCGGGCCATGATCACGGAAGGCAGCGCGGAACTTCGCAACGGTTTCCGGCTTCACCTTCGACGAGACGACAATCAGGTCGTTCGGCAGGTTCGCGCCATCGCCGAGGGTGCGGAACTTCTGGTTCGGGAAGGCCTTGGTGATGCGCTCGAGATGCGTCTGGTTCATCCCGATCGCCGCGATATCATTCCGCAGCAACGCCTCGGCCGCCACGTTGAGCTTCAGGAAAACCGGCTCGTAATCCTTGCCATAGGCGAGGCCGCCATCGGCAAGAATGGTCGCCGGCGCGAGATGCTGGGAGGTCGAGCCGATCTCGCCGAACGAGACCTTCTTGCCCTTCAGGTCCGCGAGCGTCTTGATCGGGCTGTTGTCGGGAACCACGATCGACGAGCGATAGTTCGGCCGCTCCCACACAACGACCGGCTGCGCCTTCATGCGGGCGTTGAACACGACATATTCGGCCGGACCGGTCAGGACGAAATCAACCTGATCCGCCGCCATGGCTTCAACAGCGGCGGTGCGGCCCGATACGGCGAAGAAATCGACCTTCAGGCCCGAAACCTTCTCGAATGCGTCCTTGAACGGCCCGAATTCGCGCTGCAGGCTCTCGAGACCGTCGACATCGGTCACCGCGAAGCGGATCTTTTCCTGGGCGATGGCCGGAAGGCCGGCAGTCATGGCGATGGCGGCGGCAAGGAACAGACGGCGCAGGATCATTAGGGGCCCTCTTGGCGGGTTTGGGGTTCACTTTCGCGAGCGCTAGCGCAGCGTCACGACAGTCTGATGACACGGGGGCGCAGGCCGGCAGGAGCGGCACGGCCCCGTCTCCGGCACGATGAAGCCGGCCATCATCAGCCTGTCATGGAGAGGCGCCACGGAAACAGCCGAAGCTTGACCGGAGAACCACGATGACTGTTCC
This sequence comes from Rhabdaerophilum sp. SD176, assembly GCF_030143245.1. Taxonomy (GTDB): domain Bacteria; phylum Pseudomonadota; class Alphaproteobacteria; order Rhizobiales; family Beijerinckiaceae; genus Rhabdaerophilum. The sequence continues at coordinate 212,776 of NZ_JARJNS010000006.1, read as the reverse complement.
TGTTCCATCCTTGCCGCTCCTCGGGGCGGCCCTTAGCCGGCGCACGTTGCCGCTCCACCGGCAATGGCTCCTTGACCATCAGCGCGATCTCGAGATCCAGGATTTCATTGAGCACACTTTGCTCGATGGCGATGCCGAGGCGGTTGCGGATGAGATTGCCGGACTGCTCGACGGATATCACGGTCGCCTCGGGCTTCATGGTCCGTTCTGGGGTTTCCGGATTTCCACCGAGGATCCACTGGTTCGAGCGGTGGTCCAGAAGCGCTTCCTGCAGGCGCTGGTGATCGCGGAACGGCTCGGTGCCACGCAGATGGTGATCCATTCCCCGTTCACGACCTGGGATTACAACAATCTCGATGCTTTTCCGGGTGCCGAGCAGAAGATGGTCGGGCGTGTTGCGGAATGCCTTGCCCCGGTGATTGTCCGTGCTCGGGATATCGGCTGCGAACTTGTCATCGAGAATATCGAGGACAAGGACCCCTCGGCACGCGTCCGGCTGGCGGAGGCCCTCGGGGACCCTGTCCGCGTGTCAATCGATACGGGCCATGCCCATTATGCCCATGTCTCGACCGGCGCGCCGCCGGTCGATGTCTATGTCCACAAGGCAGGGTCGGCGCTGGCGCATGTCCACCTTCAGGATATGGATGGCTATGCTGACCGGCATTGGCACCCGGGCGAGGGCAGCGTGAACTGGCCTGCCATCTTTCGGGCGCTTGCTGTCGCCAGCCCGGCCGCGCGGCTGATCCTCGAGGTCAAGGATCAGGCGAACCTGATGAAGGGCGTCGACCATCTCGTGGCCCTCGGCCTTGCGCGCTGAGGGGCGGGGATCGTTCTAGCTGATCAGCCGGGCCAGCCCATACATGGCCAACCCGAAGACGGTATGGGCAAGCAGGTTGAGCCCCCGGATATGTACTGCATTGGGCCTTAGGCGCGCGGCGATGCCCGCGCCCATGCCCGGGGCAAGGACGAACCAGCCGAGCAGGACCGTGCCGAGCCCGATCGCCATCGCGGGAAGAAGTGTCGGGCTGGATGTCCAGCCCGGCCCGCCGAGAACCACGGTTGCGAGGCCGAAACTCGCGCCGACCGCATAATGGAAGGCCCAGCCCCAGACGCGTTCGTGCGCCACAGGTTCGGCGCGGGCAATATCCTCATGCAGGAACTGCCCGCGGAAAATGTGGCGGAACCAGCGGCCCACCATCGCCCAGTTCGGCAGCGGAATGCCGAAAAACCGGTTCAGGAGAAGGTTCCACAGATCGAAGACGATCGTGGCGCCGATCCCGATGATCAGGCCCTGAACCATGGTGAACCTCCCATTTGCCTGTGGCTGGCTTGCCCGGTTGCAGCGGTCAGAGCAAGACCCTTGGCAGCCAAAGCACCACCTCGGGGAACAGCGTGATCACGAACAGCACGAGGAAGCCGACGCCGAGGAATGGCATGACCTCGCGGACCACGCGTTCGATCTTCACCGATGCAAAGTTGCCGCAGATGTAAAGCAGGATCCCGACCGGAGGCGTCAGAAGGCCCAGCATCAGGTTGAACACCATGACCAGCCCGAAATGGACGAGATCGATTCCGGCGGCCTCCACGATCGGGATCAGCACCGGGATCAGGATGATCATGGCCGCGATCGCTTCCATGAAGCAGCCCACGACCAGCAGCAGGCCATTGATCAGCAGGAGGATGACGATCGGGTTGGACGAAACGCTGCCGATCCAGGCCGCGATTTCCCGTGGCAGGCCGGATACCGCCATCAGCCAGCCAAAAGCGCCGGCAAAGGCAATGATGATCATCACCACGGCGGAATCGATGCCCGATTGCACGTAGATCGCCCAGAGCTGCCTGACCGAGAGTTCCCGGTGGATCACCATCGACACGAAAAGCGCATACATCACGGCGAATGCAGCGCTTTCCGTTACCGTCACCACGCCGCCCGTCACGCCGAACAGGATGACGAAGGGCATCATCAGAGCCCAGATCGCCTTCGAGCCGGACTGGAGAACCTGCCGCATCGGCACGGCTTCATGCACCGGGTAGTTGCGCTTCCGCGCGATCAGATAGGTCACGGCCGCGAGTCCGAAGCCGAGCAGCAATCCGGGGATCACGCCGCCGAGGAACAGCGCTGCGACCGAAACCCCCTTGCCCACGGAGAGCCCGTAGATCACCAACGGGATGGAGGGCGGGATGATCGGCCCCATCACCGAGGCCGAGGCGGTGATCGAGGCCGCGAAGCCGGGCTCGTAGCCGGCCTTCTTCATGCCGGGAATGAGGACCTTGCCGAGAGCGGTTGCATCCGCAACCGCCGAACCGGACACGCCGGAAAAGACCATGCAGCTCATCACGGTTGTCAGGCCCAGCCCGCCAGCAAAGCGACCGACGCAGGCATTCGCGAAGTTGATGATCCGGGCAGTGATTCCGCCGACATTCATGATGTTGCCGGCGAGGATGAAGAACGGGATCGCAAGAAGCGAATAGCTGTCAGCGCCGATCAGGGCGCGCTGGATGAAGACAGAAAAGGGCAGCGAAGGATGATTGGCGATCGTGGCGACCGAGGCCAGCGCCATCGCAAAGGCGATCGGCAGGCCAATCGCCATCAGCATGATGAAGGAGAATATGAGAATGCTGGCCATGATGCATCCTCACAGATGGATTTCGCCGAGCGGCTCTCGCCGGGCGGGGTCGAACAGCTTCTCGACCCAGAACACCACGATCAGCAATCCGCAATAGGGCGCGGCGAAGTAGAAACTGGCAGGCGAGATTTCCAGCGCGCCGAACGTCTGGTCCAGCGTTCCGATCGAGATCTGCAGCCCGTAGACGAGCATCAGGATGCCCGTCAGCAGCATCAGGATTTGGTTGATCCAGCCCACGATCTTCTGAAGGCCGGGCGGCAGCATGACGACCATCATGTCGATGGCGATATGCAGCATCTGGCGATATAGGATCGCCGCGCCGGCGAAGACCGACCAGACGAACAGGATCCGGCACATCTGCTCTGTCCAGGAAAGCGGTGCGTTGAGCGCGTAACGATACCAGACCGAGAGGATCGTGATGCTGACGATCGCGAGGATCGCGCCGCCGACAATGAAGCGGCTCAGCGTTTCGGCAGCATCGCAGAGCCGCCGCCAGCCGAGAACGATTCCAGGGGATGCCGACATCGGGCCTCCGGGACAAGAATGAAAAGTGCCGGATCCCCGGGCGCGGGGATCCGGCGAGGGAGAGGCCGGTTTCAGGCGATGGTCTTGATCCGCTCCACCCACTTCTTCACATGGGTGAACTCGGCTTCCATGCCATCGATCGCCTTGCGGAAGGCGTCCTTGTCGACCTCGTTGATGGCGATGTTCTTGGCCTTGACCAGGTCAAGGATCCGGTTGTCATCCGCGATGACCTTCGGACGCAGGGCATCCTCCATGTCACGGGAGGCCTGCACGAGCGCCTTCCGCTGGTCCTCGTTGACGCGGCGATAGGTGGCTTCCGCGATGACGATCATGTTGTCCTGCATCATGTGCTCGGTCAGCGCGAAGTTCTTGTTCACGTCGAAAATGCCACCATTGTAGGTCAGTGCCATCGGGTTTTCCTGCCCCTCGATGATACCCGACTTCAACGCCTGGAACACTTCCGGCCAGGGCAGCGGCGTCGGTGAGGCGCCGAACCGCTCGAAGGTCCGGCGCCACATGGTGGTTTCGGGCACGCGGATCTTGAAGCCCTTCATATCGGCCGGGCTCTTGACCACGCGGTTCGAGGAGAGCATGCGCGGCATGCGGGGGATCGAGGCCATCGGACGGAGCTTGGCCTGCGCCCCGGCATCATCGCCATACTCGGTCATGACGCTCGTCATGACCTTGTCCTTGTGGGCCACGTTCTTGAACAGATAGGGGTAGGTCCAGACCTCTGCGGGCTTGTACCAGCCGCCGAGGATCGCCGCGCCTGGCGAGGCCACATGGATCGAGCCCTGAAGCAGCCCTTCGACATGCTCGCGCTCCCCGCCCAGCGATCCGGCATGGTGCGTGGCGATCTCGATCTGGCCCTTGGTCAGCTCCTTGACGCGGGCGGCAAAGAAATCGAGCCCCTGTGCGATGAAATCCGTCGGCGGGGTTGCGGAAGCCCCGATCCATTTCACGGTCTGGGCCCTAAGGATGGCGGGCATCGCCACCATTCCGGCAAGACCGGCCGTGCCCAGCAGGACGGTGCGGCGGCTGGCTGACATTTCGAACGGCTTTGTCATGTTTTCCTCCCTGGAAAGATGCTGGCCCGTTTCGGGCTCTGGCGGTTGAAACCGGAGACGGTTCTGTCTCCGGCATGTCGTTGGACTTTCAGCTCGAGAACAGGGCTTCCATCTCGCGGCGAACCTTGATGGCGGCATCGTTGGGGTCGAATTCGACATCCGACCATTTCAGGCGGGCTCCCTGCGGAATGTCGCGCTTGAGCTTGATCTTGTGCGCGAGCCCGAGCGGCAGGTAGCCTTCGGCCAGCGAGGCCTTGGCCGGGGTCTGCTTGCCCCAGACGCAGAAGCCGCCTTCGCCGTCGAGCATCTCGCCGGCCTTGAGATCGCGCTTAGCTGTGGCCACGACATCGGCATTGAAGCAGACCGGCGCCCCTGTTGGCTCCTTGCGGAGCGCCGCCGAGGCCACCGAGATCCCCAGTTCGAGGCCGATCATGTGCGTTGGCCGGTACAGGCAGGAATACTTGCCGGATCTGTCTTGCAGCATCGAGTATTCGCGGAAGCATTCCTCGGAATAGGCGCTGTCCGTCTCGAAGACGACATAGGTGCCCATCACCAGCGAATGCGGCACATCGCTGCCGTCGCGATAGACCGAGGATGTCACCTCCGTCACGCCCTTGCGTTCCAGCACGCCGCCATCGGATTTCGGCTTGCAGATCTCGGCATGCTCGAACCGGGTCGCCGGCGGGAAGGAAAGCCCTTCGGTCTGGCTTTCCAGCCCGGTCGCGTTGCACACCGCCGTCATTTCGATGCCGGATTTGGTGCCGTCGACAAAGGAATTGAACATCTTCGGGTTGATGGAATTCCGGTCGCGGATCTTCATGTACTTGTCGAGAATGTCCCACACCGTATCCGGCGTCGACTGGTGATAGGTCGGGTGGTAGCGCGTGCCCTTGCCGGCAGCGACCACCCGGAATCCCGCTGCGCGCGCCCAGTCGACATGGTCGGCGATCAGCGCCGGCTGATCGCCCCAGGCCAGCGAATACACCACGCCGGCCTGCTTCGCCTTGCGGGCGAGCAACGGGCCCGCCACGGCATCGGCCTCGACATTGACCATGATGATGTGCTTGCCGTTCTCGATCGCCTTCAGCGCGAAGCGGATGCCCGCGCCGGGATCGCCGGTCGCCTCGATGATCACCTCGATGCCGGGATGGGCGACGAGGCTGTCACCATTCTCGGTGACCAGCGTCGCGCCGTTCATCAGCGCGTCGTCGAGCGAAGTCGCGGCATATTGCTCTTCCGGCCAGCAGGCCAGCTTGAGCTGGGAGCGCGCCCGCGTCGTATTGAGATCGGCCACCGCCACGACATGCATCCCGGCTGTCTGGCGGGCCTGCGACAGGAACATCGTTCCGAATTTCCCCGCGCCGATGATCCCGATGGTGATCGGCTTTCCGGCAGACTGGCGTTCCAGCAGCATGCGGTGAAGATTCATGGGGCCTGGCCTTCCTTTCCTGTCGGCGCGTGGCCGAACCGATCCACATCATGGCCGGAAGGAAGCGCGCAGAAAGGCAGCCGGAATCCCGTGGTTCCGTCATGCCGCGTCCTGGCGATCGTTTCTTCCCGGCCGGATGCTGCTTCGTGTCTCATGAGCAGCATTCCTCAAAGCAGACGCTAACATGTTTCTCCCGTGCGAAAAGCGAATTAGGATGCGGAAAAAGATGAGGAGTATTCATCAATGCTGGGCAATATGCCTCCGCTTCAGTGGTTGGCGACCTTTCAGGCTGTCATCGAATCCGGCAGTTTCGCCGGAGCCGCCAAGTCGCTGGGCCTGACGCCCTCCGCCATCAGCCACCAGATGCGGGCGCTGGAGGGCATGCTCGGCCAGCGCCTCTTCCTGCGTGACAAGCGGCAGGTGACACCGACCGAGGAGGCACTGGCCTATGCCACGACGATCTCGGAAAGCTTCGCCCGCCTGATCGCGGCGACCAACCGGCTCGCGACCGGGGCGGGCGCGCGTCGCCTGCCGATCCATTGTTCGCCGAGCTTTGCGACTCTCTGGCTGGTGCCGCGGTTGAAGGATTTCATGCGCGAGCACCCGGCCATCGATATAGCGCTCTTCGCCAGCCATGAGCCTGCCCGGCTCGGGCAGGACGGGATCCTGATCGACATTCAGTATGCGCGTCCGGTGCCTGAAACCTGCGAGGCGATCGTCCTCGCGGACGAGACGATCGTCCCCATGGCGAGCCCCGCCTTCGTGGCCGAGCACCATATCGGTGCCTTCGCGGATATCGGTCGCGTGCCGCTGCTGCATTCCCTTCGCTGCGTTGTGCAATGGCCGCAATGGTCAGCCCGTTTCGCGCCGGGCCTGACGCTCAACCCGCGCGGCTTCCAGTTCGACCGGGCACATCTTGCCCTTGCTTCCGCCGCTGACGGCCTCGGGATCGTGCTCGAATCGACATTGCAGGCCAAGGGCTATCTCGATCAGCGCCGGCTCATTTTGCCGTTCGGCGAGGTCGGAATTCCCGTGGTGGCGCATCGGTTGATCTTCCGGCGGGAGGATGACGGTCATCCGGACGTATTGGCCTTCGTCGAATGGATCACCAGGGCGTTCCGCAGCGACCGTGGGAAGCCAGGCACGCGGTAGCCCGATCCGATAGCGGCGTACAGACCCAGAGAAGAGGGGATTGGCTATTTGACATACCAACCGGTTGGTATCTATCTTCGCGCTCAAAGGATGTCTTTCCATGAGCCGCTCGGTCAACGCCCGCGAGAAACTGCTTGAAGCCGCCGTAAAGGTCGTCCGGTCGAAAGGGTTTGCCGCGACAAGCGTGGATGATCTCTGCGTTGAAGCCGGCGTGACAAAGGGGGCCTTCTTCCACCATTTCGCCAGCAAGGAAGCGTTGGGGATCGCGGCGGCCGAGTATTGGTCGAAGATGACGGGCGCCCTTTTTGCTGCCGCGCCTTACCAGCAGGTCGAGGATCCTCTGGAAAGACTGCTGGCCTATCTCCGGTTCCGGCGGGACATCCTTGGCGGTGAATTATGCGAGTTCACCTGCCTTGCAGGCACGATGCTCCAGGAAGTCTATGCCCAGCATCCTGCGATCGCTGCGGCCTGCCAGGAATCGATCGCCAGCCACGCAGCAACGCTCGAGCCCATGATCTCTGCCGCCATGCTGGCGCGCGGGCTTGACCCCGAAGGCGCGTCGACAGGCTGGACGGCGTCCGGGCTGGCTCTTCACAGCCAGGTTGTCCTGCAGGGCGCCTTCATCCTCGCCAAGGGGAGCGGTGGCCCGGCAATCGCGCGGGACAGCGTCGATCATCTCACGCGGTACATCCGCCTGCTCTTCACGTCGGCAGGCGCCAATCCCGATCCCAGTCCCTGACACGGAGAACCTGTATGCCCGGAACCGTTCGCCTACATCGCGTCTTCGCCACAAGCCCGGACAGGCTCTATCGTGCCTTTCTCGAGCCGGACGCCCTTGCAAGCTGGCTGCCACCGAATGGCTATCTGTGTACGGTGCACGCCCTCGAGCCGAAGGTCGGCGGGACCTTCAGGATGTCGTTCCGGGATTTCGCGAATGGCCATGTCCACAGCTTCGGCGGCGAGTTTCTCGAACTCGTGCCATCCGAGCGGCTCGTCTACACGGACCGCTTCGATGATCCCGGCCTGCCGGGCGAAATCCGCGTTGTGGTTGGCCTCAGGGCGGTTTCCTGCGGCACCGAGCTGACGATCGAGCAGAGTGGCATCCCGGATGCAATCCCGCCGGAGAGTTGTTACCTGGGCTGGCAGGATTCCCTTCACAAGCTGGAGCGCCTTGTCACGGCCCCGTCCGGGCCGTCGGACCCGGCCTGACCGACGCGCGGAACCGCCTTTTCCAGACAATTCAAAGGATCCTTCCATGGAGACAGTGACGCCTTGCCTCTGGTTCGACGGCGCAGCGCAGGAGGCAGCGGAATTCTACGCGTCCCTGCTTCCCGACAGCCGGGTCGATGCCATCCACCACGCGCCGGACGATTTCCCCTCGGGCAAGGCCGGTTCGGTCCTGACAGTTGAATTCACGCTGATGGGGAGGCGCTTCGTGGGCCTGAACGGAGGACCGCATTTCCGGTTCAACGAGGCCGTTTCCCTGATGGTCCCTGCCGAGACGCAAGGCGAGATCGAGCGTCTCTCCGATGCCTTGTCCGCCCATCCCGAAGCCGAGCAATGCGGCTGGGTGAAGGATCGTTACGGTCTTTCCTGGCAGATCATTCCGTCGCGCCTGCTGCACCTCATCGCCGATCCTGATCGGGAAAGGGCAGGGCGCGTGTTCCGGGCCATGATGGAAATGAAACGGATCAACATCGCCGCCATTGAAAACGCAGCCGCCTGACAGGCCGAGAGGAGAAGCAAATGTCTTATATCGATGGGTTCGTTGCCGCGGTGCCGACCGCAAATCGTGAAGCCTACCTGGAGCATGCAACGCTCATGGCCGGGATCATGAAGGAGTTCGGGGCAATCCGGTCCGTTGAATGCTGGGGTGATGATGTTCCCGATGGCAAGCTGACCTCGTTTCCGATGGCCGTGAAGGCAGAGCCGGGCGAGACGGTGGTTTTCGCCTGGCTCGTCTGGCCCTCGAAGGCCGTCCGGGATTCCGGCTGGGCGCGCATGATGCAGGATCCGCGCATGCAGCCAGGCGCGAACCCGATGCCGTTCGACGGCAAGCGCCTGATCTATGGCGGATTCGAAATGGCATTGGACCTTTAAGGTTTCGCCCCGGAACTGGGGGTTCCGTTCGTTGGCTTGATGCAGATTCTGCATCGGGTTGGCGGTCGGCATCCTCCCGCCGGGTTCATCGGGCGCGCCGGCACGCATGATCCGTTGCGTTCTTTGCATTGGCTCCTGTGTCGCGGATTTGTTTCACTGGCCATACCGGATCGAAAGGGCGGGAACATCCTGGCCCGGAGCCGGAAACGGCTGTGAAAGCAGCTGGGAGAAGGCCGGAAAGGCCTCGCGAGACACCCGGGCCGCGAGGTCCGGGCCGGATCCATGCTCCTGCGGGAGCGACGTGCTGCAAACGGGAGAACCTCGATGAAACTGTTCGGAATTGCCGTAGCGCTTCTGGCGCTGCCAGGACTTGCCTCTGCCCAGGACCTTACGGGCACGCTGAAGAAGATCAAGGAAACCGGGGCGATCACCCTCGGCCATCGCGAGAGTTCGGTCCCGTTCTCGTATATCGACAACAATGCCAAGGTTGTCGGCTACTCGATGGATATCTGCGGCAAGATCGTTGAAGCCGTCAAAGCCGAACTGAAGATGGACAAGCTGGATGTCCGGCTCCTGCCGGTTACGCCCTCGACGCGGATTCCGCTGATGGCGAACGGCACGATCGATCTCGAATGCGGCTCGACCACCAACAATGCCGAGCGCCAGAAGCAGGTCGCCTATACCAACACCCATTTCCTGACCGCATCTGCTTTCGTGTCCAAGAAGGCGAAGAACCTGAAGAAGATCGAGGATCTCAAGGGCAAGACCGTCGTTTCGACCGCGGGAACGACCAACATGAAGCAGGTTGTCGAGGCCAATGCCGCGAAGAATCTCGGCCTGACCGTCCTGCCGGCCAAGGACCATGCGGCAGCGTTCCTGCTGGTCGAACTCGATCGTGCGGAAGCCTTCATCATGGACGATATCCTGCTGGCGAGCCTCGTGGCCTCGTCGAAGGATCCGGGTCTTTACCAGTTGTCGGACGAGGCCTTCTCGTTGCCCGAACCCTACGGGATCATGCTCCGCAAGGATGATGCGCAGTTCAAGGCGCTGGCGGACCGGACCACCGCGGCCTTGTTCAAGAGCCCGGAGGGCGAGGCCCTGTACAGGAAATGGTTCCTCAGCCCCATTCCCCCGAACGGGATCAATCTCAACGTGCCGCTGAATGCGATGCTCAGGAAAATGCTCGAGAAGCCGACGGACTCGGCTGATCCTGCCGCCTATTGAACATCGCAGGGCAAGGGCGTGCGTCTCCCCGCATGCCCTTGCCCCATTCGCAGGGGCTGGACATGAGCTACAACTGGAACTGGGGTATCTTCTGGGAGCTCAATCCCGAAGGCACCGGCACCTATCTCGACATGCTGCTGATGGGCCTGCGCTGGACGCTGGCAGCAGCAGCCCTCGCTGCGGTGATCGCGCTTGTTTTCGGTTCGATCATCGGGGTGATCCGCACCCTGCAGCATCGGGGTCTGGTTCTCGCCGGCGATGCCTGGGTTGAGTTCTTCCGCAACATCCCGCTGCTGGTGCAGCTTTTTCTCTGGTATTTCGTGCTGCCCGAGCTCTTGCCCAAGGCAGCCGGCATGTGGCTGAAGACCCTGCCCAACGCGTCCTTCTGGACGGGGGCGATCGGGGTCGGGCTGTTCATGTCGTCCCGCGTTGCCGAACAGGTCAAGGCGGGCATCCGATCCTTGCCGCGCGGCCAGTCCATGGCGGGCACGGCACTTGGCCTGACCACCGCGCAGACCTACCGCTACGTCCTCCTGCCGATGGCGTTCCGCATCATCCTGCCGCCGCTCACCTCTGAATTGCTGAACACCGTCAAGAACACCTCGGTGGCGCTGACCATCGGCCTGATGGAACTCACCGCGCGCACGCGGGCGATGCAGGAATATTCCTTCCAGGTGTTCGAGGCCTTCACCGCGGCGACGCTGATCTACCTCGCGCTCAATGCCACCCTGACGTTTCTGATGCGAAGGCTCGAACGGGCAGTGTCCGTTCCGGGCTATGTCACCGGGAAATGACCGATGTTCCAGTTTGATTTCGACATCATTCTCAAGACATTGCCCTACCTATTGAAGGAAGGCATGGCCTTCACGCTGACGCTGACCGCGCTTGCGGCCTTCGGCGGGCTTGTGCTCGGCACGCTTCTGGCGCTGATGCGCCTTTCCACCCTTCCCGGCCTCGCCTTGGCGGCTACCGGCTATGTGAACCTGATGCGTTCGCTGCCGCTCGTGCTGGTGATCTTCTGGTTCTATTTCCTCGTGCCGTATATCGGCCAGGCAATCCTGCGCACGGAGCGCCCGGTGGAAGTGGGCGCCTTTGCCTCGGCGCTGATCACCTTCACCCTGTTCGAGGCCGCCTATTTCTCCGAGATCATGCGCGCCGGCATCCAGTCCGTGCCGAAGGGACAGCTCTCGGCCGGCTATGCGCTCGGGCTGAACTACCGGCAGGTAATGAGCTATGTCGTCGTGCCGCAGGCCCTGCGCAACATGCTGCCGGTCATCCTGACGCAGACCATCGTGCTGTTTCAGGATACCTCGCTCGTCTACGTCATCTCGATCACGGATTTCCTCGGCGCAGCCTCGAAAGTGGCGCAGCGCGATGGCCGCCTGATCGAAATGTATCTCTTTGCTGCGCTTGTCTATTTCCTGATTTCGTTCCTGGCCTCGCTGCTGGTCCGGCGGCTTCAGGCCCGGACCGCGATCATCCGTTGAGGAACCAACATGTCGAACTCCGCCGCGCCCATGATCGAAATGGCTGCCGTTTCCAAATGGTATTCGCCGCAATTCCAGGTTCTGAAGGACTGCACGACCTCCGTCGACCGGGGCGAGGTCGTCGTGGTCTGCGGCCCCTCCGGCTCCGGGAAGTCGACGCTGATCAAATGCGTCAATGCGCTCGAACCCTTCCAGTCCGGAACGATCCGGGTGGATGGCATCAACCTGTCCGATCCCGGAACGAACCTGCCGAAGCTGCGCGCCCGGATCGGCATGGTGTTCCAGCATTTCGAGCTGTTTCCCCATCTGAAGATCACCGAGAATCTGTGCCTCGCGCAGGAAAAGGTGCTCGGCCGAAGCCGGGAGGAGGCCATGGCCAAGGGCAGGGCGCTGCTTGACCGGGTCGGCCTCAGTGAACATGCCGAGAAATTTCCCGGCCAGCTCTCCGGCGGCCAGCAACAGCGCGTGGCCATCGCCCGGGCCCTGGCGATGGATCCGATCGCGATGCTGTTCGACGAACCGACCTCCGCTCTCGACCCGGAAATGATCACGGAAGTGCTGGATGTCATGGTCGAACTCGCCCGGGAAGGCATGACCATGATGGTTGTCACCCATGAAATGGGCTTCGCCCGCAAGGTGGCCCATCGTGTGGTTTTCATGGATCGCGGCGAGATCATCGAGGACCGCAGCAAGGACGAGTTCTTCGGCTCGCCCCGCTCTGACCGGGCACAGCTCTTCCTGTCGAAGATCCTGGCACACTAGGCCTGCTTCGCATCCGGAATTACGAATTCCTGCCCGTCCGGTACCCGGCTTCCCCGGTTTCTGAGGAAAAGGGCCGCCTGCCGTTGCGGGAATCGGGGGACGATGGCCTTGTGGCAACAGCCCCCGCCGGAAGGCGCAAGAGGGCATAGAACCCGAGGCCAGTCTCCATGTCCCTCCCGACTCTCTGCCGCACCGAAACCGATCTGCTCGGCCCGCGTGATATCCCCGCAGAGACCTATTTTGGCATCCATACCCTGCGGGCGGTCGAGAATTTCCCGATAACCGGCACGCCGATCTCGATCTATCCGGACCTGATCCGCGCATTGGCAGTCATCAAGCAGGCTGCCGCTCTGGCCAATGCCGAGCTCGGTTTGCTCTCGGCCCAGCGTGCCGAAGCCATCGCCATGGCCTGCCGGGAGATCCGGGAGGGCCGGTTGCACGAATTCTTCGTCGTTGATGTCATCCAGGGTGGCGCCGGCACCTCGACCAACATGAATGCCAACGAGGTCATCGCCAACCGGGCGCTCGAGCTGATGGGCTACCCCAAAGGCGACTACAAGGCACTGCATCCCAACGAGCATGTCAATCTGAGCCAGAGCACCAACGACGTCTATCCGACAGCCCTGAAGATCGCGGCCTATGCCGGCGTGATGCGCCTGATCGACGCGATGGCCCATCTGCGCCACGCTTTCGAGGAGAAAGTCGTCGAGTTCCGCGAGATCATCAAGATGGGGCGCACGCAGCTCCAGGATGCCGTACCGATGACGCTCGGCCAGGAATTCTCGACCTATGCCGTCATGCTCGGCGAGGACGAACAGCGCCTGCGTGAGGCCACCAGCCTGATCTGCGAGATCAATATGGGCGCGACAGCCATCGGCACCGGGCTCAATGCGCCGCCCGGCTATGCCGCATGCGTGTGCCGGCACCTTGTCGAGCTCACCGGCATTCCGCTGCAGACAGCGGTAAACCTTGTCGAGGCGACGCAGGATTGCGGCAGCTTCGTCCAGCTTTCGGGCGTGTTGAAACGCGTGGCGGTCAAGCTCTCGAAAACCTGCAACGATCTTCGCCTTCTGTCATCCGGCCCCCGGGCGGGCTTCAACGAGATCAATCTTCCACCGATGCAGGCGGGCTCCTCGATCATGCCCGGCAAGGTCAATCCGGTGATCCCCGAAGTCGTCAACCAGGTGGCTTTCGAGGTGATTGGCAATGACATGACGATCAGTTTTGCGGCCGAAGCCGGGCAGTTGCAGCTCAACGCTTTCGAGCCGGTCATCGCGCACAGCCTGTTCAAGAGTGTCAATCACCTCGAGGCCGCCTGCCGTGTCCTCGCGGATCGCTGTGTCACCGGCATAACGGCCAATGCTGCGCGGCTCCGGGGCATGGTTGAGAACTCGATCGGAATCGTGACGGCGCTCAACCCGCATATCGGCTATGTCAACGCGACGACGATCGCCAAGGAAGCTCTGGAAACCGGAGCGAGTGTGTATGATCTCGTGATCAAGCGCGGCCTTCTCGACAAGGCACGCCTCGATGAAATCCTGGCGCCGGCAGCACTGACCGGCGGCACTTGAAGCGGGCGCCGGCGCGCCGCATGATGCCGGGCCGATCCGGTGCAGGGGAGGAGCTCGCATGCGCATCTTCGGGAGAACAGGCTTGCGGCCGCTTGCCTGGATGCTGGCCGCGCAGGCCTTCGCCTTGATCCTGGCAGCTGACATGGCCCGGGCACAGACAGCCGAACCTGGCCGGATCCTGATCGAATATACCGCGCCGACGGACCCGAAACACCAGCCGATCCTCGACCTGCTCCGCCAGAAGCAGGTGCTCGAACGGATCCAGACCCTGCTATCGCCCTTCCGCCTGCCGCGACCGCTGACCTTCCGGACCTCTGGCTGCGACGGTGAGGTCAATGCCTGGTTCGAAAGCGATGCCGTGACCATCTGCTACGAATATATCGAATATGTCATGGAAAGCGCGGCCAGCCGGCGGCGCCCGGAATGGGTGAGCGAGCATCACGCCATTGCCGGCGCGTTGATGGATGTGTTCCTGCACGAGGGCGCCCACGCCCTGTTCGCCTATCTCGACATTCCGCTGCTCGGGCGCGAGGAGGATGCGGCTGACCAGGTCGCGGCTTATATGCTGCTGAGCCTCGGCCGTCAGGATACGCCGAATCTCGTGGCCGGGATCGTCTATATCTACCTCAACGAGGCGGGAATCCGCGATTTTCCGTCGCTGCGTCGCCGGCGCCTCAAGATCGTTGATCACAAGCATTACGCCGACGTGCACAGCACGCCACTCCAGCGCATGTTCAACACATTGTGTCTCGCCTATGGCGCCAGCCCGGAACTGTTTGGCCCCGCAATCCAGCGCGGCGCTCTGCCGGCTGACCGGGCGGAGGGCTGCGCGGATGAGTTCGGGCAAGTCGACAGGGCCTTCCGCCGGCTCCTGCTGCCGCATATCGACCTGTCCGTACTCCAGCGCGTCCTCGCACGCGATACGCTCTCCCTCGGCCGGCCCTGAAACAGGGCCCGCGCCTGCGCACCCTTTGCTGCGTAGTCTTCCGGTAGACACGGATACATGAACCCGCTCTCATGACACCGGTTCACCACAATGAAGGAATCACGATGCGCCTCTGGCTTCTTGCGCTTGCCTTGTTCTGTCTCGGGCAGGCGCCCGCCATGGCCCAACGCACGTTGATTGTACTTGATGCCTCCGGTTCGATGTGGGGCCAGATCGAAGGCAAGCCCAAGTTGCAGATCGCGCGGGATGCCCTGCGCTCGGTGCTGGCGGGCACGCCGGCCGATGCCGAGATCGGCTTGCTGGCCTATGGCCATCGCGAGAAAGGCAACTGCGCCGATATCGAGCTTGTCGTGCCGCCCGGCAAGGGAAAGGCGGCGGCCGTGTCGGAAGCCGCTGCCCGCCTGAAATTCCTGGGCAAGACTCCGTTGACCGAGGCAGTCCGGCAGGCGGCGGTTTCTTTGCGCTATACCGAGGAGAAGGCCACGGTCATCCTCATCACCGATGGCGTCGAGACCTGCCAGGCCGATCCCTGCGCCCTTGCCGAGGAACTTGCGAAAGCGGGTGTCGGGTTCACCGCCCATGTCGTCGGGTTCGGCCTGTCGCGCGAGGAGGGGCGCAAGGTTGCCTGCCTCGCGGAGAAAACCGGTGGCCGGTACATTCCCGCCGGCAATGCCGGCGACTTGCAGGATGCCCTCCGCCGGACGGTGAGCGTGCCGCCTCGCCCTGAAGCCGCGCCGCCCGTGAAGCTCCCGGCGGCCACCATCGCCACAAAGGCGAAGCCGGTCATTGGCCAGGGCTTTGCCGTGGACTGGACGGGCCCCGCCGCGAAACTGGACTATATTGATATTGTTCCGGTGGGCTGGAAAGCCGTCGATGGCGAACTGTCGTATGTCTATATCGAGAAGGGCAAGCCGACGCTTGTTCGGGCGCCGGGAAAGCCGGGCACCTACGACATGCGGTATGTGTGGGCAGGCCCCGATCGACGCCATGTGCTGGCAACAACGCGCGTGACAGTCGGGGATACGCCCATTGCGCTGGACGCGCCGGCCAGCGTTCCTGCCGGCACTGCCTTTTCGGTTGCGTGGAAGGGGCCCGGCAGGCCGGGCGACTATGTCGATCTCGTCCGCCAGGGCAGCAAGGACGTCTCCGGGGAACTGTCCTACGCCTATGTCGAGAGCGGCAACCCTGTGCAGTTGAAAGCCCCGGGTGACGCGGGGCGTTATGACCTCCGATATGTCCTCGAAGCGCCGGACGGACGGAAGGTTCTGGTCACCGTTCCGATCGAGGTTACGCCCTCCGTGGCGAGCCTGGCCTTTCCGCCCAATGCGGTGGCCGGTGGCGAGGTCACGGTCCATTGGCGCGGCCCGGCCGCAGCCGGCGATTATCTCGACATCGTTCCCGATGGCCAGAAGGAGGCCGCGGGTGAATTGTCCTATGCCTATGTCGAGCAATCCCCGGATGGCGAGACATCGACGTTGCGCGTTCCCGGCGAGGCCGGGCGCTATCGCATCCGGTACATTCTCGAGGCCGCCGGCGGCCGCAAGATCCTGGCCGACCAGCTGCTGGTCGTCGCCGCCGCGCAGGCGACCGTGTCGGCGCCGGCCAGCGTGCAGCGGGGTACGGCCATCCCCGTGAGTTGGACCGGGCCGAATGGCGGACAGGATTACATCGATCTCGTACCACAGGGTTCACAGGAGACCAGTGGTGAGCTGACCTATTTCTACACGGCGAATGCCGGTCAATCTCCGGCGACCCTGCAGGCGCCGGATCGCGCAGGGCGATACGAGATCCGCTATATCCTCGAGGCACCGGATGGAAGGCGGATCCTTGCACGGACTCCGGTCGAGATTCGCTGAAGGGTTCGGGCAGCAGGCACTTGCTCGTCCTTCCCGAGGCATGCATCCTGCGACCGCTGTCCCCATGGAGCATGAGCCGATGCGAATGATGCGGATCGCGGCGGGTTCGACTTTGGCAGGCTTGCTGCTGGCCTTGTCCGGCTTGCCGACCTATGCCCAGGCCATTCCGCCGGGCGCCAAACGGTGCAGTTTTGAAGCCTGGACCGTGGATCGACAGGGCAGGACGAATGTGCGGGCTGCGCCTTCAATCAGGGCGGCCATTCTCGGCACGGTTCCTTCCGCCAGCCGGCGGATCGCAAGCCCCGAAGAGGGCGCCGGCGTTTCGGTGATCGCGAGCATGAACGGCTTCTTTCTTGTCGGCAGCATCGATGTTGACGATATCGAGACCGCCACTCCCGATCGGAAGCTTGGCAAAGTGTTTCGCGGGTCCGGGTGGATCCATGGTAGCCAGCTGGCTTTCCACATCCAGAGCGGAGACGGGTTGCGCGCCACGCCCTCGCGCGACGCACCGGTCTCGGTCCGCTTCCGGCAGGCCGGTCCGGATGGCATCGGTGATCCGGATGCGGTCGTCCTTCAGATGCATGGCTGCAGCGGGCGCAATGTCGAGGCCACTTTGACAACCATGGATGGCAAGGAGATCGGCCGGGGCTGGCTGGTTCGCGATGCCGAAGAGGGGCAGGCGCCGCCTGTTATGACCTGCCCGCTTCAATTGACAACCTGCACCTGACAGTTGCCCGCCGTCTGGCATGATTTCTCTGGCACCCGCCCGGTCCGCGCAGGCGGAAGGCGAGCGAGGTGAGACAAGCCGTCGCATGCCCGCGCCCGGATCGACCATGCCACAACCTTCGCCCCGGGGTGGCAGTGGGCGCCCCGCTGGCAAGGTTTCCGGGTGCGGGGGTCCGGCATGCTCCAAGTCGTCTGGTTCAAGCGCGATCTTCGGATCGTCGATCACGCGCCATTGGTCGCGGCCGCGCAGAACGGACCGGTGCTGCCGATTTATGTCGCCGAGCCGGGCTATTGGGCCCTGCGGGATACATCTGGCCGGCAATGGGAGGTCTTCCGCGACGGGCTGGTCGATCTGCGCGCTGCGCTGGCTCGGCTCGGGCAGCCGCTGGTGATCCGCCAGGGCGAGGCGGTCAAGCTGTTCCGTCGCCTCCATGCCCGCCATGGGATCGCGCATCTCTGGTCGCATGAGGAAACCGGCAACAGCTGGACCTATGCCCGCGACAGGGCCGTCGGGGCCTTCTGCCGCGAAGCCGGAATTCCGTGGACAGAGTTGCCACAATTTGGCGTTGTCCGCCGGCTGAAGTCCCGCGATCAATGGTCCCGGGCCTTCGAGGACTTCATGCGGCGCCCTTGCTTGGCTCCGCCCCGCCAGTTGCCGCCGGTCGAGGGGATCGAGCCCGGTCCTGTGCCGGAAGCGACCGAGCTGGGGCTGGCGGAGGATCCGTGCCCCGGCCGTCAGCCCGGGGGAAGGAAGGCGGCCCTGATCCTGCTGGACAGCTTCTTTGCGGGGCGCGGCCGGCGCTATACCAGCGAGATGTCGAGCCCGCTGGCCGGCGAACGGAGCTGCTCGCGCCTGTCGGTGCATCTCGCAACGGGGTCGATCTCGTTGCGCGAAACCCTCCAGCGGGCTTTGCGCGAGCGGTCGGTCCTGAACGGGATGCCGCCGGAAATGCGCCCCATCGAACTGCGTTCGGTCGATTCCCTGATCGCGCGGCTGCATTGGCACTGCCATTTCATCCAGAAGCTCGAAAGCGAGCCTTCGCTGGAATTCCGGTCCCAGCACCGGCTGCACGAAGCGAATCGCCAGCCGACTCCGCCGGATCACCCCCATCTTCTGGCCTGGGACGAGGGGCGGACCGGCTTTCCCTTCCTCGATGCCTGCATGCGCGCGCTGGCGGCGACGGGCTGGTTGAATTTCCGCATGCGCGCGATGGTGCAGGCCTTCGCGAGCTATCATCTCGCGCTCGACTGGTCCGAGACAGGGCACCATCTGGCACGCTCCTTCACGGATTACGAGCCTGGCATCCACTGGCCGCAGGTCCAGATGCAATCTGGCCATACAGGCATCAACACGCCGCGGATCTACAACCCCGTCAAGCAGGGCCTCGATCAGGATCCCGACGGTGTCTTCACCCGGAAATGGGTGCCCGAACTCGCCGAGGTACCGCTGGCCCTCCTGCAGGAACCGTGGCGGATGGATGCGGCGGAGCAGGCAGCCAGCCGGTGCCGGATCGGGCAGGATTATCCGCTCCGCATCGTCGACCACGAGGTTGCCGCACGCGAGGCCCGCGCCCGGCTTGGCGTCTTGCGCCGCATGGATGGATATGGCGGGGAAGCCCGGCGCGTTTATCAGCGCCACGGCAGCCGGAAGCGGCATCCCTCAGATGCCCGGGCTATGGAGAACACGACCCGCGCCCGCAGTGAGATGCCGGAACTGCCCCCCGACCAGCTTGACCTCGATATCTGAGCGTCGGCCGCCGAGCGGTCAGTCGTAGCGCAATTCGCGCGCCTTGCCCCGGAACACATAATAGCTGAATGCCGTGTAGCCGGCGATAAAGGGCAGCACGAAAACGGCGCCGAGCAGGATGATCCAGAGGCTCTCCGTGGCGCTCGCAGCGGCGCGGATCGTCAGCTTTTCCGGCACGATATAGGGGTAGAAGGAATAGGCGAGGCCGAGAAAGCCAAGCGTGAACAGCGCCATTGCCCCCAGGAAGGGCACAAGGTCAAGGCTGTGATCCGCGCGCGGCATGCGGCGCAGGAAAATCCACAGCGAGAGGAACAGGGCGCCGGTCATCAACGGAATCGAGGCGAGGCCGATAATGTTCGGGAAGCTGAACCAGCGATCGAAAATGCGCGGGGAAACCAGTGGCGTTGCAAGCGACACGGCAATCATCCCGATCAGCGTCAGCAGCAGGCTCGCCCGCGCCCAGCCCACGGCCCGCGCCTGCAATTCGCCCTCGGTCTTGGCGATCAGCCAGGTCGAGCCCACAAACGTATAGGCCGCTGCGAGCCCGAAACCGGCTGCGAGCGCGAAGGCCTCCTGCCAGAGCCCGTTCTGGAATCCCATGATGTAACGCCCGAGCATATAGCCCTGCGTCAGTGCGGCCAGCAGCGACCCGCCGATAAAGGCCCGATCCCACGCATTCTGGAACCGCACCTGCGCCTTGACGCGGAACTCGAAGGCCACGCCTCGCAGCGTCAGGCCCAGCAGCATCAGCGCGACGGGCAGGTAAAGTTCCGTCAGGATCATCCCATGTGCAGCGGGGAAGGCAACAAGCAGCAGGCCGATGCCCAGCACGAGCCAGGTTTCGTTCGCATCCCAGAACGGACCGATCGTCGCGATCATCCGGTCGCGCTCGCTCCGGTCGCCCCGGGCCATCAGCAACCCGATGCCGAGATCGTAGCCGTCGAGGATGACATAGGCGAGGATCGAGATGGCCATCAGGCCGGCAAACACGATGGGCAGGTTGTTCGAGATCAGGTCCATCTCCGGTCACTCCGCAGGCTGGAGGCGCGGCGCATAGGCCTGCGGGGGTGAAGAGCCCGCACCACTCGCTTTCCGGGCGAGGTGGAACAGCACCGAGATATAGGCCGCCATCAGCAAGGCATAGATGGCGAGATAGAGCGCGAGCGTCGTTCCGATCATGCCTGCGGGCACGGCCGAGGCCGCCTGCGCCGTCGTCAAGACGCCGGTCACCAGCCAGGGCTGGCGGCCGATCTCGGTCACATACCAGCCGGCCAAAGTCGCCACCCAGCCAGAGAAGGTCATCGCGACGAAGCCCCAGGCGATCAACTTCGGGATTTCGCCCTTCCGCCAGAGCAGGAATGCTCCGAGCCAGCTCAGCGCGAGCATGGCCATACCCATCCCGACCATGATGCGGAAGGCATAGAACACCGGCGCAACCGGCGGGTGCTTGCCGATATGGTCGTTGAGCCCCGGCACGACGCCATCGGCCTTGTGCTTCAGGATCAGGCTCGCCCCGTTCGGAACTTCGATCGCGTAGTCATTCCGGCGCTCGCGCTCGTTCGGGATGGCGAAGAGCACAAGAGGCACGTTACCACGCGTCTCCCAGTTGCCTTCCATCGCCGCCACCTTGGCGGGCTGATGCTCGAGCGTGTTGAGGCCATGCAGGTCACCCACGAGGATCTGCACCGGGATCAGCGCGGCCGCCAGAAAGACCCCGGCACGCAGGGCAAGGCGCACATCTTCGCCGCGATCCTGCCGCAGCCAGCGCCAGGCCGAGAGACCCGCGATCAGGAAAGCACAGGTCAGGCCCGAGGCGAGCAGCATATGGCCCAGACGGTACGGCATGGAGGGGTTGAAAATGATCGCCATCCAGTCCGTCGCATGGGCCACACCCTCGCGCATCTCGAACCCGGCCGGCGTATGCATCCAGGAATTGAGGACAAGGATCCAGAAGGCCGACATGGTGGTGCCGAAGGCGACGAGGAAAGTCGCCAGGGTATGCGCCCAGCCGGGTACACGGCGGAAGCCGAAAAGCATGATGCCGAGGAAGGTCGCCTCGAGGAAGAAGGCCGTCAGCACCTCATAGGCCAGTAGCGGGCCGGCAATATTGCCGACGCGCTCCATGAAGCCCGGCCAGTTGGTGCCGAACTGGAAGCTCATCGTGATTCCCGAGACGACGCCCAGCGCGAAGGACAGCGCAAACACCTTCACCCAGAAGCGATACGCATTCATCCAAGCTTCGTTGCCCGTGGCATTGAAGCGCAACTTGAAGAACAACAGCACCCAGCCCAGCGCGATCGTGATCGTCGGGAAAAGGATGTGGAACGAGATATTCGCGCCGAACTGGATGCGGGCGAGGAGGATCGGATCCATCGGTCAGTTTCCTTTGTCGGGATTGGCGCTCCGCTTCCCGCCCGGCAGGGCGAAAAGCCGGTCCTTCATGTCCAGGACCTTCACGATCCGCGAGCCGAGGCTCAGGAGCTGGATCAGGCGTTCGGTCTCAAGCTTCTGCACATCGGCATACCAGCTGGTCAGCAACTCGATGAGGTCGTGCATCTCGCGCATGCGCTCCTGCGCATGACGCTCGCTCTCGCTTTCCGGCGAGCGCATCAGCAACTCGCGCAGCACCGAGAGGGTCGGGTCGATTTCCCGCTTTTTCCGCTCGTCCACCAGAGTGCGCACGATGGCATAGATGTCATCCGGGGTGTGGAAGAATTCCCGCCGGTCGCCGGAAATCGAGCGCTGACGCAGAAGGTTCCAGCTTTGAAGCTCCTTCAGGCCCATCGAGACATTGGACCGCGAGATGCCGAGCCGTTCAACGATGTCGTCGGCGCAGAGCGGTCGCTCTGCGATGAAAAGTACGGCATAGATCTGCCCGACCGTCCGGTTGATGCCCCAACGACTTCCCATTTCACCGAAGTGAAGGACAAAAGCTTCGCAGACAGGGGGCACGGACATCGACGCAATCCTGGATTTTCAGATATTTCTGAAATTACAGAAGGCGCCGGATTTGCCAAGTGACAGAGTGTCGCGAGGCGCCGTTCAGGCCGCCATGGCCCATTGATCCGGATTATCGGCATGGCCGATCAGGGCCAGCCCCTGCGCGATGGATTCGAACTGGTCAGCCGCTGTCAGCTTGGCCTCGCCGAACCGCCGCGCGAAAAGCTGCTGCACAGCCGGCACAAAGGACGTGCCGCCTGTCAGGAAGACCCGCTCGATCGCCTCCGGCGCGAGCCCGGCTTCGGCCATCACCTGATCGACGGTCCGGTCCAGCTTGCCGAGATCCTCGGCGATCCATTGCTCGAAATCCGCCCGGTGGATCGTTGAGGCGAGTTCGAGATCTCCATCGGCAAAGTGGAACTCGACCGCTTCCTCGCGCGAAAGGCCGACCTTGGCAGCAGAAACAGCCCGATACAGCGCGAAACCGAGATCATTCTCGACAAGCGAGATGAAATCCTCCAGCGGCCCGGGTTCGAGCGCCGCGCGGGCCAGCTCATGCAACTCGCGCAGATCCGCGCTGCCCTTCATCAGGGCCAGCTCGTTCCAGCGCGCCAGCGTGCCGTAATAATGGACCGGGATGGGTAGGATCTTGCCGAAGGAGCGATAGCGCCCGCCCTTGCCCAGCCGCGGCGAGACGACATGGTCGACGATCCGTGCATCGAACGTGTCGCCGGCAATGCCGATACCGGCATGGCCCAGCGGCTCGGCCCGCAGCAGGCCCGCCTCGCGGCTGAAGCGCATGATCGAGAAATCGCTGGTGCCGCCCCCGAAATCCGCGACCAGCACGGTCGCGTCGCGATCGAGGCTCCGGGCGAAGGAAAAGGCCGCGCCGACTGGCTCGTAGATATAGCGCGGCGATGTTGCACCGAGGCGGCCGAACGCCTCGCCATAGCGCTGCATCGCCAGCCCGTCATCGGCATGGCTGCCCGCGAACCGCACGGGGCGGCCGATCTGGACTCGCGCCGCGCCAAGATCGAGATCGGGCCCGGCATGCCGGGCAAGCGTCCGAAGGAACGTCGCCAGCAAATCCTCGAACCGGTAGCGCTGGCGGAAGATGGTCGTGTGCTGGAAGGTGCGGCTGGCGGCGAAGGTCTTGAAGGACTGGATGAAGCGAAGCGCCGTGAGGCTTTCGCGCATCTGTTCCAGTGCCCAGGGGCCACCCTCGATCTTTGCCGGCACGCTGCTGCCCGGCCTGTCCTGCCAGAAGCAAAGGGCCGAGGCATAGACATCGTGATCCTTACCGTCATGATGGAAGCGCAAGGTGCGGACGGAATGGTCCGCTCCGGCGAGAGCCACGACGGTGTTGGACGTGCCGAAATCGATGCCGATCGAGACGGCGGGCTTGTCGCTCGGCATGGGATTTCCGGTTTGTTTCTGAGGTTGGAGGCGCTGTCTATCGGCCCGGAGCCCGTCTGACAAGAGGAAGCCGGCCCGGCTTCACCCCTGGCGCTTCCCCTTGCGATGCGGCTTGCGATCCGGTTTGCGGTCAGGTTTGGCGCGGGCAGGCTCAGGCGCCCGGTCGCGGGGCGGTGGCCTGCGCTTCTGGCGCGGCGCCGGTTCGGCAAGCGGGCGGATGGCCACCTCGTCAGGCTTGCCATTCGCCATGCGCCGCTCGAATTTCTCGGCTGCCTCGGCGCTGATCTCGACTTCGGTCGTCCGGTCATGGATGCGGATCGCGCCGATCATGTGCCGTTCGAGATTGCCCCGCCGTGTCAGCATCTTGAGGATGCCCTTTGGCTCGGCCTTGTTCGCCCGTCCGATCGACAGTTCGAACCAGCGGCCGGCCATCGGCCCGGTCGGGCCTGGCCCCGGCTTGCTCTTGCCGATGGCGCGCGGCTCCTCGACAGGGAGGGGGTCTATCTCCTCCGGTTCGGGCAGGCGCTGGCGGAAGACACGGGCGAGGGCGGCGGCAATTTCCTTCGGCGATCGTTTCGACAGGTATGTCGAAGCCATTTCCCAGTCGAACTCGCTGAGATCCTGGAAAGGGCTTTCGTCGAGCAACATGCGTTCCCGGTCGAGCTGGCGGATCTCGTCCGCCCCCGGCAGCGCAACCCAGCGCGGCTGGATGCCCCCTTCGGCAAAGAGTCGCTCAGCCTTCCGCCGCTTGCTGGGCGGGATGAGCATGACGCTGACGCCCTTGCGACCCGCCCGGCCCGTCCGGCCGGAGCGATGCTGCAGCACTTCGGAATCATGCGGCAGGTCGGCATGGATGACGAGGCCGAGATGCGGCAGGTCGATGCCGCGCGCCGCCACATCGGTGGCGATGCAGACGCGGGCCCGGCCATCACGCAGGGCCTGCAGGGCCTGGTTCCGCTCGTTCTGGCCGAGCTCGCCCGACAGCGTGACGGCGGCAAATCCGCGCTCGGTGAGCGTCGCGTGGAGATGCCGCACGGCCTCGCGGGTGTTGCAGAAGACAAGGGTAGCCGGCGAGTCGCTCTGGCGCAGCAGGTTCACGACGCCATGCTCGACCGCATGCGGCCGGACCATGGCCGCGCGATGCTCGATATCGGCATGGCCGGATACGTCGCTGGCCACCTCGATCCGCGCGGCATCGCGCTGGAAGCGTGTGGCGAGCGCGACGATGCCCTTCGGCAGGGTCGCCGAGAACAGCAATGTCCGCCGCCTCTCCGGCGTTGCGGCCAGGATTGTTTCGAGATCCTCGCGGAAGCCGAGATCGAGCATCTCGTCGGCCTCGTCGAGAACGATGGCGGCAAGGACACCGAGATCAAGCGCGCCGCGGGTCAGATGGTCGACCAGCCGCCCGGGCGTGCCGACGACGATATGCACGCCGCGTTCGAGATGCTTGCGCTCCGCCCGGGAATCCATGCCGCCGACACAGGACGTGATGATCGCGCCCGCATCCTCGTAGAGCCAGCGAAGTTCGCGCTGCACCTGCAGGGCAAGTTCGCGCGTCGGCGCAATGACAAGCGCCAGCGGCTTGCCGGCCGGGGGGAGAGCGTCCTTCAGCAGGGCCGGCGCGATGCCGAGCCCGTAGGCGACCGTCTTGCCGGATCCGGTCCGCGACGAAACGAGCAGATCACGATGGGCCAAAGCCGGATCGGCAACGGCAGATTGTACGGGGGTCAGGCTGTCATAGCCCTTCCGTGCGAGGGACGCAGCCAGAAACGGATGCAGCGCGGAGGGCAGGATGGAGGAAACGGACATTCGGGAGGGCATTCTTGGTTCGCGGCGCGTGAATCGCGCAACCGGCTCGGCGCCAGGATGGTCCCCTTAGCAGGTCTCGTTCCTTCATGGCAGGGGTCTTTTCCAATGGCTGCGTTGCGGAAACCGGGCAGGGCACCAGAGAGTGCCGCGCCGCGCCCACAACTTGGGTGCATCAACCCGCCACGCGGGACGTACAAACGCCCGCACGCTCGAGATGGCGCGCGACGCGGAGCACCACGTCATCCCGCCCTGCTGCTGCAATCACCTGCACGCCGATTGGCATGCCTTCCGCTGGCCAGACCGGAACCGCCGCAACCGGGAGCCCGATAAAGGAGATCGGCTGCGTGAAGATGCCGAGATTGGCCCGGACGGGCAGGTCCTGCCCATCGACGGTGAAGACCCGCTGGTCGACAAGCGGCGCGGAAACCGGCGTGGCCGGCGCGATCAGCACATCGACCTGCCGGAAGAGCTCGGCTACCGCCTCCTTGTACCAGGCTCGGAACACCTGCGCGCGGTGATACCAGGCACCGGGCAGCATCGCCCCTGCGAGCAGCCGGTCGCGGACTTCCGGGTCGAAATCGGCGATCCGCTGCCGCAACCGCTCCTGGTGCAGGGCAGCGCCTTCGGTCATCGTCATCACGAATGCGGCGGCGCGCGCGCGCTCGGCCTCCGGAATTTCCGCCACCTGGAAGGCCCCGAGCGCGCCGGCAACCGTCTCAACGGCTTCAAGGGCCTGCGGTGAAGCCAGCCGCGTGAAATAGCCTCCCGCGCGGGCGATGCGGAGGCCGCCAATGCCGGTCTCGATCTGCGGTGCAAGCGGCTCCACCGGGCCGCCCCAGCAGGCAGGGTCACGCGGGTCGCGGCCGCGCATCGCATCATGGACCCGCGCGAGATCCTCGACACTGCGCGCCAGCGGCCCGACATGGTCCAGGCTGGTGACGAAGGGGAAACTCCCGCCGCGGGAAAGGGCGCCATAGGTCGGCTTCAGGCCGAACAGGCCGCAGAGCGAAGCAGGCACCCGGATGGAGCCATTCGTGTCGGAGCCGAGCGCAACGGGAACCATACCTGCCGCGACACAGCCGCCCGATCCACCGGACGAGCCGCCTGTCATCCGTTCGGGATCATGCGGGTTCCTGGAGTGACCATCGTGGGCATTTCGCCCAGTGAAATCATAGGCATATTCGCCCATGTTCACACCGCCGATGAGGATGGCGCCTGCCGCTTCCAGCCGGGAGATGGCGGTGGCATCGCTTTCGCTCGATGGCCGGTCGCGGTTGATCTTCGATCCGGCTCGGGTTGGCAGCCCGGCAATGTCGAACAGGTTCTTCACGGCGAAGGGCATCCCCGCCAGCGGCGGCAGGGCCTCGCCGCGCCGGCGGCGCGCATCGATCCGCTCGGCATTTGCAAGAGCCCGGCCAGCCGTCACATCGGTGAAAGCCTTGAGCAGCGGATTGCGCGCCTCGATCACATCAAGATGCCGCTCCACGACCGAACGGGCGGTGACATCGCCGGCTTGGACCGCCGCGGCGATGCGGGCCCCGCTTTCATGCGTCCAGTCCGTCATGGGGCTGCCACGGGGTTGGCACGCGGATCGAAGATGGCTGCGGGTTCGAGCGTGTCCGGCAGCGGGAAATCGAGGAAGGCAGGCGCGAGGCGATAGGCCAGCGCCAGGTTCATGGCCACGCCTGGCAGCGTCTCCTCCGTGACCGGCAAGGCCAGCGCGCGGGCGAGCGCGCTGGCAAGGGCCTCGAAATCGGGCGGGTCGGACGCGGGCATTCGGCACTCCAGAAGGCGGCTGCGAAGAGACTTGCATGGATCAGCAATCGGCATGCCATGGGCGCGCATGCGACACGACAGAGCCTCGGCATCGTCGGACAAGGGAACCTTTCGAGGCTGGCCTTCCGATACCGGAGCCGGGTGCCGCAAGCAACGCCATGTCTGTCTATTTCTTGGGCGATCCTGCTGTATTGTATGCAGTGACGTTCCGCGAAACCTCGGCGCGGCCGGTGGTATCGCATGGCACGGGCGTTGCTTGAACCGCTCCTGCACCTGTCCGGTCAGGTCCGTCATCCAGCTTCAGGAGCCCAGCATGACCTTCGATCTTCTTTCCCGCCGCTCCCTGCTGAAGGGCACCGCCGCCGGCATTGGCGCCGCCTCGTTCGGTTTCCCGGGTATGCTGCGTGCCGCAACGAACGTGACCATCGGCATTGTCTATGTCGGCCCGAAGGATGATTTCGGCTGGAACCAGGCCCATGCGGTTTCGATCGGCGCGCTGAAGGCCACGCCGGGCGTCAAGATCATCGAGGAAGAGAATGTCCCCGAGACCGCAGCTGTTGCCAAGTCTATGGAATCCATGATCAATCTCGAAGGCGCGAACCTGATCCTCGCCACCTCCTTCGGCTATTTCAACCCCTTCATGGTCGATGTTGCCAAGAAGTACCCCAAGGTCACGCTCCGCCATGCCGCGCCGCTCTGGGAAAAGGGCAAGCATCCGGACAATGCCGGCAGTTATTTCGGCTATCTCGATCAGGCGCATTACGTGAATGGCGTTGCGGCCGGCCTTTCCACCAAGTCGAACAAGATCGGCTTCGTTGCCGCCAAACCGATTTCCAGCGTCCTGCGCAACATCAATTCGGTGCTCTGGGGCGCCCGTTCGGTCAATCCGAATGCCACCCTCCAGGTGATCTTCACCGGTGACTGGGCATTGCCGGTTCGCGAGGCGGAAGCCGCCAATGCGCTGATCGGCGCCGGTTGCGACATCCTCACCTGCCATGTCGACAGCCCGAAAGTGGTGATCGAGACGGCCGAACGCCGTGGCATCAAGAGCCTCGGCCATAATGCCAGCCAGGCCTCGCTGGCGCCGAAGGGCTTCATCACTGGCGCTGAATACAAGTGGGAGACGATCTACAAGATCTTCGCCGATGCTATCGCCAAGGGGCAGCCGGTGCCGAATGTGGTCTTCGGCGGCTATGACAAGGACATGGTCCGAAATACCGCCTTCGGCGCCGGGGCCGAGGAGCCCGCCCGCAAGGCGGCAATGGCGGCCATGGCCGATCTGAAGGCCAACAAGCCGATCCTCAAAGGTCCCGTGAAGGATAACAAGGGCAATGTGGTGCTGCCCAATGCCAGCTATGACAATTTCGACCGCGTGCTCGACGGGATGAATTTCCTCGCCGAGGGTGTCGTCGGCTCCATCACCTGAATTCCAGCAGGGGAGGCCCGGTCGTTTCGGCGGCCGGGTCCATCATGATGGCGGCTGACCCGGTTTCCCTTCCCACCGCTCCGACGGCCGGGGCTTCCCGCGCCCGGACCCTGCTCTGGCTTGGCTATGCCGAGGCTCTGGCCATTCCGTTGCTGGCGCTGCTTGTTTCGGCCTTGCTGTTCTCGGTTTTCCTGCTGGCGCTCGGGAAATCGCCGGTCCAGTTCTTCCAGCTCGTCTGGCTCGGCGGGTTCGGCACGGCCTTTTCGTGGTCGAACACCCTGCTGCGCGCCGCCCCTTTGATGCTCACCGCCCTGGCCGTGGCCATTCCGGCCCGCCTCGGCATGACGATGATCGGCGCGGAAGGGGCGCTCGTCCTTGGTGGTTTCTCGGCGGCGGCGATTGCCTTGCCGATGATCGGCACAGTCAATCCCTGGTTCATGAATGCGGCGATGCTGCTGGCGGCAGTCATGGTCGGCGGGCTCTGGACTGGCCTGGCCGGCAGCCTGCGGCGGTATCGCGGCGTCAACGAGACGATCTCGACATTGTTGCTTTCCTATATCGCCATCGCGATCATGAACTTCTTCGTCGAGGGCGCCTTGCGCGATCCGGCGGATCCGAACAAGCCCTCGACCCGGAACATCGGTGCCGAGGCAATGATCGGCAAGATCCCCGGCATCGATGTCCATTGGGGCCTCGCCTTCGCCATCGGCGCCTGCATCCTGCTCTATGTGCTGATGCTCCGCACCACCTTCGGCTTTGCTTGCGCCGTGGCCGGCGGCAATCCCCGCGCCGCTTTGGCGCAGGGCCTGCCGGTCGGGCGGCTCGTGGTCATCGCCTCGATGATTGCCGGGGCCTGTGCCGGCCTTGCCGGGTTCTTCGAGGTTGCCGCCGTGCATGGCAAGGCCAATGCCTCGCTGGCCGCCGGCTATGGCTTTACCGGCATCCTCGTTGCCTTCCTCGCACGCCACCATCCGCTGGCCATCATCCCGGTCGCGATCCTCTTTGGCGGGATCGCGGCAGCAGGCGGCATCATCCAGCGCCGGATGGGCCTCCCGGATGCCTCCGTCCTGCTGCTGCAAGGGCTGTGCTTTGTTGTGCTGCTGGCCAGCGAGACCCTCTATGGCCGGCTGCGTCTCTTCAACCCCGCCTTGCGAACGGAGCGCACCTGATGGAACCGGGTTCCGCCTTCTTCATGGTGCTGATGGCGATGATCGGCGGGGCGATCCGCGTCTCGACGCCCTTCCTGTTCGTCGCGCTCGGCGAGATGATCACCGAGCGGGCAGGGCGGATCAATCTCGGCCTCGAGGGCACGCTCGTCCTTGGTGCGATGAGCGGCTATGCCACCTCCTACCAGACCGGCTCGCCTTGGCTCGGCGTGCTGGTCGCCGGGTTGGCTGGCTGCTGCATGGGCATGCTCCACGCCACGATCTGCCGGCTGCCGAAGGTCAATGACATCGCCGTTGGCATTGCGCTGATGTTGTTCGGCACAGGCATCGCGTTCTTCTTCGGCAAGCCCTACATCCAGCCGAGTGCCCCGCGCCTGCCTTCCATTCCGCTGGGGGGCTGGTCGGATAACCCGCAGGTTGTCGAGGCGCTCAAGATCAACCCGCTCTTCATCATCGGCATCGCGCTCGCCTTCTTCCTCGCCTGGGCCCTGAAGAACACGCGCGCTGGCCTGATCCTCCGCGTGACGGGCGACAGCGAGGTCGCGGCCCGCGCGCTCGGCCATTCGGTGGCGCTGGTGCGCCTCGCCGCAACCGGGTTCGGTGGGTTTCTGGCCGGCATCGGCGGAGCCTTCCTCTCGCTCTACTATCCCGGCAGCTGGAACGAGGGCCTGTCTTCCGGGCAGGGTCTGATGGCGGTGGCCCTCGTGATCTTCGCCCGCTGGCACCCGATCCGCTGCATGCTTGCCGCGTTGCTGTTCGGCGCGGCCGGTGCCCTCGGCCCGGCCCTGCAATCGATCGGGATCACGCAGGGCTATTACTTCTTCAACGCCGCGCCCTACATCCTCACGCTGTTCCTGATGATCGGCTCTGCCGGTTCGAAGAAGGCGTTGCGGGATGCGCCGGGCGAATTGTCGCTCACCCGCTAGGGCATTGCAGGAGCATTCATGCCCACCATCGCCGCCGATCCCTATGCCTGGCCTTATGATGGCCGGCTTATGCCAGCGAATACGGCTCTGGTGATCATCGACATGCAGACCGATTTCTGCGGCAAGGGCGGCTATGTCGACGCTATGGGCTATGATCTCTCGCTCACGCGCGCGCCGATCGAACCGATCCGTCGCGTTCTCGCAGCCATGCGTGGTGCAGGGTACACGATCATCCATACGCGTGAGGGCCACCGGCCCGACCTCTCGGATCTGCCGGCCAACAAGCGCTGGCGCTCGCAGCGTATCGGCGCGGGTATCGGCGATGCCGGCCCCTGCGGCCGCATCCTCGTGCGCGGCGAGCCCGGCTGGGAGATCATCGATGAACTTGCCCCGCTGCCAGGCGAGATCATCATCGACAAGCCGGGCAAGGGTTCGTTCTGCGCCACCGATCTCGAACTGATCCTGCGCCAGCGCCGGATCGACAATCTCGTCCTGACCGGCATCACCACCGATGTCTGCGTGCATACGACCATGCGCGAGGCCAATGATCGTGGCTTCGAATGCCTGCTGCTCGAGGATTGCTGCGGCGCGACCGATCGCGGAAACCATGAGGCCGCGATCAAGATGGTGAAGATGCAAGGCGGGGTTTTCGGCGCCGTGAGTTCATCCGGCGCCCTGCTGGCTGGGTTGCCGGCATGAGGCAGGCGCGGATCCATCGCCTGCTTGTCGCAGGGCCGAACGATACGGTGCCGCTGGTCGATGCCGTCGCCCGGGGGCAGATCGATCCGGCCGCGGTTATCGGCATTGTTGGCAAGACCGAGGGCAATGGCTGCGTCAATGATTTCACCCGCGCTTTCGCGGTGGCCGCGCTGAAGGCCGCACTCGGCCGGTATCTCCCTGCGGAAGCGGTTGATCGCATCACCATGGTCATGTCCGGCGGAACGGAAGGCGCGCTCTCGCCGCATCTGCTTGTCTTCGAGCGGATTGACGCGGCCGCCGCAGCTCCGGCCGGGCCGGCCCTCGCCATCGGCGCAGCCCATAGCCGGGCGCTGCTGCCGGAGGAGATCGGCACGCCGGCCCAGATCCACGCCGTGGCGGAAGGCGTTGCTGCCGCGATGGCCGATGCCGGCATCGAAACGGCTGAGGATGTCCATTTCGTCCAGATCAAATGCCCGCTGCTCACGGCGGATCGCGTGGCCGAGGCGGCGGCGCGGGGTGCCAGGACGACCACCCGCGACACGCTGAAATCCATGGGCTTGTCCCGTGCGGCCTCTGCGCTGGGCGTGGCCCTCGCGCTCGGGGAAGTCCCGGCTGAAAGGCTTGTGGAAGGCGTGATCGGCACGGATCCCGCGCTCTGGTCGGGCCGGGCCAGCACGTCGGCCGGGATCGAGCTGATGAACCACGAGATTCTCGTGCTCGGCATGAGCGCCGGATGGGCGGGAGACCTCGTAATCGATCACGCCGTCATGGCGGATCAGATCGATATCGAGCCCGTCCGCGCCGGGCTGAAGAGGCTCGGATTCACGGTAGAGGGCCAGTTGCCGGCCGCCGAGCGCAGCCGCCTTGTCGCGTTGCTGGCCAAGGCCGAGGCCGGCCAGTCCGGCCGCCTGCGCGGCGCTCGGCATACCATGCTTGACGATTCCGATATTTCTGCCACCCGCCACGCGCGTGCTTTCGTAGCCGGCGCGCTGGCGGGGCTTGTCGGCCATGCCGAGATCTTTGTGTCCGGCGGGGCGGAACATCAGGGGCCGGATGGTGGCGGACCCGTCGCCCTGATCGCGAGGAGGGCTGCCTCATGAGCACGATGCGGGCCATTGGACTCGATGTCATCGGCATGTCCAAGCGCTTTGGCGCGCTGGCGGCCCTCGACAATGTTTCGCTGAAAGTGCCGGCCGGAACCTTCCACGCGCTGCTGGGCGAGAACGGCGCCGGCAAATCGACCCTCGTCAAATGCATCATGGGCTTCTACCAGCCGGATGCCGGGCAGGTTCTGGTCGATGGGCAGGCCCGCGCCATCCGGAACCCGCGCGAGGCTGCCGAAGCCGGCATCGGCATGGTCTACCAGCATTTCACGCTGGTGCCCTCGCTGACCGGCGCGGAAAACCTCGTCCTCGCCAAACCGCAGGGCGATGCCGTGATCGACTGGCGCAAGGAAAACGCCGCGCTCGATGCCTTCCTCGCCCGCATGCCGTTCCGGGTGCCGCTCGATCGACCTGTCGCCCAGCTTTCCGCCGGCGAGAAACAGAAGCTGGAAATCCTCAAGCAACTTTATCTCGACCAGCGCTTCATCATCCTCGACGAGCCGACCTCCGTGCTCACCCCGGCCGAGGCGGACGAGGTTCTCGGCCTCATGCGCGACATGACGCGCCGGGGCGAAGTGACCGTGCTGATGATCAGCCACAAGTTCCGCGAGGTCACCGCCTTCGCCGATGATCTGACGGTCCTGCGCAAGGGGGCCTGGGTCGGCTCCGGCCGGGTGGCCGAGACGGGCCATGAGGCGATGGCGGCGATGATGATCGGCGATACGCCCATCCGCGAGCGGGCGGACCGCGTGCCGCGCGTCGATGCGCCGGTCGTGCTCGATCTCGCCGGCCTCTTCGCCGATGCCGATGATGGCCGCCCCGCGATCGAGGCAATCAATCTCAAGGTCCATGCCGGCGAGATTGTCGGTATTGCGGGGGTCTCGGGCAATGGCCAGAGCGCGCTGGTGGAGGTGCTCTCGGGCCAGCGGCCGATGCGCCTCGGCCAGATGTTTATCCATGGCGAGGACTTCATGCCGAACCGCCACGATATGGCACGGTTCAAGGTCTTCGGCCTGCCCGAAGAGCCGCTGAAGAATGCGACCGTGCCCGGCATGTCGGTAGCCGAGAACATCGCCTTCCGCACCTTCGACCGCCCGCCCATCGCCCGGCTCGGCTGGTGGCTCTCGCAGGCGCCGCTCCGGGCGCAGGCCGAGGCGCTGATCACGCGTTACCGCGTCAAGACTGCCGGGCCGCAAGCCCCGATCGCGACGCTGTCGGGCGGGAATGTCCAGCGCGCCATTCTTGCCCGCGAATTGTCCGGCGAGGTGGATGTGCTGGTTGTGGCCAATCCCTGCTTCGGGCTGGACTTTGCCTCCGTGGCCGAGATCCGCGCCCAGATCATGGACCAGCGCAACCGCGGTGCGGCGATCCTGCTCGTCTCGGAAGATCTCGACGAGATCCTGAGCCTCTCCGATCGGGTCGCAGTCATGAGCGGCGGCAGGATCACCTATGTCGAGGCGATCGAGAAAACCGACCGCGCCACGATCGGCAGCCATATGGCAGGAGGTGGACATTGAGCGACAGCCTGGCCATTCCGGCCCAGCCCTATCCGTTTCCATTGCCGCCGGGCCGCACGGCGCTTGTGGTGATTGATATGCAGCGCGACTTCATTGAGCCCGGCGGCTTCGGCGCGGCGCTCGGCAATGATGTTTCCACCCTTGTGCCTGCCATCGAGCCTGTCGCGCGGCTGCTCGCGCTGTTCCGCAAGCGCGGCTGGCTGGTCATCCATACGCGGGAATCCCACCGGCCCGACCTGTCGGATTGCCCGCCGGCAAAGCGCCTGCGTGGCAAGCCCGGCCTCCGCATCGGAGAGGATGGGCCGATGGGACGCATCCTCGTCCAGAGTGAGGCCGGCAATGCCATCCTCCCGGCCTGCGCGCCCCTTCCGGGTGAGATCGAAATCGACAAACCCGGCAAGGGCGCCTTTTACCGCACTGATCTGCAGGCGCTCCTCGAGGCGCGCGGTATCACGCATCTCGTCTTTGCCGGCGTCACGACGGAGGTCTGCGTCCAGACTTCGATGCGGGAAGCCAATGACCGTGGTTATGAATGCCTGCTCATAGAGGAAGCAACGGAGAGCTATTTCCCCGCCTTCAAGGCTGCCACGCTGGAGATGATCCGCGCCCAGGGTGGCATTGTCGGCTGGACCGCCCGGCTGGCGGATTTCGAAACGGCTTTGGGGTAAGCGCCTGTACGCCTTTGGCCGACACTTACGGACGCGCGCGAAGCAGCAACAGCAGCAGGAAGGCCATCAGGCCGAGGCCCGTTGTCAGCCAGATCGCCTGCGCGCCGGAATGCTCCAGAAGGATCCCGAACAGCAGCGGCGCAATCGCCTGCAACACCCGGGCCGGGGCCGAGAGCAGGCCCTGCCGCAGACCGTAGCCGCCCGGGCCGAACAACGCGAGAGGCAGGGTTCCCTTGGCGATGGTCAGCACGCCGTTGCCAGCCCCGTGAAGCAGGGCGAATGCCGCCGCGGCAGGTCCGCCGGCGATCATCAGCAGGCCGGCCGCGACGGGATGGGCCAGCGTGGCAAGGCGGGCCGAGAGCAGCGGGTGGACGCGGTTCAGGAACACGAATTCCAGCACCCGGGCGGCTACCTGGGCGGGCCCGATCAGCGCGCCGGCCGCCACGGCAGCGACTGGCGTAGCTCCGGCTGCCTCGAGCATCCGCGGCAGATGGGCGGCCATGGCCGTGCTGGTGAACCAGGTGACGGCAAAGACAAAGGCGAGGATCGCCATGTCTCGCGTTCTCGCCTCGGTCGGGACCGCGATGGCCTCGCCCGGCACTGCGGTAACGGACTGGCTTTCCCCGCCGGCGGGCAGGATCAGGTGGAGCGGCAGGGCGAGGCCGAGATGGATCGCCATCCACCCGAAGCAGGCCACCCGCCAGCCGAATTGGGCTTCGAGCCAGGCCGAGAGTGGCCAGCCCACGGTACTGGCAAAACCGGCGATAAGCGTGATTCCGGTGATCGCAGACCGGGCATCGCGTCCGTAGATCTTGGCGAGCGCCGCAAAAGCCGAGTCATATAGCCCGATCCCCATCCCGATCCCCATGAGGATCCACCCCGCGATCAGCCAGGGTAGGGCGGTGCTGGCCGCCATGAGGCCGAGGCCGGCAGCAAAGATCAGGTTGCTGGCAATCAGGATGCCCCGGCCGCCGAGCCTGTCGATGCGGGCGCCAGCCCAAGGGCCGAGCAGGGCGGAGACGATCATCGCGGCGGAGAAGGCCGCGAAGATCCAGACCGGTGACACCGCGAACGAGGCCGCCATGGGCGTGGCCAGCACGGCGGGCAGGTAATAGCTGGAGGCATAGCCGACCGTCTGGCCGATGCCGAGCGCGGCAATGATGCTCTTGCGGTTTTCCGGCGCCAGACGCATCAGCGGGGCAACCACATGCGGGAAATCGGCAGAAAGGGCAAAAGGCCGGTCATGGCTGCGGGCCGGCTTCGTCGGCCTCGGCGCAGCACTGATCCATCAGCGAGTCGGCGACATCGCGGATCATCGGGTAGTTGGCCCGGCAGATCAGCATGGTCGAGCGCCGCTCCTGCGTGACAAGCCCGACCTGGATGAGCTTCCCGCAATGATGGGTGAGGGTGGAGGCCGCAATCCCGATCCGCTCCTGCAGCCGGCCGACTGGCAGACCGCCTTCCCCCGCGCGGACCAGCACACGGATGATGCGCAGGCGGGTCGGGTTTCCGAGCGCTTCAAGGCGGAGGGCGACGTCATCCAGTTCCATGCCCCTCGATTGCCCGCAGCAATCACGCCGTCAAGCGGTATTTCCGGAAATATCGAATTATGATCATCCCGGTTGCAGGCCTGCCACGTCCGGGTATGGCGGATTCCGGCTTTACCTTTCGGGCAGGGAGCTTATCTCCGCAGCGGAGTCCCCTTTGATCCGGAAAAGCCATGACGAACCCGACTGCGCAAACCCTTTCTGCCGTCACCGCGACGGATGGGCTCGAACGCCTTGTCCGCGCCCGTTATCGGGATGGGCAGCACCCGGCGCATCTCCCCTGGAACGCCACGCTGGCTGTGCTGGCCGCCCACCGTTCGGTGCGGAGCTACAAGCCGGATTCGCTGCCCGAAGGCACGCTGGAAACCCTGGTGCTGGCAGCCCAGTCTGCCGCAACCTCGTCCAACCTGCAGACCTGGAGCGTGGTGGCGGTCACCGATCCAGCCCGCAAGGCCGTGCTGGCCGAGATTGCCGGCGGCCAGAAGCATATCGTTCAGGCCCCGCTCATGCTGGTCTGGCTGGCCGATCTCTCGCGCCTCAAGGCCATGGCCGACAGGCGCAAGCAGGCGGCTGAAGGCCTCGACTATCTGGAGATGGCCACCGTCGCGATCGTCGATGCTGCGCTGGCGGCTCAGAATGCCGTGATCGCCGCCGAGAGCCTTGGCCTCGGCACGGTCTATATCGGCGCGTTGCGCAATGATCCCGGCCGTGTCGCAGCCTTGCTCGGCCTGCCGAAAATGGCGTTTGCCGTCTTCGGGCTCTGCGTCGGCCATGCTGCTGAAGAGGTTGTCACTGGCGTCAAGCCGCGCCTCGCCCCCGAGGTCGTGCTCCATCGGGAGACCTATGGGCAATCGGCCGATCCCGAGGCCATCGCCCGGTATGATACGGCCATGCAGGAATTCCAGGGCGAGCAGGCGATGCGGCGCCAGCCCTGGTCGGACCAGGCGCTGGCCCGTGTTGCCGATGCCCGGGCCCTCAGCGGCCGCGACGTGTTGGCCGAGGTCCTGGCCGAGCGTGGCTTCCGGCTGCGCTGAGGTCGGGAGCCTGCCTCAATACAGGCCCTTTGTGAGGAAGCCGCGGCCCTTGCCCGGCTTTCGCGGCTTGCCGGGATAACGATCCTGCCCGCTGGCTCCCTCTGTCTTGCGAGGGGCCATCTGGCTCTTCGGATCGATACGCCGGCCTTCGCCGCCACGGCCCGTTCCGGCGGGCTGCCAGTTCGGCACGAGATGGGCCTTGCCCGGCCCGATCAGGTCCGCACGGCCCATCTCCTTGAGCGCCTCACGCAGGAGCGGCCAGTTTTCCGGATCGTGATAGCGCAGGAAGGCCTTGTGCAGGCGGCGCTGGCGCAGCCCGCGCACGGTTTCCACCGGGTCGGAGGCATTGCGCCGGACCGGGCGCAGCGGGTTCACGCCGGTATGATACATCGCGGTCGAAAGCGCCATCGGCGAGGGAAGGAAAGTCTGAACCTGATCCGCGCGATAGCCGTTTTTCTTCAACCAAAGCGCGAGGTTCACCATATCTTCGTCCGTGGTGCCGGGATGCGCCGCGATGAAATACGGGATCAGGAAATATTTCTTGCCCGCCTTCTTCGCGGCCTCGTCGAACAGCTTCTTGAACGCATCATAGGTGCCGATGCCCGGCTTCATCATCTTGTTGAGCGGGCCATCCTCGGTGTGCTCGGGCGCGATCTTGAGATAGCCGCCGACATGGTGCTCGACCAGCTCCTTCACATATTCCGGGCTCTCCACCGCGAGGTCATAGCGGACACCGGAGGCGACATTGACCTTCTTCACGCCCGGGATCGCCCGCGCCTTGCGGTAGAGCTGGATCAGCGATTCATGGCTGGTGTTGAGGTTCTTGCAGATATCCGGGAAGACGCAGGAGGGGCGCCGGCAGACCGCCTCGATCGCCTTGTCCTTGCAGCCGATGCGATACATGTTCGCGGTCGGCCCGCCAATATCCGAGATCACGCCGGTGAACTTGTCGTCCTTGTCGCGGATTGTCTCGATTTCCTTGAGGATCGAGCCTTCCGAGCGCGACTGGATAATGCGCCCCTCATGCTCGGTGATCGAGCAGAAGGAACAACCGCCGAAACAGCCCCGCATGATCGTCACCGAATGGCGGATCATCTCCCAGGCGGGGATTTTCGCATCGCCATAGGAAGGATGCGGCGCCCGCGCAAAGGGCAGTTCGTAGACGGCATCCATCTCGGTCGTGGTGAGCGGAACAGGCGGTGCCGTGAGCCAGACATCGCGGTCGCCATGGCGCTGCGTCAGCGGCCAGGCATTGCCGGGATTGCTTTCCTTGTGCAGCACGCGGGAGGCGCGGGCATAGGCCTCCTTGTCATTGACCACCACATC
This sequence comes from Rhabdaerophilum sp. SD176, assembly GCF_030143245.1. Taxonomy (GTDB): domain Bacteria; phylum Pseudomonadota; class Alphaproteobacteria; order Rhizobiales; family Beijerinckiaceae; genus Rhabdaerophilum. Next base: position 174,204 of record NZ_JARJNS010000006.1, on the reverse strand, counting down.
ATAGGCGGGGAGGCGGATGACGCCTTGCAGATGGCGGGACTTCTCGTCATTGCGGAGCTTGCCCTCGTCGCCATCCTCGAGATCATCGGCATGGGCCTCGAACCAGCCTTCCGGCGTGCCGGAACGGGCAAATGCGATGCCGCGGATATCCGAGAAATCCTGCGCGATCCCGCCCTTGGCGATCCGGTGCGCCACCTCGACCAGGGCCCGCTCGGCATTGCCGTAGAGCAGCAGGTCGGCCTTCGCGTCGAAGAGCACCGAGCGGCGCACCTTGTCCGACCAGTAATCGTAATGGGCGATCCGTCGCAGCGAGGCCTCGATGCCGCCGATGACGATCGGCACGCCCGAATAGGCCTCGCGGCAGCGATGCGAATAGACGTTCACCGCCCGGTCGGGCCGCTTTCCGCCGGCCCCGCCGGGCGTGTAATTGTCGTTGTGGCGGAGCCGCCGGTCCGAGGTGTAGCGGTTCACCATGGAATCCATGTTGCCGCTGGTCACGCCGAAGAACAGGTTCGGCTTGCCGAGCGCCTTGAACGGCGCGGCGCTCTGCCAGTCCGGCTGGGAAATGATGCCGACGCGGAATCCCTGCGCCTCAAGCAAGCGGCCGATGATGGCCATGCCGAAGCTGGGATGATCGACATAGGCATCCCCGGTGACGAGGATGATGTCGCAGGAATCCCAGCCGAGTTCGTCCATTTCCTCGCGCGACATGGGCAGGAACGGGGCGGGGCCGAACCGTTCCGCCCAGTATTTGCGGTAGGAGAAAAGCGGTTTGGCGCTGGGAAGCTCAGCGACGAGAGAGGCCATTCTGGTCCCCGGATTGTGAAATTGGCATCGTTGCCGCTCCCATACAGCATATTCGGGTTGATGCGGAGTGTTTTTCTGTCGCTTCACGAACGGCCAGCCGCTATGTCAGCCGCAACCATCGTAACAGGCCATTCCCCATGATCCGCGTCGAAAGCGTTTCCAAGCGAAACAGCAGCCAGTTGTTGTTTGTCGAGGCCTCCGCCACGCTGTTGCGCGGCGAGAAGATCGGCCTTGTCGGCCCGAATGGCGCCGGCAAATCCACTCTGTTCCGCATGATTACCGGGCAGGATGGCCCGGATGAAGGCCAGATCTCCGTCGATCGCGGCACGATCATCGGTTATTTCAGTCAGGATGTCGGCGAGATGGCGGGTCGTTCCGCTGTGGCCGAGGTGATGGAGGGCGCCGGCCCTGTCAGCGCCGTGGCGGCCGAGATGGCGGCGCTTGAGGCCGATATGGTTGATCCCGGCAAGGGCAACCAGCTCGAGGAGATCATCGCGCGCTACGGCGAGGTGCAGGCCCGGTTCGAGGAACTGGATGGCTATGCGCTCGATGGCCGCGCCCGCGAGGTGCTCGACGGTTTGGGCTTCAGCCAGGACATGATGGATGGTGATGTCGGCAAGCTTTCCGGCGGCTGGAAGATGCGCGTGGCGCTGGCCCGTATCCTGCTGATGCGCCCGGATGTGATGCTGCTGGACGAGCCCTCGAACCATCTCGACCTCGAAAGCCTGATCTGGCTCGAGCAATTCCTCAAGGGCTATGAGGGCGCCCTGATGATGACCTCGCATGACCGCGAGTTCATGAACCGCATCGTCACCAAGATCGTCGAGATCGATGGCGGATCGCTGACCACCTATTCGGGCAATTACGAATTCTATGTCGAGCAGCGCGCCTTGGCCGAGAAGCAGCAGCAGGCGCAGTTCGAACGCCAGAAGGCGATGCTCGCCAAGGAGATCGCCTTCATCGAGCGGTTCAAGGCCCGCGCCAGCCATGCCGCTCAGGTGCAAAGCCGGGTGAAGAAGCTCGACAAGATCGAGAAGGTCGAGCCGCCCCGCCGGCGCCAGACCATCGCCTTCGAGTTCCAGCCCGCGCCCCGTTCGGGCGATGATGTGATCAGCGTCAAGGGCCTCCACAAGCGCTATGGCAGCCGCGTGATCTATGCCGGGCTCGATTTCCATGTCCGCCGCAAGGAGCGCTGGTGCGTGATGGGCATCAACGGGGCAGGCAAATCCACCCTGCTCAAGCTGGTGGCAGGCGATACCACGCCCGATTCCGGCACGGTGCAGATCGGTGTCGGCGTGAAGATGGGCTATTTCTCCCAGCACGCGATGGACATTCTCGAGGGCGATCTCACGATCTTCCAGATGCTGGAGCAGAAATTCCCGCAGGCCGGGCAGGGCTCCCTTCGCACGCTTGCCGGTTGCTTCGGGTTTTCCGGCGATGATATCGAGAAGCGCTGCCGCGTGCTCTCCGGTGGGGAGAAGGCGCGGCTGGTCATGGCGATGATGCTGTTCGACCCGCCGAACCTGCTGGTTCTCGACGAACCGACCAACCATCTGGATCTCGCGACGAAGGAAATGCTGGTCAACGCGCTGGCGCAGTTCGAGGGCACCATGCTGTTTGTCTCGCATGACCGCCATTTCCTTGCCGCCCTGTCGAACCGCGTGCTCGAACTGACGCCCGATGGCGTGCATGCCTATGGCGGCGGCTATACGGAATATGTCGCCAGCACCGGGCAGGAAGCGCCCGGCCTCAGGAGTTGAGGGGCGCCTTACCGATACTTCGCTGCGCTGATGAATTCGCTGAAGGACTCGCACCAGACCAGCACGGTCGTGTACTCGGCAAGGTCCAGCCCGGCCGGCAGGTCGAGGATGAAGCCGTTGAACGTCTTCACGTCGCCGATCAGCCGGGATTCGCTCTTGACCGCGAGGAATTCCGCCTCGTCCTCGACGAAGGTCTTCACGAGATAGAGCTTGTAGTCCGGCCCCGGTGCCAGCTTGCCCTCATGGGCGATGCGCTGCGGCGTGAGGCTCACCTTGCCTTCGCCCCAGTGGAAGAAGTCGCTGCCCCTGAGGTCCCGCCGGAACTCGGCGCTGAACATGGCGCCCTCTGCCGCTGCGACCAGCGCGGCCCGGTCCGGCCCCTTCGGCGCGATCAGGATCGGCAGCATGTAGATGCCGAGGGCGAAGCCGATGCCCAGCATGGCGAGATGGGAGCCGACAAGGACGAATTTTCGCAGGGTCTTCAGCATCGCGCGGCTCCGGAACAAAATCAGCGTCCCGAAGGATGCCACAGCGAAGCGCGGGGGGGAATTGCCAGCGTGGAGAGCGGTGCGGGCTTGGAGTGTCATGGCCGGGCTTGTCCCGGCCATCCACGATTCCACTCGGCAGGCGAAGCGCCTTTACCCCTGCGCCTTCACGCGCTGGCGGAAGGCATGGAGCAGCGGCTCGGTATAGCCGTTTGGCTGGGTGATGCCGTCGAAAACCAGCGCCCGCGCGGCCTGGAAGGCGAGGCTGGTGGCCTCGTTCCCTGCCATCGGGCGGTAAAGCGGATCGCCGGCATTCTGGCCATCGACTTTCTTCGCCATGCGGGAGAAGGCCGCGTCGATCTGCTCTGCCGTGCAGACGCCATGGAGCAGCCAGTTGGCCATGTGCTGCGAGGAAATGCGCAGGGTGGCGCGATCTTCCATCAGCCCGACATCATGGATATCCGGCACCTTGGAGCAGCCGATGCCCTGGTCGACCCAGCGCACGACATAGCCGAGAATGCCCTGGGCATTGTTGTCCAGTTCGGCGGTGATCTCCTCCGGCGACCAGTTGCGGCCCTGCGCGGTGGGGATCGTCAGCAATGCCGAAAGCGGCGCGACCGGCTCGGCCAGGCGCTCCTTTTGGCGCGCATAGACATCGACCTGGTGGTAATGCGTGGCATGAAGCGTCGCGGCGGTCGGGGAGGGCACCCAGGCCGTGGTCGCGCCCGATTTCGGATGCCCGATCTTCTGCGCCAGCATGTCGGCCATCCGGTCCGGCGCGGCCCACATGCCCTTGCCGATCTGCGCCTTGCCCGAAAGCCCACAGGCGAGGCCGATCTGCACGTTTCGGTCCTCGTAGGCGGAGATCCAGGACGAGGCCTTCATGTCGCCCTTGCGGATCATCGCGCCGGCCTGCATCGAGGTATGCATCTCGTCGCCGGTCCGGTCGAGGAACCCGGTATTGATGAAGACGATCCGGTTCTGCACCGCCGCAATGCAGGCCGCGAGATTGGCCGAGGTCCGGCGCTCCTCATCCATCACGCCCACTTTGAGGGTGTAGCGGGTGAGGCCAAGCAGGTCCTCGACGGCATCGAACAGGTCATTCGTGAAGGCGGCCTCGGCCGGGCCATGCATCTTCGGCTTCACGATATAGACATTGCCGTTCCGGCTGTTGCGGAACTTGCCGAGGCCCTTGATGTCATGCAGGGCGATCGTGCTCGTCATGATGCCATCGAGAATGCCTTCCGGCGCCTCGCTGCCATCCGGCAGCAGGATGGCCGGGTTGGTCATCAGATGGCCGACATTCCGCACGAAGAGGAGGCTGCGGCCCGGCAGCGTCAGGCGCGTGCCATCGGGGGCGGAGTAGTTGCGGTCGCTGTTGAGGCGGCGCGTCATCGGCTTGCCGCCCTTCTCGAACGTATCCTCGAGCGTGCCGTTCATCAGGCCAAGCCAGTTTGAATAGGCCGCGACCTTGTCCTCGGCATCGACGGCGGCAATCGAATCCTCGAGATCAACAATGGTCGTCAGCGCAGATTCCAGCACGATATCGGCGAGGCCGGCCGGATCATCCTTGCCGATCCGGTGGGTCGGATCGATCACCAGCTCGATATGCAGGCCATTGTTCTTCAGCAGGAAATTGGCGCCATTCGTGCCGACGAACTGCGCGGGGTTGGCGAGAGCCGGCTGGCCACCCGCCCACTCGGTCCAGCTGCCGGAAGCCAGCGGCGCGGCCTTGTCCAGGAAGGCCTTGGCCCAGGCGATCACCTTGGCGCCGCGGGCAGGGTCATAGCCGCCGGCCTGCGGCGGGGCGAGCGCATCCGTGCCATAGAGCGCGTCATACAGGCTGCCCCAGCGCGCATTGGCGGCGTTGAGCACGAAGCGCGCATTGAGCACCGGCACCACCAGTTGCGGGCCGGCGGAAGAGGCGATTTCCGCATCGACATTGGTCGTGCTGACCTTGAACGGCGCCGGTTCGGGCACGAGATAGCCGATCTCGCGGAGGAAAGCTTCGTAGGTGGCTGCATCGAAGGGTTTGCCGGCCCGGTCAGTGTGCCAGGCATCGATCTTCGCCTGAAGCTGGTCACGCGCGGCGAGCAGGTCGCGGTTGCGCGGCGTGAACCGCTCGAAAATCGCGGCCATGCCGCTCCAGAAGGCGCCGGCCTCGAGGCCGGTACCCGGCAGGACGCGCGCCTCGACGAAATCGGCGAGTTCCGCCGCCACCTTCAGGCCAGCCTTGTCGATCCGGTTCGTCATGTCGGGTCCCTCCTTCGCGCGCTTCGCGGCTTCAGCCGCATGGCCATTTACGCCGGAAACGGCAATTCGCCGACATGTCAAGAATTCCAAGGAATTATGCAAGGAGGGAAAGAATAGTGGCGCTTGCTCTCCTGTTGCCTGCGAGGAGATTGCAGAGCCTTTCTTGGCCGTCGCGAGGGTTGTCAGCCGCGCATGGATTCGGTTTGCCCGCCATCGACCGGGAGAGCAACGCCGGTGATGAAGCGGGATTCGTCGGAGGCGAGGAACAAGGCGGCCGCGGCAATATCATAGGCCGTGCCCATCCTGCCCATCGGCACCGCCTGGTTGCGCTTGGCGATGACCTCTTCGACCGAGCCGAAGGATCCGGCGATCTGCTTGTAGACCAGCGGCGTGTTGATCAGACCCGGCAAGATCGCATTGGCGCGGATATTCTGCGCGGCATGATGCAGCGCAATCGCCTTGGTGGCCTGGATCACGGCGGCCTTGGCGGCGGAATAGATAAAATAGGGGTAGCCGGTCCAGCGGATCCCGGCAATCGAGGCGATGTTCACGAAAACACCGTGGCCTTGCGCAAGGAAGCGCGGCAGCATCACCTTCGCGCTGCGCCAGACCGGGCCGAGATTGAGGTCGATCCCGCGTTGGAAATCATCCTCGGTCAGCTCATGCGCGTCGCCGGGAACCACCATCCCGACATTGTTGTGGACGACGTCGATACGCCCGAACCGCGTGAGTGTCGCCATCACGGCGTCTTCGATCGAGTCCAGCCGGGTCACATCCGCCGCGAGAGCGATTGCCTCGCCGCCTTCCGCCGCGATCAGTCCGGCCGTTTCCTCTGCCGCTGAGAGCTGGATATCGACGCAGGCAACCCGGGCGCCTTCGCGGGCATAGAGAACCGCTGCCGCCTTGCCATTACCCCAGCCGGGCCCGGAGGAGCCGGCGCCGAAGACGATCACCGTTTTTCCGGCCATGCGGGTGCCGGCGCGGAAGGGCGGCATCGGGTTCGGCGGAATATGCGTCATGGCGTGGCTCCCGTCATTCCGGCCGGCCGGATCTCCCGTCGGGCCGGCATCGGGGCTGCCGGAACCCTCCGGGAAACCGGAAGGGCAAACCATAGGTCCATGATATGAACCAATGAGGCCCAGTTTCCGATTGTCTAATTCCACTCGCTGCAATAGCGTCTCAAGTCAATGAAAATTGACCGGATCATTATTCCATTATGTGGACCCAGGGTGCTGGAATCGTGACGGCTTTGGATCCTGTCGAAGCCTTCGGGGCCCAGAGCGCGATCCGGACATTGCGCCTGCTCCGGCTCCTTGGCGATGCCGGCACGGAGGGAGCTTCCCTCGCGGCTCTGGTCCGCCAGTCGGGCCTCTCGAAGCCGACCTGTCGTCGCCTGCTTATCGCCCTGATGGAAGAGGGGATGGCCGTACAGGACACCGCGACCCGCCTCTATTTCCTCGGTCGCGAGATCTACCTGCTCGGCATGGTCGCAGCCGATCGCTACGGCATCCATCGCGTTGCGCTCGACAGCGTCGCCCGGCTCGCCCAGCGAACCGGTGACGCGGCGTTCCTGCAGGTGCGCCACGGGGAAGAGGTGGTCTGCCTCGCGCGGGAGGATGGAACGTTCCCGCTCCGGTCTCATGTGCTGAAAGCGGGGGACAGGCACCTGCTCGGCGCCGGCGCCGGGCCGCTGGCGATCCTTGCCGCCCTGCCGGAGGCCGAGGCCGAAGCCTATCTCGCCGGCCATGCGCGGCCGCTGGCAGAGCGCTATCCGCCGCTCGTTCCGCTCCTGCCTGACCTTCTCCGCGAAACGCGCGAACGGAGATATAGCCTCAACCGTGGTATTCTCTTTCCCGGCTCCTGGGGGATGGCGATGGCCATTCGCGGCCCCTCGGGCCGGATCGAGGCCTGCCTCTCCCTTGCTGCTGTGGAAAGTCGAATGCAGCCGGACCGCGAGCCCGAACTGGCCGCGCTTCTCGCTGCGGAGGTGCAGCTTGTGGAGCAACGGCTCGCGCGGGCGCCAGGCCCGCCCACCCCGCTGACGAGCCCGCCCCGCAGGAGAACCATGGCATGAGGGAGAACCGTGCCGTCAGCCGGAAACCTCGCATGCGTGCTGCCCTTGCTGATCCAGTCACGATTGTGGAGTGCCTGAAATGATGCCTGAAGGACCGAAAGGCGGTCTGCCCCGCTGCTCGAACCGGGTGATGAATCTCGCGCATATTCTGCGCCAGAATGCCCGTCGCTTTCCCGAGAGGCCGGGCTTCGTCTGGGGCGAGCAGAGCTGGAACTGGGCCGAGATCGAGCGAGAGGTCAATGCGCTGGCCGGCGCCCTGCAGGCGCGCGGCCTCGGCAAGGGTGACCGGCTGATTGTGCATTCGAAGAACACCGCACAGATGTTCTTCTCGCTTTTTGCGGCCTTCAAGCTCGGTGCGGTCTGGGTGCCGACCAATTTCCGCCTGATGCCGGAAGAGGTGATCTATCTCGCCGATTTTTCGGGCGCGAAGGGCTTTCTCTGCCATGGCGACTTCCCGGATCATGCCGAGGCCGTGGCAAAAAACGTCCCCGGAATCGAATTCACCTGGCGGATGGACGAGCAGGCGAGGCCTGGCAGTTTCGGCGAGGCGGATGTCTCCGCGCGGATGGATGCCTTCCGCGGCCAGACCGTGCCGGACGTGCCGGTCGAGCATGATGATCCCTGCTGGTATTTCTTCACCTCCGGCACGACGGGCCGCTCCAAGGCGGCGGTACTGACGCATGGCCAGATGGCCTTCGTTATCACCAACCACCTTTGTGATCTGCTGCCAGGCACGACCGAAGCGGATGCCTCGCTGGTCGTCGCGCCGCTCAGCCATGGCGCGGGCGTCCACCAACTTAACATCGTCGCACGCGGAGCGCCGACCATCCTCCTCCCGACCGAGAAATTCGATGTCGAGGAAGCCTGGCGCCTCGTCGAGCACTACCGCGTGACGAACATGTTCACGGTGCCGACCATCCTGAAGCTGCTGGTCGAGCATCCGTCCGTCGACCGGTTTGATCATTCCTCGCTGCGCTCGGTCATCTATGCCGGCGCGCCGATGTATCGCGAGGACCAGAAATTCGCGCTGAAGAAGCTCGGCAAGGTTATCACGCAATATTTCGGCCTCGGCGAGGTGACCGGCAACATCACCGTGCTTCCGCCCGCCCATCACGACCCGGAGGATCAGGCCAATACAAAGTTCGGAACCTGCGGCTTCGAGCGGACGGGGATGCAGGTCTCGATCCAGAACGATGCCGGCGAGGAGCTGAGGCCTTTCGAGACGGGCGAGATCTGCGTCATCGGGCCGGCCGTCTTCGCGGGCTACTACAACAACCCGGAGGCCAATGCGAAAGCCTTCCGCAATGGCTGGTTCCGGACAGGCGATCTCGGCCATATGGACGAGCAGGGCTTCGTCTACATTACCGGCCGGGCCTCGGACATGTATATTTCCGGCGGCTCGAACATCTATCCGCGCGAGGTCGAGGAGAAGATCCTCACCCATCCGGCCATTGTCGAAGTGGCGGTTCTGGGCGTGCCCGACAAGCTCTGGGGCGAGGTCGGTGTCGCGGTCTGCGTGGCGCGGGAGCCGGTGGACGAGGCCACCCTTGCAGCCTTTCTGAGCCCGAAGATCCCGCGCTACAAGATGCCCAAGCGCTTCTTCTTCTGGGAGGCGCTGCCGAAATCCGGCTATGGCAAGGTGCCCAAGCGCCTTGTGAAGGACGAATTGATCGCCCGCGGCCTCATCACCGAAGACGGGTTGGCCTGACATGGCCCGCCCCGCCTTCATCGCGCAGCCGGGTCCGCCGCAATCGCCGCGCATTCTTGCGGTCGAGGGCAGGGGCCGCGCCTTCCGCATGGTGCTGAAGGCCGGGACGCCGCTGCTCGAGGCCACACGGCAGGGTTTCGCGGCGGAAGGCTTTGCCAGCGGCACGCTCACTCTCGGTGCGCTGGCTTTGGGACCTATCGCCTATGTCATGCCGGCCCTGAGCGTCGACGGGAAGAACGCCGCCTTCTATTCCGGGACCTTCCGGCCTGCCGGCATCTCCCGGCTCGAGGCCGGGGCGCTGACCTTCGGCTGGCGCGATGGCCAGCCCTTCTTCCATTGCCACGCCCTTTGGCGCGAGGCGGACGGGCACCGCACGGGCGGGCATATCCTGCCGGAGGAGGCCGTCCTCGCCGAGGATGCGGAGGTCGAGGCTTTCGGAATCGACGGCGCGCGCTTCGAAGGCAACCCGGACCCCGAGACGAATTTCAAGCTGTTCGGCCCGGTTCCCGCCGCGCCGGCCGGCACCCGGACCGACCGCCGCGCTTTCGCGGTGCGGCTGCGGCCGAACCAGTGTTTCCATGCCGCGCTCGAAACGCTGGTGCGGGAGCAGGGCCTCGCTGCCGCGTCGATCCATGGCGGCGTCGGCTCGCTGATCGGCTCTTCCTTCGAGCACGGGCTGGAGACAGAGCCTTTTGCTACCGAGGTCTTCATCACCCGGGCGCTTGTCCGCCCGGATGGCCCGGGACTGCGCGCCGAGATCGATATTGGCCTTGTGGACTATACCGGCGGCCTCGCCGAAGGGCGCCTGAAGCGGGGTGCCAACCCGATACTCATGACCTTCGAACTGATCGTGGCAGAAGCCTGAGGAATGACCATGAAACCGACCCCCTTGAAAACCGTGCTCGTCACCGGAGCAGCTCGTGGCATCGGTCTTGCCGCCGCCGAACGCTTTCTTGCCGAAGGCTGGGCCGTGGCCATGCTCGACAGCAACCATGAGACGCTGGCGGCCACCGTAAAGGCCCTTGATCGGCCTGACCGCGTCATGGAACTGCCGCTTGATGTCTCGAAACCAGCCGATGCGGCGGAAGCCGCCGAAGCGATGCGGGCCCGGTTCGGCCGCATTGATGCGCTGGTCAACAATGCCGGCATCGCGCATTTCGGCATGGCGATCGACACCCCGCTCGAGGTCTGGAACGAGATCATGGCGGTCAATCTGACCGGGCCCTTCATCATGACGCAGGCCCTGTTCCCGCTGATGCGCGAGACCGGCGGCGCGATCGTCAACATCACCTCGATCTCGGGGCTGCGGGCCTCCACCCTGCGCGTGGCCTATGGCACGTCGAAAGCCGGCCTTGCCCATCTCACGCGGCAGCTGGCGGTCGAACTGGCAAGCTATGGTATCCGCGTCAATGCCGTAGCGCCCGGCCCTGTCGACACAGCCATGGCGAAGAAGGTCCATTCGCCGGAAATCCGGAAGGATTACCACGATGCCATGCCGTTGAACCGCTACGGGCTGCCCGAGGAGCTGGCGGATGCGATCTTCTATCTCTGCTCGCCGGGTTCGAGCTACATCACGGGCCAGGTGCTCGCCGTGGATGGCGGTTTCGATGCGGCCGGGATCGGCCTGCCGACCTTGCGCCGCGATCTCGGAAACGGTTGAACCGGGAAGGGCCGATTTCGATCACGAAAATGTGGGCGGCTGCGGCCTCACAACCGCGTGACAACCATTATCCCTGGGATAGTCTCGAACCATTCCAGAAAAAGCTCCCGGGGAGGTCTCGATGGCCAGCTTGAATGTCAACGGACGCGTCGTCGAGATCGATGCGCATCCGGATACGCCGCTGCTTTGGGCCCTGCGCGAACAGGCCGGGCTGACCGGAACGAAGTATGGGTGCGGCATCGCCCAATGCGGCGCCTGCACCGTGCATATCGATGGTGAGCCCGTCCGCGCCTGCTCGGTCACGCTGGGTTCGCTCAATGCCAATCAGAAGGTTGTCACGATCGAGGGCCTTTCGCCCGATGTCAGCCACCCGATCCAGAAAGCCTGGCTACAGCTCGACGTGCCGCAATGCGGCTATTGCCAGTCCGGCATGATCATGGCGGCGGCCGCGCTTCTCGCGAAGAAGCCGAAGCCCACCGATGCCGATATCGACGAGGCGATGACGAATATCTGCCGCTGCGGCACCTATAATCGCGTGCGGGCGGGCATCAAGCTCGCCGCCGGCATCTGAGGGAGAGGCGATCATGGCTGACAATGCTGTTCTTTCCCGCCGCTCGCTCCTGAAGGGCTCCGCTGCGGCGGTTGGTGCCTTCACGCTGGGCTTCTCCATCCCCTTCACCGAGGCGCAGGCCCAGGGCGCAACGCCGGAAGTCAATGCCTGGGTTGTGATCCACCCGGATGACCGGATTGTTGTGCGCATTGCCCGCTCGGAGATGGGGCAGGGCACGCTGACGGGCCTTGCCCAGCTTGTGGCCGAGGAACTCGAGGCCGATTGGTCGAAGGTGAGCTGGGAATACCCGACCCCGGGCGAGAACCTGCGCCGCAACCGCGTCTGGCGCAATTTCGCGACCGGTGGCTCACGCGGGATCCGCGATAGCCACCAATATGTGCGCGAAGGCGGTGCAGCGGCGCGGATCATGCTGGTCCAGGCGGCGGCGAAGGAATGGGGCGTGCCCGAAGGCGAATGCCGCGCGGCGAAGAGCGTCATCACCCATACGCCCACCGGTCGTACCGTCACTTACGGCAAGGTTGCAGCCGCGGCGGCCAAGCTTGACGTGCCGAAAGAGGTCAAGCTCAAGCCAGCCAGCGAATGGACCATTGCCGGCAAGTCGGTGAAACGCCTCGATACGGTCGACAAGCTCAACGGCAAGCAGGTCTATGGCGCCGATATCCGGCTGCCGGGCATGCTCAATGCCGCGATCAAGGCCTGCCCGGTTTTCGGCGGCACCCTGGCCAGTTTCGATGCGGCCAAGGTCACTGGCATGCCGGGCGTGAAGAAGGTCGTGCAGGTCGACAGGCGCACGGTCGCCGTCATTGCCGATCATTGGTGGCAGGCCAAGACCGCGCTCGATGCGCTGCCCATTACCTGGGATAACGGCCCGCATGCCTCGGTCTCGTCCGAGACCATCGCCGCCACCCTGCGCGAGGGGCTCGATGCCGAGCAGGCGTTCGAGGGCAACAAGGCGGGCGATGCGAAGGGCGCGATCGCCTCGGCGGCCAAGCGTGTCGAAGCGACCTATTCCTACCCGTTCCAGAACCATGCCTGCATGGAGCCGATGAATGCCACGGCGCTCTGGACCCCGGAGAAATGCGAGGTCTGGTGCCCCACCCAGAACGGGGAATCGGCGCTTGCCGCCGCCATCGAGGCTTCCGGCCACCCGGCGGCGAAATGCGATGTCTACAAGGTCCATCTCGGCGGCGGTTTCGGCCGGCGCGGCCGCTCGGATTACGTCACGCAGGCCGTCTTGATCGCGAAGCAGATGCCCGGCGCGCCGGTCAAGCTGCTCTGGAGCCGCGAGGAGGACATGCTGCAGGGCACCTACCATCCTATCACCATGGCACGGTTGGTCGGCGGTCTCGACAAGGACGGGAACCTGACCGGCCTCCACATGCGGATTTCCGGCCAGTCGATCCTGTCGGGGGTCAACCCGCAGGGCTTGCAGAACGGCCGCGATCCGTTTGTTTTCCAGGGCCTGAATCCGGGCGGGCAGGAAGGCCCGTTCGGCTATGGCATCCCGAACCTGCTGATCGACCATGCCATGCGCAACCCGCATGTCCCGCCGGGCTTCTGGCGCGGCGTCAACCTCAACCAGAACGCCATCTATGTCGAATGCTTCATGGATGAGCTGGCGCATGCTGCGGGCGTCGACCCGCTCGAATTCCGCCGGCGGATGATGAAGAACACGCCGAGGCATCTCGCCGTGCTGGAGGCCGTCGCCAAAGGCATCGGCTGGGGTTCGCCCTCGGCGCCGGGCACGGCGAAAGGCCTCGCCCAGATCATGGGCTTTGGCTCCTATGTCGCGGCGGCGGCCGAGGTTTCGGTGTCGAATGCCGGCGAGATCAAGGTCCACCGCATCGTCGCGGCCACCAATCCGGGCCATGTGGTCAATCCGGACCAGGTGGCGGCGCAGGTCGAGGGGTCCTTCGTCTATGGCCTCTCGGCGGCCTTCCATCAGGAATGCACGGTGAAGAACGGCCGGATCGTCGAGGAGAACTTCGATACCTATCCCGCCATGCGGATCAACGAGATGCCGAAAGTCGAGAGCATCCTCGTTCCCTCCGGTGATTTCTGGGGTGGCGTCGGCGAGCCGACCATCGCGGTTGCGGCACCGGCCGTGCTGAACGCGATCTTCGCCGCCACCGGCAAGCGGGTCCGCTCGCTGCCGCTCAAGAACGCGGATCTCCGCCGCGCGTGAGCGGGCGGGCCGCACATGCCGGAACCGGGAGGGAGCTTTGGCTCGCCATTGCTGCCTTCCTCGTGGCCCTCGCCATGCCGGCAAGGGCACAGCAAGACGTGCCTGAGGCGGGGCCGCTGGCTGTCTCGCGTCCGCCGGACGCCGAGAATGGCCGCCGGATCGTCACGGATCGACGCAAGGGTCTGTGCCTGCTCTGTCATTCCGGCCCTTTTCCGGAGGTGCGTTTCCAGGGCGATCTCGCGCCCTCGCTGGCCGGTGCCGGCAGCCGCTGGACGCCGGCACAATTGCGGGCCCGGTTGATCGACAGCCGGCTCTTCAATGGCGAAACGATCATGCCGCCCTATTTCCGGGCGGAGGGACAGTCCAGGATGGCCGTCGCCTTCAAGGGCCGCACCATCCTCACAGCCGAGGAGATCGAGGATGTCACGGCGTTTCTTGCCACCCTTCGCGAGTGAGACCAGCCGGCGGGCTGTGCTGGCCGGCGGCATGGCGGCCATCGGTCTTGTGACGCTGCGGCCTGCCCGGGCGGAGCCGGATGATATGGTCCGCGCCATCCGTGAATTCACCGGAGGCATCGAGCCTCGCGCCGGCAAGGTCACGCTCGACATCGCGCCGCTGGTCGAGAACGGCAACGCGGTTTCCTTCGAGGTGCTGGTCGACCATCCGATGAGACCGGACGATCATGTGCGCGAGATTGCGCTCTTCACCGACAAGAACCCGTTGCCCGATGTCGCAGTCTTCCGCCTGACGCCGCATATGGGCAAGGCCCATGTCGTTTGCCGGATGCGGCTGGCCACGACGCAGCACGTAACCGCTGTTGCACGTCTGACCGATGGCTCCTTCTGGGCTGACCGGCGGGAGGTCATCGTCACTATCGCCGCCTGCACGGAGGAATAGCCATGGCCACGGCAATGATCCTGCTGCCGCGTACTACGATCCGGGCCGGGGATGTGGTCATGATCAAGGCGATGATCTCGCACCCGATGGAAACCGGCTTCCGTCGCACCGACACTGGCGGCGAGATCCCCCGGAACATCATCCGGCAGTTCTCCTGCCGCTATGCGGGCGAGATCGTCTTCTCCTGCAATTTCCACCCCGCCATTGCGGCCAATCCCTTCCTGTCCTTCCCGGTCCTCGCAGCCCGGAGCGGACCGCTGGAATTCGTCTGGCGCGGCGACAATGGATTCCTTCATCGCGAGCAGGCCATGCTGCAGGTCGCGGCTTCGTGACAGGCCGGGCGGGGCGCGCATTTGCGCTGGCTATCCTCCTGCTTGGCCATGCCCTGGCGGACGACATCCCCGCCAACCAGCGCTTGTCCGGCCATGACATGATGGGCGCCGAGGCTCAGGCCATGCAGCGGGATGACTTCGCGAACCCGGCCATGCTTGCCGTCAAAGAAGGGGAAGCCCTGTGGAAAGCCGCGCCGGGGGAAGGGCGCCCTTCCTGCCAGTCCTGCCATGGCGATGCGGCCGAGAGCATGAAGGGCGTGGCAGCCCGGTATCCCGCCCGCGACGCATCGACAGGACGGGCGTTTGACCTGCCGGGGCAGATCCAGGCCTGCCAGACCGGGCGGCAGGCCGTGGCCCCTTCGGCGCGGGAAAGCGCCGCCCTGCTGGCCCTCGAGGCTTATCTCTCCCTGCAATCGCGGGGCATGCCGTTGGCCTCGCCCCGGGCACGCGGGCTGGAGGATGCAGTTCTGCGCGGGGAGAAGCTCTATCGCCAGCGCTTCGGCCAACTCGACCTGTCCTGCGCGCAATGCCACAGCCAGAACTGGGGCCGATCCCTGGGCGGCACGCGTATTCCGCAGGCGCATCCGACGGGCTATCCCCTGTTCCGGATGGAATGGCAGGCGATCGGCTCGTTGCAGCGCCGGTTCCGTAACTGCATGACCGGCATCCGCGCCGAACCGTTTCCGGCCGGCGCGCCGGAATGGGTCGATCTCGAGATATACCTGAAGGAACGCGCGGCCGACATGGCGATGGATGCACCAGGCGTGCGGCCCTGATCGCTCATTGCCCGGTTTCGGGCACGCGCACGATATTCCAGTCCCCGTCCCACAGGCCGCGCCGGGCGGCCAAGGCGGCATCGCGCGCTGCCAGCATGGCGCGGTCCGGCAGCGGCCCCGCCGGTTTTACCCACCCACCTTCGACGAGCAGCAGGGCGAGGTCACGCCCCTCGACGGCGCAGCGCCAACGGGCGGTTCCCGGATCGCGCGGGGAGCGGATCGGCTGGCCGGATTGCAGCGTGCAAAGCAGGTCCTTGCCGCGGACATGGCCGATCAGGGCGGCGCGCGCCTGCAGGCCGCAGGCCCAGAGCCGCTTGTCACCCCCGAGGCAGATGGCCGAGGCGGGCGGGCTGTCGAGCCCGTCCAGCGCAATGGCGACCTCTTCGTTGGTCAGGATATCGCCCCGGAGCGGTTCGAAAGGGCCGGCTATCCGCACGGGCCGGGCGAAGCGCGAGCGATGCCCGAAATCCCGGGGGGCGAAGGGCGAGAGCCGGTCATCGCCTGCATCCTCCTGCAGGCCGGCCGGTGACACCGGGCGCGGCGCCTGCGGGACGCCGACGAGGATGTCCGGCGGCTGGGGGCGCAGCGCGGGGATGAAGCGATAGGCCGCAAGGCCGATTGCGACGACGAAGAGACTGCCGAGAGCGGTCAGCGTCAGGCTGCCGAGGCGCAGCCTCGGCTGTCGGGTATTGCTTCCTTCACTGGGCCCCGTCCGGGGGGCTTCGCTCGATCGTGGCGGCATTCGGGCCCCGGATGCATGTCTGCCCGACGATAAGCCCAAACCCGGGCCGGGTGTCCAGCCTCCGCGTCGCGCATCGGGGCACGGGATTGGCGATTGGCGGGGATCTCCCCTTGCACATGCAGCGTGGCTGGAGAACATTCGGGCCAACCTGATCATTGCCGGAAACCCGACCATGCCCCAACCCGATCGCCAGGCCGCCCTTTCCCGTGCGGCCGAGACCTTCACGTCCGGAGCCTTCTGGAACAAGCTGGCCCGCCGGATCGCCCTGCCAACCGAGAGCCAGAACCCTGACCGGGCGGAAGCTCTGGCGGCCTATCTCACGGACGAGATGGTGCCGGATTTCGCCGCCATGGGCTTTTCGACGGAGATCCTCCCGAACCCGAAAGGCGGCGGGCCTTTCCTGCTGGCCTCCCGGATCGAGGATCCAGCCTTGCCGACTGTGCTCGGCTACGGCCATGGCGATGTCATCCGCGGCATGGATGCCGAATGGGCCGAGGGACTATCGCCCTGGCAGCTCGTCGAGCGTGGAGATCGCTGGTATGGCCGCGGCGTCGTCGACAACAAGGGCCAGCACCAGATCAACATGGATGCGCTGCGCGCCGTGCTGGAAACGCGCGGCAAGCTTGGCTTCAACGCGAAATACATCATCGAGATGGGCGAGGAGATGGGCTCGCCCGGTTTGCGAGAGATCTGCGAACAGAACCGCGAACGCCTCGCCGCCGACCTGCTGGTCGCTTCCGATGGTCCGCGCCTCTCGGCCGCCCGGCCGACCATCTTCCTCGGCGCGCGCGGTGGCTTCACCTTCGATTTGTGGATTGATGCGCGGGATGGCGGGCACCATTCGGGAAATTGGGGCGGGCTGATCTCCAATCCGGGTATCGAGCTGGCCCATGCCATCGCCTCTCTGGTCGGCCCGACAGGCCAGATCCGCGTGCCTGAATTCGTCCCTAAGGAGATTCCGGCTTCTGTCCGCCGGGTGCTGGCGGATATCGAGGTCACCTCGAACGAGGGCGGCCCCGCGCTGGAACCGCATTGGGGCGAGCCCGGCCTGACCCTCGCCGAGAAGGTGTTCGGCTGGTGCAACCTCGAGGTGCTGGCCTTCGAATGCGGCAATCCGAGAGCCCCGGTCAATGCCATCCCGCCCCGCGCCTGGGCGCGGATGCAGCTGCGCTTCGTCGTGGGCATCGATACCGACAACCTGATGTCCAACCTGCGCCGCTTTCTCGACCGGCAGGGTTTTGCCCATGTGAAGATCGGCCCGTCGCGCGACTCGATGTTCATCGCGACGCGGATGGACCCCGATCACCCGCAGGTGCAATTCGCCATCCGCAGCCTCACCGCGACCCATGGGACGGCGCCGGCCATCCTGCCCAATCTCGGCGGCTCGCTGCCCAATGACATCTTCACCGATGTGCTCGGCCTGACGACGATCTGGGTGCCGCATTCCTATCCGGCCTGCTCGCAGCACGCGCCGAACGAGCATGTGCCGGTCGAGATCATCCGGCAGGGCCTTCAGCTGATGGCCGGCCTCTACTGGGATATCGGCGAGGGCATTCCGCGCGGGTGAGGTTTGTCAGACCGGCAGCAATGTCCAGGTGAAATGCGTGGCCTCCGCGATGGCCGCATCGGAATAGAGCATCGGCACATACGCACCCTCGGCCCAGAGCGGTGCGAGGTCGGCGTAATGCGCCGAACGCGGATCACCCGACTGCCCTGGTGCATTGATCGTGACAGAGCGATCCAGATCGGCAAGATCCACCACCATCCGGAAGCTCGCCCCGTGCGTTACGCGGAAATCGGAGGGCCGGTAGCCGGCATGCATCGGCGAGGACGCGGACCCGCCTTTTGGCAGCGGGCCGATATCGAGGCTCCGCTCCGGGTTCCGCTGCAGCAGCGACGAAAGAGGGTGGTCGAACTGGCCGTGATGAAGCTTCCCCCAGGCCCAGCGCGCCGGGTCGGGGCCGAGCCGTTCGTTGGCATCAGCCCAGGCGGCGGCGAGGGTTTCGCAGAGCATGGCGTCCCGGGCGGCCTCGGGCGAGGTACCCCAGCGCGAATCCGGTGCTTCGAGGGCCCGGCAGATCCCCTCGACATCGCCCGGCAGCAGCAGCTTGCGCACGGCCTCCGGGGCAAGTTTCGCCATGACAGCATGGCGGAGATGGCTTGTATACCAGAGCTCGAACAAGGCGGCCGGCCCGCTCCCGGCGGAGAGGACATGGTCCCATCCCGCAAGCAAGGCGAGCGCGGGCGCAATGCCCGCCGGCACCGGGTCCAACGCACCGAGCAGCCCGCAGAGCCGGCGCGCCGGCACGGAGAACGCATCCGTCTGGAGCGCCTGGCTCTCCGCCACCCCAACGGGATGATCGCCGGCCAGCACCTCGTGGATTCGCGTGGCCCGGCTGGCTTCGGTCCATTCGAACCCCACCGGCATGGCCTCGTGCGGCCAATCGGCCGGCAGGTTCATCTCGTTCGCCGTCGCCACGAACCCGGCCTCCGGGTTGCGCAGGAAAGGCAATTGTCCGGCATCGAGGAACCCGTCCCATTCGTGGCTGCCCGTCCCGGGAACGGGTGTCAGGCCCTTCCAGTTCCGCCGGGCCGGCATGAAGCCGCCGGGTGACCAGGCGATCTCGCCCTGCCGGTCGGCATAGACGAGGTTGACCGAGGGCGAACCCCAGCGTTCCGCACTGGCCCGGAAGGCTTCGGGCGTGCGCGTCCGCAGCATGGTCAGGCTCTGGAGATAGGGCGCCGAGCCCGGCTCGAACCAGACCGAGCGGAGTGCTACGGCGCGCGTTCCCCCGGCATTGCGCCACAGGATCGGGCCGTGATGCGAGAAAACGAGGCGGCAAGGCTGGTCCGGATGTCCTTTGACAGGGATCGCCTCCTCAAGAACGGTCATGGCCCGCCAGCCACCCTCGAAACGGTAATGCTCCGGCCGGGCAGGGTCCGTCTCGAGCAGATAGACATCCTCCTGGTCGGCCCCGAAAATCGTCAGCCCGAACGCCGCATCGCCGTTATGCCCGATCGAGAGACCCGGGACGCAGGGCTCGCCGCCGCCGATCGCATCGAAGCCCGGCGCTCTCAGATGCTGGATATAGCGCAGGCTGGGCAGGGAATGGGCACGATGCGGGTCCGAAGCGAGGATCGGCAGTCCGGTCGGGCTGCGCGCACCGGCAATCACCCAGTTGTTCGAGCCCGAGGCCTCGGCATCGAACAAAACCTCATTGAGATCATTGACCTGCCGCCAGTGGGGCGCATCAGTCAGCCCGGCGGCCAGCCGCTCCGGCGAGAAGGTGACATTGGCTTGCGCCAGCCTGAAGGGCAGAAGGGCCTCGATCGGGCAATCCTCCGCCCGGACTCCCTCGGGGAGGGGAGTATCGACCGCGGGATAGAGATATTTCCGCAGGAGGTCGGTCTCGGCATCGGCGCCGGCCAGAACCTGCAGGCGCTGTACTTCCCAGAGGGCATTCCGCGTCAGCCCATGGCTCCGGATCCGGACGACATCCGCGGCCTGCCAGCGCGCGGGCTGGGTTCCGAGCATGGAAAATTCCGGCGGCATCAGCGTGGGGTCGCGTTCGGCTAGCGCGATATAGGCGTTGATCCCGTGAGCGAACCGCGAGCAGATCGCCTCGGCATCGGGCGCATAGGCGGCCCATTCCGCTGTCAAGTCGCCGCGATAAAGGAACAGCCGCGCGGCCCGGTCCTGTTCGAGGAAGCCGGGGCCGAAATCCGCCGCGAGCAGGCCGAGCCCGCGCTTGCGCCAGAGATCGATCTGGAACAGCCGGTCCCGCGCCGCATTGAACCCTTGCACGAACCAGAGATCGTCGAGGCGCGCAGCCTCGAGATGCGGTATGCCCCACCGATCCACCCGGATGCGCCCCGGCGCGGCGAGGCCGGGCAGGCTGAATGTCAGGTTATGCTCGAGCGGCGAGGGCGGGGTGGCATGGGCATTCGGCGAGGTCATGGACGGGAGAATCCGGCTGGGGAGTTGCCATCAAAGCATCGCACCCCTGATTGCGCCACCCCCCGGCACGGCACTTGCTGGCTAAGCCCCGTCTTGGTTGTTGACTCGTCAGGCTTCGCCCGCCGACACTGTGATCAAAGTCAGGGACCGGGCCGCTTTCAGGCACCGGTCCCGCCAACGGGAGATCGTCACATGCGCCTGCTGAACCTCGCCACCCTCGCATTGGCCGCCAGTGTCAGTGTCACGCCGGCCCTTGCGCAGAAGGCCCAGAATACCGTGCGTTTCGGCTATGATCAGGTGCCGGAAAACATCGATCCCTTTTTCAACAATGTCCGGATCGGTGTCATTCTCGGCCAGCATGTCTGGGACACGCTGATTTATCGCGATCCCAACACCAACGAATACAAGGGCCAGCTCGCCAAGGCGTGGAAATGGGTCGATGACAAGACGCTCGAATTCAGCCTCCGCGAAGGCGTGAAATTCCACAATGGCGAGGAATTCGACGCGGATGACGTCGTCTACACGCTGAATTTCGTGTCGAAGCCGGAGAACAAGGTCGTCACCCAGACCAATGTGAACTGGATCGAGTCGGCCGAGAAGGTCGACAAATACACCGTCCGGCTCAAGCTGAAGCGCACCTTCCCGGCGGCAATCGAATATCTCGCCGGTCCGGTGGTGATCCATCCGAACGAATATTACGCCAAGGTCGGCCCCTCGGGCATGAACACCGCCGCCATCGGCTCCGGCCCCTACAAGGTGGTCGAGCATGTCGTCGGCAAGTCGGTCAAGCTCCAGCGGAACCCGGATTATTTCAAGGACAGCCCGAAGCCGCAGCCGAAGCTGGAGCGGATCGAGGTGCGCTTCATCCCGGATCGCCAGACCCAGATGGCCGAAATGCTGGCGGGCGGCCTCGATTTCATCATGAATGTCCCGCCCGACCAGGCGAGCCAGCTCAAGGCCGTGCCGCATCTCGCCGTGACCAGCGGCGAGACGATGCGCATCGTCTTTCTCAACCTCAACACCCTGCCGGATGGCCCGACGCCCGCCCTGCGTGACATCCGCGTCCGGCAGGCCATCCAGCATGCGATCGACCGGCCGACCATGGTGAAGCAGCTGGTCGGCGAGGGCGCCCGCGTCCTCAACGTGATCTGCTATCCCTCGCAATTCGGCTGCTCGGACGAGAAGGCGAAGAAATTCGAGTACAACCCGGCCCGCGCCAAGCAATTGCTGGCCGAAGCCGGCTTTGGCAATGGTCTCGAGCTGGATCTCTTTGCCTATCGCGAGCGGCCGCAATCGGAAGCGATGATCAACTATCTCCGTGCGGTCGGCATCAAGGTCAACCTGCGCTTCATGCAATATGCCGCCATGCGCGAGCAGGTGCGTGGCAACAAGGCGGCAATGGCTCACCAGACCTGGGGCTCGTTTTCGGTCAACGATACCTCCGCCTCCACGCCGGTCTATTTCGGCGGCGGTCCGGATGACGTCAACAAGGATCCGGAAGTGATCGCTTTGCTCAAGAAGGGCGACAATTCGGTCGATCCTGCTGTCCGCAAGGCCGCCTATGCCGAGGCCCTCGGGCTCATTGCCGAACGGGCCATGGGCGTGCCGCTCTATGCGCTCGTGACTTACTATGTCAGCGGCAAGGGCCTGGACTTCAAGACCTATGCCGACGAGATCCCCCGCTTCTGGGAAATGAGCTGGAAGTAACGGGTGATCGGCTACGCGCTCAAGCGGCTCGGGCTGGCCTTGCTGGTCGCGCTCGCGGTTTCGGCCGCGAGCTTCGTCCTGCTGCGCCTGTCCGGTGATGTCGCGCTGGCCATTGCCGGCGAGGGCGCCCGCACAGAGGATATCGACCTTGTCCGGAAGACCTACGGGCTCGACCGGCCATTGATCGTCCAATACGGCGAATGGCTGTTCCGCACGTTGTCAGGCGATTTCGGCCAGTCGCTTTATTTCAAGACCGGCGTGACCGGGCTCATCCGCGAGAAGATCGGCGTGACGCTGGTCCTCGCCTTTGCCTCGCTGGCTTTGGCCCTCGTCATGGCCGTCCCGCTCGGCGTGCTGGCGGCGCTCTTTCCCAATACCTGGATTGACCGCCTCAGCCTCGCTCTGGCCGTGGCGGGGCAGGCCCTGCCGAACTTCTTCTTCGCGCTGGTGCTGGTCATGATCTTCTCGATCAAGCTGCGCTGGTTGCCGGTTTCCGGAAGCGAGACCTGGGCGCATTTCGTCCTGCCCACGCTCTCGCTCGGTCTCTACATCACGCCGCCCTTCATGCGGCTGATCCGCGCCGGGATGATCGAGGTGCTGGCGGCGGATTACATCCGCACCGCCCGGGCCAAGGGGCTGTCACCAGCCAGCGTGGTCATGAAACACGCCCTCCGCAATGCCCTGGTGCCGGTCGTGGCGCTCGCCGCCGTGCAGCTCGGCTTCCTGCTGGGCGGCTCGATCGTGATCGAAACCATCTTCGCCCTCGATGGCCTCGGCTATCTCGCCTACCAGTCGATCACCCACAAGGATTTCCCGGTCACGCAGGCCGTTCTGCTCATTCTCTCGGTGGCCTATGTGCTGCTGACGCTCTGCGCCGATCTCGTCAATGCGTGGATCGATCCGCGCCTGAGGGTCGCGTGATGGCAGGACTTGCCGAAGCAGGTGCTGTCACCGCACTGCCCGAACTGTCGCAGCGGGCCTTGCTCTGGCGCCGCATGCGCGGCCACAAGGGCTTCCTCGCCGGTGCCACTCTGCTGGTACTGATCATCCTTGCCTCGCTGCTGGCGCCCTGGATCGCCCCGCATGACCCCTACGCGCAGGATCTGACGAAACGCATGATCCCGCCGATCTGGGAGGCAAGCGGTCAATGGGCTCATCCGCTTGGGACCGACAATCTCGGCCGCGATTACCTCTCCCGCGTACTCTGGGGCGGACAGATCTCGCTGCTGATCGGGCTGTCGGTCATGGTGATTTCCGGCTTCATCGGCGCTGGACTTGGCCTCGCCGCGGGCTATTTCGGAGGCCGCATCGACCTCGCCATCACCTTCATCATCACCACGCGCCTTGCCCTGCCGGTCGTGCTGGTCGCGCTGGCGGTCGTGGCGATGATCTCCGGCTCGCTCCTGGTGGTGATCCTGATCCTCGGCCTGCTGAAATGGGACCGGTTTGCAGTGGTCATGCGATCGGCCACCCAGCAGGTGAGGGGACTCGACTATGTCGCTGCTGCCGAAGCCGCCGGCGCCTCCACGCCTCGGATCATCCTGCGCGAGGTGCTGCCCAACGTGGCGCCGCAGCTTATCGTCGTGGCCACGGTGGAGGCGGCCAGCGCCATCCTGCTGGAGGCGGCCTTGTCCTTCCTCGGTCTTGGTGTGCAGCCTCCCTTGCCAAGCTGGGGGCTGATGATCTCCGAGGCCAAGGCCTACATGTTCTTCTCGTTCTGGCTGATCGCCATTCCCGGCTCGGCGCTTGCCCTGCTGGTCCTGGCGATCAACCTCGTCGGCGATGGCCTGCGAGACGTTCTCGCCCCGGATGGCCGCGCATGACCCTGCTTGCAGTCGACAATCTCCGGGTGGATCTCGCGACGCCGCGCGGCACGCTCCATGCCGTGCGCGGCATTTCCTTCTCGGTCGCACGCGGCGAGACGCTCTGCATCGTCGGCGAGAGCGGCTGCGGCAAGTCCATGACGTCGCTTGCCCTGATGAGCCTGCTGCCGAAGACCGCGACACGCCGGACCGACAGGCTGGAATTCGACGGGCAGGATCTCGCGGTTCGTCCGGCCCCCGCCATCAATGCCCTGCGCGGTAACCGCATGGCCATGATCTTCCAGGAGCCGATGACGGCGCTCAATCCCGCCTACACGATCGGCAACCAGATGATGGAGGGCTATCTCCGCCACAAGGGGGCGAGCCCGGCCGAGGCGGAAGCCCGCGCGGTCGAGTTGCTGGGCAAGGTCGGCATCGCCAATGCGCGCGAACGCCTCGGCCAGTATCCACACCAGCTTTCCGGCGGCCTGCGCCAGCGCGTGATGATCGCCATGGCCCTGATGTGCGGGCCCGACCTGCTGATCGCCGACGAACCGACCACCGCGCTTGATGTGACGATCCAGGCGCAGATCCTGCGGCTTCTGGTCGATCTCGCGCGGGAATTCGGCCTCGCGCTGATCCTGATCACCCATGATCTCGGGCTCGTCGCCCGCATCGCTGACCGGGTCGCCGTGATGTATGCCGGCGAGATCGTGGAGAGCGGCAAGGTGGCCGATCTCTTCGCCCGGCCGCGGCACCCCTACACGCGCGGGTTGATCGATTGCATCCCTGTGCCCGGCCGCACGGCGCGCGGGGCGAGGCTCGGGGCGATCCCCGGTACCGTGCCTTCGCTGGTTGGCGAACTGGCCGGCTGCATGTTCCGGGGCCGCTGTTCCAAGGCCCGCCCGGCCTGCGAGGGGCCGATCCCCTGGCAGGAAGCCGCCGGCGGCCATGGCATGCGCTGCGTGCTGGAGGGGCGATGACGATCCTGCTCGAAGCCCGGGATGTGACACGCCGCTTCACGGTCAGCCGCGGCCTTTTTTCGCCGAAACGCCGGCTCAACGCGGTCAATGGCGTGTCTCTTTCTGTCGAGGAAGGCGAAATCCTTGCCATCGTGGGCGAGAGTGGCTGCGGCAAGTCCACCCTCGCGCGCATGCTGCTGGGCCTCCTGCCGGCCAGTTCCGGCGAGATCCGGCTCGGCGGGCAGGATATGCGGAGCATGGGCCGGCTCGACATTGCCCGCCGCGTGCAACCTGTCTTCCAGGACCCGTATTCCTCGCTCAATCCGCGCCGTCGCATCGCCGAGATCGTGGCCCTGCCGATGGAAGTGCAGGGCAAGGCCGATGCCGCCACTTGCCGCCGTGCGGCAATGGAGATGCTGGAACGCGTCGGCCTGCCTGAACGCTTCGCGCAGGCCTATCCCGCCCAGCTTTCCGGCGGCCAGCGCCAGCGCGTCGCGATCGCCCGGGCGCTCGTGATGCGGCCGGAACTGGTGATCTGCGACGAACCGACCTCGGCGCTCGATGTGTCGGTCCAGTCACAGATCCTCAACCTGCTGATGGATCTCCGGCGTGATTTTGGCACGACCTTCGTGTTCATCAGCCACAATCTCGCAGTGGTCGAGCATATCGCCAGCCGGGTCGCGGTGATGTATCTCGGGCAGGTTGTGGAACAGGCGCAGACAGCTGCCCTGTTCGAACGCCCGCGCCATCCCTACACGCAGGCCCTGCTCGCTTCAGCGCTGACGCCGGAGCCCGGACTCGGCATCCCGGATACGGGGCTCGGCCTCGCCTTTCCCGATCCGCTTGATCCACCGCCGGGCTGCCCGTTCCATCCGCGCTGCCCGAAGCGCATCGCATCCTGCAATTCAATCGTCCCGCCGGTCATCCTCGATCAGGCCGGCCGCGTGGCCTGCCATCTCCTGGCTCAGCCGCCGGGCACAAGCGCCACGCCGTAATCGGAATAGGGCGGGCGGCACTCATGCATGGACCAGAACCGGTCCGGCCCGGAACATCGCACGCCAAAAACGCAGCCGGTGACGGAGACGTCCGCCGACCTTACGGGACTTGACTTGGCTGGCAGCACCGGAAACGCTCGCCGCCAGTTCAAGGAGAATCCCCATGAAGAGCCGCGCCGCTGTTGCCTGGGAGGCCAAGGCGCCTCTCACCATCGAGACCATCGACATTGCCGGCCCGAAGCCGGGCGAGGTTCTGGTGGAGATCATGGCGACAGGCATTTGCCACACCGATGCCTACACCCTGTCCGGTCTTGATTCAGAAGGGAAATTCCCGGCAATCCTCGGCCATGAAGGGGCCGGGATCGTCCGCGAGATCGGCGCTGGCGTGACCAGCCTCCGCCCGGGCGATCATGTAATCCCGCTTTACACGCCGGAATGCCGCAGCTGCAAGACCTGCCTCTCGCAGCGCTCGAATCTCTGTACGTCCATCCGTGCGACGCAGGGCCAGGGCGTGATGCCGGACGGGACCAGCCGCTTTTCCTGCACGCCGGTCGGGCCGCGCCCTGGCGAGATCTTCCATTACATGGGCTGCTCGACCTTCTCGAACTTCACCATCCTGCCGGAGATCGCCCTCGCCAAGGTCCGCGAGGACGCTCCGTTCGACAAGATCTGCTATATCGGCTGCGGCGTGACCACCGGCATCGGCGCGGTGATCTATACGGCAAAGGTCTGGCCCGGTGCGAATGTCGTTGTCTTCGGGCTCGGCGGTATCGGGTTGAACGTCATTCAGGCTGCACGGATGGTCGGGGCCGACAAGATCATCGGCGTCGATCTCAACCCCGCCAAGGCGGCGATGGCACGCAAGTTCGGCATGACCGACTTCGTGAATCCCGACGATGTCGGCCGCGACAAGGTCGTTCAGGCGATTGTCGACCTGACGGCGGGCGGCGCGGATTTCTCGTTCGAATGCATCGGCAACACGACGACGATGCGGCAGGCGCTGGAATGCTGCCATCGCGGCTGGGGCGAGAGCATCATCATTGGCGTGGCGCCCTCGGGGGCCGAGATTGCCACGCGGCCCTTCCAGCTTGTCACCGGAAGGGTCTGGAAAGGCTCGGCTTTCGGCGGAGCGCGCGGCCGGACCGACGTGCCGAAAATCGTCGACTGGTACATGGAGGGCAAGATCAACATCGATGACCTGATCACCCACACCATGCCGCTGGAGGAGATCAACACGGCCTTCGACCTGATGCACGAGGGCAAGAGCATCCGGTCGGTCGTGGTGTTCTGAACCGTTCAGGTCTCGCCGCCGAACAGGTCGAGTTGCGGGAGGTCCGGTTCTTCGGCAGCGTCAAAGGAGGAGAGGGTCACCCCCAGCAGGCGGATATCCTTGGCCAGCGGGAAGAGCAGGCCGAGGAGATGAATGACGGCTTGCTCGATCGCCACAAGCGACGGAACCGGCCGGGCGAAGGTCCGGCTGCGGGTGATCAACTGGAAATCGGTGAACTTCACCTTCAGTGTGACCGTCCGGGCCTTCAGCCCGTGTCGCTCGCAATGCGTCCAGACCTTTGCCATCAGCGGCCGGAGCCCCTCATGCGCGCCCTCGAAATCACGGATATCGTTGGAGAAGGTATCCTCGGCGCCGACCGACTTGCGCACCCGTTCCGGCCGGACAGGGCGGTGGTCTATGCCTCGGGACAACCAGTAATAATAGGGGCCGGATTTGCCAAAATTCTCCTGCAGGAAGGCCAGATTCCGGCCCTTCAGATCCGCGCCTTTATGAATGCCAAGCCTGTTCATCTTCGCCTCGGTCGCCGGGCCGATGCCGTGGAACTTGCCGATCGGCAGGTTTTCCACGAAGGCTGGCCCGGCCTGCGGCGGGATGACGAACTGGCCGTCCGGCTTGCGCTGGCCTGAAGCCAATTTCGCGAGGAACTTGTTATAGCTGATGCCCGCTGAAGCGGTCAGCGCCGTCTCCTCGCGGATGCGGGCGCGGATCCGGCTTGCCACCTCGGTGGCGAGGGCTATTCCCGCGAGATTCTCGGTGACATCGAGATAGGCCTCATCGAGCGAGAGGGGTTCGATCAACGGCGTAAAGGCCGAGAATATCTCGTGAATCTGGTTCGAGACGGCGCGGTAGGTCTCGAAGCGCGGGCGCACGAAAATGAGATCCGGGCATTTTCGCAAGGCCGTCACCGAGGGCATGGCCGAATGAACGCCGAAGCGGCGGGCCTCGTAGCTCGCGGCAGCAACCACGCCGCGCTTGGCGCCGAAGCCCACGGCGACCGGCTTGCCGCGGAGTTCAGGATTGTCCCGCTGCTCGACCGAGGCGTAGAAGGCATCCATGTCGACATGGATGATCTTGCGGATATCCTTGAGGGATTCCGTCCCAACCACAGCCGGGGAAAGGGGCTCTTCGCTCATGCCCTGGGCAATGCCGTCTTCCTGCAACGACAGCGAATCCTAGCACGGATGCTGTTCATGAACGAGCCTCGCCCCCTCCGGTCGGAGGGGGCTCCTGCCAGATTTCGGCAGGAATGCCGTTCAGGCGCCCGGCAGCAGGATCCGCTCGAAGAAGGCGCTGATTTCCGCATGCGCATCGAGCGGAAAAAGCGCCGAAACGAACTGATCCGGGCGCAAAATGACCACGCAACCGCGCCTGGAATCGACCCCGCGATTGACAAAAATATTTTGACGATCGGCCGGATCGTTGCAAAAAATTTTCTCATAATCCCGAAGCCGGAGGCGGCCGGTCAGCGGCAGGAGGAAGGTCGGCATCCGCTCGATCGCCAGCGACCGATGCGGCTTCCGGAAGATCGCCCGGACATCAATCACCGCATCGATATCCGCGCGGGCCGGCGTGAACCGGCGGACGGGCGATGCCGCCGAGTCAAGAAAGCCGCAGAGCCGTCCGATCCCGCCTTCCGGGCGGCCATCATCCTCCGCATCGGCGAAAGCGAACAGCCGCCAGCGCCCGTCCGCCTTGGCGACATGGCCGAGATGCATCGGCTTGGCATCGGCCAGCCGGATGACCGGGGCGGAATGGAACCGCGTGCCGATGGCAAATCCCGGTGCCAGCGCCTGATGTCGGGCATCCGCTGTCAGCAATGAAGGACGGTATTGCGTGGCCGTGCCTGCGGTATAGCGGCCGTGCTGGACGAAATAGCGCTGGGTCTCGGAGGGATCATAGGGCAGGCCTGCGGCGGCGGCCTCCTTGGCCTTGCCGAGAATGCCCGCCCATTCCCTGTCGAATTCGATCAGTTCGCGCGCAATCGCCTGCCGTTCCTCGGAATAGGTGGCGAGAAGTTCCGGCCGGGCGGCGCCGCGCAGCACCTGCGCCAGTTTCCAGCCGAGGTTGAAACTGTCCTGCATGGACACATTCATGCCCTGGCCGGCCTTGGGGCTGTGCGTATGGCAGGCATCGCCGGCGATGAAGAGCCGCGGCAGGCGGCTGGCTGGCGCGTCTGGTTGCCGGTCATCGAAGCGCGGGCAAAGGCGTTGGCCGATCTCGTAGACCGACCACCACGGAATGTCCTTCACCTCCAGCGTGTAGGGGTGGAGAATGCGCCGGGCGGTGGCGACGAGATCCTCCGCCGTGATCGCCTTCTGGCTGACGCGCTCGCCCTCGGCCAGCTTGTCCAGCTCGACATAGAGCCGGACCATATGGCCGCCCTCGCGCGGGATCAGCACCATCGAGCCATCCCGGGCGGATTGGATCAGCGCCTTCATCCGGATGTCCGGGAAATCGGTCACGGCGAGGAGATCCATCACACCCCAGGCCTGATTGGCGGAATCGCCCTCGAGCGCAAGGCCCATCGCCTTCCGGACGCTGCTGCGGGCGCCATCGCAGCCGACGACGAACCGGGCGCGGATCGTCTCCGTCCGGCCTTCATGCGAGGGGTCGAGCCGTTCCAGCGTGGCCGTGACGGGATAGGCCGCACCGACCGGGCCGGCAGCGGCCTGATCATCAACCGAGAGCGAAACCAGCCGCCGGCTGTAATGCGGCGCCAGCCGGGCAGGGGCCTTGCGCATCACATCGAGGTAGAAATCCTGCACGCGAGCCTGGTTGAGGATGACATGCGGGAATTCCGACAGACCGTCCTCCGTGTCCTGAACCCGGCCGGACCGAGCGATATGGTCAGGCTGGGCCTCTTCCGGCTTCCAGAAGGTTGTCTCGAGAATCCAGCAGGCCTCGCGGGCCACGCGCTCGGCGAATCCGAAGGCCTCGAACATTTCCATGGTGCGGCAGGCAATGCCATCCGCCTGTCCGCGAAAGAGGCGGGTCGGGCGCTGCTCGACAATGCAGGTGCGGATCTCGGGGAAGGCGGCAAGCTGGGCGGCGAGCGTCAGCCCAGCCGGCCCGGTGCCGACGATCAGCACATCCACCTCGTCCGGAACCGGCCCGACGGCGCCGCCTTGGCGATAGCGTTCGGCAGGGTCATGGTTCTCCGGATCACCCGGCTCGAAGCCATTCTGGTGGAACTGCATGATCTCGTCGCTCCGTCAGATGAAGCAGGTCTGCCCTGTCCCGCGCCGAGAAGTCCGGCCCGGCTGGACGCCCGGATTGATAAATGATAAGTATGCTGATTATAAGTATGCTGTCAATTAGTGGGAGCAGCTGGCGGCATCGCGAGGGATCGAGAGGAAAAAGCCATGCACGATCATTCTGATATGCCCGGCCATCTCGCGCGCCGCTTCCAGCAGATCGCGGTGGCGGTCTTCCATGCCGAGGCAACAGCGGCTGGCTTTGACCTGACGCCGGTGCAATATGTCGCCCTGGCAGTGTTGAGGCACCATCCTGGCATCGACCAGGCGACGCTCGCTGGCCTCATCGCCTATGACCGCACGACGATCGGCGGCGTCATCGACCGTCTCGTCCAGAAAGGCCTGCTGGCCCGGGCAGCCAGCCCGAGAGACCGGCGGGCCCATATGCTGCACCTGACGGAGGCCGGGCTGGCCACGTTGGCAGGCATACAGCCGGCTGTAGAGACGGCCCAGCGCCATATGGTCGCGGGGCTCGAGCCGGCAGAAGTGACGGAGTTGATCCGGCTGTTCCGGAAGGCGATCGCTGCGCATGAGCAGGGCCACGCGCTGATGAAGCCCGCGCCGTGAGCAGCGGCAGCCCTATCCGACGGGGATGACATCCACCGTGTGGTGGCCGGTCTGGCCGCCGGCCGTGCGACTGACGCCCCGGATCGGCGCGACATCGGCATAGTCCCGCCCGTAGCCGACGAGGATATGGTCATCGGCAACGGCCATGGCGTTGGTCGGGTCATATTCCAGCCAGCCGACACTGTTTCCGCACCAGATGCGCACCCACGCGTGCATGGCATCGGCGCCGGGGAGGCGCTCCTCGCCGGGCGGCGGCAGGGTGCGCAGGAACCCGCTGACATAGCCGGCGGGAATGCCGATCGCGCGGAGGCTGGCGATCATGATCTGGCTGTAATCCTGGCAGACCCCGCGCCCCGCCTCGAAGGCCGCAAGCGGAGGGGTGTCGACATCGGTGGCGGCATCGTCGAATTCCATATGTGCCGAGAGCGCGGCGCCGATCGACCGCATCGCCTCGACAGGGCTCATGCCCGGGTTGAGGGCTGCCATCGCGAAATCGCGGAAGGGCACGAAATCGGGGATGCGTGGCGAGGGGCCGAGGAAATGAAGCGGCGAATCCGGGCCGAGTTCACTCCGCCGGGTGAGTTCGTCCCGCATCCGGTCGAGCGTCGGTGCGACATCCAGCACCGGCAACGCGCTCTGCCGTTCCACATAGGCGAGGAGCCGGAGATCAATCTCCGCATGATCCTCATGGAAATGCAGCGAATGGACGATGTTGCCGAAAAAATCCGTCCGGACCGCGCGCTCCGGCTGGCCGGGCTCGATGTCGAGCTGCGCCGCCACCAGCCTTTGCATGCCGGGCACGGTGCGCGGCTGTACCCTCAGAAGGTGCCGCGCCTGTGCGACAGGGTGGGCATAGGCATAGCCGAGCCGGAGGGTGATCTCGTATTGCATCGGTGCGCTCAGGCGAAGTAGGTGTCGGTGACGGCGTCCGACAATCCGGCGATGCGCCACTTCAGATCGAGCAGCCATTCCGGCGTGATCGCCTCTGCCGGCATGGTCGCCACATCGGTACGGAGCTTCAGCAAGGCCTGCCCGAGCGGCGAGAGGCGGTTCTCGCGGCGCGAACCGGGCAGCAGTTCGATATGGGATTGCATCCGCTCCAGTTCGAACAGGATGGAGCGGGGGTTCAGCGAATCGAGAACCATCAGGTCGCAGACGCTCTCCGGCATCGCCATCGCATAGCGGCGGCGATGCGTCATCACGCTGTCGCCCACCTCGATCATCAGGTCGAGCGCGCCATCCGGCGCATCCGCCGGGATCATTGCGGACAGCCAGCCCGCCATGCCGATCGCGCGCTCGATCGACTGCCCGATCGTCAGGAAGCGCCAGCCCATCGCGCGATACATGTTCTCGTGCACCAGCCCGGAAAAGCCGGTGAGCTTGCGGATCAGCACGCTGATGGCCCGGGCGGCATCATCGCCCGGCTGAACCTGCCGCCCGATCTGCTCGGCGGAACTCGCGAGATCGACAAGGGCCGACCAACCATCAAGCGAGAACCGGTCCCGGATCTTGCCGGCGCTGGTCACGGCGGACTGGATGCACGAGATGACTTCCGAAGGCAGCGGCTGGGCAAGATCCATCCCGTAGGTTTCGAGCAGCTCCGCCACCCGCTGCAGCAGGGGCGCCTCGGTATCCGCGCTCTCGGCCAGGCGGCCGTGATAGGCCCGAAGCAGGCGCAGCATGCCTTCGGTGCGCTCGACATAGCGGCCCAGCCAGAACAGGTTGTCCGCCGCCCGCGCCGGCAGGGTGCCAGGCTGCTTGCGCATGAAGGCAGTGCCATTCTGGCGCAGGAGGCTGGGTTCCGGCACCGGTTTGTCGGCGACAATCCAGACATCCGCGACATTCGAGCCATACCGCATGGCAATGCTGCCCGGTTCGAGCGTCTGGCCGACGCGGGCAAAGCCGCCAGGCATGGCCTGCCATCCCTCCGGTGTCCGGGCGAGGAACACGCGCAGGGTCATCGGCCGCGGCGCAAGCACCCCATCCTTCCAGGCCGGCGTTGTCGAGAGGCGCACGGCTTCCTGCCCGACCAGCGCGTGGCGCTCCTCGTCGAGCCAGCGTTCCGGTGTCATCGCCTCGGGCAGGGTGCTGCCCTGCGGGTCCAGCTCGATCGGCAGTCGGTTCGCATTGGCGCGCGAGATGACCAGCCTGTGGCGGTTCTCGCGCACATACTGATATTCGGCTTCCTGCCCGCACCACCATGTCGCGACATTGGGAATGGCGAGGCTCTCGCCGCGCAGCCTTTCGCAGAGGCGCGGCAGGAACGCGAGAAAGGCCTGCGTTTCCAGTGCGCCGGCCCCGAGCGCATTCGCCATCGTCACGCGGCCGGCGCGGATCGCGTCCAGCAGGCCCGGGGTTCCGAGCCGCGAGCGCTCGTCCAGTTCGAGCGGGTCGCACCATGCACTTTCCAGCCGCCGCCAGAGGACGCTGATCGGCTTCAGCCCGTCAATGGTGCGGACCTTGAGGTCCTGCCCCTCGACGACGAGATCCTCGCCTTCCAGCAGCGAAAGACCGAGATATCGGGCGATATAGGCCTGCTCGTAATAGGTCTCGTTGAAGAGGCCCGAGGTCAGCAGGCCGACGCTTCCGGTCCCGGGCGTGCGCATCCAGTCGA
The DNA here is from genome assembly GCF_030143245.1 of Rhabdaerophilum sp. SD176. GTDB lineage: Bacteria > Pseudomonadota > Alphaproteobacteria > Rhizobiales > Beijerinckiaceae > Rhabdaerophilum. Next base: position 140,804 of record NZ_JARJNS010000006.1, on the reverse strand, counting down.
GCATGTCGCGGAAGGCGCCGAAGAAACCCGCCAGCCGATGCACGTTGGACTGCCGGTAGATTTCGGCGAAAACGCGCGATGTCGCCACCCGGGTCTCCAGCGCGAAGCCGGCGCCGGACGGCGCTTCCGTCCGGTCGCCCAGCACCCACCAGCGGCCATCCTCGCCACGGCCGAGATCCATCGCGATGAAATGGAGGAAATGGCCCGAGGCCGGCTTCACCCCGACCAGCGGGCGCAGCCAATGCGGGTTGGCCGCGAGCAGGGTGCCCGGCAGGTCGCCGCTCGTCAGCAGGGTGTTTTCGCCGTAGATGTCGGCCATCACGGCTTCGAGCAGTTCGGCGCGCTGCACCAGCCCGTCGGCCAGCGCCTGCCATTCGCTCTCCGCGAGGATGACGGGAACATGGCTGAGCGGCCAGTCGCGGCTGGCGACATCTCCCTTGCCATAATGGCGGTAATAGACGCCGGCATCGCGCAGATACTGGTCGCCACGGCCGAACCGGGCGGCGATCTCCGCCGGCGATAGCGCGGAGAGATGCGCGAGAAGGGGCAGCCACGGCGCGCGGATGCTTCCATCCAGGCCGATCATCTCGTCGGGGATGCCCTCCAGCGGCCGATAGCCGGCCACGATTGGCGGCAGGCCTTCCGACATCTCACGCGAGACGGCGCTCATGAGACGGGGCCCGGAGGCATCCGGAGGTCGAGTGTCATCGGGAATTCGGGATGCGGTTGGGTGCGTGCCGGGACATAGGAACCGGCAGAATGGCCGTAAGGTTCGAACCGGGCAAGACGGCGGGCCTGCGCTTCGTTCGAATTGACGGGAAAGGTTTCGTAGCTGCGCCCGCCGGGATGGGCAACGTGGTAGACGCAGCCCCCGAGCGCGCGGCCGGAATGGGTGTCGAAGACATCGAAGGTCAGCGGCACGTCGAGCGGGAGCACCGGATGCAGCCCGTTCGGCGGTTTCCACGCCTTGAAGCGCACGCCGCCGATGCCGATGCCGCTCGAGCCGATCCGCGTCAGCGGCACCAGCCGGCGGTTGCAGGCAACATGATACCGCGCCGGATCGCCCGTCTGCAGCTTGACCTGCAACCGTTCGATCGAGGAATCCACGAACCGGACGGTTCCGCCCGGTGTTCCGCTTTCGCCCAGCACATGCCAGGGTTCGAGCGCCTGACGAATTTCGAGCTTCACGCCCTCGAACTCCACCTCGCCGCAGGTCGGGAAGCGGAACTCGAATTGCGCCTCGTACCATTCCGGCAGAAGCGGGAAGCCATGTCGGCCGAGATCGTCCAGCACCTCAAGGAAATCGGCCCAGATCATGTGCGGCAGCATGAACCGGTCATGCAGCTGCGTGCCCCAGCGTGTCAGCGTGCCATCTAGCGGCTTCTGCCAGAGCCGTGCGATGAGCGCGCGGATCAGCACCTGCTGCGCCAGGCTCATCCGGGCATTGGGCGGCATCTCGAAGCCACGGAACTCGACAAGGCCGAGCCGCCCGGTCGGGCTATCCGGCGAGAACAGCTTGTCGATACAGATCTCGGCGCGATGGGTGTTGCCTGTCACATCGACCAGCATGTTGCGCAGCAGCCGGTCCACCAGCCAGGGCGGCGGCGCCTGCCCCTCGCCGGGGCGGGGGATCTGCCGCATGGCGATTTCCAGCTCGTAGAGGGCGTCATGCCGGGCCTCGTCGATCCGCGGGGCCTGGCTGGTCGGGCCGATGAAGAGGCCGGAGAACAGGTAGGACAGGCTGGGATGGCGGTTCCAGTGCAGGATCAGGCTGCGCAACAGGTCCGGCCGGCGCAGGAACGGGCTGTCCAGCGGCGTTGCCCCGCCGACAACGACATGGTTGCCACCGCCCGTGCCGCAATGGCGGCCATCGATCATGAACTTGTCGGCGCCAAGCCGGCAGAGCCGCGCTTCCTCATAGATCGCCTCGGTCGTGGCCACGCAATCCTGCCAGCTTGAAGCGGGGTGGATGTTCACCTCGATCACACCGGGGTCGGGCGCGACGCGGATAACGTTGAGCCGCGGGTCATTCGGCGGAGAATAGCCCTCGATATGGACGGCAAGGCCGCGCCCGGCGACCTTCTCCTCGATGACCGCCAGCAGATCGAGATAATCCTCGGCGCGCTCCACCGGCGGCATGAAGATGCAGATCCGCCCGTCGCGCACTTCGATCGACATCGCCGTGCGCACGGCGGTCGATCCGTCGCTGACCAGCGATTGCTCGTTGCGTTCCTGCCCGGGCTCGCTGCTCTCCACCGAAACGAAAGCCTGCTCGCCGCGATCGGGCTGCGGGGGTGCAGGTGGCGGAGCGAAACCGGGGAAATGGGCGCTGATCGCGGTTGGATCTGCCGGATGGGTGAAGGGGTATTTTTCGGGTGGAACATAGGGCAGCGCCTTCAGCGGCAGGCGGAAGCCGGCCGGGCTGTCCCCGGGAATGAGGGTGAGCTTGCCGCGCCGCGTCCGCCATTTCTCGCTCCGCCAGGGCCGGTGCTGCGCCTGCGCCCGCTGGACCGGCAGCACGTAGGCGACAGGGTTGACGAGCCCCCGTTCGAACACCCGGGCGATGCGGGAGCGCTCCTCCGGATCGTCAAGCTTCGAATCCCCCGGCGTAACGTTGGTGGGCAGGTTGGCCTCCTGCATCACCCAGATGGCAGGATCCTCGTAGACCGGCTGGACGAAATCATTCTCGATCCCGAGCCCCTCGGCGATATCCGCAAGCAGGACGCCGGCATTCTCCACTGTCGCATCCGCGCGCGGGGCCTCGCCGGCGATCCGCGCCGCATCCTTCCAGACCGGCTGGCCATCGCGCCGCCAGTAGAGCGAGAACGTCCAGCGCGGCAGGCTTTCTCCGGGATACCATTTGCCCTGGCCATAATGCAGGAAGCCGGACGGGGCGAACCGGTCGCGCAGGCGGCGGATCAGCGTATCGGCGAGATCGCGCTTGGTCGGGCCGACAGCATCGGTATTCCATTCGGCGGACTGGAAGTCGTCGATGGAGATGAAGGTCGGCTCGCCACCCATGGTCAGCCGGACATCCTCGGCGGCGAGGACAGCATCAACCTTCTCGCCCAGCGCGTCGAGCGCAGCCCAGGCCGCGTCCGAGAACGGCTTGGTGATGCGCGGCCGCTCGGCGAAGCGCGAGACCTTCATGTCGAACTCGAAATCGACATTGGCGAAGCTGGCCATGCCGGCAATCGGCGCGGCATTGCGGTAATGCGGTGTCGCGGCCAGCGGGATATGGCTTTCGCCGGCCAGCAGGCCGGAGGTCGGGTCGAGCCCCACCCAGCCGGCGCCGGGCAGGTAGACCTCGGCCCAGGCATGGAGATCGGTGAAATCGACCTCGGTTCCTGCCGGCCCGTCCAGCGCCTTGAGATCCGGCTTGAGCTGGATCAGGTAGCCAGAGACGAACCGCGCGGCAAAGCCGAGATGGCGCAAGGCATTGACCAGCAGCCAGCTGGAATCGCGGCAGGAGCCGAGCGCGCCCTTCAGCGTCTCCTCGGGCGTCTGGACACCAGGCTCCATGCGGATCGTGTAATTGACCTCCTTCGCAATCCGGGCATTGAGCGCGACAACGAAATCCACCGTCGAGGGGGCCTCGCGCGGGACATCCTGCAGGAACCGGGCGAGCAGCGGCCCGGCCGGCTCGACCGCCCGGTAGACAGCGAGATCGTCGCGGATATCGGCGGGGTAATGGAACGGATACCGCACCGCCTCTTCCTCGACGAAAAAGTCGAACGGGTTGTAGACCGTCATGTCGGCCACGAGGTCAACCTCGATCCGGAATTCCGTGACCGGCTCCGGAAACACGTAGCGCGCCTGCCAGTTCCCGTAGACATCCTGCTGGTGGTTCACGAAATGCCCGCCGGGCGACACCTTGATCGAATGCGAGAGCACCCGCGTGCGGCTGTGCGGCGCCGGGCGGAGCCGGACAATCTGGGGCCCGAGCGTGACCGGTCGGTCATAGCGGTAATGGGTGAGGTGGTGCAGGCCGGCAAGGATGGTCATGGGCTTCCAGACTTGAGAACAGGCGTCCAGTGTGGGCGCATGTGAACGAGGGAAGCAAGCTTATTGCCGGACTTGTCCCGGGCCCATGCGGCTGCCCGGGCGGGAAAAACCGGAAGGGGATGCCTTTTTTCCGGGCAGGATGGTCCCTCGCGCGGCATCTATCGGGCCAGCAATGTCACCATCGCGGCATAACCCCGGCTGCGGGCATGGTCGAGCGGCGTCCGGCCTTCGCGATCAGCGAGATCGCGTCGGGCCCCCGCCTCGACGAGCAGCCGGACGGTCTCGACATGGCGTGCCCCGCCATTGCCGAGGATCACGGCCTCGATCAGCGCCGTCCAGTGGAGGTTGTTCACATGGTCCAGCGGCGCGCGGGCCCCGATCAGCGTTTTCACCACCCCGTCATGGCCGAGATGCGCGGCCGCGATCAGCGCCGTGCCCTGATAGGGGCTGGTGATCTGGCGCGGATCGCCGCCGATGGCGATGGCGGTTTCCAGCGTCGGCACATCATCGGCCACGGCGGCAATGGTGATGCAATCATAGTTCTGGGCATCGACCGCCTTCGGATCCGCCTTGCCGGCGACCAGCGCCCGCATCGCTTCCCGCTGGCGGGCATGGCAGGCGACAAGAAGCGGCGTGCGCTGGCGGCCATCGCGTGCATCCGGTGCGGCGCCGGAGGCGATGAGGCGGCGGATCTCGGCTACATCGCCGGCATGGGCGGCACGGTGCAGCCCCTGATAGGCGGCGATCTCCTCGGGGCCGGCCGGCACCTGCGCCGGCAAGGGGCCCGCAAGACCGAACGCAGCCAGCACGAGGCCGGCCCTGAATGCAGAACGGATATCCATGGCATCATCTCCCGGTCAGGGCGGGTTGCCCCCGCTTTCAAGCAGGGCATCGGAACGCAGAACGTGGCGCCCGGCAAGGGCTGCTAGGGCTGTTCCCATTGCGCAATGGGCCAGATCTCGATCGCCCCTTCGAACATGCCGCCGAGATGCGCACCGGGATGCATCCGCGCAATCTCGACCGCCTGTTCCATGCTGCTGGCCTCGATCATGAAAAACGCGCCGGGCGGTTCCGTCGTCGGCTCGTAGAGGCCTTCGCCCGCTGTCACGCCGGAAGCCGTCGCCTTGAGCCAGCGCGCCTCTTCCGGCAGGCCGAGGGACCCTGTGATCCGAACATGGCCGCTTGCCTTGAAGGCCTGGTCAATCGGCGCACACATCTCGCCGATCCGGTCGAACTGCGCCGAATCCAGCCCGGCAAAGTCGTCCGCATTGTATCGGCAGAGGCAGAGGAACAGCATCGTCATCTCCCGGAAGGGCAGGGGGGTGCAAGGCAATCCACAGGCCGGAACAGACGCTATCCTGCATTGTCCCGGCGCGGCTTCCAAGCCTTGGAGCCCGGTTTTCCAGCCTCCATCCCGCAAGGTCCTGACCGGGCGCTGCAAGAACAGCCTTGCGCCTTGCGCCGGAGATTGCAAACATTGCCCCGGTGGCGGGGGCAACGATGCCCACAGCCTTTCCTCGTGAAGCGGAGTGTACCATGTTCCTTTCCCGTCGTGACGCCCTCAAGGGCGCTGCTGCCCTCGCGGCCCTTTCCGCCACCGGCGGTTCGGCCCTGGCGCAGGCCAAGTTCTTCCGCATCGGCACCGGCGGCACCGGTGGCACCTATTATCCGATCGGCGGCATCATCGCGAACGCGATCTCCGGCGACAAGTTGAACGCCTCGGCCGTCGCCTCGAACGGGTCGGTCGCCAATGTCAACGCGATTGTCGGCGGCGCCTCGGAATCCGGCTTCAGCCAGGCCGATGTCGCCGCCTGGGCCTATACCGGCACCGGCATCTACGAAGGCAAGCCGAAGGTCGCCGAACTCCGCGCCATCGCCAATCTCTATCCCGAAACGGTGCATATCGTCGTCAAGAAGGGACTCGGCGTGAAATCGCCGGCGGATATCAAGGGCAAGCGCTTCTCGGTGGACGAGCCGGGCTCGGGCTCGCTCGTCAATGCCCGCGCCATCCTCGCCGCCTATGGCGTGACCGACCGCGATTACAAGCCGGAATTCATCAAGCCGGGCCCGGCCATCGAGAAGATGAAGGACGGCTCGCTTGACGGGTTCTTCTTCACCGGCGGCTATCCGTTCGGCGCGCTGACCGAACTCGGCGCCACGCAGGGTTTCGAGCTTGTGGCAGTGGATGGCCCGCAGGCCGCGGAACTGAAGAAGAAGTTCACCTTCTTCGCCGACGACATCATCCCGGACAATGCCTACAAGGGCACCAAGGGTGTGAAATCGCTGGCTGTCGGCGCGCAATGGGTCACCACCGCGAAGATCGATGCCGACACGGTCTATGAGGTCACCAAGGGCCTCTGGTCAGACAAGGCCCGCGCCGCCCTTGATTCCGGCCATGCCAAGGGCAAGGCCATCGTGAAGGCCAATGCCCTGGCGGGCCTCGGCATTCCGCTGCATCCCGGTGCCGAGCGCTTCTACAAGGAAGCCGGCCTCCTGAAGGGCTGAGCCCGCTCCTCGAAGAGGGCTGATTACCCGCGCGGCAGGCGCTGCCGTGCGGGTTTTTCAATGGGAAGACGGGAAGGGGCCGGCGTAAGGCAGGTCCGTTCGGGCTATTGGGGGCGCGGATGTCGACAGCCAATTCACCGATCGGGGATCTCGATCTCAAGAAGGCGCAGGAACTCGAGGAAAGCCTTGATCACGAGATCCGCTTCCGGCCCCTCCTGCCGCTGACCGGCTGGATCGTCGCCGGTATGCTTCTGGCGCTGTCGCTCTTCCATTACTACACCGCAGGTTTCGGCCTGCTTCCGGAAGTCACCCATCGCGGCATACATCTCGCTTTCGTGCTCGGCCTGATCTTCCTGGTCTTCTCGGCCAGCAAGGCGCGCAACAATCGCCCGCCGGTCGCCTCGCTGTTCCGCCCGCTCGGAATCAGCATCATCGACTGGGCGCTCTTCCTGGCTGCCGTGGTTTCAAGCCTCTATGTGCCATGGATCTTCCATGACCTCGTCTTCCGCGTCGGCAACCCAATGCCGATGGACGTATTCATGGGCTCGCTGGCTATCCTCGTGCTGATCGAGGCGACGCGGCGCGCCATCGGCTGGCCGTTGCCGATCATCGCGGTTCTGCTGATGCTCTATGCCATGGCGGGGCCGTCGCTGCCCGGCATCTTCGCCCATCCCGGCAACAGCTGGAAGGCCATCGTCAACCACCTCTACCTGACATCGCAGGGCGTCTACGGCATCGCACTTGGTGTCGTGGCGACCTATGTCTTCCACTATGTCCTGTTCGGCGTGCTGGCGACACGGGTCGGCCTCGGCAAGCTCTTCATCGATCTTGCCATGGCGCTGGCGGGCCGCTTCTCCGGCGGGCCGGCCAAGGTGTCGATCTTCGCTTCCGGCCTGTTCGGCATGATTTCCGGCTCGTCCATCGCCAATACGGTCACGGTCGGCTCGCTGACCATCCCGATGATGATCCGCACCGGCTATCCCCGCCATTTCGCCGGCGCTGTGGAAGCTGCCGCCGCGACGGGAGGTCAGATCACGCCGCCGATCATGGGCGCCGCCGCGTTCCTGATGGTCGAGTTCCTGAACCTGCCGTACCAGACGATCATCATCGCGGCGATCGTGCCGGCGGCGATGCATTTCTTCGGCGTCTTCTGCCAGGTGCATTTCGAGGCCAAGAAGCTCGGCTTGAAAGGCGTGCCGAAGGCGGATCTGCCCCGCGCGATGGATGTGCTGGCCGAAGGCTGGCCCTCCATCACCCCGCTCGTCGTGCTGCTGGCTGTGCTGCTCTCGGGCTATACGCCCTATCTCGCCGCCTTCTGGGGCATCACCGCCTGCATGGTTGTCGGGCTGACAGGGCGGAACAAGGTCATCTCGGTGGCCTTGCTGCTGATCATGGTCGCGCTCATTGCCACCGGCGCCATCATCACCGTCTGGGGTCTCGCCATCGCGTTCGGCTTCTCTGCCATCGCCTCGCTCGCCTTCGTGGCGAAAGACTGGGCGAAAGGCGGCATGGCCCGCGTGATCGATCTCTCCGATGCCTTCGTCACCGGCGCGAAATATGCGATCGGTGTTGGTGCGGCCGCTGCAACCGTGGGCATCATCATCGGCATCGTCACGCTGACGGGCGTCGGCTTCAAGCTGTCGGACATCGTGATCGGCTTCGCCCGCGACCTGACAACCCTCGTGACAGCCGTCCTGCCGGCGGCCTGGTTCACCCCGAGCACGCTGACGCTTTTCTTCACATTGGTAATGACCGGCATTGTCTGCATCCTGCTCGGTTGTGGCATCCCGACGACCGCGAGCTACATCATCATGGTCACCATCGCGCAGCCGGCCCTCGGCAAGCTGGGGGTGGAGCCCATCGTCTCGCATTTCTTCGTCTTTTATTATGGGTTGCTGGCCGATCTCACGCCGCCGGTCGCGCTGGCCGCCTATGCCGGCGCCAGCATGGCCGGGGCTGACCCGTTCAAGACCGGGAACACCGCCTTCCGGCTCGGGCTGGCCAAGGTCATGGTGCCGTTCGTCTTCGTCTTCTCGCCAGCCATGCTGATCATGACCAAGGGCTTCACCTGGGGAGATTTCTTCTTCACCACAGGGGGCTGCATCATCGGGGTCGTGATGCTCGCTGCCGCCGTGACCGGCTATGGCCTCGCGCCGATGCGCCGCTGGGAGCAGCTGCTGCTCTTCATCGGCTCCGTGCTGGTGATTTCGCCGAACCTCACCGCCACGGTGATCGGCATCGCGCTGGCCGTGCCGGTCCTCCTCCGGCAGGTCACCGCGTCACGGACGCTCGCCCCGGCCTAACATATCCGCAGTCGGGCCCGTCATCCTCCGCAGGATGACGGCACCATGTCTGCACCAGCGGGTCGAGATCGGGGTGTGTCCCGGCCATCCATCGGTTTCATACCTGAAATGGCCAAATTCCAAGGCGGAACGACCATGAACGGGCGAGGATTGCGGATGTCTGCTCTGTCGCGGCATTGTCACACACTTGTCATCCGACGCTGATTAGCCTTTCATGAGCCATTCGGAAAATCGAATGGAAGCCATCCTCATCCTGCTTCCCAACAAGAAGTTCGCCAGGGAGATTTCTCATGAAATTCGATCGTCGTTCACTGCTCGGCGCCGCGGTGCTGGCCGCATCGCTCGGCACTGCGCCCGCGCAGGCGCAGACCGAGATCCAGTGGTGGCATGCCATGACCGGCGCCAACAACGATGTCATCGTTCGGCTGGCCGAGGAGTTCAATGCCAGCCAGAAGGACTTCAAGGTCGTTCCGGCCTACAAGGGCTCTTATGCCGATACGCTGAATGCCGGGATCGCAGCTTTCCGCGCCGGCAATGCGCCGCATATCCTGCAGGTCTTCGAGGTCGGCACCGCGACGATGATGGGCGCCCGCGGCGCCATCAAGCCGGTACAGGACATGATGAAGGAAGCGGGCGAAGCGTTCGATCCGAAGGCCTATCTCCCGGCGATCACCGGCTATTACTCGACCACCAAGGGCGAAATGCTCTCCTTCCCGTTCAACTCGTCCTCGGCGGTGATGTGGTTCAACAAGGACAAGTTCCGCCAGGCCGGCCTGAACCCGGATCAGCCGCCCAAGACCTGGCCGGAAGTGTTCGAGGCCGCGAAGAAGCTGAAGGCCGTCAGCCCGACCTGCGGCTTTTCGTCGGCCTGGATCACCTGGGTGAACATTGAGCAGCTCGGCGCCTGGCACAATACCCCGCTTGGCACCAAGGCCAACGGCATGGACGGTTTCGACACGCAGTTCCAGATCAACGCGCCGCTCTTCGTCCGCCATCTGCAGAACCTGATGGACCTCCAGAAGGACAAGACGTTCGACTATTCCGGCCGCACCAACACCGGCGAAGGCCGCTTCACGAGCGGCGAGTGCCCGATCTTCCTGACGTCTTCCGCCTTCTTCGGCAATGTTCGCGCCAATGCGAAATTCGAATGGGGCAATACCGTGATGCCGTATTATCCCGACATTGCTGGAGCGCCGCAGAACTCGATCATCGGCGGGGCCTCGCTCTGGGTGATGGGTGGCAAGAAGGCCGACGAATACAAGGGCGTCGCCAAGTTCTTCTCGTTCCTCTCGAATGTCGACCGCCAGGTGAAGCTGCACACGGAATCGGGCTATCTGCCGATCACCAAGGCCGCTTACGAGAAGGTCAAGGCTTCGGGCTTCTACAAGCAGAACCCGCATCTCGAAACGCCGCTGCTGCAGCTCAACAACAAGGAGCCGACGCAAAATTCGCGCGGTCTCCGCTTCGGCAGCCTCGTCCAGATCCGCGATATCTGGGCCGAGGAATACGAAGCCGCATTGACGGGCAAGAAGTCGGCAAAAGACGCGATGGACTCTGCCGTCAGCAAGGGCAATGACATGCTCCGCCAGTTCGAGCGGACCGTCTCGCGCTGAAGCCGGCGCATGGCATGTGTCGGTCGGCCTGACCTGAACAAGGGTCAGGCCGACTCGTTTCGTTCCGCCTTGTGCGGAACCGGGGGAAGGGGATCATGGAGAAGCGCGTCGTTTTCAACGGCAGGCTGCTGCCGTATCTGCTGCTGGCGCCGCAGCTCCTGATCACGCTCGTTTTCTTCTACTGGCCGGCCGGGCAGGCCGTGCTGCAAAGCTTCCTCGTGCAGGATGCCTTCGGGCTCTCGACCCAGTTCGTCTGGTTCGAGAATTACGAGGTGCTGTTTTCGAAGCCGGAATATTACAAGTCCATGCTGACCACGGCGGTCTTCTCGTCGCTGGTCGCGTTCTTCTCGCTCTCCATCGCGCTTCTCCTTGCGGTTCAGGCGGACCGGCACATCAAGTTCGCGGCGGGCTACAAGACGCTGCTGATCTGGCCCTATGCCGTCGCGCCGGCCGTGGCCGGGGTGCTGTGGCTCTTCATGTTCCAGCCTTCGCTGGGTATTCTCAGCCAGTCGATGCGCGTCGCCGGCCTTGAATGGAACCCGCTGCTCCGGCAGGACCATGCGATGACGCTGGTGGTCATGGCCGCGACCTGGAAGCAGATCTCCTACAATTTCCTGTTCTTCCTCGCCGGTTTGCAGGCCATCCCGAAATCGGTGATCGAGGCGGCCGCCATCGACGGCGCGCGGCCGGCCCGCCGTTTCTGGACCATCATCTTCCCGCTGCTCTCGCCGACAACCTTCTTCCTGCTGGTCGTGAACATCGTCTACGTCTTCTTCGATACGTTCGGCATCATCGATGCCGCCACGCAGGGCGGGCCGGCCAAGGGCACGGAGACCATGGTCTACAAGGTCTATTCCGACGGCCGTTCCGGCGGCGATCTCGGTGGCTCCGCAGCGCAGAGCGTGGTGCTGATGGTGATCGTCATCCTGCTCACGGCCGTCCAGTTCCGGTATGTCGAGCGGAAGGTGCAATATTGATGACCCATCGACGCTGGAATGCCCTGCTGACATTGATGGTTGCTGGCTTTTCCGCTGGCGCGCTGGCCCAGACCGCGCCGTCGCCGAAGCCGGAAATCGACTATCACGACGGGATCTTCTTCTTCTGCAAGCCGGCAGCGGGTCAGGCCTGGTCGCTGCAGGCCTGCACGGAAGCGGGCAAGCATCTGGCCGATCTCGCTGCAAAGGCGAAGAAGCCCATCGTGCTCCTGAAGATCGGCGACACCCGCGATAAATATCCCGCGCTCGCGCAGGCGGCCGGCTTCGATTCCGCCAAGGCGATCTGGTTCCTGCTGAGCATCGATCCCCATGCCCAGAACAAGGGTCAATGGGAAATCGCAGCGCGGGCGGATGCCACCAATCGCGCGCCCTCCGCTCCTAGCCAGCCGCAGGTGGTGACCTATTCCCGCCGAGCGGACGTCGTATCGTCGAGCGCCGTGGCCGACAAGGGCAAGGAGCTGCTTTCCGGAATCATGCTGGTCCTGACAACCAGCATGAAGCCGCTCTGAGCCCGTTCAAGGATTTCCACCAATGGTCCAGCGCCGCCGCCTGTTCGATTTCCTGCCGCATCTGATCCTGATGATCGGCGTCGCGATCGTCGCCTTCCCGGTCTACGTGGCCTTCATCGCCTCGACCTGGGATGCCGCCACCATCTCCAACGGCACGATGCCGCTGCGGCCCGGCCCGCATTTCGCCGAGAACTACTACCGGACGATCTTTGTCGGGACCTCGTCCACGACGCGCGAACCGGTCGGCACGATGATGCTCAACTCGCTGATCATGGCGCTGACCATCGCCATCGGGAAAATCGCGATCTCGCTGATCTCGGCCTTCGCGGTCGTCTATTTCCGCTTCCCGTTCCGGATGACGGCCTTCTGGATCATCTTTGTCACGCTGATGCTGCCGGTCGAGGTGCGCATCTTCCCGACCTACAAGATCGTCGCCGATCTCAACCTGCTCGACACATTCGCCGGCCTGACCATCCCGCTGATCGCCTCGGCCACCGCGACCTTGCTCTTCCGGCAGTTTTTCATGACGGTGCCGGACGAGCTGGTCGAGGCCTCGAAGATCGACGGCGCAGGGCCAATGAAATTCTTCGTCGACACGCTGCTGCCGCTCTCGATCACGTCGGTCGCGGCGATGTTCGTGATCCAGTTCATCTATGGCTGGAACCAGTATCTCTGGCCCCTGCTGATCACGACGAAAGACAACATGCAGACCATCGTCATCGCCATCAAGAAGATGATCGTCACGCAGGATGCCCTGACCGAATGGCAGCTCGCCATGGCCACGGCAATCCTCGCCATGCTGCCGCCGGTCTTCGTGGTGGTGGTGATGCAGCGGCTCTTCGTGAAGGGCCTCGTGGAGACCGAGAAATGAGTGACGTTCGCCTCCAGTCTGTCCGCAAGGTCTATCCCGGCGGTGTCGAGGCCGTGAAAGGCGTGAGCCTCGAGATCGCGGACGGGCAGTTTTGCGTCCTGGTCGGGCCTTCGGGCTGCGGCAAATCCACCCTGCTGCGCATGGTGGCCGGGCTGGAGACCATTTCCGGCGGCACCTGTTCGATCGGCGATCGCGAGGTCAACGAGGTCGAGCCGGCGGATCGCGATATCGCGATGGTCTTCCAGAACTACGCGCTCTATCCGCATATGTCGGTCTACGACAACATGGCCTATGGCCTGCGCAATCGTGGCACGCCGAAGGACGAGATCGACCGCCGCGTCCGGGAGGCCGCGCGCATCCTCGAGGTCGAGCCTTTCCTCGAACGCAAGCCGCGCGCCCTGTCCGGCGGCCAGCGCCAGCGTGTCGCCATGGGCCGGGCCATCGTGCGCAAGCCGAAGGTCTTCCTCTTCGACGAGCCGCTCTCCAACCTCGATGCCAAGCTGCGCATCCAGATGCGCGTCGAGATCAAGAAGCTGCAACGCGCGCTGGCCACCACCTCGATCTATGTGACCCATGACCAGCTCGAGGCGATGACGCTGGCCGACCAGCTCGTCGTCATGAACAAGGGGCAGGTCGAACAGGCCGGCGCGCCGATCACGCTTTACGAGCGGCCGATGACCGTTTTCGTCGCCGGCTTCATCGGCGCACCGCCGATGAACCTGCTCGACCTGCCGGCCACTGGCTTGCCCGGGCTGAGCCTCGCCAGCCCGGTTTCCGGCTCTGTGACGCTGGGTGTCCGACCGGAGCATCTCGAGCTCTCCGCAGAAAGCGGCGCGCTGGCCATTGATCTCACGGTCACCGCAGTGGAAGCTGTCGGGGCCGAGAGCTACATCTATGGCGCGCTGGGCGGGCAGGGGCCCGAGATCATTGTGCGGATTCCCGGCCGGGACCTTCCGGCCATCGGCACATCACTGCGGGCAATCGCCCGGTCGGAGAACCTGCATTTCTTCTCGCGGGAGACAGGTATCCGGCTGAACTGAGCCGGCTGGACAATCGGAAGAGGGGAGCATGGGCGGGTGAGGGCCGCAGGGGATCGAACCGACTGGCGGGTCTGGGCCGGACGTATCGGGCCGAGCCTTGCCTATTTCGTCCTGTTCGTCCTGCTCGACAATCTCGCCTATCGCCGCGCCGGGATTCCCGACGACACCGCGATTGTCTCGCTGAATTCCGGGCTGTCCTACATTCTCGTTCTCAAATTCGGCAACATCTACCTGCCTGCCGTCATTCTGGCGCCGGTGCTGGCAGAGCTTGTTCTCGACCAGTCGCGCCTGCCCGGGATGGTCGAACTGCTCCGTGATCTGTCGTTGGGCGCCACGACAGCGCTTGCCCTGCTGGTCCTGACCAGCCGGCGCATGCGGTTTGACCCGGCGCTCGCATCGCTCAGGGATCTGGCGACGCTCCTCGCCATCGCCGCTCTGGAGGCCGCCGCCGCTACCGGTCTGGTCAGCCTCGCGCAGGCCTTCGGCGCGGAGCGGAGCGACCCGGTCAGCGTGCGCGATATCCTCGATCTCTGGGTCGCGCATTTTCTCGGCGTCGTGATGGTCGCGCCGCTGGGTATCGTCGCGATCCGGAACCGCTGGCATATCCTGCGCCTGCGGGACTGGTTGCTTCATCTCGCGGCCATTCTTGCCGTTTTCCTCACGCTGGCCTTTCTCGACAAGTCCCAGCCCTTCCAGTCCTTCTACGTCCTCTCGCTGCCGATTATCTGGATGGCCGCGCGCGGCGGGATCGAGGCGGCGAGTGTCGGGCTGGCCGTCACCCAGGTCGGGCTGATCGTCGCCTCGCAGACACTCCCCAATGCCAGGGTCGACATTCCCGAATTGCAGGCCCGCCTGCTGGTGCTCACGGTGACCGGGCTGGTTATCGGCGCGCTGGTTGTCGAGCGGTTGCGTTTCGAGCGCCAGCTCCGGCAGCATCAGGAGGCCGTCGAGCGCATGGCCCGCATCGCCAGCATGGGGCAGCTCGCTTCGTCGATCGCGCATGAGATCAACCAGCCCCTGATGGCTGCCGGCACCTATTCCCGGCTGGTAACAAGCGCGCTGGCGGAAAGCGCGCTGAATATCGAGGATGCCCGGCGGGCGGCGGAGAAATCGAGCGGGCAGATCACGCGGGCCGGCGATGTGGTGCGGCGGCTTCGTGCTCTGTTCAAGCTCGACACAACCCTGCAACGGCCGCATGACCTTGGCGAGATCATCGCAAATGCCCGTTCGCTGTGCCTCGGAGACCTCACGGCAAAGGGCATCTCCTGCAAGCTCCGCCTGCCAAACCCGGTTCCGCTGGTCATGGCCGACCAGCTCCAGATCGAACAGGTCTTCGTGAATCTGATCCAGAATGCCGCGCAGGCCATGGAATCCGGGGGGCAGATCGGCATCGAGGTGCTGCCCCCGCGTGACGGCCTTGTCGATGCCATTGTGTCGGATAGCGGGCCCGGCCTTCCAGTGGAGCTGATCAACGGCGTGCCGATTCCGTTCTTCTCGACGAAAGAGACGGGAATCGGCGTCGGGCTTGCATTGAGCCGCACAATTGTCGAGGCTCATGACGGTTTGCTGCGACTCGGCAACGGCACGGTAGGCGCGCGGATTGTCGTGTCCCTGCCGGCCGGCTGAAAAGAAGGAGAGAGAGGATGGAAAGGGCACGCCTCGCCTTGCTGGATGATGATCCCGCCGTTCTGGATTCGCTGTCGATGTTCTTCGCGCAGGGCGGCATGGAGACATTGTGCTTCGTCGATGCGGAGACATTCCTCTATCGCTTCGACAAGGGGCTCCAACTCGATTGCATCGTGACGGATGTGCGGATGCCAGGCCAGTCCGGCCTTGATGTCGTCCGCCATGTCACCGCCCACCCGGCCGCGCCGCCGGTCATTGTTATTACCGGCCATGGCGATGTGGCGATGGCGGTTTCGGCCCTGAAGCAGGGCGCCCATGATTTTCTCGAGAAGCCGTTCAACGAGGCGGGCCTTCTCGCCTTGATCCACGACGCAATCGCCGCCACGCGGGACCGCAGGGCGGCCGAACTGGCCCGGTTGGCCATGCGCGAACAGTTCGAGGCGCTTCCGCCCCGCCAGCGTCAGGTGCTCGTACTGGCTGCCGAGGGATACAGCACGAAGGAAATCGCACTGAAAATCAACATCAGCCCGCGTACTGTCGAGGGCCATCGCGCATGGGGCATGCAGAAGCTCAAGGCGCGCAACCTGGCCGATGTGGTGCGCATCGTTCAGGGTTACGCCTTTTCCTGACCGGGGCGCAGGGCAGGGTGGCACGGCCATTGCCTGTCCAGGCCTGACAGCAGGACTGGAAAGGGACCATGGAAATCAACATCCCCGACGTGCTCGCCGAGGTTGAGGCCGTCTTCGCGCGCTATGAAACCGCGCTCGTGACGAACGATGTCGAAACGCTCGATGCGCTGTTCCTCGACAGGGACACGACGATCCGCTTCGGCGCCACGGAGAACCTCTATGGTTATGCCGAGATCGCGGCCTTCCGCGCGGCACGCCCTTCCGTCGGGTTGGCGCGTCGGCTGGACCGGACGGTGATCACCACCTATGGCCGGGATTGCGCGACGGCCTGGACGCTCTTCTACCGCGACAACCAGCCCGGCAAGGTCGGGCGGCAAAGCCAGGTCTGGGTCCGCACGCCGGAAGGCTGGAAGGTGGCGGCGGCGCATGTCAGCGTTATCGCCGAGGCAGGCTGACGGCCGAGTTCAGCCCCCGGCTCTTGCATAGGGAGAGATATCGCGGCGCAGGAAGCTGCCATCGCCTGGCTGGCCCAGCACCTTTCCCTCCTCCACGACGATCCGCCCGCCGGCAATGGTCATGACAGGCCAGCCGGTCACGGCGAACCCTTCCCAAGGCGTATAATCCGAGCCGTGATGCAGGGCCTCCTGCCGGATGGTTTCCTTTCGGTTCGGATCCCACAGAACGAGATCGGCATCAGCCCCGACAGCGATTGTCCCCTTGCGGGGGTACAGGCCGTAGATCCGGGCATGGTTGGTTGCTGTCAGCGCCACGAATTCGTTCGGGCTGATCCGCCCTCTGGCCACGCCCTCCGACCACAGGATCATCATCCGCGTCTCGATTCCGGGAATGCCGTTCGGCACATATCGGAAGGATTGTGCCGCCTTGGGATGCAGCTTGCCGGCCGTACTGTCATAGAAGAACGGGCAATGATCCGAGGAGAAGACCTGGAAGGTTCCGTCTTTCAGACCCTCCCAGATCGCGTTCCAGCTGTCCTCGTCACGCGGCGGTGGCGAGCAGACATATTTGCCGCCCTCGAGGTTCTCGCCTTTCAGGTCATCGGCCGTCAGCGAAATGTATTGCGGGCAGGTCTCGGCATAGACCTTGAGCCCGCGCTGCCGCGCCCAGCGGATCTGCTCCATCGGCTCGCGCCCGGAGACATGGACGATCATGATCGGCACGTCGATCAGTTCGGCATGGCTGATCGCGCGGTGTGTCGCCTCACGCTCGATCAGTTGCGGCCGGGAAACGGCATGGAAATAGGGCGCGGTCTTGCCCTCGCTTTCCAGTTTCTCGGTGAGATACTTGATCGTGTCGTAGCCCTCGGCATGGACCATCACCAGCGCCTGTTCGCGGCGGGCCACGGCGAAGACATCCAGCAACTGGCGGTCGTTGAGCACCAGATCGTCATAGGTCATGAAGACCTTGAACGAGGTGCAGCCATCGCCGAACAAAGCCGGCAATTCCTGGTTGAGAACGCTGGGCGTCGGATCGGAAACGATCAGGTGAAACCCGTAATCGATCAGCGCCTTGCCCTCGGCCTTCTTGTGATAGGCCTCGACGCAGGCACGCAGCGACGTCCCCTTCTTCTGCTTCGCGAAGGCGATCACGGTCGTCGTGCCGCCGGCGGCAGCCGCGCGGGTGCCGCTCTCGAAACCGTCTGCCATCCGGATTTCGGGGCCGGAATCCTGATCGAGATGGACATGGCTGTCGATCCCGCCTGGCAGCACCATCAGCCCGCTGGCATCAATTTCGCGCGCAGCGCCGGTTATCGCCTCGGCCAGCTGGACGATCCGGCCGCCGCGCACACCGATATCGCATCGGATCGTGTCGGATGCGGTCACCACGGTGCCATTGCGGATGGCTAGGTCGAATTCGGCCATTCTGTCCTCCTCGGTCCGTCAGTCATTATGCTCGAAGCGCGCCGCAAGGGCCGGGCTCAGGCCGCTGGTTGGCTTGGCACCCGGCCTGCGGAAACCGCCTGCGCTTGCCTTGTGCGGTGCCAGGGCCACGAGCGTCTCGGCCTGCCGGACCGCCGCCTGCACCTGATCGACGAGCGGCACGGGAATGAGCGTCGCGACCTCGCGCGCCAGCCCGGCCAGCGGCGCTCCGGCGAGGATGATCACATCCGCGCCCTTCGCCACGGCCTCGCCGGCCAGTGCGACCAATGCCTCCTGCTTCTCGGCGGCGACATCGGTGATCGAGGTGAAGGCCTCCCGGAGGCAGAACACGCCCGCACAGCGTGGCACAAGCCCATGGCTCTCGACGCATTCCTCGTACCACGGACCCATCTGGGCCGCGAAGCTGACAATACCGAACCTTTTGCCGAGCATGCAGGCGGTGAGCATCGCCGCTTCCGACATGCCGATGACAGGCGCATCGAACAATTCCCGGGCCCCGAACAGGCCGGGATCGCCGAAAGCGGCGATGATCGCCGCATCGAAAGTGCCTTGCCGTTCGGCCAGCATCTCGAGGGCGATCGCGCCGGCAACCTGTGCTTCCGCCCGGCTGGAAATATAGGGGAAGCCGCACGGCGCCGTCGCCGTCTCGAGCTGCGTGCCGGGCGAAAGCACCGGCCGGGCCGCTCCGGCCAGCCGTTCGGTCACGGCTTCCGTCATGTTGGGGTTGAGCAGCAGGATCTTCATGGTAGCCCCGCCCAGAGCCCCGCTTCAGCGAGGATGCGTTCGGCTTCGGCGGCAAAGGTGAGGACGCGGTAATCCTCGCCCACGGCACCGGCAATCTGCAGGCCGACCGGCAAGCCATCGCGGCCGCGTCCGCAGGGGATCGAGAGGGCCGGGTTCTGGCCATGGTTGAAGAGGGGCGTGAAAGCCGCATGGCCACGCGGGTCGACCGGCTTGCCGCCGATTTCCGGCGGGCCGAGCTGGGCATGTGGCCACGCAACGCAAGGGGTGGTGGGGGAGAGCAGGAGGTCATGCTCGACGAAGAAGGCGCCCAGCGCTCGGCGGATCTGCTGGCTCGCCTCCAGCCCGAGCGCGACATCCGTGCCCTTCGCGGCAAAGCCCTGCTCGATCTGGACCGCGACATCCGGATCCGTCAGCTCCGGATCCCGGCGATAGGCCTCGCCATGCAAGGCCGCGAGCCCGGCAAACTGGATCGCGGCGAGGCTCGACCGAAGCGCGGGCGCCGGCCATGCCGGAGCAGCGCCGGCGATACGCAATCCCGCCTGTCGTAGCGCTGCGATGGCGCGGTCACAGACTTCCGCCACATCGGAATCGACCGGCGCGTCGAGGCCGAGGGTCGGATGCCATGCCAGGCGGAAGCCCTTCATGTCCTCATTCCGCAGAGGCATGATCATCCGGCTTTCCGGATCCCGCAGGTCCGGACCCGCCATCGCGGCGAAGAGCAGCGCCGCATCGGCCACATCAAGCGTGATCGGCGCGATGCAGGTGATCCACCAGAACGGCTCGGCAAAACCGAACGGGTGCGGGATGGCACCGTAGCTCGGCTTGAACCCGACCAGCCCGCAATGAGCCGGCGGGCGGCGGCTCGATCCGCCGCCATCCGTGCCAATCGACATCGGCACCGCGCCGGCCGCGACGATGGCGACATTGCCCCCCGAGGAGCCACCCGGCGTCAGGTCCGGATCCATCGGGTGATGCGTCACCCCGTGGAGCGGCGAGCGCGTATTGCCCTTGCAGGCGAATTCCGGGCAATGCCCGATCGCCACGACCACCGCACCGGCTTTCCGGGCGCGCTCGACACAGAGGGCATCACGTGGGGCGATATGATCGCGGAAGGCCATCGAGCCTTGGGTGATCCGCCAGCCGCCGACCCAGATATTGTCCTTGACCACGATCGGCACGCCAGCCAGCGGCAGGCTCTCGCCGGCTGCCAGACGAGCCGGGATCGCCGCTGCCTCGGCCTCTGCCCGCGCGCCGTCGATCACGGTCAGTGCGTTGAGTTGGCCCTGGCTGGCGATACAGGCCGCCGCCGCCTCCCGCGCCAGCTGGACGGGGTCGAGCCTGCCCCCCTGCACGGCGGCGGCTATGTCGCGCCCACGGTTCATGGAGTGACCTCGAAGGCGGAGAGGGAAGGGCGCGGCGCCCAGGCGGGCAGGCCGAGCCCGGCCCGCCACGCCATGGCGATCTCGTCGCGCCGGGCGAACCAGACGCCCGGCTTGCCGGCCATATGCGCCAGCAGGCGCTCCAGCCCACCGATCCGGGCCGGGCGTCCGATGATCCGGAGATGAAGCCCGATCGAGAGCATGCGCGGCGCGTCGGCACCCTCGCGATACAGGCGGTCGAACGCGGCGATGCAGTAGGCGGCGAAATCATCGCCCTGCACGAAGGCCCCGCCGGGCTGGAACCGCATGTCATTCGTGTCGAACGCATAGGGCAGGATCACGAGATCGCGCCCGCGCTCATGGGCCATGAAGGGGCAATCATCGTTATAGGCGTTGGAATCATACAGGAATCCGCCATGCTCGATCAGCAGGCGGCGGGTATTCGGCGAGGTGGCCGAGCGCGTGTGCCAGCCCCGGGGCGGGCTGCCCGCACTGGCGGAAATGGCGGTCACGGTCCGCGCAATCGCACGGCGTTCCGTCGCCTCGTCCATATGGACATGCCGCTCCCAGCGCCAGCCATGGGCGGAAATCTCGTGCCCGTCAGCCACGGCCTCGGCGGCGATCCAGGGCGAATGGGCCAAAGCCCGGCCGCAGGCATTGAGTGTCGCCCGGACCTGATGGGCCTTCAGCGCCGCCCGGATCCGCGACCAGCCGCGCCTTGTGCCATATTCGTAATGGCTCTCCATGCAGAGATCCCGCACGCCTTCTGTCCGTTCATGCGCCTCGTAGATCGCCTCGTTGGCCTCGTCCCCGGCAGAAATTGCCAGTTCTGCGCCTTCCTCGACATTGACGACCACCGAAACCGCCAGCCGGGCCCCGCCGGGCCAGCGGATATCGGGTTCGCCGTGCCGGTAGCCTTCGAAATCGCGGTCGGTCGGCTCAAGCCAGGGGAGGGAAGGCGTCATTGATCAGAAATCCGCCAGCCGCTTCAGCCCGACCAGCCGGTCGCCGACGATCATGGCCAGAACAGCCAGCAGGATAAGCAGGGTCGAGACGGCGGCAATCATCGGATCGGGGCGTTCCTCCACCAGCTGCAGCATCTGGATCGGCAGGGTTTTTGTCCAGGCATCTGTAAAGAAGATCGAGATCGGGTAATTGTCCATAGAGGCGAGGAAGGCGAACATCCCCGAGGTGAGGAATGCCGGCGCCAGCGCAGGCACCAGCACCTTCCGGATGGCTTGCAGATACGAGCAGCCGAGCGTGCGCGCCGCCTCGATCAGCGTGAAATCGAACAGGCTGAGCGCTGCGAGGACCGTTCGCACCACATAGGGCATGGTGATGATCACATGCGCCACCAGCAGGCTGGTCCAGGTATCGCGCAGGCCGAAGGCGCGGAAGCCCTGAAGCATCGCGATGCCAACCACGAGGCCCGGCAGCATCAGCGGCGAGATCAGGAAGGTTGTGATCGCCTCTCGCCCCGGGAATGTGCCGCGGACCAGCGCGATCGCGCAAAGCGTGCCGAGGATCAGCGCCAGGAGGGTCGAGAGGGCGGCAATCTGCACCGAGGTCCAGAGCGACGCGGCGAGGCCGCGTGTCGTCGGCAGGCGCTCGTACCAGCGCAGCGACCAGCCCGGCGGCGGCAGCGAGAATACGGTGGAATCGCCGAAGGAGACCGCCACCGTGATCACAAGCGGCGCCATGAGGAAGATCACCGCCAGGCTGGCAATCGTCCAGATCAGGGCTGTGGCAAGCTTCTCTATCGCGGTCATGCTGCTTTCCCGATCCGCCGCGAGAGGATCGTCGAGCCGACGACGATCGAAACCGCGAGCACCAGCAGCACGACGGCGGTAGCCGAGCCGAGCGCCTCGTTGCGCATCAGCAGGAAGGACCGGCCGGTCAGGGTGGCGAGGGTCTGGAACCGGTCACCCATCAACAGGCTGGGAATGACGAACATCGAGACCGAGAGCGAGAACACGAAGGCCATGCCGCTGATCAGCCCCGGCATGGTCAGCGGCAGGATGATCTTGCGGAAGCGGTAGATCGGGCTTGCGCCGAGGGTCGCCCCGGCTTCGGAGAGGCGCGGATCGATCAGCTTCACCACCGAATAGATCGGCAGGATCATGAAGGGCAGGAAGACATTCGCGGCGCCGATCACGAGGCCGGGCTCGGTGAAGAGCAGCCGTTGCGGCTCATCCCAGATGCCGGTGGCGACAAGCAGCTTGGCAATGGCCCCGTCGCGCCGGAGCACGATCTGCCAGGCAAAGGCCTTCACCACCACGCCCACGGACAGGGGAAGGATGATGGCTGTCAGCAGCATGACCTGCGCCAGTCCGCGTGCCCGGGCAAGCGCGAGCGCGACCGGATAGCCGATGACAAGTGAGACCAGCGTCACCAACAGGGCGATCCGCAGGGTGTTGCCGATAACGCGCCAGTTATACTCGTCAGCGAAGAAGCCCGCGAAGAGCGACAGGGTCGGCCCGTTCGGGCCGATCACGCTGCGTCCGAGCAGGTAGATCAACGGCATCGCATAGAAAAAGGCGAGATAGAACAGGGCCGGCGCGGCGAGCCACAGCATCCGGTCGCGGGGGAGCCAGCGCATCATGCTGCGGCCAGCGGATAGGCGATCGTATCCTCGACCGCGAAGGAAATCGTGACCGGCGATCCCGCCGTCAGCCCGGCAGGCAACGCGCCGGAGGTCTCGATCATCACGGGGCGCTGGTCCGCGCTGGCGAAATGCGCCTGGATGCGCGCGCCCTGGAAGACGATATCGGTCAGAACGGGTGCGGCGACATTCGCCCCGTCTTCCGCGCCGAACCGGATCCGCTCCGGCCTGACACCGAGCAGCACCGGGCTCCCGACCTCGAACCGCCCACGACCACGGATCGTGCCGAGCGGCGTCTCGACCGTGACGAAGCCGTCCGGATCATAGCCTGTCACTGTGCCGGCAATCCGCGTCGAGAGCCCGACAAATTCGAGGGCGAATGGCGTTGCCGGCCGGGCATAGATCGCCTCCGGCGTATCGAGCTGCTCGATCCGCCCGCGATTCATCACTGCGATCCGGTCTGACATGATCAGCGCCTCGTCCTGGTCATGGGTGACGAAAATCGCCGTGGTGCCAAGTTCGCGCAGCAGCCGGCGCAGGTCGATCTGCATTGTCTCGCGCAGCTTGCGGTCGAGCGCCGAGAACGGCTCGTCGAGCAGAAGCAGTTTGGGCTTCGTCGCAAGGGCCCGGGCGACCGCCACGCGTTGCTGCTGGCCGCCCGACAGGGCCCGGACCGAGCGACCGGCAAGAGCCTCCATATGGATCAGCGTCAGGAAGCGCTCGACCGTCGCCGTGATCTCCGCGGCCGGCGCACCCTTGGCCCGGAGCCCGAAGGCGATGTTCTCCGCCACGGTGAGATGCGGGAAGAGGGCGTAGTTCTGGAAAACCACGCCCACATCGCGCCGATGCGGCGGAAGGCGGGAAATCTCCTGCCCGTCAAGCGTGACGATTCCGCCATCGGCTGCCGTCAAGCCTGCGATGATCCGCAGCAGGGTGGTCTTGCCGCAGCCCGAAGGGCCGAGCAGCGAGATGAACTCGCCGCGCGAGACCGCCAGGTCGACTCCGTCAAGGACAGGCCCAGATCCGAAATCCTTGCTCGCCTTCCGGATATCAAGAAACGGGGCGGGGTTCATGGTCAGGCCTGTTCGGATCGAGAGAGGGAGGGGCGCAAGGCCAGCCTCAGCTGGCCATTTCGCGGTCCCAGCGCTTCACCCACTCGTTGCGGTTCTCGGCCACGAAGGCCCAGTCGATCGTGTGGATCTTCGCATCGGTCGGCATGCCCGGCGGAACCGGTGCATCGACATTGGTGGGCAGGGCGAAAGTCGGCGGGGCAATCTTGGACTGGACCTCGGCTCCCAGCAATTCGTTGATATAGGCGAGGGCCAGTTCCATGTTCGGCCCGCCCTTGACGACGGCGATGCCCGAGGGAACCGGGAAAATGCCTTCTTTCGGCGCGGCCATGGAAACCGGCGCGCCGTCGAGCCGGCGCTGCATCCCGAAGGAAGACAGCGCGCCCAGGATCATGTGCGCTTCGCCCTGCTCCAGCAGCGAGAAGGCCTGTGGCATCTGGCTGTAGACGGTCAGCAGGTTCGGCTTGAGCTTCTTGATTTCGCGGAAGGCGGCGTCGATGTCCTTGTAGGCTTCCGTCATGGGCTTGCCGGTGGCGAGATGCGCGAACATGAAGAGGTTCGGCAGGCCTTCCGTATTCTGAAGCGACGGCACGATGATCCGGCCCTTGAATTTCGGATCGAGCGCTTCGGCCCACGAGGTCGGCGGCGTCTTCAGCACATTGGTGTTGTAGGCAATGCCCTGCCAGGGCTGGAGATAGTTCGCCCACATCCCGTTCATATGCACGGTGCCGGGCTTGAGCTTCGCCATGTTCGGCACCTTGGCCGGCGTGATCGGCTCGAGCAGGCCTTCCTTGACGGCAAGAATCATGACCGGGTCGTCCATCTGCACGATGGAGAGATAGGGCTTGTCCTTGTTCTTCTGCATTTTCTCGAGGTTTACGAGCGACTTCGTGCCTTCGAAGGTGATCCTCGCATTGTACTTCTTTTCGAAGGCCGGCATCACATGGGCTTCGACCCAGGGCTTGTGGCTTGCGGCGCCGCCGATGACGATCTCGCGCGCCTGCGCCCGCAGGATGCCGGGCATGGCGATCCCGGCCCCGAGGGCCGCGCCGGTATGGAGCAAGGTCCGGCGGGTCAGGCGTGTTCCGGCGCTGTCGGTTGTCACAATCTTGGTCATACCCTGGCTCTCCTGTTGCTGGTCCGGTTCGCAGGCGCGATCCGGTTTCTGCCTCAGGACAAGCAAGGGGCATGCCGGCCAGTTCTGTATGCGGTTCAGGTCCGGCTGTAAAAAAACGCTTAAAAAATAGGCAAACTGACTTTGTTCAGCAACAATGCCTCAGACCAGATCTTTCGCTGGCCGCTCTGTAAATCGGCCTGTCAGCCCTCGGCAGGGCCTGGCATATCCCTGCTCAGGCGCAGGCCCGCCATCTCGGCGCCGGAAAGCAGAACGAGGAGCAGGGGAAGCCATGCGACACGACCCTGATAGCGGTGGTTCGGGTTCGAGAACGCCCCGCAGACAACAGCGTTTCCGGCAAGGGCGAGGAACACGAACAGAGCGGCCATTGCCGGCCAGCGACTGCCGGAGAGCCACCGGCTGATCGCGAAGAACAGCATCGCGAAAAGTGATGTCCAGTAGAGGATCGTATCTCTCGCGGCATAGCTGTGAAAGTCGATCATCACCTGTTGCCTTGCGCCGAGGAATTCCTCGATGGAACCGGGATAGAGACGGCGGATGGGCTTCTCCAGATGCCAGTGCATGGGCCGGATGCCATCGCCGGTCTCGACCATGCGGAACTGCACGACGGCCGCCTTGCCGAGACGGCTGAAGGTCTCGCCCGGGTAGCGGTTCAGGATTTCCCGGACGATGACCTTGGCTTCCTGCTTGTGCGGCTCGCTCTGCCAGCCACCAAGCTCGTGGAACGGACCGAACGTGTTCCAGAGATAGGCATTCGCAGTGGTCGGGAGCCGCTTCCGATACGGGCAGAGGAGCGAGGCCTTGTCATTGCCCGGGCAGACATCATCGAGATAGCGCTGCACGAGGCCGGTCTCGACAAAAAGGGCGAGCCGCAGATTGGCGGGGTCGCGGAAAAGGAAGATGCGCCCGGTCGCGGTGTAATTCGCAGTGACCGCAATGACGATGGCGATGATGATTGTGGCGGCGAGGTCTCCGAGCCGGAGAGGGGCCGAAATCCGCCGCAGGCTGAGGATCATCCGCGCCGCAGCGCCGGCTATGAAAAGCCCGCAAACGACGGCGAGATGGCTGAGATGGAAGGATGTCCCGATCGCTGTCAGCCCGATCAGCAGCCATCTCTGGCCGCGTGGCAGGCGCTCGCCGCAGAGCAGCGCGACAGCAGCCAGCAGCACCGCGCCGGTCACCGCATCCGCCATGATCTGGCTGACATACCAGGCCCAGCCGGTGACGGCGGCCAGCAGGCCGGCGCCGAGCAGGAACAGCCAGGACGGCAGCCTTGGCACGAAGCTGCGGGCCGAGAGCCAAACCATGGTGGCGACCATCAGCGCCTGCAGGACGAGGGGCGTCCAGAGGCTGCCGGAGATCCGGGCAAACCACTGGAACCAGCCATACGGCGCGGTCCGGAACACGGGCAGGCTGCCGGTGAACGGCATCTCGAGATAGTCGACGCTGTCATAATAGAAGAGCGGGGCGCCGTTCCAGAAGGCGGGCCAGAGCAGCAAGGCTGTCAGTGCTGCCAGCGAGAAAGCGGTCGTCGCGTTGGCCTTCAGGGCGCTCATCGTGTTCTTGTTCCGGGCGCGTTCCCGTTTGGAGGACCTGGGTCGCGCAGGCGGAACCGGCCGACGGGCGGACTAACAGCGTGCCGCCCTTGAGAAAGTCAAGCATTGTCGCGGCCAAAGCGGTTCCGGAGCGTCACTTTGGGGCCAGAACCACGTAGAAATGCGTGGTCTTTACAGGGCGCCTCGCGTCAGTCGCCCCTGCCGGCCAGACGTTCGGCGGCACAGGCGGGTTCGAGTTCGGGAGACAGCCCGAGCGAGCGCAGATAGCAGGGGCGGATCTCGATATTCCGGAACAGCATCGCCTCGAGATAGGCA
This sequence comes from Rhabdaerophilum sp. SD176, assembly GCF_030143245.1. Lineage (GTDB taxonomy): Bacteria > Pseudomonadota > Alphaproteobacteria > Rhizobiales > Beijerinckiaceae > Rhabdaerophilum. Next base: position 114,009 of record NZ_JARJNS010000006.1, on the reverse strand, counting down.
TCGAGGATGCGGCGTGCCTCGTCCCGCGTCAGGCCGGCACGGGCAAGGTCCGGCACCGGCATCGAGCCGAGCGCTGCCATTTTCGACCAGCCCCCGGGTTGGCGGATGCTGGCAATGGTCGAGCGGGAATCGAGGTTCTTGTAGGTCCAGTAGGACCAGCCGAACCCATGCCGTTCGTTGAGCAGGCGATACGCCTCGTTCCAGCGGTTGTTGAATTCCCCCGCCTCGCCGAGAAAGACCGGTGCGTTGTTCTTCAGCGAGAAATGGATGTAATCCTCGATCGCATCCCGCCGCGTCGATGACCAGAACTGGTGATAGACATAGACGAGGTTTGGCGCGAAGGGAGGCTCGAAAATCTTGAGGTTCTGATCCCATTGCGAACCGGCCAGGATGATCACGCGGTCAGGGTCGATCTTGCGGATCGCCGCCACGGCCTGCTTGTAGAAAGGCTCGAGTAGCCAGTTCAGCCGGTCCTCGTCATGATAGGTCGAGATCGGTTCGTTCAGCAACTCGAAGCCGAGGATCGTCGGATCGCCCTTGTAGCGCCGGGCGAATTCCTCCCACCAGGCAATGGTCCGCCGGCTTTCGCGCGGGACATAGAACATCAGCGGAAAGCCTGTTCCGTCATCATGGTTGATGCCGGTCTGGCCGCCGGGGGCGGCATGGGCATCGAGGATGACCTTGAGACCGTATTTGCGGCACCAGCCGATGAACCGGTCGAGCAAATCCCAGCCCGGCCCGTCGAAGACCAGCGGTTCGTTGCCACGCACGGTCTGCGCTTCCGGCATGAAGAGCCGGTAATGCAACGGCACACGCAGGGTGTTGAACCCGGCCTTGGCAAGGAAGGCGACGTCCTCTTCCGTGATGTAGTTTTCGCGGAACCGCGTCCAGAACCGGGCAGCTTCTTCCTCGCCGATCGCCAGTGCAAACAGGCGCGCGATCTCTGTCGGCGAGCGCGCCTTCTTGAACTTGAACATATAGCCTTCCGGCACCAGCCAGTTGCCGAGCCCGATACCGCGGATCAGGAAGATCTCGCCGGAGGGGCGGACGAGGTGTCGGCCCCGCACCTCGATCCGGTCATTGTCCGGCGCGGGCTGGCTCCTGGCGGGGAGGGCCAGCAGGCTTGCGAGTCCGGCAAGCAGGAGGGCGGCAATACGCTTGGGCAAGGACACGCGAAACTCCGGTTGGGAGGAACTCGGCAAGGGCTTCCGATCCGGCAGCCGGCAATGCTAAGGACACCGGCCCGCCAAAGGATTAGACTCGCCCGTGGATGACGCCAAGTTCCTTCTTCTGTTCGCACTCGTCGGTTTCACGGCCTTCCTGAGCTACCACTATCGTGTGGTGCCCTTCGTGGCGCTGGTCCTTTCGACCTGCCTCTTCTGCCTGTTGCTACGGGTTGACCTGACCTGGGTTGCGCGCAGTTTCCACAATGGTTTCGGCCAGTCGCTGGCTGCCGGCGGCCTGACGATCCTTGCCGGCATTCTTGTCGCGTGGATTGGCGCCGCGACCGGCGCTGTTGCGCGGCTTCGCGCCTATCTGCCCGAGCGTTGGCGGCCCCGTCTGCTCTGGCTGGTCGCGCTGCCGGCCGGCATCGGCGGCACACCGCTCGCGTCCCTTGCTGTCCTGCAGCCGTTGATTGTTCTGGTCCAGACGGGCCGTTCCCGTGCTGCTTTGGGGGCTGCCGCCATTGTCAACGCGCTGCAGGGGGCCATGCTGCCTGCGCCGTTGCCGATCGCTGCCATAGCGGTCCTGCAGGCGGATTGGCGCCTCGTCCTTGTCTTTGGCGCACCCGTGGCACTTGCGCAGGCCCTGTTCGGGCTCTGGCTGACGCGTGGCGCACCGGAAATCCCGCTAGAAGCCATGCCGGTTACGCCGGCCGGGCCGCGCCGGACCGTGTTCGGTCTTGCGCTTGCTATCCTCTGCCTTCTGGCCATGATCATTCTCAACGCGCTCGGCCAGATCCCCAGTGAGCCGCTGGCCAGCGGCAATACGCGCGAACAGATGATCCGCCTCGGCCTGCCGCTCATGCTGCTGGTCGTCGGTCTCGGTTTTGCCCTGCTGCCGGCCGGCCCTGCCGCCATCCGTGAGGCGCTTGTCGGGGAAGGCACGGTTGCCCGCGCCATCACGGCCTCGGCAGGCCTGCTGCTGGCCGTTGGTGCCGCGGGCGGGCTCCAGCTCGTCCTGCATCAGGATGGCTTCGCCAGCCTCGCGGTGGAGGCGGTCGCGGAAGGCCCGGCACGGCTCGGGCTGGCTCTGCCTTTCCTCGTCGCCCTTGTCAGCCGCATCCTGCAGGGCTCGGCCCTGACAGCGGCGATCACCGCAGCAGGCGTGATGATTCCGCTGCTGGCGCCGCTGGGGCTGGATGATCCTGCCGGGCGGGCGCTTGTTGTGCTGGCGGTGACGACCGGCGCTATCGGGGCGCCGCATATCCAGGACGGCTATTTCTGGTTGGCCTCCGATCAGGCCGGCCTCCGTGCCGATCAGGGCCTGCGCTGGGTGACGCTGACCGCGCTCCTGCAGGCCGGGCTCGGATTGGTGCTCCTTGTGGTCATGCAGCAGGTGCTCGCCTAGTCTTCCTCCGGCCAGTGGTCACCCGCGCGGGACTTTGCTAGTCCTCTTATGGCAGGCTTGGTCTGCGGGCCGCGGGGGCGGAAACCATGTCGGAACTGTCGGAAATCGTTCTTTTCCAAGGGCTGGACGCTGCGGCGATTGCGGTGCTGGAACAGGCCGTGGTCGTGCGCCGCTATGCGGCCGGAAAGGCGATCATCAGCACCGACGAACCCAACACCGATATCTTCTTCGTGCTGTCGGGGCGCGTGCAGGCCAAGCGCTTCGCGCCGGATGGCCATGAAGTCGTGTATCTCGACATCGCGGAAGGATCCTATTTCGGGGAATTCGCGGCGGTCGACGGCCAGCTTCGCTCGGCGGATGTGATTGCCATCGGCGAGGCGCGGATCGCCCGGATGCGGGGCGAGCAGTTCAACGAATTCATCCTGCGCTATCCGCGCATCGGCCTGAACCTGTCGCGCGAACTGGTCCGCAAGCTGCGCGATCTCTCGGCGCGCGTGTTCGAGTTCACGGTCTACCCCGTCCCGATCCGGATCCGGAAGGCAATTCTTCGCCTTGCCGAGCAGGCCCGCCGGCCGGGCAGTGCCTGCACCATCAAACCTGCGCCGACCCATTACGAAATTGCGGCGCTGACCGCGACGCATCGCGAGGCCGTAACGCGGGAACTCGCTTTCCTGGCCACCCAAGGAATTCTGCGGACAGGGCGCCAGACGATCGAAATCCTCGATCTGCCCCGGCTTCGGGCCCTTGCCGATCCGGATTCAGGCTGAGCCAGCCTCTACGGCGCGAGCCGGCCATTTCCGCGCCTCGCATCCGGCACAGGGACGGGCGGGTCGACCAGCATCTGCGCAAAGACGGTCTTGGGCTTGCCGCGCCGGAACCGGTGGATCAAACGGGCAATTTCCCGCGTCGCCATGGCCGCGGCCATACTCGTACCGAACAAGCGGATCGAACCCGCTGCCCGCATGCCCGAGGAAAGGCGCCCCGGGAGCAAGGCGGAATCATCGGAGGCGGCAAGGCCATCGACCCCGTTCTGCCATTCGGGCCGACCGCCGCCGGAATAAAGCGAGACCTCGATCGGGAAGATCTTGCGCGCGGCGCAGGCGCCAATCACCAGCGTGCGGGGCCCTGTGGCGAGTGCATTCAGGCTGCCCGGCCGCTGGACGGGGCTCGTCTCTCTTGAGCCATCGCCGGGTTGGCCGGGCGGATCGAACGGGCGGAAATCGGCATGCCGGAACCGCGATTGGCGTGAGGGTCTCGCCGTGGCGACGGGCAGGTCATCCCGCTGCACCCAGGCTTCGATGGCTTCGTTCCGCAGCAGCCCCGTGGCCTCGATCCGGATTTCCCACGCGCCGCTGGCCGAGCGGTTGACCGCATCCGGCTGGGTCGGCCCGACCACAAGCTGGAACATCCCGCGCGGGCGGGAAGCCTGCGGCGCGCAATAGAGCCCCATGGCCACAGGCACGCCGGAACGGCCCTGCAGATCGGCGATTGTGCCCTTCCGGTTGCCCAGCCGCATTGAGGCGCCGGAGGGCGAGGTCAGAGTGATATGCGCTTTGCCCCGGAAGCCCCGCGGCAACCAGATCTGGACCGAATTGGCGCTGCCGTCATCCGGGGGAATTTCCCAGATGACGCGGGCTTTTGCCGGATCGCTCAGGGCATGCCGATCCCATTGGGCGAAGGTCTGGGATTGGTAGCCATTGCCCGCCGGCAGCACGATGACCAGCGGCGAACGCGGATGTGCGCGGCTCCACAGGGTCTGCATCTCGAGCAGCGCCTTCTCCAGCGGCCCCTCGCCATCATGCGGGCCGGCATTGAACCCGTAGCTCAGATTCACAACCACCGGGGGCACGGCAATCGCTTCCGGTTGAGGCCGGGGCTGCCCCTCGTCCAGCACGAAAAGCGGCGCAGGCGCTGGATGGGCAATGTGTTCCGCTTCGGCGAGGATAAAGCGCAGCGCATCGAAGGCATGCGCCGAAAGGGCCGCGCCCGAACTGTCATCGACCGTGGTTTTCGGCAGGTGCACGGCGACAACCGGCTCCGATCCGTCCACTGGGCCCGAGGGGTCGAGCGCGAGGCCGGAGACATGGGCGCCGTGGCTGGCGGAAAGCTGGGTCCAGTAGCTGTCCCGGTCATGGCTCCGGAAAAGGCCGGTCGCGGCATAGAACCGATCCTCGTCCCCATCCACGCTGGCGAGATGCCGGACAATGCCTTCGCCGGAAATCTTTGCGCCGTATTCGAACCCTTCCGGCGAGGCGAGGCCCTGATCGGGATGAGCGGCAGCCGGCCGGCCATCCTGGATCCAGAGCGCCCGAAGCCGGGTGCCCCAACCTCCCTGCCCAGCCGAGCGGCGCGAGAAAACCGGACCGGCCACCGGAAACCCGTGATCAATGATGCCGGTCAGCACCCGGACATCCCGCGGCTTTGCCATGGGCGCTGCAAGCGCCGCGCTGCGGAGGCGGAGTGGCGCGGGCGGCGCGTCGATCGACTGGCAGAGCGTGATCTCGTCGAACAGGCTCTGGACCGAGGATGAAGCCAGCAGCCACTCGAAGAAGAGCGGCAATGCGCGGGCAGTGAGGTAACGCGCCTTGCTCCAGGTGCCGCTGGCCGTCGCGGGGATATCCAGCGTCTGGTGCCATTGGCCTGTCGTGACACCGCGGCCCTGATGCACGAAAAGCCGGTTGGGGTCCGGCGCATGCCGGAAGCTGCGGAGCGCTGCAATGTCCACGCCTTCGGCCAGCCGGACCAGCAGGAGGGTCCGGCCGGTCGGGCTGCGAACGACCTCGGGGCGGATCCAGTCTGCCAGCGGGTCCATGGCCAGCGGGAGCGATTGATAGGCGCTGGTGCCGGTTCGCCACGTCATGGGCGCCTCCCTTGTGCTGCGACGCCGGTCGTCAGGCCCATTCCGCGAGCGCCTGCTGCCAGAGCCAGCCGAGCACGCCCGAGGAGCCGAGCGTCAGCCGGGCCTGGACGCTGAGGCCCGCAACAACGGCCGGGGCACCCGCCTCGGCAGCATCGGCGGGCGGGCCATCTCCGATATCCATCTGCCGGATCAGGGCGGCGTGATCGAAGAAGCCGTCGGGCTCGTCCCCGCAGAAAGTCGAGGCATCGAAATGCCACGAATGGCAGGACGCCTCGGATCCCTGGCAGCGCGCGGCGAGATATCGGGCCAGGGCAACCCCGAGCATGGCACCTGCTGCATTGTCGACGGGGAAGTGAACGCCGGCCACGGTCCGGTTATAGGCGATCCGGTCCGCCAGCTTGAACAGCCGCTCCCGCCAGGGCCGTCCTGCCTCGCGGGCGCCGGCCTTTTCCAGAAGCTCGACCAGCAAGGCCACCATGGCGAAGGCTTCCGTCGCATGCCCGCTCGGCAGCGTGCCGTGCATCGGGGTCGGGATGACCGGGTTGATCTGGGGTGAAAGCTGGTTCGGGCGCGGCAGCGAGAAAGCGTGTTTGAAGGCCATCTCGACAAAGACAGACAGGCGAAAGACTGTCGACAACAATTCGAGCGTCCAGCGCGTCCGCTCCTCTGAAAGCGGGACAAACATGCCGAGATAAGGCAACGGCGCCGGGATCTGGCCGAGGATCTCGTGGATCCGGTCTCCGCGGAGGAGGGCCGCATTGGCCACCAGCGCCAGTTGCCGGTCACCCAGCTGGGCGATGCTTGGCGGAACCATTGTCACGATGGGGTCGTACTGGGCCGAGAGATGCGGGCCGCCAGGCTCGCTGGTCCAGCTTTGCTGCGAGGAATGGACAATGAAGCCGCGCGGATTGGCCGGATCAGCCGAAAAGGCGAGCTGCGAGAACAGTTCGGCATCGAGGATGCGGGCGCGCACATCACTTGACCAGCGGGCGAGGCTGTCCTGCTCGGTGGCGGGAACCGGCCCGGGCAAGGATGACGGCGGCGCGTAGAGTCCGGCCAGCGCCTCATGGATCGTCAGGGCGCTGCCCGGAGCCGCGTTCCAGCTGCCGGAAAGTCCGTTCAGGCCATTGAGCCCGTTGAGGCCGTTCAAACCGTTGAGGCCGTTCAGGCCATTCAGGCCATTCAGCCCGTTAAGGCCGTTGAGACCATTGAGGCCGTTGAGCCCGTTAAGGCCATTCAGCCCATTCAATCCGTTGGCAAACGACATGCTGAGCTCCTGCCCCTGGTTTTCCGGGATTAGTTTTCCGCGATTCCCGCGCCGCGCAATCCTGCCGCCATCCGGTTGCCGACATCGAAATCGGCTGCTGGGGATTTGGCCAGCCACCGTGCGACCGTGAGGTTGGGTTCAATATCCTGCAGCGCCTGCGCGGTTTTCCGCGCCTCGTCCTTCCGGCCGAGGTGCCAGAGGGTAGCGGCCCTGACCCGGCTGCCGGAAGGGTAGAGCCGGTTGGCGCGGATCGCCTCGTCGGCATGGGCGAGTGCAAGCTCGTAATTGCCGGCCGAGAAGGCAGAGGAGGCTGCAATGGCCTCGAAATAGTAGCGATGCGGATCAAACGGCGAGAGCATCATGGCCCGCCGCGCAATCGGATAGGCCTCCGCCCCGCGATCGGTGAATTGCAGCAAGGCCGCTTTGTGAAGGAGGGCATAGGTCTCGTTCGGATTGAGGTCGCTCGCGCGGTCCAGCAGGGTTTCCGCATCGACGAAGCGCCGGGCGAAATTCGTCTCGATCAACCCGGCCACCGCCAGCGCAAGCGGGTTGTCCGGGTCGAGATCCATGGCCCGCCGCGCCAAAGCACTCGCTTCGTTCCCCTCGCGGGCAGGGTCATCGGAGAGGCCCTTCTGCACCTTGATCGTGTACCAGCAGGCGAGCCAAGCGCAGGGAAGCGTCTCGCGCGGATGGCGTTCCATCAAGGTGGAGAGGATCTCGGCCGCATACGCAAAATCCTGCCGGCCGGCGCGGTGCATCATGCTCACGGCCCCGAGCAGCAACGAATGGCTTTCGAGGCTGGGCAGGGTCTGCCGCCGCACGCGCTGGACCTCGTTCCGGAGCACGGCCTGCAGTAACCCGGCGATGAATCCGTCGAATCCATGGAACTCCGCCGTGATCAGCGCCTCCGCCGGCATGGAGAAGCGCTGCTCCAGCCGCACAAGGCCCGTCTTCCTTTCGGTGAGTTCGAGCGTCGCCCTGACCCTGTCCTGAAGCGCGGAATACGTGCCCGAAACGATATAGTCGGCCTGCAACGCCTCTGCCGCGAGCCCGGGCGAAAGGCCGCGTTGCCGGGCCACAGAGGCCGAGAGCCGCGAGATGACATTCAGATAGGGCGAACCCGAGAGGGCAGAGATGAGTTCATCGGCAATGATGTCGCCGAGCGCATCCCGCGCCGGTCCACCCTGGATCGGCACAAGCGGGACTACGGCAATCGTGGGGACGAGTTGCGCATCATTGCGGGCCGGCATCAACGGCAGCCGCCGCTTGCCGACGGGACGAAGTGCATAGGCCCGGATAGGCGCCTCCAGGTGCTTGAGAAAACAGGTTCCGAGATCCTCGATCTCGGCGTCGACGCCGTCGACAAGGTCCGCGCGGAGATCTTCGGGGACAATAATGGCGCTGGGCATGCCGAGGCCGGACAGGCGCGCCGCGAGATTGACGGCCTGGCCGTAGATGTCCTGCCGGTCTGTCAGGAATTCGCCGCGTGCCATCCCGACGCGGATAGCAATCGGCAGCGGGCCCGCGAGATCGGTATTGGCGCGCTCGACCATCGCCATGGCCTCGAAAAGTGATGCGATAGCCGCTCGCGGTTCGGAAAACTGGCCGATGATCCCGTCTCCGGTCGACCGGATCACCCGACCGTCACCACGGGCGAAGAGATCCTCGATGGCCTGTCGCTGTTCGATCCAGCGCGTGATGAAGAGCCCGCCATCCCTGGCGGTCAGCCGGACGGATTCCATCACGTCGATGAAGACGATCACGCCGCTCGACCACGCGAGTTCCCCCGTCGCGAACCGATGAAGCGTCGAACCCTCATCCGCCATCGACACCCCCTGCCAATCGGATCGGGGGGTGAAGCTAGGCAGTTTCGGTGGCGATGTCACGCGAGGCCGGCGTGAGGGAGAGCCAGCCTTCGCAGAGGAAGGCTGGCGCTCGATCAGGCAGGGGGGCGTGCTTTCGGTCATCGGCTCTCGGAAACACAAGGAAGGCGGATTGCATCCTTGCATCTTCGCAGCCCTGATCTGTGGCAAAACCCACAGGCTCTCTCGAATATGCCGATCAGGGCCCCAGTCGTATTCCCGAGTGCATGAGCCGGACATCAACAGCGGAATGCCGGCAGGTTCTGGACAAAACGCCGCAGATATCGCCGGATTCCCGGCAAGAATGGCCGATCGGGTGAGTCGGCGGGGTCACAGGGCGCGGGGGTTCCATGTCAGACAATGATCCATTCCGGGGCGAGGACACCGTTTCCAGCCCCTCCGGCGAGGATGTCCATGCCGCGCCGCAGGGCTTTCTCGAAAGGCTGTCCAACAGTTTCGGCGCCATCCTGATGGGGCTGCTACTGGTCCCGCTGGCCTGCTGGGGCCTGTTCTGGAACGAGGGACGGGCGGTGAAGACCGCGCGGGCGCTGGAAGAGGGGCAGGGGCTTGTGCAATCCATCGGCACCCAGCGCCGAGACCCGGCTTTTGACGGCAAGCTGGTCCATGTCACCGGAGAGGTCCGGTCGGCCGGTGGCGTGCAAGATGACCTTTTTGGCATCCGTTCGCGGGGGTTGAAGCTCTCCCGCAAGGTCGAGATGCTCCAATGGGTGGAGAAGGAATCGGGCTCGGGGCAGGACCGCAAGTTCACCTATTCGCAGGAATGGAGCGACCGCCCTGTCGATTCGAGCCGGTTCCGCGTTCCGCAAGGACATCAGAACCCGCCAATGCGATGGTCGTCCGAATCTTTCTTTGCACGCGACGCGAAGATCGAAGCCTATCCTATTGGTAATGCGATACAACGATTGTCCGGAGCGAGCGATTTTCGTCTTGATCCGACGGTGGTCGAGACTGCACGCCGGCGAACAGGGTCAGCCCTCGTGATGCGGGACGGGATGCTCTTTCTCGCAAACAACCAGAACGGCACGCAGGTTGGCAGCCTGCGCGTGAGCTATCAGCTCCTGCCCGAGGGTACGGCCAGTTTCGTCGGCCGGCAGACGGCGGATGGCATCGAACCCTACAGGGCCCGGAACGGCCGCGACTTCCTGCTGGCAGCCAAGGGCACCCGCACCACAGACGAGATGTTCGAGACCGCCCAGCAGGACAATGTCACCCTGACCTGGATCCTTCGGGCCGTCGGCCTTCTGGTGATGTTCATCGGCTTCTCGTCGCTCTTCGCCCCGGTGACGTTGCTCTCGAGCTATGTTCCGCTGCTCGGGAGCCTTGTCAGTGGCGCAGTTGGGCTTGTTGCAGCTGCAGCGACCGCCATTCTTGGGCCCGCGGTCATCGCCGTGGCCTGGTTCGCATACCGGCCGCTCGTCTCGATCATCGTGCTGGCCATCGGCTTCGGCCTTGCCTTCGGGTTCCGGATGCTCCGGCAACGTCGTCAGGCCGTGGCAGCGCAGGGCGCCCCGGCCTGAAGCCAGGGCTCAGCGCGCCCAGCGCAATGCCATCACGTCGAGTTCGCGGGCGAGTTCCAGTAACTGCGCCTCGGCTTCGGCCGAGGGGCGCCGCAGCGGATGGCGCACTTCATCGCAGGCGATGATTCCGCCTGCCTTCATCAGGATCTTGGCCGTGATGAGCCCGCATTGCCGGTTCTCATGGTTGATCAGCGGCAGCCAGCGTGCATAGGCCGCCCGGGTGGCGGCCCTGTCACCGCGTGCCCAGGGATCCATGATCTGGCGGATGCCATCGGGATAGCCGCCGCCGGTCATCGCGCCGGTGCAGCCCGCATCGAGATCGGCCATGAGCGTAATCGCCTCCTCGCCATCCCACGGGCCTTCGATCGCCGTGCCGCCAAGGGCCAGCAGGTCCCGCAGCTTGGTGGCGGCGCCGGCTGTCTCGATCTTGAAATAGGCGACCTGCTCGATTTCCCTGGCCAGTTTGGCCAGCAGGGCGGGGGGCAGGGGCGTGCCCGCTACGGGCGCGTCCTGGATCATGATCGGGATCGAGATCGCATCGGAGATAACCTTGAAGAACTCGGCGATCTGCGCGTCTCCAACGCGGAACGTCGCGCCATGATAGGGCGGCATGACCATGACCATGGCGGCGCCCATCTCCTCGGCGGCTTTTGATCGTTCGGCGCAGATGCGTGATGAGAAATGCGTCGTGGTGACAATGACCGGCACGCGGCCGGCCACATGCTCGAGGCAAAGCCGGGTCAGCACCTCGCGCTCGGCATCGGAGAGCACGAACTGCTCCGAGAAATTCGCGAGGATGCAGAGGCCGTGCGAGCCGGCATCGATCATGAAATCGAGGCACCGTTTCTGGCCCTCGAGATCGAGGCCGCCGGCCTTGTCGAAGATTGTGGGAACAACCGGAAACACGCCCTTGTAGGGGCGCTGGAACTTGTGCGGAGCCTTGGCCTGGGCCATTGCGCTGAACCTTCCTGAAAAACTGTATGCAGCATACTTGCGACAGGGAAACCATTAGCTATAGTGGCACCGCCGTCAATCCGGGAGGCAGCGATTTCACACCAGCCAGGGGCAGGAACGGTCAACCCGAGCGGCGCTGGACGCGCCGTGGTCGATGCACATCACCATGTCTGGGACCCCGGCCGGAACTACCATCCCTGGCTCAGCGACGAACCCCCGATCCGCTTCCGCTATGGCGACTATTCCGCCATCCGCCGGCCTTATCTGCCGGAGGAGTATCGCCGGGACGCCGCGCCCTATCGCCTGCTCGCCAGTGTCTATGTCGAAGCCGAATGGGACCCGCGCGATCCTGTCGGCGAGATGGACTACATTGCCGGCTTGCGCGCTGAAACCGGCTTGCCCAGCGTGGCCGTGGCGCAGGCCTGGCTCGACCGGGCCGATTGCGCAGCGGTACTTGAGAGCCATGCCGGGCGCGGATTTGTCCGTTCGGTTCGCCACAAGCCGCGCGCCAACGCTTCGCCGGTTGAAGCAGCACCCGGCGGCATGGCCGATCCGCTTTGGCGCGAGGGGTTCGCCCGGCTGGCACCGCTCGGGCTGCGCTTCGACCTCCAGACACCCTGGTGGCATCTGGGCGAGGCAGCTCGGCTGGCGGCAGATTTCCCGGACACGACCATCATCCTGAATCATACCGGACTGCCGGCGGATCGCTCGCCCGAGGGGCTTGCCGGCTGGCAAGGCGCGATGCAGGGCCTCGCAGCCTGCCCGAATGTCATGGTCAAGATTTCCGGGATCGGCATTCCGGGCCAGGCCTGGACGGCCGCGGCCAATCGCGGCGTCGTGCTGCGGACGATCGAGGCTTTCGGCGTCGAACGCTGTATGTTTGCCTCGAATTTCCCGGTCGATTCAATCTGTGCCAGCTTCCCTGCAATTTTCAGCGGGTTCGAGGCCATCGTGGCGGGCTTCCCGCCGGAGGAACAAGAGGCGTTGTTCGTCGAAAACGCCCGACGCATCTATGCGATAGGAGAGGGATATGCCTGAAACGGGAACGGCGAAGCCACGGCTTGGCTATATCGGGATCGGCCTGATGGGCCTGCCGATGGTCAGGCATCTGCTGCCGAAGGGCTATGCCATCACCACCTATGATATCGCGCCGGCCCGCTGCGAATCCGCGCGGGAGGCCGGAGCCGGCATCGCGGCCACGCCCGCCGGCGTGGTGGATGGCGCGGACCTCGTCATCCTCAACCTGCCGACCCTGGATGCTGTGGAACAAGTGATGTTCGGCAGCGGCGGCGTTGCTGCGGCGATGAAGCCGGGCCAGATCCTCGTCGATTTCTCCACCATCCCCGTCGAGGCCTGCCGCCGTCTTGGCGCGCGCCTTCTGGCGGAGCGGGGCTGCGGCTGGGTCGATACGCCTGTTTCGGGTGGCCCGCCGGCTTCCGGCACAGGCACGCTGACCGTCATGGCCGGCGGCCGCGAGGAGGATCTTGCCCGGATCGCGCCGCTCATGGCCGATGTGGCCGGCCGCTACACGATCATGGGCGGCCCCGGTGCGGGGATGGTGGCCAAGATGATCAACCAGATGATCGTCGGCTGCACCCATGCCGTGCTGGCCGAGGCGCTGATGGTGGCCGAAGCGGCGGGGATCGACGCGAAGCGCATCCCGGAATGCCTGGCCGGTGGCCATGCCGACAGCAACCTGCTCCAGCGCAACTATCCGCGCATGGCCAACCGGGAATTCGCGCCGCAGGGCTATGCCCGGCAGATGCTGAAAGACCTCGAGATGGTCAATGTCTTCACGGCCGGGCTGAAAACCGCCACGCCGATGACGGCGGATGCGCTGAATCTCTACCGCATGGCCGTCCATTTCGGCCATGCGGAACTCGATACGACCGCCTTGGTCAAGGTTTACGACCGCGAGGGCTGAAGCCCCGCTGCAATAAAGGCCCCAAGGGCTCACAAGGGAGGAAGAACGATGCTGAACTGGAAATGGTTGCTGGCGCCGGGTCTCGCGATCCTGCCGCTCATGACGGCGCCGGCCGATGCGCAGATCAAACTTCGCTACGCGCATGTCGGCGTCGCGAATGCCCCGCAGACGCTCTATGCCGACGAGGTCGCAAAACTCGTGAAAGAACGCACGCAAGGCCGTGTCGAGATTCAGGTTTTCGCCAATTCGCAACTCGGCGGCGTGGCAGAGATGGTCGATGGTGTGAAGTCCGGCGCGATTGCGATCGGCCATCATGATTTCGCCTCTCTCGGCCGCATCCTACCCAATACCGCAGTTTTCAACACACCCTTCGTCTACCGTGATGCCGAGCATTCGCTCCGCGCCACCGATGCGCGGATCTCGCCCGCGCTTCAGGCGATCAACAAGGAACTCGTCGAGAAGGGAGGGATGCGCATTGTCGGCTCCTTCTTTCAGGGAACGCGTCACCTCACCTCCAAGGAAAAGGTGCTTTCGCCCGCTGACATGAAGGGCAAGAAATATCGCGGCGTGCCTGTGAAACTGTGGTCCTCGATGCTGACCGGGATGGGCGCCATCGCGACGCCGGTGGAAGTCTCGGAACTGGCGACTGCGCTGGCGACGGGGCTCGTCGTCGGGCAGGAAAACCCGCTGCCGAACATCTTCACCCTGAAACTGTTCGAAGTGCAGAAATTCGTCATGCTGACCGGCCATATGCAGTCGGTCCTGTCGGTTTTCGTCAACGAGCGCATCTGGCAGGGTATCCCGACCGCCGATCGCAAGATCATCGAGGATACGATGGCCGAGGTTGGCCAGAAGACGTTGGCCTGGGACAAGGAAAGTTTCGATCGTTACCGCAAGGAACTCGAAGGCAAGGGCATGACCTTCGTCACGGAGAAGGACGGGCTGGATCTTGCCGCCTTCCGCAAGGCCGTGCTCGACCAGGTCGCGAAGGATTTCCCGGACTGGACCAGCTATATTTCCCAGATCCAGGCCGTGAAGTGACACATCGTTCCGGCGGGCCTCCGGGCCCGCCGCCTACAGCCAGCCGGAAACATTCATGCGACAGCTCGTCCTTGTCCTCCGTGTCGTATCCTGCCTGCTTCTGGCTGGCCTGATCCTGGCGCCCTTCACCCAGATCATCATGCGCGGGGTCTTTGATGTACCGCTGGCCGGCGCCGAGGAAATCGCCCGCTACATGCTGATCTGCTTGACCTTCCTTGCCGCGGCCCTTGTGTCGCTGGAAGGCGGGCAGATCCGGATGGAAGAATTCCAGGGCATGCTGCCGGAACGGCCGCGCTGGCTCCTGCAAATGGCCATCGAAATTGCCGGGATCGTGTTCTTCTCGGTGCTTTCGGTAGCCGCCTTCCTGACGATCAGCCGCAATTTCAGCAGCACGACCGCGACGCTGGAAATGCCCTTCGTCTTCTTCATGGGACCGCTTGCCATCGGCGCAGCCTTTCTCGCGTTCGCCTGCGCCAGCCTTTTCTGGACCACCTTCTCGCGCGGCAAGCCCGACGAGAAGCAGACCACCCTGACCTGAGGTCCCGATCATGGCCGGCTTTCTCGTTATTCTCGCCTTTGTCGGCCTATTCGCGCTCGGGTTTCCGGTCGTGCTGGCCATCGGCATTCCGTGCCTGATCTATCTCGCCGCGAACGGCCTGCCGATCGACCTGCTGGCCCAGCGCACGCTCTATGCGATGGATTCCTTCCCGCTGGTCGCGGTGCCGGTCTTCCTCTTCGTCGGCAGCCTGATGAACTCGGCCGGTATCTCGAAATACATCTACAAATTCGCCGACACGCTTGTGAGCCGGCTTCCCGGCGGCCTCGCGCAAGTGAACATCTTTGGCTCGCTGGTCTTTGCTGGCATGTCTGGCTCCGCTTTGGCCGATATCGGCGGGATCGGCCGCATCGAAATCGATGCGATGAAGGAAAAGGGCTATAACCGGGCCTTCGCGGCGGCGGTTACCTCGTCTTCCGCCATTGTCGGCCCGATCTTCCCGCCCAGTATCCCGCTGATCATCTACGGCACCGTCACGGGCGTTTCGGTGCTGCAATTGCTGCTTGGCGGGATCCTGCCAGGCCTGCTCTGTGTGGCGGGCCTGATGCTCATGACGGCATGGCTCGCCCGGAAGCGGAACTACCCGCGCGCCGACCGCTGGCCCACGATCCGGGAAATCCTGCGCGATTTCTGGCCCGCCCTGCCGGCGATCCTGGCGCCGGTCCTGCTGATCGTCGGCATGCTCGCGGGCTTCTTCACGCCGACCGAGATCGCCTCCGTGACTGTGGTCTATACCATTGCAATCAGCGCGCTCTTCTATCGCGAATTGACCTGGCATGGCCTGTACTCCGCGGCCTTGGAGACGATCCGATCCTCGGCCGCCATCCTGCTCATTGTCGCGGTCGCCGCGCTCTTTGGCTGGATCCTGTCGGTCGAGCGCGTGCCGCAGATCCTTGCGGGCTGGATGCTGTCGATCTCGTCCGATCCGCTGGTTCTGCTGCTGCTCGTCAACATCCTGTTGTTGATCGTCGGCATGTTCCTCGACTCAACCACCGCGATCCTCGTCATCGCGCCGATCATCGCCAAGCCGCTGATGCTGGCCGGTGTTGACCCCGTTCATCTCGGGATGGTCGTTGTATTCAACCTGATGGTGGGCCTGCTGACGCCGCCCATGGGGCTGGCGCTCTACCTTGTCGCCGATATCGCGCAGGTCAGGATGCGCGATGTCCTCCGCGAAATGATGCCGTTCTATATCCCGCTGGGCTTGACGCTGCTCGTGATCACCTATGTGCCGTGGATCACCACCTTCATCCCGCGCCTCGCCTTCGGAAACTGAACCATGCCCAGACCCGCGCCCTCGACCGCGCTCCGACCTCTCCGCGTGATCGACCTGTCCCGTGTGCGCGCCGGACCGACCTGCGTGCGCATTTTCGCCGATTTCGGCGCTGACGTGATCAAGGTCGAGCCGCCGCCGGGGCTTGATCCGAACGAGAACATGAGCGGGCCACGCCACGGCTACGACATGCAGAACCTGCACCGGAACAAGCGCTCGCTGACGCTCAACCTCAAGAAGCCGTCCGGCATGGCTGTCCTGCTGCGCCTGCTGGAGACGGCCGACCTCCTGATCGAGAATTTCCGCCCTGACGTGAAGGGCAAGCTCGGCCTCGATTTCGAAACGCTGCACATGCTCAACCCGCGCCTGATCCTCGTATCGCTGTCCGGTTTCGGCCAGACCGGGCCTTATCGCAGCCGCTCCGGCTTCGACCAGATCGCGCAGGGCATGGGCGGGCTGATGTCGGTTACCGGGCTGCCGGGTCAGGGGCCGGTTCGGGCCGGGATCGCGGTGGCGGATTCGGCCGCCGGCCTCTATGCCGCGATCGGCGCGCTGGTTGCCCTGCAAGAGCGGTCCGTATCGGGCCTCGGCCAATGGGTGCAGACATCGCTTCTCGAAGCGCAGATCGGCATGATGGATTTTCAGGCCGCACGCTACCTCGTCGAGGGCAAGGTCCCGCCGCAATCCGGCAATGACCACCCGTATTCGACGCCGATGGGCGTCTACCGGACGCGCAATGGGCATATCAATATTGCTGTCGGCGCCGAAGGGCACTGGCGCGCTTTCTGCGCCGCCATTGGCGAGGCGGACTGGGCTGATGACCCGGATTACAATTCGCTCGAAAAGCGCTTTGCCCGCCGGCCGCAGCTACGCGAGCGTCTCGAAGCGATCCTTGCCCGCGAGGATTCAGCCTATTGGCTGGAACGGCTTGAAGCAGCAGCCGTGCCGGCCGGGCCGATCTATGCCGTGGACGAGATGTTCGAGGATCCGCAGGTCAGGCATCTCGGGATCGCGAAGCCGGTCACCCATCCGTCGCTGGGCGAGATCCGGCTGATCGGCGAGCCGGTCACCCTGTCGCGCACGCCGGCCAGCCTGGCCACGCCGACGCCCGATGCCGGCGACCACAATGCGGAAATCCTTGCCGAACTCGGCTATTCCGGGAGCGAGATCGATTCGTTGCTGGCCGAACACGGCCCGGGGGAGCCCACACCATGACCGACGCGGCCGCCGAGATCCTATTCTCGCATGAGAACGGGATCGGTATCATTACTCTGAACCGGCCGCAGGCCCGGAACGCGCTGACCTTCGCCATGTACGAGGAAATCGCTCGGATTGCGGCCGATCCGCAGGCCATGGGCGCCACACGCGCGCTGATCCTCACCGGCGCGGGCGACAAGGCCTTCGCCGCCGGCACCGATATCGCCCAGTTCCGCGATTTCCGCACGCCAGAAGATGCACTCGCCTACGAGGACCGGATCGAGCGCGTTCTCGACACGCTCGAAGCCTGCCCGGTTCCCACCATTGCCGCGATCTCCGGCGCGGTGACAGGCGGTGGTGCAGCCATCGCCGCCTGCTGCGACCTCCGCATCGCCACCGAATCCGCCCGTTTCGGGTTCCCGATCGCCCGGACGCTCGGCAATTGCCTCTCGATGCGGAATTATGCGCGCCTCAATGCCCTCTTGGGCCCCGCCCGCGTGAAGGACATGATCTTCACTGCACGGCTGATCGAGGCGGAGGAGGGGCGTGCGATCGGCCTGTTCAGCGAGATCCTGCCCGACTACGCCGCTCTGACCGCGCGGATGATGAGCCTCGCCGCGCTGATCGCCGGTCATGCGCCGTTGACCCTCCGCGCGACCAAGGAGTCGCTCCGCCGGATCGGGCAGGGCGGGGATCCCGATGACAGCGAATGGATCCTGAACTGCTATCTCAGCGGCGACTTCAAGGAAGGCATGGAAGCCTTCCTCGCCAAGCGCCCGCCGGACTGGAAGGGCCGCTGAGCGGCTTCAAATCGCGTCGCGGACGCGGTCGAGCGTCTTGTCGAGGTGCCGGCCGAGCACTTCCGACAATTTCTCGCCGTCCCGTGCCAGCAGCGCGAGGTTCATTTCCTCGTGCTCGGCCACGGCGCCGGCCCAGCGTTCCGGCAACTCATTCCCGATGAACCGCACCCGCTTGATCCGCGCCTGAAGCTGCTCATGCACCTGGGTGAGGGCATTGTTGCCGCTGGCCCGGACAATCGCCGAATGGATTTCCTGATTGAGCTTGAAATAGGCCAGCCGGTTGCGGTCCGCATAGAGCCGCAGCATCTGCTTGTGCAGATCGGCGATTTCCGCGATCTCGGCATCGCTCGCATGGGCGCAGGTCAGCCGGGCGGCGAGCTGCTCCAGGGTTTTGAGCACGTCGAGAATGTCGCGGATGTCCTTCTCCGAGAATCGCCGGACAATCGCGCCCTTGGCCGGAAGGATTTCTACCAGGCCTTCACTGGCCAGCGTCTTGATGGCTTCGCGCAACGGCGTGCGCGAAACGCCGAGCGAGGCGCCGACCGGCCCCTCGTTGATCCGCGTGCCGGGCGGCAGCTTGCCCTCGATGATCATGTCGCGGAGCTGGTTGAGCACCGCATCATGCAGCGTCACCCGCGTGATCCGTTGCACGCCATCCATGGCTTCGTCGGAGACGGCCCAGGTCTTTTTTCCGGAATCGGCCACGTTTCCCCTCGCGTCGCGCTTCCCTGTCGCGTTTCCTTGTTGCCAGAACCGGGATTCGATTTCTAGAACCCCAGCCGACCCTTGATGGCATAAATCCGGCGTAGATCCGGTTCTGCCCCCTGAATTTTCAGCAAAGAGGCCGAAAATGCAGGCGCTTCGCTGCCGGGTCCTCGCCGTTCCGCTGGCGTGCCCACCGGGAAGGCGCAACCAATCCTCTCTGTATGCAGAATACAGAGCGTGACGTGTAACCTGTCAAGCGCCGAGGAAGGCTGCGTCTTGCTGAAGGCGCAGGTCGAGCAAGGTCGACTTCGGCTCGATCGCGAGGTCGGAAAGCCGGATCGCCTGTCCGGCCGGCAGGTCACGTGCCAGAACGCGGTTGGCGACCAGATAATATGGCGTCGTGGCCGCTGCCAAGAGCGGCAGGGCAGGGCGCATTTCGGCTGTGACGCCATCAATCGTGTGGTGATGGCCGCGAGCCTCCAGCACAGTGCCGGCAACAAGGGGGCGAGTTGTCACCGCGACGAGATCCTGCCTCGGTGCGTAATCCGGCCCGTAGGGCGTTTCGCCCGAGGCGGCGAGATCGAACAGGCTGGTCGCAGCCTCCAGCCCGAGCAGGTGGCGCGGGAGGTAGATCATCGCGGTTTGGCCGTCCCGGCTGACGGCATGGCCCTTCTCCGCCAGCACTTGCCAGGCCGTCCGGTCCTGGCACCGGACGCAGACAAAGACACCGCCGGCAAAGCTCGCTTCATCGGCAAGTCGGATATGGTGGAACACATCCAGCCGGCATCTGCCGGAGAGGAGCCCTGCCATCTCCTGCGGTCGGAAAAGCTCGGCAATCTCGGGGATGCGGGCCACAGGGCAATGGAACCCCGCCCGGTCGGCGACAAGACCGGTCGCATTGGCGACCAGAGTCATCTCGCAGAGATCGGGCACCGCGCGCAGCGGGAAATGCCGGCCGAGCAGGCTGGCACGGTGTGCCGCGCGGTCCGCGGCCGGCAGCGCCGGGTCATTCCAGGCAGCGCCAATGCCCTCGATCCGCGCCGGAACGCCGTTGCAGGTGACGCTGTCGGATGCAGGGTCGACCACGAAATCATATTCGCTGGATTTGCCGGCACAGAGAATCTCGAAGCCGAGTATCTCTGCCCAGGTCACGAGATCGATCAGAAGGCTTGGCTGATCACCATCCACCGGGGCGATACGGACGCCATTGGCCCGCGCCTTGCGGGCGAGGATCGGTCCGGCCACGGAATCGGCTTCCTTGCTGACAAGCAGGACGTGGCGCTGCGAGTCGATGGCCGCGAGGCTGTGGCGCGCCGCCGCTTCCGGATGCCCCGTCGCTTCGACGAGAATGTCGAACGGCAGGTCAAGAACGATATCGAGGCTGCCGGCTGCAACGAGCTTCCCCGCCTGATGCGCGGCCTGGGCCTCGCGGTCGGTCATGCACAAGGCCACATCATGCGGATCATGCCCGGCAGCCACGAAGGCGCGGCCGGCGGTTTCCGCTGTCAGGTCGACGGCGATACGCGGCGCGAGGCGCGGAATATGGCGCGCCTGCGTGATCAGGCTCAGCCCGAATTGCCCGCTTCCGATCACGCAGAGGCTGACCGGGGCAGCGAGCTCGGCAAATCGATGGTGATGGTTCATGGCGGGGGATCCTGTTTACGGGAACAGGATGAATGTTGCATGCTGCATACAGTTATGACAAGTTGTCACAAGGCAGGCCGCTCAAGGGCCTGTGGCGAAGCATGAGCAATGGGAGGAAAGAATGGCACGCAAATTAGGAATAGCGCTGGGCTTCCTGGCCGCCGGCATGGCTGGCGCGGCTGCGCAAGGCTGGCAGCCGACCAAGCCGGTCGAATTCGTCGTGACGTCCAGCCCGGGCGGCGGCACCGACAATTTCACCCGGATGATCCAGTCGATCATCCTGAAGTACAAGCTGATCGACCAGCCGATCGTCGTCAGCAACAAGGGCGGCGGTTCGGGTGCGGAAGGCTATCTTGTGTCCAAGACGGCCGCCGGCGACCCCAACAAGGTCATTTTCGGCACCAACAATGCCTATCTGCTGCCCTATGTCGCCAAGCTCGGCTACAAGTTCTCGGACCTGACGCCGGTGGCCGCGTTGGCCCTCGACGAGTTCCTGCTCTGGGTCAAGGCGGATGCGCCCTACAAGACCGCCAAGGACTATATCGAGGCGGTCAAGGCCAAGCCCGAGACCTACAAGATGGGCGGCAGCCAGTCGAAGGATACTGACCAGACGCTGACCAGCATCCTCTCCACAGTTACGGGTGCAAAATTCATCTATGTCCCGTTCCAGGGCGGTGGCGCGGTCGGCACCCAGCTCGCCGGGGGGCATATCAACTCGCATACCAACAACCCGAACGAGAGCATCGGCCAGTGGAAGGCCGGGCAGGTCCGCCCGCTCTGCGTCTTCTCGCCGGCGCGCCTGCCGGCCGGTCCGAAAGTCACCGAAACGCAGGGCTGGGCCGATATCCCGACCTGCAAGGAAGCCGGGATCCCGGTCGAACGCTTCCAGATGCCGCGCACGGTCTGGCTCCCGGCTGGTACGCCTGCCGGCGCGGTCCAGTTCTATGAGGGGGTCCTGAAGAAGGTCTCGGAAACCCCGGAATGGAAGGAATACATCGCCCGCACCGTCCAGACCGGCCAGTTCCTTTCGGGTGACAGCCTGAAAGCATTCGTTGCCAATGACGACAAGCTCTCGCGCGAAGTGTTCGAGCGCGAAGGCTGGATCGTGAAATAAGGGCAGCGGGCAATGGTTGCACGCTGGCAGGCGGAACTCGGGATGGCGGCCTTTCTGGCCGTCATCGGCGTCATAACCATCATCGGTGCGATGGAATACGGTGTCGGCTGGTCGCCTTCCGGCCCGGAGCCGGGCGCCTTCCCCTTCTACATGGGGATCATCATCCTGCTGGCGAGCCTCGCCAATGCCCTGCGCGCGACCTTGCCTCGCCTTCGGCCCCCGCGCTGGGCGGAGCATGCATTCCTGAAGCCGGAGCAGCTGCGGCTCGTCCTCGGCTTCACGCTGCCGATCCTCGGCCTTGTTGTCGTCAGCCTGATGCTCGGCCTCTATGTCGGAATGGCACTCTATCTGTTCGGCACGCTCGTGCTGCAGAACCGCTACCCCATGCTCAAGGCTGGCCTCATCGCCCTGGCGACACCGTTCCTCGCCTATCTGCTGATCGAGCGGGTCTTCAAGGTCGGCATGCTGAAAGGCCCCCTCGAAGCCTGGCTGGGGCTGTGAGGTTGCCATGGATGGATTTTCCGGCCTCCTGCATGGGTTCGGCGTCGCACTGACCTGGTATCACGTCATGCTGATGGTGATCGGCGTGCTGCTCGGCATCCTTGTCGGTGTCCTTCCGGGGCTGGGCGCCCCGAACGGCGTCTCGCTCCTGCTGCCGCTCACGTTCACGATGGACCCTGTCTCGGCCATTATCCTGCTGACAAGCATGTATTGGGGCGCGCTGTTCGGCGGCTCGACCACGTCGATCCTGTTCAACATCCCGGGCGAGCCCTCTTCTGTTGCGACAACCTTTGACGGCTATCCGATGGCGCAGAATGGCCGCGCCACCGAGGCCCTCAGCTTTGCCTTTCTCTCGGCCGGTTTCGGCGCGATCGTGGGCGTCCTGCTGATCACCGCGCTTTCCGGCTGGGTGACGCAATTCGCGCTGAAATTCTCCTCGCCGGAATTCTTCGGTGTCTATTTCCTGGCCTTTGCCAGCTTTGTCGGCCTGTCCGGCGCCCCTCCTTTGAAGGCCGCGGTCTCGATCGCCCTCGGTTTCTCGCTGGCCGGCGTCGGCATGGATTCGGTCTCGGGAAGCCTGAGGCTGACATTCGGCTTCGATGTGCTGCTGGCAGGCATCAGCTTCCTCGTGGCGGTGATCGGCCTGTTCGGTATCGGCGAATTGATCCTGACCATCGAAGACGGGCTGAAGCTTGACGGCATCCGCGCAAAGATCACCCCGCGCGATGTGCTGCGGACAGCGGCGCAGATGCCGAAGCACTGGGCGACGTTGCTGCGCTCGTCCATTGTCGGTTGCTGGATGGGCATCACGCCGGGCGGCCCGACGGCGGCCTCCTTCATGTCCTACGGTCTGGCCAAGCGCTTCTCGGCCTATCGCGCCAATTTCGGCAAGGGTGAGCCGGATGGCGTGATCGCACCCGAAACGGCCGATCACTCTGCCGGCACCTCGGCGATGCTGCCGATGATGGCGCTCGGCCTGCCGGGCTCCGCCACCGCCGCCGTCATGCTCGGCGGGCTGATGATCTGGGGCCTCAATCCCGGGCCGATGCTGTTCGTCGAAAGGCCGGATTTCGTCTGGGGCCTGATTGCCTCGATGTATCTCGGCAATGTCGTGGCGGTCGTGCTGGTTCTCGCCACGGTGCCGCTCTTCGCCTCGATCCTGCGCATCCCCTTTGCCATTATCGGCCCGCTTATCGTCGTCGTCTGCTTCATCGGGGCCTACACGATCGCCGGGCGGCCTTTCGATCTCTGGTTGGCCCTGGCCTTTGGCGTGCTGGGCTATGTGTTCAAGAAGCTCGACTACCCGATCGCGCCGCTGATCCTCGCCATGGTGATCGGCGACAAGGCAGAAGATGCTTTCCGGCAATCGATGATCATGTCGAAGGGATCGCTGACGATCTTCTGGTCCAACCCGCTGGTCACGGGCCTGATGCTGCTCGGCCTCGTCCTGCTCTTTTGGCCTCTCCTCGGGACACTGCGCCAGCGGCTCCGGCCCTCGCGGGTCTGAAGGGCGAGCGCCTTTCGCAGGATCAAACGAAAACGCCGCCCGGAAAGGCGGCGTTTTTCATCCCTAAAGGCTTGGAAAGTTGCTCAGGCCGCCCGGCGGCGGGCGGCGGCCATGCGCGTTGCGATTCCCATCGCATTCCTCATCGCATCGGGATTGGCGATGCCCTTGCCGGCAATGTCATAGGCCGAGCCATGGGCAGCCGTGGCGATGGGGAAGGGGTAGCCACCGAGGACAGTCACGCCCTGGTCAAAACCGATCAGCTTCATCGCGATCTGGCCCTGATCGTGATACATCGTCAGCACGGCATCGAATTCGCCCTTGCGCGCCCGGACGAAAACCGTGTCGGACGGGAAGGGGCCTGCGCAGGCAATGCCCTCACGCTGGCCGGCAGCCACCACGGGCTCCAGTACATCGATATCCTCGCGGCCGAAATTCCCGCCATCCCCGGCATGGGGGTTGAGCCCGGCCACGGCAATGCGCGGCCGCGACCAGCCGGCGGCCCGCATCGCCTGATCGGTCAACCGCAGGGCGCGGGTCACATTCTCGGCGGTGATCAGCGCGGCAACGCCGGAAATCGGCACATGCGAGGTGACGCGGGCATTCCAGAGATCCGGCAGGATGTTGAACTCGCTCGCGGTTCCCTTGAAATCGAGGAACTCGTTCATGAACACGACCTCATCCTCATAGGCGGGGTAGGAGAGCCGCATCGACGCCTTGTTGAAGGGCGAGAAGGTCACCCCGTCCACAAGCCCGGCCTTGGCCAAGGCCAGCCCCTTGCGGAAATTCGCCATCGCCGCATCGCCCGCCGGCTTCTGCAATTCGCCAGGGCGGATCGTGGCAGGGTCGAGATGGGCCATGTCGATCAGCACCGGGCCGTTGCTGGCGGGGATCGGATCGCCATCGCCGATGGTCGGCAGGGAGACAGTCACGCCTGCGGCCCGCGCGCCGGCCGCAAGCACCCGCGCATCGCCGATCGCGATGATCCGCGCGGCGGCATTGATGTCGCTGTCGCTGAGGATGCGGGCGGAAAGTTCCGGGCCGATGCCCGCCGGACAGCCGATCACATGGGCAAGGACAGGCCGGCTGGCATCCATTGTCGAAACTCCTTCAGAAGGGCGGGGGCGGTGGGAAACCACCTCGGAGCCTAACCTAGAAACCTCACCCGGATTGGTCAAGTATGCTGTATACAGCGTGCGCGATCTTTTGTGCGAAAGGAGCCGCAAACAGGCCGGCTCGGCATCGCTTGGCCCGTCGCCGACAATCTGTATCCTCCGGCAGGTTGGACGGTGCGATTCCCCGGGGGAGGTGACCATGCCGAAAATGACGCGGCGTGCCGTGATGGCAGGGGCCGGGGCGATTGCCTTTTCCACCCTGCCGCGCGTCTCGCGCGGGCAGACACGGCTGATCATGAACGATGCCAGCCGATTGAACCCCACGCCGGTGGCGCGGCACTGGCACGCCCGCAACGCCGAGGCCGATCTCGTGGCAGCGCTACGGCGCGAACTCAAGGCCGCTGAAGGCGAGGGACGCCCGGTTTGCGTGGGTGCCGCGCGCCATTCGATGGGCGGGCAGGCCCTCATCCGTGATGGCGTGGCCATGACGCTCGACATCAACCAGACTGAGCTGGACCGCGCCGGCAAGCAGTTTCGCACGGCGGGCGGCACGCGCTGGCATCAGGTGATCGCAACGCTCGATCCCCAGGGTTTCTCGCCGGCTGTGATGCAGTCGAACAGCGATTTCGGTGTGGCGGCGACCTTCTCGGTCAATGCGCATGGCTGGCCAACGCCCTACGGCCCCTTCGGTGCGACGGTGCGCGCCTTCCGGATCATGCTGGCCGATGGCACGATCATCCGCTGCTCGCGCGAGGAGAATCCCGAGCTTTTCGGCCTCGCCATGGGCGGATATGGCGCTTTCGGCATTATCCTCGACCTTGACGTCGAGATGGTCGAGAACATGCTCCTCCGCCCGAAATTCGAGGCCATGCCGGCAGGCGAATTTGCGCCGCGCTTCATCGCCGCTGCCAATGATCCTGCCGTGCCGATGATCTATGGCCGCCTCAATGTCGAACGCGGCAGCTTCTTTGAGGAGGCTTTGCTCGTCACCTATCGGCGCGAGCCTGTTCCCGCTGCCGGTTTGCCGCCGGCCACGCGGGAAAGCGCGTTGAGCGGCTTCTCACGCCGCGTCTATCGGGCTCAGGTCGAACGGGAATGGGGCAAGAGCCTACGCTGGTTCATGGAAAAGACAGCTGGGCCGACGCTGTCCTCCGGTATTTCCTCGCGGAACAGCCTGATGAACGAGCCTGTGCTGAACCTCGCGAACCGGGATTACCGCCGGACGGATATTCTGCATGAGTATTTCATCGCGCCCGATCAGTTTGGCGCCTTTGTCGAGGGCTGCCGGCGCATTATCCCCCGGGCCTCGGCCGAGTTCCTCAATGTCACTCTGCGCCATGTGAAGCGCGATTCCACAAGTCTGCTTTCCTATGCCACCACGGACCGGATCGCCGCCGTCATGTCCTTCTCGCAGAAGAACAATCCGAATGGCGAAACCGATATGATCGCCACCACCGAAGCGCTGATCGACATGGTCGGGAACATTGGCGGCAGCTATTATTTGCCCTATCGCCTGCATGCACGCCCGGACCAGTTTCTCTCGATCTATCCCGGCGCGCCCCTTTTTGCGGCCCGCAAGCGCCAGATCGACCCGAAGCTCCTGTTCCGAAACGCGTTATGGGATGCCTATCTTGACCGTCTGTAAGGAGCGCTGATGACCCCCCGCCATGTCTGCCTTGGCTATGCCCTTGCGCTGCTCGTCGCCGGATCGCTCAACTACATTCCCGGGCTGACCGATGCGCAGGGCCGCGCCTTCGGCATCTTCGCGCTCGATATCTATGATGACGCGCTCCATTGGGCCTCCGCGCTCTGGGCAGCCATCGCAGCCTTCATCTCGCGGCACGCCGCGCTGGCATTCCTCAAGGGTTTTGGCAGCCTCTATCTCGCCGATGGCGCCCTCGGGCTTGCGACTGGGTCCGGCTTCCTTGATCTCGGCATCCTGATCCACGGCGTGCAGGCCATGCCGTTCGGGTTCAAGATCCTGGCCAACCTGCCGCATCTCGCGTTGGGCGGGTTTGCCGTCCTCGCCGGCTTCGTGCTGTTCCGGCGCGAAACGGCCTGAGCGATGCGGCGCCTGTTCCGCCTCCTGCGGGTTTTCGGTCTTGTGACGATCTTGCTGGGCATCCTTGCGGCTGCCCCGATCCTTTACGTCGAGACCCAATGCTTCGGGCCGCCCCCGGCCGAGCCGGCAAAGCGCGATGCGATCCTTGCGCCGGAGCATCATCGTGCACTTGTCGACACGCTGTTGACCTATCCCGAATGGTCGATCGTCCATGCCTACGAGGATCTGGCCATCGTCTCGCGCCGCGAGGGGGAGGGCGCCTTCGCCTATCGTGCGGCGATTGCCGGCTATTGGCGCAACCTCTGCGCGTTGGCCCGCACAGCCTCGTCGCGGGGGTCGGTCTCGTCGGAGATGAAGGCGATGCTCTATGTCATCGGAGTCAGCGTTTCGGCCGAGTTAGGACTCAAGGGCATCTACGAAACCACGCTCGGCGCCTTGTTCCGGCCCTCGGCTCCGCCATTTCCGGCGGAAGACCAGCTCGCATGGCAGATGGGCGATGCCTACGCTGCCTTCCTCCAGCAGACACCATGGTATGCTTTCCCGTTCGGCGAGTATCTCGGCCGGCTCTGGGCACTACCCTGGCAGGGCACGGCACCGGCCCGTTCGATCGAACGGCGTCTCGCCCTCTCGCTCGAATGGGGCGGCAAGGCGCTTTATGCGAAGGCAATGGCCGCTGCGGCAGGGTTGTCTCCCGCCAGCCTGACGATCCGCAGCGTCCTGTCCGGCATGGAGCCGACCGCCGATGCACGGATCATCGAGAAGCGGCCGGATGGCAGCGTGATCGTCGAGACGCCGCGCTATCGAGCTTTTACTGCGTTCCTGTTGCTACAGATTGCTGGCGGCCATCGCGTCATCGAGATTGCCGGGCAGGCCGAGATCCTTGTCACGGTGCTGGTTCCCGAGGGCTGGCAGGCACCGCAGAACCTGCCGCCGGCCCTGATCGCCGTGCCCCTGCAGGCGAGCCCCGGCTGGCAGCGCATCGGCTTTCTCGTCCGGCTTGAAACCCTGCCGGGCCTGAAGGCTGCGCTGGACAAGGCTGGTGGTCGCTTCGAGCACGCCTATGATTATTGACCGGCAGCGCTTCGACTGGCTGGCCGGCGCTGCTCTGGCGCTGGCAGGCTGGTGGAGCTTGCTGCTGGCCTTTCCGCTTCTGAGGGCCGAGCCCGGCATCGTCACCGTTATCGCCCTGTCCGAGTCCCGGCTATTCCGGGCCATTGCCGCATCGGACGTGGCCCTGCTCGAGGGCAGCGGCCGTGTGATGGTGCTGGCTGGCCGTAGCCCCGGCTTTGTGCGCCAGCTCTATGCCGCCGGTGGCGTGGTGGTTCTTGCAACGGACGGGCGAGGCTGCACCGGCCTCCGAAAATGAGGAAGCGCCGGCAGAGAATTGCCGGCTTCCTGAATGGCCAGCGCGACGGGGCTGCACCGAAACAGGGTGAATCCTTGCCGGCGAAAGCTGACCAAAGTTTAGGCGTTCCGCCTTGCAGCTGGGCGCCCGGATTCCGGCTCTTGATGCCGGAACAGGCAGAAAATCGCCCCCGGGGACGCAGAATCGGCTTCCGCAGCGGCAATTCGCCCTGCGACGGCATGGCCTCTTGCCTCGTGCAGCCAGGAAAATGGCTTGGTCCGGCCCTTGCTTGATGCACTGCGAAATCTTTCGCGGTTTCGCGGCGGTTCACAGGAATTATTCATCTGGCATACAGCCAGCCATCGGCATAACCCGCACGAAATCGAAGAGATTCCGCAAGCCGTCGAAACAGCGCATCAGGCGCCGCAGAGAAGGTTTGCGCCAGCAACCCTAACCTTGGTCGAAGTCCTGCCGTGAGTGCTCCCTCTTTCGTCCGGTTCCTGACCCGCCTGCCGGTTCTTGCCGCTCTGCTCGTCACCCTGCTTCATGCCACCCTATGGGGTTGGTATCAGGAGGTACGACACGCACCTGACCTTGTCGGGCGGCTCGCCAGCATGTCCTACACGGCCTTCGAGGGTCAGAAGCGCGAGCGCGGTGACGGCTATGTTCCGACCGCTGACCAGATCCGCAACGATTTCCGCGCCATCGCGCCCTACACGAAGGCGGTGCGTACCTACACCGTCACCGAGGGCACCGATCTGGTTCCGGGCGTCGCTGCGGAATTCGGCATGCGCGCCACGATCGGGGCCTGGTTGGACAATGATCCCGAGCGGAACACGCGTGAACTGGAGCGGGCGATCAAACTCGCCAACACGCACTGGAACGTCAATGGCATCTATGTCGGCAACGAATTGAACGTCCGCGGCGATGTGCCGATCCTGCGCGGCGAGCAGCTGACCGACGAGGAAAAGCGTGCCATCGCCACCAAGGAGAAGGACGCGCTCGAGCGTGCGACCGTGAACCGGCTCATCAAGCTGATGCGCCGCGTCAAGGCCGAGACGGGCGGCCGGGTGCCGGTCTCCACCGGTGAAATCTATACGGTTTGGCTGAAATATCCGGAACTGGTCGAAGCGGCGGATTTCATCGCCATCCACGTCCTGCCCTACTGGGAAGGCACGCCGGCCAATCAGGCCGTGGACAGCACATTTGAAATCCTGTCGAAGGTGCAGGCGGCCTATCCGAACAAGAAGGTGAAAATCTCGGAATTCGGCTGGCCGAGCGCCGGCTACAATCGCCATGGCGCTGCGCCGGGTCGGCTTGAACAGGCCGTCATCCTCCGCGATTTCGCGGCGCGGGCAAACTGGCTGGGCGTCGATTACAACATCATCGAAGCCTATGACCAGCCGTGGAAGACCTTCGAAGGCGGCGTCGGCCCCTACTGGGGTGCTTTCTCCACCGATCGCAACACCAAGTTCCCCTGGACTGGCCCGATCCATGACCGGGGCTACACCGAAAAAGCAACCGTTGCCGTCATTGCCGGCCTCCTGCTGAGCCTGCTGATCCTGTTCCTGCAGGGCCGCGGCCCGCTTCGCGTCACCACCCGCCAGGCGCTCGTGCTCACGCTTGCGGCAAACGCCGTTGGCGCCTGGGCGGCGTTCGCCTGGGGCCATTGGGTGCTGCATTATTTCGTGCCAGGCGCAGCCTTCGCGTTCCTGCTTGGCATGGTGCTGCTGGTGCCGCTGGTCATCGTGGCGCTGAACCACATTGCCGAGATCGCGCAGTTCCTGTTTGGCCGCAAGCCGAGCCGCCTGCTCGCGGCCGGCCGTCTGGCCCAGGCTGCGCCGTTGCCGAAGGTCTCGATCCACATTCCGGCCTGCCGCGAGCCGGCCGAGATGCTGAAGGAGACGCTCGATTCCGTTGCCCGGCTCGACTATCCCGATTTCGAATGTATCGTTCTGATCAACAACACGCCGGACGAGGCGATGGTTGCGCCGGTGGAGGAGCATTGCCGCCTGCTTGGCCCACGCTTCAAATTCGTCAATGCCGGCCGGGTTGAAGGCTTCAAGGCCAAGGCGCTCCAGATCGCCCTCGACCATACCGATCCGGCCGCCGAGATCATCGGCGTGATTGATGCCGACTATATCGTCGATGCGAACTGGCTGCGCGATCTCGTGCCTGCCTTCGCCGATGCTCGCGTCGGCCTCGTCCAGGCCCCGCAGGATCATCGCGATGGCCGCCGCTCGCCGCTGCATCAGGCGATGAATGCCGAATATGCCGGCTTCTTCGATATCGGCATGGTGCTGCGCAACGAGGAGAACGCCATCATCACCCATGGCACGATGTGCCTTGTGCGCCGGGCTGCCCTCGAGAGCGCGGGCGGCTGGTCCGAGGATACGATCTGCGAGGATACCGATCTCGGCCTCTCGATCCTCGAGAAGGGCTGGCTCCAGCACTACACCAACCGCCGCTATGGCCGCGGCCTGCTGCCGAACACCTTCCGCGACTACAAGAAGCAGCGCCATCGCTGGGCGTCGGGCGGCATGCAGATCGTTTTCAAGCATGCCCGCGCCTTCCTGCCTGGCCGCAGCAAGCTCTCGCTGCCGCAGCGGCGCACTTTCGCGGCAGGGTGGCTCTCGTGGCTGGCCAATGAAAGCCTCGGCGTGCTGATTGCGATCCTGAATATCGTCTGGACGCCGGTTGTCGCTTTCCTGAGCATTGCCGTGCCGGACAAGATCCTCACCCTGCCGATCCTGTTCATGCTCGGCCTGTCGCTCCTGCATTTCGGCCTGCTGTACAAGCGCTGCGTCGATATGTCGGCCAAGGAGATGGCGCTGGCGCTGATGGCGCACATGTCCCTGCAATGGACGATGGCCCGCGCGGTCGGGAAGTCGCTCTTTGCCGACAAGCTCGTCTTCATCCGCACGGACAAGGGCGGCAAAGCGCAGAAGAGCGATGTCTTCGCCGCCCGTGGCGAGGCCATCATGGCTGGATTGTTGCTGGCCTCTGCAACGATGGTCGTGATGACCAACTACACCGAAGTGCGCGAGCTCTATCTGTTCGCGGCCGTCATGGTGGTGCAGGCGATTCCGTTCCTCTTCGCCGTCCTGCTGGCCCTGATGGAGCGCCTGCCGGAAAGTGCCAAGACCCGCATGGTCGAGTTCGACCTGCCGAGCCTAGAGGGACTGCGTGCGCGCGTCGCCACCAGTTGGGGCAAGCCCGCCACGGGTAATTCCATGGCGGGGGTGACGGCGGGCTCCGTCCCCTTCGCGGCCAATGATCAGGAACCGCAGCGGAAGAGCGGCTGATCATGGCGAAGGCGCAACTGCGACATTCACTGGCCATTCTGGCCGGGGCTGGCCTGGCGGTCGGCCTTGGCTGGTGCCTGCGGCACCTGTTTCTGGACAATGATGCCGTGCGCACATTATGTGATGCAGACGCGAATGCCTGGTTCTGCCGGCTTCGCGCCCAGCTTTCGCTGGTTCTCCGCAATCCGGCTGGCGGTTGGGTCTTGCTGGCCATGGCAGTCCTGACGCTCTGGCGGCCGACACGGCTCCGCATGGCCGCGGCACTTGTCCTGTGCAGCGCCGGGCTGGTGCTTTACCATGCGGATCTGGCTTCCGGTGCAGCGGCCCTATTGCTGCTGCATCTGGCGCTGCTGGGCCCCACGCGCGACGGTCATCGCCACGCCGGCTAGGCTGGCCACGAACCATAATGCCTGCCAGTTCTGCAGACCTTCGACGATCAGGATCCAGATCGCGGTGAAGGCGAGCCCGAGGGCCAACGCCATCCCGCCGGACAGGTCGGACAGGTTCCGGTCCCGCCAGACAAGAATGAGTAAAGGCAGGGTGCCCATCATCAGTGTCGGCGCAGGAAAGTCCCGGTAGCGCGCATCCAGAGCCAGCCCGAGCGCGCTTTGCAGCGCGAAAAAGGCCAGTG
Organism: Rhabdaerophilum sp. SD176; assembly: GCF_030143245.1. Classification (GTDB taxonomy): domain Bacteria; phylum Pseudomonadota; class Alphaproteobacteria; order Rhizobiales; family Beijerinckiaceae; genus Rhabdaerophilum. Next base: position 82,240 of record NZ_JARJNS010000006.1, on the reverse strand, counting down.
CAAGGAACAGCAAGTCGAGCGGCCGCGCCGGCTCGCCCGCACGCCCGGCCAGTCGGGCCACCGCACGCGAAAGACGCGGCGCCGTCTCGTTGCCGGCGAGCGCCAAGGTGCCGAAAACGGCAAGGGCGATCATGACCGCCAGTCGCGTGCCGGCAAAGAGCCAGTCCTTCCAGGTGATGCTTTCCAGCACCAGCTTCTCGAGGCTGAGGCCGGCAAGCGCCCCGCCGACCAGAGCCACGGCCGCGACCTGCATCCATAGCCGCGAGATTTCGGCCTTCGGCTGCCGGCGGATGCGCGTTGCGGCAAGGCCGAACAGCAAGGCCGCGAAAGCCAGGCCGCCACCGAGTTGCCAGCGCCAGAATGGATGATCGGAAACCGGCGAACCCGGGAAGAATTTCGGCTGGTCGGCCCCGGCCTCGAACAGGCCCCAATAGCCGCCGACCGTGCCTTCCGAACGGCGCTTCCAGGGCTGGTCGATCACCTCGATCCAGTTGAACTTGTAGTTCCCCTTCCGGGCGATCTCCGTCATGTCGGCGAGCAGCTTCGCCTGGTTGGACAGCGAGGGCAGGGCGCCTTCGCGCATCCGGCCCGCGCTCGGCCAGCCAACCTCGCCGATCAGGATCTCCTTGCCCGGGAAGGATTCGCGGACTTCCTTCAGCGTATGGTCGATATGGGCTGCAGCCTTGTCGATCCCGATCGGGATATCCTCCCAATAGGGCAGGGTATGGATGGTGATGAAATCGACGAGATTGGCGAGTTCCCGGTTCTTGAGCCAGAATTCCCAGACATCGGCATAGGTCACGGGCACCTGCGACCGGCTCTTCACCTCGCGGATATAGGCGGCCAGCTCGGCCGGCGAGCGGTCACGGCGCAGCAGCACCTCGTTGCCGACAATGATCGCCCGCACGACATCGGGATAGCGCGCGGCCAGCGCAATCGCCGCCTCGACCTGCACGCTGTTCCGCATGATGTCATCGCCGATCCAGATGCCGAGATAGACCTTCATGTTCAACTTGCGGGCAATGCCCGGCACATGCTGGCTGCCGAAATCGGTCGCATAGGTCCGGACGCAATCTGTCAGCGCACGCACCCGCTTCATGTCCTCCTCGACCTGCTCCGCTTCGATACGGGTGGACAGGTCGAATGGGCTCTGATGCGAACGGAAGGGCGCGAAGGACACACAATAGATCGGCTCGCGCACCGTGGAGGCGGAAACGATGACCGGTGTGCCCATCCAGGCCCAGAACCCCGTGATCAGGGCAGAAACGGCGAGAAAAAGAGCAAGGGCGATGCGCATCGGATCCCTACATGTCCTGAATGGGCTGCACGGCTGGGCACGGTTCGGCTTTGGGCCATCTGCCTCGTGTTTCGATTAGGCAGGGATTGTGCAGCTGGCAACACCGGTTGTGATCGATCGCGGTCAAGCCTGCGGATTATTCTCGTGCAGACTAACATGTCAGTCTTGACATCGTCGGCAGGTCAGCTGAATCTGCCCGAGAGTGAGGGATCCATGACATTGACATCGACAACGGGCCGCATCGGCCTGAACTGCGCGCTTTCCACCCCGTTTCGGCCGGATGGCCAGGTCTGCCTGACGCGGCTGGTTTCCCATGCCCAATGGGTTCTCGCCAATGGCTGCGACGGGTTCACCCTGTTCGGCACCACGGGCGAGGGCGCTTCGCTTGGCCATGCCGAGCGCAACCGCATGCTCGGGGCGGTCGGGTCGGCCGGGATTGACCTCCGCCAGAAGGTGATGGTCGGCGTTTCCGCCGCCACCCTGGATGATGCCGTCGAACAGGCCCGGACCGGCTATGCCGTGGGCTGCCGGGCGCTGCTGCTTGCGCCGCCATTCTATTTCGGCAATGCCAGCGATGAGGGCCTTTTCCGCTTCTTCGCTGCCCTGTTTGACCGGCTCGGCGGCCAGCTGCGGGATGTGATCCTCTATCATATCCCCGGAATGACCCGGAACGGCATCTCGGTCGAGCTGACCCAGCGCCTCGCCAAGGCCTATCCCGGCATGATCATCGGCGTGAAGGATTCCAACGGCGACTGGAACGCCACCGAACGCCGCCTCACCGAGCTGCCGGGCCTGCAGATCCTCGTGGGAGACGAGCGCCAGCTCGCTCGTTCGGTCCGCTCCGGCGGGGCGGGCAGCATCTGCGGCCTCGCCAACATCGCGCCTGATCTGCTCCGCCCGCTCGCCAATGAGGGCAAGGATGATCCGCGCATCAATGCCATGGTCGAGGCCATCCTCAAGCATTCCTTCATGTCGGCCATCAAGGCCATGATCGCCGAGCAGACCGGCGATGCCGGCTGGCGCGTCATGCGTGCGCCGCTGGATCCGATGACGGAAGCGGCCGCACGCGAACTGGCATCGACACTTGGCGCCCTTCGCTCGGGCGCGAGCGCGGCGGCATGACATGAACAACGCCCCGGTCAAGCTTCGTGAGCGTGCCTATGAGAGCTTCACCGAGAGGCTCCTTTCGCGCGAGATCCGGCCGGGGCAGTTCATTTCCCAGCGCGAGTTGGTCGAGTTGACCGGCCTGCCGCTCGGCGCGATCCGCGAATTGATCCCCCGGCTCGAAGCCGAGGGGTTGATCACGACCGTGCCGCAGCGGGGAATGCAGGTTGCGCATGTTGATCTGAACCTGATCCGGAATGCCTATCAGTTCCGGCTTTTCCTTGAGACGCAGGCCACCGCGCTCTTCGCCCATGCCCGGTCGGAAGCGGCGGTTGCAGCGCTCCGCGCCAGCCATGAGCAGATCATCGCCCGGGCAGAGGCCGGCGAGCGCGAAACGCTGATCGCCGATGCCGAGGCGACCGACCGCTCCCTGCACGAGGCGGTGATCGATCACCTTGATAACGAGATCATCTCCAACGCTTTCCGCGTGAACTGGATCAAGATCCGCCTGATCCGCCAGAACGAGACCCGCCTTTATGCGGATCTCGTCATCCCGGTCATGCGGGACCACCTGGCGGTGATCGAGGCCATCGAACGGAGGGACGCAGAGGCCGCCGTGGCCGCGATGGCCTTCCATATCAATCAGGCCCGGAGCCGGGCCATCAACATTGAATGACAGACCAGAGGCCGCGAACGGCCCATTTCGGAGGAAAGACCATGACGAGGATCGATCGACGCGGGTTCCTGGCTGGCACCACGCTTGCCGGCGCCACCCTGGCCATGCCGTCCGTGCTGCGGGCGCAGGCCACCACCATCCGCTGGGGCGAGTTGCTCGCCGCCACCCATCCGCAAGTGCAGATGGTCCAGCGGATTGCGGCAGATGTGAAGCAGAAGACAAACGGGCGGATCGACATCCAGGTCTTTCCGGGCGGCCAGCTCGGCTCCGGCAAGGACATGATGGAATCCGTCTCTGCCGGAGCGCTGCAATTCACGACCGATGGCGCGGGCGCGCTTGGCGCCTTCCTTCCGGCGCTGACGCTGGTCGAGGCGCCCTATCTCTGGCGGGACGCCGCGCATCTGGCAAAGGTGAAGGACACGCCGATCTTCGCCAGGATGAACGAGGAGCTTTCTGCCAAGCGCGGCATGCGGATGCTCAACGTCACCTATTACGGCAAGCGCCATCTCACCACCGGCAACAAGGCTGTCCGCACCCCGGCCGACATGGTCGGCTTCAAGTTGCGCGTGCCGCCGGTCGATGTCTTCCAGGCCATGGCCGATGCCTGGGGGGCCAAGGCGACGCCGATCGCCTTCCCGGAACTCTATCTCGCGCTCAGCCAGGGCGCCGTGGACGGGCAGGAAAACCCGCTGCCGACGATCCAGTCGGGCAAGTTCTTCGAGGTCCAGAAATTCCTGGTCCTGACGGAGCACATCATCACGCCGCGGATGATCATCGTGAATGACGCCTTTTGGAAGGGCCTGTCCGCCGCCGATCGCGGCCTGCTGCAAGCCGCTTTCGACGCCGCTGCGGCCTGGCAGGACAAGGAATTGCTCAGCCAGGAGGCCAATCTCGTCGCCACGCTGAAAGGCGCCGGCATGACGGTGATCGAGCCCGATCTCGAGGCCTTCCGCAAACCCGTCCTGGCCACGGTTCCGGCCAAGTTCGAGGCCCGCTGGGGCAAGGGCTCCTTCGATACGCTGAAGGCGCTCTGAGGTGATGCCGGCCGGTTGCCGCCCGGCGACCGGCCTGATCCCGGTTCAGGACAGACCATGACGATCCTTTCGCGAATAACCGACCGCGCCCTGCGCTGGATGGCGGTGCTGCTGATGGCGGCCCTGCTGGCTTCGGTCGTGGCCGGGGTGGTCGCGCGGGCCATCGGCCAGCCTCTGGCCTGGACCGACGAGGCGGCGCAGAACCTGCTGGTCTGGACAGGCTTTACAGGCCTGATGATCGCCGCCCGTCGGCGAAGCCATATCCGGATCACGATGCTGGTCGACTTGCTGCCTGACGCGTTGGCGCGGCTCGCGGAGATTGCCATCCGCCTGGCAGTCATCGTCTTTGCGATCCAGCTCATCCGGTACGGCACCCCGCTCATCGGCCGGAACTGGGATATCGAGTGGGTCAGCCTGCCCTTGCCGGCGGGGCTTCTATACCTGCCCATTCCCTTTGCTGCAGCCCTGCTCATCGTGCAGGCTTTGGCCGAAGCAGTGCAGATCGCGCGACATGGCCCGCGGGCCGGAACCGGCGGGGGCATGGCGCTGTGACCGCGACCATGGGCTATATCCTGCTCGGCTGGTTCGGTGCGCTGCTGGCGGGAATCCCGCTTTTCGCCTCAATGGGGCTGGCGGCCTTTGCCTTCGTGGCTTTGGCTGGCATTCCCGCCGGTATTGTGCCGCAGAAGATCGCGCAGGCTGCGAATTCCTTCCCGCTTCTGGCTGCGCCGCTCTTCATCCTGATGGGCAACATCATGAATTCGGCCGGCGTGACCGACCGCATCTTCGCCTTCGCCACGGCCTGTGTCGGTTGGCTCCGGGGCGGGCTCTGCCATGCCAATATCCTCGCCAGCGTGATCTTTGCCGGCATGTCCGGCTCGGCCGTGGCCGATGCCGGCGGCGTCGGCACACTGGAGATCAAGGCGATGCGCGACGAGGGCTATGACCCCGAAACCGCAGCGGCCATTACCGCTGCCTCGGCCACGATCGGCCCGATCATTCCGCCCTCGCTGCCGATGGTGGTCTATGGCGTCTCGGCGGATGTCTCGATCGGCGGCCTGTTCCTGGCGGGGGTCATTCCCGGCCTGTTGATGGCCGGGGCCCTGATGCTGATGGTCTCCGAAGTGGCACGCCGCAAGGACATGCCGCGCCATCCCTTTCCGGGCCTTCGCGAAGTCTGGACCGCCTACAAGCGCGCCCATTGGGCGCTGATGACGCCGGTCATCCTGTTCGGCGGCATGATTGGCGGCTGGTTCACCCCGACAGAAGCCGCCGGTGTGGCTACCGTCTATGCGCTGGTGCTCGGCCTCTTCGTCTACCGGGACTTCCGTCTCTCCGATCTGCCGGACCTGATCGTCGATACGGTCGAGACAACCGGCGTTGTGCTGGCACTGGTCATGACAGCAGCGGCGCTGGCCTGGTGCCTGTCGATCTCGCGGATTCCCCAGACTGTCGGCCCGATGATCGTCGACTGGATCGGCAATCCGCTGATTTTCCTGCTGGCCGTGAATGGCCTGCTGTTGGTCGTTGGCTGTTTCATGGAGGCGCTTGCCGCCATGCTGATCCTGATCCCGATCCTCACGCCCGCGGCCGCCCAGTTCGGGATCGATCCGATCCAGTTCGGGCTGATCTTCGTGCTCAACCTGATGATCGGCACAATCACGCCGCCGGTGGGCGTGGTGCTTTTCGTGACGGCGAGGATCGCCAACATTTCCTTCGAGGCCATGTCCCGCGCCATTATTCCCCGGCTCTTGCCTCTGATCGGGGTTCTGCTGGCCATTACGCTCTGGCCACCTTTGACCACCTCCCTGCCCAAGCTCTTGATGGGGCGCTGATGATCGCCATTGCCGGACGCACCCTTGGAAGGACGGGGCTCACCGTCAGCGAGATCGGCTTCGGCGCCGCGCCTTTGGGCGATCTCTACCGCCTGATCGATGACGAGGAGGCGATCGCGGCGGTGACGGCGGCGATCGGATCCGGCGTGACCCTGATCGATACCTCGCCGCTTTATGGCCACGGCCTTGCCGAGCACCGCGTCGGCACCGCTATCCGCCGCGCCGGCCGGGACCGGGTTGTCCTGTCGACCAAGGTCGGCCGCTGGATGAGCCCGGCCCGCGGAGAATGGGACCGCGAGGGCTATGCCGGCGGGCTGCCTTTTGCCGCTACGCTTGATTATTCGTATGACGGGACGATGCGCTCGCTCGAGCAATCCCTGCTGCGCCTTGGCACAGACCGGATCGACATCGCGCTGATCCATGATGTTGACCGCCGCAACCATGGCGATGCGGTCGACCAGCGTTTCGCCGAGGCTTTGGCCGGCGCGTGGCGCGCGCTTTACCGCTTGCGTGAGCAGGGCGTCATCCGTGCCATCGGGATCGGCGTCAACGAGGTCGAGATCTGCCTCCGTTTCGCCGATCATTGCGATCTCGACTGCCTGCTGCTCGCCGGCCGGTACTCGCTGCTGGAACAGGGCGCGCTCGATGTCCTGTTTCCGCTGGCGGAGGCGCGCGGCATCGGCATCCTGCTTGGCGGGGTGTTCAATTCCGGCATTCTCGCCACCGGTGCTATTCCCGGCGCGAAATACGATTATGCCGATGCACCCGAGCCCGTTCTCGACCGGGTTCGCAGGATCGAGGCGCTTTGTGCCCGTCATGGCTTGGCGCTGCCTGCCGCGGCGATGCATTTTGCCCGCGCCCATCCCGCCGTATCGAGTGTGGTGCTCGGGGCGGTCACCCCGGCAGAGATCCGGCGGAATCTGGAGGGCTGGTCGGTTCCGGTTCCCGCGGCCTTCTGGCAAGACCTGCGCGATGCCGGGCTGATCGACCCGCGGGCGCCGACAGGAGAGGGATAATGCGGATTGACGCCCACCAGCACTACTGGTCTCTGGCCCGTGGCGACTACGGCTGGCTGACGCCAGCCCTCGCGGCGATCTACCGCGATTTCGGCCCCGGCGATCTCGCGCCACATCTGGCGGCTGGCCGGATTGACCGGACGATCCTCCTCCAGGCCGCGCCGACCGAGGCGGAGACACGGTATCTGCTCGATCTCGTCGCCCGGCACGAGACGATAGCCGGCGTGGTTGGCTGGATTGATTTTGATGCACCCGACGCTTCGCGCCGCGTTGGCGCCCTCGCAGCGGATCCGCTACTGGTCGGCTTGCGACCGATGATCCACGACATTCCCGACCCGGACTGGATGCTCGCGCCGTCCGTTCTGCCAGTCCTGAGGGCGATGGTGGCAGAAGGACTCGTCTTCGATGCACTGGTCCGCCCGCCACATCTCTCGCGCCTGCTGGTTCTGGCCGATCGGATTCCTGACCTCTCGATTGTGGTCGATCACGCCGCCAAACCGAGGATCCGGGAACGGATCCAGGAACCCTGGGCAAGCGATCTGGCCGCCCTCGCGCAGCGCCCGAATGTGGTGGTGAAGCTCTCCGGACTGCTCACGGAGGCGGCAGCCGGCGATGGCATGTATCACCTCTATCCTTATATCCGGACCGTCATGGAAGCCTTCGGCCCTGAACGGATCCTGTTCGGTTCCGATTGGCCGGTTCTCGAACTGGCAGGCACCTATGCCGACTGGCTCGACATTGTCGAACGGACGATTGCTGGCCTGACCGCCGAGGCAAAGGCCGCCATCATGGGGGGCAATGCCGCCCGGATCTACCTTACGAAAAGGGGACGGCGCTGATGCTGAAGGGGATCGATCCACGGCTCTCGCCGGACCTGCTGCACCTCCTCGCCCGGATGGGTCACGGCGACGATCTCGCAATCGTTGACGCGAACCATCCGGCAGAATCCGTCGCCGCCAGCACCGTTACGGGCGAATTGGTTCGATTGCCCGGGCTCGCGGTCGATTCCGTGCTGGAGGCCGTGCTGACGCTGTTCCCGCTGGATGATTTCACCGAAGACCCTGTCCGCTTCATGCAGGTTGTCGGCGATCCGGAGGCACACCCAGAAGCCATCCAATCCATGGAATTGGTGGCGCGCCGGGCTGGCTATGCCGGGCCTTTCCATGCGCTGGAGCGTTTTGCTTTCTACGCGGCGGCAAAATCGTCCTTCGCCGTGGTGCAATGTGGCGAGCAGCGCCTTTATGGCAATGTCCTGATCCGCATGGGTGCGCTCGCACCAGGCTGAATCCGCCACTACCGGTTAAACCGCACGCTGCCGGCTGCCGAAACGTCAAGCCCGCCAAGGCGATCCGCATGATCGCGGAAGGCCGGGCTGCGCAGGAATGCCCATAGGGCCTGCTGCGCCGGCTCGAAATAGGTCCGGCGGCGCAGGACGAGATCGAAATTCTCCCAGGCCAGCGGCAGGAAGCCGAGCCCGTTCGCTTCGGCAACCGCCCGCGTGGCAATCCCGCAATCGATTGTATTCGCACGGAGGGCAAAGGCGAGGTCCTGGCCAGTCTCGAAGGCGAGGCCCATGGGCAGTTGTTCAGGTTCGAGTCCATGCTCCTGGGCCAGCTTCGCCAGGAGCAATTGCGCGCCGGCCCCTGCCTGGCGCTGGCCGAAGCGGATGCCGGCGGCAAAGGCATCGGCAAGCCCCTTGATTCCGCGCGGGTTGCCTGCCGGCAGCAGAAGGCCCTCCTCGCGGCGGCAGAAATGGATCATCACAAGGTCGCTGAGGCCGGGCATGGTCGCGACGGCATCGAGATTGGCATCCTCGCTGCCGGGCATATGCAGATGGATCGCTGCGATGGCCACCTCGTTCCGCGTCAAACGGTCCAGTCCGGCCTCGGAGCCCACGGCCAGCAATGCGAGGCCGGATCCGGATCGCCGCGCCGCCCATTCGAGCAGCGGGTCATGGCTGCCGCCGATAATCGCAGGGGGTGTGGCAGGTCCCGGCAACGCGGCGGACATCCCCGCTTCGATCCACCGGTCGAGCGCCGCGCGCGGGAACAGCCATTTCCCTGTCACTTTGGAACAGGGCACCAGCCCGGCCGCCGCCATATCATAGAGCTTGCGCTCCTTGAGGCCGAGATAGGCGGCAGCCTCCTCCGTCGAGAGATATGTCGACATGCATAGACCTGCATTGATTTGCAAATTTTCCGATAATGCTATCTTTTGCAGAAATTGCTTTTCGACGTCAAGGTGTCGCACTACATCGTTTCCATGGATGCATTGGGGGCCATGCAGGCAGCCATAGGGCTGGTGGTGACGTTCGATCCGCAGTTCCTGCAGATCGTCGGGCTATCCCTGCGTGTCACACTGACGGCGGTCCTGCTGGCCGCCCTGATCGGCCTGCCTCTCGGTGCCTGGCTGGCCCTTTCCCGGTTTCGCGGAAGGGCGGCGCTGATCGTGCTGATCAACGGGCTGATGGGCCTCCCGCCGGTCGTGGCCGGGCTTTTCGTCTTCCTGCTCCTTTCGCGGTCCGGCCCGCTGGGCCCGCTTGGCCTGCTCTTTACCCCCACGGCCATGGTGATCGCCCAGACGGTCCTCGTCCTGCCGATTGTCATCGCACTGACGCGGGGCACGCTGGAGGAACTCTGGCAGGAATATCGCGAACACCTGACATCTCTCGGCCTGAGCGGATGGCGTGCGGTGCCCACTTTGCTCTGGGATGGCCGTTTCGCGCTTGCAACGGGGCTCCTTGCGGGGTTCGGGCGCGCCAGCGCCGAAGTGGGTGCCGTGCTGATCGTCGGCGGCAACATCGCGAATTATACCCGCACCATGACCACCACGATCGCGCTCGAGACCTCGAAAGGTGACCTTCCGCTCGCGCTGGGCCTTGGCCTCGTTCTGATGGCGCTGACACTTGCAATCAACGCCGCCGGTTATGCAGCCAGCCGGGTCGGCGCACGTTTCGCCGGATGACGCCGATGCTCGGGATGCCCTCGATCCTTCCGCTGGCTGTCAACGGGCTCGTTCTCGAGCGCGAGGGCCGCCGCTTGCTGGATGACGTCAGCTTCACGCTGCCGCGAGGAGGGGTTACTGCCCTGATCGGGCCCAATGGCGCGGGGAAATCGCTCACGCTCCGTCTGTGTCACGGGCTGATCCGACCCGAGGGTGGCAGTGTCGGCTGGAATGTCGGTGACGGCCGGATTGCCGGGCGACTGCGTCATGCCATGGTGTTCCAGCGCCCGGTCATGCTGCGCCGCTCTGTCCGCGCCAATCTGCTGCACGCCTTGGAAGCGCTCTCGTTCGACCGGCCGGCCAACCGCGCTGACGTGGCTCTTGCGCGGTTCGGCCTGTCCGATCTGGCGGCGCGGCCGGCGCGCCTGCTCTCCGGCGGCGAGCAGCAGCGCCTCGCCATCGCCCGCGCCTGGGCGCTTGAGCCGGAACTGCTCATGCTCGACGAACCGAGCGCCCATCTGGATCCCGGAGCGACCCGCCAGATCGAGCAGATCATTTCCGCGTTGGCGGCCGAGGGCATGACGATCCTGATGACCACGCATGATCTCGGGCAGGTCCGCCGCCTCGCGGCACGGGTGCTCTTCCTTCATGCCGGGCGGCTGCGCGAGGACGCGCCCGTCGACCGGTTTTTCCAGGCTCCGGTTTCGCCGGAGGCCCGCGCCTTCCTCGCCGGAGACCTGCTCTGGTGAACCCCAAAAACCAAACGGAGAAAATGCCATGATCAGTAGAAGAATGGGGCTCGGCCTTGGTCTTGCTCTTGCCCTTTCGGGCCCGGCCTTTGCGCAGGCCCCGGCATCGGACCGGTTCATCACGGTCTCCTCGACGACCTCGACCACCGATTCCGGCCTGTTCACGCACCTCCTGCCGCTCTTCAAGGCGAAGACCGGAATTGATGTGCGCGTGGTCAGCCAGGGCACCGGACAGGCGCTCGATACCGGCCGACGCGGCGATGCCGACGTCGTTTTCGTCCATGCCCGTGCACAAGAGCTGAAGTTCGTCGATGACGGCTTCGGTGTCGAGCGCAAGCCGGTGATGTACAATGATTTCGTGCTCATCGGCCCGAAGACCGATCCCGCCGGCATCAAGGGTGGCAAGGACATCGTCGCCGCGCTGAAGTCCGTGCAAACGAAGGGCGCGCTTTTCATCTCGCGCGGTGACAAGTCCGGCACCCATTCGGCCGAACTGAACCTCTGGAAGGCGGCCGGGATTGAGATCGGACAGGTGAAAGGCCCATGGTATCGCGAGATCGGGCAGGGCATGGGTGCGGCGCTCAACATGGCCTCGGCGCAGGGCGGCTACGTGCTGTCGGACCGTGCAACCTGGCTCAACTTCAAGAACCGTGGCGATCTCGAGATCGTGGTCGAGGGGGATCGCCGCCTGTTCAACCAATATGGCGTGATCCTCGTGAACCCGGCGAAGCATCCGCATGTGAAGAAGGCGGATGGCCAGACCTTCATCGACTGGCTGGTCTCGCCGGAAGGGCAGAAGGCCATCTCGGATTACAAGATTGGTGGCGCCTCTCTCTTCTTCCCGAACGCCACCCAGCCGGGAGCGTAAGTCCTTGGGCGGCTAGAAGCGGGCTGGCCTGGCGGCATTCCCCGCCGGTCATCCCGTCATCCGGCCGCCATCGACGATCCGGCCTTCATCGATGGTGATGATCCGGTCGGCGAGGTCGAGGATCTTCGAGTCATGGGTGACCATCACGATCGTGGTCCCCTGTTCCTCGCCCAGTCGTTTGAGCAGGTTCACGGCATTGAGCGCGCTGTCCTTGTCGAGGGCAGCGGTCGGCTCGTCGGCAAAGATGATGTCGGGGTTGCCGACCAGCGCGCGGGCAATTGCCACGCGTTGTTTCTGGCCGCCAGAGAGATTGCCGGGAAGGTAGTTGAGCCTGTCCTGCAGCCCGAGCAGGGTCAGGATATGCCTGCAGGCCGTCTGCCAGTGTCGCATCGCCCCTGGCCCGTGCACTTCCAGCCCCATCCGCACATTCTGCATCGCCGTGAGGCTCTCGTGCAGGTTATGCGCCTGGAAGATGAAGCCAAGCCGACGCCGTGTGGCAACAAGGGTTGCTTCATCCGCTTCGGCCAGTTCCTGGCCCAGCAGCCGGATGCTGCCCGATTGCACGCGGCGAAGGCAGCCCATCAATGTCAGCAGCGTCGTCTTGCCGGATCCGGAAGCGCCGACCAGAACGTTGAGCCTGCCGGCCTCGATCTCGAGGTCGATGTCGAACAGCGCCTGCTTGCGCGCTTCCCCCTCGCCGAACCAATGCGCAAGGCCCTTTGCGACAATGGAATGGGGCCTGTCCAAGCGGGGGCTCGCCATCAGAACAGATCCGCCGGGTTGGCCCGCGCGAGCTTGCGCGTCGCAATGGCGCCGGACAGCGTACACATGACCAGCGTGCCGCCGAGGACTGTGACCGCACGCTCCACTGTCATGGCCAGAGGCAGGCCGGTCGCGCCGGCAACCAGCGTGTAGAGGCCGAGTGCGATCAGCAGGCCAGGCACGAAGCCGAGCAGCGCGAGGATCAGGGCTTCCTCGAATACGATGCCGAGGAAGAATCGCTGCGGAAATCCGATGGCCTTGAAGGTCGCATATTCCCGAAGGTGGTCGGCGACATCGGTCGAGAGCACCTGATAGACGATGATAATGCCGACCAGCACGCCAATCACAATGCCGAAGCCGAAGATAATGCCAATGGGCCGCTGGGTCGTCTGGAAACGCTGGTCCGCAGCCACGGCCTCCGCCACGGGACGGACCTTGCTGTCATCCGGCGGCAAAACCGCGCGCAGGGCGGCGAGGACCTGCTGCGGGGAAGCGCCCGGCTCCAGCGTGACGAAGATGAAGTTGGGCGCGCCCGGCGCACGTTGCGGAAACAGCTTGAGGAAGGTCTGGTCCGACACGACGAGGTACCCGTCTGCACTAAACCCACCGCCCATGACGAATGTGTCCACCACGGAGATCGTCCGGCCCTTGGCCTCGAAACGGTATTGCTCGCCCCTGCCGATCGCGGAAAACATCTCGGGCGGCACGTTGCGGGTTCTGGAATCGATCAGCGCCACATCGGACAGGGCGAGTTCAGGCAGGCGGGCGGCAATCCGCGGGTTGCGGAAGGTTGTGACGGCCGGGTCGATCCCGAAAAGGTCGAGCGTCCGCACCGAGCCATCCGGCCTCTTCCAGTCCAGTTTGGCGAGATAGACGGGCGTCGCGCTCCGTACGCCTTGGACAGCAAGCGCCTGATACATGCGTTGCCGGGGGAGGGGCGATCCATCCGCAAGCGTATTCATGTCGGAGGACGAGATGATGAGGTCGGCCTCGAACTGGCGATAGGGAACCGCGATGCTACCGACGAGCGCCCCGAGAAAGCCAAGCTGCATCAGGATCAGGATATTGGCAAAGGCAACCCCGGCAATCGCGGCCGCGAGCCGCCCCTTGCTGTGGCTGAGTTGCAGCCAGCCGATCGGCAGCCGACCGAGCAGCTTTTCAAGCAGCCCGGTCATGGGCCGGTCGGCAAAATGCGCGCGCGCACCGGCAGGTTGGTAAAGCCGCGCGCGATGACGTTCGAGGCCGGATCAAGCCGGACCGTGACTTTGATGACGCGCGCATCCGTATTCGCGGCCGGTGAGGGGTCGGTAATCGTCTGCCGCCCGACCTCCAACCCGATCCGCACAACCCGGCCGCTCAGCGCCTCCGGCAGCGCCTCGGCCTGAATCTCGACCCGCGCATCGAGCGCGACCCGGGAGATTTCGGTCTGGTAGATCTCGATCTCCGCCTTCATGTGGTCGATATCGCCGAGATTGAGGATGCCGCCAGTCCCCGGCTTTTCGCCCGGCCGTGCGGTGATCGAGAGAACCGTCGCTGCCAGCGGTGCCCGGATATAGGCGCGCTCGAGGTCAGCCGCCGCGCGCTCGAGATCCGCCTTGGCGAGATCGACATTCCGCGCCGCGACCACGATATCCGGCTGACGGTCGAGTTCGCCCTGGCCATAGCGGGTCAGCGAGGCGCGGTTCCGCTCCACATCCCGCTGGGCCTCTTCCATCTGGCTCCGGCGCTGATCGTGGCTCTGATCCGAGGCAAAGCCTCGACGCTTCAGTTCCTCGACCCGTTCGAACTCGCGGACAGCATTCTGTGCCACCGTTTCGGCGCGGGCGAGCGCGGCCTCTGCTTCGGCCCGGCCGGCTGCCGTGGCATTGCGCACCTGCGCCAGCACCGCTTCCTTCGAGGCAAGGTTTGCCTTTGCCGTCTCCAGCGCCGACAGAAGCTGTCTTTCGTTGTCGAGTACCCCGAGCAGCGTGCCGGCAGCCACCCTTTCGCCCTCGCTGACGAGCATCCGGCTGATCCGCGCATCGCCGGCGCCGTAGGGCGGAGCCACCGTGACAACCTCTCCTTCCGGCAGGAGTTTGCCCAGCCCGATCACCGCGCGCGGCAACGCCTTCGCCGTATCGGCCGGCGCGCTGGGCGCGGGCACGGCGATCGGGTTCGACGTGCCGCCGCCCGGTGCAAGCTGCAACCACGACATGATTTTCCGGACGCCCGGAGGCTGGAAATAAAGGCCGATCACCCCGCCTGTCATCAGCAGGCCCATGACCAGCGGAACAGCGGGCAGCGCCCGCAACACCGGTCGCAGACGGCTTTTTTTGACCGGAGCCGGAAGCTGGCGTTCGACAACCACCAGAGGCAGGCCAGCTGGTGGCCTGGCGGTATCGGCAGGGTCCTCGCCCGAAGCCATGCGATAATCCTTGGTGTTTCGATTGTTGCTGACTACAAAGTCATTTGTAACTCGCCCGGCGGGGAATGCAAGGATTAATGACCAAAAAGTCAGTTATAGTGTCGACCGACGAGCGACCGGAAGCTCCGCGCCGGCGTCGGCGGAAGGAGGCACGGCCCGCCGAGATCATCGCGGCGGGTATGCAGGAATTCGCCTTGCGCGGCTTTGCCGGCACGCGGCTCGAGGATGTCGCGCGTCGTGCCGGTATCGCGAAGGGCACAATCTATCTCTACTTCGAGGACAAGGAATCGCTGTTCATGGCGGCTGTCCGCGAAAGGGTGGGGCCCGCGATCCTCGAGGTTGCGGGGTTTGTTGATGGCTTCCCCGGCCCGACGCGTGACTTGCTGCGGTTGGTCATCCCCGTCCTCCACGAGCGTCTGGTCCAGAGTGACCTGCACACCATCCTGCGGATCATGATCGGCGAGGGGAGCACCTTCCCGGGCCTGACCGCACTCTACTACCGCGAGACCGTGCTGCGCGGCCGTGAATTGCTTGAACGGATCGTCGCGCGCGGCCGGGCGCGCGGCGAGATTCGCGAAGGAGCCGCCGCCGACCTGCCACTGGTGATCATGGCCCCGGCCATCATGAGCGCAATCTGGCAAATGACGTTCATGCACGAGGCGCCGATCCCGCCGGAACGTTTCCTGGCCGCCCATCTCGATCTGATTACGGAAGGGCTGCTCGTTCCCGATGCAGGGCGCTGAGATGGCTTTGCGTGACCTGCGTCTTTTCCCACCTGAATTGCTCTCCAATGCAGCCATGGCCCTTGCGGATGCGAATGCCGTCCGCCGGGGCGTGCCGGTTCTGAACCTCATGGAAAGGGCTGGTCGTGCCGTCGCTGATGCAGTTCCCTTCCGCGCCCCCGTGGCCGTGCTTTGCGGGCCTGGCAATAACGGTGGCGATGGCTATGTCGCGGCTCGGTGTCTGGCGGCCGAGGGGTTGGATGTCTCGGTTTTCACCGATCATCCGCCGAAATCGGGCTCGCCTGCTGCCGAAATGGCGGCTCGCGCCAGATGCACCGCGCACCCCTTGGCAGATTTCCGGCCGCATGCGGGGATGATCGTGATTGATGCACTCTATGGAGCCGGACTTACGCGTGCCATCGAAGGAGAAGCAGCCGCAGCCATCGCACGCACCTCGAAATCGGGGGCCTTCATCGTGGCCGTCGACGTGCCCAGCGGCCTGTCCGGCGATACAGGACTGGCCACAGGCCCAGTTCTGCCAGCCGACCGAACGGTTACCTTTTTTCGGACCAAAGCCGGGCACTGGCTGCAGCCGGGGCGTCACCTCTGTGGAACGTTGATCCTTGCCCAGATCGGCCTCGAGGCCGTGGATATGCCGGTCGATCCGGCCGACCTACAGCTGTGGCTGAACGGGCCATGGCTCTGGCGCTCGGCCGTGCCGGAGCCCGGGCCGGAGGTCCACAAGTTCCGCAAGGGGCATATCCTCGCGATCAGCGGCCCGGAATTTCGTACCGGTGCGGCGCGCCTTGCGGCGCTCGCCGCGCTCCATGCCGGCGCTGGTCTTGTGACCGTGGCGGGCAACGCCGCAGCCTTGCGCGTTCATGCTGCCCATCTCTCGGCCATCATGCTGGCAGAGATCGAGCAGAGGGATGCCGAGGACAACGACCTCCGGGCCCTCCTGACGAAATCCCGGTTTTCTGCCGCGCTGATCGGGCCTGCCGCTGGCATCGGGCCGGAGACAAAACGCAAGCTGGCTATCCTGCTCGAAGCCGGCTTGCCGGCTGTAATCGACGCGGATGCGATCAGCGCCCTCGGTGGCCTGCCCGAATGGTTGGCTGCCCGCAACCGGGCAGGGGCCGTCCTGACGCCGCATGCGGGGGAGTTCATCCGCCTTTTTGGGCCGGATATCACCGGCTCTAAGGTCGAGACCACGCGCGCCGCAGCGCGCAGGAGCGGATGCGTCGTCGTGCACAAGGGTCCGGATACGGTCATCGCGGCACCGGATGGTCGCGCGGCGATTAACACCACAGGCGGCGCCGAACTCGCGACCGCCGGCTCAGGTGACGTTTTGGCCGGCATCATCGCGGCGCATCTAAGCGCCGGGTTGCCACCCTTCGAGGCGGCAGCGGCCGGGGTCTTTCGTCACGCCGAAGCGGGGCGCCGGCTCGGGCCGGGGTTGACGGCGGATCTCCTCGCCATCGCCCTTCCGCCGCTTCGGGCTGCCTGACCTCATCGCGTGCCGCGAAGCGACAGCTCCGACATCAGCACTTCTGCACCACCTGGATGGGCCGGCTGAAACCGGGCGCTGGTCTGCGCTTCGGGATCGTCAGTCTGGACAAACGGGGCGGCAAACAGGTCCTGACGCAGGCTGTTCAACGCGATTACCGGGCGGTAATGCGGCGTATTTGCATCGCTGTCCAACGTGTCATAGCGATTATCGAGCAAGTGCCAGGCAAACCGGCCCCTCACTGCGAGGACGGCATGGTCATCGCGGGCCTTGTGGTCGCGCAGAAGGACGATCCGCATGTCATCCTCGGCAATGCCAACTTCCTTGAGCAGGTAGAATTTTGCGATTGCGTAGTCTTCGCAATCCCCTGCTTGCGCCAGCGTCTTGAGCGGGCTCGACCAGACATCCGCTTCGGAATGCCGGGCCACGTCGCTCTGATAGCGAACCGACGCGTTGACCCGGGCATTGATGAGGGAAATCTGCGCATCCCTGTCCAGCGGGCGGGCCTGCCGCGTCATCGAAAGGAAGGCGCTGCCGCCTTGCGGGCAGCGGGCCGGGTTGCGCTCGCATTGTTCAAGGATCGCCCTTTCGCGGATCCAGTCCGCCTGGATCCGGCGCCAGTTCAGGGCAACCTTCGCGTGGAAGGAAGGGAACAACTGGTAGCCAGAACCCAGGTAGGGCGACTCGGCAGCCAAGGCCGCAGGACTGTCCGGGTCGAGGGTCGACAGGCGAAGCGGCCAGGACTGTGCCTCGCGCTCATTCCTTTGCGGCTTGCCTTCCTGCCGGTCAACCAATTGCCGGATCGTGAAGAATTTCGGTCCGTCATCAAGTCTGGGCGCCACGGTCAACACGGCCGCCGGACGACGGGCCACCACGGCATTCTGTGCCATGACCGGCGAAAGCAGGGCGAGGATCGGGAAAAACCCGGCAACAAAGCTGACAATGGGCCAGCGCCAGTGCAACCCGTAACTCGACATACGCAACCCCACACCTGTTGGCGAAGGGAAGCGAACCCGGAGGTCCGGCCTGATTGTTCAGGTCTTCAACCCTGCGCCAGTTGAGGATGCGTGGCCTGCGTCGGTTTTTGGTTAAATCGCGCTTCGGAAGCGGACGAAACCGGTGGCGTGCTTTCGCACCAGCCAAGGAATTCGATCCATTTTTATCAATTAGCGCTCACGCAATGCCTCATCAAAGACCTTGCGGATCGGCCGGAGCACATATTCGAGGACCGATTTGCGCCCGGTCAGGATCTCGACGCTGCCTACCATGCCCGGAATGATGGGCAGTTGCGCGGCATCCGGGCCAAGATGGCTCCGGACAGTTCGGATCACGACGCGGTAATATACCTCCTTCTGATCATTCGTAATCGTATTGGCGCTGATCCGTTCGACCTTGCCCTGTAGCGAGCCGTAGACCGTCGGATCATAGGCAGAGATCTTCACTACGGCATCCTGCCCGGGGCGGATGAAGGCAATATCGGCCGGTCGGACATTCGCCTCGATCAGCAGGTTGTCCTCCAGCGGAACGATATCCATCACGGCCTGGCCGGGCTGGACCACGGCGCCGATCGTGGTGACGCTGATCTTGTTGACGATCCCGTGCACCGGGGCCCGGAGATCGGTCCGTCGGACGCGATCCTGTGCGGCCCGGATGGTTTCCTCCACAACAGCAAGATCGGCCTGGACCTTGGCGAGCTCTTCCTCCGACGCCGCGCGGAAGGTCGAGGTGACGCTGTCGCGCCGTGCCTCTGCCTCGAGAATGGCAACCTCGGCCTTGGCCAGGGAAGCCTTCACCACATCGAGTTGGCCCTGCATTTCCGCAGCCTGGCGATCGAGACGCAGCATCTCGATTTCCGGCACGACGCGCTGCTGGAAGAGCCGGCGGGTAATCGCCGTCTCTTTCGAGAGAAGGTCGACGGCCTGTGCAAGACGCCGTTCCTGCGCCTGCAGCTCGCCAAGTTCGGCTCGCCTCTGCCCGACCTGCTGCACGATCACCTCGATATCCTGGGTCAGCTTGCGCTGCCGCGCTTCGAAAACAAGCCGTTCTGCCTCTGTCGCCCGGCCAGCCTCCTTCAGGAGCGAGGGCGGGAAGCCGATCTGGCTCTGGCCGGTGGATTCGGCAGTCAGGCGCGCGACGCGGCTCGCCAATGCGAGGCGCCGTTCACGGATCTCGCCCAGCTGGGCGGCAAAATTCGTATCGTCGATGCGCATGAGCACATCGCCTTTCTGGACGATCGCACCTTCGGCGACATGGATGTTCTCAACCAACCCGCCCTCAAGCGGCTGGACGACCTGGACCTGGCGGGACGGGATGACGCGTCCCTCGCCGCGGGTCACTTCATCGAGCACGGCCAGCGATGCCCAGATCACGGCCGACAGGATCAGCGCGGCAGTGACCCGGACGAGCAGGACATAGGTGCGCGGAGTCCGGAGATCGGCGGCCGCCCGGATATCATTGGCAAAGGCAAAGTCATCCTTATGCATCGGCTGCACCACGCGTGACCACCGAGCGCTTGTTCAGCCCGGCAAGGATCGCGTCGCGAGGGCCATCAGCGACAAGGCGTCCATGCTCGAAGACCAGCAGTCTCTCGACGAAGGCGAGGAGTGAGACGCGGTGGGTACAGACAATGAATGTCGTGTCGCGGCCGAGCACGGCGTCGAGCCGGGCGCAGAATTCCGCTTCGCTGCGGACATCAAGCGCGCTGGTCGGTTCATCGAGGAAGAGGATTCGCCGGCGCCGCAACAGGACGCGTGCCAGCGCGACGGACTGGCGCTGTCCGCCTGACAGCGACCACCCGCCTTCGGCGATGCGCATGTCGTAGCCCTCGGGATTCTGGGCCACAAAACTGTCAATACCGGCGAGGCGCGCCGCGGCGATGATCTCTTCATCGGTGGCGTCCGGCCGCCCGAGGGCGATGTTCCGCCGCATCGTGCCCATGAAGAGATCGGAATCCTGCATGACGAACCCAATATCCCGCCGCAATTCCATGGGGTCGAACTGGCGCTGGTCGGCGCCATCCAGCAGGATTCGTCCGGAATCCGGGTTATAAAGATTGACAAGCAGGCGACCGATCGTGGTTTTCCCCGAGCCGATCTTCCCGACAATACCAACCCTTTCTCCGGGCTGTATCCGGAAGCTGACGTCATCAAGGGCAGGCCTTGCGGAGCCGGGATAGCCGAACGTCACGCGATCAAACACGATCGCTCCTTGTTTGATCCGGCGGGCTGTCTTGACCTCGCCGGGGATGGTGTCCGCTTCGAGCGCCATCAGGGCATCGATGCCCTGCAGGGCGATCAATGTCTGGTTCGCGCGGGAAATCATGCCAGCAAGGTTGGTCAGCGGCGAAAGAACCCGCCCAGACAGCATGTTGGCCGCAACCAGCGCGCCGACGGACAGGGTGTTATTCATGACGAGAAACGCGCCCCCGACCATGATCCCGAGCGAAGCCATCTGCTGGGCCGCGTTCGACAAGGTCAGCGCCAGGGATGACCAGTGATGGACCTGCTCGCCAGCGCGCGCCGATTGCGCGACCGAACGTTCCCAAGCCGCTTGCAGGCCGGACTGGGCACCCATGACCTTGACAGTTTCGAGGCCGTTCAGACTTTCGATCAGGAGGCCGTGCTTGGCCGAAGCCTCTCCCTGGAATGCCTTCATGGCGCGATCGAGCGGCCGCTGGATCAGAAGTCCGATCGCAATGACGACCGGCAGCAGGAGCAAGGGAATCCAGGCGAGGGGGCCAGCAATTAGGAACAGGATCCCAATGAAAAGAAACGCAAAAAGCAGATCTGCAATCGCGATCAGCGTGGCGGAGGTGAAGAATTCCCGGACGGAATCAAAATCCCGGACCTGATTGGCCAGGACGCCAACGCGCTGGGGCCGCACCCGCATCCGGATGTTCAGCAGATGCTCGTAGATCTGCGCAGCCAGAACGCCGTCGGCTTGTTTTCCGGTCAGGTCAATCATTCTCGACCGGGCAAACCGGATGATGAAATCGAACGCAATTGCCAGCAATACGCCGACCAAAAGCGCCACGAGCGAGGAAATGGCGTGGTTCGGCAGAACGCGATCATAGACGGCCATGGTGAAGAGCGGGAACACAAGGGCCAGGACATTGATGATCAGCGTGGCGAGCGCGATGTGCCAATAATTGGACCGGAACCGCCGGATCACTCCAAGAAACCAGCCGTAAGGGGGTCTTCTGTCCACGATGCCGGTATCCGCAGTCGCCAGCGGCCGGATCAGGAAAGCATATCCCGAGTAAGCCGCGTCGATCTCGTTCGCAGGCAAGGGGGCAGCCAACGCCTCTCCTTCATCGGGAAAGCGCACAACCTCGCAGCGGCCGTCTTCAGGGTCCATCCGGCGGAGGACAACCGGCTCGGTCCCGAGGAACACGACGCAGGGCAGCACCAGCGGGGAGATCTCGCTGAACGGACGGTAGACCAGTTCTGCGTCCAGCCCGGCACGCCGGGCCGCCCGGGCAAACAACGTGGCACCGAGCGGCGCGCCTTCGAGCGGCAGCCCTGACAGCACGACATCCTCCCCCACAGCCCGGCCGTGATGCGCGGCAAGGTGGAGGAGCGCCCTGAGCAAGGGGCCTTTGGACGGGGAGTCAGACAAGGAGAACACCGGTGAGGCTTGCGCGTCGTCCGGTTGAGCCGGTGGCGAGGTGCGGATGTGGAAAGCGCTCGGTTATGACAGGCGCCGGCATACGGCAGGTCGCCATGGTGCCAAGGGAGAAGATCGTCTTCTCGGGATGTGCTGTTTGGCCGGTCAATGGAGCGCCCCCTTGAACGGGTTGCCAAACGTGGTCGGGAAGACGGATCGTCGGTCCCTCGAAGTCGGGTTCGCATCCTGCGGGCGTGCAATATTCAGGCGGACAAGCAATTGTCCTGATGTCGCCAGCAACTGGTAATCCGCAAAAACAGCGACGTTCCTTGCCGCCTCGAGCGAAAGCCGGGCATTGAAATGGGCGTTCTCGGCATTGAGCAGGTCAAGCAGGCTGCGCTGGCCCAGCTCGTACTCGCCGCGATACGCAGTCACCACCGCCTGGGCCGCACGAACCTGCCCCCTGAGGGAGGCAATCCGGGCGCCGGAAAGCTGCCGGACGCTCCAAGCGCGGTCGATGGATTCAAAGGCCGCGCGGCGCAGGGAATCAACGCGGCTCCGGCTCTCGGCCACACGTTCGCCCAGTTCCATCCGGCGGGCACTGTCCGTTCCACCCGAAAAGAGCAGCCAATCCGCCCGAAGCTTGACGGAAGCCTCGTCAAAACGCCCTCTGGCTTGACTGGAATCCCGTCCGGATGCTGCGCGGCCCTCGACACCGACACGCGGCAGGAAAAGCCCTGTCGTCGCGTCATAGTCCCGTTCAGCAGCCGTCACGTCGCTGGTGGCAGCGAGGAGGGTCGGGTTGGCGGCAATGGTCAGGTCGAAAGCCTTCTGGCGCGTCGCAGGCAGGCCGGAAAGGCGCATCGGGCCGGCCAGCCTTCCAGGAACGATGCCGACTGCCTTGCGGAATGCGGCCCTTGCTTCCTCAAGGCGGATCCGGAACTCCGCCAGCACGGCGCGGGCAGCGGCAAGGCGCTCATTGACCTGCTCCTGGTCGCCCATTCCGGCGCGGCCGCCGCTGTAGCGCTGGGAGATCGTGTTGGCCAGCCTTTCATGCACGGCGACGTTCCCCTCCGCGAGGGCGACAGAGGCCATGAAGCGCTGGATGTCGAGGAAGGCCTCCGCGGTATCCAGTGCGACAAGCTCAGCGCGTTCGAGTGTTCGCCAGGCTGCGGCATCTGACCGGGCCATTTGCCGGTAGATCTGGTTCAGTGTGGCAAAACCATCGAAAAGCAGCTGATTGACAATGATTCCGGCCTCGCCGCCGGCTTTCCGCCATTCGTTCGTGCCGGCAATGACACTTCCGGCCGCCCGGCGTGAGCGTTCATTTCCGTATTCGGCCTGCACGCGGATTTGCGGAAGCAGACCGCCCTGGACCTGCCGCAATTCTTGATCGACCGCGCGTCGGTTGGCCGCTGCCTCGCCAATCCGCGGATTGCTGGTCACCGCCATGCGGATCGCCTGTTCCAGCGTCATGGGTTGCTGGCCATGAGCCGTACTGAAAGAAATCAAGAAAATGGCCGCGAGGAAGGGCAAACGCATCGAGAATGCTCCGAGGCAAATAAAAAATGAAAATGACTATGGCTCGAAACAGGCTACGCCTGCTCGAAGGGAGAAAGGGCAAATATGGAATCGGGTGGCCGGAGGCTCAGAAAAGTGATCAAATCAGCATCAGGAATTTATAAGTGAAATCTAATCTAACGCGAACACACACAAGGCAGGCAGAGAGGGCAGAAAGACGATGCGCAATGGCCGATAACTACAAAACGACAAAGAACATTGATCCCGATACCGTAGCGGATTGGCGCTGGCAAGTGATCTCTGCCCGCCCTCGGCGGGCTTGTTCAGATTTTGTTTACGCGGTTACAACGACAGGTGTGTTCTGCCGCCCCGGATGCCCGTCCAGGTTGCCATTGCCTCGCAATATTCGCTGCTATGACACTGCCGGAGAGGCCGAAGCGGCTGGTTTCCGGGCCTGCAAGCGATGCGGAGGCGGAATCATGCCTCCTGCGTCGTCCTCGGCCTGAACTTTGCCCAGAGGGCGGGGCCGACAAGCGCGACCACGGTGAGAACCAGCAGGGTCAGCGACAGGGGTTTCTCGATAAAGATCCACCAGCTTCCCTGGCTGATCGTCATGGCCTGCCGGAAATTCATTTCCGCGAGCGGTCCGAGGATCATCCCGATAATGACAGGTGCCGTCGGGAAGTCGAATTTCCGCATCAGGAAGCCCATGATCCCGACGAGATAGAGCAGCACCAGGTCCACCACCGAGCGGGAAATGCCGTATGAGCCGACCGTGGCAAAGATGAGAATGCCGCCATAGAGCAGAGGTGCCGGGATCTTGAGCATCTTTACCCATAGCCCCACCAGCGGCAGGTTGAGCACCAGCAGCATCACATTGCCGATATAAAGGGACGCAATCAGGCCCCAGACGAGCTGCGGATTGGTCTGCAGCAATTGCGGGCCCGGATTGATGCCATAGCTTTGGAAGGCCGAAAGCATGATCGCTGCGGTGGCCGATGTCGGCAGGCCCAGCGCCAGCATAGGGACCAGCACACCGGCAGCGGAAGCATTGTTCGCAGCCTCCGGCCCGGCCACGCCTTCAATGGCGCCATGGCCGAATTCCTCCGGCTTGGTCGAAAGTTTTTTCTCCAGAGAATAGGAGAGGAAGGTCGGGATTTCGGCCCCGCCGGCCGGCATGGCCCCGATCGGGAAGCCAATGAAGGAGCCGCGCAGCCACGGCTTCCAGGATCGTTTCCAGTCTTCCTTGCTCATCATCACCGAGTCGGTGACCTTGATCACCTCTTCAGGCCCGCCCTTGGGTTGGGCAGCCAGCCAAAGTGTCTCGCCGATCGCGAAGAGCCCGACCGCGACGATGATGACGTTGATGCCGTCATAAAGCTCCGTCAGCCCGAAGGTGAAACGCAACTGGCCGGACTGGTTGTCGACGCCGATCATGCCGAGGAACATGCCGACGAACAGGGCCGTCATGCCGCGCACGGCAGAACCGCCGAGAACCGCCGCCACGGTGACAAACGACAGCATCATCAACGAAAAATATTCGGCAGGCCCGAATTTCAGCGCGAAGGCCACGACCGGTTCGGCCATGAAAGTGATGCCGATCGTTCCGATGGTGCCGGCCACGAAGGAGCCGATGGCCGCCGTGGCGAGCGCCGCGCCGGCACGCCCGCGCTTGGCCATCTTGTTGCCCTCGAGCGAGGTGACGATCGTCGCGCTCTCGCCCGGCGTATTGAGCAGGATCGAGGTTGTCGACCCGCCATACATCGCACCGTAATAGATGCCGGCGAAGAGAATGAAGGCTGCCGTCGGATCGACCTTGGTGGTGATCGGCAGGAGCAGGGCGATGGTCAGCGCCGGGCCGAGGCCGGGCAGAACCCCGATCGCTGTCCCGACCGCGACCCCGACAAGGCACCACATCAGGTTGATCGGCGTCAGGGCGATCGCAAAACCCTGGAGCAGCTGGGCGAGCGTATCCATCAGATCAGTCTTTCGATCATCCCGCTGCCGATCTGGTAGCCGAGCACCCGGTCGAAGCCGATATAGGCCACCAGCGCGAGCGCGAAGCCGATCAGGACATCACGGAGAAAGGCACGGCTGCCGAAGGCGCGCGCGGTGAAGCTGAAGACCACAGTCGACGCGATGATGAACCCGAATTGCGGGATCACCTGGGTTTCGCCGACGCGATATCCATCGATGAGGAAGAGGTTCATCCCCAGCCCGGCCAGCAGCCAGCCGAGGCCGCGCCAGTCGAAATCGATGCCGCGCTCATGCTCCCAGCCGCCGGTCAGGCCCTGAAGGGTCAGCAGCAGGCCGAAAAAGACAAGGCCGGCCGTGATCGCCCAAGGCACCACAGCAGGTCCGATCTTCGCATAGGCGGAGGAGGGAATGGCCGCCGTCGCGAAACCCACGACGACGGCAAACCCCACCATCCCGAGCCCGACCAGAAGTTCGGGCAGAGAAGGCTTCAGCACCATCGATCAGGCCGCGAGACCGAGATCTTTGAGAATGCCGGTAATGCGGGTGGTCTCGGTATCGATATACTTGGCGAAGGCATCGCCGCGCATATAGATGCCGGTCCAGTCGCGCTTGGTCAGTTCGGTCTTCCAGCCTTCCGAGATGACCAGCTTGTCAAACAGCGCGATCAGCGCATCCTGCTGGGCCTTGGTTGTACCGGGTGCGCCAAACACACCGCGCCAGTTGAACAGATCGACATCGACCCCGGCTTCCTTGAGCGTCGGGACATTGATGCCGGCCTGGCGCTTGTCGGCGGAGATCGCCAGCACGCGCAGCTTGCCGGCCTTCACCTGCTCGGCGAACTCGCCATAGCCCGAGACGCCGCAGGAAACCTGGTTGCCCAGGAGAGCCGCCGTGGCGGGACCACCGCCGGCATAGGCGACATAGGCCACCTTGCGCGGATCGACGCCAACCGCCTTGGCGATCATGCCGGCAAGGATATGGTCCGACCCGCCAGCCGAGCCGCCGGCCCAGGAAACCTTGCCCGGATCCGCCTTCAGCGCGGTGACAAGGTCACCCATCGTCTTGAACGGGCTCTCCGCCGGAACGACGACGGCGAGGAACTCGCCCGTCAGACGGCAGAGCGGAACGACATCGCTGAGTTTCAGCGGCGCCTTGTTGGCGATGATCGCCCCGACCATCACCATCCCGCCGATCATGATGGCGTTCGGCTGGCCCTTCTTGGTGGACATGAATTTCGGCAGGCCAACCACGCCACCGGCGCCCGGCGCATGCTCGAACTGGAAGTTGGCCATGATCTTTTCGGCCCGCATGACGCTTTCGATCGCGCGGCCGGTGCCATCCCAGCCGCCGCCCGGCGCTGCCGGTACGAAGATCTGCAGCGAAGTCAGGGCCTGGGCTTCGGCCGGGGTCAGCATGCCAAACGGAAGGGTTGCGGCGGCGCCGGCGGCGATACCCGATTTCAGGATTGTGCGACGAGTTGTCATGTCTTGGGCTCCCACATGTCTATAGTCTTGATTTGGCATCTTTTTCATATGCCCGCACCGCGTAGCGCCCGAACCTGTCACGAAACTGACAGACCGGATGCGTGTCGCGGTTGTCCCCCTGTCGGAAAGTCGCCGACAACGAGCTTTGCACCAGACTGGCAGACATTGGCAGGGGCGACAAGAACCCATCGGGAATATGTTTGGCTGCAGGGTGCGGATGCATGGATGCGGTTGTGATCCGCGCCCGCTCTCGTTAGAACGGCGCGGTCGGGCCGCTGGGCCCTGCCGTGAGGGAAGTGGATATCCGCATGACGAAGGCGATCGACGGGATCGGCCGCTTGCTGCTGGCCTCTGCCTCGCCGCGCCGGTTCCAGCTTCTGGAACAGATCGGCATCAGCCCCGACCATGTTCTCGCCACGTCGATCGATGAAACGCCGCGCCAGCGCGAAAGACCCCGGGTCTATGCAGAACGCCTCGCCCGGGAAAAGGCAGAGGCAGCCTACAAGGCGACGCGGCATGATCCGGCGATTTCGGCATGCCATGTGCTTTCGGCCGATACCGTTGTGGCGCTGGGCTCGCGCATTCTGCCCAAGACCGAACTGGCCGCCGAAGCCGCGCAATGCCTGCGCCTGCTTTCGGGCCGGGCCCATCGCGTCTATACCAGTGTCGTCGTCATGTTGCCTTCCGGCCGCCAGTCGCAACGGCTTGTCGAGGCCCGCGTCCGCTTCAAGCGCCTGTCGGGCGACGAGATAGACGCCTATCTCGCCAGCGGCGAATGGGAGGGCAAGGCCGGCGGCTATGCCATCCAGGGCATTGCCGGCGCCTTCGTCACCAAGATTATCGGCTCCTATTCGGCCATTGTCGGCTTGCCGCTCTATGAAACCGCGTCGCTTCTGG
Organism: Rhabdaerophilum sp. SD176; assembly: GCF_030143245.1. Classification (GTDB taxonomy): domain Bacteria; phylum Pseudomonadota; class Alphaproteobacteria; order Rhizobiales; family Beijerinckiaceae; genus Rhabdaerophilum. The sequence continues at coordinate 54,839 of NZ_JARJNS010000006.1, read as the reverse complement.
CCGGAACCGGGTACCCGGTCCATCTGCGCTGGCTCAATCAGGCGTGACGGCCATGGCGGAAGCGAAGGACCCGACCTTGATCCGTGCGCCGCGCTGCCCCATCTGCGAGCGTCTGACGATTCAGCAATTCCGGCCGTTCTGCTCGAAACGTTGTGCTGATGTTGATCTCTCGCGCTGGCTCAACGGCATCTATGCCGTGCCGGAGCGGGACGAGGACGAAGGCGACGGCCACCGTTCTGACGAACCCTATTCCTCCTGAACTCCCGCAAAGGACCTGAACATGCAGCGTCGCCCGCTTGGCCGCACCGGACTTGATGTTTCCCTCATCTGCCTCGGCACCATGACCTGGGGCCAGCAGAACACCGAGGCCGAGGGACATGCCCAGATGGATTACGCCCTCGACCGGGGCGTGAATTTCTTTGACACGGCCGAACTTTATTCCATCCCTCCGGCAGCAGAGACGCAGGGCTCGACCGAGTGCATTATCGGTTCGTGGTTCGCCAGCCGGAAGAACCGCGACAAGGTGATCCTTGCCACCAAGGTGATCGGCCGTTCCGACATGACATGGTTCCGCAAGGATGGCTCGAAGGGGCGCCTGATCCGCAGCCAGATGGAAGAGGCGCTCGATTCAAGCCTCAAGCGCCTTCAGACGGATTATGTCGATCTCTACCAGCTGCACTGGCCGGACCGGGCCATGCCCTGGGGCTCGAACCCGACGCGCTTCAACCCGGCAGACTACAGGACGTCTGGCGAGGAAACACCGTTCCATGAGGTCCTCGAGATCCTCGCCGGCTTCATCAAGGCCGGCAAGGTGCGGCATGTCGGCCTCTCGAACGAGAGCGCCTGGGGCACGATGCGCTTCCTCGCCGAGAGCGAGGCGAAGGGTCTGCCGCGCATGCAGTCGATCCAGAACGCCTACAACCTGCTGAACCGCACGTTCGAGACCGCTCTGGCCGAAATCTGGCTGCGAGAGGATGTCGGCCTGCTTGCCTATTCGCCGATCGCGCAGGGCTATCTTTCCGGCAAGTATCTTGACGGTGCCCGCCCGGCCGGCGCGCGCTCGACGCTTTTCAACCGGGGTCAGCGGTACGAGAAGCCGGGCGCCGAGGCCGCCGTGCGTGATTATGTCGGCCTCGCCCGCGAATACGGCCTCGACCCATCTGTAATGGCGAATGCCTTTGTCAATTCCCGGCCCTTCGTGACATCGAATATCATCGGCGCGACGACGATGGAGCAGCTCAAGCTGGCCATCGATTCCGAGGGCGTGACGCTGAGCCCCGAACTCCTCGGCAAGATCGACCTCATCCACCAGCTGCGCGGCAATCCCGCGCCCTGAACCCTGTCACGCCCACGCCGCCAGGGCCGCCTCCAGCGAGGGGTGGTCCGGCGGAAGGGCCATGTCGGATGGCGGCGCGGCAGAAAATCGCGGGGCGGCAGCCGGCTGGATGGCACCATTGGCCAAAATGAAGGCCCCGCGTGCCCGGTTATGGGGATGATCCGGCGCTTCTTCCAGTGTCAGCACCGGGGCGAGGCAGGCATCGGTTCCTGCAAAATGCGCAGTCCATTCGTCACGCGTCCGGGTGAGGAAGACAGCTGCAAACGCCGCGATCTGCTCCGGCCAGCGCGCCTTGTCCATCCGCTCGGCCTCCGGCAGCACCGGCAGTCCGAGGCCTTGGCATAACGCTGCATAAAAGGGGCGTTCCAGCGCGCCGACGGCAACAAAATGCCCGTCACGGCAGGCATAGGTCCTGTAGAAGGGCGCCGCGCCGTCGAGGATGTTGGCCTCGCGGCGGCCGGAATCCCAGCGACCCTGCGCAGCGAGATCGGAAAACATCGCCATCAGCGAGATCGTGCAATCGGAAATCGCGCAATCCACAACTTGCCCTTGCCCTGTCTGCCGCGCCCGCAGTAGGCCAGCGAGTATGCCCATGGCGAGATACAGCGCGCCACCGCCGAGATCACCGACAAGGTTCAACGGCGGCACGGGCCGTTCGGCCGGCCCGATCGCCGAAAGCGCGCCCGTTATGGCAATGTAGTTGATATCATGCCCGGCTGTCGGCGCGAGCGGTCCGTCCTGGCCCCAGCCGGTCATCCGCCCATAGATCAGGGCCGGATTTTCGGCCAGCAGCACCTCGGGCCCGAGGCCAAGCCGCTCCATGACGCCCGGGCGGAAGCCCTCAATCAATGCATCGGCCTGCCGGGCCAGCGCCTTGACCTGCGCGAGATCCTGCGGTGACTTGAGATCTGCCGTGACGCTGGTCCGGTTCCGTCGAACCACCTTGTCCGTCCACGGGTCAGCGCCGCCCGGCCGGTCAATCCGAAGGATGCGCGCACCCATATCGGCGAGCAGCATCGCGGCGAACGGGGCAGGGCCGATCCCAGCAAATTCGAGGATGCGGATTCCGGAAAGCGGAAGGGCTTTTCCCTTGTTCATCAGAAGCTTGGCTCCGGAAACGGAATCAGGTCCGCAACGTGTTGAATCGCCTCCTGAAGGCGATGAATCAGAATATCAGCAGGGCTTATGCAAGGCTGCGGGCGATCAGCATCCGCTGGATATCCGAGGCGCCCTCATAGATCTGGCAGACGCGGACATCGCGATAGATCCGCTCCACCGGGAAATCCGCCAGATAGCCATAGCCACCGAAAATCTGGATCGCGGTCGAAGCCACGCGTTCCGCCATTTCCGAGGCGAAGAGCTTGGCCATCGAGGCTTCGTTCAGCGCGGGCTTGCCGGATTCCCGCAGGGCCGCAGCATGCATCACCATCTGCCGGGCGGCATGGATCTGCACCAGCATGTCGGCCAGTTTGAAGGCGATGGCCTGATGCTCGAACAGCTTGCGGCCGAAGGTCTCGCGCTCCTTGGCATAGGCGGTTGCGGCATCCAGCGCCGCCTGCGCCATGCCCACGGCCTGCGAGGCAATGCCGATCCGCCCGCCCTCGAGATTGGACAGGGCGATCCGATAGCCTTCACCTTCCTCGCCCAGCCGGTATTCGGCGGGAATGCGCATATCCTCGAAGATGAGCTGGCATGTATCCGAGGCATGCTGGCCAAGCTTGTCCTCGACGCGCCCGATCGTGTAGCCCGGCGTATCCGTCGGCACGATGAAGGCCGAAATGCCCTTCTTGCCCGCATCGGGGTTTGTCACGGCGAAGACGATGACGACATTCGCGTTCTTGCCCGAGGTAATGAATTGCTTCGTCCCGCTGATGACGTAATGGGCGTTTCCATCCGCGCGGGCGCGGGTTTTCAGCGCGGAGGCGTCTGAACCGGCCTGCGGCTCGGTCAGCGCAAAGCCGCCGATCCATTGCCCGGAAGCCAGCGGTCGGAGGAACTGCTCCTTCTGTGCCGGCGTGCCGAACGTGGCAATCGGCTTGCAGCCAACCGAATTATGCACGCTCATGATGGTCGAGACCGAGCCATCTCCGGCCGCGATTTCCTCCAGAGCCATGGCATAGGCGACATCGCCTACGGCCGAGCCGCCCCATTCCTCCTCGACCAGCATGCCGAGAAAGCCCAATTCGCCCATGGCCGAGAGCGTCTCGCGCGGAAAGCGCTTCTCGCGGTCCCAATCGGCGGCGAAAGGCTTGATCTGCTCGCGCGCGAAATCGCGCGCCATGTCGCGGATCATGATCTGGTCGTCGGTCGGCAGCATGGAAGCCCTCTCGGCTGGCAGGATGCCAGGATCGAACATGGATGCCGGCGCGCTGACAAGTCTCCTGCCTGACAGAGCGGCGCGATTTCAGGGCTTCGGGCGCTGGAAGGTCTTCACCTCCGATACATCGCCACCGACAAAAGTGAGGCGGATCGTCGCGCTCTCGATATCCGGGCGGATCCGAAGGAAGGGGAGGGAATTCGATGGGATCGCATGCGGGTTGGCCTCGTCGCACGGCGGCAGCTCGATCGCCTGGGCCGGTGTGTCGCCATTGAACCCGATCTCCACCTTCCGGATCGCGCAGCGATAGCTCACGAGGTGGGTGTAGTAGAGCAGGTGCTGGTTATGCCCCGTCCCGAAGGCGAGCCAGCTGGTCGAGAACCGGTCGAGAATGTCGCGCATGCCCCGGATCAGGCTCTCGCGCGGGTCGAAGCGCTTCACGCTGACCGGGCTCGTGACACCATTGGCGTCGAGATAGCGCAGCGCGATATCCGTCGCGTTTTGGTTCGGCGGCATCTCGAAGCTCGGATTGGCCATCGGCTTGCCCGTGCGTGGATCGATATTCGCCAACATGCCGGTCGGCTTGAATTCCGACGCATTCCCCAGCTTGACCTCGATTCGGGAAGCCGCCTCGGGAACGGTGATGGTTGCGATCCACCCGGCATTGTGGCGCATGAAGATCAGGCCGGGCTGGTCGCGCCCGTCGGCGAAGAAGGCCTTGAGAACGGCCTCCCGCTTTTGGGCGCGTTCGATCCATTGCGCCAGAACGCTCTGGTCCAGGAAGAACGGCACCAGCTTGCCCTCGCGTTCGGCGAGCAGGAAACGCTCGGTGGCCGCCAACTCACGGCGCCGGTCATCGATCGTCTGCCCGTTCTGGCGGTCCTCGCCGAATTCCTGCGCGATAAGGGCATGGACGGGCGCGTAATCCGGGTTCGCTTCGGCAAAGGCGCCAAGGCGCGTCTGCCGCTCGACACCCTCGAACTGCAGGATATGGACCAGCGCTGCCGCCCGGCCCTTGCCCTTCGAGAGTTCAGCAAAAACTTCGCGCGCACCGGCCCGGCCATCCTGCGTGCGGATGAGGCTGGCCAGGCGCATCAGCGGATCGAGATGGTCTGTACCGAGGCCTGCAAAGGCGAGATAGTCCCGCCGCGCTGCCGCAGCTTCGCCGCGGGCCTCGAACGAGCGCGCATTATGATAGAGTTCCGGCGCCGTCTTTGGATCGCGGACGATCCCGCCGGATTTTGCCAGCCGGTCGAAAGCCTCGGCCGGCGTCAGGTTTTCCGTCACGACGACGCTTGCCTGTTGCTGCGGCTTCGGCGGTTCGGCTGATGGCGGAGGCGCTGCCGGAACGGGAGCCGGAACGGGCTGGGCGAGTTGCGGTGCAGGCGCCGGAGGGCTACCGCGGTCGCGCCCCATCAGGAAGGCGCCGGCCGCCACGCCGATGGCCAGGGCGGCCGCGCCGGCCACGAAGGCCCCGACGGGCAGGGTTGCCTTGTCTGCCTTGGGGGCCGACCGGGCAGCTGCAATGGCGGCCATCTTGTCGCGCGGGCCCATCTCGATCTGGAAGGCGTGGACGGGATGCGGCAGGTTCTTGACCTCGCGGCTGCCGAGATCGCGAAAGGGCACGGAGATCTTGTTCGTCACCGCCTCGTGCACGTTACGCGAGACGCAGATGCTCCCGGGTTCGGCAAGGCTCTGCAGCCGCGCGGCGATATTCACGCCATCACCCAGGAGGTCGCCGTCGCGCTCCACCACGTCGCCAATGGAGATGCCGATGCGGAAATGCATCTGCCGGCTGGCCGGGAAGGCCATGTTCCGTGTCCGCAGCGATTCCTGGATATCGATCGCACAGCGGGTTGCCTCGACCGCGCTCGGGAATTCGCACATCACGCCGTCGCCGGCCGTGTTGAAAATCCGGCCGCCGGCCCGCTTCACGAAATCATCGAAGACCGTGCGGTACGATTCGAGCCGCGCCAGCGTCTCTTCCTCGTCCTCCGAGATCAGGCGGGTATATTCGGCGACATCCGCCGCCATGATGGCTGTGATCTTGCGCTTCACGTTCCGCTGCTCCGCCATCGCCACATGTCATGGCGCTCAACGAGGGTTCAAGGTGCCACACCATGCGCCGGCGCACAAAGCGGTGCTGTGCGGCGGCGCACAGTTTCCTGCAGGCAAGCAGCCCCGGCCACCGCTGGCGTGGTTCGGCGCCCGGTTATGCACCCGTTTTGCCGGTTCGAACGGTTCATTCGCAGGTTCCGGAGAATCCGCTTGATTTTACCGGGGCAAAACGGTCGACTTGCGCTACCAACAGCCCGGCCGTTCTTCGCAGCGGCGGCCGGTGACAAGGGAGAGTTGTGATGAATCTTCGGAAATTTCTGCTGGCCGCCGGTGCGGCCATCGCGTTGTCGGTGGCTCTGTCGCCGGCTCATGCGGTGACACTTCGTTATGCCAATCAGGGCGACCTGAAGTCGCTCGACCCCTACACGCTCAACGAAACCACGGCGAATGCCCATCTTGGCCATGTCTATGAGGGCCTGACCTCGCGCGGCAAGGACCTGAAGATCGGCCCGGGACTGGCCGAGCGCTGGGAAGTGCTCGACGGTGCCAAGCGCTGGCGGTTCTATCTGCGCAAGGGCGTGAAGTTCCACAACGGCGAGCCCTTCACCGCTGACGACGTGATCTTCTCGGCGGAGCGCGTCCGCGCCAACGGCTCGAATTTCCAGACGCGCGTTCCCAAGGGCGCGAAGTTCGTGAAGATCGACGACCACACGGTTGAGGTCCAGCTCGAGGGTCCGAACCCGATCATGCATGCCCAGTGGGATACCTGGTACATCATGTCGAAGAAGTGGGCCGAGGCGAACAACGCCGTCACCCCGACGCCGGCTGCCGCGACCACACCGAGCCACGCCTCGCTCAATACCAACGGAACGGGCCCGTTCCGGATCGAGAGCCACCAGCCGGGCGTGAAGACCGTCTTCAAGGCGAACGCCGCCTGGTGGGGCAAGAAAGAGCACAATCTCGACGAGATCATCTTCACGCCGATTCCGAACGATGCCACCCGCGTGGCAGCGCTCCTGTCGGGTGAAGTCGATGTCATCGAGCCGGTTCCGGTGCAGGATATCGCCCGTGTGAATTCCTCCACCAGTGCAAAGGTTCTGGCCGGGCCGGAACTCCGCACGATCTTTCTCGGGTTCGACCAGATCCGCGATGAGCTCCTTGAATCGAACGTGAAGGGCAAGAACCCCTTCAAGGATGTCCGCGTCCGGCAGGCTTTCAACATGGCCGTCGACAAGGAGACCATCAAGACGCGCGTCATGCGCAACCTGTCGACCCCGTCGGCCTTGATGATTGCTCCGTCGCTTTTCACCCATTCGAAGGACTTCACCAGCCCGAAATTCGATCCGGAAGCAGCGAAGAAGCTCTTGGCCGATGCCGGCTATCCGAATGGCTTCGAAGTGGGGATGGATTGCCCGAACGACCGTTACGTCAATGACGGCCAGATCTGCCAGGCCGTCGTCGGCATGCTGGCCCGGATCGGCGTGAAGGTGAACCTGAATGCCCAGCCCAAGGCGCAATATTTCGCCAAGGTGCTGAAGTCGGGTGGCTACAAGACCTCGTTCTATCTGCTCGGCTGGACCCCGGGCACCTTCGATAGCCACAATGTCTTGCATGACATCCATGGCTGCCGTTCCGCTGGATCTCCGCGCGGCGAGGCCAATCTCGGCGGCTATTGCAACAAGAAAGTCGACGAGCTGACCGACAAGATCCTTGTCGAGAGCGATCCGGTGAAGCGCGACGCCATGATCAAGGAAGCCTTCCAGATCACGACCGGCGAGTTCGGCTATGTTCCGCTGCACCAGCAGGCCCTCAGCTGGGGCGTTTCCAACAAGGTCGAGCTGTCGCAGCGTGCCGACAACTCGGTCCTGCTCTACTGGGCGAAGAAGAACTGACCTGGTCAACCCGAGGGGCGGCCTTTTCCTGCCGCCCCTTTCTTTTTTGATCCAGGCCTTTCCGCAAGAATTGGAACCGTTGCATGCTCGCGTTCGTGATCCGGCGCATCATGCAATCGGCGGCCGTCATGCTGGCGGTCGCGCTGATTGCATTCCTGATGTTCCGCTTTGTCGGCGACCCGGTGAACCAGATGGTCGGCGTGGATACGCCGCAGGATGAGGTGGCGCGGCTGCGTGAATCCCTTGGCCTGAATGACCCCACCATTGTCCAGTTCGGGCGTTTCATCTGGAATGCCCTGCATTTCAATTTCGGTGTGTCCTATCAGTTCCGCCAGCCGGTGACGCAGCTTCTGGCAGAGCGGGCGCCTGCCACGCTGGAACTCGCCTTCACCGCTGCGGCTTTCGCCCTGTTTGTCGGGCTCATCATGGGTGTCTATTGCGCCCTGCGCCGGGATTCCTGGCTTGCCCAGATCTTTCAGGCGATCTCGCTGATCGGCGTCAGCCTGCCCACCTTCCTGATCGGCATCCTGCTGATCTACCTTTTCGCGGTCGTGCTCGGCTGGCTGCCGTCAAACGGACGCGGGCAGGTCGTGAAATTTGGCGACTGGTGGACAACCGGCTTTCTCACAACCTCCGGGTTGAGAGCCCTGATCCTGCCGGCGATCACGCTTGGTCTTTTCCAGATGACGCTGATCATGCGCCTGGTCCGGGCCGAGATGCTGGAAGTCATGCGGACCGACTATATCAAGTTCGCCAAGGCCCGCGGTCTTCGCACCCGGTCAATCCATTTCGGACATGCGCTGAAAAACACGCTGATCCCGGTCATCACGATTGCCGGGCTTCAGCTTGGCTCGATCATTGCTTTCGCCATTATCACCGAAACCGTCTTTAACTGGCCCGGCATGGGCCTGCTCTTCCTGAAGGCGGTGCAGAATGTCGATATCCCGATCATGGCGGCCTATCTCATGCTCATCGGCTTCCTTTTCGTCCTCATCAACCTGCTGGTCGATCTGACCTACGGGCTGGTGGATCCGCGCCTGCGCATCGCGATGAGGAGCTAAGTCATGCCCACACCCACGCCCGAGGAGGTGAAGGGGCTGGTTGGCGGCGGCGCCGGCTCGCCCGTGATCCGCAAGATCCTCGATTCCGATATCCTCCATAGCTTCCGCTCGTCAAAGCTCACCATGGTGGCGGCGACAATCGTCTTCCTGTGCTTTTTCGGTGCCCTCTTCGCACCGTTGATCGCGCCGTTCGACCCGTTCGATCCGGCCAAGGTGTTTCTCTCGGATGCCTCGATCCCGCCGGTATGGCAGCAGGGCGGGGACCCGCGCTTCGTGATTGGCACGGATGATCAGGGCCGCGACATGTTCTCCGCCATCCTCTACGGGCTGCGCGTCTCGCTGGCCGTCGGCGGGCTCGGCGTGCTGCTGGCTGCAGTCATCGGCATCACCCTCGGCCTCGTGGCGGGCTATATGGGTGGCCGGATCGACGCGATCATCATGCGCATCGCCGATGTCCAGCTGACGTTCCCCGCCATCCTCATCGCCCTGCTGATCGATGGGGTTGCGCAGGGCCTGTTCCGCGGCCTCCCGCGCGAGCAATCGGCCATTCCGGTGCTGGTCATCTCGATCGGACTCTCGTTCTGGGTGCAATATGCCCGCACGATCCGGGGCTCCACGCTGGTCGAGAAGAACAAGGATTATGTGCATGCCGCCCGGCTGGTTGGCCTGCCGGCGCCCATCATCATGCTGCGGCATGTTCTGCCGAACGTGATCGGGCCGGTTCTTGTCATCCTGACGATCAATCTCGGCCTCGCCGTGATCACCGAGGCGACCCTGTCCTTCCTCGGGGTCGGCCTGCCGCCGACCCAGCCCTCGCTCGGCACGCTGATCTCGATCGGCAACAGGTACCTGTTCTCCGGCGATTGGTGGATCGTCGCCTTCCCGGGCGCCACCCTCGCCATTCTTGTGCTGGCGGTGAACCTGCTGGGCGACTGGCTGCGCGATGCGCTCAACCCCAGGCTGAGGTGAGAAATGACCGAACCCGTCATTTCCGTCCGTGACCTCCGGGTCGAATTCGTCACGCGCAAGGGCATCCTCCGCGCGATCGATGGCGTCTCCTTCGATATCATGCCCGGCGAGGTTCTGGGCGTGGTCGGTGAATCCGGAGCCGGCAAGTCCGTCACCGGTTCGGCGATTATCGGCCTGATCGAACCGCCCGGCCGCATTGCCGGCGGCGAGATCCGCCTGCATGGCCAGCGAATCGACAATCTCGACCCGGAATCCCTGCGCCGCATCCGGGGCCGGAAGATCGCCATGATCTTCCAGGATCCGTTGACTTCGCTCAACCCGCTCTACCGGGTTGGCGAGCAACTGGTTGAGACGATCCTCACCCATACCGATCTCGGGCCCGCAGCGGCCCGCGCCCGGGCGATCGAACTCCTCAACGAGGTCGGCATTCCCGCGCCCGAGCGCCGGATCGACGGCTATCCGCATGAATTCTCCGGCGGCATGCGCCAGCGCGTGGTGATCGCGCTTGCCCTCTGCGCCGAGCCGGATTTCATCGTGGCGGACGAACCCACAACCGCGCTCGATGTGTCGGTTCAGGCCCAGATCATCGCGCTCATCCGCAAGCTCTGCCGCGAGCGCGGCACCGCCGTCATGCTGGTCACGCATGATATGGGCGTGATCGCCGAGACTGCGGATCGCGTGGCGGTCATGTATGCGGGTCGCGTCGCCGAGATCGGCCCGGTTCGGGATGTCGTCAAGCACCCGCTCCACCCCTATGCGAAGGGCCTGATGGGGGCCATCCCCACGCTCGAGGCCGAGGCGGATCGGTTGGTCCAGATCCCCGGATCGATGCCGCGCCTGTCGAATATCCCGCAGGGTTGCGCCTTCAATCCGCGCTGCGACCGCGTCTTCGACCGTTGCCGGGTCGAGCGTCCGGATCCGGATATTCCGCGTTTCGGGCTGGAAGGGGAGGCCCCGCTCATGCCCGGTCACCGCGTCGCCTGCCATCTTTATACCCGGAACCCTGTCGAGAACGCCTCATGATGGCGCAAACGAAGCCCAGTGAAACCTTTGTCGAAGTGCGCGATCTCAAGCGCGTCTTCGATGTCTCGCGCCCCTGGCTCAACCGGGTGATCGAACGCCAGCCGAAGGCTTTCCTCAAGGCCGTGGATGGCCTGTCCTTTGATATCCGCAGGGGCGAGACCTTTGCCCTTGTCGGGGAATCCGGCTCCGGAAAGTCCACCGTGGCCCGGATGGCCGTGGGGCTCCTGCCGGTCACTGCCGGTTCGGTGCTGATCGACGGCGTGTCGATGACGGATGTGAAGGACAGCCAGACGCGGCAGCAGTTGCGCAAGCGGATCCAGATGATCTTCCAGGATCCCTATGCCAGCCTCAACCCGCGCTGGCGCGTCGAGCGGATCATTGCAGAGCCGATCCACGCTTTCGGCCTGCTGAAGGGCGAACAGGTGACGGCCCGTGTCGGCGAGTTGCTCACGCTGGTCGGCCTCCACCCGGATGATGGCCGCAAATATCCGCATGAATTCTCGGGAGGCCAGCGCCAGCGCATTGCCATTGCCCGCGCGCTTGCCTCCAGCGCTGAATTCATTGTCTGCGACGAACCGACTTCCGCGCTCGATGTCTCGGTCCAGGCCCAGATCCTGAACCTGATGCGGGACCTGCAGAAGGAATTCGGCCTGACCTATCTCTTCATCTCGCATAACCTGGCCGTGGTACGGCATATGGCCGACCGGATCGGTGTGATGTATCTCGGCAGGCTGGTTGAGATCAGCGAGGGCAAGCGGCTCTTCTCGGCGCCGCGCCATCCCTACACGCGCATGCTTCTGGATGCCGTGCCTGACCTTGGCATGACCGGCCGTCAGCGCCAGATGGTGGCCGGGGAGATCCCGAATCCGATCAACCCGCCTTCGGGCTGCACCTTCCATCCGCGCTGCCCGCTCGCCAACGAGCGGTGCAAGCGCGAACCGCCGGCAATGCTTGACGGTGTTGCCTGCCATGCCGTGCAGGAGGGCAGGGTTTCCTGACTGACCTGCCGGGCGGTTAAGCTGACCAGTCAGTCAATGAATTTTGGCCCGGTTATGCTGCCGTCCGGGCCTTGGCAAGTTCGGTCCAGAACTGCATCCCGTAGGGCAGGACATCATCGTTGAAGTCATAGGCGGGGTGATGGAGCCCCGCACTGTCGCCGTTCCCGATGAAGACATAGGCGCCGGGCCGTTCGATCAGCATGAAGGAGAAATCCTCTCCGCCCATCATCGGCGCCACCTGCTCGTCAACGAATTCCTCGCCGAGCGCTTGGCGGGCGATATCGGCGGCATACCGGGTTTCCTCCGGATGGTTGATCGTGGCGGGATAGCCGCGCTCATAATCCACCGCGGCTTCGGCACCGAAGGTCCGGCACACCCCGGCGACGATATCCCGCAGCCTTTGCTCGGCGAGGTCGCGCATGCCCGGCTCCAGCGTCCGGACGGTGCCGGTCAGCTGGGCGCGCTGCGGAATGATGTTGAAGGCGCTACCGGCATGGAACATCGTGGCCGAGACGACGACCGATTTCAGCGGGTCGGCATTGCGCGAGGCGATGCTTTGCAGGGCCGTGACGATATGCGCGCCGACCAGCACCGGATCGACACCGAGATGCGGCGCGGCCGCATGGGCCCCGCGGCCCTCGATATCGATGATGAACCGGTCCGCCGCTGCCATGATCGGGCCCGGGCGAAGGGCGATCTTGCCCGGTGGCATGCCCGGCATGTTGTGCATGCCGTAGACCTCTTCGATCTTCCACCGCGTCATCAGCCCGTCCTCGACCATCGCCTTGCCGCCGGCTCCGCCTTCTTCAGCAGGCTGGAAGATCACGATGACGGTGCCCTCGAATTCCCGCGTGGCGGCGAGATGCTTGGCCGCACCCAGCAGCATAGAGGTATGGCCATCATGCCCGCAGGCATGCATTTTCCCCGGAACGGTCGAGCGATGGGGGAGGTTGGTTTCCTCCTCGATCGGCAGGGCGTCCATATCCGCCCGCAAGCCGACAACGCGGCCGCCGGCGCCGGTGCGGCCATGGATCACCCCGACCACGCCGGTCTGCCCGATCCCCTCGACCACCTCGTCGCAGCCGAAGGCCCGCAGCTTGTCGGCCACGATCTTCGCGGTGCGATGCACCTCGTAGAGGATCTCGGGATGGGCGTGGAAGTCACGGCGCCACGAGGAAACCTCGGACTTGAGCGCCAGGATGCGGGGGTCGATGCTCATCAGGTCATTCCCGGAAAGACAATGTTGTTGTCACCTTAGCGCCCGGAGCGGTCGCGCCAAGCCTTGAATTGCCACAGCACGGGCTTTCCTGGGGTCGGACCCCATTTCCTGATTGCGACGCACCGCGGCATGGTTGAAAACAGGGGCAACCCAGCGGCACGATTGCAGCCGTCGCACCCCATTCAAAGGACATTCCCTTGGCTAGCCCCGATGATTCCTGGACCGCCCGCAGCCTTGCTGTGCAGGCGATGGGCAAGATCGACGAACCGACCCGCGGCGTGGTTCCGCCAATCCATGTCACCACGACTTTCATCCGTGACCCGGACAACCAGTATCGCACCGGTAACATCTATGGCCGGCCGGACAACGAAACGGTTCGCGAAGCGGAATCCGTCATCGCGATGCTCGAGGATGCGCGCTCGGCCATGGTGTTCGGCTCCGGCATGTCGGCCGCTGTGGCTGTGTTCCTTGCGCTGAAGCCGGGCGATCATATCGTTGCGCCGAAGGTGATGTATTGGGCGCTGCGCAACTGGCTGATGAAGGACGCCGCCGAATGGGGCCTCGTCACTGATTTCGTCGATACCGCCGATCTCGCCGCCGTCGAGGCCGCCATCCGGCCCGGCATGACACGCCTGATCTGGCTGGAAACGCCTGCCAACCCGCTCTGGACGATCACTGACATTGCCGGCATTGCCGAAATCGCCCGTCGCCACAGCGTGCGGGTCGCGGTGGATTCCACCGGCGCAACGCCGATCCTGACGCGGCCGCTCGATTTCGGCGCCGATATCGTGATGCATTCGGCCACGAAATATCTCAACGGCCATTCCGATGTGCTGGCCGGCGCCCTCGCAACGCGGGCCGAGGATGATTTCTGGGCCCGCATCCGGCGTGTCCGCGCGATCCAGGGCCTGATCCTCGGACCGTTCGAGGCCTTCCTGCTCATCCGGGGCATGCGAACGCTGGGCCTTCGCGTGAAGGCGGCCTGCGAGAATGCCATGGCATTGGCCACGCGCTTCGCGAACCATGCCGACGTGCATGACGTGCTCTATCCCGGCCTGCCGAGCCATCCCGGCCACGCACTGGCAGCGCGCCAGATGACCGGTGGCTTCGGCGGCATGCTCTCGATCCGCCTGCGCGGCGGCGAGGCGCAGGCCGTTGCAGCGGCAGGCAGGGTGCGGCTCTGGAAGCGGGCGACCTCGCTGGGCGGCGTCGAGAGCCTGATCGAGCACCGCGCCTCGATCGAGGGCGAGGGCACACCATGCCCGACGGACCTGCTGCGCCTCTCGACCGGGATCGAGGATGTCGAGGATCTCTTCGCCGATCTCGATGCCGCGATCCGGGCCGCGCGGGGCTGATTTCAGACCGAGGTGACGCGCTGGCCCACCAGGGCCAGCCGCAGCCGCGACGAGACGAAATCGATCAGTGCCACCGTGGCCAGCACCATCAGGATGATGAAGGCCACCCGATCCCACTCGAAGGTCCGGATCATCTCGGCGAGATGCAGGCCGATCCCGCCGGCGCCGACAATCCCGATGATTGTTGCCGAGCGCGTGTTCGACTCGAAATAATAGAGCGTCTGGCTTATCAGCACCGGCAGCACCGCGGGGATGATGCCGAAGCGCACGGCGTGCAGGCTTGACCCGCCGGTCGAGATCACACCTTCCGAAGGCTTCCGGTCGACGGATTCGATCGCTTCCGAATAGAGCTTCGAGAAAGAGCCGATATCGCTCGTCATGATGGCGAGCACGCCCGCAAACGGGCCGAGCCCCACGACGTTGATCCAGATCAGCGCCCAGATCAGCGTGTCAACCCCGCGGATCGAATCCGAGAAGCGGCGCGTCATGAACTGGACGATCCGGTTGGTCATCACGTTGCGCGCCGCCAGGAACCCGATCGGGAACGAGATGATGGCCGCCAGCAGCGTGCCGAGGAAGGCGATCGCCACCGTCTCCGCCAGGGCCTTGCTGAACGTCGCAAGCTGCGTGCCGGGGGAGGGCGGGATCATCAGACCAAGGAAGGTGCCGAGCTGCACAAGGCCGCTGCCAAGACGGGCGAAGGAGAATTCGAGGCGGGTGATCGCGAGGATCGTCAGCGCCACCAGCAGGCCCATAATGGCCCAACCAATGACCTGCTCCCGGCGCGAACCGGCCATGATCGAGGGGTGGCGGGCCGAAATGGCGGCACGGTCGGGGAAGAGGTCACGCGAGGGGGTCATCGGCCCTGCTCCATGGTGGTGAGACGGTGGCGCAGGCGTTCCGTTCCGATATCGATGATCATCACGGTAGCGATGATCATCAGCAGGATCGCCGAGACGTCGGAATAGTAGAACTTCCGGATCGCCTCGATCAGGTCCTGCCCGATGCCGCCGGCGCCGACAAAGCCCATGACGGAGGCGCCGCGCACATTGATCTCAAAGCGGAGCAAGGCGTAGCTCGCGAAATTCGGAAGAACCTGTGGCAACACGCCATAGCGGATCGATTGCCAGCGTGTGCCGCCGCTTGCGATGATGCCCTCGACAGGCTTCATGTCGATGTTCTCGACAACTTCGGAGAAGAGCTTCCCGAGCGCGCCGATCGTGTGGATCATGATCGCCAGCACGCCCGGCACCGGGCCGAGACCGAAGGCGACGACAAAAATCAGTGCGAAGACGATTTCCGGAACGGTCCGGCAGAATTCAAGGTAGCGCCGGGCGGCAAAGCGGATGCCGGCCTTCGGCGTGAGGTTGATGGCGGCGGAAAAGCAGATCAGGAACGCGAAGATTGCCCCGAACAGGGTGCCGAGATAGGCGATCAGCAGCGTATCGACGAGCTGCTTCCCCCATTTCCAGAAGCCCCAGAACCATTCCCCGATATCGGAGAAGACCAGCGCGCCGTTATCCAGATAGAAGATCCGGCCGAAATAGCTGGTGAACTTCCCGATATTCTCGAACAGCACGCCCGGCCGGACTTCGGCGACAAAGCCGGACAGAAGCACGGCGAGTGCGAGAATGACGGCACCGATCAGGGTCATCTGCCGGCGCTTTGCAAGCTCCTGACGATACCCTGCAGAAAGCAGCTCGATCTGGTGATCGGGAAGACGGATCGTGGACTGGGTCATGGAAGGCGTCTCTCTCGGGGCAGAGATCGGACGGGCCAACCCGTCACGAAAACTGCCACGCCCATCGGGCGTGGCAGCGTCAGGCGGGCGCGAGGAAGGGCTTACGAGCCCTTCTTGCGCAGGTTGTCGACGAACTTCTGCAGTTCGATCGTCACCTGGTAGTCATTGTGCTTGGCTGGAGCAAAGCCGGGCGACTTGCCGTCCGACAGCTTCTTGAAAGCATCCGGCGCCTTGGTCGGAGCATCGAAGAAGGCCTTGGCAATCGCGGCCTTGAGGTCCGCCGGCATGTTCGTCAGGACGGCATAGGGCGAGCCCGGGATCTTGTCCGAACGGAACACGATCTTGAAATCTTCCTTCTTCACCATGCCCTTGTTGGCCATGCGCGCGAAGTTGGAATCCTCATCCGAGTTCCACCAGTTGAAAGCAACGTCGCAAGTGCCCTGCTGCACGGCCAGGATCGCATTCTCGTGGCTGCCGGCATTGACGACCTTCGAGAAGAACTTGGCAGGCTCGATGCCCATCTTGCTCATGGCGAACATCGGCACGTTAAAGCCGGACGTCGAGTTCGGATCGACGAGGCAGAGATTCTTGCCCTTGAAGTCTTCAAGCTTGGTGCCGGCGAACGACGACTTTGTATAGGCAACGGCGTAATAGCCGGTCGAGCCGTCGAAGGCGCGCATAGTGGCGAAGGCATCAACGCCGCCATTCGAGACGGTGTGGGCGCGGATGTAGGAGGACGGGCCGTAATCGCCGATATGGATCGTGCCGCCGCGCTGGCCTTCGATCACTGCCGCATAGTCAGCGGCGATGCGGAGCTTCACCGGAACGCCAAGTTCCTTGGAGAGATACTCCATGAACGGGCCAAAACGCTCGGTCACGCCCGAGGCATTCTCGGCCGGAACGGTCGCGTAGACGAGTTCCGGATACTTGGCTTTCCAGTCCTGCGCGAAAGCGCCGGTGGTCATCACGGTGCCGGCCACGAGGGCGAGCGTAAGGCGACGGGTCAACGTCATTTTCAATCTCCTGATGGAACGGATAGGAAGGATCACGAGCCCTTCTTGCGAAGGTTGTCGACGAACTTCTGGAGTTCGATGGTCGATCCGAAATCGGCATGCGAGGTCGGAACGAAACCTTTCGACTTGCCCTGGAACATCATGTCAAAGGCAGCCTTGTTTTTGGTCGGCATATCCATGAACGCCTTCCGGATGGCGGCCTTGAGATCCGGCGGGAGTGAGGCCGTCATGACATAGGGGTAGCCGGCGATCTTGTCCGACTTGAAGATCAGCTTGAAATCGTCCTTCTTGACCATCCCCTTGGTGGCCATGCGCTGCAGGTTGGAATCGTCATCCGAATTCCACCAGTTGAACGCAACATCGCAGGTGCCCTGCTGGACGGCGAGAACAGCATTCTCGTGGCTGCCGGCATTGACGACTTTAGCAAAGAACTTCGCCGGTTCGATGCCGACCTTGCTCATGGCAAACATCGGTACGTTGAAGCCCGAGGTCGAGTTCGGATCGACGAGGCAGAGATTCTTGCCCTTGAAATCTTCCAGCTTCGAGCCGGCATTCGAGGACTTGGTGTAAGCAACCGAATAGTATCCGGTGTTGCCGTTGGCATCGAGCGGCGTCACGAACGCTTCCACACCGCCGTTGGTAACCGTGTAGGCGCGGATATACGAAGACGGGCCATGCTCGGCGAAGTGAATGTTGCCAGCCTTGTGGCCTTCGATCACCGCCGCATAGTCGCTCGCGATGCGGATGGTGACTTTTACGCCAAGTTCGCGGCTCATGTACTCGATGAAGCCCTTGTGCTTTTCCAGCGTGCCGGAGGCATTTTCTGCCGGAACTGCAGCGAAGATCAGTTCGGGAAACTTGGCCTTCCAGTCCTGCGCAAACGCGCCGGTCGTCATCACGGTGCCGGCCACGAGGGCAAGCGTAAGGCGACGGGTCAACGTCATGTTTCTCTCCTGTTGGATAGGGTAGGGGCAGTCAGTCAGGCGGCGGCCGCTGCGGCAGTGTGCTGCAGGCCGGTAATCGGCTGGGAAGCGGGAATCATGGTCATGGCCTCGTCCGCTTCCAGTCCGTAAAGTTCGCGCGCGGCGCCTTCGGTCAGGCTGTCCGGCGTGCCATCAAACACCACGCGGCCCTGCGCCATGCCAACAAGGCGGCCGCAATAATCCTTGGCAATGTCGAGATCATGCAGGTTGCAGACGATCGTGATGCCGAAATCCTTGTTAAGGCGCAGCAGGGCATCCATCACGAGGCGCGTGTTGCGCGGGTCGAGCGAGGCGATCGGCTCATCCGCAAGAATGATGTCCGGCTCCTGCACCAGGGCGCGGCAGATGGCGACGCGCTGCTGCTGGCCGCCGGAAAGGCTCTCGGCACGCTGGCCGGCGAGGGCGGTCATGTCGAACTGGTCAAGTGCCGAGATCGCGATGGCCTTGTCCTCGGCGCGCCACATTTTCAGCAGCGAACGCGGTTCCGACATGTGGTTGAGGCGGCCCATCAGCACATTGGTCAGAACGTCCAGCCGACCGACAATGTTGAACTGCTGGAAAACCATGGCGCAGCGCATGCGCCAGGCACGCAACTCGGCGCCCTTGAGCTGGGTAACGTCGCGCCCGTTCCAGCGGATCGACCCTTCCGAAGGGTCCAGCAGGCGGTTGATCATGCGAAGCAGCGTCGACTTGCCGGCTCCGGACCGGCCGATCACCCCGACAAAGCTGCCGGGCTCGATCGAAAGTGACACATTGTCCACGGCGCGGTTCGCACCGAAACGTCGGGTCACCGAGTGCAGTTCGAGCATGGCCACATCCCTCTTGTTGAAGAAGCGCTAGCGGCGACATGCAACAGGCAGATGAAGAGCCGGCTTGTCATGAAACCGGGAGTGGCGCCCTCAGAGGTAGTCCACAGCCCTGTTTGCGAAGACGGCAGAGAGGCGGCCGATCTCGGCGGCATTCCCGGCATTGGCGGTGCCTCGCTGCGCGCGATAGGCGATGCCCTCGAAGATCGCCGCCCATCGGAACAGCGCGAATGCCATGTGGAAAGGCTGCAGGCTCAGGCCATGCGGGCTGGCCCGGCGGTAGGCCTCCTCGAACTCGGCCTGTCCGGGCAAGCCGAGCCGCGCGAGATCGAGCCCGAGCAGACCGCCATATTCATCCGGCGCGGTGACATAGGCCATCGAGAAATGCGCGAGATCCGCCAGAGGGTGGCCGAGTGTCGCCAGCTCCCAGTCAAGGATGGCGATCACGCGCGGCTCTTTCGGATGGAACATCATGTTTCCGATCCGGAAGTCGCCATGGACGATCGACTGCACCTCGCCGGGCGGGATATGCCGAGGCAGCCAGTCGATCAGCCGGTCCATCGCGGCGTCTTCGCGGGTGCGGTTCTCCTGCCATTGCCGTGACCAACGGCTGACCTGGCGAGCGAAATAGTCGCCTGGACGCCCGAAATCGCCGAGCCCCACGGCCTGCGGTTGCACCGAATGCAGGGCCGCCAACGCCTCCGCGACCGAGAGAACCATTGCCTGTCGGTGCCCGGCCGGCACGCCGGGCAGGGTGCAATCATGGAAGACACGGCCTTCCAGCCGTTCCATCAGGTAGAACGGTGTGCCGATGATCGCCCGATCCTCGCAGAAATGCAGCGCCTCGGGCACCGGAACACCGGTTCCGTCCAACGCGCGCAGCACGCGGAACTCGCGATCGATGGCATGGGCCGAGGGCAGCAGGATGCCCGGCGGCTGCTTGCGCAGCACAAGCCGCCGTTCGGGAAAGGTCACGAAATAGGTCGGGTTTGACTGCCCGCCCGAGATCCGCTCGACCTGCGGCAGGCCGGAACAGCCCGGCAGTACCTGCCAGAGATAGGCGGCGAGCGGCTCGACAGCCCAGTCGCCCGCGCTCATCGGAGTTTTTCCCCAGCCACTGGCCAATGCCAGAAATCCGGGCCCTCCTCGGCGAGGAAACGGTTGAGCACCATGCGATGGACCTCGTCCGCCCCGTCGACCAGCCGCGCCTGGCGGGCATAGCGGTAGATCCACTCAAGGACGGTATCCTTCGAATAGCCGCGCGCGCCGTTGATCTGGATGGCGATATCCGCCGCCTGATGGAGCGTATTCGCTGCCTGGATCTTCGCCATCGAAACTTCTTTCCGGGCGAAAGAGCCATGGTCGAGCGCGAAGGCGGCCTTCATCACCAGCAGCCGGCCGATCTCGATCTGCATGGCAAGGCCGCCCAGCATCAGCTGGATGCTCTCGCGATCGGCCAGCCGGACGCCGAAGCCGGTCCGCTCCCGGGCATAGGCGGTTGCGATCTCGACACAGCGCTTCGCCAGCCCGAGCCAGCGCATGCAATGCGTCAGCCGCGCCGGGCCCAGGCGGATCTGCGTCACCTTCATTCCCTGGCCCTCGCCGAGCAACACGGCGTCGGCGGGGATATGCAGCCCGTCGAAGACCAGTTCGCAATGGCCGCCATGTTCTTCCGGACCCATGATCGGGATGCGGCGCTCGATCTGCCAGCCCGGCTGGTCCTTGTGGAACAGGAAGGCGGTCAGCCCGTAGCGTGGATCATCCGAACTGCGCGCGATCAGGATGAAATGGCTCGCTTCGCCCGCGCCGGTAATGAACCATTTCCGGCCATGGATCCGCCAGGAGCCGTCCGGCTGCTTTTCGGCCCGCGTCTGGATCATCTGCGGGTCGGAGCCGCCCCCGGGATGGGGCTCCGTCATGGCGAAGGCGGAGCGCACCGCGCCGGAAACGATCGGCGCCAGCCAGCATGCCTTCTGGGCCGGGGTACCGATGGCCTCGAGCACCATCATGTTCCCGTCATCCGGCGCGGCGGAATTGAAGACCACCGGCCCGAAGATCGAGCGGTTCATCGCCTCGTAGCAGACCGCCATACCCATGCGGCCGATTCCAAGCCCGCCGCTCTCGGGTTTCAGTTGCAGGCACCACAGCCCCTCGGCCCGCGCCCTGGCGCGCATCGTTTCCAGCACCGGCAGCGCGATATTCTCATGGGCATCATAGCTGGCAGGATCTGCCTCCAGCGGCACGAGGTTCTCCGCGACAAATCCGGCAATGCGCTGGCGCAGCCGGTCGAGTTCGGGGCTGATCGTGAAATCCATCGTTCTTCCTCAGAGCGGGGCCAGCAGATGGCCGCCATCGACGGCCAGCGTCGTGCCGGTCATGTAGGCACCCGCCGGTCCGGCGAGCAGGAGCAGGGCACCGTCAAGATCGGCCATCTGGCCGAGCCGCCGCTGCGGAATGCGCTTGATGATCGCCTGCCCGGCCTCGGTGGCGAAGAAATCGCGGTTGATGTCGGTCTCGACATAGCCAGGGCAGAGCGCATTGACGCGGATGCCGAACCGCGCCCATTCGAGGGCCATCGACCGCGTCATCTGGACGAGGCCGGCTTTCGATACCGCATAGGGGCCGACCTGGCCGGTCACCCCGAGCCCGAGGATCGAAGCGATATTTACAATGCTCGCCGGCGCGCTCCGGCCCCGGGCAAGCCGCGCGAACCCCGTCGCCACCCGGTAAGCGCCCTTGAGATTGGTGTCGAGGATGCGCTCGAACGCATCTTCCGAAACCGAGAGCCATGGCGCGGTTTCGGCAATGCCTGCATTGTTGACAAGGATATCGAGCGGGCCGATCGCGGCCTCGGTTTCGCCAAGCGCCTGTTCGACAGACCGCGTGGACCGCACATCGAGCGTGACGGCAACGGCCTTGCCGCCCTGATCGGCAATCTCGGCGACAATGCGCGCACAATCCTCGAGGCGGCGGGCCGCGACCGCAACCGCTGCGCCGTTCAGCGCGAGAACCCGTGCGAAATGCGCGCCCAATCCGCCGGAGGCGCCCGTGACGAGAGCCTTCCGGCCTGCAAGCGATGCCATGTCGTTTCCACCTGTTTTGGCGGAAGGTTAGGCAGTTCGCGCGCTTATGGCCAGTGGCTCGATGCGCTCAGCCGGCGGCAAAGCCCGATCGCTGGGCCCAGCCCGTCATCCGCTTCTCGACCCAGGCCGTAATCGCATACATCGCGACCCCGAGCACGGCGAGGGCGATCAGCGCGGCAAAAAGCAACGGCACGTTGAAATCGGCCGAAGCCCGGGCCATCAGGTTGCCGATCCCGTAGCTTGATGCGTTGTATTCGGCGATGACCGAGCCGACATAGGCGAGGGTTATCGCCACTTTCAGCGACCCGAAGAAATAGGGCATCGAGCGCGGCAGGCCGACCTTTGTCATGATGTCGAGCTTTGAGGCACCGAGCGCCTTGAGCACATCCTCGACCTCGGGCTCGATCGTCGCGAGGCCGGTGGCGACATTGACGACAATCGGGAAGAACGAGATCAGGAAGGCTGTCAGCACCGCGGGCAACCAGCCGACGCCGAACCAGATCACCAGGATCGGCACCACTGCCACTTTCGGGATCGCGTTGAACCCGACCAGCAGCGGATAGGTGCCGGCATGGACGATCTTCGATGAGCCGAGCGCCAGCCCGAGCAGCAGGCCGAAGACAACGGCCAGCACGAATCCGGCAAACGTCATCCACAAGGTGTGGAAGGAGTGGAAGCTCAGTTGCGACCGGTATTCCCACATCGCCGCGCCGATCTGCATCGGCGAAGGCAGCACGAAGCTGGAAATGCCGAAAAGACGGCAGGCCGCTTCCCAGAGCAGGAAGAAGCCAATCGTGAAAACCCAGGGCGCCAGGGCGATTTTCTGTTTGTTGGTCATCCCGGCCTCCCGTTAGTGCACGCCCGAGCGCGCATCCTTGATATGGCTGCGCAACTCGTGGACGATATCGGCGAATTCGGGCGAATAGGTCACCTCGAGATCGCGCGGGCGGGGCAGGGTGATCTCGCGTTCGGCGATGATGCGGCCCGGTCGGGCGCTCATGCAGAACACCTTGTCGGCGAGGAACACCGCCTCGCGCAGGTCATGCGTGACGAGGATGACGGTGAATTTCCGCGCCGCCTGAAGGTCGCGGATGACGCACCACAATTCCTCGCGGGTAAAGGCATCGAGCGCTCCGAATGGCTCGTCCAGCATCAGCAGGCGCGGCTCATGGATCAGTGCACGGCAGAGCGAAGCCCGTTGCTGCATCCCGCCCGAGAGCTGCCAGGGGAATTTCGGGCCGAAGCCGCCGAGGCCGACGGAAGCCAGAAGCGCCTCCGCCTTCTCGGTATAGGCCGCCTTTTCGCGACGGAGGCGTGACCGGTGCGGCTCGACGATTTCGAGCGGGAGGAGGATATTGTCGAGCGTTGTGCGCCAGGGCAGCAGCGTCGGGTTCTGGAAGGCCATGCCGGCGATCTTCACCGGCTTGCTCACCGCCTGCCCGTCCACCCGCACGCTGCCGGCACGGGGAAATTGCAGCCCCGTGGCGAGCTTCATCAGCGTCGATTTTCCGCAGCCGGAAGGACCGACCACCGCCACGAATTCGCCTTCGCGAACCGAGAGCGTCAGGTCTTCCACGGCGAGAACGCCGCCTTCACCACCATAGACGTGCTGGACCTTGTCCAGCGCGATGAATGCTTCGCCCACGCGCGTTCCCCCCGGCTGCGATCTGGTCTGAGGCCGGCCGGCTTACTTGATGGCCCGGTCAGCCTTTGCCGGCAAGTATTCCTCGGTGAAGAGGTCCGCCATCTTGGGCTGGCTCTTGAACGGGGCCACCAGCGCGATCTGCGCCATAGCCCGTTCGAAGCGGCCGGCATCGATGCCGCCAAGCCCGTTCGCGAGGACATAAGGCGTCAGGATGTTCTGAGCGAGCAACATGTTGAGCCGCTCAAGCTCAACATCCTTCTTCGCGACGTCGTTGCGCTTGAGCACGCTGTCGACCGCCGTCGCCGGGTCCTTCACCACATCGCGCCAGGCCTTGGTGAAGGCGCGGATGAACTTGCGGATGGCTTCAGGGTTCTCCTGCTGGATCTTGGGCGAGGCCATGATCACGTTGCCGTAGAGTTCGACGCCGTAATCGCTCATCAGCATGCTGACGATATCGCTCTCCGGCACGCCGCGCGCCTTGAGATTGATGACCGACGAGATCGAGAAGCCGAACACGGCATCGACTTCGCCGGTCGCCAGCATCGGCTCGCGGACCGGGAAACCGACATTCTCGAACTTCATCTTCGAAGCGTCGATCTTGTTGACCGCTTTGAAGATCGGCCATTGCGCATAGGCCGCATCGGCTGCCGGCGCGCCGAACTTCTTGCCGTCCAGGCTCTTGATGTCGGCCGTGATGCCCTTGGACTTGCGCCCGATAATGGCGAAGGGCGGGCGGTCATAGACCATCATCACGCCCTTGACGTTGACGCTGGGGTTCTCGTCGCGGAAGCGGATGAGCGAATTGACGTCGCCGAACCCGAGATCATAGGTGCCGGAGGCCACACGCGGAATGGCCTCGCGCGAGCCGTTGCCGGTATCGACCGTGACGTCGAGACCCTCGGCGGCGTAATACCCCTTGTCGAGGGCCAGCAGGAAAGCGGCGGAGGGGCCTTCGAAGCGCCAGTCCAGCGTGAAGCGGATCTTGGTCTGGGCCTGTGCGGTGGCGGCGCCAGCCCCGGCAAGGGCGAGGGCAGCGAGGCTGCCGGTCACGAAACGGCGGGAAACGAAACGGGAAAGAAGAGTCACATCGGGCTCCATGATGGTGGTTGCGTAGGCGACCGGCGCAAGACGAAGCAACGGTCATGCCGTCCGCGAGGCCCTGCTTATGAGGGAGCTTAGCTAGGTCGTGCCCAAAGAAAAGGCGAACGGCTGAATTCCACAGCATTCATGCCGCCAACAGGCGGGAAAAGAGGCAGTCCGTCCTTCACCTAGCCACGTTCGCGCGGGTCGAACGCGTCACGCAGCCCGTCACCGAGCAGGTTGAAGGACAACACGGTGATAAAAATGGCGATGCCGGGCCAGATCGCCATCCAGGGCGCATTGGTCAGGAAGCGCTGCGCCGAGTTCAGCATCGAACCCCAGGACGGGGCAGGGGGCTGTTGGCCAAGACCAAGAAAGGAGAGGCTGGCTTCAGCGATCACCGCCATGGCAATGGTCAGCGTGATCTGCACCAGCAGCTGTGGCATGACATTCGGCAGAATATGCTTCACTGCGATCCGCCAGCGCGGATTGCCGACGGCCCGGGCACTCTCGACATAATCCTCCACCTTCACGGCGAGAACCTGTCCGCGCGTCAGCCGGATGAAAATCGGCGTGGCTGTGATGCCAATCGCGATCATCGCATTGGTGAGGCTTGGCCCGAGAAAGGCCGCAAGGGCGATGGCGAGGATCAGGAACGGGCTCGCGAGCATCGCATCGGTGATGCGCGAAAGGATCGTGTCGATCCAGCGCGGTCCGTATCCCGCCAGCAGGCCGAGCGGCACGCCGAGTGCGACGGCGATTCCCACTGAAACCACCCCGGCGGCCAGCGAGGCCCGCGTTCCATAGATGATGCGGGAGAGAAGATCGCGCCCGACTTCATCTGTCCCGAACCAATGCAGCGCCGAGGGCGCCTTGCGCACGGCGGCCCAGCTCTGCCGGGTCGGGTCGAACGGCGCAATCAGCGGCGCGAAGACCGCGATGATCACCAGAGCCACGATCACCACGAGCCCGAACATCGCCGCCTTGCGGGCGCGCAGCCGTCTCCAGGCCCGCCGCAGCGGTGTTTCCGGTTGACGGGCCGGTGCGAGGGCGGGCGCGACGGCACTCATGCTCGGAGCCTCGGATTGACGAGGATGTAGCCGATATCCGCGAGTAGATTCAGGATGATATAGGTGGCGGAAGTCACAAGCACCACGCCCTGAACCACCGCATAATCCCGGTTGAACACGGCATCGACGATCAGCTTGCCGAAGCCGGGAATGGTGAAGATCTGCTCGGTCAGAACCGCACCGGACAGGAGCGTTCCGAATTCGAGCGCCCCGAGCGTGATCACGGGCGTGAGGGCGTTGCGCATCGCATGCGCGAGGATGACACGCTTCTCGCCGAGCCCCTTCGCGCGGGCAGTGCGCACATAATCCGAGGACAGCGCCTGCAACATGGCCGCACGGGTATGGCGCATCAGCACGCCGGCGATCGAATTGCCCAGCACGAAGGCCGGCATGATCGTGGTCTTGAGCGATTGCCACGGATCCTCGAACGGGCTGACATAGCCCGAGGCCGGCAACCAGCCGAGATGGACGGAGAACAGGAAGATCATCAGGATGCCGAGCCAGAAATTCGGCGTCGAAATCCCCCAGAGCGAGATCACGTTCACGAGATAATCCCATGCCGTGCCCTTCTTGACGGCGGAGATGATCCCCGCCGGCACCCCGATCAGGATCGCGATCAGCATCGCCATCGTAGCAAGCTGCAGCGTGACCGGGAGTTTCTGTGCCACGAGGCGCGAGACCGGCTCCTTCAGGCGCATCGACTCGCCAAGATCACCGCTCACTACGCCCTTGATCCAGTAGACATATTGCAGCGGGATGGGTTGATCGAGCCGATATTGCTTGCGGATCTGCTCGATCACCTCCGGGTCGCGCTCTTCCCCGGCCATGATCGTGGCCGGATCGCCCGGCAGCAATTGCTGCAGCCCGAAGATCATCATCGAGACGATGATGACCGTCGGAACCAGTTGCAGCAGCCGCCGGGAGATCAGCGCGAACATCGGCTCAGCCCTTCACCTTCAGGCCGACCACGCGGACAAGGCCATCCGGCATCTGGCGATAGCCTTCAAGCCGGTCACGATGGGCGATGATCACCAGCCGATGGTAGAGATACACGATCGGCAGGTCCTTCGAGAGCTGGCTTGCTGCCTTCTGGTAGGCGGCCATCCGGTCAGCCATCGCGTTCTTCGTCCGGGCTTCGACGAGCGCAGCGTCGACGACAGCATTGGAATAAGCCGAATAATTGTTCGGCGCGCCGGTGCTGGCGAAGGAATGGATGTTGCCATCCGGGTCGGTCCGGCCCGACCAGGCGAGGATATAGGCCTGGTAATTGCCGGCTTCGGCTTCCTTCAGCGATGTCGCGAATTCCGTCACGCGGATCTTGATATCAAAGCCCGCTTCCGCCGCCATGGCCTGCATGACTTCCGCCACCTGACGGGTTTCCGGGTTATTCGGCACCATCAGGTCCACAGGCACCGGCAGTTTCACGCCGGCATCGGCGAGAAGCTTCTTCGCCTTGGCGACATCGCGCTTCGGCACCGGAATGCTCTTCTGGTAGAAGGCATTGTCCGGGTTCACCCACTGGTTGCCAGGCTTGAATTCGCCGTTGAAGACCACCTGGACCAACGCCTCGCGGTCGATCGCCGCCTCCAACGCCTGCCGGACGCGGGCATCCGAGCCAAGTGGGCCCTTCGCAGCCTCGCCCTTGCCGACATTGATCGTCAGGCCCTGATAGCCCAGCTCATAGGCCGTCGCGACCTTCAGTCCGCGAGTGGAGCGGATGTCCTTGAGGTCGGTCGCCAGCGCGCGTTCGATCAGGTCAAGCTGGCCGGATTTGAGATTGGCCAGGCGCACGGTTGAATCCGCGATCGGAACATAGGTGATCCGGTCGATCGAGACATTGGCCTTGTCCCAATAATCGGTGAAGCGCTCGACGACGATCCGGTCCTGCTGGACGCGTTCGACGAATTTGTAGGGCCCTGCGCAGACCGGCTTCTGGCCGAACTTGTCGCCGGCTTCCTTGGCTGCCTTCGGCGAGACCATCATGCCGGATCGGTCGGTCAGCTGGGCGATAAGCGGCGAGAACGGCGTCTTGAGGTTGATACGGATCGTCAGCGGATCCACCACCTCGACGGAAGCGACCTGGCTCAGCTCGCCACGGCGGAAGGAACCCTGCATGGTCCGGTGCCGGTCGATCGAGAATTTCGCGGCTTCGGCATCCAGCGCCTCGCCATCATGGAACTTCACACCCGGCCGCAGCTTGATCGTGACAGTCTTGCCGTCGGCCGAAGTGTCGTGGCTGAGCGCGAGTTGCGGAACGACGGACAGCTTCTCGTCGATATCGAACAGCTTGTCGCAGATTGAGGAGAAGACGATCCGCCCGACATAGGTCCGGGCGAGGGTCGGATCGAGCACATCCGGGTCCTCGGCCAACCCGATACGAATCTGGGACTGGGCGAAAGCAGGGCCGGCCAGAGCGGGAACGGAAAGCAGGGCGATGAGCCCGAGGCGCAGGCTTGTCTTCATGTCAGGTCTCCGAAGGGTCAGGGGCGATCAAGGCACGGTTTGTCCCGGCCTCGAAGGCCGAGAGCAGGCGGGAAAGACGCGGATCCGGGTCGGTCTCGCGCGGGAGAAGCTCCGGATCGAGCGGGATATCCTTGGCGAAATGGCAAGCAACACGGTGGCCAGCTTCGCCGGACAGCACGGGGATGGCCGTGCGGCACTGCTGCTGTGCATGCGGGCAACGACGATGCAGATGGCAGCCCGGCGGTGGGTTGAGAGGGCTCGGCACATCGCCCTCGAGCACAATCCGCCGGCCCCGGCGCGTGGCGCTCGCCATCGGGATCGCCGAAAGCAGGGCATGCGTGTAGGGGTGGAGCGGCCTCGCAAACACGGCATCGGCCGGGCCGATCTCGACGATCCGGCCGAGATACATCACCGCCACGCGGTCAGCGATATGCTTTACCACAGCAAGGTCATGGCTGATGAAAACCATCGCCAGCCCAAGCCGGCGCTGCAGGTCGCGCAACAGGTTGAGGATCTGCGCCCGGATCGAGACATCCAGTGCCGAGACGGGTTCGTCGCAGATGATCAGGCGCGGTTCGCTGGCCAAGGCCCGGGCGATCACGACACGCTGCCGCTGCCCGCCGGAGAATTCATGCGGATAGCGTGCCGCATGCTCCGGCCGCAGCCCGACAGTTTCCAGCAGGCTCGCCACCCGCTCCGCCCGCTGGCCGGGCGGCACGATCCCGTGCAGCAGCAGGGGCTCGGCAATCGCCTCGCCGACGGACATGCGCGGATTGAGCGAGGCGAACGGATCCTGGAAGATGATCTGGATCTCGCGCCGCAGATGCCGCATGGCATCATCATCCAGCGCCAGCAGGTCGCGGTCATTGAAATGCAGCGAGCCGCCGCTGGGCTCGATCAACCGCATCAGCATCCGGCCGAGTGTCGATTTGCCGCAGCCGGATTCCCCGACCAGCGCCAGTGTTTCCCCGGCTTCCAGCGCAAGATCGACGCCATCGACCGCCTGGACATGCGCCGTTGGCTTCCCGAACACATTGGTCCGGGCGACGAAGCGCTTGGAGAGGCCGCGGGCATCGAGCAGGGCATTCATGCGGCAAGCTCCTCCAGCGGCGCCTTCCAGCAGCGGGAGAAGCGATCAGGGCCGATTGCCGCAAGAGGCGGGGCCTCGGCCCGGCAACGTGCATCGGCGAAGGGGCAGCGCGCGGCGAAGCGGCAGCCCGGCGGCGGGTCGCTCATATCGGGCACGGCGCCGGAAATCGCCGCCAGCCGCTCCTTGCGGTGGTCGAGCCGTGGGATCGAGCCCAGCAGACCGAGCGTATAGGGATGCTGCGGCAGGGTGAATAGCGCCCCGACGCTGGCCCGTTCAACCACCTGGCCCGCATACATGACGAGCACTTCGTCCACCACTTCGGCCACGACGCCGAGATCATGGGTGATCAGGATCACCGCCGCGCCTGTCTCGCGACGAAGATCCTGAAGAAGCTCGAGAATCTGCGCCTGGATCGTCACGTCGAGCGCAGTGGTCGGCTCGTCGGCGATCAGCAATTCCGGATCGCAGGCCAGCGCCATGGCGATCATCGCGCGCTGGCGCATGCCACCCGAGAGCTTGTGCGGGTAATCGGCCGCCCGCGCCTCCGGCTCGGGAATACGCACCTTGCGCAGCATCTCCACCGCATGGGCCCAGGCCGCCTCCCGGCTCCATCCGCGATGGCGGACCACCGCTTCGGCAATCTGGTCGCCGATCCGGTGCGAGGGATTGAGCGAGGTCATCGGCTCCTGGAAAATCATCGCCATCCGGTTGCCCCGCAGGTCGCGCAACCGGTCAGCCGGAGCATCGAGCAGGCTGTCCTCCCGGAAGCGGATCCGGCCGCCGATCCGCGCCGCACCCTTCTGGAGCAGGCCCATCACGGCCAGTGACGTCACGCTCTTGCCGGAGCCGGATTCGCCAACAATGCCGAGCGTGCGTCCGGGTTGCAGGTCGAAGCTGAGCCCGTCGACCGCAAGGATCCGGCCACCATTTGGGGTGCCGAAGCTGACGGTCAGGTTCTCGACCTGCAGAAGCGCGCTCATCCCTGCGCCTCCGCGGCAATCGACTGTGCGATAAGCCGTTCGATGTCGTCCCGGTTGGTCACGCCGGACGGGTCACCCCGCCGGGGCATGACCTTTCGGTAATGAAGGTAGCGCTCATGGGCGACGCGTTCCAGCCGCTCCAGCTCGGCGAGGGGATCGGCATGGTCATCGACGCGAAGATCGAACAGGGCATATTCCTCGTCATCATGGATCAGCAGCGCGGCGGATTGCTTCCCGCGCTTGTCACCGCCCGCGGCCTCGCCGGCCTTCAGCGCGGCGATCAGCCGTTTCGCGAACGGCAGGTCAGTCCGGCCTTCGAAGACGCGCGCCGTTTCGGCGATCACCTCCGGCCCGGCCAGCATGTTGCCGGCCACAGAGAACGTCTCGCGGACGAGATGCCCGCACCAGGGCACGCAATCCGCCCCGGTATATGCGGCAATCCGCCCGGCATGATCCCGGATATGCGCTTGCCGCTGGCCCCGGCCTTCATCCTGCGCGGTCAGGATGTCGAGCGCCTGCTGCGCGGTCGCGCCGGCCCGGAGCAGCGCCATCCCGCGCAAGCCATAGAACGGGTTGACGAAGGCCTGGCTTGCGATGGCCCCCGTCCCGGTTTCGATGAAGGGCACGCGGGCCCCGACCGCGAAGGCACAGGTCGAGACGGCAATGCCGATCTGTCCGGTAGTCGCATCCTTGGCAATGATGGACCAGGTCATCCGTGCCTCCTACCGGCCAGCCGCATAGCCCTGCATGCCCCGCGGATTGGCGGCGGCGCGCAGAAACTCCCCGTCCTGCGAGGCCGCAACCAACCGCCCCTCGGACCATTCCGGTCCGATCTCGACGATATGGCCGCGCCGTTCCAGCTCGGCGATGGTAGTTTTCGAAACGCGGGATTCCACAACGATCACCCCCGGCCGGGCCGTACGCGGCCAGAACGAGGTCGGGAAATGCTCGGTATGCCAGGCCGGGGCGTCGATGGCTTCCTGCAGGTTCATGCCGGAATGGACATGCCTGAGGAACATCTGCGGAATCCATTGGTCCTGCTGGTCCCCGCCCGGCGAACCCCAGGCGAGATATGGCTTCCCGTCGCGCAGGGCCATGGTGGGCGAGAGCGTGGTACGCGGCCGCCGGCCCAGGCCGAGCGCCGCGGGATGGCTCTCGTCCAGCATGAACATCTGGGCGCGCGAGCCGAGGCAGAACCCGAGTTCGGGAATGACCGGTGAGGATTGCAGCCAGCCGCCGGAGGGAGTCGCCGCGATCATGTTGCCATGACGGTCGATAATGTCGAAATGCACGGTATCGCCGCGAGTGATGCCATTGGGCTCGACCACCTCGCCGGCGCCATGGCCGGTATGGATATCGCCCACCGTCGGTTCCCCCGCGCCCCCGGCACTGACGGCCTGACGCGGCCCGGTAACGGCCTTCACCGCCATCGCGCCGCCGAAACCGGGAATGACTCCCGGCCGCTGCTCGTGTGAGGCCCGGTCGGTGATGAGGGTCCGCCGCTGGACATTGTAGGCGTCCGAAAGAAGTGTCCCGAGCGGCACCGTCACATGGTCGGGATCGCCGAGGAAGGTATCGCGGTCGGCAAAGGCGAGCTTGGCGGCCTCGACCTGGAGATGGATGAAATCCGGTCCGGCCGGATCGAGCCCGTCAAGATCGAAGCCCTTGAGCAGGGCCAGTTGCTGCAAGGTGGCAATCCCCTGGCACCACGCGCCAGGCTTCTGGACCGTATAGCGCCCGTACTGGTATTCGGCCGGCCGTTCGACGCTGGCCTTCCAGCGGGCCATGTCATCCCCGTTGAGCACGCCGCGATGGGCACGGCCTGAAACATCCATGACGTCCTGGGTCCGGCAGAACAGGTCGATCGCCTCGGCAATGAAGCCCTGCGACCAGATCTTGCGCGCCCGCTCGATGACGGCCTCGCGGCCACCGCCGCCGGCTTCGGCCTCGCGCAGCAGGCGCTCGTAGGTATCGGCCAAGGCAGGGTTCCGGAACCGGCTGCCGGGAAGGGGCAATCGACCGCCCGGCAAATAGAGATCAGCGGAGGTCTTCCAATGCTCGCGGAACAGCGCTTCAACGGTCCGGATCGTCGCCACGATCCGCTCGATCAGCGGATAGCCGTGCCGCGCATAGGAAATCGCGGGCTCAAGCACCGCCCGAAGCGACATCGTGCCGTAGTCGCGCAGGAGGAGCATGTAGGCGTCGAATGTGCCCGGCACGCAAGGGGCCAGCAGCCCTGTGCCGGGAACAAGGTCCAGCCCCAGCGCCCGGCAATGCGCGATGGTCAACCCGGCCGGCGCCACGCCTTGGCCGCAGATCACTTCCGTCTGCCCCTTGCCGGCAGAATGGACCATGATCGGCACGTCACCACCGGGCCCGTTGAGATGTGGTTCGACAATCTGCAGCGTGAAAGCCGTTGCCACGCCGGCATCGAAGGCATTGCCGTCGCGCTCGAGGATTCCCATGCCCACCGCCGTCGCGATCCAGTGGGTCGAGGCCACGACCCCGAAGGTCCCGGTGATTTCCGGCCGCGTGGTGAAGCGGGCGGGATTGATGAAACTCATGGCACGGGGTCCTTCACAAACGGCAAGGCTGGCGAAACCCGGGTCCGGGCGGTCGGAACCGCTGCGGAAGCGGGGGGAGATAAGGCACGATCACGATCGGACAATATTCGTTATACATAATTATCTTGCAATCCCGCCTTGGTCGGCGCAGTGGCGCGCGATCTCGGCATGGGTGGCGAACCAGCAATCGCCCTTGGCTTTGGCGGCACGGATCAGCTCCTCGAGAATGAAGAGGCGTGAGCGGTAGCCGGTAACATGCGGATGCATGGTCAGCAGGAAGAGCCCGTTTTCTGCATAGGCACCTTCGAATTCGCGCAGGAAAATGTCGAGCACGGCCGTCGGCGGCGTGTAGGGCCGCAGCGCCTGGAAGCGGTTCATGTTGAAATAGGGCGCATCATCGCGGATCCACTCGACGGGCAGTTCCACGATCCCCGTCGGCTTCCCGTCTTCCAGCAATTCATAGGGATCATTGTCGGCCATCAGCGAGGAATCGTAGAGAAGGCCCAACTCCCGCTGGATCTTCAGCGTCGCCGGCGAGAAATCCCAGGACGGCGTCCGCATCCCCTCCGGACGCATGCCGGTAATTGTGGTCAGGGTATCTGCGGCCCGGAAATGCAGGTCGCGTTCGACAGGCTCCGGCAGGACCGAATTCAGCTCGTGGATCCAGCCATGCAGGCCGATCTCGTGTCCTTCGGCCACCACGCGGCGCTGCTCGTCCGGATAGAGCAGGGCGGCCACGGCAGGAACGAAGAACGTGGCCGGCACGTTTTCCCGGCGCAGGATCTCGAGGATCTTCGGCACGCCGACGCGATTGCCATATTGCCCCCAGGACATCCGCCCGACAGAAATGCCGCCGTCACGCAGTTCATTGGTCTCGTGGTCACTGTCAAAGGACAGGGCGACAGCGCAGCGCTTGCCGCCGGGCCATCGCGCCGGCTTCAGCGAACGGCCTGCCCGGACCTGATTGACCCGACGGCGCCATTCCGCCTCGCTCCATTCCCAGGGTTCCATGCGTCACGTCTCCAGCGGAAAATGACAGGCCACATCGCGCGACCCGGTAATGGCGGTACGGGGAGGCACGGCTTCCCGGCAGATCGGCTGTACTTTCGGACAGCGCAGATGGAAATGGCAGCCCGGCGGAGGCGCAAGCGGCGAGGGCAGCTCACCGGAAATCGGCCGGAAGGTCACCAGTTCGTCCGAATCGGTAACGAGCTTCGGGATGCTGTCCAGCAGCGCGCGGGTATAGGGATGTGCAGGCGCGCGGTAGATCGCCTCCGTCAGCCCCTGCTCGACGATCCGGCCGAGATACATGATAGCGATCCGGTCTGAGATGTGGCGCACGATGCCGAGATCATGGCTGATGAAGAGCATCGTCAACCCGAGATCGCGGCGCAGCTTGAGGAACAGGTTGACGATCTGCGCCTGGATCGACACGTCGAGCGAGGCAACGGGCTCGTCGCAGACCAGCATGTCCGGCTGCATCGCCAGCGCGCGTGCAATGGCGATCCGCTGCCGCTGGCCGCCCGAAAACTGGTGCGGGAAACGATCGGCCGCATCCTTGGGCAGCCCGACGGCCGTCAGCCAGGTCTCGGCATAGGCCCGCGCGCCGGATCGTGTCACGAGCTCATGCGCGATCGGCCCTTCGCTGATCGTCTCGCCGATGCGGATGCGGGGATCGAGCGAGGCGAACGGATCCTGGAAGATCATCTGGATCCGTGTCGTCCGCTTTCGGCCGTCCAAGCCAAGGATCGGCTCGCCATCCAGCGTCACGGTGCCATCATTGGGCGCGTGGATGCCGGCGATCATCCGACCGAGGGTCGATTTCCCGCAGCCGGATTCACCGACAAGGCCGAGCACTTCGCCCTTGCTGATCTCGAGCGAGACCCCGTCAACCGCATGCACCGTCCGCGTTTCGATCGGCTGGCCCAGCCGGACGGCGATCTTCTCGCCCAATGAAAGCCGGGGCGAGAAACGCTTGGAAACGGTGCGGACATCGATCAGCGCGCTCATGCCGGGATCTCCCCGAGCGGATGGTGGCAGCGATGGCTGCGGCCGGTTCCGGCGGCCACAAGGTCAGGCGTCACGCTGCATTCCGGTGTCCGGTAGCTGCAGCGCGGCTGGAAGGCGCAGCCCGGTGGCAGGTCAAAAAGCGAGGGGGTGGAGCCGGGAATCTGCACGAGATCGGTACCCGGCTCGGCGCGGGCGGGCAGGGAGGCCAGCAGACCCGCCGTATAGGGATGGCGTGGCTGGCGCAGGACCGCCGCGACAGGACCTTCCTCGATGATCCGGCCTGCATACATGACCAGCAGGCGGCTGGCGATGGACGAGACGGTTGCGAGATCATGGCTGATCCAGATCATCGCCGTGCGCATTTCCTCGGCGAGGCTGCGCATTTCGGTCAGGATCTGCGCCTGGATCGACACATCAAGCGCCGTGGTCGGCTCATCGCAGATGATGAGCCGCGGCCGGTTCAGCAGCGCGATGGCAATGGCCACGCGCTGGCGCATGCCGCCGGAAAACTGGTGCGGATGGGCATCGAGCCGCCGTGCTGCGTCCGGAATCCCCACCCGGTTGAGGACGGCGGCAGAACGCTCGCGCGCGGCAGCCTCGCCGATCCGCTCATGCGCCTCGAGCGCCAGCCGCATCTGCATGCCGATCGTGAGGACCGGGTTCAGCGTCGCCGACGGGTCCTGGAAGACCATCGAGATCTCCCGGCCACGGATTTTCCGGAGATCCGAAGGCGGCAGGCCAACCAGCTCGCGGCCCATCAGCTTGACCGAGCCACCGGTGATCCGGCCGGGCGGATCGATGAGACCGAGCAGCGAAAAGCCGGTGACGCTCTTGCCGGAGCCGGATTCGCCAACGAGGCCGATGATTTCGCCCTCTTCCAGCGAGAAACTCACCCCGTCCACCGCCTTGAGCGGTCCGTTTCGGGTGGCGAACTGTGTTTTCAGGTCACGGACCTCGAGGAGCGGATTCATCGGCGCAACCTCGGATTGAGCTGATCGCGGATCTGGTCGCCGACGAGATTGATCGCGACGATCAGGATGATCAGCGCCACGCCGGGATAGATCGAAATCCAGTATCGGCCCGAGAGCATGTACTGGAAGCCATTGGCGATCAGCATGCCAAGCGAAGGCTCGCTGACCGGCAGGCCGAGCCCGAGGAACGAAAGCGTCGCTTCGAGAGCAATCGAATTGGCGATCTGCACCGTGGCCACAACGATCAGCGGCGGCATGCAATTCGGCAGGATATGGCGGAACACCACCCGGCGCGGGGAGAGCGGCGTCGAGAGGGCTGC
Organism: Rhabdaerophilum sp. SD176; assembly: GCF_030143245.1. Classification (GTDB taxonomy): domain Bacteria; phylum Pseudomonadota; class Alphaproteobacteria; order Rhizobiales; family Beijerinckiaceae; genus Rhabdaerophilum. The sequence continues at coordinate 18,792 of NZ_JARJNS010000006.1, read as the reverse complement.
CTCGACATACTCCTTCGAACGCTCCGCCGAGGCCGCGCCATGCGCCGTGCGGGCGAAATAGGCATATTGGGCCGTCACCAGCGCGGCGATCAGCGGCCCTTTGCCCTGTCCCAGCAGGGCCGCCAGTACCAGCGCCAGCAGGATGGCTGGGAAAGAGAGCTGCAGATCGATGATCCGCATGATCAGCGCCTCGATCCGCCCGCCGAAATAGGCGGCGAACGTGCCGAGCGTCGCTCCGATGGCAAACGCGATCGCCCCGGCAAGGATCCCGATCTGGATCGAGATCCGCAGCCCGTAGAGAATGGCCGAAAGCAGGTCACGCCCCTGCGCGTCAGTGCCGAGCCAATGCGTGAAGCCCTTCGAGCCGACAAAGCCCGGCGGGCGTCGTGCATCGGTCAGCACGAGGGTGGCGAGGTCATAGGGATTCTGCGGCGCAATCAGCGGCGCAGCCAGGGCGATCAGGACAATGATGATCACAACGCCGAGCGCGATGACGGCCAGGGTGTTGGCGCGGAAATCATCCCAGAAGCGGGCGAGGGGCGTTGTCGCGCTCATGTCGCTCTCCTTGTCCGCAACCGCGGATCCAATGCGGCGTAGGAGAGGTCGACCAGCAGGTTGATGACGATGAAGAAGAACGCGACCAGCATCAGGTAGGCGACCATGACGGGGCGGTCGAGCGAGGAAATGGAATCGATGATCAGCTTCCCGACTCCGGGCCAGGAGAAGATTGTCTCCGTGACCACGGCGAAGGCCATGGTTGAGCCGAATTCGAGCCCGAACACGGTCACGATCGGGATCGAGATCAGCCGCAGCACATGTCGCCGGAGGATGGTGAACTCGCTTTCGCCCGCCGCCCGCGCAAAGCGCACCGTGTCGGACAGCATGGTCTCGCGTGTTCCGGCCCGCGCCAGCCGGACCATCATCGCGAATTTGAACAGCGAGAGATTCAGCGCCGGCAGCAACAGATGCAGCCAGCCATTCGCGGTCAGCAGGCTCCATTCCACGCCGAACAGCATGGCCGTCTCGCCGCGGTTGCCAGCGGGCAGCCAGCCGAGCTGGACCGCGAAGGTGAAAATCAGCACGAGGCCGATCCAGAAGGTCGGCACCGAGAAGCCGAAGATCGATACGGTCATGATGATCTTGGCCAGCACGCTGTCAGGCCGGTAGCCGGCATACATGCCCAGCGGAACGCCGAGAAAGGTCGCGCCGAGCACGGCGACGAGCGTCAGTTCCAGCGTCGCCGGAACGCGCGAGGCGATGAGGTCGAGCACCGGCATGTTGTAGATGAAGGAGCGGCCGAAATCGCCGCGGATGAGCCGCGCGAGGAAGTCGAGATATTGTTTCCAGAGCGGCTGGTCGAGCCCGTAGGCCCGGATGGCCTCTTCGCGGATCTGCTGCGTGGCATCGGGCGAGATCAGCACGTCGATCGGGTTCCCGACCGCATAGACGCCGATGAAGACCAGCGCGGAGATGACCAGCATCACCACCAAGGCCTGCAGCAGGCGCTGGATCATGAAGCCGAGCATCAGGCCCAGCCCTCGGTGATCAGCGCCCGCGTCTCGGCAATGGCGACCGCCCAGATTGCCAGCATATCCGCGTCGGAACGCTGGTAGAGCCCGCCGTAATTGCCGTCCCCCAGCAGCGCCTTCTTCGCGCCGGGGTCGAGCGCGGAGAAGCGGCCCATATCCATCATCGGCTTCTGGTGGCCAGGCATCGTTACGCCCGGCAGGCGCGTCCAGGGAAAATTCTCCATCCAGGAGGCATGGCTCGCAACGGGATCAATCGCCTTCACCTTGGCGAAAGTCTCCGGAGCGTTCCACCAATTGTGCCATTTCACCTGGCAGCCCCGGTTCAGGTCGAGCCATTCCAGCACGGCACCATGGGCAGGCGAGTTGCCGCCATGCCCGTTGACGATGACGATGCGCCGGAAGCCGGACCGCACCAGCCCGTCGAGGATATCCGTCACGACGGCAATCCAGGTCGAGAGGCGCAAAGTCACAGAACCGGGATACTCGACGAAATTCGGCGTGAACCCGTAGGGTTGGACCGGAAAGACGGGGATGCCGCTCTCCCCGACCGCTTCCACAGCCACGCGTTCCGCGAGGATCGCATCCACCGCGAGACTGAGATAGGCGTGCTGCTCGGTCGAGCCGAGCGGCAGCACCGCCCGATCATCGGTGCGAGCCCGAGCTTCCGCCTGCATCCAGTTCATGTCCGCAATGCGCATGGCTTATTCCATCTCCGCGCCGGTTTGCAGCTCCGCTTCGGCCCCTGCCTCGCCGCGGAACATGGCGAGCACTACCTTCGCGAGCAGCATGGAGAGCATCTCGCGCTCGACGAGACTGAGCGGAGCAAGCATTTCCTGTTCCAGCCCGGCGAAGCGGGGCAGGGCCTCGTCATAGACGGCGCGTCCGGCATCGGTCAGTGTCAGGATTTGCGACCGGCGATCGTCGCCATCTGTCCGACGGGCGACAAAGCCGAGGCCGATCAGCCGGTTGACCGCGCGGCTGAGCGTGTTCTTGGGGAAAGCTGTCGAGGACGCGATCTCGCTAGCAGTGACACCATCCTGGATCGCCAGGCTGTAGATCACGACGAATTCGACGCGGGAAAGATCGAAACGCTCTTTCACCCAACCATAAAGCGGCACATTGTAGCGCAGGGCAAGGTAGTTGAACCGGGCTGCAAAACCGCACGGGTTCTTCCAGAGGCGCGCATGCGTGAAGGCATCGAGCCTCTGGCGGTTGAGCAGGTCCGCACCATTCTCGGCCGAGCCGAACGGAACCACGTTGCCGATTTCATCATTCTGCTTCGCCGGCAGGCGACGTGCCGTTTTGTCGCGCATAAACTGGTTCCAAATCGAACGGTTCAGATCATCCAGACCCACTATACGGGCAAAAAACAGTTCCACAAGGAATTGACGGGGGCGAATTCGTCACGTTCAATGCCGGTTCAGGCGTCCCGCCAGGGGCGAGGACGCATCAACAAGGGAGACCGCCATGCGTCCGCTCGTTTATGCCCTTTTCTGCGCCACCGCCTTGTCGAGTGCCGTGCCGGTCCTGGCCCAGACCCTGACGATCGGTGTCCGCGGCGGGCCGGATTCCATCGACCCGCATTTCACCGCCACCGGCACGCATGCCGAGGCCCTGAAGCATGTCTTCGATACGCTGGTCTGGTCGGGCGACGGGCTTGAACTGGAGCCGCGCCTTGCGACCAGCTGGAAGCCGATCAACGACACGACCTGGGAATTCAAGCTGCGCCCCGGCGTTAAATTCCATGATGGCTCCGACTTCACGGCCGAGGATGTGAAATTCTCGATCGAGCGCATCCCCATGGTCGCCGGGCCAAACCCGACCACGATCTATGTCCGGCGCGTCAAGGAGACGAAAATCATCGACCCGCTGACGGTTCATGTCGTCACCGATGGCGCGGCTCCGACGCTGCCGAACGATTTCATCCGCCTCTTCATTGTCTCGCACAAGGCGGCAGCAGGCCTGACCAAGGAATCCGCGAATGCGGCCTTCAATTCCGGGAAGGCCGCCGTCGGAACCGGTCCCTACAAGTATGTATCGTGGCAGCCGAAGGGTGATCTCGTGCTCGATCGGTTTGACGGCTATTGGGGCCCGAAGGAACCGTGGGCGCGCCATGTCCGCAAGGAGATCGCCAATGATGCCGCCCGCGTCGCGCAGCTCAAGGCTGGCCAGCTTGACCTGATCACCCGCGTTCCGGCTACCGATGTTGCAGCGCTGAAGCGCGATTCGAAGATCGACGTCCAGATCATTGATACGGTTTATGTTTTCAACGTCGAATTGGATATGCGCGAAAAGGCGCTGAATGTGACGGCGAAGGATGGTTCGGCGCTGCCGAAGAACCCCTTCCTCGATATTCGCGTCCGTGAAGCCATCGACCTGGCCATTGACCGCAACGCCCTCGCGGAAGTGGCGATGGAAGGCCTTGGCAAACCTGTGAACCAGATGGTGACGCCGTCGATCTTCGGCTTCAACAAGACGCTCCCGGCGCGGGAATACAACCCCGCCAAGGCGAAGCAGCAACTCGCGGCAGCCGGCTATCCGAACGGCTTCAAGATGCAGTTCTCCTTCACGAAGGACCGGCTGCCGGGCGATACGCAGGTCGGAACCTCGATCGCGCAGATGCTCGCGGCGATCGGAATCGACGCAACGCCGAACGCCCAGCCGGCGGCGGTCTTCTTCCCCGCCCGGACGCGCGGCGAGTTCTCGGCCTCAATGTCGGGCTGGGGCACGCTCACTGGTGAGGCGCACTACACGCTCTCTTCGCTCGCCCATTCGAATGATCCTTCCAAGAAGATGGGGGCCTTCAACGTCCTCGGCTACAAGAACGGCGAGATGGACAAGCTGCTCCAGATCGCCGCGGTCGAGATGGACGAGGGCAAGCGCCGCAAGGCCCTTGAGGATGCGAATGCGCTTGTCCTGAAAGATCGCCAGCGCCTGCCGATCGTCGCGGTTGGCTCGGCCTGGGCGATGCAGAAGGGCAAGGTCACCATCAAGGCGCGCGTCGACGAGGATACGCTCGCCATGAATATCAAGCCCGCGAAGTAACGTGGCGGGCGAAGCAGCAAGCAGCCGGCCCCCGATCCTGATCTGGGGTGCCGGCGCCATCGGTGGCACGCTCGGCGCCTATTGGGCGCGGGCAGGCCTGCCGGTCACCATGGTTGACATCGTCGTCGAGCACGCCCGGGCCTGCTCGACGACAGGTCTTTCGATTACCGGACCGGTCGAGGAATTCCGGCAGGTTGTGCCAACCGTCACACCGGAGGCCTTGACCGGCACCTGGCCGATCATCGTCCTGGCGGTGAAGGCCCATGCCACCGAGGCCGCCCTGGTCAAACTCGCGCCGCATCTTGCGCCGGATGGCTATGTCCTCTCGGCGCAGAACGGGCTGAACGAAATCGCCATCAGCCGGATCATCGGCGCGAAACGCACGATGGGCTGCTTCGTGAATTTCGGAGCGGACTGGCTCGCCCCGGGAGAAATCCTGTTCGGCAACCGCGCGGCGGTGGTTGTTGGCGAGATCGACGGTTCGGTCCAGCCACGCACGCAGCAGATGCATGAATGGCTGCGCATCTTCGAGCCGGCTGCCGTGCTGACGGACAATATCTGGGGCTATCTCTGGGGAAAGCTGGCCTATGGTGCCATGCTTTTCGCCACCGCACTGACACCGGACTCGATGAGCGCGAACTTCGCCGATCCGCGCCGCGTCCCGGTTTTCGTGGCTCTCGGCCGCGAAGTGATGGCCGTGGCCCGGGCGCGCGGCGTGAAGCCAGTCGGCTTCAATGGCTTCGATCCGGAATGTTTCGCGCCGGGTGCCCCGGCTGGGCAGGCGGAATCCTCGATTGCCGCCCTCTCGGAATTCAACCGCCACACCGCCAAGACGCATTCCGGCATCTATCGCGATCTGGCGGTGCGCAAGCGGAAGACCGAGGTCGATCCTCAAATCGGCATCATTGCCAGCCTTGCGAGGGAGGCGGGCATCGAAACCCCGGTCCTCGCTCGGCTGGTCAGCCTCATCCACGATATCGAGGACGGGCGGAAACCGATGGCCTTCGAGACGTTCGCCGAACTCATCCCGCTGGCAGGAGGGGCCTGATGGAGATCCGCCTCGATGGCCGCGTTGCCTTGGTAACCGGTGCCGCCCAAGGGATCGGGCAGGCCATCGCCCGGGCGCTGAAGGAAGCGGGTTGTCTTGTTGTTGTGGCCGATCGGAACGGGGAAGGCCTTACCGCTTTCGCGGTTGCAGAAGCCATGATGCCGATCGTTCTGGATGTCAGCCGGCGCGAAGCAGCGCATGATGCCGTCCATTCGATTGTCGATCATCAGGGTCGTCTCGACATTCTGGTCAACGCCGCCGGTGGTGTGCGCGGGCAGGTGGGCGGCCCTGTCGAGGCCGTGACCGAGGAAAGCTGGCGTGTGCTGTTCGAAGCCAATGTCGACGGCGCGTTCTGGCTCTCGCAGGCTGCGTCCCTACCCATGTCCGCGCAAGGCTGGGGGCGGATCGTCAATATCGCGTCGGGTGCCGGCCTGCGCCCGAGCCTGACCGGTATTCAGGCCTACACGGCGGCCAAACATGCGCTTGTAGGGCTGACGAAGCAACTGAGCCAGGATCTGGGACCCAAAGGCATCACCTCGAATGCCGTTGCCCCCGGCTTCGTCCGGTCAAACCCGGCTACCGAACGGCAATGGCAGAGCTATGGCCCGGAAGGGCAGGCGCGGCTGGTTCAGGGCATCCATACCCGCCGGCTTGGTACGGCCGAGGACATCGCCCATGCCACGCTGTTCCTCGCCTCGGAACAGGCGGGCTGGATCAGCGGTCAGATCCTGTCGGTCGATGGCGGCCGGAGCTGACCTTGCCAAAGGAAAGGGCAGCGCCCCCGAAGGAATCGCTGCCCTGATGGTATGATCGACCCGAAACGATCAGGCTCAGGCGGCGGCGCGCCGGGCTTCCTGGTTGATGCGTGCTGCGATGGAGGCGAGGATGCCATCCGCCGCGTCATTGTCGACCTGGCAGGTGCCGGCGGCATGGTGGCCACCCCCGCCATGGTCGAGCATCAGCTCGCCGACATTGGTCGGGTTCGAACGGTCGAAGATCGATTTGCCGAAGGCCAGCACCGTGTTCTGCTTGGCACGGCCCCACATGACATGGACCGAGATCGAGGCCTGCGGGAACAGCGCATAGACCATGAACCGGTTCGAGGCGTAGATCGTCTCCTCGCCGCGAAGATCGAGAATGGCCAGCGTGCCGTCGATGCGGGTGCAGCGCTTGATCTGCTCGCGCGAGAGCGCCTGATGCGTCTTGTAGAGATCGACGCGCTCCTTGATGTCCGGCAGCTCGAGGATCGTCTCGATCGAGCTGTGATTGCGGCAGGCATCGATCAGCAGCATCATCAGCTGGTAATTCGAGATCCGGAAGTCGCGGAACCGGCCGAGCCCCGTGCGCGCATCCATCAGGAATGAAAGAAGTTCCCAGCCGCGGGCATCAAGCACATCATCGCGTGTGAAGCGGGCCGCATCGGCTTTGTCGACGGCGAGCATCATGTCCGGGTTGATCCGCGGGAATGCCTCGCGGCCGCCGAAGAAATCATAGACAACCCGCGCCGCCGACGGCGCGTTCACATCGATGATGTGGTTCGCGGCCTTGTCAGCATTGCGCTTGCCTTCGCTCGCATGATGGTCGAACGCGGCATAGATGCCCGGCACATAGGGAAGGTTGGTCGAGATATCCGACGCGCCGACAGCGATCTTCCCATCCTGCATGTCCTTGGGGTGCACGAACTCGATCTCGCTGACCAGGTCGATCTCCTTCAGCAGCGTGCCGCAAACGAGGCCATCCATGTCGCTGCGGGTGATCAGGCGGAACTTGCCGGCGGGGCAATCCATCTGGATCTGCTCTTTGGTGATCGGATCGGCCTTCATTGTCGGTGTCATCCCCTGAACGCAAATTGGAAACAGGCGTAAGGCTACCGCAAGAAAGCAAAGCTTTCCCTAAGGCCTATCGTAAACGAAGGCCGGAAGGCACTTGTCGGGTGATCGGGGAGAAATGAATGGTGCCCGGGGCCGGAATCGAACCAGCGACACTGCGATTTTCAGTCGCATGCTCTACCAACTGAGCTACCCGGGCCTGCGCAGCGGTGCTAGCCCGACGCGAGAGCCGTGCTTTTAGAAAATGGCGGGGAACCTGTCCAGCCCTTTCATGGTGATTTTGTCCGAATGTTTTGGCTGCGTCAGCCAAGGGGCGGGAACGGCGTGGAATCCGGCGGAAAACCCTGGGGTTGCACGGTTTCCCCGCGCAGGGCCGCTTGCCAAGCAGGCTTGCATCGCTAGGCTTGCATGAAACGTCTCTTGATCTGTCAGGAAATGGCTCGATGCAGTCGCTTGCCGCGATCCCGTTCTTCAAGGATGCCAGTGATCTCGATTTGAAGGGCTTCGAGCGCCGCTGCGTCTGGAAGCGCGTTGAGGAGGGGCAGATCCTCGTCGATTTCGAGGATCAGTCGAGCGATGTCTATTTCCTCGCGGCCGGGGATGTCCGCATCCAGATCCGCACAGCCGGCGGCAAGGAAGTGATTCTCGCGGATATGCGCGCAGGCGAATACTTTGGCGAACTTGCCGCGATTGACGGGATTGCCCGCTCGGCCAATGTCTCGGCTCTCACGCGCGCCGAGATCTGTATCATCAGTGCCGGCGTGTTCCGCGAGATGATCGCCGCATCGCGCATTCTCTCGGACAAGCTGCTGCGCCTGCTGGCGGCCCGGGTGCGGGACCTGAATGTGCGCCTGCTCGAACACACTGTCCTCGATATCCGGCACCGCCTCTATGCGGAACTGCTCCGGCTTTCGGCGCCCCGCCCCAATGCTGCGCCGGCGCGCGTGATTTCGCCGCCGCCGGTGCATCACGTTCTTGCAGCACGCGTCGGGTGCCGCAGAGAGCAGATCACCCGGGAACTCGGGGCCATGAAAACGGAAAACCTGATGGAGCGGACCCGGGGCGCGCTGGTCCTGCTCGATCCGGACACGCTTCGCCAGCGGATTGCCCAGGCGATGCGCGAAGCCGGCTAGGAACGGTTCTGCAGCAGCCGCAGGTCTGGCCGGACGGAGGGCGCCAGCAACGGCCCTTCGAGCCGGAAAGCATAGAATTCGCTTGGCAGGGGCGGCTCATCGATCCGGCGACGGAGCACCACGATCATCTGGTGGCGCTGGGCTGCGAGATCCATCACGCCTTCGAGCATCGCCGTCACGCGCGGCGACAGAAAACTCGATCCAACCGGTTCGACCTTGCCCTCGCGGATAGCGAAATTGGCGCGCAGCATCTCGAAGCTGGTCTTGCCGGCGAGGGCCAGGAGCAAGGCCGCATCCTGACGCGCATCGGTTGCGCGGGTAAGAAGTTTCGCGAGATCGATCCCGGTCACATCGCCGTTCTTGATGTCGATGGCAGCAGTCCCGTTCAGCGCGCCGGCAAGGGCGGAAACGGAGGCCCCCTTGGCTTCTGCCTGCACAACCAGCGTTCCCTCGCCGGTCAGGCGGTTGAACCCGAAGGCGCGCTCCATGAAGCGCCCGAAATCGATGCGCTCGGCGGAGGCCTGCAGGCGCAATTCCTGCTGCCTTTCGGGATTGTCGATCAGGGAGACGCGGGCCTTGACCATGCCCTCACCGAAGCGGCTGTCGACGATGGCCATTTCCGTCCGGCCCTGCCGGGTCAGGACCGAGAGCGCCACATTCGAAAGGACGACATTGCCCAGTTTGAATTCGCGCGTGGAAAGCCGGATGTCGAGGTCGATGATCGGAAGCGGGTTAATCGCCAGCGCCTCGCCGGACCAGCTGCCATCGGGCCGCCGGAGGCGCTGGAAAGCCGCATGGGCTGCCGTGCCATCCACCAGGTCTCCGGCAAGGGTCGCGGAGAGGCCCCAGCGTCCGTTATTCTCGCGAAGGGCGGCGATGCCGTTGAGTTGCTTTCCGCCCCGGACGATCCGAAGTGCTTCCAGCGCAACGCCACGGGGATCCAGCGCCATGTTCGACGAGATCGTCATCGGCGGATCATTGGAGCCCTGCCGCCCATTCGGTCCACCCAGCCGGCTTTCCAGCTTGCCTCCCAACTGTGCCTCCGCCCGCCCGATCAGGGCCAGGTCCGGATCACGCCGCATGGAACCGGCAAAGGTCAGGCGGGAGCCGAGAGCACCGATCTGGATCGTCGCGGCGCCTTGCTTGTCCTTGGCCAGCGCGCGCCGGGTTGGCAGCGATGCCGTGAGCGAGTAGCCGTCCTCGATGCCCGCCTGGGTCAGGTCGATATCCAGCCGCCCACGGCCGGCGAGGTAGCGGAAACGCCCGCGAATGGCCTCGAATGCAAGGTCCTCGCCCTTCGGTCCGGCACGGGAAAGCGTAATCCGGGCCTCTTCCACCGCAATCCTGAAGCGCCTGAACCGCGTCGATTGCCCGAACAGCCCGATTGTCTGGTCAAGCAACTCCGTAACGCTTCTCGGCGAGCGGAAACGGGCATCGATAGCGCCGATATCAACCCGGATATCCGGCTTGGACAGGCTCAGCGAGGGGCCGTCGATCGATCCGTCCATGAGATCGAACAGGTCAAACTGGATGATCGCCTGCGGGGCGCGCAATTCGCCATCGCCCGCCATGCGCCGGACGACAATTTCGTCATAGACGATCTTCGGTTTTGGCCACATCACGTGGCGGCGTTGGCCAAATCGCAAGGTCAGCCCGAGATCCTGCTCGTACCGCGCAAGGATGGCCTGCTCGATGGCGGCGTAGTCCCGCGTCAGGATCAGCGTTGCCAGCCCGGCCACGGCCAGAATAGCGGCGACGCCAAGGCCGATGGCCATGCGGCGCAGCAGGGCCTTGTAGCGGACGAGGAGGGTCAGAAACCCGGGCATGCGGCGATTGGCTCCGCGGCGAGCGCGGCTGAGCGCGCGAAAGGGACCCGTCTAGGGCTGGACGGGAAACCCCGCAGCCATCTTCTAGCAAACCCGCAGGAGGCAGGTCAAAGGCTGAAACGCAACAGGCCGGGCATCGAGGCCCGGCCCGCCGCAAGACGCATGTAGGATCACAGGGCCGAGACGAAATCGGCTTCGGTCTTGGACGTGATCTCGTCGAGCGTGACACCTGGGGCAAGCTCGAGCAGGCGCATCGGCTCCTTGCCGGTGCGATCGATCGAGAACACGCCGAGATCGGTCACAACCATGTCGACCACGCCCGCGCCGGTAAGCGGCAGGGTGCAGGCCTTGAGCAGCTTCGATTCACCCTTCGCCTCGTGCTCCATGACCACGACGACTTTCTTGACGCCGGCGACGAGGTCCATCGCGCCGCCCATGCCCTTGACCATCTTTCCGGGGATCATCCAGTTGGCGAGATCGCCGTTCTGGGCCACCTGCATCGCGCCGAGGATCGACAGGTCGATATGGCCCCCGCGAATCATCGCGAAGCTGTCGGCCGACGAGAAATAGCTGGTCGTCGGCAGTTCGGTAACGGTCTGCTTGCCGGCATTGATGAGATCGGGGTCTTCCTCCCCCTCGTAGGGGAAGGGACCCATGCCCATCATGCCATTCTCGCTCTGCAGCTGGACGCTCATGCCCTCGGGGATGAAATTCGACACCAGCGTCGGGATGCCGATGCCGAGATTGACGTAAAAGCCGTCCTTGAGCTCCTTCGCGGCGCGGGCGGCCATTTCTTCACGGGACCATGCCATGATCTGTCTCCGGGGCTCAATGCTGCGGGGCGGGGTGCGGACGGGTGGTCCGGTTCTCGATCCGCTTCGGCGCGTTCGGAACATGGACGATCCGCTTCACATAAATCCCCGGCGTATGGATATTGTCGGGGTCGATCTCGCCGGCCGGGAACAGGTGCTCCACCTCGGCGATCGTCACCGTCGCAGCGGTGGCCATCATCGGGTTGAAGTTCCGGGCGGTCTTCCGGTAGACGAGATTGCCTTCCGTATCGCCCTTCCAGGCATGGACAAGCGCGACATCAGCCCAGAGTCCGGTTTCCATCACGTATTTCCGGCCCTTGAAATGCGGGTCATTCGGAAATTCGCGGATTTCCTTGCCTTCTGAGACCAGCGTGCCCACGCCGGTCGCGGTGAAGAAGGCTGGGATACCGGCGCCCCCGGCGCGGATGCGCTCGGCCAAAGTGCCCTGCGGGTTGAACTCGAGTTCGAGCTCTCCGGAAAGATATTGCTGCGCGAACAGCTTGTTCTCGCCGACATACGAGCTGATCATCTTCCGGATCTGCCGCGTCTCGAGCAGCTTGCCGAGATGGATCCCGTCCACCCCGGCATTGTTCGAGATCACGGTGAGATCCTTCACGCCCGCCTCGCGGATCGCCTCGACCAGCGTCTCGGCAACGCCGCAGAGGCCGAAGCCGCCCGCCATGATCGTCATTCCGTCCTTCAGGACACCCGCCAATGCGGCCTTGGCATCCGTGTAAACCTTGCTCATCCAGCCACTCCTCCCGAATGGAGGGCAGGGTGTGCCCCCGCCATCGAATTCTGTTGACGGCGAAGTCATAGAGAAGAGCCGCTGCGTTGCAAAGCGCGTGTTGCGGCTTCCCGCGTTTGTTCGGAGACCGGCAGCCCGCTCAGCCCTTGCGGATAAGGATCAGCGCCGCGAGGCCGCTCAGGGCAAGGATCGCCAGCGATTCCAGCGCTGCATGCTCGAAAACCCCGGCGCTGGCCTGGGCATAGGCTCGCGTGGCGAGGGTCTCGAAATTCAGCGGCCGCATCAGCAGGGTTGCCGGCAGTTCCTTCACCGTGTCGATGAAGACGAGCATGGCCGCAATCAGCAGCCCCGGCGCCATGGCCGGCACATGGACGCGCCAGGCCAGCCGGAAGTCGCTCATGCCATGGATCCGCGCAACCCAGTCGATCGACCGTGGCAGCCGGTCAAGCGCCAGCATCGACTGCGTAACGCCGATACCGAGAAAGCGGACAATGAGGGCAAAGGTGATGCCTGCCATCGTTCCCGACACGGCCAGAGAGAGACCGGCGATACCGGCCAGTCCGTCCGCCCAGCGCATGATCGGGAAGATGGACAGCACGAGAACCGTACCGGGCACGGCATAGCCGAGGGTCGAGAGGCGGCCGGCATTCCGCAGCCCGGGCACGATCCGGATGCCGATCGTCACAAGGGCACCCGCCGCCACGACAGAGCCGGCCACCGCGACACCCAGTACGAGGCTGGACAAGGCAGCGTGCAGCAACTCGGCATCGGCGCGTTGCTGCGCCGCATACTGGATGGCCCGCCAGATCAGGAACCCGGTCGGCAGCAGGAAGCCGAGCAGGACCGGCAGTCCAGCGACAAGCACGGCGAGAAGCCCCGGAATCTTCCGCAGAGGAATGCGGGACGGGCGGGCGCCCCCTCGCGTGGTCACCGGTTGCCGCCGTCCGTCCTGCTTTCGCGTGAGAAACAGCAGGAACCCCACCATAACCAGCAGCAGCGCGGCCAGCCGGACGGCGCCAGGAAGGTCGCTGCGGTTGAGCCAGTAATCCCGGATGGCCACCGAAAAGCTCGAAACGCCGAGGAATTCGGTCGCGCCGATATCATTCAGTGTTTCGAGGCTGACAAGCACCAGCCCGGCGACAAGCGCAGGAATGGCGATCGGGAGTCCGACCCGGAAGAACAGCCGGGGCCCGTGCGCACCGAGCAGGCGGGCAGCATCGATGATGTTTCGGCCCGAGCGGGTGAAGATGATGCGGCAGCCGAGATAGACATAGGGCGACAGCACGAGGCCCAGCACGAAGATGGCACCGCCGAGGGTGCGTATGTCGGGAAACGCGTAGTCAGCGGCGGTGCGCGCCCCCGTTACCGCGCGGTACGCGGTCTGGACCGGACCGAAAAAGTCGAGAAGGTCAACGGCGACATAGGCGGCAAGATAGGTCGGAAAGGCGAGCGGCAGGGCCAGCCCGATCTCGAGCCAGCGCCGCAGGGGAAACTCGTAGATCGAAACCAGCCAGGCCGAGAGCAGCCCGATGGACCCCGCCACCAGGGCGACGCCTAGCAGAAGCTGGCCCATTTCCTTCACGGTGTGCCATTGCGTGGGCGAAAGCCCCGGGGTCGTCAGAGCCGCGCCGGTCATCAGACTGGAAAAGCCGATCCCCGGCAACCCGACCAGAACGACAAGCAACCCGATGACCATGGCCATGGGCTGCCAACGCAGACGAGGCCGGGCAGGGCCGGCCTCGTGCGGAAGGAGGGTTGATGGAGCCGTATTCATCGGCAGGGCATGAACCTGTCAGCTCTGCGGGCCGAGATCGTAGCCGACCTTCTCGACCAGCTCCGAAGCAGCCTTGCGGTTCTTCGCGACATCATCGAGCGAGACAGAGTCAACCCGCAGCTTGCCGAACCCGGCAATGAAGGGCTCGACGGAGACGCCTTCCACGACCGGATATTCAAAGTTGTTGGCCGCATAGAGTTGCTGGGCCGCCGGGCTGACCAGCCATTCGGCCAGCCTGATCGCCTCGGCCCTGTTCTTGGCATGCTTGGTCAGCACGAGGCCGGACATGTTCATATGTGTGCCGCCATTCTGGAAATTCGGCATGACGACGCGGATCGCATCGACCCAGGCCTTCTGGTTCGGATCCTTATTCATCAGGCCCACATAATACATATTCGCGACACCGACATCGCAGATGCCTGCTGCAATGTCCTTGGCAACATCACGATCGCCACCGGAGGGCTTCTTGGCAAGATTGGCCCGGACGCCTTTCAGCCAGGCCTCGGCCTTTTCGGGGCCCATATGGGCAATCGCCGCCGAGATCAGGCCGGTATTGTAGGCATGGGTGCCCGGTCGGGTGCAGACCTTGCCCTTGAAGCGCGGATTGGCCAGATCCTCATAAGTCAGGGTCGGATCCTTCACGCGATCCTTCGAGGCATAGATCACGCGGGCCCGCGCCGACACGGCCACCCATGAACCATCGGCCGCGCGAAGCGTCTTCGGCACGGCCTTCTCGAGAGCAGGCGTGACGATGGGCTGGGTGATGCCCAGCGCGACAGCCTGCGTCAGTGTGGAGACATCGACCGAGAGCAGGAGATCCGCCGGGCTGCGCTCGCCTTCCGACTGGATGCGCTCGGCCAGCCCCGAGCCGGCGAAAACGAGATTGACCTTGACGCCGGTTTCGGCGGTGAACCTGTCGAGGATCGGCTTGATCAGCCCGGGCTCGCGATGCGTGTAGAGGTTCACTTCCTGCGCGGCGGCGGCGAGGCCGGAAGCGAGCAGGGTGGCACCGGCGAGCAGAGTCAGGCGAAGGGAATGCGTCATCGTTTTCTCCATGCCGGCGGGGTCAAGGCCCGCCGTAGGGTTCAAAAGGATGAGCGTGTCTAGGGCGCCCTTTGGGGGCTCGTCAACAAAAATCCGTTTAAAAACATGAGTTTAGAAGAAGTCTAAACTGGAGATGTTCCAAGCCTTCGGTGCTTCCCGTTGAATCCGCCACGGTTTCGGCTTCAGTTCAGAACCACCAGACCGGGTGTCCTGCGGACCACAGGAAGAATGGAGCGCCCTTCGGCGGTACGGGCCTGCAACTCGACAAACCCCTTCGGATGGCCGATCGGCGAAGGATTCGGCACATCACCCCGCACCTTGCGATCTGCCGTCTGGAGATCGGCGATGACACGCGCCCGGACGGAAGACGGTGCCAGGGGCGAGAAGGCGCCACGCACGGAGGCAACCTCCATGGCCCGGATGATCGTGATTTCGCGCGGTGACGAAAGCCGCTTGACCGCCTCGCCGAAATTGCGTGGCTGGTAGGGGAACCGGCTGGCCCCGTCGAAATGCTGGGCGCCCGAGCCGGTCATGATGACATCGCCCCGCTTGAGGGTCAGGTCACGGTAGAAGGCATTCGCGGATTGCGTGCTCCCCATCGGGCGGCAGGAACAGGCCTGGCTGACCTGCCTCTGATAGCGGAAGGCAGTCGGCAGGCGGGTATAGGGCGCGCCACCTCGGGAAAGCGCCGCCAGGTCCCTGGCGCCGGCAGGCAGCGTGTACAGGGCGGTTTCCGCACCGGGACAGGCGGAGCGGCAGACAACTTCCTGCACCTGTTGGCCGACGCCGGTTTGGCCGATAGGGAAGGCGAATCCGTCGCAGAGGCGGACGCAGTAATTGGTGGGCATCGGCATGCCTTGGCCGAGCCCACGTGCCTGGAGCTTGATCCGGGGTCGCGGCGTGCCGGCGGGAGCCTCGCCCGCTTTCGGCGGCCAGAGCGGATTGACGGCCGGAACCGGCTCGGAAATCACGGCATTGCGGGGCAGGGCAGCACTCGGCAGCACAACCGTCGGTCGGGCTGCCACCTGGGCAGCCGGCGGCATTGGCCGGCTCACCGCCGTGGCGCGAGGTTCAGCAGGAGCCGGAACGGGCGGGCGGGCAGCAACCCTGAGGACTTCCAGCTTCTGCATCTCGCGGGCGCGGCTGACTTCAACCAGCGCGCGTTCCGGACGCACCAGCAAGGGTTCCACGGCAGCGCGAACGGGACGGTTGATCTCGCTGACCATCCGATGCAACCGCGGGTTATCAGCAGCCTTGACGAGAAGCGTCCCGGTGCCGACCGCAACAACCACACCGGAGGCCAGGACAGCCGCCTTGCGTGTCGTCCACAGCGTGTGATTCGAACCGGATGGGGGAAACAGAATCATGACGCAACGCAACTCCCTCGACGCATACCCGCCGGCCCGGTTTGGATAACGCCCGGTTATCCAAGCCCGTCCCTGTCCCGGAATTCAAGGAAAAAGTGTCTCATTTCGAAACAGTTTTTCCGTTCCCGGGACAACCGGCACTCGTTTGGAGAAGGCTGCGCAAACCCCTTGCCAAAGGGGCAGCTTCGAGAGTAGAAGGCGCTCTCTCGCGGGCGCCTGCGCCCGCCCTTCCATGGCAATGCGTCAGAGCGCCATGGCGGTGGGGGATAGTTTAACGGTAGAACAGCGGACTCTGACTCCGTTAGTCTTGGTTCGAATCCAGGTCCCCCAGCCAGATTTTTCACAAGCCGTTGATTTATATAAGCTTTGCCTTCGCGGGCAGGGCGCCGGGAATCGCAGTGTCATACAGGCGTGTCACACCGAGGTGAGACACCATGACCGGCATCCCCCACGTGATCCGACGCGGCGCCATCTATTACTGGCGCCGGCGCCTTCCGCCGTCGGCCTGTTGCAAGCCACGGTTGATCACCCTTAGTTTGAACACAGCCAATCCACGGATTGCCCGGCAACGCGCGGCTCATCTGACCGCGAAAAGCCAGCAACCCTTCGAGAAAGTGCGCTGCGGGATGCTCACCGACACGGAATTCAAAGCAATTATGCGCTTCGCCGCGATCAAGATCGAGGAGGACTACAGGAAAGACCATCTCGAAAACCTGGTGGCAGGGGCGGTGCCGCGGAAGGACATTGGCGCCATGGCCGTTGACGAGCAGGCCCGTGTCGCTTCGGAATTTAACCGTCGACGGGCAAGATTTGTCCCCCTTGGCGCCCTGACAGGCCAAGAGAAGACGGCGTTCCTTGCAAGCGGCTGGACCGAGGCAATGATCCGGGCGCTTGATGCCAAGCTCGCTTTTGCCGCGGAATTTTCGACACTTGAACTCGAAAAGCCCGCGTTTGAAACGATTGCGAAGCAAGCCGGGATCACGCGCACACTCTCTGATATCGAACTCTACCAGATCCACCAGGCTGTGGCCCGGGCGCGCGCGGTTATCCTCAAGCGCTTTGCGGAAGAGGCGGATATCGACACCGCTGCGGATGAGGCCGTCATCTTTACCAGCAATCCCACACCTTTCGCCGCGCCGGGACCTGCCGCAATCCAAGCGCCCCAGCCGATTGCGCCTCATCCCGCTGCGCTGCCAGCACCCGCGGCCGTGCAGACCCCGTTCGCGGACATCCATACCAAGCTGGTTGCGGAAAAGGAGAAGTCGAAAGACTGGACCCCCAAAACCGCCCGACAAGCGGAGTTCATCTTCAAGCTGTTTTTCGATTTTTTGACGGTACGACAGAACAAGACCTGCTTTGAGCAGATCGGGCAGGTTGACCTCGATGATTTTTCGACCCTGTTGCTGGGCCTCAATCCCCGGCACGGCAAGAGCGCCGGGGATCAGGAACTCTCCGGCATGGACTATGTCGAGAAGTACTCGGCGCCGCTCTCTGACCATACGGACGTCATGGCCCGCGTCACGCTCAACCGTCACTGGGGTTTCATTGAGCAGGTTATGGCCCGGGCCCGGCGGCGCGGGGTCAAGCTGAATGAACTCGATTTCAGCCCCTTCTATAAAAAGAGGACCAAGCGTGCGCGAGACGATCGAGAGACACCGCCGGTCGATTCAATCCAGGAGTTCTTCAAGCTTCCGATCTTCACCGGTTGCCAGGGGTTTGACTTGCGCAAGCGGAAAGGCGAGCGCCCAATGTATGTCAAGGGGGACCATATCTTTCATCGCGCGGCGTATTTCGGGCCAATGATCGCGCATTATCATGGGTTCCGGCGCGAGGAATTCTGTGGCCTTGCGATCAAGGATATCGAAGTTAAGGGTGCGGAGTCTTGTTTCGTGATCCGGGACAATGAATTCCGGCGATTGAAGAATCATGCCTCGAAACGCAAGCACGTCATTCATCCCGAGCTGATCCGGCTGGGTTTTCTTGACTATGTCGAGCGGATCAAAGCGCTTGGCTATGACAGGGTGTTCCCGGAGCTCGTTTCGCCGAGTACCAATGTGGTGGCTGGCGAACGGCTCTATGATGAATTAAAGCCAGGCTTTGAGGCGACAAATCTCGTCACCCACAAGTTCCGACACTTCTTCGGATCCGATCTCAAAAAGCAAAAGGTCGACGAAGAAAGCCGGGCGGATTTGCTGGGACACTCAGTCGGCTCGGAAACGGCTGACCGCTACAGCGACGCCCTTTGGGGCGCTGAGCAACTTGAGTTGCTGGAGAAGGTGCAGAATGTCACCGCCCATCTCAAGCGGGGGGAGATCCGGCTTCTGCCATCGGTTGCCGGGCGCAAACCGCGCAGGTTCAGGGGAAGCCGGTCAGGACGTTAGGGCAGGGGCAGCAGCAAGGCCCGGACCTACTCTTTCGCCGCCCAACGCTTGATGCTGCCGGTCTTACGATCGCCGAAGAGAGGCTGGCGATGATGCCGGCATGGGCTCTCTCCGGATCGAGAGCCAAAAACCGGTGTCAAGGTGAGGCATGAGCGAAGCCAGAAAAAGCGAGGGTTGAGCCCATCTTGACTTGTGACCTGCCACTGAGATTTTCCTCCACATGGAGTTAGAGTCCGGCCCTGCTGAGGACGGACTG
>NZ_JARJNS010000005.1 GCF_030143245.1 Rhabdaerophilum sp. SD176 | reverse complement strand
CAGCAGGGCAATCCCAACCCCGGAAACGAACTCAGAACTGGATAAAACTTGGGGGCAACGTCAACACCGTTGTTTATGACCTCACAAACCAGTGGATAAGCTGCCCGGGGCCGTTCCGATATGACATCGACTGGCTAAAGCCGTCAGCTTCGGCGGATACAATGGAGGAGTTCTTGCGTGGGAACTTCAGGGCGGCGTTCCAGCTTGACCCCAAAGATGTCCAATTGATCGCCTGAGGGATCGCTGATGTCTATTGCAAACCAAGAACGCGGCTTGCGCCTAGCGGACGCAGATTTCGTTTATTTGAGTGAAGGCGCTTATGGGATTGTCTTTGTCGACAGGGTCGCTGCCAGGATCAGGAAAATTTACCGGCGCAAACCTGATGAGAAGCATACGCGCAATGTTTTCGAGTCCGAAGTCCACGCCTACCGTCTGGCGATGGGTTCTGAAAGTCTTCAGGCCCTTGTACCTGCCCATTTTCGGCTATGCGTTCCTCAGCGAATCTTCGACAGCATCGGCACCGATGTGACCGCTGAGTTCTTCCCCGACTTGGCGTTTGAAGCCGAGTTTGTTGACGGCCGATTTTCTAAGATTGGCGATATCGACAGCCGAGAAGCCGACAAAATTCGGGACGCTTTTCACAGCGTTGGCATAAAGCACACAATCGATATGTCGGTCTGCGTTGCTCCCGAAGGCCACGTGCTCAAGGCTATCGATTTTGCAGTCGAAGAGCACGAGCTTTGGTATTCCGACTGACAGGGATATCTATTTAGCATTCCAAAACAATGACATAACAGTTCTCGCTTTCATCCTTTCGGGTGCGCCATTCAATTCCATCATTGCCACGGGTTTTCCCGATGGCTGCGTGAAAAGCGACCGCGTCGTTGCACGGAGCCGTTTCCGCAACTCTTCCGTCGCTTTGGCCTCACGGCCCGAAATCGGAATCCGGAAGGCCCGTCATCACAGTGCGGGCCATCCCCTGCAAGAGGGTGGCCTCGCTTCCGGCGAAATAACAAGCATCCGCAATCGCATGCCGGAAAGTGGCGGAACGATCTCCGGCCTTTAGCCGTCGATCGGCAGCGATTGCTCCCTCCGTCAGGAAGCCCATGGCAAGTCCGGTGGCAAAAAGCCGGAGGAAGGGTGTCGCGGCGCCGAGCAGGCGCTCCGTCGCGTCAGCATGTGCCCGCAGCCAACTGATCGCTTGCGCAAGGACAGCAGCCGCGTC
Organism: Rhabdaerophilum sp. SD176; assembly: GCF_030143245.1. Classification (GTDB taxonomy): domain Bacteria; phylum Pseudomonadota; class Alphaproteobacteria; order Rhizobiales; family Beijerinckiaceae; genus Rhabdaerophilum. The sequence goes on along the minus strand of NZ_JARJNS010000005.1, from coordinate 475,169 downwards.
GGCGCAGGCTTCCTGGAGTTGCAGCAGCCCCGCCGATCGGGCGGCCCCGGCGGTGGCGGCAAGCTCGGCGATCATAACCTCGGCCAGTCCGCTGCCGGGCCGAAGGACCTTCCGGAGCACGAGATCAATGGCCTGGATGCCGTTCGTGCCTTCATAGATCGGGGTGATGCGTGCATCGCGGAACAGCTGCGCGGCCCCGGTTTCCTCGACATAGCCCATGCCGCCATGGATCTGGACCCCCAGCGACGTCACCTCACAGCCGAGATCGGAACAATAGGCCTTGACGATCGGCGTCAGCAGGGCGGCCCGTTCCGCCGCCTGTTCGTGGCCGGGGCCACCGACATGGGCGAGATCAATCGCCTGCGCGGCGCGGTGGGCGATGGCCCGGCCCGCCGCCGTGAGGGCACGCATGCGCAACAGGTTCCGCCGGACATCGGGGTGATCGATGATCGCGCTGGTCGCGCGGGCGCCCGGTGCCCGGCCCTGTTTGCGTTCCCCTGCGAAGGCGAGCGCATGCTGGAAGGCACGCTCGGCCATCGCCACGCCCTGCAGACCGGTAAAGAGGCGCGCCTTGTTCATCATTGTGAACATGCAGGCGAGGCCACGATGCGGCTCGCCGACCAACCAGCCGATCGCGCCGCCCGCCTGACCGAAGGCCATCGAGCAGGTCGGGCTGCCATGGATGCCAAGCTTGTGCTCGATGCCGGTGCAGGCCACATCGTTTCGCGCGCCGAGCGTTCCATCGGCATGGACGAGAAATTTCGGGACAAGAAAGAGCGAAATGCCCTTCGAACCCTCCGGTGCTCCGGGCAGCCGGGCGAGGACGAGATGGATGATGTTCTCCGTCAGGTCGTGCTCGCCATAGGTGATGAAAATCTTGCTGCCGCGGATGCGCCACGTGCCATCGTCCGCCGGCTCGGCCTGGCTGCGCAACAGGCCCAGATCGGACCCTGCCTGCGGCTCGGTCAGATTCATCGTGGCGGTCCATTCGCCGGAGACGAGACGCGGCAGGTAAAGCGCCTTCAGCGCATCGCTGCCATGGATCTCCAGTGTGTCGACCGCCCCCTGCGTGAGGACCGGGCCGAGTGCGAATGCCATGCAGGCCGAGGTCCAGAATTCCATGGTGGCGGTGGCGAGGCGGGTCGGCAGGCCCATGCCGCCCCATGCTTCGGGAAGGTCGACGCTGTTCCAGCCAGCCGCGGCCCAATCGCGGTAGAGCGCCGGCCAGCCCGATGGCGTGGTCACCGCGCCGGCCTCGAACCGCGCGCCCAGCGTATCGGCCCGGCGGTTCTCGGGGGCGAGACGCTGTTCGGCAAACCGGGCGGCTTCCTCGAGGATGCCCTCGGTCAGGGCAGGATCAAGGCCGCCATGGATCTCGAGGGAGAAGCGGATCGCATCAGCGGGGGCTCGGTAGGGCATGGCGGATCTATCGCGGCGGCAGGCGGAGCGCGCCGTCCAGCCGGACGATCTCGCCATTGAGGAAGCGGTTCTCGACCATATGGACGACGAGGCTCGCATATTCCTCCGCCCCGCCGAGGCGGCGCGGGAAGGGAATCGACTCTCCAAGGCTTTTCTGGACCTCCTCGGGGAGCGTGCGCATCATCGGCGTCAGGAAGAGGCCCGGCGCGATGGTCAGCACGCGGATTCCGAAGCCGGCAAATTCGCGGGCAACCGGCAATGTCATTGCGGCAATGCCGCCTTTCGAGGCCGAATAGGCCGCCTGTCCGACCTGCCCCTCGAAAGCCGCGACGGAAGCCGTCGAGATGATGACGCCACGCTCGCCGTCTTCAAGCGGATCGAGCGTAGCCATCTCGGCCCCGGCCAGACGCAGCATGTTGAAGGACCCGACGAGATTGACGCGGATGACGCGCTCGAACTCCGCCAGCGGCATGGGGCCGTCGCGCCCGACAACGCGTTTCGCCGTGCCGATCCCGGCGCAATTGACGAGCACACGGCAAGGCCCATGCGCCGCCCGGGCCCTCGCCAGGGCGGCCATCATGGCCTCCTCGCTGGCCACATCGCCCGGCAGGGCGATTCCACCGATCTTCGCGGCCAAGCCTTCGGCGGCCTTCGCATCGAGATCGACGATACCGACCCGCGCCCCTGCCGCAGCGAGACGTTCGGCGGTGGCGGCTCCGAGCCCCGATCCACCTCCGGTGACAATGACAGCCTTGCCGGCAAGGTCCATGACGTGCCTCCTCAGCCCAGGCCCAGCGCCCGGATGGCGTTCTGCTTCAGGATCAGGTCATGCACCTCGGGCTTGAAACCGGCCTCCCGGAACTGCTCGATCCAGCGATCCGGGCGGATCAGCGGAAAATCGGAGCCGAACAGCATCTTCGATTTCAGCTGGCTGTTGGCATACTGGACGATCTGCGGCGGGAAGTATTTCGGCATCCAGCCCGAGAGGTCGATATAGACATTCGGCTTGTGCAGGGCCATCGACAGGGCCTCGTCCGTCCAGGGCCAGGAGGGATGGGCGAGGATGATCGTCATGTCCGGGAAATCGACGGCGACATCATCGATATGGATCGGCTGGGAATATTTCAGTCGCATGCCGCCGCCGCCACGCATGCCGGTTCCGATCCCGGAATGGCCGGTATGGAAGATGGCGGGAAGCTTGTAATGATTGATCAGTTCGTAGAGCCCGTAGGCGAGGCGGTCATTCGGGAAGAACCCCTGGCAGGTCGGGTGGAACTTGAAGCCGCGCACCGCCCCGCTCTCGACCAGATCGCGCGCCTCGCGGACACCCATCTTGCCCTTGTGCGGATCGATCGAGGCGAAGGCGAGCATGATGTCGCTGTTCCCGCGCGCCGCATCGGCGATTTCCTCGTTGGGGATGCGGCGATTGCCGATCTGGAATTCGGTATCGACCGTGAACATCACGAGGCCGATCTTCCATTCGCGATAGAGTTTCAGCGTCTCGTCGATGGTCGGGCGCCTGCCGACCTTGAAATACCGGCTGGCTGCCTCGTCATAGGGCGCCCAGTAGACGTCAGCATCCTGCCGGCAGGACACTTCGGCATGGGTATGGACGTCAATGGCGACAAGCTCGTCGATCTTCATCGCGGCATTCCTCAACTCTCGGGCAGGATCGGTTCGGGACCGGGCGGTTCGGCATAGAGCGCCTCGACCAGGGCAGCGCGGCGGGTGAGAACCGCGCGCTGGTTGATGGAGCCCTTGTCGGTGATCTCGTTGGCATCGATGGAGGGCAGTTCCGCCAGCAGCAGGATGCGGGTGACACGGTTGGACGAGCCGGTGCTGGCCCTTGCGAGCTGGCCAAGCCGCGCCGCGAAAAGCCGCCGCAGGGCCGGATCGGCCAGAACGGCGGCATCGGGTACGGAGGAAGGCGCCGCGATCGCCGCCCGGCAGGCTTCCGGATCCGGGAAGACCAGCGCACGGATATCGTCGCGGTCATGCCCGGCAATGACCACGTCCTTCGCGAGTGGCGCGAAGGCCGTGATCAACTGCGCGCGCAGCGGCCCGACACTGACCCAGGTGCCGGTGGCCAGCTTGAAATCCTCCGAGACGCGGCCATCGAAAATGAAGCCGCCTTCCGGCCGGCCGGGCTCGGCATAGCGCAGGGCATCGCCCAGGCAGTAGAAGCCCTCCTCGTCAAAGGCCTTGGCTGTCTGGACCGGGTCGCGCCAGTAGCCCGGCATGATCGTCGGACCGCGGAGCCTTGCTTCCAGCTTTCCGGCATTGGGCACCAGCTTGAGCTCCAGCCCCGGCAGCGGCAGGCCGACAAGGCCCGGCCGGGCGGTTTCCTTGGTGCAGGCCAGGGCCGCTGGCGCGGTTTCCGTGGCGCCGAGCCCGGTGACCATCAGGATGCGCTCGCCGATCGTTTCGATAGCGATCTCGTCAAGCGCCCTGGCAACATGAGGCGGCAGGCCGGCGCCGGCATAGAAATTGGCCCGAAGCCGGCTGAAATAGCTGTCCCGCAGGGCGCTGTCGGTCCGGAGCCGGGCGACAAGCTCCTCGAAGCCCTTGGGCACGTTGAGATAGAAAGTCGGCGAGATCTCCTTGAGATTGCGGACGGTCTCATCGATACCGCCCGGCAGCGGCTTGCCATGGTCGATATAGAGTGAGCCGCCATTGGTCAGGGCCAGCCCGAAATTGTGATTGCCGCCGAAAGTGTGATGCCAGGGCAGCCAGTCGACCAGGACCGGCGGCTCGTCCTTCACGAAAGGCAACCAGTGCCGCAGCATGGCCTGATTGGCGGTGAGCATCCTGTGGGTGTTGATCACACCCTTGGGCTGACCGGTCGAACCCGACGTGAAGAGCACTTTCGCGATGGTCTCTGGCCCGACCGTGGCATGCGCAGCCGCAACGCGGGCATCCGCCTCTTCACCATCGAGAAGCGTCGCGAACGGCGTGGTGTCCATGCCATCGATCCGCCCCTCGGTGCAGACGATCTCGCAATCCGGCGGTGCAACGGCGCGCAAGGCACGCTCGAAGGGCGCCGCCCGCGCGACGAAGATCAGGCCCGGCGTCAGCTTGCCGAGAATGTAGCGGAGCTTTTCGAAATCGGTGGAGACGAGCGAATAAGCGGGCGAAACCGGTGCCACGGGCACGCCGATGCGCATCGCCGCCAGAACAAGGAGCCCCTGCTCGATGTCATTGCCGGAGAGGATGGCGATCGGCCGTTCGGCCGAGACGTGGCGCCGGATCAGCGCCGAGGCGATGCGGGAGGATACCGAATGCGCCTCGGCAAAGGTCAGCCTGCGCCAGTCACCGGAGCGATCCCGCTGCGCGAGAAAGACCCGCTCCGGGGCAGCAACCGCCCAGTGATCGAGCGCATCGGTCATCCGATCCGGCAGGGTGCCCAGCGCTTCGCGCGAGCGAACGAACTGCATGCCTGCCGGCCTGTCCTCGAGGAGGGGCGTCAGAACGCCGAGGGCAACATCCCGAAAAGCAGCCATGGTCCCTCCCTCGGGTCAGACCGGTTCTGCCGCCGGCTGCGCCCCCGTCTGTACCGGCCGGCCCGTGGTTACGGGTCAGCCATGCGTGATCTTCCGCGCCCGCTTTTCAAGGAAGGCGCGGAGCCGTTCCTGAGCTTCCGGTGTCGCCTCGGCGATCGCGGCCATCAGCGATTCCGTGAACAGACCTGCCTCGGGGCTCGATTCAGCGATATGCGGCAAGGCCTGAAGCACGGCATAATTGGTCATCCGGGCATTCCCGGCCGCCTTGTGCGCCAGTTCAAGCGCCTTGGCCCGTCCCTGACCGCCCGGCACCAGATATTGCGCCGCGCCCATGCGATGCCCCTCCTCGGCCGAGAGGGTGCGCCCGGTCAGCATCAGGTCCTGGACCATCGGCACGCCGATCAGCCTCGGTATGCGCATCGACCCGCCACCGCCGAGGAAGATGCCGCGCTGCCCCTCCGGCAGAGCGAAATAGGCCGAGGCTTCGGCGACGCGGATATGGGACGCCGCGGCCAGTTCAAACCCGCCGCCGACGACAGCCCCGTGCAGAACGGTGAAGACCGGGACCGAGGCATATTGGATCGCGCGGAAGGCCTCGTGCCACATGCGCGAATGGAGGATGCCCTTGAAGAGATCCGGCTCGCCTGTCACCTCGCCGAGATCAAGGCCGGCGCAGAAATGATCGCCGCGACCATGGAGCACCACCGCACGTATGCCCTCAGGCAGGTTGCGAAAAAACGCGGCGAGGCCAAGGATGGTGCGGTCGTCGAGAGCGTTCCGCTTCTCGGCGCGGTTCAGCGCCAGCAGGGCAACCGGGCCATCCCGTTCGAGCACCAGCGTCGGCGGCAGATGATCCGTCATGAGCCCTCCTCGCGCCGGATTCGTGACGCGATCTTCATGATCGTCATAATGCATAACGATATACGGAGGTCAAGGGACGTGCCGGGGTCCGGAGCGGCCGGCGGTTGACCGGCAGGCCAGATCGGGCACAAGAGGCGGGATCCGTTTCGAGAGCGCCCATGCCGAAGACGTCGAACCCGCCTGCGCCTGCCGCCGACGAATCTCGGGAAACCTTCGATTCCGAGCTTGATTTCGGTCCGCTCACCCGCCGCCTCGGCTATGTTGTCCGGCGGGCGCAGATTGCCATCTTCCAGAGCTTCTTCCAGACGATGAGCGTGGCCCAGATCAGCCCCGCGCAATATTCCGCGCTTGTGATTATCGCTCGAAATCCGGGCCTTTCGCAAACCCGGGTTGCCGATGCATTGGCGATCAAGAAAGCAAATTTTGTCGCCCTGGCGCGGGAACTCGAGCAGCGAGGCTTTGTCGAGCGGCGCGCCATTCCCGGCGACAAGCGCTCGCTCGCCCTGCACCTGACGCCTGCCGGCAAGCTGGCCTATTCCGAACTGGACAGGCTGTCCGAAGAGCACGAAGCCAAGCTGCGCGAGGCGATCGGCATGGAGGCCTATGAAAAGCTGTTCGACCCGCTGATCCGCCTCGCCAAGGTGAGTTCCGGCGAGGCATCGTCGCCGGACCGGGACCCCGATTGACAAATCCACAGGTCGTCATATCCTATAACGAAATAGCCGGCAAAAGCCGCATTCGAAGGGAGGACGACCATGACGGACACCAAGGGGGCCGGCACGACCGCGCCCGGGACTTCGCGGCGGAACCTGCTGGTTGGCGGGGCAGCCGCCGCCGGCACGGCGATTGCGGCGCCGGCCATCGCGCAAAGCAATCCGCAATTGACGTGGCGCATGCCGATGTTCGTGCCACGAACGGTCGATTCCGTCGTCGAGGCTGCGAATGACTTTGCCCGGCGGGTTGCGGATTCGACGGACGGAAAATTCCAGATCCAGCGTTTCAGCGTCGGCGAGATCGTGCCCGGCGGGCCGGCCGTTCTCGATGCGGCGGAAGCCGGCACTGTCGAATGTGCGTTTACGCTGTCCTATTATTCGTTCGGCAAGGACCCGGCCTATGCCTTCGGCTCGACGCTGCCGTTCGGCTTCAACACACGTGGCCAGGCGGCCTGGCTGTTCAAGGGCGGCGGCCTGGCGCTGCTCAACGAATTCTTCAATGCGCGGGGCACGCATGGGCTGCCCGTCGGCAATTCGACGGCTCAGATGGGCGGGTTCTTCCGCAAGGAAATCAACACTCTGGATGATCTCAAGGGTCTGAAAATGCGGATCCCCGGCCTTGGGGGCACGGTGATGGCCAAGCTGGGTGTGGTGCCCCAGCAATTGCCGCCGGGCGACATCTACCCGGCGCTTGAACGCGGCACGATCGATGCGGCCGAATGGGCCGGCCCGTATGATGATTTCAAATTCGGGCTGCACAAGGTCGCGCCGTATTACTATGCGCCAGGCTGGTGGGAGCCGCAGGCCACCATCATGGCCTTCATCAACAAGGCCAAATGGGATGAGTTGCCCAAGCACTACAAGGCGATCCTCGAGGCGGCCGCCACAGCGACCTGGACTGGCCATGTCGCACATTACGACACGATCAATTCGGGCGGCCTTCGCCAACTTGCTGCGGCCGGCGCCAGGATCCGCTTCTTTTCGCAATTGATCCTCGATGCAGCCTATGATGCCTCCTTCAAGACCTTCGAGGAACTGCGGACCAAAAGCCCCGATTTCGCGAAAATCTATCCGCACTGGAAGAAATTCCTCGAGGAAAACGAGCTTTATGCCCGGGTGGGCGACGCGAGCTACGACAATTACATCTACAATCGGAAGACGCGCTGACTGCCGGCTTCCAGCCCCGCTGCACTTGCTCCGGCCGCGCCGCGCGGCCGGATTTTTGGCCTGAGTGACAAAGACCACAGCACCCGACGCGGGTTCGGCGCAGCGTGAAGGCCATGGGAAGGGTTCCCTGCCCGGCCCATGACGCAGGGCGGCAGCCTTCTCCCCGGCGTGCCGCCCTGCGGCTACGCAGAGGCCGGATGGCCGGCCCAGACCGGAGGAGGAAGCCATGGTCGGACCTCGCAGAACAGTCACGCGGTTGTCAGCCCGCCTTGCAGGGCTGGCAATGCTCGGCTTCCTCGGCGCCGGGCTGCCGGCAGCAGCCCAGACGATCGAATGGCACGTCATCAACCGGTTCCGGCTCTTCACCGAGCGCGCGGATTTCGAGCGGCACGCGCAGGCTGCCGCCGGCCGTTCCTCCATCCTCGAAACTGAGCGCGCCCTCTCGGCAGGCTCCCGCGAGGGATGGGCCGCCGCGATGCTCGGCCGGACCTGCCTGAAAGCAGGCGGCAACGAGATCGCCGGGACATGCCGGCGCGACGGCGTGCAGGAATCCTACCTCACTCCGGCCAGCTTTCCGCTCCGTCTCACGTTCGTTCCCGCCGGCTCAGCGGGATCCGCCTGCCGCTGGATCTTCCGCGATCTTGCGACGGGCGTGCGGGAGGAATTGCAGGGCCCCTGCCAGGGCCTCGAACGACGCATCGCTGCGGGCCGCCGCCTTGCGGTCAGCGTAGCCGAAGCCACCAACCCGCGCCTGATCCTCGCCACGACCGATGTCGCCGTGCGACATGTGCTGATGGCCGGCCTCGGCGATTCAATCGCCTCGGGCGAGGGCAACCCGGATCGACCGGTCCGTCTGTCATCGGCACGGGCCATGTGTTTCGACCGGTTCTTCTCCAACCGCGAATACTGGCGCCCGAGCCGGGAAGGCTACGCCCTTCGCACGGCCTGCCCGGCCAATCCCGGCGAGGTCTCGACAGACGAGGAGCGGCGCGCCTGGGGTGCGCGGGCGGCGCGCTGGACAAGCCCGGCCTGTCATCGCTCACTCTACAGCTACCAGATGCGCGCCGCGCTGGCCCTGGCGATCCGCAATCCCGACAGCGCGGTCACCTTCGTGACGCTCGGCTGTACGGGTGCGACGATCGAGGATGGCATCCTGAAATCACGCAAGGCGCGCGAATTCTATAACGGACTGACGATCGTGCAGTCGCAGATCTCGCTGATTGACCGCTATGTGCTCGATGCAGGCCGTCCCTTCGACGCGGTCCTGCTGACGATCGGAGCGAACGATATCGGGTTTTCCGGCCTTGTCGCCGATATCATGCTGCAGCCCGGCAAGGAGCGCGAGATTTTCGAGGCTGCAGGGCTTGTCACCAGTGTCAGGCAGGCCGAGCGCGCGATCACGCGGATGCTCCGCCCGCATTTCGAAACCTTGCGCCGGCGGCTCGCCCCGGTGATTGCCGGGCGCGATCTCGGCAATGTCATCTACACGATCTACGGCAATCCGGCCCGCCGCGATGCCACCCGCGCCTGTCCGGGCTCCCGACACGGGTTCGATGTGCATCCCGGATTCGGCGTCGATGGTGCGAAAGCAGCGGATGCCGTGCGTTTCGTCGATACCACGTTCTTTCCTGCCCTGAAGGACCTTGCGCGCTGCGCGCCTTCGACCGGTTGCATCAATCCGGAAAGCCGAGCCATGAGCTTTGTCGACCGGCATCAGGGCGCCTTCGCCGAGCATGGATTCTGTACCACCGGCAGCGACGATCCGGACTTCGACCGCCAGTGTTTCCGGACGGATGGCCGGTCCTTCGCAACCGCCCCGCCACCGGAAACCAGTGCATTGGCCGGGGCCTGCGCGGGGCGCGAAGGCGAATTCAGGCCCTATGCCTCGCGACAACGCTGGGTGAGGACCGCCAATGACAGCTATTTCGCAGCCATGACCTATCCCGACGAGTTCCGGCGGCTCGCCGGCGACCTGCACGACCCGATCTGGGGCGCGACCAGCGCGGTCTATGGCGGGGCGATCCACCCCACCGCCGAAGGTCATGCCGCGATGACAGATGCCGCCCTGGCCGAACTGGCGCAAAGGCTGGGGATGAAGGGCTGGCAATAGAGCATCGGGAAGCCCGCGCCCGGCCCGGCTCGCGCCAGACCTCAACGCGGGCCGACCAGATAGTCCTTCCGCAGCATGCAATGCACGCCCTTGTGCTGGTTGACGGTCTGCGTGATCCGCAGATCCGCGGTGATGGAGCAGAGCCCATAGGCCTGTTCGCGCGTCAGGCCCGTCCGCTCGACCACAAGAGCGATCATGTCGCGCAGGGCCTTCTCGGCGCATTTGTCGAGATCGGGATCCATGCCGCAGGTGATGACATGGGTCGGCGTTTCGGCGCGCGGATAGGTGAAGCGCAGGTCCTTCCGCACGATGAATTCGAAGGTGCCGGCAAGGGCGGTCTCGATGGCGGTGACATTCACTTCGCCGTCGCCCTGCAGGGCATGGCCATCGCCGCAGGAAAACAGGGCGCCCTCGACGAAGACCGGCAGGAAGAGCGTAGTGCCGGCCACCAGCTCCTTGTTGTCGATATTGCCGCCGAAAGCCCGGGGAATGATCGAGGTGCAGCGCCCCCAGGCCGGCGGCGGAGCAACGCCCATGACGCCGAAAAAGGGTGCCAGCGGCAGCTCGAGCCCCCAGGGCATGGTGCCGATCATGCGCTTCGCATCGAGGGCGACATGCATCAGGTGATAGGTCGGGAAGTCATCCGGCAGGGTGCCGGCCAGCGGGCGGTTGAAATTGAAGCCCCAGTCCTGATGCAGGCCGATCTCGCGGATCCGTACCTCCAGCACATCGCCCGGGCTGGCGCCCTCGACATGGACTGGCCCGGTCAGGATATGCGGGCCGAAAGGCAGGCCGACCTGCGCCGTATGGATGGCGTGCAGTTCCGGCGGCACATGGAAACCGGCGGGCGGCAGGACCTCGCGCGTGCCGGATACGCTGCTGATCCGCACCGTCGCACCGCTGGGCACGCGCAGGGCCGGCGCCAGACCGGCATCGAAATAACCCCAATGCGCAGTTTCGGGAGAGGCCTTGAGTTCGAACATCGGCAGCGGTCCTTTCCCATGCGGAATCACCTTGCGATGTTGCAAATGCACGGGGCTCCCGGCAAGTACGGATTGTCTCCCCAGCCTGCGAGCGCGCCGCCATGTCGACAGAAGCCCACCGCCCGATCCGCTCCGTCGCCGTCTTCTGCGGCTCGAATACCGGCCTCGGCGAAACCTATATCGAGGCCGCGAAGGCGCTCGGCCAGGCGATCGGCGCGCGCGGGCTGACGCTTGTCTATGGCGGAACGAACAAGGGGTTGATGGGCCTTCTGGCCGATGCCACCCGCGCGGCGGGCGGGAAGGCCCATGGCGTGATCACCCAGCGCCTTGCCGATCGCGGGCACCTGCATCCGGAGATCGATGCCAGCGAGATCGTGGGATCCATGCGGGCCCGGAAGGCACGGATGGCCGAGCTGGCGGATGCCTTCATCGCCCTGCCCGGCGGGATCGGCACGCTGGAGGAATTCATGGAGATCTGGACGCTGAACCAGCTCGGCGAGATCGACAAGCCGGCCGGTCTGCTCGATGTGGCGGGCTATTACCAGCCCTTCCTCGCCTTTATCGACCACATGATCGGCCAAAGGTTCCTGCCGCCCGAACACCGGAACGGCATCGTGGTGCAGCCGGAGCCGGGCCTGCTGATCGACGGGCTGATCACCTTCCGGAAGGTCACGGTTCCGAAATGGATGTAACCGGTGGCCCGGTAAAGCGCCGGCCGAGCTGCTCGGCAAATTTGGCTGCCGCCACCGGCAGGGCGCGGCCACGCAATTGCCCCATGGCCAGCCTCGCAGGCGGCATGTCGCGCAGATCGACCGGGCGCGAGACAAGGCCGTGGCGCTCCTTCAGGGTGGCCGGCGCGCCCACCTCGATCTGGAAGGTGATGGCCTGTTCGAAGCGCACGTAGTTGCGGAGGAATTCGAAGGAATTCGATTCGACCACCGCCTCGAACCGGAAGGAACTCCGCGCCGTGGCCTCGTCGAGGAGCTGGCGACCGCTATAACTCGGATCCGGCAAAGCCAGCGGATAGGCGGCGCAATCGCGCAAGCGCAAGATGGGCCGCGCGGCGAGCGGGTGATCCGCCGCCAGGATGGCTACAACCCGCTGCTCGGCCGAGGCCAGGACCTGGAAATCCGCCATGACCGAGGGCCGGAACACCATGGCGAGATCGACCTCGAACTCTGCCAGCGCCCGCAGGGCATCGGCATGATCGCGGACCTTCACCTCGAACTCGACCAGCGGGAATTCATGCCTGTAGGCGGCGATGACGCTCGGCAGCAGCTCATAGGCCAAAGCCTGGCTGCAGGCGATCGAGACGGTGCCGCGCCGGAACCCCGAGAGATCCTCGATCTGCGAGCGCACGCGGCTCATATCGGCAAGCTGCGTCCGGATATGCCGGATCAGCAATTCGCCGGCCGCGTTGAGCCGCACGCCGCGGGGCAGGCGCTCGAAGATCGGCGTGCCCAGCTCCTCCTCGATATCCTGGATACGGCGGTTGAGCGCGGAGGCCGTGAGGTTGAGACGTTCGGCCGCCCGCCGGATCGAGCCGACGCGAGCCACCTCGTCGACATAGTGCAGGAGGCGCAGATGCTTCACGGGCAGTCTCTCCCAGCGATGCATTTTTCGAACAGGTCTGCCAAGAAATAAGCAGAAGACGGCATCGGTCAACTCCCCTAGCGTCCGCTCCGGTCTGAACAAAAGGGGTCGCTGACATGGCATCGGATGAAGCAGGACGGATTTCGCGACGGGTTTTCGGCCTCGGCCTGGGGGGCACTGCCCTGGCCTCGACGCTGCCGCGCCCGGCCATCGCCCAATCGCTCACGCGGCTGAAGATGGTGCTGAACTGGCGGTACCAGGGTCCGCAGGGCTGGTTCTTCCTCGCCGAGGACCGGGGCTATTTCCGCGAGGCCGGTCTCGAGATCACGATGGACCAGGGCAATGGCTCGGGAGCTGCGGTGGGCGCGGTGGCATCGGGCTCCTACGATCTCGGCTTCGGCGACATCAACGCGCTGATCCAGCTCGTGGCCAAGGGGCCGGCCGGCGGCAACACGCCACTGGCGATTTCGGCGCTCTACAATCGCCCTCCCTTCACCATCGCGGTAAAGGCGGACGGGCCGATCAAGACACCGAAGGATTTCGAGGGCCGCACCCTGGGTGGACCCGCCAATGATGGCGCGCTGAAGCTCTTCCCGGCCTTTGCCAAGCAGGTCGGCATTGACCCGGCGAAGGTGCAGATTACCAACATGCAGCCCAACCTGCGCGAGCAGATGCTCCAGCGCGGCCAGGTGGAGGGCGTATTCGGCTTCGTCAATACGATCCGCTTCTCGGCCAAGCTGGTCGGGATCAATCCGGACAAGGATTTCCGGTTCATCAATTACGGTGATTTCGGCATGGACCTCTATTCGAATGCGGTCATCGCCTCGCGTAAGCTCGTCAACGAGAATCCCGGCGCGCTCAAGGGGCTGCTGGCGGCGATCAACAAGGGCCTGAAGGACACGCTGAAGGACCCGGATGCCGCTGTCGATGCCGTGGCCAAGCGCGAACCGCTGATCAACAAGGTTGTCGAGAAGGAGCGCCTGCTCGCGACCCTGGCCGACGAGATGAGCCATCCCGAACTCGCGAAGCTGGGCCTCGGTGATATCGACGATGCCCGGTTTGCGAAGTCGATCGGCATTGTCGTGGAAGCGGATGGCCTGCCGCGCAGCCCGGCACCGGGCGAGATCTTCAGCCGCGCCTATCTGCCGCCGATTGCTGATCGCATCACCAAGCTGACCTGAACCGGACGCGCGATCATGGATCTGAAACTGAAAGACCGGGTGGTGGTGATCACCGGGCCGGCCAAAGGCATGGGCGCGGCGATCACCCGCGCCTTCGCGGCGGAAGGCAGCCGGCTCGCCCTGCTCGGGCGCGATGTTGCCGCCATTGAGCCGGTCGCGGCCGAGATACGGGCGGGGGGTGCCGAGGCGATCGTGGTTGCCTGCGACATCACCCGAGGCGAAGCCTGCGATGCGGCGATTGCCGAGACGAAGGCAGCCTTCGGGGGGCGTGTCGACGTGCTGGTCAATGTGGCCGGCGGATCCGGCCCGATCGGCAAGACGGGCTGGGAGACAACCGAAGCTGAATTCGACGAGATCGTCGATCTCAACATGCGCGGCTGCTTCAACACGATGCGGGCCTGCCTGCCGACCATGATCGCGCAGCGCGACGGCAAGATCGTCAATGTCGGCGGGACCTTCGGCATGCGTGGTCGCGCCGGCCGCATGGCCTATTCGGCCTCGAAATGGGGCCTCCGCGGCATCACCAAGAGCTTCGCGCTCGAGGCCGGGCCTTTCAATATCAACGTGAATTGCGTGGCGCCCGGCATGGTCGATGGCCCCCGCTTCCGGGGCAAGGTTGTGCCGGAAATGGCGGCACGTCTGGGAATCACAGAGGAGCAGGCGGTCCAGAAGCATGCGGCCGACTATGCGCTGCGGCGTGTCTCGACCGACGAGGACGTGGCCCATGCCTGCCTGTTCCTCGCCTCCGAGGTTTCCCGCCAGATCAGCGGCGTCGACCTGCCGGTCGATGGCGGCTGGGCCATGCTGTGAGGACGGGAATGAGCACGGAACCCTTCCTCGCCGACCTCGTCCTGACCGGCGGCACAATCGTCACTGGCATGACGCGCTACCGGGCCGACATCGCCATCAAGGATGGCCTGATCGCGCTGGTCGGCGACCCCTCCGCCATGCCGGCAGCGCGCGAGGTGGTCGATGTCGGCGGCAAGTACCTGCTGCCCGGCGCGATCGACGTGCATGTCCATTTCCGCGAGCCCGGCTACACCCACAAGGAAGACTGGCGGACCGGCAGCGCCGCTGCGGCGATGGGCGGGACGACGACGGTGTTCGAGATGCCGAACACGCATCCGCCAACCCGCTCGGTCAAGGAATTGCGCCAGAAGCAGCAGGCGGCGGAGAAGTCGCATGTCGATTTCGGCATCTATGGCCTCCTTGCCGAGGACAATATCGACGAGCTTCAGGGGCTGATCGATGGCGGCGTGAACGCCTTCAAATGCTTCATGGGCAACACCTTCGGCAACCTGCCCTCGCCCTCGACCGGGGCGATGCTCGAAGGGTTCGAGATCATCGCGCCGTCCGGGCTCCGGATTTCGCTCCATGCCGAGACGGCCTCGGTCATGGCCTGGCGGCAGAAACGGCTGATGGAAGCCGGGCGGAACGACCCGCTCGCCCATATCGCCGCACGGCCCGCCATCGTGGCGGCGGAGGCAGTGAGCCGCGCGGCCGAACTGGCCGAATGGACCGGCGCGCGGATCCATGTGCTTCATATTTCCTCGGCGGCCGAGTTGCGCCCGCTGGCTGATGCCAAGGCGCGCGGCGTCGAGATTACCGGCGAGACGTGCCCCTGCTACCTGCTGCTCGACAGCCGCGATTATGCGCGGCTCGGCTCGATCATCCGCGTCAACCCGCCGGTGCGGGAAGCGAGCGATTCCGCCGCGATCTGGCAGGCGCTGCAGAGCGGGGTTGTCGACATGATCGCCACCGACCATGCGCCGCATACGCCGGAGGAAAAGACCAGGAGCATCATCTGGGAGGCGGATTGCGGCTTCCCCGGCGTCGAGACGCAGATGCCCTTGATGCTGAACGAAGTGGCAGGCGGGCGCATCACGCTTGAGCATTATGTGAAAATATCGGCCGAAAGCCCGGCCCGCGCTTTCGGCCTCTGGCCCGCCAAAGGGCGGATCGAGGCCGGCGCGCATGCCGATATCGCGGTGGTCGATCTCGAGCGGACCGAGACGATCAGCGCCGCAAGCCTGCATTCACGCGGGAAGATCACGCCGTTCGAGGGCGTCGAGGTAACGGGCGTGCCGATCCATACGCTGGTGCGCGGGCGTTTCGTCCAGCGTGACCGCCGCCTCGTCGAGGAGACCAGCGGCTGGGGTCGGCAGGTGACGTCGATCCAGCGCATGCCGCCGGCCCGGCCGCGCAATACCGACCAGACATTGGCCGCAGTCTTGCGAGGGCCGGACAGAACCAGCCCGGGAGGCGCATCATGAATGCCCAGCTCCGATCCGCCGAAGCCGGCGACGGGGCGGCTCCGACCGCTCCGTTCATCGAGTTCGAAAACGCCTCGATCACCTATGGCAAGGGCGCGCGTGCCGTCCAGGCGCTGGCGCCAACCTCGCTCAAGATCGCCGAGGGCGAGTTCGTTGCCCTTGTCGGGCCGTCTGGCTGCGGCAAGTCGACGATCCTCAAAATGGTCGGCGAGTTGCTGAAGCCGAGCACGGGCTTCGTCTTCGTCGCCGGCCGCGAGATCGGCGCGAACCCGATCCGGATCGGCATGGCCTACCAGAACCCGACCCTGCTGCCCTGGCTCAATATCCGCGATAACGTGATGCTGCCGCTGAAGATCGTGCCGCCCTTCCGGCAGGGCTTCCGGGCCAAGCGGAACAGCGAGTTCCGGGACCGGGTCGAGACCCTGCTGGAGCAGGTCGGTCTGACCGGCTTTGCCGAGAAATTTCCCTTCCAGCTTTCCGGCGGGATGATGCAGCGGGCCAATCTCTGCCGCGCCCTCGTGCATGACCCGGACCTGCTGCTGCTCGACGAACCCTTCGGCGCGCTCGACCAGTTCACCCGCGAGGAATTGTGGGCCGTGATGCAGGATCTCTGGCTGTCGAAGAAGCTGACGGTCATCCTCGTCACGCATGACCTGCGCGAGGCGGCCTATCTCGCCAGCCGGATCTGCGTGATGAGCGCGCGGCCGGGCCGGATCCTCGATGACCAGGTGGTCGAGCTGCCGCGTCCGCGCACGATCGACATGACCTTCCAGCCCGATTTCGTCGAATTGAACCAGAAGTTGCGCGCGATGATCGTCGGCGCGCGGGGCGGCACCGGCATTGTCAGCCATCCGCCCGGCACGGCCTGAGGAGGGACCCGATGGAACGGATTCTCGACACCTTGCGGGAAAAGGGCGCCTCGACCGCGCTGATCCTCGGATTCTTCGTGGCCTGGGAGCTGTTCTGTCTCGTCGCCAATATCTCCGACATCCTGCTGCCGCGCCCGACCCAGATCGTCGCCGCGCTGGTGAAGTTCTGGCCGGCGATCTGGCCGCATACCTACCAGACGCTCTACACCACGCTGGTCGGGTTCAGCATCGGCGTGGTGATCGGGCTGTTCCTCGGCGTGCTGATCGGCTCGTCACGGCTCGCCTATGACACCGCCTATCCGCTGCTGGTCGGGTTCTCGTCGATCCCCAAGGTCGCGGTCGTGCCGATCTTCGTGCTCTGGTACGGGGCAGGCACGGTGCCGGCCATCCTGACGGCCATGATCATCTGCATCTTCCCGATCGTGGTGAATGTCGCCACCGGGATCGCCACGGTCGAGCCCGAGCTCGAGGATGTGATGAAGACGCTCAAGGCGTCGAAGCTCGACATCCTCTGGAATGTCAGCCTGCCGCGCTCGATGCCCTATTTCTTCGCGGCGCTGAAAGTGGCGATCACGCTCGCCTTTGTCGGCTCGGTTGTCGCCGAAACCGTCGCCTCGAACCGGGGCATCGGCAACATGATGATGATCGCCTCCTCCAGCTTCAACGTGCCTCTGGTCTTTGCCGGCCTGTTCGTTCTCGCGGGGCTTGGCGTCACGCTCTACGTCCTGTTCTCGCTGATCGAACACAGGGTCACCGGCTGGGCCCACCGGAAGACCGATCTCGCCTCCCCCTGAAAGACCTCGCTCTCTCTCCCCCTAACCCAGGAGACTTCCATGCGTCGCCTTTTTCTCAAGACTGCCCTTGCCGCCTTCGCTGCCGCCGGCCTCGGCCTCTCGGCACCGGTCTCCGCCCAGAGCCCGACCAAGATCCGCTTCACGCTCGACTGGAAATACCAGGGCGTCCATTCCTGGTATTTCTACGCCAAGGAGAAAGGGTATTTCGCCGCCGAGGGCCTCGATGTGACGATCGATCAGGGCGAAGGCTCGGCCGCCACTGTCACGCGGGTCATGTCGGGTGCCTATGATGCCGGGTTCGGCGACATGAACGCCATCATCCAGCAGGCGGTCAACAAGCCGGGCGAGGCGCCGGTCATGGTCTACATGATCTACAACAAGTCTCCCTTCGCAATCATCCACAAGGCAGACAGCCCGATCAAGACGCTGAAGGACCTCGAGGGCCGCAAACTGACCTCGCCGGCCGGCTCGGCCACGCACCGGCTGTTTCCGATCTTCGCCAAGATGAACGGCATTGATGCGAGCAAGGTCGAGGTGGTGAACATCGCCCCCTCGGTCCAGGAAATGATGATGGTTCAGGGCCAGGTGGATGGCGGTTTCGTCTTCACCGTCACCTCCTACATGAACCTGATCGGCATGCGGCTGAATCCGGACAAGGATTACAAGTTCATCATGTATTCCGATCACGGCATCGAGGCCTATTCGAATGGCGTGATGGTCTCGCAGAAGATGATCCGCGAGAACCCCAAGGCCGTGGCCGGGCTGGTGCGCGCCGTCAACCGCGCCATGCTCGAACTGACCGCCAACCCGGCCGAAGCCGGCAAGGTGATGGCCCGGGTGGAACCGACCGTGAACCCGGAAATCGAGGCCAAGCGCGTTGAGTTCACCTACCGCGCCCATATGTTCACGCCGGAAACCGACAAGATCGGCGCGGGGGATGTCTCGGACGCGCGCATGGGCAAGGCGATCGCGCAGATCGTCGAGGCGTTCGGGCTGCCCAAGGCCCCGACCATGGCGGAAGTGTTCAACCGCTCCTTCCTGCCGCCGCTGGCCGAGCGCAAGCTCGCCGCGCCGAAGAGCTGAGGGCCGGCGATGCCCGCCTTGCGCGAAATAACCGCTCGCCACGGGATCGATGCGCGAGGCGGCTTTACCGACCGGCGTCTGGTGCTCGGGGACGGCCGGATCCGGACCATCGAGGCCATGCCGGAAGGCGCGGAGGATGTCGTTGTCCTCCCGGCCCTCGCCAATGCGCATGACCATGCCCGGCCGATCCGGACCAGCTCGATCGGCGGGTTCGGCAGACCGCTGGAAATCTGGCTGCACCGGCTGGCGCTGTTGGTTCCGGTCGATCCCTATCTCGCTGCACTGGCCCCGCTCGCCCGCGCGGCTCTGGGCGGGCAGGGCAGCGTCATGGTCCATGCCACGCGGGCCATGGGGCTGACCGACCTGCCGACGGAAGCGCGCGAGATTGCCCGCGCGGCGCGGGATGTCGGTGTGCGGATTGCCTACGGGATCGGTCTGCGCGACCAGAACCCGCTCGTCTATGGTGACCCTGCCGGCGTGCTGGCCGCGCTTTCCCCTGATGAACGGGAGGCGATCAGCCAGCGCTTTCTCGGGCCCGTGTCGCCGATCCGCGAACAGCTTGCCCAGGTCGATGCGGTGGCCGAAGCCGTCGGCGGGCCGATGGTCGATGTGCAATATGCGCCGAACGGGCCGCAATGGTGTTCCGAGGCGATGTGGGAAGCCGTAGCCGAAGCCTCCGCCCGGACCGGCCGGCGCGTGACGACCCATCTTTTCGAGACGAAGTACCAGCGGGAATGGGCGGACCGGAACTATCCCGGCGGTCTTGTCCGGCGATGGAAGGACATCGGGCTCCTTTCGCCCCGGCTGACGCTGGCGCATTGTGTCTGGGCCCGGCCGGACGAACTGGAGATGATCGCCGAGGCGGGCTGCATCATCACCACCAATGCCTCGTCGAACCTCGCCTTGCGCTCGGGCATCGCTCCGGTTGCCGACATGTTGCGGCGTGGCTGCCGCGTGGCGCTTGGCATTGACGGGCAGGCCTTCGACGAGGATGACGACGCCCTGCGCGAGATGCGGCTGCTCTGGTCGCTCCATGCCGGCTGGGGGTTCGACACCGAGCTTGTGCCGTCGGATATCCTGCGGATGGCGCTCGAGAATGGCCGCATGGCCATCGGCGTGCCGGAAGGCGGGGTGCTGAGCGAGGGCGCCGCCGCCGATCTGGTGCTGGTCGACCGGGCCGCGCTCGACGACGATGCGCTGATGCCGGTCGATCCGCTCGACCTGATGTTCGCGCGGGCCAATCGCAGCCATATCCGCGAGGTGATCGTGGCCGGCCGCACCATCGTCAGCCGGGGCCGGGTGGTCGGGGTCGATCTCGATGCCGCACACCATGAGCTCCGTGCGGCCTATCGCGCCGGCCTCGCCAGTCGCCAGGGCTTCGCGGCCGCCTTGCCGGCTTTCGAAACCGCAGTGCGGAACCATTACCTGCAGCGTCTCGGATGCTGCTGAACCGATGCTGTTCCTGGGCGAGGCCGATATCGAAGCGCTGATCACCCAGCCTGATGCGCTTGATGCCGCCGCGCGGGCCTTCCGGCTTTACGCAGCGGGCGAGACTGCCGCATCGGTCCGTGGCGATCTTCGCCATGCCAGCCCGAAAGCCGGCTGCCTCCTGCTCGGCGGGGCGCGCGGCGCCGAGGCGCTGTCCATCAAAAGCAATGTCCACGCCTATCCGGACGGGCCGGAGGCCCCGCGCCTCTGGGGCAGCCTGCTGACCCTGTGGGACTGGTCGCGGGCGGAACCGCGCGCGCTGCTGGCGGCGCGGGCTTTCAACGATCATCGCACGGCGGCAGGCTTCGCGGTGGGGGCAGACAGGCTCGCGGCGGCGAATGCCGGCATCCTCGCCCTGTTCGGCGCCGGCAAGAGTGCACCGCTGACCCTGCGTTATCTCAAGGCCGTTCGCCCCTCGATCCGCGAGATCCGGCTGGCCGGGCGCACGCCCGGACGCGTGCAGGCCCTTGCCGCGCAGGCGGCGCTCTGGCCGGAGCTTACCGATACCCGGATTGTCTGCGCGGCCTCGCCGGAAGCGGCTGTCGCGGGTGCGGATATCATTGCCACGGTCACGACCTCCGACCGACCGGTTTTTCCCGGCGGTTCGGTGAGGCCCGGTGCCTGCATCATTCTCGGTGGCGCCAACCGGCCGGATGCCCGCGAAGCCGATGATGCCCTGATGCGGCGCGCGGATCTCTATGTCGATGCCCGGCAGGGCGCGACGGAAAAGGCCGGCGATATCCGGCTGGCGCTGGCAAGCGGCGCTCTGGTTCCGGCGCGAATCCGCGCCGAGATCGGCGCCGTTCCGGCAGGCGGGCTGGCCCTGTCTCCGGGCAGCGATGTCCGCGTGTTCAAGTCGATGGGTCTGGCCATTCAGGATGTCGTGCTGGCCGAACATCTCGTTGACCGCGCCGAGGTGGAAGGGCGTGGCCTGCAGCTCGATCTTTCGACCGGGAAGGTCCTTTTCTCATGACGGGCGGGACCGTGCTGATCCGGCAGGCGATGATCCTGACGCTCGATGCCGGGGACCGGATTCTCGAAAGTGGCGACATCCTGATCCGATGCGGGGTGATCGAGGCTGTTGGCACGGTAGCCGCAGAGGCAAGCGCGGCAGCGGACCGCGTGATCGAGGCCCGGGGCATGCTCGCGGTTCCTGGGCTGGTGAATGCGCATATGCATTCACAATCGGGAACGATGGCCGGGTTCGGCGACCGGCTCAGTCACCCGGCCTTCATGTGGCTGACGCAGGCCCATACCTCGCGCCGGACACCGGAGGAGATCCGTCTCGCCGTTTTGCTCTGCGCCGCGCAGATGCTGCAGAGTGGCACGACCGCCGCGATCGACCATTTTCCCGGCCAGCGTTTCACGGTGGCGGAAATGGATACCGTGCTCGCCGCCTGGGCAGAAACAGGCATGCGGGCGACACTCGGCATGCGGTTTTTCGACGGCGCCTTCAGCGACATCGTGCCCGCAGGGGCCGGGCTTCCACCGGAACTCGCGGCAGCCGCCGCTTCGGTCGACATCCTCCAGCCGCATCCCCTCGAGGCCTTGCGCGAGGAGATGCCGGAGATCGTGCGGCGCTGGCATGGCCATGCGGGCCGGATCGGCGTCTTTCCGGCGCCCTCCAACCCGGACCGGTGCAGCGACGAGGCGCTGGTCTTTTGCGCCGAGCTCGCGGATCAGCACGATCTCGGTATCCATACCCATCTGCTCGAAACGCGGGCACAGGCCGAGATCGCCGCGCGGCGCTACGGCACCACCACGGTCGAGCATCTCGACCGGCTCGGGGTTCTGTCCGGGCGCTGGTCCTGTGCGCATTGCATCTGGCTGGACGATTCCGATATCGCACGGATGGCCGGGCACGGCGTGGTGGCTGTTCATAATCCGGAGAGCAATGCCCGGATCGGCGCCGGGCGCATGAGGACACCGGACCTGCTGGGCGCCGGCGTACCGGTTGCGCTCGGCACGGATGGCTCCGGTGCCAATGACAACCTGATCCTGCAGGAGGCGATGCGTGCCGCCGCCCTGTTGCATCGGGCCGACCTGCCCGACCGGACGCGCTGGGTCAGTGCGCGGGACGCATTGCGCATGGCCACGGAGGGCGGTGCGCGGGCGCTTCGGCTCGAAGGCCGGATCGGCCGGCTGGAACCGGGATTCCGGGCCGATCTCGCGCTGTACCGGCTTGACCATCCGTGGTGGGTGCCGGTGAACGACCCGGTTGCGCAGTTGGTCTTTGCCGAAACCGGCGCGGCGGTCTCGCATGTTCTGGTCGATGGCCGGATTCTGGTCGAGGACGGACGGATCACAAGCTTCGATGCTGCCGGCGCGCTGGCCGAGATCCGTGACAGGATCGCCAGCATGAAGCGGCGCAATGCCGATCTCTTCGCCGTGGCCGAAGCCATTGCGAGGGCCATTCCGTGACGTGCGGCCTCGTCGACCTGATCCTCGCCGGGGGCACCCTCGTAACGCCGGAGGGCATGAGGCCCGGCGCCGTCGCGGTCAAGGACGGGCGGATCGTCGCCATCGGCAATGACGCAGCGATGCCGCCGGCCCGGGAGGTGATCGATGTCGCGGGACGCCATGTCATTCCCGGCGCAATCGACGTTCATGTCCATTTCCGCGAGCCAGGCTTTTCCTACAAGGAGACCTGGACCAGTGCCACGCAGGCCGCTGCCATCGGCGGGGTGACCACCGTGTTCGACATGCCGAACACCAATCCGCCGACGGCCGATGCCGGCGCCGTCCGCGCCAAGCTGGCCCTCGCTTCGGCGCAGGCCTGCGTCGATTTCGGCGTCTATGGCTATATCGGCGAGGGCAATCTCGATCAGCTCGCACCGATGGTCGAGACCGGCGCAGTGGCATTCAAGCTCTATCTCGGCAGCGACAACCCGCTCGTGCCCTGCCCGAATGACGGCGCTGTCCTCGATGCGCTGGCCATCCTCGCCGAACGCGGCGTCCGTTGCACCGTTCATGCGGAAAACACACCGATTCTCGCCTGGCGTGGCGCCAAGCTGAAAGCGGCGGGGCGCCAAGACCTCGCCGCCCATCTCGAGCAGCATGCCGATATCGCGACGGTGGAGGCCGTATCACGGATCGCGCTGTTTTCTGAATGGACCGGTTGCCCGATTCATATCGCGCATGAAAATTGCCGGCATTCCCTGCCGCTGATCGCTGCGGCCAAGAAGCGAGGCGTGGACATCACCGCCGAGACCTGCCCGCATTACCTCTATCTCAGCATGGACGATGCCCCGCGTACCGGCGATCTCGCGCTGAGGGTCAAGCCGCCGGTGCGCGAGGCCGGGCATGCCGGCCCGCTCTGGGATGCGCTGGCGAGCGGGGTAATCGACATGATCTCGACCGACCATGCACCCCATGCCCCGGCGGAGAAGAGGCGAGCCTCGATCTGGGAGGTGGCGCCGGGCTTTCCAGGGGTCGAGACCTCGATGCGGCTGATGCTGACAGCGGTGAATGACGGCCGGATCACCCTGCCCGACTATGTGCGGATGGCTTGTGAGGCGCCGGCGCGCGCCTTCGGATTGGACCCGCAGAAGGGGGCGCTCCTGCCGGGAGCCGATGCCGATCTTGTCGTGATCGACATGAACCGGGACAGCGTGATCCGCGGCGAGGACCTGCACTCGCTCGGGAATGTGACGCCGTTCGAGGGGTTCCGGACACGCGGCCTGCCGGTCATGACCTTCCTGCGCGGGCAGCTCGTGGCAAAGGAAGGGCGGATCGTCGCACCACCGGGTATCGGACGACCGGTCAGGGCAAGGCGCCTCAGGGGCGGGTGAGCCCCGGGCAAGGTTCAAGATGAACGGGCCCTGCCGCGTTCTCGCCGAGAATCCGGCATTGGCCGGCCGAGCAGAGCCGCCAGCCCGATCCGGTCGCGCCAGAGGCGGCCAGTGCAACGCGGCTTTCGCTCCGCCCCGGCTGCCAGACATACCAGCCGTCCAGCAACCGCGCCTCCGGTGGCGGCTCCATGCCGGCGCCCGAGCCCTTCACGCGGGCCTGTTCGAGCACAAGGGTTGCGCCGGCAATACGCCAGGTTTCCTCCCATTCGACCTTCTCGACCGAATGGGTCCAACCCAGGGTGAAGAGCGGCGCCGCAAGGGCGAGGGCCTTCCCCGCAACGAGCAGGCAGGCCCCCATTCGCGTCAGGCCAGACGGGCACGATCTTGCCGCGCCCGCCAGAGATGATGGCCAATGACGAGGGCAGCCAGCCCGACGCCGAGTTCATCGGTAATCGGCAGCGCAACCACCAGCAAAGCGGCCGCGATCACGGCGAGGACGCGTTCCCAGGCCGCCATTTCGCGCTGGAGATAGCCGGTAAAGGCCGCCCCCCAGAGCATGATGGCCAATGTGGCCTTGAAGACAATCCATGCAACCGCAAAGAGATAGGCTGAACCGGCCAGCCCCTTGACCGGCTGGAGCATCAGGGCTGGATCATAGACTGCCATATAGGGGATGACGAACCCGGCAATGGCGATCTTGACCGCCTCGACCCCGATCCGCATCCCGCTTTCCCGGGCGATCGGCGCCGCGGCGAAGGCGGCAAGCGCCACGGGCGGGGTGAGATCGGCCATGATGCCGAAATAGAACACGAACATATGGCTGACGATCAGCGGGACACCGAGTTCGAGCAGGATCGGCGCAGCGATCGACGAGGTGATGATGTAGTTCGGGATGGTGGGAATGCCCATGCCGAGAATGAGGCTGACGATCATGGTCAGGACCAGCGCGGCGAAGAGGCTCTTCTGGCCGACGGAAACCACCGCCGTACCGAGGATGGTGCCCACGCCGGTCAGCGTCATCGTGCCGATCACGATGCCGACAACCGCACAGGCGACGCCGACCGGAATGGCCTGGCGGGCACCGTCGGCAAGGGAATCACGGCAGATCGCCAGCGCCTCGCGGCCACCATGGCTGACCAGGTTCCACAGGATCAACCCAACCACGAGGCCGACGATCACCATGATGCCGTACCAGAAGAAGGTGGCGCAGAGCAGGCCGAGGCCGACCCAGAACAGGATCCGCACCGTCGGCTGCGTGATGCCGAGCGTTGCGGAAGCGCCGAGGATCAGCAGCACGGTCAGGGCCAGGCCGATCGAGCCGGAGAAGAGCGGCGTGAAGCCGGCAAAGAGAAGATAGACCAGCACGACCAGCGGCAGGATGAGATACCATTTCGCCTTCAGGGCCTTTGCCGGGCTCGGCAATTCATCCCGCGCCATGCCGACGAGGCCGCGCTTGCCGGCTTCGAGATGAACGGCGAGGAAGGCCGCGAAATAGTAGAGCAAGGCCGGGACGATGGCGGCCTTGACGATCTCGGCATAGGGAACATCGATGGTTTCCGCCATGATGAACGCCACCGCGCCCATGACCGGTGGCATGATCTGCCCGCCCATCGAAGCCGTGGCCTCGACGCCGCCGGCAAAGGCCGCGCGGTAGCCGAAGCGTTTCATCAGCGGGATGGTGAACTGGCCGGTCGAGACCACATTGGCGACGCCCGAGCCGGAAATGGTGCCCATCAGCGCCGAGGAAAACACCGCAACCTTGGCCGGGCCGCCGCGCGCGGCGCCGAACAGGCCCATCGCGACATCGGTGAAGAGCTGGATCATGCCGGCGCGCTCGAGAAAGGCGCCGAACAGGATGAAGAGGAAGATGAACGTGGCCGAGACGCCGGTCGGCGTCGCATAGATGCCTTCCGTGCCATAGGCCATCTGGTCGATGACCTGTTCAAGGCTGTAGCCGCGGTGGTCAAGCGGTGCAGGCAGGTAACTGCCAAACAGGGCATAGGCGAGGAACAGGCCAGAGACGATCGGCAGCGCCGGACCCATGAACCGCCAGGCGAGCGCGAAGAGGGCGACCAGCACGATGATGCCCAAGGCGACATCGAGCCCGTTCAAGGCGCCGGTGCGCAGCAGCAGATCGGCATAGAAGAACCATTGATACAGCGCGACAACCGCACCGACCAGGATAATGCCGAGGCTGACCGCCTTCTGCACCGGCGTCACCGACCGATGAACGAGAAGCAGCCCTCCGGCGACGACCATCAGGAAGCCGACATGCAGCGCCCGCAGCACCTGGTTGGGAACGGAACCATCAAACCGCGCCAGCAATTCGATGACAATGGCGAGCGGCAGCCAGGCCAGCAGACCCTGCAAGGCCGCCTTCCCCCGCATCTTCCCGACAAGGATCCAGGCCAGCCAGCCCAGTATCAGGCCGCGAAGCAGCACGATATAGGAAAGGACCCCGCCAATCTTCCGGTCAAGAGGCAGGTTGAAAGCCGTGGCCAGCTGGAACACCGAGAAAGCAAAAGCCGTCCAGAACAGGAGATGGCCGATCCTGCCGGGGCCGAACCCGGCCGGGAGCCCGTGTTCAGGATCGACAACCGGCGCGGGAGCCGGCGGCGGGGCATCGGCAGCCTCGTGATTCTGGGGAAGAGCAGTCGACATGAACACACCTATCGAGCCGGTGAGGTTGTCCGGAACGACATGACCGGCCGGGAGCGGGCCCGGCCGGTCATGCAATACAAGTCAGGCAATGGCCTCAATTGGTGGCCGGCAGCTTGATCCCCTTTTCGGTGAAGTACTTGGCGGCACCGGGATGCAGCGGGATCGCCATGCCGTTCACGGCATTCTCGAGCCGGATGGCCCGGCCGGCGGCATGGGCAGCGGCCAGCGAAGGCAGGTTCTCGAAGATCGACTTGGTCATCTCGTAGACCAGCTTTTCCGAAACACCCTCATGCGTGACGAGATAGTTCATCACGGCCGCCGTGCTGACCGGGCTGGTCTGGCCGGTATAGGTATTCGGCGGAATGGCGCCCTGGACGAACGGCAGGCCAGCCTTGTCAACGATGGAGGGCGGGACTTCCACCATCACGATTGCGACCGAGGTCGAGAGGTCGCGGATCGAGGCCACGCCGAGGCCAGCCGATTGCAGCGTCGCATCGAGCTGGCGGTTCTTCATCAGCTCGACAGATTCGGCGAAGGGCAGGTATTCGACCTTGCCGAGATCCTTGTAGGCGAGGCCCGCCGCGGCCAGAATGGCGCGGGCGTTCAGTTCGGTGCCGGATTTCGGCGCGCCGACCGAGAGGCGCTTGCCCTTCAGGTCCGCCAGCGTCTTGATGCCGGATTCCTTGGAGGCAACGATCTGGATGTAGTTCGGATAGATCGCGGCGATGCCACGGAGCTTCTTCAGCGGTGCCGGGAAGCCGGCCTCGGCCTCGCCCTTCCAGGCGGAGATGACCGAATCACCCAGGGTGAACGCGATCTCGCCCTTGCCCTGCTGGAGCAGGTTGAGGTTCTCGACCGACGCCTTCGTCGCCTGAACGCTCGGGCGCGAGCCGGCGATCTTCTCGCCGAACAGCTTCGACATGCCCACGCCCATCGGGTAATAGACGCCGGACGTGCCCCCGGTCAGAACATTGATGAAGTCCGCCCGGGCGATACCCGGTGCCATCATGGCGGCTGCGGCCATGGCCGCGAGGATCGTCTTGCGCATCGGAAATGTCATGCCGTTTCTCCACCCATCGTTCTTGCGCCATTCTCATGCGGTAGCGCGTCTTTCCTGAATGCCACAGGCGGAACGCGGTTGCAATGGGGGGTTCTCCGGAGTTTTGTTGCAAACAATTGTTTTCGTTGGTTATTTTATAGGCTGAATGCTCCGGAACACCGCATGGACACCACTCGACGCCCCCTTCTCGGCCTGATGACCACGGGTTTTTTCGTGCCCCGGGTCCTTGCGCAGGAAAGGCTGCCGGCCTTGCGGAATGCGCGCGGGCAGGTGGTACGCTTCGCCGATCCGGCCCCGGTCGGCCGGCAGGTCCTGACCGGGCTCGACGGCCGGACCACGTTGCTCGAACGTTACCAGGGCGTTGTTCTGATTGTGAATTTCTTTGCAACCTGGTGCCCGCCCTGCCGGCAGGAACTGCCGGCACTCGATGCGTTGCTGCAGCGCGACCCGGGCTTGCGTGCGGTGGCGATCTCGGTCGATCGGGAGGGGGCACGCGTCGTCCGGCCCTATCTCGCCGGCCTCGGCCTGAAGCGACTGCCGGCGTTCATCGATCCTGAATTCCGGGTCGCGCGCCGCGCCGACGAGGCGACGCCGCAGGACCCGTTCCGGCTCTTCGGCCTGCCGCTGAGCTATGTGCTGACACCGGGCGGGCGGAATTTCGGCTATGTCGCCGGTGCGATGGACTGGTCGGGCCCGACGGCGCGGGCCCTTCTGGCGGAAGCCGCGGCGGCAGGATGAACAGGTGGCAAGGCCATTTATCGGGGGCCTAACCTTCTGTTCTTTCAGTGGATATGGCTGCCGCCATTGATATCGATCTCCGAGCCGGTGACATAGCTGGAGAGCGAGGAGGCGAGGAAAAGGCCGCAACCGGCCACCTCGTCGGCCGTGCCGATCCGGCCCATCGGGATCGATTTCTTGATCTCCTCGCGCCGTTCATCCGTCAGCATGCCGCCGGTGATATCGGTGTCGATCATCGAGGGGCAGATGGCGTTGACGCGGATATTGTCCGGGCCGAGTTCCCGTGCGCAAGCCTTTGTATATCCAAGGATTGCGCCCTTGGCAGCGGAGTAGTGCGAGCCGCCGAAGACGCCGCCGCCGCGCTGCGCGGAGACCGAGGACATGTTCACAATCGATCCTGAACGCTGTGCGCGCATCTGCGGCACGACGGCCTGCGTCATATGGAGGGTGCCGCGCATATTGATGTCGAAGATGCGGTCATACGTGGCATCATCAACCTGCATGACGCGCTGCGGTGAGGTGATGCCGGCGTAATTCAGCAGGATATCCAGACGGTTATACCGCCGGATCACGCGCTCGACCGCCCGTTCGCATGCCGCGCGCTTCGTCACATCGCAGCGGATCGCCAGGTGGCCGCGGCCCTTCAGGGTGGCAATGGCCTCCTTCGCGGCGTCCAGATCGAGGTCGAGAATGGCCACGCGGGCGCCGTGCTCGGCAAAAAGCCGCGCCGTCGCAAGGCCAAGCCCACGCTTCGACGCCCCGCCGGTAATAACCGCGACCTGCCCCTTGAGCAGCATGAAAACCTCCCCGAATGCCCTGTCTGTCCACTAATTTGCGCAGGATTTTGGACAAAGAAAATCAAATAATATATGTCGATTGACAAAATTTTTTTGACGGTCTTGCCCTCGCTTTCATCAGGAGCTACGCATGTCCGACCTGCCTCCCCTCCGGTCGCTCGAGGCCTTCCGCGCCGTCATGCGGCAAGGCAGTTTTACCCAGGCGGCTGAGTCGCTCGGGCTGACCACGGCAGCCGTCTCGCACCGGATCCGGGAACTGGAGCGGGTGCTCGGCGCGCCGCTTTTCGAACGCCGCAACCGGAGCGTGTTCGCGACCGACGCGGCGCATCGCTACCATGAGGCGTTGCAGGAGGGCTTCCAGCGGCTCGAGGCAGCGACGCGGATCGTCTCGCAACCGGCCAATGCGCAGATCCTGGCGCTGCATTGCTCGCCGAGTTTTGCGGCGCAATGGCTGATGCCGCGGCTGAAGCGGTTCATCGCCACGCATCCCGACATCGTGGTCCGGCTGTCCTCGACGCCGGATGCCGGGCCCTTCCGCGA
The DNA here is from genome assembly GCF_030143245.1 of Rhabdaerophilum sp. SD176. Taxonomy (GTDB): domain Bacteria; phylum Pseudomonadota; class Alphaproteobacteria; order Rhizobiales; family Beijerinckiaceae; genus Rhabdaerophilum. Next base: position 445,548 of record NZ_JARJNS010000005.1, on the reverse strand, counting down.
CGATGTCTATGATCTCGACCTGCAATATGCCCGGCCGGTGCCGGAGGGCTGCGATTCCCTGCTCGTCGCCGAGGAGAGCATCGTGCCGCTCTGCGCGCCGGATTACCTCAGGCCCGGCCCGTGGACCCCGCGGACGACCTCGTTCGAGACGATGACCCTGCTTCATTCGGTGCGCAATGTCGTGCAGTGGCAGAACTGGCTCGACGTGCATGCGCCGGGCAAGGCGGTGCCGGCGCGGCACATGCATTTCGACCGCTCGTTCATGGCGATCGCCGCCGCGACGGACGGGCTGGGCCTCTGCCTCGAATCAACGCTGATCGCCGAGGCCGAACTCGCATCCGGGCGGCTGGTCATGCCGTTCGGCCCGCGCGACATCAAGGCGAGCGGGCATCGCCTCGTCTGGCGGAAACGGGCGGTGATGCCGAAAAAGATCGCGGCTTTCCGCGACTGGCTGGTGGCCGAACTCGCGCGCGGCGTGGATCTCGCCCCAAGCTCGCCCGCGCAGGAAAAAGCCGGTTCCGGCCGGGCCCAACCCACCGAGCCAACCCCGCGTCAGGGCAAAGGGCCGCGAATTAGTATTATTAATTGAGGCAGCGCCTCACGTTGCCTGCGGAATTGGTCAGGCCAATTCGGTTGGATTGGCGGCCAGACCCCGCAGGGCAGCCAAAGTGGCGCGCAGCGCGTCGGCGACAAGAATCCGCGTGAGGGTTGCCGCGCCATCGGCATCGCGGCGCTCCAGCGCCTCGTAGAGCCGCCGGTGATCGGCGAGAGGCTGGTCGAAATCCTCGGGCTTGCGCGCGCTCTGGGTACGGAGCGACCAATGCAGCGTCGTCGAGACCACACCAACCAGCGCCTTGAGCGCCTCGTTGCCGGATGCGTGGAAAATCGCCTCGTGGAAGGCAAGGTCAAAGGCAAAATTCGCATCGGTATAGGGCGTCACGCGCTCCATGCCCTCGAGGGCGAGGCGGATCGCGGCGAGCTGTTCGGGGCGATGGCGCATCGCCGCCTGCCGCGCCGCGCCAGGCTCGATCATGAAGCGGAGCTCGAACAGATCGCGGATGAAGGCCTCGTCAGGCTTCACTGCCAGCGACCAGCGCAGCACGTCCGGATCGAGCATATGCCAGGATTCGCGCGGGGCGACCCGGGTGCCGGCGCGCTGTCGCGCCTCGATCAGCCCCTTGCCGGCAAGGAAGCGCATCGCCTCGCGATAGGCCGTGCGCGAGGCCGCGCCCTCGCCATCCGGGCCCTCCTCGTTCGGCACCAGTGCCCCGACGGGAAGCGCGCCGGAGAGGATCGCCACGGCGAGCCGCTCGGTCATCTGGGTGAAGGGACCTTCCATGCCCGGCCGCGCCACTACCCTGCCCGCAACCCGCTTCAGCATGACCGTCTCCTCCCCGGTTGGCCCGCTCCCTTGCGGCCCTTCTCCTCATGACACCGCAACTCTTCGTTCCGATTGGCCAGAGACCCGCTTGACAGCACGGAAAAACTAGTATGACTTTTTAGAACCGGCCGCAAGAGCCGGACAAGGCGCGACAGCATGCCAGGCACGCCGCGCTCAATCGAAGGCGCTCCGGAACGGGGCGATAGCGGGAGGAGTTGATGGCGTCTGTAACGATCCGCGACGTGCGGAAGGCGTTTGGCAACGTTCAGATCATCCACGGGGTCGATATCGACATCGCCGATGGCGAGTTTGTCGTGCTCGTCGGGCCTTCGGGCTGCGGCAAGTCGACCCTGCTCAGGATGCTGGCGGGGCTGGAGAACATTTCCGCGGGCGAGATCCTGATCGGGGACCGGGTGGTCAACCACGTGCCGCCGAAGGAACGCGACATCGCGATGGTGTTCCAGAACTATGCGCTCTACCCGCATATGACGGTGGCCGACAACATGGCCTTCTCGATGAGCCTGCGGAATGCCCCGAAGGCCGAGATCAAGGAGCGCGTCGACAAGGCCGCCAAGATCCTCGGCCTCGAGAAGCTGCTCGAGCGCTATCCCAAGCAGCTTTCCGGCGGCCAGCGCCAGCGCGTCGCCATGGGCCGCGCCATTGTGCGCGATCCGCAGGTCTTCCTGTTCGACGAGCCGCTCTCGAACCTCGATGCCAAGCTGCGCGTGCAGATGCGCACCGAGATCAAGGAGCTGCACCAGCGCCTGCGCACGACGACCGTCTATGTGACGCATGACCAGATCGAGGCCATGACCATGGCCGACAAGATCGTGGTGATGCATGACGGCATCGTCGAGCAGATGGGCGCGCCGCTGGAACTGTATGACCGGCCGGAAAACCTGTTCGTTGCGGGCTTTATCGGCTCGCCGGCGATGAATTTCATCCGCGGCAAGCTGGGTCCGGGTGGCTTCATGGCCGATGGCGGCTTCCACCTGCCTGTCGGCGCGGCGCCGGCCGGCTCGGATGGCAAGCCGGTGGTCTATGGCCTCCGGCCGGAACATATCCGCATCGATTCGGCCGGCGTGCCGGCGGAAGTGGTGGTGCTCGAACCGACCGGTTCGGAAACGCAGGTGGTGCTGCGGGCCGGCGGGCAGGACATCATCGCCGTGTTCCGCGAACGCCTCACGGCCAAGCCGGGCGAGATGATCCCGATCTCGCCCAGCCTGCCCATCGCGCATCTCTTCGACGCCGAGACCGGCAAAAGGCTCGTCGCCTGACGCTCTCCCCGCCGGCGGAGGCCGGCGGTCTGACTTTTCCTCGCTGGCGGGAGGCCGGTGGAGGACCGACCGGCCCGGATGGGCGCATCAAACGGACCCGGCGATCAACATCCGGGCCATACGGAGGAAACCGCATGACGATCAAGACCCCCTCACTCGACCGCCGCAGCTTCCTGTCCGGCACCGCCACGCTCGGCGCCGGCGCGATGCTGGCCGGCAGCGGCCTGACGGATTTCGCCCGCGCCTGGGCGCAGTCGGCCCCGTTCAAGCCGGAAGCCAATGCCTCGATCCAGATCCTGCGCTGGAAGCGCTTCATCCAGTCGGAAGAAGATGGCTTCATGGCCCTCGTCTCGGCCTTCACCAAGGCCACCGGCGTGAAGGTCAACGTCATCAACGAATCGCTCGATGACGTGCAGCCGAAGGCATCGGTCGCGGCCAACACGAACCAGGGCCCGGACATGTTCTGGGGTCTCTATTCCCTGCCACATCTCTTCCCGGCCAAGTGCACCGACGTGTCGGATGTCTGCAACTATCTCGGCAAGAAGTACGGCGGCTGGGCCCCGACCGCGGAAACCTATGGCAAGAGCCAGGGCAAGTGGATCGCGCTGCCGGTCGCCTATAATGCCAACGTCATCAATTACCGCCAGTCGATGATCGAGAAGGCCGGCTTCAAGTCGATCCCGAAGGACACGGCCGGCTTCCTCGAACTGATGAAGGCGCTCAAGGCCAAGTCGGTTCCGGGCGGTTTCGCGCTGGGCCGCGCCTCGGGCGATGGCAATGCCTGGGTGCATTGGGCGCTGTGGAGCCATGGTGGCAACACGGTCGACAAGAACGACAAGGTCATTCTGAATTCGCCGGAAACCGCCAAGGCTCTGGAATATGCCAAGGCGCTGTCGGATGTCTTCGTGCCGGGCTGTGCCTCCTGGAACGACGCGTTCAACAACAAGGCGTTCCTGGCCAGCGAAATCTCGCTGAGCAATAACGGCGTCTCGATCTATGCCGCGGCCAAGGCCGGTGCAGGCAAGGATCCGAAGATGAAGGAAATCATGGACGACATGAACCACTCGACGTGGCCTGTCGGCCCGGTCGGCAAGCCGACCGAATTCCACATCGCGTATCCGATGCTGATCATGAAGTATTCGAAGGTTCCGAATGCCTGCAAGGCCTTCATGGCGTTCATGATGGAAGCCGAGAACTACAACAAGTGGCTCGAAAGCGCCGTGGCCTATCTCTCGCATCCGCTCAAGGCCTATGATGCGAACCCGGTCTGGACCTCGGATCCGAAGCTCGGCGTCGCCAAGACAGCGGGCTGGGATACGCTGACCGCCGGCGGCCAGGGCTCGGTGGGCGAGCGTGCCGCCTCGGCCCTCGCCGACTTCGTGGTGCTCGACATGTTCGCCTCGGTCTGCACCGGGCGCGAAACCGTGCCGGGCGCGATCGCGGTCGCCGAGCGCCAGCTGAAGCGCATCTATCGCTGACGACAAGGTCGGTCCTCCCCGGTTCGCCGGGGAGGACTCCCTGCCTGTGACGCGCCCCGGCCAGCCCGGGCGTGCGAACCGGAATTTCCGCCGGAGGAACTGTGATGACCGACGCCGCCCTGCCTCTGCCCCGCCGCGCCCCGATTCGCGAGGCGACCGCCTGGGACCGCCTGAAGACCAACCGCAACTGGCTCGGCTTCTGGTTCATGGTGCCGGCCGCGGCCTTCCTGATCCTGTTCCTGGCCTATCCCCTCGGTCTCGGCGTCTGGCTGTCCTTCACGGATACGCGGATCGGCCGGCCGGGCGAGTTCATCGGCATCGAGAATTACGAATGGGTGCTCGGTGACAGCAAATTCCAGGACGCGGTGTTCAACACGCTGTTCTACACGACGATCGCCAGTATCGCGAAATTCGCGATCGGGCTGTATCTCGCCATCCTGCTGAACCACCACCTGCCGTTCAAGGCGATGATCCGCGCCATCGTGCTGATCCCCTTCATCGTGCCGACGGTGCTTTCCGCCATCGCCTTCTGGTGGATCTTCGACCCGACCTTCTCGATCGTCTCCTGGACGCTGAAGGAAATGGGCTGGCGCACGACCAACATCAACTTCCTCGGTGATACCTGGAATGCCCGCTGGAGCGTGATCTTCGCCAATGTCTGGCGCGGCGTGCCCTTCATCGCCATCACCCTGCTTGCCGGCCTGCAGACCGTACCGCCTTCCCTTTACGAAGCCGCGACTCTGGACGGTGCCACGCGCTGGCAGATGTTCCGCTACATCACCTATCCGCTGCTGACGCCGATCATCGCCGTGGTCATGACCTTCTCGGTGCTGTTCACCTTCACGGATTTCCAGCTCATCAAGGTGCTGACCAATGGCGGCCCGGCCGGGGCGACCGAACTCATGGCCACCATGAGCTACAACACGGCCATTCTCGGCGGGAAGATCGGCGAGGGCGCAGCAGTCTCCACCGCGATGATCCCCTTCCTGCTGGGGGCGATCATGATCTCGTGGTTCGGCCTCCAGCGCCGCAAGTGGCAGCAGGGAGAGGATTGATGGCGAACCACGATTTTTCCTTGCCGCGAATGGGGCAAGCCCCAAGCGCGGAGGTGTTCGGCCTCCAGCGCCGCAAGTGGCAGCAGGGAGAGGATTGATGGACTTTCTCTCTCATTCCAGCTCGACGCCCGCCCCCGCCTTTAACCTCCGGAGCCCGTCATGAGTGCCGCCGAAACCCGAGCCGACATCACCGACAACCGCGAGGGCATGTCCTATCTCGACACGCTGCCGCGGCGGGTCGTGACGGTCTATATCCCGCTCTTCCTGATCGTGTTCGTCCTGCTCTTCCCCTTCTACTGGATGGGGCTGACGGCCATCAAACCGAAGGAAGAGCTGGTCGATTTCGAGCGCGCCAACCCGTTCTGGACCTGGGCGCCGACGCTGGAGCACATCAAGGATCTCATCTTCAAGACCGAGTATCCGCGCTGGCTCTGGAACACGATGTTCATCTCGGTCGTCTCGACCGTGCTGGCGCTGATCGCATCCGTCTTCGCGGCCTATGCCATCGTGCGCATCCGCTACAAGGGCGCGAGCACGGTCGGCGGCCTGATCTTCCTGTCCTATCTGGTGCCGCCCTCGATCCTCTTCATCCCGCTCTCGACGGTGGTCTATCAGTACGGGCTTTTCGATACGCCCTTCGCGCTGATCCTGACCTACCCGACCATCCTCATTCCGTTCTCGACCTGGCTGCTGATGGGCTATTTCAAGACGATCCCGTTCGAGCTGGAGGAATGCGCGCTGATCGACGGCGCCAGCCGGTTCCAGATCCTGATGAAGATCGTGCTGCCGCTGGCGGTGCCAGGGCTGATCTCGGCCGGGATCTTCTGCCTGACCCTGTGCTGGAACGAGTTCATCTATGCGCTGACCTTCATCAACACGCATGCGAACAAGACCGTGCCGGTGGCGATCGTGACGGCCTTCACCGATGGCGACCAATATCGCTGGGGTTCGCTGATGGCGGGCGCGCTGGTCGGCTCGCTGCCGCTGGTGATCCTCTACTCGTTCTTCGTCGAGTATTACGTCTCGGCCATGACCGGCGCGGTGAAGGAATAACGCCGTGCCGGCTCCGCGCGATATCGCCTTTATCGGCCTCGGTGCCATGGGCCTGCCCATGGCCAGGCGGCTCGTGGAAAAGCAGTTCCGCGTCTGCGGCTTCGACCTGAACCCCGCCGCTTTGGCCGCGCATGAAAAGAATGGCGGCGTCGCCGCGGCTTCCGCGCGCGAAGCCGCACAGGGGGCAGGCGCGCTCGTCCTGATGGTGGTCAATGCCGCACAGGCCCGGGCGGCTTTGGTGGAAAGCGGCGGGCTCGATGCGCTGGCACCGGGCGCTGTGGTCATCCTGATGGCGACCTGCGCCCCCGGCGACGCGGTGGCCATCGGCCAGATGGCGGAAGCCGCGGGCAAGGCTTTCCTGGATTGTCCGGTTTCCGGCGGCGTGGTCGGGGCCGAGGCGGGCACCCTGACGCTGATGGCCAGCGGGCCGGATGCCGTGCTGGATCAGGCCCGGCCTGTCCTCGAGCCCATGGGCGACAAGCTCTACCATGTTGGCCAGAAGGCTGGTGACGGCGCGATGGTGAAGACCATCAACCAGCTGCTTTGCGGGGTGCATATCGCGGTCATCGCGGAAGCGTTTGCCATGGCCGAGAAGGCCGGGCTCGATACCGGGATGCTGCTGAAGATCCTCGGCCAGTCGGCGGCGAGCAGCTGGATGCTCAACAATCGCGGGCCGCGCATGGTGCAGGCCGAGCCCGACGTGACCAGCGCGGTCGATATCTTCGTCAAGGACCTCTCGCTGGTGCTCGATGCCGGCCGTGCGGGCAAGGTGGCCCTGCCACTGGCCGCGCAGGCCCACCAGATGTTCCTTGCCGCTTCCGGTGCCGGCCATGGCCGCGCGGATGACAGCCAGGTGATCCGCGCCTACCGGGCGCTCAACGGAACGATGCAGGAGTGACGGGAATGGGACAGGAACGGGTCGGGTTTATCGGCGTGGGGTTCATGGGCCATGGCATGGCCAAGAACATCGTCACCAAGGGCTATCCGCTGACCATTGTCGGCAACCGCAACCGGGCGCCGGTGGAAAGCCTCGTCGCCAAGGGCGCCGTCGAGGTCAAGACCGCCGCCGAGGTGGCGCGCAATTCCGACATCCTCCATCTCTGCCTCAGCGACTCGCCGTTGATCGAGAAGATCATGCGTGCGCCGGATGGCATCATGGCCGGCGCGCATAAGGGCCTCGTCATTGTCGATACGTCGACCGCGAACCCGGTCTCGACCGAGGCGCTGGCGGCCGAACTCAAGACAATGGGCGTCGATTTCGTCGATGCGCCGCTGGGCGGTACGCCGGTCCAGGCGGAAGCCGGCCAGCTCGTGGCGATGTGCGGCGGCGAAGAGGCCGTGTTCAACCGCGTGAAGCCGGTGATCGAGACCTGGGCAGCGAAGATCATCCATCTCGGCCCGGTCGGCGCCGGCCACAAGATGAAGCTGCTGAACAATTTCGTCTCGATGGGCTATGCCGCGATCTATGCCGAGGCGCTGGCGCTTGGCCAGAAGGTGGGCATCTCGATCGCCACGTTCGACAGCGTCATCCGCGGGGGGCGCATGTCCTGCGGCTTCTACGAGACCTTCATGGGCTATGCGCTGGAAGGGAACCCGGAATCGCACAAGTTCACGCTGGCCAATGCCTTCAAGGACCTGCGCTATGTTGATGCCATGGCGAATGCGGCGCAGGTGCCGAACCCGATCGGCAGCGCGGCGAAAAACCTGCTCGGCCAGGCGATCGGCGCCGGAATGGGCCAGAAATTCGTGCCCATGCTGGCCGATTTCGTCGCCGAGCAGAACGGCATCAAGAAGGGTTGAGGGGCCGGTTTCCGGCGGATCGCGAGCTCTGCCTCACTTGATGAGGCGGACTTCCTTCGCACCGACCGGGCCAAGGCCCGGCGGTACCGGCACGCGAGACCGGGCATAATTCGAGTTCAGGACCAGGTTTGGCCCCCGCGCCAGTTCGAGTCGGTTGATGACCAGCAGCGTGTAATCGCTGCGGTCAGCCACAACGACCGGGGCATCGATCCGCAGCTGGCCGGCCGGGAGGTAGATCGTTCCGGTCAGACGCCGGGCGCGGGCCGACGAGATGCGATGGTAATTCGCGCCCTCTGGCTCAAGGGCGCTATTGGAAAGATCGCTGACGGCGCCGTTGACGCCCTCCCAGATCAGGATGCCGGCCATGGCGCCTTTCTCCGGCGCGGTGAGATCGACAAGCGCATTGCCCGTGAAGCGGAAATAGGATGGGCGGAGATGGCCATCAATGCCGCCGTAGAAGTAGAGCGCGATGCCATCGCCCACGACTTCCGAATCCCCGCCGGCCAGGAACTTGCCCTGGATGGCATATTCCCCGGCATTCAGGCGGACCTTGGCAGTGCCGCCGATGACGATATCGCCGCAATAGCGCCCGGGCTGGAGCGTGTGGGTCCCCTCGCGGAATTCCCAGACCCGGTATTCCGCAAGGCCGCATTTCCGTTTGATCGATGTGGGATTGCGGGTCTCGAGGGGGTTGGGCAAACGCGGGCAGTCCGTGACGAGCTCTGCATCAAGGGACCCGCCGAGATTGCGGATCCCGCCAGCCGCGCAGAGCAGGTCCGCCGTGACTTTCGCCTGCGCCTCGATGATGAAGGCGTCACGTGTCTTGAAATTGGTATGAAGCGTGCAACCCGGTGCCGTGATGCGCGCGCCCTCGCCGAGATGCAGGCCGTTGGCATCCTTCGACAGGAACATTTTCGCACCGGCCCAGCGCGCGTCGGCCCGGGCCTCGTCGATTGAAAGCAGGCAGAGCTTGCTGGAACCGCCGGCCTTGGCGGTCGAGCTTGCAGAAACGCTGTCCACGCCCCCTATGCTGGCCAGAAAGCCGAACCCCTGGTTCAGGCGGAAGCTCGCCTGCACACGGACTGTTCCTGCTTCCGGCCCCGGCGCCGGCTGCAACGCGACCGGCCCATGCTGAGCCTCGAAAGGTCCTGCAAAGCCCCGCGCGATGGCCTGCATTTCGGCGAGCGAGGGATTGGCGACCGTCATCTGGCGGGCAATGGCGATCGCGGCAGAATCTGTCAGCCCCTGGAGGGCGACCTGCTTCTGCGTGGCCATCATGAATTCGGCCGTCCCGGCGCCAACAGCCAGCAGGGCCGGAAGCGAAAGCGCAAACATGGCCGCAGAGGTTCCCCCCCTGTGGCCTCCGAAAACCCTGATCCTGTTCAAGACGCCGCGCATCGACAAACCCGTCCGAAGGAATACGTCCGGAAAGCGTGGCCCAACTCGGTTAATTGTTACTGGATATATCCATTAGAGCCTGCGGGACTTGGCGTTGTCGTTAGCAAGGTCTTGCCTGCGGGGTGCGGCTTTTGCAATATTCCGGTGAGAAATCAGGGCTCTGAACCCTGATTTCGCCCGGGTGATACCCCGTTGAGGAGCCCGCCAGAGCCCGGCCTTCACCCCGCGAAGGTGTAGGCGGTCTTCACCGTGGTGTAGAATTCGCGCGCATAGGCGCCCTGCTCGCGCGGGCCGTAGGACGAGCCTTTCCGGCCGCCGAACGGGACGTGATAATCCACCCCCGCCGTCGGCAGGTTGACCATCACCATCCCCGCCTCGCTGTTGCGGCGGAAATGCGTCGAGTATTTCAGGCTTGACGTGCAGATGCCGGCGGAAAGGCCGAAATCGGTATCGTTCGCCACGGCCAGAGCCTCCTCGTAATCCTTCACGCGGATCACGCTGGCGACGGGGCCGAAAATCTCCTCGCGGGAAATGCGCATCTGGTTGGTGCATTCGGTGAAAAGCGCGGGCTGGAGATAAAAGCCGGGATTTTCGCGGTTCAGCCGCTCGCCGCCCCAATGGAGCTTCGCGCCTTCCGTGCGGCCGATGGCGATGTAGTTCTCGTCGGTCTCGAGCTGCTTCGCATCGACCACCGGGCCGATATGCGTACCGGCTTTCAGCGCGTCGTCGACGACAAGGCCCTGCAGGCGCTCGGTCAAGGCCGCGACGAACCGGTCATGGATGCCCTCGGTCACGATCAGGCGCGAGGAGGCTGTACAGCGCTGGCCGGTCGAGAAATAGGCGCCGTTGGCCGCGCATTCGACGGCGGTCTTCAGGTCGGCATCGTCGAGCACGACCAGCGGGTTCTTGCCGCCCATCTCGAGCTGGACCTTCTTCATCGGCGTCGCCGCCACGCAGGCCGCCGCAATGGCGCGGCCGGTGCCGACCGAGCCGGTGAAGGAGATTGCCGCGACATCCCGGTGCTCGATGATCGCCTGGCCCACCACGGAGCCGCGCCCCATGACGAGGTTGAGCACACCCTTGGGCAGGCCGGCACGCTGGAGGATATCCACCAGCGCCCAGGCCGAATGCGGGACGAGATCGGCCGGCTTGATCACCACCGTGTTGCCATAGGCCAGAGCGGGCGCGAGCTTCCAGGCGGGGATGGCGATCGGGAAATTCCACGGCGTGATCATGCCGATGACGCCTACCGGCTCGCGGGTGACCTCGATGCCGACACCGGGCCGGATGGAAGGAACCGCCTCGCCGTTCAGGCGGAGCGCTTCGCCGGCAAAGAAGGCGAGGATCTGCCCGGCGCGGGTGGCTTCGCCGATGCCTTCCGGCAGGGTCTTGCCTTCCTCGCGGCTGAGGATGCGGCCGAGTTCGTCCTTGCGGGCGAGGACTTCATCCGAGGCCTTCTTCAGCACCTCGTAGCGCTCCTGCGGGGTGGAGCGGCTCCAGGCCGGGAAGGCGGCCTTCGCCGCGGCCACGGCCTGATCGACATCGGCTTTCGTGCCGGCCGCGAATTCACCGATCACATCGCCGGTATTCGAGGGGTTGAGATTGGCCGAATAGGTCGAGGCCGACACGGCTTCGCCGCCGATCAGGTTCTTGAACTGCATGGTCATGGGAGATCCACCCTGGAGATAAGCGAAGGGCCGCACAGGGGCGGCCCCTCTGGTTCTGGCCGTGACGAGCGGCGTCAGGCAGCTTTCCGGGCCTTGGGCGCCCAATCGGCATACCAGCTCTTGAAGAGCCGGTGCTGGGCTTCGACATAATGCCGCTGGCTGTCGGAAAGGCTGTCGCTCTCGTTGAAGTGGAGAGCATATTCGGGATGCCCTTCGAGGACCATCAAATACTTGTAGTAGAGTACAAGATCGACGCCCTCGTCGAAGGAGGAGAGGACGGCGAGCGCCTGCTCGAGTTCCTGCGCCTCGCGCCGCGCGCCGGCATCGCCGCGCGCCGCCGCCTGGCAGAGCGAGACAAGATGCAGCACCTCGCGCGGGAGGGCATTGCCGATGCCGGTGATCGCGCCGGCGGCGCCGCAATTCACAAAGCCATGGAAGACCTGGGTATCGACGCCGACCATCAGAGTGAGGGCCGCATCGCGGCTGGTGATGTGCTCGGCCGCGTAACGCAGGGAAGCGCCGCCACCGAATTCCTTGAAGCCGACGAGATGGGGGTAGCGGGCCCGCAGGGCGAAGAAGAGATCCGCCTTGGTCTCGTAGCCATAATAGGGGCTGTTATAGATCACCGAGGGCAGGTCCACGGCCGCTTCGAGAATGCCGGCGAAATGCGCCTGCTGCGCCGCGACCGACGAGCCGCGCGAGAGCACGCGCGGGATGATCATCAGGCCATGCGCGCCGACGCGCTTGGCATGGGCCGCGAGCGCAGCGGCGCGGGCCGGGCTCTGCGCGCCGGTGCCGACAATCACCGGCACGCCGGCGGCGACGAGGCGCTCGACGCCTTCCATGCGCTGCTCGTCCGTCAACAGGGGCCAATCGCCCATCGAGCCGCAATAGACCACAGCCGACATACCGGCGGCGATCAGGCTCTTGCCGGTGCGCACGAGGGCGTCGAAATCAGGCTGGCGATCCGGGGTGCAGGGCGTCATCAGCGCCGGAATGGTTCCCTGGAAAATGTTGGTCGCGTGAACGTTATCGGTAGGCATGGGCCCGGCTCCTCTTTCAGGCAGGTCTCGCCGAGGAGACCGATCCACCTAACATTGTAGATTGTATAAAATTTTGGTCAAGTCTCCCTCTTGTCCTTGCTGCAGAGGCACGCGCCTGTTCGCTGCCATCCGGCCTGCAAGACACGCTCAGGCCAGGCTGCGCCACTCGCTGGGGCTGGGCGGCGAGAGCGGCGTATAGGCGCAGCGATCGGGCTTGAGGTCGATCAGCGGTGTGCCATCGAGGCAGTCGAGGCCGCGCACCCGGAGGCGGGCCCCGTCAATGCCCAGCAGGGTGACGAGGGAGGTGGCGATCGGGTTCGGCCGCACGGGTGACCGCAGGGCAAAGGTGCCGCGGGTTTCCCCGTCGGATTTCGGCGACTGGAGGAGAAGGTCCCGCCGGGCCTGATGCATCCAGTAGAGCACCTCGATCCGCTCGAACGCCTCCAGCCCCTTGAGGGCCGGCGCCCAGTGCGGATCCAGCTCGATCGTGCAGACGGGCCCATCCGCCTGGCCCTGCCTCGGGCATTGGTCGCGGCTGGCAAAGGGCGTGCGGATCACGCCAATGAAGTAGAGCCCGGCATCCGGGGCGGCCGGGAGTGTCGTCTCGATCTCACCCTTGCGGGTCGCGTCATGCGTCATGCCTTGCCCCCCGGACAGAGCGTCCGACCAAAGACTACCGCGATTCCAACCTCTTGCCACCCTGTTTCGCTGCACTGCAGATAGCGGCCCGATGCGGAATGGCCTACCCTTCCCGCAAGGAGATCGCCATGCCCGATGCCATCCCGCTGATCGCCCTGGAGGCTGTGGTTCTCGACACGGAAACGACCGGCCTCGACCCCGGCACGGTGCGGATCCTGCAGGTCGGGGCGGTGCATCTTGCGCGGGGGCGGATCAGCGAGAGTTTCGAGCGGAAGGTCAATCCGGGCGTGGCCATTCCGTCGGAAACGACGAAGGTGCACGGGCTGACGGCGGAGATGCTGGCGGATGCGCCCGCCTTCGGCGATGTCCATGCCGATCTCGCCGCCTTTGCCGGGGAGCGCGTGATGATCGGGCACAATATCGGCTTCGATCTCGCGGTTCTCGAACGGGAATGCGCCATGGCCGGCAAGCCGACTTTCTGGACGCATATCCTCGACACACGGCTCCTCGGCGAATTGTGTTTCCCGCGCCTCGGCGGCTTCACGCTCGACAAGTTTGCCAGCCATCTCGGGCTGGCCATCACCGACCGGCATGATGCGCTCGGCGATGCTAGGCTGACCGCGGCGATCTTCCTCGCGCTCGTGCCGATTCTGAAACAGCGCAACATCCGGACGCTCGGCGAGGCGGAAGCGGCCTGCCGGCGGCTGACCGACGCGCTGGACAGCTATCACCGCGCCGGCTGGGCAGAACCCGTCCGGCCCAAGGCCGCGCCGGACAGCGTGCTTTCGCGCATCGATGCCTTCCCCTTCCGCCATCGTGTCCGCGACATTGCCAGCCAGCCCCCGATCTGGGTCGGGCCGGAGGTGACGCTGGCCGATGCCATCCGGCTCATGGCGGAGAAGGGCATCTCCTCCGTCTTCGTCTCGACGGAAGCGGCGCGCCTCGCTGAACCCATCGGCATCCTGACCGAGCGTGACGTGATCCGGCTTGTCGGGCTTGACGGGCCGTCCTCGCTCGGGCGAACGGCGGGAACCCTGGCGAACCGGCCGCTGGAAACCGTGCCGGCGGAGGCGTTCATCTATCGCGCGATCGGGCGGATGGAACTCAAGAATATCCGGCATCTCGGTGTTGTGGACGAGGATGGCGCGATGATCGGCGCGATCTCCGCGCGCGACCTCCTGCGCCTGCGGTCCTCGGATGCGCTGGCCCTCGGCGATGCGATCGACCAGTCACAGAGCGTGGGCGACCTCGCCGCCGCCTGGGGGCGGCTGCCGCTGGTCGCGCGGCGGTTGAGCAGCGAGGGGGTGAATGCGCGCGAGATCGCCGCGATCATCAGCCGCGAGATCGGGGCGCTGACCCGCCGCGCCGCACGCGAGGCGGAGCGGGGTATGGTCGAGGCCGGGCTGGGCAAGGCGCCGGCGCCCTATGCCGTGCTGGTTCTGGGCTCGGGCGGGCGCGGCGAATCGCTGCTCATTCCCGATCAGGACAATGCTGTCGTCCATGCCGGTAGCGAGGCGGATACTGCGTGGTTCCTCGACCATGGCACCCGGATGAACACGATCCTCGATGATATCGGGATCCCGCTCTGCAAGGGTGGCGTGATGGCGGGCCGCCCGGACTGGAACGGCACGCTGGATGCGTGGCGGCAGCGCATCCGCGGCTGGACGGAGACGGTTGACCCGCAGGACCTGCTGGCCGTGGACATCTTCTTCGATTTCCGCTTCGTGGAAGGGGATGCGGGCCTGGCCGCGACGCTCCGGCGGGAAGCGCTGGCTGCCGCGCACGAGGCCCGGCCAATGATCAAGCTGCTGGCCAACCAGATCGGAAGCTGGTCGCCGCCGGTCGGGTTCCTCGGGCGGATCCAGGCCGAGGACGGACGCGTCGATCTCAAGCGCGGCGGGCTGTTCCCCGTTGTGGCGCTGGCGCGGTGCCTTGCACTCAGCCACGGGATCGCCCATCGCAACACGGCAGACCGGCTCCGGGCGCTTCGGGACATGAAGATCGGCGCCGATCACGACCTCGCCAAGCTGGAGGAGGCGCAGGCGGCTCTCGCCGGCTTCATCCTCCGCCAGCAGCTGACGGACATTGCCGAAGGGCTGCCGCCGAGCACCTCGGTGGAGTTGCGGCGTCTTTCCAAGGCGGAACAGGGTGAGTTGCGCGATCTGCTGGCCGGGCTGAAAATCGCCCCGGCCCTCGCGCATGACCTGCTCTTCTCCTGATCGCCGGCCTCAGAGGCCGAAACCGGGCCCGAGCACGGAAAAGGCCGTACCGGCGGGCGCAGGCCCGGCCGGGTTCTTGCCGACAACGCGGCAGGAAGGGCTGACGAGATGGCGAAACAACGTCTCGAACACCGCCCGGTGCCAGGGATCGCCCGGGGCCACGGCCAGCGGATTGGCCATCACCGCGAGATCGAGCCGCCCGTCCAGCCGGTAACGGAAGGCCCCCGTGCCGCAGAAGGTCCAGGCATGGCGGGCAATGGCCCGGACGAGAAGCCGCGCGGCAAGGCGGGCCGGCAGGCGGGGCAGCAACCAGCGCGCGAAGGCCGGGATGCGATAGGCGAGAATATAGGCACCTGTCCGGTAGCCGGCCTCTTCAAGCAGGCTAGCCGCCTGGCGGGCCGGCAGGGCGCGGACCACGGCGGCATGGACATCCCGCACGGCCGCTTCCGGCACCATGGCCGAAGGTGGCTCGTCCCACCATCCGGCCTGGCCGGCGGCCTCGAACAGCGCCCGGCCGCGCGCGGCTCCGATCGCCTCCGCGAGCACATCGCGGAGCTGGATCACGGCATTGGGGCCGATCCGGCCGGGATCAATGGTGCGGGCCATGGGGTGCCGATTCCTCCATCTGGCGCGTGCCGCCGCCACAGGCCAGAACCGGCTCGCGCTCGGCATCGAGCTGGGCCCTGACGGCCTTCTTGCGTTCCTGCGCGCGCTGGCGGCGATCCTGGACGGCGACCCAGTCTTCCATCTGTGCCGGCGCGATCTGCCGGCTGTCATCGAAGTGGAAATCCACCGTCTTCTTCGTCTGCGGCCCCCAATAGCCCACCTTGCCGAGATCATAGAAGGTGCGCTGCACGCCGGCGCGCAGGAAAGCCTTCAGGCAGCCGAGCAGGTATTTCCGCCGGAAGCCCGTGCCGCGCCAAGGGTAATGGAACAGGGCCTTCTTCATGTAGAAGCGGCGGTAATTCTTCATCACGCCGTCGAGCAATTCGCCGCGCTCCATCGCATCCGGCTTCATGATCGGCGTGACGAAATTGTATTTCGAGAAGTCGAAGACCTCGACCTTGTCGCCCAGTTCCTGGAAAAGCGGCGTGAAGGGCCAGGGCGTGTACATCGACCAGTTGGCTAGGTCGGGCTGCCAGTCCCAGGCCATCTGGTAGGTCTCTTCCAGCGTGTCCGCCGTCTCGTTGTCGAGCCCGACGATGAACTGCGCCTCGGTGAAGATATCGGCCTCGCGCAGGAGGCGGATCGCCTCCTTGTTCTGGTTGACCTTGGTTTCCTTGTTGAACCGGTCCAGCTTGAGCTGCGCCGCCGCCTCGGTGCCGAGGCTGACATGGACGAGACCCGCCTTGCGCCAGAGCGGCAGCAGATCCTTGTCGCGCATGATATCGGTGACGCGGGTATTGATGCCCCATTTCACCCGGTCGGGCAGGCCGCGCGCGATCAGCTCCTCGCAGAATTCGGTGAACTTCTTCTTGTTGATGGTGGGTTCCTCGTCGGCGAGGATGAAGAAGCCGACCTGATGGTCATTCACCAGCCGCTCGATCTCGTCGACCACGGCTTTCGGCTCCCGGATGCGGTAGTCGCGCCAGAATTTCCATTGCGAGCAGAAGGAACAGGTGAAGGGGCAGCCGCGCGCCATATTCGGGATCGCGACGCGGACGCCCAGCGGGACATAGATGTATTTCTCCCATTCCAGCAGCGACCAGTCCGGATTGATGCCCTCCAGATCCTTCACCGTCGGTGCGGCCGGGGTGGCGACAATGCTTTCTCCATCGTTGAAGGCGAGGCCGGCGATCTGCGCCCGGCTTTCCAGCCAGCGCCCCTCGGCCACGGCCTGCACGAGATTGCGGAAGATCTCCTCGCCCTCGCCCCGGACGATCACGTCGACCCAGGGTGCTTCCGACAGGACCTGCTTGTACATGAAAGTCGCATGGACACCGCCGAGCACGCGCAGCGCATCCGGGCAGACATCCCGGGCGATTTCCAGCACGCGTTCGGCCATGTAGATCGACGGGGTGATCGAGGTAACGCCGATCACATCGGGCCGGAACTCGCGCATCCGCGTCGCGAGGGTCTCGTCATCCAGATGATTGGTCATGGCATCGACGAACACGATGTCCTGAAAGCCTGCCGCTCGCAGGGAGCCGGCCAGATAGGCGACCCAGGCCGGCGGCCAGTTTCCGGCAATTTCCGCACCGCCGGAATGATAATTCGGATGGATGAGCATCACCCGCATGTGTCCAGCCTCCCTGACATTTAACGCTCAGGCTAGGAAGGTGAGTGTCAGGCGTCTTTGACACACATCAACCCGGTCAGGGCTGGATGCGGCCGATGATGCGGATCTCCCCGTTCTCGATGCGGAGGACAACGCCCTCGCCGGACCGGGGCACGATACCGGTCAGGGCCGTGATGTTGACCTGATGCGTCGCCACGACGAGCGCGCCCGGCCCCTGCCAGCGCTCGAGGATCCGGCGGGCGGCCGCCGTGGCGGCATCGCGGCGTTCGCGCGCCTCGAAGAACGAGTCGAAGGCCGGCTCGCCTTCCACCCGGCCGGGAAAGGCGAGCGCAGCCGTATCCTGCGCCCGGCACCAGCGGGAGGCAAGGACGCGGCCCACGGCAATGCCGCGGCTCCGGAAGGCTTCGCCGATCCGCCTCGCCTGCTCACGGCCAGCGTCATCGAGGTTGCGCTGGGTAGCACAATCGCCGAGTCGGAAGTCTCGCGGATCCCCCGTTCCCGGCGCATTGGAATGGCGGAAGAGCACGATGGCCCCGCCGGCCAGAGCCTGCCAGGCCGGGCTTTCCGCGGCGGGCGCAGGATGATGGCCAGCCAGGGCACCAGCAAAGATCAGAAGGAAAGCGAAGAGCCCCGCCCTAGCCGCCATAGGCGCACCGGAAGCCGATATAGAGCACGGTGAAGCTGGCCGCCTTCCATTGCGTGCCCTCGGCGCGGGATTGTTCCGGGCCATACCACCAGGAACCGCCGGCGGTGAGCGCCTCGTCGCCGCGTCTATCCGCCAGCCATTCCCAGACATTGGCGCCCATATCGTGAAGGCCATTGACGCCGCGCTTCGTGGTACCGACCACCACATGATGGCGGCGATTGTTGTTCATGCCCTCGGGAGAATCGCCCACGGCATAGCGATAGGTTCGGCCGGTCTCGAACCCGTCGGTCGGGGTGGACCGCGTTTCGGTGAAGGCGGCGCGGCGCCATTCGGCAAGCGTTGGCAGGCGGCCCCCGCGATCGGCGCAGAAGGCGCGGGCTTCGTCCCACGACACATGGGTGACAGGCTCGGCATCGGCGGCCGGCCGGCCTTGCGGATGCGACCAGATCCAGCCCGGGCGCTGCACCCAGCCCCCGGCATATTCGAAGCTGCCGCCTTCGCGTTCTGCCGCAGTCGGGACGCCTCGCCGCGCGAGATAAGCCCGGAACGCGCCGACCGTCACTTCCGTGCGGTCAATCTCGAATGCATCGATGCGGTTGCGCGTGGGTTCTTCGGCGGCAGCCGCGAGCGTGCCGAGCAGGATCAGCGCGGAGGCCAGAGCCGAACGGATCATGGCATCACGCCGCCATGCACGGCCCCGGCCAGCATGGCAAGGGCAGCGAGGAGGGAGAGGCGGAGCCGCAGGGCGCCGTACCATCCCGGCGCCCGCCCCTCGGCCACGAGGCGCCGGTCGATCCAGAGCACGCCGACAAGACCGGCCGCGACAGCGAGATGGCCCACGCGCCCCCCGGCAAGCAAAGCTCCCCAGCCAAGCAATTGGGGCAAGACGCCGAGGATGAAGAGGGGGGCATTGCGGCCGAGATCGGCCTCGTTGCGTGTATCGGCGATGGCGAAACCCCAGACGATGCCGCCGAGGAAGGAGAGGATCGTGGCGCCATAGGCCAGCAAGGCCAGTAGCGCAGGCGCCTGGCTCGCAGCCGGACCGAACCATGCGAGGGCCGCCAGCCCGAAAAAGGGGAGAAGTCCTGCAAGGCCCAGCCTTTCGGCCCAAAGCGGGGTGCGCATGCCCTGCGGATCCGCCGCGAAGAATGTCCTTTCCATCTCGATGGTTCTCCCCCGTTTTCCTGGCGGCCCTGTTTCCTGACCGCGACGTTCCGACCCGGCGAATGATCCTGATTCTGGGGCGCGCGCGCCGCTTGGCCAGAGGGCGTGACATCGTGGCGGGGGAGTCGACCGGAACCAGCCGCAGACATTGCGTTCTCCCGTTCCGGACATCCGCGAAGGTGGTCTTCTCTCCAGCGATCAGCCGGCGCGGGAATCTGTCTTTTTTGTCCGCGAGGGCTGACAAGGCGCGGCCATTCCGGGTATTGGCTGGCGTACGGATTTGATCCAGGTCGAAGTCAGGCGAGGCGGCCGATGCTAGATCCAGCCGTCATTTGCCAGTTCAAGGGCCCGAGACACCGATGAGTGCCTTCAACACCGAAACCGTGACCCATGTCCATCACTGGACCGACCGGCTCTTTTCCTTCCGCACCACGCGCAACCCGGCCTTCCGCTACGAGAACGGCCAGTTCGTGATGATCGGCCTGCCGGTGGACGGCAAGCCGCTGCTCCGGGCCTACAGCGTCGTCAGCCCGAATTACGAGGAAGAACTGGAATTCCTGTCAATCAAGGTGCCGGACGGCCCGCTGACCTCGCGGCTCCAGCATATCAAGGTCGGCGAGGAGATCATTGTCGGCCGGAAGGCGACGGGCACGCTGCTCGCCAACAACCTCCTTCCGGGGCGCAACCTCTACCTGATCGGCACCGGCACCGGGCTTGCCCCGTTCATGAGCCTGATCCGCGACCCGGATGTCTACGAGCGTTTCGCAAAGGTCGTGCTTGTCCATGGCGTGCGCGAAGTGGCCGAACTCGCCTATGCCGAGCAGATCGAACGCGAGATGCCGAACCACGAATTGCTGGGCGAGCAGATTGCCGGCCAGCTGATCTATTACCCCACCGTCACGCGGGAGCCCTTCCGCAACCGTGGCCGCATCACCGATCTGGTGGAAACCGGCCGAATCTTTTCCGATATCGGGCTGCCCGCCTGGGATCCGGCGCAGGACCGCGTGATGCTGTGCGGCAGCCCGCAGATGCTGGCTGACATGGTGGCCTTGCTCGAAAAAGGCGGCTTCAGCGAGGGCAACAGCTCGAAGCCCGGCTCCTACGTGATCGAAAAGGCCTTCGTCGAGAAATAGGCGCATCCCCCCCCCGCCGATCCGGTCGGGTTGGCCATGCGTAAACCCGGTATGGCTTCGTCTTCCGACATTACCCCGCAAGGGCCTGACCTGACCGTCTGGTATGATGGCGCCTGCCCGCTCTGCCGGCGCGAAATTGCGGCCATGCGCCGGCTGGACCGGCGGCAGGCCATCCACTTCGTCGATCTTGCCGATCCGGAGAGCGCATGCCCGCTCGACCGAGCGGTGCTGCTGGCGCGCTTCCACGCGCAGGAACGCGGGCGCGAACCGGTTTCCGGAGCGGCAGCCTTCGCGGCGATGTGGCGCAGCATCCCGCTTTTGCGGCCCCTCGGGCTACTGGCCCGGATTCCCGCCTTTCTCTGGCTGCTGGAAAAGGCCTATCTCGGCTTCCTCGGCTTCCGACCGCGCCTCCAGGCGTGGCTGCGCTGACGGGTTCTCGCCCAAGCCCGTCATTTCCCGAACATGGTGAACGCTTCGTAAAGAATCGTCTGGCAAGGTCGAACGCGGATTCGCGCTGTGACCAGCTGCGCGACCGGTGCCAAGTCGTGTCTCGAGGATCGGGTGGATGTTGCGGAAACTGGGAGCTGACGCGCGGAGGCCGAACGCCGCTCCAGCCCAGCCGGCGGGCGTTCCGGCCCGGCCAGCCCGCAGCGTGCGCCCGGGCTGGCTGAGCCGGCCTGCGGCCGCGCCGGCCCGGGCCGAAACAGGCGAGATCCCTGTCGGTATCGCGGAATTCGGCGCGATCCTGCGCCGCCGCTGGATGACAATTGCCGCTTCGACGGCGCTGATGACCGGCCTGGGTTTCGCCTATCTCATGGTGACGAAGCCGCAATTCACCGCCTCGACGATGATCTTCGTCGACCCCCGGAACCGGGCCAGCTTCCAGATCGAGGGCACGGGTGTCGGCGGGTCCTTCGACCCCAACCTCGTCGACAGCCAGATCGTCCTGATCGAATCCGATACGGTGCTGCAGCGTGTGATCAGCGCCGAGAAACTCAATGAGGATCCCGACTTTTCCCGCGGGCCTGGTGACGTGCAGTTCAACACCCTGCGCAACCTGAAAGAAGCGGTGAAGGTCAAACGGCCGGACCGCACCTATGTGGTGGAGGTTCAGGTCCGGGCCGGAAGCGGCGAGAAGGCGGCGCGGATCGCGAATGCCATTGCCAAAGCCTATGTGAATGATGGCCGGGATTCGAAGAACGAGACCGCGCAGCGCGAGGAGAGCTGGCTCGATACCCATCTCCTTGAGCTGCAGGGCCGGCTGAAGGAAGCCGAAGCCCGGGTCGAGGCCTACAAGGTCGAGAACCGGATCCTCGGCGTCGAGGGCCGCCTCGTGGGGGAACAGCAGCTCAGCGAGCTCAATCGCGGCATTGTCGATGCGCAGCGCAAGGCGGCGGAAGCCAAGGCCAGTCTCGACCAGGTGGAGGCGATCCGCCGCTCGGGCCGCCTGCCCGACACAACGAATGACGCGCTGCGTTCCGGTGTGATCGAGCGGCTGCGGGGCCAGCTCTCCGAGATCCTGCGGCTGGAAGCGAATGCCCGCTCGACCCTCGGGCCGCGGCACCCCGCCTTTGCGGAAATCCGCGAGCAGGTGGTCGAGACACGCCGGCAGATCAACGAGGAACTCGGGCGAATCGCCGATGGCGCGCGCTCGGCCTATACGGTGGCGCAGTCGAATGTGACTGCTCTCCAGCGCCAGCTCGATTCGTTGAAGAGCGATGCGACCAACACCAACAAGACGCTGCTGCGCCTTCGTGAACTCGAACGTGCGGTGGATGCCCAAAAGGCCGTCTACGAGAAATTCCTGCGCGACAAGGAACAGATCGCCCGGCTCTCGGTGGATACGCCGGCGGGCCGCATCATCGCGCCCGCTCTGGCCCCGCAACGTCCGTCGGCACCGAACAAGGCGCTGATTCTCGCCTTGGCCATGGTCGCCGGGCTCTTTGCCGGCATCGGCCTCGCGCTGGTGCTGGAAACCCTCTCCCAGGGCGGCCAGAGGCGGCGGTCTCCGTCAGTAGCGCCCGGATCGCGGGCCCAGGCAGCCAATCCCGTGCCGGACGACCCCGACGCGCCCTTGATGGCGATGCTGCCTCCGCGTGAGCCTACAGGCCAAGGCGGACGCAGCCTGCGGCACCCCGGCCGGGGGCAGGGCCAGTCGCCGATCGCCGCACCCGGATCGGCCTATGCCGAGGAAATGGGGCTCCTCGCCGAGGATATTCTGGCGCGCCTCGACCGGCAGCCTGTCACGACGCTCATGGTCTCCGGGATCGGGCGCGGCAACGCCTCGCCGGTCCTGGCCATCAACCTTGCAATTGCCCTCGCCGAGCGCGGGGAAGCGGTTCTGCTCGTCGACGGGCGGGGGAGCGCCGACGGGCTTGCCGTCCGGCTTCCCCTCGCGCGGCGAGGTGTACCAGCCCGGCTGCATGGGCAGATGCGCACCGCCTTCCCGATTGCCGGGCTGGACAATCTCCCCGTCCATGTCCTGCCTTTCGGCGAGTCCGGCGCCGCGCCGCCTTCGAAAAACGCTGTCGATGCGCATGGCATCGTCGTCATCGACGGACCGCCGGCAGGCTCGCGAGCGCTGTCGCAGATCGATCTCGCCCGCCATGTCGACGGCGTGATCGCGGTCCTGCCGGCCGGCCAGCAGCCGGATGCCGGCACGGCGGCAACCTGTGACCGGGCCTTCGGGCCGTCGCTGATCGGCGTGGTCGGGCAGGCGGCGTGATGCGCGCCTGGCCAGCCTCGCCGACGCCCCGGACCGACCGGCTGATCCATGGCCTGGGGATCGGGATCATCACGCTGCTGCTGATGCTCTCGCCGATGGCGCTGAACGGCCTTGGCTGGAACTATGACGGGCTCGGCGGCGCGGGGCCAACCCGGTTCCACCCGTCCATGTATCTGACGCTGATCACCTTCATCGTGATCGCGCTGCGCGACGGGAACCCGCTGGCCAGCGTGATCTCGGCCTTCGCGCACGATGCCCGGATCACCCTGTTCCTGCTGATCTGGCTCGTCGTCTTCTGGCATGGCGTCGCCAATCAGGGGCTACCCGCGGCAGGCCTGATCGACACCTATCTGATGCCGATGCTGCTCCTGCTGATCTTCCGCCGCCTGGAAATTGCCACCAAGGCCTGGATGGTGATGGTGATCCACGGCGTTTTCGCCGCCAATGCCGTTCTGGGTATCGGTGAAGTGGTGACGGGCCTCCGGCTGGCGCCTTTCGTTGCCGGCGGCATCGCCATCACCGATGACTGGCGCGCCACCGCCCTGCTCGGTCACCCGCTCAAGAATGCGCTGATGACCAGCTGCTATGTCATGTTCCTGGTGATGGGCGGCGGGCAGGAGGTGCAAGGGCGATGGCGGAAGGCGACCCTCGCCCTGCAATGCGCTGCAATGGTGGCCTTCGGCGGGCGTGTCTCGCTTGTCCTCCTGATTCTGTTCCTCCTTGCCGCGATGGGGCTGAGAATTGTGCGGTTTCTCGCCGGCGCCCGCGTCGATCTGCGCTTTCTGACGCTGCTGGCCGTCCTGCTGCCGGTCGGGATTGCTGCGCTGGGCATGGCTTTCGACATGGGTGTTTTCGACCGCCTGATCCTGCGATTTGTCGATGACAATGACAGCGCGAATGCCCGCGTGAAAATGTTCGAGCTGTTCCACGGCTTCACGCTGGAGGAGATCCTGTTCGGGCCGCAGCAGGACCAACTCGGATATCTCGTGCGGGTCTACCGGCTGGAATTCGGGATCGAGAGCGTCTGGGTCGCCTTTACGCTCTATTATGGGTTCCTGCCCATGGTGCTGTTCTTCTCCGGCTTCTTCCTGTTCATGACGTCGGTGATGAGCCATTGCCAGAAGCGGGGCTGGGTCGTGGTGGGGTATTTCTTCATTGTCAACACGACCTTCCTCGGCATTGCCGGCAAGTCGCTCGGGGTCTCGATCCTGTCCCTGATGCTGATGCTGCTGGTTCCGCGGCAGGGATCCTACGCGGAACGTCTCCCGAGGCAGGCCGCCTCCTACCCCCGCGAGGCACGCCCGGCATGCTGATCCGCCAGACCCTGGCCTATTTTCCCGCGCAGATCCTCAGCCCGCTGACGCAATTCGCGACGGCGATCATCCTGACGCATTACCTCGCGGCGGCCGATTACGGCCTGACGATGCTGATCTTTGCCAGCCAGGAACTGATCTTCCAGATCTGCCTGTCGTGGTGGACAACCTATTTCCTGCGTTATGCCGGCCAGTTCGGTGCCGACGGTGACCGGCGGGATCTTGCCGGTACGGAATCGGCGATCATCCTCGCCACGGCCGGCTTGCAGGTTGTCGCCACGCTGATCCTCGTGGCGGTGAGCGCAACGAAACCCTCGCCGGCCTTCATTGTTGGCGCCTGCCTCTATGTGGTCAGCCGGAGCTATCTCACCTTCCTCAGCGAGAAGACGCGCCGCGAGGCACGAATTCTCGACTATTCGCTGCTCCAGATCGGCGCCCCCCTGGCCAGCCTTCTGCTGACCCTGCTGCTGATGGGATGGCTCGGTGCCAATCCGGCCCGGGTGCTCCTCGATTTCGCGCTGATGCACGGCGTCATCGCGTTCCTCGTCGCCCTGAGGATGGGGGCGCTCGCACGGCCGGGGCGGATCGACCACGGCATTCTGAAGGCCGCCCTTTCCTTCGGCGTGCCGGTCGTCGTGTCGAACCTGTTCGGCTGGTTCGCGGCGCATGGGATCCGGTTCGTCGTGCAGTACGGGGCCGGATCAACCGCGCTTGGCCTGCTCTCGGTCGGATGGGGGCTGGCCATCCGGCTTGCGGCCATGGCGGCCATGGTTGTCACGGCCGCCGCCTATCCTCTTGCGGTCCGCGAGATGGATCGGGGCGACCCCGATGCAGCCCGCCGCCAGTTATCAACGAATTCCGCGCTGCTGCTCGGGCTCATCGCCCCCTCTACCGCCGGCGTCATCGCGATTGCCGATCCGTTCGTGACGCTCCTTGTTGCAACTGATTACCGGGCCGCAACGATCGACCTGCTCCCCTGGGCGCTGATCTGCGCAGCCATCCGCAACCTGCGCATGCATGGCTGGGACCAGATGTATCTTCTGTTCGAGGCCCCGCGGCCGATGGTGGTCCTTGAGGGCATCGAGGCGGTGCTGACCATCCTCGGTTCAGCCATCGGGCTGTTTTTCGGCGGTCTGACGGGCGCGGTCATCGGCGCCGCTCTCGCAGCCCTCGTTATCGCCCTGGCCGATTATGCCTATCTCAACCGGCGTTTTGGCCTGCATGCGCCGCTGGCCTTCTATGCGAAGATCGCCCTCGCCACGGCCATCATGTGGCTTGCGCTCAAGGCACTGCCGGGCGTCGGCCTGACAATGGCGGCGGATTGGTGGTCTATCCTCGCCGCCGTGGCCTTCGGCATGGCGGTCTACGGAGTGGCCATCCTCATCCTGTTCGGCGGGGATCTCGTCAGGGCCGTGCGTGCCTGGCGGCTGAGCCGAGCCTGAAGCTGCCCGCGTGCCGGGCAGGCTTCATTCCGCCGCAGCGGCCCAGAATGATCCTTCGCCCCGGGCATTGACCAGCGGGGCCTGGAACGTGCCGGCAGGCCGGATCACCTCGGACCTGCCGTTCTCGACCAGCACTTCCGCCGGCATCGGATGCGAGAGGAACCCGACCGGACTGGCGGAGAGGCCATAGGCGCCCGACTGGAGGACCGCCACGAGATCGCCCGCCGCAAGTTCCGGCAGGGCCGTCTGCCGGCCGAGCGTGTCCAGTGGCGTGCAGAGCGGCCCGACCAGTTGCGTGTCAGCCAGCAACGGCGCCGTCAGCCGGTCCGGCGCGACGATCGGATAATCCCGCTTGATCACCTGGCCGAGATTGCCGGATGCCGCGAGATGGTGATGCATGCCCCCATCGCTGATCAGGAAGCGCTGCCCGCGGGATTGTTTGACGGCCCGGAGGGCGCCGACATAGAGCCCTGCCGGACCGGCCAGCCATCGGCCGGGCTCCACCAGCAGCCGGGCTTCCCGAAGGCGCGGATCGGCCTCCAGAGCGGCGCGCAAAGCCGGCAGGCCGGACCGGATCGCGGCGAGATCCAGCGTGGCATCGCCCGCATGATAAGGAATGCCGAGGCCGCCGCCGAGGTCGATCGAGGTCAAGGCATGGCCGGCCAGCCCGGCGAGGCGCGCAGCCAGTTCAAGCCCGTAGCGCCACTGATCCAGCAGAACGCCGGCATCGAGGATCTGCGTTCCGGCGAAGAGATGGATGCCGGTGAGTTTCAGCGCTGGTTGTTGCTTCAGCGCGGCGACTGCCTCGGCCATCTGCTCCTCGTCAATCCCGAAGGCGGAGGGCTTGCCGCCCATGCGCATCGCCCCGCCCTGCGCCTGCGCGCCGGGATTGATGCGGAGCGAAACAGGCTGGATGCGCCCGAGCGCGGCGGCCCGAGTGCCGACAAGGGCAATATCGTCGAAGCCTTCGAGATGCACCTCGCCGATGCCGGCGGCGAGGACGAGATCGATCTCCTCGCGCCCCTTGCCCGGTCCGGCGAAGAGGACATGCTCCGGAGCGCAGCCGGCCTGACGCGCGAGAATGAACTCTGCGCCGGAGGCGATTTCAAGGCCAGCCCCTTCCTCGACAAGAACGCGGGCAATGCCGGGATTGGGGTTGGCCTTGATCGAGAAATAGACCGAGGCAAATCCTTCAAGCGTGGCGGCCAGCGCCCGGTAGCGGCGGCGGAGAATCGCCGCGTCATAGAGATAGAGGGGCGAGCCATAGCGCGAGACGAGGCTGCGGACCGGCAGCCCCCCGATCTCGAGCCCGTCGGTTCCCGCCCTGAAATTCTCGGCAATGAGAGCCGCCGCAAGAGGCGGAACCGTGAGAGAGAGATCGTTCATGCCGCCCGCTCCGCAACCAGCCGCTTGTAATCCACCTTGCCATTCGGCGTGACCGGCAATTCGGGGACAAGCTCGATCCTCGCCGGAACCATGTGCGGGGGCAGCCGTTCGGCGACCTGCTTCAGGACAGCGTCGGTATCGACCCCATCCTGCTGGCCGACGGCAACCGCATGGAGGCGCTGGCCGAGCCATTCATCCGGCACGCCGATCGCGGCGACCTGCCGGAACGCGCCCGAGAGCATCAGCGCATCCTCGACCTCGGTCGGGCTGATCCGGTAGCCGGCTGATTTGATCATCGCGTCCTGCCGGCCCACGAAATAGAGAAACCCGTCCTCGTCCTCATAAACAAGGTCGCCGGACCAGCAGACAATCTCGCCGCCTTCGACGGGCTCACGCAGCGGGTTCGGGCGGAGGACGCGCGCGGTCTCATCCGGGCGGCGCCAATAGCCGAGCGAGACGGTGGGACCGCGATGGACAAGGATTCCCGGTTCGCCGGGCCGGGCGCGACGGCCATCCGCCGTCAGCGGGAAAACCTCGCATTCAGGGATGGCCCGTCCGATCGAGGTCGGCCGGCGATCCACCTCGGAGGGCGGAAGAAAAGTCGAGCGGAAGGCCTCTGTCAGCCCGTACATCAGGAAGATGCGCGTTTCCGGGAGAATCTCCCGCAGCCGTCGCACCGTCGCTTCCGGAACGGCACCGCCGGAATTCGTGATGTAGCGCAGATGCGGCAGGCTGGTCCGGGCGAGGCTCGGCGCCGCCTTGGTCAGGATGGCCCAGATCGTGGGCACGCCCGCCAGGCCGGTAATCTCGTGCCGGGCCAGCTCCCGGACGATCTGGTCACCCATCTGGAAGGTGAACAGCACGATCGTGGCGCCCTGCTCCACCACCGTCAGCAGCTGGTTCAGGCCATAATCGAAGCTGAAGGGCAGGATCGAGAGGATCCGGTCCTCCCCGGTGATCGACAGGTACGTCCGGACGATCCGGGTGCCGGCGATCAGGTTGGAATGACTCAGCATGACGCCCTTGGGCGCGCCGGTCGAACCGGACGTGTAGAGAATGGCCGCGAGATCCTGACCGATATTGCGGGCGGCCGGCAGCGGCGCCTGCGCGGGCGCTTCGGCGGCGGGATCGAGAACGGCGAGATCCGGGATGTTCTCGAAGGCCTCGGCCAGCGTCTCGCGCTGCTTCGGCCCGGCGATCAGCACCCGTGCGCCGCTATCAACCAGGATATGCCGGATCTGCTGTGGCTTGAGCACGGGGTTGATCGGGACGAACACCGTATCGGCCCGGCTTGCGGCAAAGATGGCCGCGCATTCCTCCAGGCATTTGGGCAGCAGGATCGCAACGCGATCGCCACGTCCGGCGCCCGCGGCGCGGATCGCCGCGGCCAGCCGTTCGACCTCGGCGGCAAACTGCCGGAACGACCAGTGCCGATCGCCATCGATGATAGCCGGGCGTCCGGCATCGGGCTTCGGCAGATCCAGAAGCTGGTGCAGGAGGACTGCGCTCATGGCGGATCAGCCCTTTCGCCGGCGGATGAACGCCATGAGCGCGCCGACCGTCTCGAAATTGTCGAGGGTGAAATCGTCATCCGCGATCTCGATGCCCAGTTCCTCGCCGAGGAAGGACATCAGCTGCAGGATTCCGAGGGAATCGAGGATCCCCGAGGAAAGAAGGGGCGTGTCATCCTTCAGGTCCAGCGCCTTGGCGGCCGGAGACAATTGCCGGAGGAAGCCGCCCAGCAGGGCGCGATCGGCGTCGATGGACTCGGCCGGAACAACCGGTGTGTCAATCTGGGAAGCTGCAAGCATAAAATTGTCTCCCTAGAGATCAAGAAGGCACAATTCGGACCCGAGATGATCGGTCCGGTCGTCGAAGGTCTCTCCCTTGGCAAACCAGAGGCCACGCCGGCGGAGCGCAAGGGGATGAGGCACGCCTGCCCGGACATCGCACTGGACAACGAGAATCCCCCGGGCGAGCAGATGGCGGGCGAGGGCCGGCCAGGCGGCCGGCAGGGCAGCATGGCTGCCGATGAAGATCGAGAACGCTGCGGGCAGGGACCGGTAGCGGAACGGCCGGAAAACACAGAGATGGCGGGCCGCACCCTGTTCAATCACCAGGGAAATGAAGCCGCGATCCCGGTTGCGGGCGATGAGTTCCGGCGGCGGCACGGCCCCTTCGAGGCGGTCATCCGGCTGCCAGGCGCGCACCCGCACATCCCCGCCGGGCCGAAGGGCGAGCAGGGGCGTCAGCTGAAGGCCGATTCCCGGATTGACCGGGCGGAAGCCGAAGGCCGGAAGCATGGCCTGGACCTCCGGCGTCGGTGTCAGGTCCGTAAAGACCGGACCGGGATCACGGAACACGGCGCGCAACATGAGCGGCGCCTTCCAGCGGAAATCCGGGCGGAGATACCAGCTCGATACATTGACAACAATCCGTCCCTCCGGACCGCCGCGCGGCGAGGCCGGCGTGAGGAGGATGCCAACGGGCTGTTCCTTCTCGAGCCAGAAAAAGCCCGGCGGATAGCCGGCAAGCGCATTGCCCGGCCAATCGAGGATCTGCTGCAGGCTGCGCTGCCAGAAGGCCTGGCCCCGTTCGGGAAAGCCTTCATCGAGCAGGGAAACGGCTTCGGCGGCACGCGCGGGCGTGATCGGCGTCAGCATGACGCCTCCCCTCTGGCCGGCCGGCTGCCGATGGAGCTCCCCCCACCTGACCGTCGATCGGTCACCCTGCCCATCCCTCACCTCTCCTGCCGGCGGACGTTCCGCCATGCGACGATCTAGAGCGGGCAAGGAAAAGAAATCGTGGACAAGACCGCATATGCGGAAAATTGTCCGCATCAGCGTTGAAAATCCGTTTCCCCGATAACGGGAAATTTCGGCTTTCTACACCGCCAGCGAGTGGCCGCCGGGCCGCTGCGCGAGATAGGCATCGAATTCCGCGGCGAGCAGGCGGGTGAAGGGGCGTCCCTCCTCCGTGATCGCGAAGCCATCAGCCGTCGCCTCGACGAAGCCGTCGCGATCCTCCCGGACAATCCGGTCCGCCACGGCAATCAGCGCCTCGGCCTCCTGCGCGCCATCGCCGAGGCAATGCGCGGCCGAGAAGCGCAGGTCGCACATCAGCCTTTCGATGACGCGGGCGCGGCGCCGATCCTCGTCGGTGAGCGCGCGGCCGCGTATGGCGGCGAGATGCCCGGTTTCGACCTCGCGCTGGTAACGCGCCATGGCCGGTTCGTTCTGGACATAGCCCTGCGGCAGGGCCGAGATGGCCGAGGCGCCAAGCCCGATCAGCACATCGGCCGGATCATCCGTGTAGCCCTGGAAATTCCGGCGGAGACGGCCGGCACGCTGCGCCACGGCAAGGGAATCGCCCGGCAGGGCGAAATGGTCGATGCCGATCGCCTGGTAGCCTGCAGCCTGGATGCGCTGGCCGGCCGCGAGGGCATGGGCATGACGGTCAACCACGCCGGGCAGGTCGGATTCGAGGATCATCGCCTGATGGCGCTTGACCCAGGGCACATGGGCATAGCCGAACAGGGCCAGCCGGTCCGGGCGGAAATCCATCACCGAATCGAGCGTGGATTCGAGCTGGGCGAGACCCTGCTTCGGCAGGCCATAGACGGCATCGATATTGAGCGAACGGATGCCCCCGGCGCGGAAGCGGTCGATCACCGCCCGGGTTTCGTCGACAGACTGGAACCGGTTGATCGCTGCCTGCACGGCAGGATCAAAATCCTGCACGCCGATGCTGACCCGGCTGAGACCCCGTTCCAGCAGGGCCTTGATGCGCCCGTCATCCATGCCACGGGGGTCGACCTCGACCGCGAAATCACAATCCGCAGCCAGCGAGAACCGATCGGCTACATGGTCGGCCAGCCGGCGGATATCATCCGGTGCGAGGATGGTCGGCGAGCCGCCGCCCCAGTGGATATGCGTAACCCGCGTGCTGGCCGGCAGGATCTGGGTGACGAGATCGATCTCGCGGCGAAGCGCGACGAGATAGGTCTCGATCGGGGCATATTGCCGGGTGATCTTGGTGTGGCAGCCGCAGAACCAGCAGAGCGTGTCGCAATAGGGAATATGCAGGTAGAGCGAGAGCGTTGCGTTCTCCGGCACGTCCAGCAGCCAGCGCTGGTAGGTCCGCCCCGTCACATCAGGCGTGAAATGCGGCGCGGTGGGGTAGCTGGTGTAGCGTGGCACCGCCCGGGAGGCATGACGCATCACGGTATCGGGGGAGAGGGTCATCGGCCATCCTCCGAACGCGGGCGGGGTGTGGTGTCGTCATCCATCAGCGCGCGCCAGGCGGCACCGTCGAGATCTTCGTATTGGCGGTTCGAGAGCGACCAGAGAAAGGCCGCGAGGCCAAGGCCCCCGAGTGCCAGGGCCAGGGGAATGAGGATCAGCAGGATGTTCATGGGCGTTCTCCCGGGCCGTCTCCGGAGATGCGCCCGGCGCGGAGCGCGTTCAGCGTGACGATGATCGACGAACCCGACATGGCCAAGGCGGCCACCAGCGGCGTGGCGTAGCCAAGAATGGCCACTGGCACCGCGATGAGGTTGTAGAGCACCGAGATCCATAGATTTTCGAGCATCAGCCAGCGCGCCTTGCGGGCGATGCGGATGGCCGGGACAATCGCGCCGAGACGCTGCCCGACCAGCAGGAAATCCGCCTGGGTCTGGGCAAGCTGGCTCGCGGAGGCCGGCGCGATCGAGGCATGGCCTGCCGCCAATGCAGGCGCATCATTGAGCCCGTCGCCGACCATGAGCGGCCGGGCGCCGAAGCGCTTCATCTGCTCGAGCCAGGTGACCTTGTCGCCCGGGAGGGCACCGCCGCGCCAATTGGCGATGCCGAGATCGCGCGCTGCCTCGGCAACGGCGCGGGGCCGGTCACCGGAGATGATCTCCGCCGGCAGCTTCATGGCACCGAGGGCGGCGACGGTGGTCTCGGCATCCTCGCGGTAGGGCTGGCGGATGGCAAAGAGCGCAAGGCGTTCGCCATGGCGGAAGGCGACAATGGAAGCGCCGGGGAACCTGGCGGCCAGTGCCTCGGCTTCCGGCATGGCCTCGCAGAAGGCCGGGCTGCCAAGCCGGACGACCTGGCCAGCATGGCAGGCCTTGACGCCTTCGCCCGGGACTTCCCGCGCGGTGGAGAGCGGCTTCGCACTCGGGTCCTGCACGGCAATGGCCGCGGCCAGCGGGTGGCGGCTCGTCAGCGCGAGCCTCGCGGCCAGCATGACATCCTCGGCGGGGATTTCCGCCCGGTTCGCGATATCCGCAGCCGGAAGGGTGAGCGTGCCGGTCTTGTCGAATACGACACGGTCGATTTCGGCCAGCCGTTCGATTGCATCGCCGGACTGGATGAGAATGCCGTTGCGGAACATCGCGCCCGCCGCGACAACCTGCACAGCCGGGACGGCAAGGCCGAGCGCGCAGGGGCAGGTGATGATCAGCACGGTGATGGCGATCATCAGCGCATCATGCCAGCCGATCCCCATCATCATCCAGCCGAGGAAGGTGAGCAGGGCCACCGAATGGACGAGGGGCGGGTAGAGACGGGCCGCGCGATCGGCAAGCCGGATATAGGCGCCCTTGGTCTGGGCGGCCTGCGCGAGGAGCCGCTCGACGCCGGCCAGCAACGTGCCTTCCTGCGACTTGAGCACGCGGACAACGAGGGCACCGCCGAGATTCTGCGTCCCGGCATAGACTTCATCGCCGGGCTGGACGGCCCGGTGCGCGGTCTCGCCCGTCACGAGGCTCTGGTCGATATCGGAGCGGCCATCCTCGATCCGGCCATCGGCCGCCACGCGGTCACCAATCCGGACAAGGATGACGTCACCCGGTTCGATCATATCGATCGGGACATCACGCCAGGTGCCGTCCGGCAGGCGCTTGGTGGCATGCTCGGCCCGGAGCGCCGCAAGATTGGCCGCCACAAGCTGCGTGCGGCGCTGCATGACCTGATCCAGTGTCCGGCCGATCAGCAGGAAGAAAAGCAGCATGACCACGCCGTCGAAATAGGCATGCTCGCCATGACGCAGCACCTCGAAGACCGACATGGCCAGAGCAAGGCAGATCCCGAGCGTGATCGGCACGTCCATGTTGACGCGGCGGCGCTTGAGCGCGCCGATGGCGCTCTCGTAGAAGGGGCGGCCGGAATAGGCGGCGGTCGGCAGGGCGATCAGCGCCGAGAGCCAGTGGAACAGATCGCGCGTGGTCGGATCGAGCCCGGTCTCGTGGCCCGACCAGACAGCCACCGAAAGCAGCATCACATTCATCGAGGCGAAGGCTGCCACCCCAAGGCAGCGGAGCAGGCGGCGCATTTCCTGCGCCTTGCTGTCTTCCGAATGCCGGGGCGAGAAGGGATAGGCCTTGAAGCCCAGTTCGTCGAGCCGACGCAGGATCCGGGCGGGATCAGCCTCGCGCCGCTCGAATGTCACATGGAGGCGCTTGGCGCCGAGATTGACGCGTGCGCCGACAACGCCGGGCTCGCGGGAGATGGCTCGCTCGATCGTCGCCATGCAGGCCGCACACTTGATCCCCTCGACGGCGAGATCGAGACTGGCGAAGGCCTCATCCGGCGAGAGACGGAGAAACTGGCGCAGGTCGGCGGCAGGCGTGGCGAGATCGGTGGCCATGTCAGGAGCCCAGCTCGACACGGTTGCGCGAAGTGTAGAGCGGGAGATTGTCGGCCGGGTCCTCGATGGTCAGGATCAGCGACCATTGGCCCGCAGCGATGCCGGGCAGCGCGCCGGAATAGCGGCCACGGCCGGTCTCGCTGAGCGTCGTTTCGCGATCGAGCTGGCGGCTGGCCGGATGGGCGAAGCGCACCTTGACGCGCTGGCCGGAAACGGGTCGGAGGTCGCGGTCGATGAGCGAGAGAGCGAGTTCGAGGGCATTGCCCTTGCGGTCGAGCCGGATCTCGGTCTTCCAGCCGCGGCGATCCTGCTCGGCGGCCGCAGCCAGCTCGGCATTGTAGCGCTGGCTGACATCATAGCCGTTGCGGGCATCCAGACCCGGCATGGTCTGCAGCGCCTGCCGCATCATGTAGCCGTTGACGCCAGCCACAATGCCGAAAAAGGCGATGAAAATCACCAGAACATGACGACCCGTCAGCCGGAAGGGCTCACGGGCCGGAACTAGAGCGGGATCGGGCAGTTCAACGGGCATCGCCATACAACCGCAGCAGCACATGCGGCCTCCCTGTCATGGAGCGAAGAAGTTGTCCTTCACACTTGCACTCTCCCCGAAAGAGAGATCCGCCGCCTTGATCTGGATCATCTGCGAGGGCCCCTTGGCCTGTGGCTGCGGCATGGTGACGAACAGCCTGACATCGAGGGTCGAATCCGGCGGGATGACGACGATCGGGCGCCAGTCTGCCGTCTGCTGCGCGCCAACGACCTCCCAGGTCGTGCCCATCGGCGCGTCGAGGGTGATGGCAATCGGCCGTTCCTCCGAGCGCTTGTTGGCAATGCGGAGCGTATAGGCGTTGCGGATCGAGCCGTCCTTGAGGGTCGTGAAGAGCGGCGTGCGCTCATGCACCACCGACATGCCAAGAAAGGCGCGCGTGGCGAGCTGATACAGCATGGCACCGCCAACAAAGGCGATGATCGCCGCATAGAGCATCGTGCGCGGGCGGATGAGGCGAAGCGCGGGCGGAGTGGTGCCGCAGGCGCGGGCCTCGACGGCCTTGAGCGTGTCATAGCCGATCAGGCCGGTCGGCCGGCCGAGCTTGCCCATGACATCGTCGCAGGCATCGATGCAGAGGCCGCACTGGATGCAGCCAAGCTGCGTGCCCTCGCGGATATCGATCCCCGTCGGGCAGACGGCAATGCATTGCTTGCACTCGACGCAATCGCCCGCCGGCTGCCCGGCCGCCTTGAGCTGGGCGGCCTGCTTCACCGAGGCACGCGGTTCGCCGCGATCGAACTTGTAGGTGACATTCAGCGCGTCGGAATCGGTCAGGGCGGCCTGGATGCGCGGCCACGGGCACATGTAGAGGCAGACCTGCTCACGCATGTGACCGGCAAAGACATAGGTGGTTGCGGTCAGGATGCCGATCCAGAGATAGGCCGAGAAGGGTGCCTCGAAGGTCGCGAGGTCCTTCACGAGCGTCGGCGCATCGGAGAAATACAGCACCCAGGCGCCCCCGGTCCACCAGGCGATCATCAGCCAGATGAAATGCTTGGCGGCCTTGAGCCCGACCTTCGACGCGCTCCAGCTTTCGCCATCGAGCTTGATCCGGTCACGGCGATCACCCTCGATCAGGCGCTCGACCGCGAGGAAGAGATCGGTCCAGACCGTCTGCGGGCAGAGATAGCCGCACCAGATCCGTCCGGCGATCGCGTTCATCAGGAAGAGCACGATCGCCGCGAGGATGAGCAGGCCGGTGAGGTAATAAACCTCCTGCGGCCAGAGCTCGATGAAGAAGAAATAGAAGCGGCGCCGCTCGAAATCGACCAGAACGGCCTGATCCGGCAGCGCCGGGCCACGATCCCAGCGCACGAAGGGCAGGAAGTAGTAGACGCCCAGGCAGAAGGCGAGAAGGGCCCATTTGATCCGGCGGAACCGGCCCTTCACGCTCTGAGGATAGACCTTCTTCGCCGCAGCGTAGAGGGGGCCATCCTCATCGGGGATCGTGACATGCGAAGTCATTGGCCACCACCGAGCGAGTGGACATAGACCGTGAGCGCCTTGATCGTGACGGGATCGAGGCGGCTCGACCAGGCCGGCATGATGCCGGCACGGCCGTTATGGACCGACTCGATCATCGCTTCCCGGCTGGAACCGTAGAGCCAGATGGCATCCGTCAGATCGGGGGCGCCAACCTCGCGGTTGCCCTTGCCCGCCTCGCCATGGCAGGCGGCGCAGTTCGCGTCATAGACGGCCTTGCCGGCGGCCAGATCGGCGCCCTTGGCCGGCTCGAGCTTGGCCAGCGAGCGGACGAAATCCACGACCTGCTCGATCTCGTCCTTCTTCAGCATGCCCTGCCGGCCGAAGGCGAGCATCTCGCCCACGCGGGTATCGGCATTCTGCGTCCAGCGGATTCCATGCTGGATCGTGGTCTGGATATCCTTGAGCGCGCCGCCCCAGACCCAGTCATCGTCGGTCAGGTTCGGATAGCTCGGCGCGCCGGTTCCGCCCTGGCCATGGCACCCCACGCAATTCTCGGCGAAGGAAGCCTTGCCGCGGGCCAAGGCCACGCGGAGCAGGTCCGGGCTGGCCTTGATCTCTTCCAGGCTGGCGGTCTTGAGGCCGGCGGCCTGCTGGTCTCGGCGCTGCTCGAGCGCCTGAACTTCCACGGTGACGGCCGCGCGGCTGGAATAGCCGAAGAACCCTGTGGTGTGGCTGGAGATCAGCGGCCAGGCCGGATAGACCAGCCAGTAGCCGATCGACCAGAGGATCGTGACGTAGAACGTCCAGAGCCACCAGCGCGGCAGGGGGGTGTTGAGCTCGCGGATACCATCCCAGCTGTGGCCGGTCGTTGACTGGCCGGTCACGGCATCGAAATCGGGCTCGTGGGAAATGGGGGTCGGGTTGGTCATGGCTCACTCGTCTTTCAGAGGAATGGAAGCCGCGCGATCGAAGGTCTCGCGGTTGCGGGGCCACAGGGCGTAGGCGACAACCGCCAGAAACATCCCCATGAAATACAGGACCCCTACGGATTGGGCGATCGAGGCGAGGAGATGATACATCTGGGCCATATCATCCTCCTCAGCGCAGGTTGGCTTTGTTGTCGTACTGCTTGAAGTCGACGAGCGTGCCGAGCATCTGCAGGTAGGCAATCATCGCGTCCGCCTCGGTGATCCGCTGCGGATTGCCGTCAAAATCGCGGCTGGCCGCCTTCGGATAGCGCTTCTGGAAAGCATCGGCCTGGGGATGATCCGGGTCGACCTGCGCGCGGAGATCGGTCACCGCATTGGCGATCATCTCGTCCGAGTAGGGCACGCCGCTCATGCGGTTGACCCGCATCTCCTGGGCAATCCGGTTCACGTCGAGTTCCGTGGTCGCGAGGAACGGATAGCCCGGCATGATCGATTGCGGCACGAGGCTGCGGGGCGCGTTCAGGTGCTGGAGCTGCCAGGCATCGGAATACTTGCCGCCGACGCGGGCAAGGTCCGGCCCGGTGCGCTTGGAACCCCACTGGAACGGCTTGTCGTACATGCTCTCGGCCGCCAGCGAGAAATGGCCGTAGCGCTCGATCTCGTCCCGCAGCGGGCGGATCATCTGGCTATGGCAATTGTAGCAGCCCTCGCGGACATAGATGGCGCGCCCGGCGAGCTCGAGCGGGGTGTAGGGCCGCATGCCCTCCACCTTCTCGATCGTCGAACGCAGGTAGAAGAGCGGGGCGATCTCGACGAGTCCGCCGATCGAGACCACGATCAGGATGCCCAGGATGAGCAGGATCGAGTTGGTCTCGAAGATCTTGTGGCGTGCCCAGAGCGAGGGCTTGCCGGTGTGAGCTTGGGGAGATGTCGTCATGATTCACTCCGCAGGAACATGCTGGAGATTGGTCGGAGCGGCTTCCGCCCGGGGGGCGACTGCGCGGACCGTCATCCAGAGATTGTAGGCCATGAGCAGGGCACCGAGCAGGAACAGCCCGCCACCGAAGGCCCGGATCACGTAGTAGGGATGCATCGCGGCGACGGTCTCGACGAAGGAATATTCAAGGAAGCCGAGGCTCGTATAGGCGCGCCACATCAGGCCCTGCATGATGCCGGAAACCCACATCGCGCTGATGTAGAAGACGATGCCGATGGTGGAGATCCAGAAGTGCCATTCGACCAGCCGGTTCGAATAGAGCCGCTCGCGCTTCCAGAGCCACGGCACAAGGCAGTAGATGGCACCGAAAGACACATAGCCGACCCAGCCCAGCGCACCGGAATGCACATGGCCGATGGTCCAGTCGGTGTAGTGGCTGAGCGAGTTGACCGCCTTGATCGACATGAGCGGGCCTTCGAAGGTGCTCATCCCGTAGAAGGCCACCGAGACGACCATCATGCGCAGGACAGGGTCGGTGCGGAGTTTGTCCCATGCACCGGACAGGGTCATGAGGCCGTTGATCATGCCGCCCCAGGAGGGCATCCAGAGCATGATCGAGAAGGTCATGCCAAGGGTCTGGGCCCAATCCGGCAGCGCCGTATAGTGCAGGTGATGCGGGCCGGCCCAGATATAGAGGAAGATCAGCGCCCAGAAATGGATGATGGAGAGCCGGTAGGAATAGACCGGCCGCTCGGCGCGCTTCGGGATGAAGTAGTACATGATGGCGAGGAAGCCGGCGGTCAGGAAGAAACCGACCGCGTTATGGCCGTACCACCACTGGAACATGGCATCCTGGATGCCGGACCAGAGGATGTAGCTCTTCGGGCTGGTCAGCGAGACCGGGATCGTCGCGTTGTTGCCGAGATGGAGCACGGCGATGGTCACGATGAAGCCGAGATAGAACCAGTTCGCCACATAGATATGCGGCTCCTTCCGACGCCAGATCGTGGCGAGGAACACGAGCAGATAGACCACCCACACCACGGTCAGGAAGAGGTCGGCATACCATTCGGGCTCGGCATATTCCTTGCCCTGGGTGATCCCCAGCAGGTAGCCCGTCCCAGCGACAACGATGAAGAGATTGTAGCCGAGCACAACAAACCAGGGCGAGAGCACCCCGGCGAGCCGGGCATGGCAGGTGCGCTGGACGACATAGAAGGACGTGCCGAGCAGGACGTTGCCGCCGAAGGCGAAGATCACCGCGGAGGTATGGAGTGGCCGCAGACGCCCGAAATTCGTCCAGGGCAGGTCGAAATTCAGCGCCGGGAAGGCCAGCTGCAGGGCGATGACCAGCCCCACCGTGAAGCCGGCAATCCCCCAGAACATGGCGGCGATGGTCGCGAAGCGGACGGGACCGTCGTTGTAGTTCGGCCGGCCGTTGATCTCGAGCGGCTCATGCCGGGTTTCCCCTCGCGCGGCCCAGTTGACGATAGCGTAGAAGCCCAGCCCGCAGGCCAGGGCCATCACCACCATATGAAAGGCATAGCCTGAATGGTCGGTCAGACCGGCGATGATGAGGAACAGGACCCCGAAGGCGGCGCAGAGGCCGGCCCCGATCGTCTCGTTCCCCCGCATCGAGAAATGCTGTGCGGCTGCCATGACGGATTACCCCCAGTAACGACAATAAGGGTCCGGATGCCATGCCTGTCCGGCGCCCGCATTGATCTTTGTCAAGCCGGGGCAGAAAGGGATGTCGGGGTCCTGGAGGAGGATTCGAAGAAATCCCGGACAGCATCAAGGATCCGGGCCGGATCGGCGAGAAGAGCCGGGGGGCGCAGCACGAAGGCCATACCCGCGGCGGAATGCCGCACGACGGCGATGGCGCAATTGGCGCGGTTATAGACCGCCACCAACCGCGCACCGGCTTCCTTGTCGAGCACCGTCCGCACCGACTTTCGCCATTCCGCGAGGGAAAGACCGGGATTATGCATAAGCGCAAGCGAATATGTGTCGCGCAGTTCACGGGTGCCGAGGCGACGACAGGAATAGGCGGGAAGGTGAGTCATGGTACCCTTCCCGCGTTAATGGTTTCATACGCAACGAATGGCTGAGCACCTGCACATTGACGATGCAGGTCCCAGTGAATAGACAGGATGAGGTGCGGAAACTGACCGGTTCGAGGAGCGTGATGGAAGCCCATCTGCCCACAAATCCCGGGCCCATTGCCAGCCTGACGCCGTGTGGCGGTGGTCAATGTGCCTCGGTCTGCGCGGAATGCCGGGTCAGGCTCTATGCCGTCTGTGCTGCGCTTGACCGTGACGAGATCAACGAACTCGAGCGCATTACCCAGCACATCGCGCTGCCGGCCAAGACCGCCCTGTTCCATGCGGGCGATGCCGCGACGTCGGTCTACACGGTTACGTCCGGTACGCTGCGCCTGCAGCGCGACCTCGCCGATGGCCGGCGCCAGGTGATCGGCTTTGCCATTCCCGGTGACTTTATCGGCCTTGCGATGGACGATCATTTCGGCTTCTCGGCCGATAGCCTGACCCAGGTAAATCTGTGCCGGTTCGACCGGCAGGCCTTCGCGCGGCTGGCGCATGAGAAGCATGGCCTGATGGGCCGCCTGCATGATTTCGCCTCGCATGAACTCGGCCTCGCGCAGGAACACATGGTGGTGCTCGGCCGCCGCCGCGCCGAGGAGCGCGTTGCGGCGTTCCTGCTGCGCTGGCGGGAGCGCATGGCGCGCCTGACGGGCGCCTCGGCCACGCTGGCGCTGCCGATGGGGCGGCAGGATATTGCGGACCATCTCGGCCTGACCATCGAGACGGTCAGCCGCACGCTGGCACGCTGGATGCGCGAGAAGGTCATCCTCGACGTGCCGGACGGGATCCGCATCCTCGATCAGGCCCGGCTTGAGGAAACGCTGGCCGGCTGAAGGCCGGCTTTCCGGGGGAAACTCCGCCGCGTCCGGCGTCTGTGGTCTGAACCGATCCATACCGACGCCTCCCTGCTTTGGGTCCACGAGCGCCTTTACCCTGCTTGCCGCGGCCCGATCTCACCATGATCTGGATCAAAGGGCCAACCGCCCGGGAAATCCCCGGGCTTCGCCGTGCCCGACATTGCCGGCGGCGGCCAGCACGTGACATCATCGCTGCCGGCAGGTCGGGAGGGCAGGATGAGCCAGGATGTTTCGCTTTTCGGGCAGGTTGACGGCCGGGCGGTGCAGCAAATCACGCTGAGGAACGGCGCCGGTGCCGAAGCGAAAATCCTGAGCTGGGGCGCTGTCGTCCGCGATCTCGTCGTGCCGCATGCCGGCAAGAGGCAGCGCGTGGTGCTGGGGCTGAACTCGCTCGAGGATTACATCGCCCATTCACCCCATTTCGGCGCGATTGCCGGGCGCTATGCCAACCGCATCGCGCGCGGACAGTTCACGCTGGATGGGGTCACCTACCAGTTGCCGCTCAACCAGGAGGGGAAGCATTCGCTCCATGGCGGCGGGCAGGGCTTCGGAAAGCAGCCCTGGACCCTGCTCCATGCCGATGCGGCGAGCTGCACGCTGGGCCTTGTCTCACCCGATGGTGAGGCCGGCTATCCCGGCACGGTGCAGGTTTCCTGCCGCTACACGCTCACCGAGGGCAACGCCCTGCGGGTGGAGCTCTCGGCCTTCACCGACAGCCCGACCATCCTCAATCTCTGCCATCACAGCTATTTCAACCTTGATGGCGGGGCGGATATCCTCGATCACAGCCTCGCCGTTCGGGCCAATGTGATGACCCCGGTCGATGAGGACCTGATCCCCGATGGCTCGCTGGCGCCGGTTTCCGGCACGCCGTTCGATTTCCGGACACCGCGACCGATCCGCTTCGCGGGGGCCGATGGCGCCCGGTTCTGGTACGACCACAATTTCGTGCTGAGGCGGGAACGGCGCATGAAGGATGCCTCCGGCCTCGAGATCGCCCATGCCGCGACGCTGGCCAGCGCAACATCCGGCCTTTCCATGGAGGTCTGGACCTCGGAGCCCTGCCTGCAGGTCTATGACGGGTTCAAGGTGAATGTGCCGGTTCCGGGGCTCGATGGCGCGCGCTATGGCGCCAGTGCCGGGATCTGCCTCGAGCCACAGCACGCGCCAGACAGCCCCAACCTGCCGCATCTGCCCGGCACGGTGCTCAGGCCCGGGGAGCTTTACCGGCAGGTGACGGAGTATCGGTTCGGGAGTGGGAGATGAGCGGTAACCCTTGGCTCAACATCGACAGAGACGCGCAAACGCTGGGGTCGAAGACGGGACCACTGACGGATGGCCAGTATTTTGGAGCGACTTGGCCGAATTGGTTTTCCATCAAGGAGGCCAGCGCTGCCGGGTTACTCGCCCTCATGCAAGGAATCAGCGAAGAATTTTATTGTGCCGGCTGGGATGCATCGACGGAGTT
Source organism: Rhabdaerophilum sp. SD176 (assembly GCF_030143245.1). Taxonomy (GTDB): domain Bacteria; phylum Pseudomonadota; class Alphaproteobacteria; order Rhizobiales; family Beijerinckiaceae; genus Rhabdaerophilum. Next base: position 403,583 of record NZ_JARJNS010000005.1, on the reverse strand, counting down.
CGAACTGTGGAATGCCCAGACGGGCCATAGGTTTGGCAGGGGCCAGCTCTCGGAACGCGAAGCTCTTCTGCTTCGAGAACTCTCTCTTGCTTGCGATGGCTGGTGGATGTGGGATGATGAGGAGCGCTTTGTTTTCGTGAAGCGAGCCAAATTTCAGAAACTTTACGATGCGTGGAAGGCTGGACGGACGCGGTAACTGGAGAGTGGACTGGATCGTTTTGTCGGCGTACCAGCCGCCTCTCCATAATGGAACCTACCCCTTCACGCCGCCGCTCGTCAGCCCGCTGACCACGCGCTCCTGGAAGATCGCGATGACGATGCAGATCGGCACGATGGCGACGATCAGCGCCGCCGAGATGATCGGCCAGGGGAACGAGAATTCGCCCTGATAGAGCGTGATGCCGACCGGCAGGGTGCGGCTCGCCACGCGGGGCGAGAGCGTCAGCGCGAGCAGGAATTCGTCCCAGGAATTGACGAAGGCGAGGATGCCGGCGGTGAAGACGCCGGGCGCGGTGAGCGGGATCACAACATGCCAGAGTGCGCCGAGCCGCGTGCAGCCATCGATCATCGCCGCGTTTTCGAGATCGCGCGGGATATCCTGGAAGAACGAGATCAGCACCAGCGTGCAGACCGGCATGGAGAGCACAGCATGCGGGAAGATCAGCGCCCACCAGGTGTTGAGAAGGCCGAGATCGCGCATCACCTGGAAGAGCGGCACCATCATCGAGATGAGCGGGAACATCGCGATTGCGAGCAGCACCGAGAGGATGACGCCCGCGCCCGGCAGGCGCAGCCGGACAAGCGCATAGGCCGCGAGGGCCGAGCAGGTCACGCAAAGCAGGGTCGAGAGCACCGCCACGACCACCGAGTTGAACAGGAAGCGCAGGATCGGCTGGTCGACGAAGACGCGGATATAGTTCTCGATGGTCGGCGCCTGCGGAATGATGGTGATCGGCACGCGCATCAGCTCCACCTCGGTCTTGAACGAGGTAAAGAGGATCCAGAGCGCGGGAAAGAAGCCGTTCGCCGCCACGATCAGGCCGGCAAGGATGATCATCGCCCGACGGTTCTTGAGGACTTGCAAGTTAGTGCCTCCCCGGATCGCATGGCCGGACGCAAAACCGGAAACCACTTTTGCTGGCCATGCTCAGTGCCTCCCCGGATCGCATGGCCGGACGCAAAACCGGAACCCACTTTTGCTGGCCATGCTCAGTGCCTCCCCGGATCGCGGCGGGTATGCCGGAGATAGACCGAGGTGATCACAGCCGAGACGATGAACATCAGCACGGCCAAAGCGGAGCCATAGCCGAGATCGAGGAAATCGACGGTGGTCTTGTGGATATACATGGCCAGCGTCTCGGTGGAATTGCCCGGCCCGCCATTGGTCATCGCATAGGGGATATCGAAGGTCTGGATGGCCGTGATGGTGCGGAAGATCAGCGCCACGAAAATCGCTGGGCGCAGCATGGGCAGGGTTATCTCGCGGAATTGCTGCCATTTCGTCGCGCCGTCGACTTCCGCCGCTTCGTAGAAGCTCTTCGGGATGGTCTGCAGCCCCGCGAGCAGCACGAGCGCGACGAAGCTCGAGGATTTCCAGATGATCGCGAGGCAGATCGCAAAGAAGGCAAGGCCTGGCGAGGTCAGCCAATTCAGCGGCTCGAGGCCGAGACCGCGCAGCATCGCATTGGCGATGCCCTGATTGTACTCGAAGAACCAGCGGAAGATCAGGCCGGCAAAGACCAGCGGCAGCGCCCAGGGCAGGAGCAAGCCGAGGCGCACCGGCCATTTCACGCTGAAGGGCTGGTTGGCCAGCAGGGCGAGGCCCAGCCCGATCACAACAGCGCCGGGCACGGTGACGAGAACGTAAAGCACGGTGTGGAGCACCGCCTCGTGGAAACGGTCATCGCCGAGGGCCTTCACGTAGTTCTCGAACCCCACGAAGGGCGTGCCCATCCAGGGCTGGGCGAGATGGTTGAAATGGAACGAGTTCCGGATGAGCTCGACGATCGGGTAGAGCACCACTGCCGCCAGCAGCAGGAAAGCGGGGGCCAGCATGGCAAAGCCAAGCCGGCGCTCCGATTTTTCCAGCGGCGTCAGGCGGTGGCGGATCGTGTCGCTCATCTGCACCTTACCGGAAGATCGCGCCGAGGCGATTCGTCATGTCGCCCAGCGCCTGATCGGCGGTCTTGGTGCCAGCCAGGAAGGCATTCATGTTGGTCCGCATGATTTCGGAGACTTCTGTGTAACGCGGCGTCACCGGGCGCGAGCGGGCCGACTGGACCACCGGCAGGGCCTGCTCGAACCAGGGATTGGCCTTCAGTACGTCGGCATCGGTATAGACGCCCGGGAAGACCGGGAGATGCGAGGCAAGGATGGCCTGCTGCTTCGCCACTTCCGGCGAGGACAGATAGCGCGCGAGCTTCGCCGCCTCGGCCTTGTTCTTCGAAAAGGCCGAGACCGCGACCTGCCAGCCGCCGATGCAGGTGGCCTGCCTGTCGGCCGTGAAGCCGGGCAGCGGCACGACACCGATCTTGCCCTTCACGGTCGAGTCCGCGTCGTTCTGCAGGCGGTTCCAGACGTAGCCCCAGCTCATGCCGAAGATCAGGTTGCCGGCCTGCATGTTCTGGCGGATGCGGTCTGTCGGGATTTCCGCGAGGTTGGGCGGCGTGACGTTCGCCGCCTTGAGATCGGCCCAGAGCTCGAAGGGCTTCTTCGCGGCGGCCCCGGCGAGATTGAGCTTGCCACCCTTCAGCATGTCTTCGCCCGAACCCCAGAGCGGAACGAGATAGGTGCAGACGGTGCCCTCGATCGGGGCGCCGGCCGTCTCGAAGCCGCGGAGATTGGCATTGCCCTCGGCCGCCATGATCTTCCGGGCGGCAGCCTTCAGCTCATCCCAGGTTTTCGGCGGCTGGAGGCCATGCTTTTCCAGCAGGTCCTTGCGGTAATAGAGGAACTGGGCATCGGCGAAATAGGGCAGCGCGATGACCTTGCCATTGACGATATTCGCCGCCCGGTAAGCCGGGAGATAGCGCGCCATGATCGCGTCCTTCTCGGCACCGAGATAGGCATCGAGCGGTTCGGCCCATTGCGCGGCCGCCCATTGCGCCGGGCGGATGACATCGATGAGGATCAGGTCGAGCGCGGAATCCTTCGAGGCCAGCACGGTATTGAGATATTGCTGCTGCTGTTCGGAGGTGGCACCGCCGACCTCGACCTCGACCTTCACGTTCGGATTGGCCTTCATGTAGCCGTCAACGATCTGGCGCATCACATCGGGGCGCTGCTGGCCGCCGGTGAAGATGCGCAGCGTCGTCTGGGCCTGGGCATAGGCGGCGCCGGCCAAAGCGAGGCCGGCAGCCAGGCCCAGCCGTGCGGCCATGCGGCGGGTGAAGCGTGATGTCATGGTTTCCTCCCGTTTGTTGTTGTCAGACGATCGCCAGTCCGGTTTCCGGATCGAAGAGATGTGCCTGGTCGAGATCGAGCCCGAGTGCCACCTCGCCACCGGCCCGGAGGGGCGCGGAAGGCGGGAAACGTCCGGTCATTTCCACGGCCCCGACCTGCATCAGCGCAAGGGTATCGGAGCCGAGCGGCTCGACGATGACAGTCCGGGCCGGCACGCCTTCCGCCCCGGCAAGGCGCAGATGTTCGGCCCGCAGACCGAGCAGCACGTCGCGGCCGCGCGCCCGGGCGAAAGAGGCTGGCGCTGCAACGGACGCTCCGCCTGCCAGCGTGATCGTGGTGGCATCCGGGACGATCTTCGCCGGCACGATATTCATCGCCGGCGACCCGATGAAGCGCGCAACGAAGGTCGATCGTGGCTGGCGGTAGACCTCGTCCGGCGTGGCGAATTGCTCGACATGGCCAGCCTTGAGAATGGCGATCCGGTCTGCAAGCGTCATTGCCTCGACCTGGTCATGCGTGACGTAGATGATCGTCGTGCCGAAACGCTGGTGCAGTTTCTTGATCTCGACCCGCATCTCGGCCCGGAGCTGGGCATCGAGATTGGACAGGGGCTCGTCGAACAGGAAGACCTTGGGATCGCGCACGATCGCCCGGCCCATCGCCACGCGCTGGCGCTGGCCGCCGGAGAGCTGGCCGGGCTTGCGATCGAGCAGATGGGTGATCTGCAGGATCTCGGCCGCTTCGTTGACCTTCCTCGCGATAGTCGCGGCATCGACGCCGCGCATGCGAAGGCCGAATCCAACATTCTCCGCCACTGTGCGATGCGGATAGAGCGCGTAATCCTGGAAAACCATGGCAATGTCACGGTCGCGCGGGGGCAGGTCATTCACCACCCTGTCGCCGATGCGGATCGTGCCGCCGGTCACGCTTTCGAGACCGGCAATCATGCGAAGAAGCGTGGATTTGCCACAGCCCGACGGGCCAACCAGCACGACGAACTCGCCATCGCGGACCGAGAGGTCAATGCCATGGATGACCGGCACCGATCCATAGGCCTTCACAACCTGGGCGATCTCGATCCCGGCCACGGCGTGTCCCCTCCCGCTTCCTTGAGCGTGTGGGTGAACCCGGAGGCCAATCGCGGGCAGTCCCAACCGCCTGGGTGGAAGCTCTCTCTTGTCTTATAACTTATATAAGACTAATCGTTCTTGGCAATCCAGCTTTCGCGTCGCCAGCCCGAAAGGCGGGCCTGAAGGCGCGAAACCCCGATCTGTCCGGAGGAATCGGCCTGATGAAAGCGCTCAGTGCAGGGAAATTGCGCGGTCTTCGCCGCATGGCGGATGCCACCGGCCGGTTCAAGATGACCGCCGTCGACCAGCGCCCGCCGATCGTCAATCCGATCGCTACAGCGCATGGCGGAACCGCGCCTTGGGAGGCAGTGGCGCGGTTCAAGACGCTGCTGGTCGAGCGCCTGCAGATCGAATCGACCGCGATGCTGCTCGACCCGAACTATGCCTATCCGATGGCCGAGACGGTGCTCGATCCGCGGAAGGGCCTGATCATGACGCTGGAGGATTCCGCCTTCCGCGAGACGGCGGAGGGGCGGCTCTCGTCAGAGATCAACGGCTGGTCTGTCACCAAGATCCGCCGGATGGGCGCGGATGCCGTCAAGGTGCTGGCCTGGTACCGGCCCGACGCGCCGGCGGCGGTCAATGACCATCAGAAGGCCTTTACACGCCGCGTCGGCGAGGCCTGCAAGCAGCACGATATTCCCTTCCTGTTCGAACTTCTGGTCTATCCGCTGCCGGGCGAGAAGAACCAGACCACGCAATATATCGAGATGGCCGACAAGAAGAGCGCGCTGGTTCTCGAAAGCGTGGCGGAATTCGCCAAGCCCGAATACGGCGTCGATGTCTTCAAGCTCGAAAGCCCGGTGCCGGCACGCGATTGCGACGGTTCCGCATCGGTCCAGGCCCTGTTCGACGAGATGGGCCGGCTGTGCGGCCGCCCCTGGGTGATGCTCTCCGCCGGGGCCGGGATGACCGAGTTCACAGCCGTTCTGGACCATGCCTATCGTGCCGGCGCATCCGGCTATCTTGCCGGCAGGGCCATCTGGTCGGAGGCCTTCAAGGCCTATCCGGACTGGGCGGCGATCGAGGCGGGTCTTGCAGGGCGCGCGGTGGACTATATGCGCGAGATCAACGCGTTGACCGATGCCCGGGCCGCGCCATGGTGGACCGGCTGGGGCGGAGCCTGTCTTGCCGATGCCACCGAGAATTTCCGCCACGCCTATCCGGAATCCTGACCCGATGAAGCCCGTTCTGGTTCTTCCGCTTGCACGACCGACCTTCGACGTTCCCTTCGCCGAAAGCTACGCCGCCGCTGCTTTCGCCAGGCTTGATGCCGCCGGCTTCCCGACTTGCGGGCCCCGCTCGCTGCTGTTCGATGCGGCGGCCGCGCGCGCGGCGATGGCCGGCATCGACCCGGCCGCTCTGGGCGGCATCCTGCTGCTGCAGATCACCTTCACCGATGCCTCGATGACGGTGGAAATCGCGCGGGCCTTCCCGGGGCTCCCCCTCGCCCTCTGGGCCTTCCCGGAACCGCGGGCGGGCGGGCGGCTGCGGCTCAATTCCTATTGCGGCCTGAACCTTGCCGCCCATGCTCTGGGACGGGCGGAGATCCCGCATGGCTGGCTGTTCGCCGCACCGGAAGCCCCCGATCTCGCGGAAACAATCCGGGTCGCGCTGACTGCAACCGCCCTCCCGGCCTTGCCCCTGCGGCCGGCGCACGCCGATGCTGCCCCGGATGCCGCTGTCGTGGCGATCGACGCTGCCCTCCGCAACCGGCGGATCGGGCTGGTCGGCGAACATCCCGCCGGGTTCGATACCTGCCGCTACGATGCGGACCGTGTGGCGGGCCTGCTGGTCGGTGGCGGCGTGACGCCGCTTCCGCTGGGCGACCTGTTCGAACGGGCCCGCGCCGCCGATGCCGATACAACGGCGCATGATCTTGCCGAGGCCCGGCAGGCCTATGCCGGCACCGAGTCGGTGGATCAGGGCCAGCTCGAGAAATCGCTGCGCCTGCTCGAGGGCCTGCGGGGGCTGAAGGCGGAGCACACTCTCGATGCCTTAGCCGTCCGCTGCTGGCCGGAGACCTTCACCGAATATGGCTGCGCCATTTGCGGGCCGATGGGTATCCTGACCGAGGCCGGGACGCCCTGCGCCTGCGAAGCCGACGTGATGGGCGCGGTGACAACGCTGCTGGTCAATGCCGCGTCAGGGCAGACCGGCTGGCTGGTCGATATCGTGGATATGGACGAAGCCAGCGATACCGGCGTGTTCTGGCATTGTGGCTCGGCGCCGCTTTCCATGCGTGATCCGGAATGCCCGGCCCGGGCGCAGATCCATTCCAACCGGAAGATGCCGCTGCTGGCGGAATTCACGCTTAAGCCGGGCCGGATCACGATGGCGCGGCTCACCCAGGCGCGAAACGGGCTGGCTCTGGCGCTCGGCACCGGCGAGGTGATCCGGGCGCCGATGAGTTTCACCGGCACGAGCGCGGTGGTGCGCTTCGATGGCGGGGCGAAGCAGGCCGGCTCGCGCCTGATCGGCGCTATGCTGGAGCACCATGTCGCTTTCGCCTATGGCGATTTTCGCGGGGCGCTCGAAGCCTGGGCGGCGACACGCGGCCTTCCCGTGATCGACCTCACCCCCGAGAGGGCAGCGCCATGAGCGCGCAGCCTCTGCGCTATGGCCTGATCGGCGCGGGCATGATGGGCCGGGAGCATATCCGAAATCTCGGCCTGATCCCCGGATCCGAGCTTGTCGCCATCGCCGATCCGAGCGCCGAACAGGTCGCGCTGTCGATTGCAGAGGCCGGGCGGCATCTGGGGCAGAGCCCGCGCGGCCATGCCACACCTGAAGCGATGCTTGCGGCTGATCCCCTCGATTGCGTGGTCATTGCAAGCCCGAACGATACCCATATCGCCGTGCTGGAAACGGTTCTGCGGCACCGCCCGGGGCTGGGCATCCTTGTCGAGAAACCGGTCGTGACGCGGCTGGCGGATTGCGGACGGCTTGAGGCGATGGCGACAGGCCATCCGCGCCCGATCTGGGTGGCGATGGAATATCGCTACATGCCGCCGGTTGCGGAATTGCGCCGTGCCGTCTCGGCCGGCGAGATCGGCACCTTGCGGATGTTCGCCATCCGCGAGCATCGTTTTCCCTTCCTCGAGAAGGTCGGCGACTGGAACCGCTTTTCCGAACGGACCGGCGGGACCCTGGTCGAGAAATGCTGCCATTTCTTCGACCTGATGCGGCTGGTGGTCGGGTCGGAGCCGGTGCGGGTCTATGCTTCCGGGGCCGCCGATGTGAACCATCGCGACGAACGCTATGACGGCCGGGTGCCCGACATTCTCGACAATGCCTTCGTCATCGTCGATTTCGCCAATGGCTGCCGGGCGAGCCTCGATCTCTGCATGTTTGCGGAGGGCAGCTGGTTCCAGGAAGAAATCGCCGCCACCGGCGACGCCGCGAAGATCGAGGTGTTCATTCCCGGGCCGGCGCGGTTCTGGCCCGGCGGAGCCGAGCGGGACAGCGAGGTAGTGGTCTCGCCACGGGTGCCGAAGGGCCCTGTCCGGCGGAAGGTGCACGTGGACGAGGCGATCCTGAAGGCGGGTGACCATCACGGCTCGACCTATTTCCAGCATCTCGGCTTCCGAGCGGCGATGCTGGAAAACGGCCCGGTCGACGTGACCCTCGCCGACGGGCTGCAGGCGGTGCGGATCGGGCTTGCGGCCGAGGAAAGCGCCCGGACAGGCCAGAGCATCCGGCTCGACGCGTTCGGTTGAGCTCTCAGGTCGCGAGGCAGTCGAGCACAACCTTGGGCGCGCGCACCGTGCCCTCGTCAATGCCCCGGAAGGCGGCGGCGCCCTCGGCCAGCGGGCGCAGCTCGAACCAGTGCAAGGCGCCCAGCTGCCCGGAGGCCAGTGCTGCAACGGTCTGCACGAAATCGACAGGCGTGTAGCAATAGGTGCCGGTCAGGGTGACTTCCTGCAGCGTGATCTTGCGGATATCCAGCCCCTCGGTGCCGGGCAGCAGCCCGGCATGGACGATCACCCCGCCCGGGCGGATCATGGCGCTGGCGGCCTGCCGTGTGGCCACCGCGCCGACGGCATCGATGACAAGATCGACCGAATCCGCCGCCGGAGCCCCGGCGCTGCCGGGCGCATGGACCGTGAAGCCTTCCTCGTCGCGGATCAGGCCAGCCCGCAAGGGGTTTGACTCGGCGATCCGGATGTCCTTCGCGCCGAAATGCCGCGCGACAATCGCCGAGGCCAGACCGATGGCGCCGCCACCCAGGACGACGACCCGACAGGATGCCAGAGGCTGGTGGAGCTTCTCCATGCCGAGCCGTACGGCATGCCAGGCGACGGCAACCGGCTCCGCCAGGGCGGCATGGGCAATGGGCATCGAGTCCGGGATCGCCACGACATTGCGCTCGGGGATGCGGACGAATTCGGCAAAGGCGCCCGGGCGCGGCGGCATCGAGATGATCTGACGCGTTGGCGAGAGATGCCAGCGCCCCTCGATTGCATAGGGGCAGGCGGGATCGACGACGAGCGGGTTGATGGTCACGCGTTCGCCATCCCTTGGGCCGCCGGTGATCCGGCCCGCTGCCTCATGCCCGAGGATGAGCGGCGGCGGCCGTCGGCTGTCATGGCCGTGATAGGCATGCATGTCCGAACCGCAAATGCCGACGGCCTCGACCCGGACCAGCACCTCGCCCGGCAGCGGCACCGGATCGGGCTCGTCGCGGTAGGTGACGCTGTTCGGGCCGAGATAGACAAGCGCTTTCATCACCCTGTCCTATTTTGCGGTGAACCCGCCATCCACGGCAAGCGTCTGGCCCGTCACATAGGCGGAGGCGTCCGAGGCGAGGAAGACGGTCACGCCGTGCAGATCTTCCAGCTGGCCGTTGCGGCCGATGGCTGTCTGCGCAGCGTTGCGGGCCGAACGCTCGGGATCGGCAAAGACCGGAGCCGTCAGGGGCGTCGGGAAGAAGCCGGGTGCAATGGCATTGCAGGTCACGCCATGGCGCGACCATTCCTCCGCGATGGCGCGGGTGAGCTGGACCACGCCGCCTTTCCCGGCGCCATAGGGCGCGGAATTCGGGAAGGCGCGGTAGCTCTGCAGCGAGGCAATGTTGAGGATCCTCCCCCAGCCTTTCGCCGCCATGGCCGGAGCGAGGGCCTGCGTCAGCAGGAAGGGCGCGCGCAGATGCAGCGCCATGTGGAGGTCGAAGGCTTCCGCCGTCACCTCCGGAAAGGGCTGCCGCAGATTCACGCCGGCTGCATTGACGAGAATGTCAGGCTCGCAATCGAAGAGCTTCAGCTGATCGAGGACGATGGACGCACAGTCGGGCGCGGCAAGATCGACCAGAATGCCCCGGGCGAAAATGCCCTCCCGGGTCAGATCCGCAATCGCGCTGGCAGTTTCCTCCTGCCGGCGCGCGGCCAGCACGATTTCGGCCCCGGCCAGGCCGAGCGCGCGCGCCATGGCGAGGCCGATGCCGCTGTTGCCACCCGTAACCAGCGCCGTCCGGCCGGTCAGATCGAACAGGGCGCCAAGGCGAAACGCCATTCAGGCCTCCACCGGCCGGCCGAGATCGGCATTGTTGCCGGGCGCATATTTCGCCATCCGGACATCGCTCGTCCGGGCATGGGCCTCCATGCCCTCCAGTCGCGAGATCCGGGCCGAGACCGGGGCCAGGGCCTGGCAGGCTTCCCGGTTCATCCGTTGCCAGGTCAGCGGCTTGAGGAATTTATGGACCGACAGGCCGGCGGAATACCGCGCGGCAAATTTGGTCGGTAGAATGTGGTTCGGGCCGGAAACCTTGTCCCCGAAGGCGACATTGGTTTCCTCGCCGAGGAACAGCGAGCCGTAATTGGTCAGGCTGGCATGCCACCAGTCGAGATCGGTGCAATGCACTTCCAGATGCTCGCAGGCATAGGCATCCGAGATGGCGACCATCTCCTCCCGCGTATCGCAGAGGACCACCTCGCCGTAATCGCGCCAGGCCGCGCCGGCGGCATCGCGCGCGGTGGGCGGCAGGGCCTCGATCAGCTCCGGCATCAGCGCCATGACCGCATCCGCCACGCGGCGGGAACTGGTGATCAGCCAGGCCGGGCTTTCGTGGCCATGCTCGGCCTGGCCGACGAGATCGGTCGCGACGATCAGCGGATCGGCGCTGTCATCGGCGATCACCGCCACTTCCGAGGGGCCGGCGAAGACATCGATCCCGACCTTGCCGAAGAGCATGCGCTTGGCTTCGGCCACGAACTTGTTGCCAGGGCCGACGATGATATCCGCCGGTTTGCCGGTGAAGAGGCCGAAGGTCATGGCCGCGATGGCCTGCACGCCGCCGAGGCACATGATCACGTCGGCACCGGCCACCGTCATCGCATAGAGGACATAGGGGTGGATGCCCGTGCCCTTGTAGGGTGCGGAACAGGCAACCACCGTCTTCACACCCGCCGCCTTCGCCGTGGCGACCGACATGTAGGCCGAGGCGATATGCGCGTAGCGCCCGGTCGGCACATAGCAGCCGGCCGTATTTACCGGCACGAGCTTCTGTCCGAGTGTAAGGCCGGGTGACAGCTCGACCGAGAAATCGCGGCAGGAATCCCGCTGGGCTTCGGCGAAGCGCCGGACCTGCCCGGCAGCGAGGCGGATATCCTCCTTCACGCCATCCGGGACATCGCGGATGCGCTCGGCGATCATCGCCTGGTCCATGACGACGGGGCCGTCCCATTTGTCGAGCGAGAGCGCATAGTCGCGCACGGCCTGCTCGCCGCCCGCCTGGATGCGGGCCAGCATCTCGGTAACGACCGTGCGAGCGGAATCCGTCTCGGTCTCGGGGGTCTTGGTGGCCTTCTTCAGGTAGGTGATCGCCATGGGGGTCGGATCTCTCGCGCGAGGGAGACGAGGCGCGAGCCGTAAAGGCCCGCGCCCGGTTCGGATTATTTCTTGTCGAATTCGGTCGCGAAGGCGCGGAGCTTCGGATCCGCCGCAACGCGCTTCATGAAGTCATCGGTGATGTAGCCCTTCGGTTCCGGATTGGCCGGAATCGTGCCGACATCGGTGATGAACTTGCCGATCTCACCGAACCAGCCATCGACCGTCGAGGCGCCGGCACCCCGGGCAAGGATCTTGAGCTGCTCGTCGAGGCCGAAAACAGGACGCAGGGCAAATTCCTGGTCCATCGCGCGCGGGGTCACTTCAAGCCCGCCCTGCTTGTAGAAGTCGAGCGCGAGAGCGCGGGCCTCGGCCGGGTTCGCCTTGGCCCAGGACCAGCCGCGCAGGAAGACCGCGAGGAACTTTGCGACATCATCCGGACGTTCCTTGGCGAAATCCGCCCGGACGATCAGCGCACCCGGGACGATCGCGCCGGCATCGGCACCCGAGCAGAGATATTTCGCATTGGCGCGGTCTTCGAGCGTGTAGGTGTTGGGCGCCCAGACGCCGGCAAAATCGCCGTTGTTGGACGTCAGCGCCGTGATGATCTGGGCCTGGCCGAGATTGACGAACTGCATGTCATTCGCAGCCAGCCCCATCTTCACGAGGCATTTGCGGGCGGCGTAATCCACCGTCGAGTTGGTGGTCAGCAGCAGGCGCTGGCCCTTCAGCGAGGCTGGGTTGGCTTTCACAGCATCGAACTTGTCGCCGCGGACCATCATCGCATTGGTCTTGGATTCGTCGTTGGTGATGCCGATGGTCAGGATGTTGAAACGCACGGCGCCAAGAACCGCCGGCACCGAACCGGTGCCGCCGACATCCCAGGATTTCGACGGTGCAGCCGCGATCTGCGGGGCGCCGGCCGGGAAAGTGGTGAAGTTCGGGGTGAGACCGACATCTTTCCACCAACCCTTCACATTGGCGTAGTGGAAGGGCAGCGCCCAGTAGAGCGAGGGCTGGTAGCTGACGCCGATCGGCGTCTGCGCCGATACAGAAAGCGGGGTGGTCGCCGAAAGGGCCGTGGCGAGGGCGAGGCTGGCCAGAATGCGTTTCATATCGTTTCTCCCTTGTGGACTCTTTGGTGTCAGGCCGGCTGGCGCGGCTTCGCGCCAGACGTTGGTGTTGCCCCGTCCCGGGCGACGGTTTCGATCGATTCCCGGACGATGGCGGCAATCAGGTCACATTCGTCATCGGTCAGACTCAGCGGCGTGCGAATGTCGCAGAGCCCTGCGAGGACATCATGGGTGCGCGAGAGGGCGCCCTGGTCTCCGGCATAGCGCCAATGACGCGGCGCGCTGGTGAAGCCGACCTGGCTCCCGGCGCCGAACCATTTGACGGGAACGCCGCGGGCCTTGGCGAGGGAGAGGAAGGTCTCGACGCGTTCCGGCGGCAGGCCGAGGACGGAGAATTGTACCGAGGTGGCCGAGAAATCCTGCGGCCCGCCCCGCTCCGGCACCTTGAGATGCTGGCTGCGGCGCAAGCCTGCAGCAATGCGGTCATGGATGGCGTTCCAGCGGGCAGCGCGTGCGGGAAGCTCCGCCAGTTGCGGACGCAGCATGGCCGCGGCCAGCGCGCTCATCCGCAGGCTGAAATTCGGGATATCCTCGGCAACAGCCTCGAGCGCGGCTGGTCCGGGCGAACTGAGATGCTGGCCATGCAGCATGTAACTGCCGGAATGGAGGATCGCCTTTGCCGCCATATCCTCGTCGTCGAGCACGAGGAAACCGCCCTCGCCGGCATTAAGATGCTTGTAGGTCTGGGCACTGAAGGCCGCCGCCGCGCCAAAGGTGCCGATGGTCCGGCCCTTCCAGCGGGCACAGAGCGAATGGGCACAATCCTCGACGACCTGCAGGCCACATTCCGCGGCCGCCGCCATGACAGCGTCCATATCCGCGAGATGGCCGCGCATATGCGAGAGCAGCAGAACCCGCGCGCCGGACGAAGCGGCCTTCCGGCGGAGATCCTCGGGATCGATCACGTAATCGGGCCCGATCTCGACGATGACCGGCCGCGCCGCGGCATGGAGGATCGCGCCCGGCACCGGGGCCAAAGTGAAGCCGTTGACGAGAACCGGGTCGCCCGGCTGGACGCCCAGCACCTTGAGGGCGAGAAACAGCGCCCCGCCACCGGAATTCACCGCCACGCAGAAGCGGCGGCCCAGGAACGCGGCAAATTCGCGTTCGAGCAGCGAGACATCGAGCTGGTCGGCGCCCATCTCGCCATAGCGGAAGAGCCGGCCGGAGCGCATGAGTTCCACTGCACGGGCAATGCCGGCCTCGGGGATCGGCGTCGGCTCGGTCAGGTCTCGCGTGAGGCGGGCAGGCTCAGACATCCTTGAACCCCTTTTCCTCGCGCAGCGATTTCCAGATATGCGTGCGCAGATGGACGAAGGATTCGAGATCCATCACATCCTCGATCCGGGCATGGCTGTCCCAGTTCTCGCGCTCGCGGACGGCCTTTATGTCGAGCACTTCCTTGATGCGGCCCGGTCGGCGCGTCATGATCGCCACACGGTCCGCCAGATAGACGGCCTCCTCGACGGCATGGGTGATGAAGAGCACCGTGCGTGGATTGTGCCGGGCCAGCCGGACGAGTTCCTCCTGCATCACCACCCGCGTCTGGGCATCGAGCGCACCGAAGGGCTCGTCCATCAGCAGCACTTCCGGATCCAGCACATAGGCACGGGCAATCGCCACGCGCTGTTGCATCCCTCCGGAGAGCTGATGCGGGAAGGCCTCGACATGGGTCTCGAGGTTCATCAGCTTCAGCGCACTGGCGACGAGATCGTTGCGCTCGCCGACGGGCAGGTTCTTGTTGCGGAGGCCGAGCTCGATGTTCTCGCGCACGGTCTTCCAGGGAAACAGCGCGAATTGCTGGAACACCACCGCACGGTCCGGCCCGGGCGCAGTAACCGGCCGGCCATTGACCAGCACCGAACCGGCGCTGGCCGCCTCGAACCCGGCGACCATGCGCAGGCAGGTCGTCTTGCCGCAGCCGGACGGGCCGACAATGGCGACGAATTCCTTGTCGGCAATGTCAAGATTGATGTCGTCAAGCGCCTTCACCCCGCCCGTGCCCTGGCCGAAGACCTTGTCGACATTCCGGAAGCTGATCGAGCCCATGGCCGTTCCCTTACGATTCCAGTCCGCGCCTGCGGCGCAGCCAGCCTTCGCCCTGACGCAGCAGGACATCGATCAGCATGCCGACCAACCCGATGGCGATCATCCCGGCCATGACCGTGGGCGTCTGGACCGAGCCCTGCGCCTGAACCATCATGAAGCCCACGCCAGCGGCGGCGACGATGAGTTCGGCGCCGACCAGGCTCTGCCATCCGAGGCCCGCCGAGACACGGAGGCCGGCAATGATTGACGGAACGGCTGCCGGCAGCAGGACTTCGAGGATCATCCGCGTGGAGGGTGTCCCGAGCATGCGTGCCGCCTCGATCAGGCGGGGCTCGACGAAGCGCGCGCCGCGATAGGCATTGATCAGGCAGGGCGGGAAGGCGCCGGCGAAGATGATCATGATCGGCCCGCCGATCCCCGTGCCGAACCAGAGCGCCGCGAACGGCACCCAGGCAATCGGCGCGATGAAGCGAAGCCCGTCGAAGAGCGGAGTCACAATGTCATCCAGCAGGCGGAAGAAGCCCATCAGCAGGCCGAGCGGCACCCCGATCGCCGCCGCAAGCAGCACGCCATAGGCATAACGCTGGAAACTCGAGGCGAGATGGGCCGGCAGGGTCGCTCCGGCGAAGGGCGCGGTCAGCAGGTCGAAGAACCGCGACGCGACATCGAGCGGGCCGGGCAGGAACTGCGCGGGAACGATGCCGGAGACCGAGAGGAAACTCCAGAGGCCGATGAAGCTGGCAAGGCCTGCAAGGCCCAGCAGCATGGTTTCGCGAAAGCCGAGAGAGGGGGATGTCATGGTCAATCCCTCGCTGCCACGTTCCAGGCAAGGGCCCGCCGCTCGACCCGCGCGAGGAGCAGCGTCGTCACCCAACCGAGAATGCCGACTGTGACCATCCCAACGAGGATCATGCCGGGATAGATGTCCTGCTGCGCCATGTTCAGCACGAAGCCGACGCCGACCAGTGCGCCGACGAGTTCCGCCGCCACCAGCGTGGTCCAGCTCGCCTGAAGCGAAAGGCGCAGACCGGTGAAGATCATCGGCAGGGAGGCCGGGAGGATCACCTCGCGCACCATGCGCCAGCGCGGCGTGCCGAGCATGCGGGCGGCCTCGAGGATCGGCTTGTCGATATTGCGCACCCCGGTGAAGGCATTGATCACCGAGGGCACGAAGGCGGAGAACCAGATCACGAGGATCTTCGCCGCATCGCCGAGGCCAAGCCACAGGATGGCGAGCGGGATCCAGGCCAGCGGCGGGATCGGCCGGATAATCAGGAAGACCGGATTGACGAAAGCCTCGACGCGGCGACTCCAGCCCATCCAGAGGCCGAGCGGCACGCCCGTCAGCACCGCGACGGCGAAGCCCATCAGCACGAGTTTCAGGCTGTGGAATGCGTGGCTAACGAGGGTCGAGCCGGCATAGCCACGCCCGTTGATCTGCTTGAGCGAGAGCCAGAATTCAGCCGGAGAGGGAAAGCGCGCGCTGGTGACAAGCCCGGTCAAGGTGGTCAGCCCGAACCACAGCATCACAAGACCGATCACGGTCATGCCGCCGATAAGTGTCTTGCGACTGGCCACGGGTGCCATGCAGCGCGACCTCCCCGATTGTTCTGCGCTCTTCTTTTGAAAGCGCTTTCATCCAGAGTGATCGGACCGGCATTGCGAGTCAACGGGTGTTGAGGATGAAAGTTTTTTCAGCCGCCATTGCCTCGACTGGCGCGACGGGATATCGCACGCCTGCTGAAAGTTCTTTCATGGGGTGCGATGGCCAGGAACCGGATCCGACTGAGCGAGGTCGCGCGCGAAGCTGGTGTTTCGCCGGCCACGGTCTCGCGTGCGATCAGCCAGCCGGACCTCCTCTCGCCGGAGACACTGGCGCGCGTGCGTCGGGCGGCCGATCATCTCGGCTATCGCCCCGATGCCGCCGCGCGGGCTCTGGCTTCCGGGCGCTCGATGACGATCGGCGCGGTGATGCCGACCCTGGACAATGCCATCTTCTCCAAGGCCCTGCAGGCCATGCAGGCCCAGCTGGCCGAGGATGGCTACCAGTTGCTGGTCGCCTCGCATGATTACAGCAAGGCCGCCGAGGCCGAATGCATCCGTACGCTTCTGGCGCGCGGTGTCGACGGGCTGATCCTGGTCGGCGCGGAGCGGATTGCCGAAGCCGCACAGCTGCTTGCGCAATCCGGCCTTCCGGTGGTGATGACCTGGTGCGCGCCGGACGGGGCGCCTTCGGTGCTGGTCGACAACGAATATGCCGGCCTGCTGGCGACCCGCCATCTGATCGCGCTCGGCCATCGCCGGATCGGCGTGATCACCGGCGCCACGCGCTTCAATGACCGCCAGCGCGGGCGCTATCGCGGCGTCCGCCGCGCGCTGGAGGAAGCCGGCCTGACCCTGCCGCCGGCGCTGGCCTGCGAGCAGGCGACCACATTGGCCGGCGGGCGGATGGGCTGCGCCCAACTGCTCGACCTCGCCGAGCCCCCGACGGCGATTGTCGGCGGGATCGATCTCATCGCCATCGGCTGCATGGTCGAGGCGCAGGCCCGGGGCCTTGCGATTCCGGCGGATCTATCGGTGGCCGGCATCGACGATCTCGACATGTCCGCGCATGTCTCGCCCTCGCTGACGACCGTGCATGTCCCGACAGCGCGGATCGGCACCGAAGCAGCACGGATGATGGTCGCCATCCTGCGGGACGAGCCCGGCCCGACCACGCTGACCCTGCCGGTCGACCTGATCGTCCGGCGTTCCACGGGGCCTGCGCTGACCCGGGGATAAGGGCGCGAGTGAAAGGGCCGCAAGCAGCCTCTGATGATCACTCGTACGAAAGAATGAAATGGCGCACCCGGCAGGATTCGAACCTGCGACCTTTGGATTCGGAATCCAACACTCTATCCAGCTGAGCTACGGGTGCGTGCAGACCCCGTTTAGCGGATGATTCCGGGCTCTGCAACGGAGCTTTCCGCACCGAGGCGATTTTCCCTGCCATGCGCATCGCCGCTGCCGGAGAAGGCCTCCGGAAGCGGCGGCAGACGGAGCTTACAGCCCTTCAAAGAGCAGGCTGGAAATGTAGCGCTCGGCGAAAGACGGCACGATGAAGACGATGTTCTTGCCGGCATTTTCCGGCCGGCGGGCGAGTTCAAGCGCTGCAGCCGTGGCTGCGCCGGAGGAAATGCCGCCGGGAATCGCCTCGATCCGCGCGAGCTGGCGGGCAGTGGCGATGGCGGTGGCACTGTCGATACGGACGATTTCGTCGATCACCGCGCGGTCGAGGATCTCGGGGACGAAGCCAGCCCCGATGCCCTGGATCTTGTGCGATCCGGGTTCGCCGCCCGACAGGACCGGGCTCTCGACCGGCTCGACCGCCACCACCCTGAGGCCGGGGCGGCGCGGCTTGAGAACCTGGCCAACGCCGGTGATCGTGCCGCCGGTGCCGACACCGGCAACGAAGAAATCGATCTCGCCGCCCATGTCGTTCCAGATTTCCTCGGCCGTGGTGTTGCGATGGACGAGCGGGTTGGCGGGGTTGCGGAATTGCTGCGGGATGACCGCGTTCGGCGTTTCCGCGACGATTTCCTCGGCCTTGGCTATCGCGCCCTTCATGCCCTTGCCTGGCTCGGTCACCACGAGTTCGGCGCCGAGATAGGCGAGCATCTTGCGGCGCTCGATCGACATGGATTCCGGCATCGTCAGGATCAGGCGGTAGCCCTTGGCGGCTGCGACGAAAGCGAGCGCGATGCCGGTATTGCCGGAGGTCGGCTCGACCAGGACGGTCTTGCCGGGGGCGATGCGGCCTTCCGCCTCGGCGACCTCGATCATCGAGAGGCCGATCCTGTCCTTGACCGAGGCGAGCGGATTGAAGAATTCGAGCTTGGCGAAGAGATTGGCCTTCACGCCTTCCGCGCGGGCGAGACGATCAAGCCGGACGACGGGTGTATCGCCGATCGTCTCGGTAATCGACGAATAGACGCGGCCGCGACCCGGCTTGCGGGCCTTGCCGGTTTCGGGTTTCGACTGGACACTCATGGAGGCGCCTTCAGGGTTGGTGCGTTTCACCTGAAGCTAGGCCCTGCCTGAGGGGGAAACAAGTTCTTCCGCCTTGCCATTTCAAGGGCGAATAAAGAAAATTCATCTCTTTTGCTCAGAATTTCAGGAGGAAATTCCGGTCGAGCCAAAACCGCCGTGCCCTCGCGCGGTCGCCTCCACCTCGCCCGTCGTCGCGAGGCGGGCCTGCAGGACCGGCGCGACCACGCATTGGGCAACGCGCTCGCCTCGCGTGAAGGACCAGGGCTCCTGACCGAGATTGATGAGCAGCACCTTCACTTCGCCGCGGTAATCGGAATCAATCGTGCCCGGCGCATTCGCCACGGTCACACCGTGCTTGAAAGCGAGGCCGGAGCGCGGGCGGATCTGGGCCTCGAACCCCTCCGGCAGGGCGAAGATGAGCCCGGTGGGCACGAGCAGGCGCTGACCCGGCGCGAGCCGCCAGACCTCGTTCTCGGGAATGGCCGCCGCAAGGTCGAAGCCGGCCGCCCCGGCCGTCTGGTAGGCCGGAACCGGCAGACCTTCGGCATGCGGAAGGCGCTGGATCGGAAGGGTGACGCTCATGTTTCGCCCCCCAAAAGGGCTGCGAAGCGCTGCATCAGCACGGCTGCGACTTCGGCCTTCGCCATCTCGGGCAATGTGGTAACGCCGGCAGCGTCGATGATGTGGACGATGTTGCGATCGCCACCCATGACGCCGCTGGCCGGCGAGACATCATTGGCGACGATAATATCGCAGCCTTTCCGGAGGCGCTTGGCCGTGGCATGGCCGATGACATTCTCGGTTTCCGCGGCAAAACCGATCACCAGCCCGGGGCGCCGGGTCAAATGGCGGGCGATCCGGGCGAGGATATCGGGGTTTTCCATCAGGCGGAGCGGCGGAATGGCGTTGCCGTCCTTCTTGAGCTTCTGCCCGGCCTCGTCCTCGACACGCCAATCGGCGACGGCAGCGGCGAAAATAGCGAGATCAGCAGGCAGGGCCTGCTCGACGGCGCGGTCCATTTCGCGCGCGGTCTCGACGCGGATGACGGTGATGCCGGGCGGATCAGGCAGCGTCACGGGCCCGGAGACGAGCGTCACCCGGGCGCCAAGGGCCCGCGCGGCCTCGGCCAGCGCATAACCCTGCTTGCCAGAGGAACGGTTGGCGATGTAGCGCACCGGGTCGATCGGCTCATGCGTCGGCCCGGCGGTAACCAGCACATGGCGCCCCGAAAGCGGCCCGGAGGCGGGCGCCGGGGCCTGCCATTCCGGCATGGGAATCACGGTCGGCCCGGCAAGCGCCGCCACGATGGCCTCGAGGATCGCAGCCGGTTCGGCCATCCTTCCCGGGCCGAACTCGCCGCAGGCCATCTCGCCGGCATCCGGGCCGACAAGGCGCACGCCATCCTGCTTCAGGGCGGCAAGGTTGCGCTGCGTTGCCGGATGCAGCCACATCCGGACATTCATGGCGGGCGCCATCAGGATCCGTTTGTCTGTTGCGAGCAGGGCCGTCGAGGCAAGGTCATTGGCAAGGCCATTGGCAGCCTTGGCCATCAGATCCGCCGTTGCCGGGGCCACCACGACGAGATCGGCCGAGCGGGACAGCTCGATGTGTCCCATCTCGACCTCGTCGGTCAGGGAGAAGAGATCTTCCTGAACCTTGTTGCCCGTCAGGCTCGCCAGTGTGAGCGGCGTGACGAACTGGCTGCCCGCCCGGGTGAGGATGACCCGGACATCGCCGCCAGCCTTCCGGATCAGCCGGACAAGCTCCGCACTCTTGTAGGCGGCGATGCCCCCCCCGATCACCAGCAGGATCGAACGTCCTTGAAGCACGGGTTGAGCCATGGTTCGCCCCCTCAGGTCTTCACTGCCAGGATGGCCAGCGCGAGGGCGATGGCCCAGAGCGCCAAGGTGATTGCGGAAAGACTACCAGCCCGCTGGCCGGCCGGCGCGACTTCCGGTCGATGGCCTTTCTCGAAGGCCGCAAGCGCGGCATCCGTCCGGGTGACCAGATCAGGAAGGCGACCGGCCGCCCGCACGAGATCCCTCGCATCCCGACCGATATCCTCGATCCTGCCGATTGGCCCGAGATTGCGCTCGATCCATTCCCGGATTACCGGCTCGGCAACCTTCCACATATCGAATTGCGGGTCGAGATTGCGCGCGACCCCCTCGACCACCACCATGGTCTTCTGGAGCAGGACAAGTTCCGTCCGGGTCGCCATGTCGAACAGGGCGGTAATCTCGAAAAGCAGGCCGAGAAGCTGGGCCATCGAGATCTCGGCGGCGTTGCGGCCATGGATCTTCTCGCCGACCGCGCGCAGGGCCTGGGCGAAATCCTCGACGGAATGGCGCTTGGGCACATAGCCGGCCTCGAAATGCACCTCGGCGATCCGGCGATAGTCGCGGGTGATGAAGCCGAACAGGATCTCGGCGAGAAAGCGCCGTTCGGGCGGGCCGAGGCGACTCATGATGCCGAGATCGACCGCCACGAGCTGGCCGGACGGCATGACGAAGAGGTTGCCGGGATGCATGTCCGCATGGAAGAAGCCATCGCGCAGGGCATGGCGGAGGAAGCTTTGCAGGGCCGTGCGGGCCAGGGCCACCCGGTCGATCCCGGCCGCTTCGATGCTGGCAAGATCGTTGAGCTTGATGCCCTCGATCCATTCCATCGTCAGGCATTCGCGGGCGGTGCGTTCCCAATCGACCACAGGCACGCGGAAATCCGGATCCATGGCGACATTCTCGCCCATTTCCGACAGGGCCGCGGCCTCGAAACGGAGATCCATTTCCAGCAGGACCGTGCGTTCAAGGGTCTCCACCACTTCGACCGGTTTGAGGCGGCGCGCGGAGACCACGAAATACTCGATCAGTCCGGCCACGAATTTCTGCGCAGCGATATCGCGGTTGAAGACCCTGTCGATGCCCGGCCGGCGCACCTTGACCGCGAAAGGCCGGCGCGCGCCATCCATCTCGACAATGGCCTTGTGGACCTGCGCGATCGAAGCGGCCGCGACAACCGGCCCGAATTCAACGAACTGGCTATCAAGAGGCTTGCCGAGGGCCATTGCGACGCGGCGTTCAGCCACATCCTGCGGGAAAGCGGGCATCCGGTCCTGCAAGGCCTCGAGATCCCGCGCCAGCGCAAAACCGACAAGGTCCGGCCTGGTCGCCAGGAACTGGCCGAGCTTCACATAGGACGGGCCGAGCCGCGTCAGCGCGGCGACAATGCGGGTGCCGCGATCGCCGGCATCCCGCCGGGCCAGTGCCCCGAGAAGCCAGAGCAGGGGATGGAGGACCGCCGGCACCTGCCGCTTGGGCACAAGCGCGAAGACGCCTTCGCGCATCAGCACATAGCCGACATGGATCAGGTGCAGGGAATGGCGCAGGGCGGCGAACAAGGGCGCCTCAGATCTTCCAGCCGGAATGAATATTGGCGATGCCGCCAGTCAGCGTCCGGCAGGTCACGCGGGAAAAGCCCGCCTCACGGATCATTTCGGAGAAGAGATCCGGCGGCGGGAACTTGCGGATCGATTCCACAAGGTAACGGTAGGGCTCGCCATCGCCGGTGACCATCTTGCCGAGCGGCGGAATGACGTTGAACGAATAGGCGTCATAGATGCGATCGAGAACGGGCGTTTCCACCGGCGCGAATTCCAGCACGAGGAAGCGGCCGCCGCGCTTGAGCACGCGGAAGGCTTCGGACAGGGCCAGCGGAATCCGCGGCACATTCCGGATGCCGAAGGCGATCGTGTAGCCATCATAGGTCCGGTCCTCGAAAGCGAGGGCCTCGGCGTTGCACTCGATGAACCTCACCTGCCCGTCGAGCCCCCGGGCGCGGGCCCGGTCCTCGCCCACGCCGAGCATGGACGCATTGATATCGACCACATCGACCCGCGTCTGCGGGCTGCCGGCCTCGACGATGCGGAAGGCGACATCACCGGTCCCGCCCGCAACATCGATATGGCGGAACGGCCCCTGCCGGGGCGGGCGCAGCATGGTGACGAGAATGTCCTTCCAGAGCCGGTGCAGGCCCATGCTCATCAGGTCGTTCATCAGGTCATAGCGCGAGGCGACCTTGTGAAAGACATCATCCACCCGGGCCTGCTTTTCCGCGAGCGGAACATCCTCGAACCCGAAATGTGTTGTCTCGGCCATTACCATCCTGCCCCGAACAAGGCGGGCCGGGATGCCCGCGTCATTTCCATAGCGAAGCTTTCCGCGTCGCGCTATGGCGAGACCGTCGCAATTCGTCCTGGCCATCGTCGAGGTCCGCCGTGCCCGAGCTTCCCGAGGTCGAAACCGTCCGGCGCGGGCTGGCCCCGCATCTCGACGGGGCCCTGATCGAAACCCTGGTCCTGAACCGCGCCGACCTGCGCTTTCCCTTCCCGTCCGATCTCGTGCAACGGGTCAGCGGGCGCCGTGTGCTGACCTTGGGGCGGCGCGCCAAATACCTGCTGATCCCGCTCAATTCCGGCGAGACTCTGATCCTCCATCTTGGGATGAGCGGGCGGATGATCGTGGAGCGTGGCGGCGAAGCCGATGCGACGGCAGAATTCCATCATGATGTGCCCCGCCTGAAGCAACATGACCATGTGATCTTCCGGCTGGAAGGCGGGACACAGGTTGTCTTCAACGATCCGCGGCGCTTCGGCAGCCTCGATCTCCAGCCCAACGACCGGTTGGAGGAAACGCCTTCGCTGGCGGCGCTCGGGCTCGAGCCGCTCGGCAATGCGCTCAACCGCGATGCGCTTGCTGGCCTTCTCGCGGGGCGGCGCACACCGATGAAGGCCGCCCTGCTCGACCAGCGGCTGATTGCAGGGCTGGGCAATATCTATGTGTGCGAGGCGCTTCACCGGTCACGGATCGCACCGACCCGCCCGGCCGGAAGCCTGGCGGGCCGCGAAGTCGATGCGCTTGTGATCGCGATCCGCGACGTTCTCGCGGAGGCGATCGAAGCCGGCGGCTCCACCTTGCGGGATTTCCGCCACGAGGACGGCTCGCTCGGCTATTTCCAGCATGCGTTCCGCGTCTATGACCGCGAGGGCGAACCCTGCCCGACACCGGGCTGCCGGGGCCTTGTGCGGCGGTTGGTGCAATCCGGCCGGTCCACTTTCCATTGCCTCGAATGCCAACGATAACGGAACCAGGGCGGCAGAAAGTTGCGGCCGGGGCTGGACCCTCGCGTCGCCCATGTGACAGACAAGGCTGGGCTGCGCCGTCACGGTGCCGGCCTCCAGGATATCAGACCTCCCGCATGTGAGGGGAAGACCCATGACCGAACTTCCGACCTATGAAACCCTTCTCGTCGAACGCCATGGCCGCGTGGGCCTCATCCGGTTCAACCGTCCGCAGGCGCTGAACGCCCTGAACCGGCAGGTCATGATGGACCTGCTCGATATCCTGGCGCGCTTCGATGCGGATGCCGGAATTGGCTGCATGGTACTGACCGGCTCGGAAAAGGCCTTCGCCGCCGGCGCCGATATCAAGGAGATGGCGGATCTCACCTATCCCGACAGCTACCTGCAGGATTTCGGCAGCGGCTGGGATGCGATCACGCGGATCCGCAAGCCGATCATCGCGGCGGTTTCCGGCTTCGCCCTGGGCGGAGGCTGCGAGATCGCGATGCTCTGTGACATGATCATCGCGGCCGAGAATGCCAAATTCGGCCAGCCCGAGATCAAGCTCGGCGTCATGCCGGGCTGGGGCGGGAGCCAGCGCCTGACACGCGCCGTCGGCAAGGCCAAGGCCATGGACCTGTGCCTGACCGGCCGCATGATGGACGTGCACGAGGCGGAGCGTTCCGGCATGATCGCGCGGATCGTGCCTGTCGACAAACTTGTCGAGGAGGCCCTCGCGGCAGCCACCACCATCGCCGATTTTGCCCCCGAGGTGACCATGATCACCAAGGAATCGATCAACCGCGCCTTCGAGACCACGCTGAGCGAGGGCGTCCGCTTCGAACGCAGGACCTTCCAGGCCCTGTTTGCCACCAAGGCCCAGAAGGAAGGCATGGCGGCCTTCATCGAGAAGCGGAAGCCGAATTTTCACGGCTGAGGCAGGCGCAGCGGGATGCCAGGCACGTTCATGGGGTTTGATCTCGGCGTCTCGGCCCTTGCGGCACTTGGCCTTGTGCTCGCTGCCTTCGTCGCCGGCTTCGTCGATGCGATCGCCGGCGGCGGCGGGCTGATTACGGTCCCGGCGCTGCTTCTGGCCGGCGTGCCACCGGTGGGTGCTATTGCCACGAACAAGCTCCAGGGCACATTCGGCGTCGCCTCCTCTGCCCTGTCCTTCTACCGGGCCGGGCGGATCGACCGGGCGCTTGTCCTGCCGCTGTTTGGCGCAGCCTTCGGCGGGGGCATTGTCGGGGCGTTGATCGCCCATCTGGCGCCGACCGGCTTCCTGCGGCTCGTCATCCCCTTCCTGCTGGTCGCAATCGCCCTCTATGTGGCGATGTCGCCGAAGCTCGGGGATGCCGAGGCGCGGCCCCGGCTGAGCCTCGCCACCTTCACCGGCACGGTCGGGGTGGGGATCGGCATCTATGACGGGGTGTTCGGCCCGGGTGCGGGGACTTTCTACCTGATCGGCCTGATCCTCCTCTGTGGCTTCGGCATGATGCGGGCTGTTGCCCATACCAAGATGATGAACCTCGCCTCCAATCTCGGCGCGCTTATCTTCTTCCTGCTGGCCGGCCATATCCTGATCGCGGTCGGACTGATGATGGGCGCCGCCTCGGCGACGGGCGCATGGCTTGGCGTGCGGGCCAGCCTGCGCTTCGGGCCGCGTCTTGTCCGCCCGCTGGTGGTGATTGTCGCCTTGGCCATGGCGCTGCGGCTGATGCTCGACACCAGCCACCCGGTCGGCGCGTGGCTTCGGGGTCTTGGCAGCTAGGACGCGTCCTCATCAGCCTGAGCGTCAGGGAATCGTTTTTTCGTTGACCCCGCGCGCGGAAGATGGCATGGAGCCGCTCTCGCGCCGAGTTTCCGGCGCGCTTTCATTTCAACATGCCGGCCGGCTGACGGAATGTCGTCATCCTTCCGGTATGAAACAGGATCGGGTGGTCCGGCACATACAGATGTGTCCAGGCCAGCCTGGAACGGGTCAACGGGTCGGAGTCCTTTAAGTCGATGGCGAATACCAAATCAGCCAAGAAGGCCGCGCGGCAAACCCTGCGCCGGACGGAAGTCAACAAGGCGCGCCGCAGCCGCATGCGGACCTCGATCCGCTATGTCGAGGAAGCGATTGCGAAGGGCGACGTGACCGCCGCGCTCGCCGCCATGAAAAAGGCCGAGCCCGAGCTCGCCAAGGCCGCCCAGAACGGGATCGTTCACAAGAACATGGCGGCCCGCAAGGTGTCGCGCCTGGTCCGCCAGATCCGGTCGCTGCCGGCCTGACGCCAACCCCTTTCGAGAGCTTCTGGACGCGCCGGATTCCGGCGCGTTTTTTTATGCCCCGAACGGACGTCCCGTTCCGATAAATGTTCCCGGAATGCCACAAAGGGGCTTGACTCCTGATTTATCAAGGATGCGTGGAGCGCGCATCTGGGCACTCAGGGGCGCGCAGAATTTCATTATAATTTTCATAAACTTAACTCATAAGACCCCGATTTGGTGGTTTTTATCACGCTGGCTATGGGCCCGTGAAAACACCATCTGTGAAACATTCCACGGGCGTAACGTTTTTATCTGGAAATCATCCACAACTCGATTCAAACGCCCGAATCAACGACTTACTTTTGGCCACCCGAGAGCGCCCTTCCCCGATGCGAATCGACCGGCCACCCCCCTGCCGGCAGCGCCCGGAAATGCGCTATTGCACGGCGCCCGGAAGGCAGATTAAGACTTTGTTTACCGACTGACGGGGCGGGCAATAAAGGGGCTGCCTTTTCGGGGCAATCACGGCGCAAAGGGGGGCAAAGTGATTTCCAATTATGTTGTAATCGAAAACGTTACTCGCCATGCGTGTTTAATGGGTTTCACCTGACCCATCCGGATTTGTTCTGAATCCGTCAGACATACGACATTCAAACACTACGAATGACTTTGCTGAAACATACCGTTTCGGCAGGGCGTCTTCGTATTCCAAGTACAGACTTTGAGAGCGATCATGCTGAAGACACCTGAAACCCAGGCCACCGAGAACCGACTCGATCATGAGATCACGGGCTTGGCTGCGGCAGACATGGCCGGAGCCGCCCTTGTCTGGGACCGTGTACAGCGCCGGCTGCGGGCGGAGCTCGGAGAGGATGTGTATACGAGCTGGTTCAAGTGCCTCGAGCTTGTCCAGGTCCAGAACGACACCGTTATCCTGTCGGTTCCGACGAAGTTCCTCAGGAACTGGATCCAGCAGCATTTCATCGAGAAGATCATGGCGCATTTCCAGAAGGAGGATGCGCGGCTTTCCAGGGTCTCGATCGTGATGCGGTCGGCCAGCCTGCGCACCGCGCCGAGGCCGGAAGCGCCCAAGGCGGCGGAGCAGGCCCGCAAGTTCTCGTCCCAGGAGGCTCCGGCTGCCCTGCGCCCGATGGGCGAAGGTGCGATCAAGCCGATCGAGACAAGGGTTCAGGAAGGCCATGAGGGCGATCTCCAGGTCGGATCGCCGCTCGACAAGCGGCTTGTGCTGGGCGCGTTCCAGGTCGGGCGTTCGAATGTGATGGCCCATGCCGCTGCCATGCAGATCGTGCAGGCCAAGACAGGCGAGATGCCGGTCTTCAACCCGCTCTACGTCCATGCCAGCGTGGGCCTCGGCAAGACGCACCTGCTCCAGGGTGCCGCCCAGGCCATCGAAAGCTCCGGCCGGCGCGTGCTGTATCTGACGGCCGAGCGCTTCATGTACGGTTTCGTGGCCT
This sequence comes from Rhabdaerophilum sp. SD176, assembly GCF_030143245.1. Classification (GTDB taxonomy): domain Bacteria; phylum Pseudomonadota; class Alphaproteobacteria; order Rhizobiales; family Beijerinckiaceae; genus Rhabdaerophilum. Next base: position 376,171 of record NZ_JARJNS010000005.1, on the reverse strand, counting down.
CGCTGAAGGCGCAGACGGCCATTGCCTTCAAGGACACCTTGCGTGGAATTGACGTGCTTATCATCGACGATGCCCAGTTCCTGCAGGGCCCCAAGAGCCAGCAGGAATTCTGCCACACGCTCAATGCACTGATCGATGCCGGGAAGCAGGTCGTCGTGGCGGCAGACCGGGCGCCCTCCGACCTCGAAGGTATCGAGGAGCGCGTGCAATCGCGTCTCGCCGGCGGGCTCGTGGTCGAGATCGGCGCGCTGGACGACGCCTTGCGGGTGAAAATCCTCGAAAGCCGGATCCAGATCGCCAAGGCGCATCTGCCAGGCTTCGACGTGCCGCCGGATGTCATCCAGCATGTGGCGCGGGCGATCACGACCAATGGCCGTGACCTTGAAGGAGCCGTGAACCGCCTGCTCGCCCATTCGACACTCACCGGGGGTTCCCTCGACATCGCCGCCGCCGACGAGGCGATCCGGGATCTCGTGCGGCACCGGGAGCCGCGGCGCGTCAAGATCGAAGACATCCAGCGGCTGGTGGCGAACCATTACAATGTCAGCCGGGCCGACATTCTCTCGTCGCGCCGCACAGCCACGGTGGTCCGGCCACGGCAGATCGCAATGTATCTCGCCAAGTCGCTGACATTGCGTTCGCTGCCGGAAATCGGCCGGCGCTTCGGCGGCCGGGATCACACCACCGTGCTCCATGCTGTCCGCAAGATCGAGGGTATGGTGACGACCGACCAGGAACTGGCCGGCGAGATCGATCATCTCAAGCGCATGCTGCAGGAATGACGCTCGGCCCTCCACGGCGCTGAAAATCCTGTCGATCATCCCGCGGCCATTGCGCAAAATCACGCGGGCACCCTTGCGCTTTGGCGGGTGACGCGCCATCGTTTCCGGAACCTGTCTTGGAAGGATGCGCGTCAACCGTCTCGTTCCGAGGCGGTTTTTAGTCGGTAACGGGACGGAAGCGATACGATGAAGGTCACGGTGGAACAGGCCGCGCTGCTCAAGGCCCTCGGCCATGTGCATCGCGTTGTCGAGCGGCGGAATACCATTCCGATCCTCGCCAACGTTCTTTTGCGGGCCGAACAGCGGGAACTGCACCTCAAGGCGACCGATCTCGACATCGATATTGTCGAGACCATCCCGGCCGACGTGGAGCGCGCGGGAACGACAAGCGTTCCGGCGCATGTGCTCTATGATATCGTGCGCAAGCTTTCGGACGGGTCGCAGGTTTCGCTCGAGCAGGACGGGCAGTCGGGCCAGGTCGCGCTGCGCTCCGGCCGGTCGCGCTTCTCGCTGCAGACCTTGCCGGAAACCGATTTCCCGGATCTTGCGGCGGGCGAGATGAGCCACCGCTTCGACATGGCAGCGGGCGAGCTGCGCAAGCTGATCGAGAAGACGCAATTCGCGATCTCGACCGAGGAAACCCGCTATTATCTCAACGGGATCTATCTGCATGCCACGGAGGTGGGCGGGCAATCGATCCTGCGCGCTGTGGCCACGGATGGGCATCGCCTCGCCCTCTGCGATACGGCCGCGCCTGCGGGCTCACAGGGCATGCCGGGCGTGATCGTTCCGCGCAAGACCGTTAGCGAGCTGCAGAAGCTGCTCAGCGATGGCGAGGCGCAGATCGGGTTCGAGCTGTCGAGCGTGAAGATGCGCGTCACGGTCGGGCCGATCGTGCTGACCTCGAAGCTGATCGACGGCACCTTTCCGGATTATGCCCGCGTCATCCCGCAGCGGAACGATAAGTTCCTGACGGTCGAGCGCGATGAATTCGCCCGTTCGGTCGACCGTGTCTCGACCATCTCGTCCGAACGCGGGCGGGCGGTGAAGTTCTCGCTGGGCGACAGCAAACTCACGCTGTCGGTACACAACCCCGATGCCGGGCAGGCGATCGAGGAACTTTCCGTCGACTACGAGGCCTCGCCGCTCGAGATCGGGTTCAATGCCCGATACCTGCTGGATATTGTCGGCCAGCTCGAAGGCGATACGGCGCTGCTCAAACTGGCCGATCCAGGCTCGCCGACGCTGATCCAGGATCGTGAAGGCGCGGCCAGCCTCTATGTGCTGATGCCGATGCGCGTCTGACCATGGCGCCGTCCCTGCCGGAGCCGCGGATCCAGCGGCTGCGGCTGCAGGATTTCCGGTCCTATACCCGTCTCGATCTGCCGCTCGGCGCCTCCCTGACGGCTTTCTGCGGACCGAACGGGGCTGGCAAGACCAACCTGCTCGAGGCCATTTCGCTGCTTTCGCCCGGTCGCGGCCTTCGTCGCGCCACGCTGACCGCCCTCGCCCGGCGGAACGGTCCGGGCACCTTTTCCATTCTCGCCGATCTTGAAACCGGGACCGGTCCTCTCACGCTGGCGACCGGGCTCCTGCCCGGCGAGGCCGGACGCGAATGCCGGATCGACCGCGAGCCGGTCAGCTCAGCCATGCGCTTTCTCGACCATCTCAGCCTGCTCTGGCTCACCCCGGATCAGGACGGGTTGTTCCGCGGCCCGGCGGGGGATCGCCGTCGCTTTCTCGACAGGCTGGTCCTTGCGGTCGATTCTGCTCATGGCAGCCGCGTTTCCGCCTTCGAGAATGCCCTGCGCCACCGCAACCGGCTGCTCGAGGAGAGCGGCGGGCCGCGATGGCTGGACGCGATCGAACAGGAGATCGTCGAACTCGGTACCGCCGTTGCCGCGGCCCGCGCCGAGACGGTGGCCCGGCTCGGTGGGCTGGCCGAGCGCGATGCAGCGCTGATGGCGCCCTTTCCCTTCGCCCGCCTCTCGCTTGAGGGCGAACTGGAGCAACGCCTCGGGACCATGCCGGCCGGCACCGTCGAGGATTGGTATCGCGCGGCGCTCCGGGACGGGCGCGCCCGGGATCGTGCGGCCGGGCGAACGCTGATCGGCCCGCAGGCTTCCGATCTCGGCGTCCTGCACGGGCCCAAGGGCGAGCCGGCAGCAACCTGTTCGACGGGCGAACAGAAGGCGCTGCTGCTGGGGCTGGTTCTCGCACAGGCCCGCCTCATCGGACAGATGCGCGGGCACCCGCCGATGCTGCTCGTCGACGAGGTTGCCGCCCATCTCGATGCGGAGCGTCGCGCCGCCTTGTACCGGATCCTGCAGATGCTTGGCGGACAGGTTTTCCTGACCGGGACAGACCCTTTGCTGTTCGAGGCGCTTGGCGAAGGTGCAAGCCTGATGATGGTCGGAGACGGGCAGGTTGACATTGGCTGAAAGCGGGGAAGCTGCCCGAACGCGGATCGAACGGCGCCTTTCCGGCTGGGCGCACCGGCATTTGCCGGCGCCGGCCTATGAATTCCTGGCTTTCGGGCTGAAAATGGCCTGGGCGAGCCTCTATGCGGCGATCATGCTGGTGCTGATCCTCGCGACGAAGCTCCTCTGGCAGCCCGGCTGGAGCCTCGCCCGCTACGATTTCCTGACGCTGGCGGCTGTGACCACCCAGATGCTGCTTCTCGCCTTCCGGCTGGAAACGCCGCGCGAGGCGCTGGTGATCCTGATCTATCACCTTGTCGGGACAATCATGGAGATCTTCAAGCTGAAGATGGGCTCCTGGGCCTACCCGGAGCCGGGCGTGCTGAAACTGGGCGGGGTCCCGCTCTTCACCGGCTTCATGTATGCCTGCGTCGGCAGCTTCATGGTTCGGGCGATCCGCCTGTTCGACATGCGGTTCGAGCCGTATCCGCCCTTCTGGATGCCGGCGTTGCTGGCTGGCGCGATCTACGCGAATTTCTTCACGCATCACTATGTCGCCGATCTGCGTTACCTCCTGATGGCGGCGACGCTGGTCTTGTTCTGGCGGACGCGGATCCTTTACCGCCCCGGCCATATGGTGCTCTGGATGCCGTTGCCGCTGGCGGCCTTCCTGACCTCGCTGTTCCTCTGGGTCGCGGAGAATGTCGGCACGCTGACCGGCACCTGGCTCTATCCCGGCCAGAAAGGCTTCCAGCTCGTCAGCCTCGGCAAGCTGGGCTCGTGGTATCTTTTGCTGTATCTCAGCTTCGTGCTGGTGACGCTGGTCCACAGACCGCGCCCGCGTGACCCCATGCCGGAGCCCACCCCATGACCTTGTCCGCCTTCCTGCTCTTTGTCCCCGTCTATGCCCTTGCCGTGGCATCACCGGGCCCGGCGGTGGCCGCGATCGTGGCGCGGACGCTGGCCATGGGCTCTCGCGGGGCGCTGGCCTTCACGATGGGCCTTGTGGCAGGGGATCTCACCTGGTTCGCCGCCGCCACATTGGGCCTCGGGCTGCTGGCCCAGACCTACCAGCCTCTCTTCACTGCCGTGAAATATGCCGGCGCGCTCTATCTGATCTATGTGGCGATCAGCATCTGGCGGATGCCGGCGAAGCCGATGACCGATGCAGAACCGGCCGCAACCGGGAACAGCGGGTTCCGGGCCTTTCTCGGGGCCTTCCTGCTGACCCTCGGCAATCCGAAGACGATGGTATTCTTCCTCTCGATCATGCCGCTGGTCGTCTCGCCGGAGCAGATCACGCTGGTTACGGCGCTCGAGATCGCAGCAATCATTTTCGTGGTGCTGACAGCAATCTTCATGGGCTATGTGATCCTGGCGGCACGGGCACGGCGCCTGTTGCGCTCGACCGAGGCAATCCGCCGGATCAACCGGACGACCGCAGGCATCATGGCGGGAACGGCTATGGTGGTTGCCGCCCGCTGAGGTTCAGTTATGCACCTTATTCCGCCCTCATTTGCCGTCTATTTCGGCTTCTGCGCGTGTGCGCGCGCGTAGGACACGCTACATTCCGCCATTGATTCGACCACAATCTGGGATTTCCATGGACGATACGCCGAACGAGCAAAATGCCGGTGCCGAATACGGCGCGGATTCGATCAAGGTGCTCAAGGGCCTTGATGCCGTGCGCAAGCGGCCGGGCATGTATATCGGCGACACGGATGACGGCTCCGGCCTGCACCACATGGTGTACGAGGTGGTCGATAACGCGATCGACGAGGCTTTGGCTGGGCATGCCGATCTCGTGACCGTCACGCTGAATGCCGATGGCTCCTGCACCGTGCGCGACAATGGCCGCGGCATCCCCACGGATATCCACAAGGAGGAAGGCGTTTCGGCCGCCGAGGTCATCATGACCCAGCTCCATGCCGGCGGGAAATTCGACCAGAATTCCTACAAGGTCTCCGGCGGCCTGCACGGCGTCGGCGTCTCCGTCGTCAACGCGCTGTCGAAATGGCTGAGGCTGCGCGTCCACCGCGATGGCAAGATTCACGAGATGAGCTTCACCCATGGCGATGCCGATGCGCCGCTTGCGGTTGTGGGCAGCTACACGCCGGACCGGCAGCCCGGTCGCTTTGAAGGCCGCTCGGGGTCGGAAATCACATTCCTGCCTTCGACCGGGACCTTCACGATGGTCGAGTTCGACTATGCGACGCTCGAACACCGGTTGCGCGAACTCGCCTTCCTGAATTCGGGTGTGCGCATCATCTTCTCGGACAATCGCCATGCCGAGCCGAAAACGGTCGAGCTCTATTACGAGGGCGGCCTCGAGGCCTTCGCGCGGTATCTCGACAGGGCGAAAGCGCCGCTGCTCGCCCGCCCGATCCTCGTGAAGAAGGAACAGGATGGCATCACGGTGGAAGTGGCGCTGTGGTGGAACGACAGTTACCACGAAACAGTGCTCTGCTTCACGAACAACATCCCGCAGCGTGATGGCGGCACCCATCTCGCGGGTTTCCGGGGCGCGCTGACGCGCCAGATCACCAGCTATGCCGAATCCAGCGGGATCTCGAAGAAGGAAAAGGTGAGCCTGACCGGCGATGATTGCCGCGAAGGGCTGACCTGCGTCCTCTCGGTCAAGGTGCCCGATCCGAAATTCTCGTCGCAGACCAAGGACAAGCTGGTCTCCTCCGAGGTGCGGCCGGTGGTCGAGGGCGTGCTGAACCAGGCGCTGCAGCAATGGCTGGAGGAGAACCCCTCCGAAGCAAAGACCGTTGTTGGCAAGGTGGTCGAGGCGGCGGCGGCTCGCGAGGCGGCCCGAAAGGCGCGCGAATTGACCCGGCGCAAAGGCGCGCTCGACATTGCCTCGCTCCCCGGCAAGCTGGCGGATTGCCAGGAGCGGGACCCCTCGAAATGCGAATTGCTGCTGGTCGAGGGTGATTCGGCGGGCGGATCAGCGAAACAGGGGCGTGACCGGCTGTTCCAGGCGGTGCTGCCGCTGCGCGGCAAGATCCTGAACGTCGAGCGCGCGCGCTTCGACAAGATGCTCTCGAGCCAGGAAATCGGCACGCTGATCACTGCACTCGGTACCGGTATCGGGCGCGAGGAATTCAACGCAGACAAGCTGCGTTACCACAAGATCATCATCATGACCGACGCGGACGTGGACGGCTCCCATATCCGCACATTGCTGCTGACCTTCTTCTTCCGGCAGATGCCGGAACTGATCGAACGCGGCTATGTTTATATCGCGCAGCCACCGCTCTACAAGGCGACCCGGCAGAAGAGCGAGACCTACCTGAAGGACGAGCGCGCGCTCGAGGATTATCTGATCGGGGTCGGGCTGGACGGTTCGGTGCTGAAGCTCGGCAGCGGTGCCGAGATTGCCGGCGAGGATCTCCGCCGTGTGATCGACGAAGCCCGCCTCGTGCGGCAGGTCATGGGGGCGCTGCATTCGCGCTATGACCGCAAGGTGGTGGAACAGGCAGCGATTGCCGGTGCGTTGAACAGTGCCATCCTCGCCAATGCCGAGGCGGCGGAAACGGCTGCGGCCTATGTGGCCCGGCGGCTTGACGCGATTTCGGACGAGCTGGAACGCGGCTGGTCGGGCGCGGTAGAGAATGGCGGCTTCGTCTTCCGCCGGACCCTGCGCGGCGTGACCGAGGCGGCCGTGCTTGACGGTGGCCTGCTGGCTTCCGCCGAGGCGCGCAAGCTCGACGAGCGGGCCGCCTCGCTGCAGGAACATTATTCGAAACCGGCACGCTTTGTCCGCCGCAATGACGAGATGGCCGTCAGTGGCCCGCTGGCCCTGTTCGATGCCGTGGCGGGCCTTGCCCGGAAGGGGCTGTCGCTGCAGCGCTACAAGGGCCTTGGCGAGATGACGGCGCAGCAGCTCTGGGAAACGACGCTCGACCGGAATGTCCGCTCGCTCCTGCAGGTGAAGCTGAGGGACCTCGCGGAAGCCGAGGATATTTTCGTCCGCCTGATGGGCGATGTGGTGGAACCGCGCCGCGCCTTCATCCAGGACAACGCACTCAGCGTCACCAATCTCGACATTTGAGCCCGTTCCGGCGGGTCGGCCTCAATCCGGATTGACCCGCCCGCGCCCGGCCTTGATCTGGCTGCGGCCGGTTTTCGCGGCAAGGCGCCGCTCCTTCGAGGCGCGGGTCGGTTTGGTGGCGATCCGGTCACGCGGGGCCAGAACCGTACTCTCGACCAGTTCGGCGAGGCGCTTGAGCGCGTCGGTCCGGTTCATATCCTGCGTACGGAACCGCTCCGCCCGGAGAATCAGGATGCCCTCCTGCGTCATCCGGTCGCCCGCTTTCTGGCTCAGCCTGGCCTTGTGGTTGGCATGCAGGGCGCTGGCGGCAAGGTCGAAACGCAGCTCGACGGCTGTCGATACCTTGTTGACGTTCTGCCCGCCGGGACCGCCCGACCGGATGAAGCGCAGCTCGACGAGGCGTTCCGGAATGCGCCAGCCCGTTCCGTGCAGCAGGAATGGCCCGCCATCGGCTGTCATCCACGCCTCCATTAACCGAATTGCGACGTCCTCGCGCTAGAGAGGAGGAGGTGTGTATAGGCGAAGTCGTGGTCGGGGCGAAACCCCATGGCCCCGATCAGGAGTATGGCGTATGTCGATGGACCTGTTGGTGCTGCTGTTTCCGGCCGTGATGGCCTTCGCAGCCTTCAGTGACCTTTTCACCATGACCATCCCCAACCGGGTCTCGCTGCTGCTCATAGCGGCCTTTGTGGCTCTCGCCATCCTGACGGGCATGCCCCTCAAGACCTTCGGCCTTCATCTGGCGGCGGGCCTTGTCGTCCTGGCAATCACCTTCACCATGTTCGCCTTCGGCTGGATCGGCGGCGGCGACGCCAAGCTGGCCGCCGCGACCGGCATCTGGTGCGGGTTCGGCGTGCTGCTCGAATACCTTCTGATCGCCTCTGTTCTCGGCGGATTGTTGACGCTCGCCATCCTGTACTGGCGCGCCTATCACCTGCCGGGCTTCGCGCTCAGGGTGCACTGGATCTTCCGGCTGCATCACCACAAGACCGGCATTCCCTACGGCATCGCCCTCGCGGTGGCGGGGCTCATCGTCTATCCGCAAATGGCGATCTGGCAGCGGATTGCGGGCATCTGAGCCGCGTTAACGGACCGGAAAGCACGATTTTCAAGGTGCGATTAACCATACCTTGATGTTTCCCTGATGGAATGAGTCCCGAGGCGCGTGCTGCGCCGTGTGTAATGGGGACTCGAGTCATGAAACCCGCCCGCCTGATGATTGCCGGGGTTGCCGGTGTCGCCGGCCTCCTGGCGTTGCTGCTGTCCGGCCGCCAGCCGGCCACTGTCGACGTGACGGTGCCGACGGCACCGCCCGAGGAAAAGGCATTCACCGAGGTTCTCGTGGCCAAGCAGGACCTCCCGATGGGCACGGCACTCTCCGAGGAGCAGCTTGCCTGGGTGAAATGGCCGCAGGATCTGGCGGCGTCTGCCATGATCCAGCGTTCGGCCCGCCCGAAGGCGATGGAAGAGTTCAAGGGCGCGATCACGCGGGCTGCCTTCTTCTCCAACGAGCCGATCCGCGAGGAAAAAGTCATCAAGGGTAACGGCTCGGGCTTCCTCTCGGCCATCCTGCCCTCCGGCAAGCGCGCCGTGGCCATCTCGATCGACAGCCGGGGTGCCTCGAGCGCCGGCGGCTTCATCCTGCCCAATGACTTTGTCGACGTGATCGTCACCCGACGTGACCTTGACGCCTCGACCCGCGCCGGCACGGACATCTACCAGAGCGTGACCGTGCTTGGCGGGATCCGCGTCCTCGCGATCGGCCAGAATATCCAGGAAAAGAACGGCGAGCGCGTGGTGGTCGGCGAGACGGCAACGCTGGAACTCGAGCCGTCACAGGCCGAGCAGATCCAGCTGCACCAGCGCTCCGGCACACTGGCTCTGGCCCTGCGCAGCCTCGCCGATGCCAACAAGGAAGACGGTCCGCGCGCCAAGGGGCCGAGCAACTCGGTCACTGTCGTGCGCTTCGGCATTCCGCAGGAGGTATCCAACCGATGAACCGCCCCGCTTCCGAACCCGTCCGCCCTCCTACCGGTGCCTCGCCCATGATTTCCCGTCTGCGTTCCCTCCTGCTCGGTGCCTGCGCCGCGATGGCCGCCACCACGGCATTCGCCTCCCCGCCACCCAAGCATTTCGGCGGTGTGCCGTTTGAATCCATCCCGGTGCCGAGGATCCAGCCGAACGATCATGATCAGGTCATGGCGCGCCGGATCGACCTCTCGGTCGGCAAGTCGATCGTGATCGACCTGCCGCGCGATGCCGCGGAGGTCTTTGTGTCCGAGCCGAAAGTTGCCAATGCTGTTGTCCGGACGGCGCGGAAGGTCTTCATCATCGGGACCGGCCAGGGCACAACGAGTGTGTTCGTGACCGACAAGAACGGGGCGCAGATCGCCGCGCTCGATATCGGCGTGGCCAAGGAACTGGCCCGCGAATTGGCGATCCTGCGCGAAGTCATCAAGAAGGCGCTGCCGAAGGCCGATATCAAGGTCACCAGTGTCGGTGACAATTTTGTCCTTTCGGGCACGGTGGATTCCGCGCTCGAGGTGCAGAGCGCCATCGACATTGCCAACAACCTTGTCGGCCAGTCCGGCGGCTTCCTCGGCATTGGCGCGACCAGCGGCAAGGTCGTCAATGCGCTGCAGGTCCGCGGACGCGACCAGGTCATGCTCAAGGTGACGATTGCCGAAGTGCAGCGCTCGGTACTCAAGCAGCTGGGTATCAATCTTGATGGACAATGGAGTGTTGCCGACTCGTCCCTCAGGTTACTGACCGACAATCCGTTCAATATCCAGCGCGAGGGTCTGTTATCCGACACCGCTATCCAGGGCAACCTGAGTGGAAAAACCGGGACGCTGCGTGCTCTTGAACGCCAAGGCGTCCTTAGAACACTTGCAGAGCCAACGCTGACCGCCATTTCCGGGGAGTCAGCTAAGTTTCTTGCGGGAGGCGAGATGCCGGTGCCGCAAGCGGAAACCTGCACGGATGCCGATGTGCTTGGCCGTCGCTCCTGCACAATCACTCTTGTTTACAAGCCTGTAGGTGTAACGCTGAACTTTACCCCCGTCGTGATGAGCGAGAACCGGATATCGGTCCGGCTTGCCACGGAAGTGACGGAGGTTGACCCTGATAACTCCTACAAGCTGTCCAACTCTACGGTTCCGGGGTTCCGGACCCGCAAGGCTGAAACCACTGTTGAACTTCCCTCAGGTGGGGTTCTCGGCACTGCTGGGCTCATCCAGCAGGTCTCGCGGCAAGCAATCAACGGCCTGCCCGGACTGATGAACTTGCCGATCCTTGGCACGATGTTCCGCAGCCGCGACTACCAGCGCTTCGAGACCGAATTGCTGATCCTCGTGCAGCCGTTCATCGCCAAACCCAGCACGCCGGGGCAGATCGCCCGACCGGATGATGGCTTCGCCGAGGCGACGGACCCGTCGACTATCTTCATGGGCCGTCTGAACCGCACCTATGGCGCCACGGCCAAGACCCCGGCCGTCATCAGCAAATCCGGCCGCGTGGGCTTCATCCATGACTGAGCCCGCCCTGCCCCCGTCTGTTCCAGGAGTTCCCCCCATGCGCAGCCCCCGCCAAGCCCTCAATCTTGCGGTCCTCGGCGCCGCCGGACTGGTCCTCGCCGGTTGCTCGACCCTGCGCCCGACGCAGAAGGCTTTCGCGCCGGACGAGTATTCCGTGCGGCACCCGATCAAGATCGCGACCAGCCAGACCCATCTCGATGTCTTTGATACCGGCCGCCAGCTTGACCGGCGCCAGATCCAGGACCTGCAGGAATTCGGCCGCGATTATGCCCGGCATGGCCGGGGCCCGATCATCGCCGCCATTCCGAGCGGCGCAGGCGGGCATGCCATGATGGGAGCGATCCGTTCGGCGCTGTCGAGCGCCGGCGCGCATGCTCCGCTCCAGGTCACACCCTACCAGGCCGATGGCCGGCTTGGCGCCGCGCCGATCCGGCTGAGCTTCGCCAAGCTCCAGGCGCAGGTGGCGAGCCAGTGTGGCATGTGGCCGGACGACCTAGCCGGCGGCCGCGACCTCGATACCTGGCAGAACCGCCCCTATTACAATCTCGGCTGCTCCTATCAGTCGATGCTTGCCGCGCAGGTGTCGGATCCGATCGATCTCGTCCGGCCGCGGGCGGAGGGGCAGGTCGATACCGTCAAACGCACCAAGGACATCGAGGCCCTGCGCAAGGATCAGGACCCTTCCACGAACTGGCGGAAGGACGATGCCAAGGTCAAGGAAGCGCAGCAGTAAGCCGCGAAGCGAGTATGGAGACGTGACAATGGCCGACATCACCGTAGCGCCGCTGCCCCATATCGCCATCCAGGTCTTCTCGGAGACCGGGCAGGTGGCGGCTGTGGTGGAAGAATCGCGGCATGACCGCCGCATGGCGAAGGCGCAGGTGCGCATCCAGGCGGGCGGCGTTGCCGCCGCCGCGGAAGCCTATCGCGACGCGCCGACCCCGAATGTGATCGTGATCGAGACCGTGACGGACAGCAACACGCTGCTCGACAGCCTCGACGAGCTCGCCGGCTATTGCGACGAAGGCACCCGCGTAATGGTGATCGGCCACGTCAACGACGTGCCGCTCTACCGCGAGTTGATGCGACGCGGGGTCAGCGAATATCTGGTCGCGCCGATCAATGTGCTGGGCTTCGTCACCGCCCTGTCCGAGATCTTCACGACGCCCGGCGCCAAGCCGATCGGGCGGACCATCGCCATCGTCGGGGCCAAGGGCGGCATCGGTGCCTCCACCATCGCCCATAACCTCGCCTACACGATCGCCACCGATCTCGAGGTCGAATCGGTGATTGTCGACCTCGACCTGCCCTTCGGGACTGCCGGCCTCGACTTCAACCAGGACCCGCCGCAGGGCGTGATGGAAGCGGCGTTCGACCCGAGCCGCGTCGATCCGAACATGATCGAGCGCCTGCTCTCCCGCGTGGTGCCCAATCTCAGCCTGATGGCGGCGCCCTCCAATCTCGAACGGATTTATGATTTCGGCCCGGATACGTTCGATCCGCTGGCGGATGCCCTGCGCCAGACGGTTCCGGCCATCGTGTTCGACGTGCCGCATGTCTGGACGGGCTGGAGCCGGACGGTGCTTGCGCGGGCAGACGAGATCGTCGTCGTTGCGGCACCGGACCTTGCCAACCTGCGCAACGCCAAGAACCTGATCGACACACTGACGCTGGCGCGCCCGCAGGATCCCAAGCCGAAGCTGGTGCTCAACCAGGTCGGCATGCCGAAAAAGCCCGAAATCGCCGCGGCGGAATTCGCCAAAGCGCTGGACTGCCCACCCTTGGCAATGATCGGGTTCGATACCGCCCTGTTCGGCTTGGCCAACAATAACGGCCAGATGATCGCCGAGCTGCAGCCGAAATCGAAGGCGCGCGATGCCTTGCTGGACATGGCCAAGGCCTTGATGGGCCGTCAGGAAGCGGTGCGGAACAAGAAGTCGCTCCTTTCCGGCCTGCGCGAAAGGCTCAACGGCCTTTCGGGCAAGACGAAAGCGGCCTGACGGGCAGCAAGCGAGGTCGGAATGTTCGGAAAACGGACAAATATCACGCCAGGAACGCCGGCTGCGGCTCCAAAGCCGGCAGCGAGCATTGCAGCACCTGCGCCGGAAATCCGACGCGAGGAACCGCGGCCGACCGCTTCGGCCGCGCCGCTCGCTGCCATCCGCAAGCCCACCCCTCCGCCGGTCCAGGCCGCGCCGCAGCGCTCCGATCAGTATTACCAGACCAAGAGCATGATCTTCGGCGCAATGATCGAATCGATCGATCTGTCGCAGCTGGCCAAGCTCGATTCGGCCAGCGCCCGGGACGAGCTGCGGGACGTCATCACCGAGATCCTGGCGCTGAAGAACGTCGCGATGTCCATCGCCGAGCAGGAGGATATGCTCGATGACATCTGCAACGACGTGCTCGGCTTCGGCCCGCTTGAACCGTTGCTCGCCCGGGACGATATCGCCGATATCATGGTCAACGGGGCCGACCGCACCTTCATTGAAGTCAGCGGCAAGATCCAGCTGACGAATATCCGCTTCCGCGACAATGCCCAGCTGATGAATATCTGCCAGCGCATCGTCAGCCAGGTCGGCCGCCGTGTCGATGAATCCTCGCCGATCTGCGACGCGCGCCTGCTCGACGGTTCCCGCGTCAACGTAATCGCCCCGCCGCTGGCGATCGACGGCGCTGCGCTGACCATCCGCAAGTTCAAGAAGGACAAGCTGACGCTCGAGCAGCTGACGAAATTCGGCTCGATCTCGCCCGAAGGCGCCGAGGTGCTGAAAATCATCGGCCGGGTCCGCTGCAACACCGTGATTTCCGGCGGCACCGGCTCCGGCAAGACGACCCTTCTGAACTGCCTGACCCGCTATATCGACGAGGACGAGCGCATCATCACCTGCGAGGACGCGGCAGAACTCCAGCTCCAGCAGCCGCATGTCGTGCGCCTTGAGACGCGCCCGCCCAACCTCGAGGGCCAGGGCGCTGTCACGATGCGCGACCTCGTCAAGAACTGCCTCCGCATGCGGCCGGAACGGATCATCGTCGGCGAAGTGCGCGGGCCGGAAGTGTTCGACCTGCTTCAGGCCATGAATACCGGCCATGACGGTTCGATGGGCACGATCCACGCCAACAGCCCGCGCGAATGCCTCGCCCGCATGGAAGCGATGATCGCGATGGGCGGCTATTCCCTGCCGCCGAAAACTGTCCGCGAGATGATCACCTCGTCGGTGGACATCATTGTGCAGGCGCAGCGCCTGCGCGACGGCTCGCGCCGCATCACGCACATTACCGAGGTGATGGGGATGGAAGGCGACGTGATTGTCACGCAGGATCTGTTCATCTTCGACATCGAAGGCGAAGATGCGAATGGCCGGGTGCTCGGCAAGCACAAATCGACCGGGATCGGCCGGCCGCGCATGTGGGAACGCGCGCGGTATTACGGCGATGACAAGCGCCTCGCCGCGGCACTGGATGCTGCCGAGGTCAAGGACGAGCGGGTGGCCTGAGCATGGATATCAACCAGCTCCTCGTGGCCATTCTCGCCTTCGTTGCTGTCGGCGGGCTGGGCGTTGCCTTCCTCGAACCCCTGCTCTCGGGCGCGAACCGCGCCGAGAAGCGGCAGGCAGCGCTTGTTGATCCGCGGGCTCGGCGCAAGGCCGTGGAGGAAGCCGGCAACCGCCGCAAGCAGATCGCCGATACGCTGAAGGAACTCGAACAGCGCCAAAAGGCCCAGAAGCTGACCTTCGAACAGCGCTGCGAGCAGGCCGGAGTCGAGTGGACCAAGAAAACCTTCATCCTGATCTCGATCGGCTGCGCCATCGGGCTCGGGCTGGTTGTGCTTCTGATCACCAAGCAGCCGATCCTTGCCGCGGGGGCCATGTTCGTCGGCGGATTCGGTCTGCCGCGCTGGATGCTGACGCGCATGGCGAAGAAGCGGCAGAAGCTCTTCATGGAGGAGTTTCCGAATGCCATCGACGCGATCGTTCGCGGGATCCGGTCAGGCCTGCCGCTGAATGATTGCCTTCGCCTGATCGCACTCGAGGCGAAGGAACCTCTCAAGGGCGAGTTCCGCGGCGTCGTCGAGGCGCAGGCCATGGGCGTTTCCATCGCCGACGGGATCATGAAGATCTTCGAGCGGATTCCGCTGGCCGAAGTCAATTTCTTCGGCATCGTCATCCAGATCCAGGCCAAGTCGGGCGGCAATCTTGGCGAGATCCTGTCCAACCTGTCCCGCGTCATCCGGGACCGGAAGAAGCTGCGCGAAAAGGTCGATGCGATGAGCACGGAGGCCAAGGCCTCGGCCTCGATCATCGGCGCGCTGCCGTTCCTCGTCGGGTTCCTCGTCTATATGGGCAACCCCGCCTATATCGAACTTCTCTGGACCACCAAGGCCGGGCAGATCGGCCTGGGCGCCTGCTTCGTCATCATGGGCTTCGGGATCATGGTGATGAAAAAAATGATCAATTTCGACATCTAGGGATCAGGTGACATGCTCGACACGCTCACCAACCCGTCCTTCATCGCCTCGGTCCTGACGGCCATTGCCGTCTCGGCGACCGTGATCACCCTCGGCCTGCCGCTTCTCGAGCGCAACGAGATGCGGGACAAGATGAATGCCGTCGCCCTCGAGCGCGACCGGATTCGCGCGCGCGAGCGCGAGCGCCTCAACCAGCAGCAGAAGGCGGGTCCGAAGCCGACGCTCCGGTCGAGCCCCGGGGCCCGCGCCAAGCAGATCGTTGACAAGTTCAACCTCCAGAAATGGCTGAGTTCGGAAACCGCCAGCGAGAAGCTGCTCCGCGCAGGCCTGCGCGGCCCCAAGGCGGAGACGACCTTCCTTGTGGCCCGGCTCTTCGCCCCGATCGGGCTGATCCTGTTCGCGATCTTCTATCTCCTGATCAACAAGGGCTTCGGGCTGCCCGTCGGCGGGCAGATCGGTGCTGTCATTGCGGCGGCCTATCTCGGGATCAAGGCGCCGGAAATCTACCTGTCGAACCTCACCTCGAAACGGCAGGCCTCGATGCGGCGGGCCTTTCCGGATGCGCTCGACCTTCTGCTGATCTGCGTGGAATCCGGCATGTCGATTGAACATGCGTTCCGGAAGGTCTCGACCGAAATCGGCACGGCCTCGGTGCCGATGGCCGAGGAACTGGCGCTGACCACGGCCGAGCTGTCCTACCTGCCTGAGCGCCGGCAGGCCTACGAGAACCTTGCCAAGCGGACAGGGCTCGACAATGTGAAATCGGTCACGACGGTGCTGATCCAGGCCGAACGCTACGGCACGCCGCTCGGGCAGGCGCTACGCGTCCTGGCACAGGAAAGCCGCGACCAGCGCATGACCGCAGCCGAGAAGAAGGCGGCAGCGTTGCCGCCGAAACTGACCGTGCCGATGATCGTGTTCTTCATGCCCGCGCTGTTCATCGTCATCCTCACGCCGGCGCTCATCCAGATCTTCAAGTGGAAGTAAGGCACCCGATCGAAGCGGCAGCGCGGCGTTCCATACAAAAGGCCCGGATTGAAGATCCGGGCCTTTTTGTTTCGGGTGCACCAGTGAACCGGTTCCGCGGCCCCGGTTTGAAAACCTAGCTGCGCGGTTCGTTCTCGGCGGCAGCCGGATCCTGCCCGCGGATCTTGCCACTCAGGCCGAACAGGCCGCCTGCCTTCGGGCGGATCGCTCCCTGGGCGGGCGGTGCCGTCAGCGCAGGATTGATGGCCGGAACATTCTGCGCGACCGGCGGAGCCGGCCGGGCCGGCGCTGCATTGGCTTGCGGAGCCGGATTGGTGAGAGCGACCGGCATGGCGGCTGCCGGAGCGGCGGCTTGCGGCTGACCCGCTTTCGGGCGGGCAGGCGCCGGCGCGGCGGGCCGTGCAGCAGCCGGCGTGCCGGTGCGCAATTGCTGCGCCAGCGCCAGATTCGCCTGGATGCGCGGATCCGGATTGGGCCGGTTGACAGCGCGGCGGAGAACCTCTTCCGCCTGGTCCAGCTCGCGCGTGAGCACATAGGACAGGCCGAGATTGTTGAGGATGGACGGTTCGTCCGGTGCGATCTTCAGCGCGCGCTGGTAGAAGTCACGGGCCCGCTGATGCTGGCCCTGCTGGTCGGCGATTGACCCCATGGTGGAGAGCACGCGCCAGTTCGGGCGGTCCTCGGTATGCGCCTGCGCGAGAACCCCGCTGGCCTCGTCCAGCCGCCCGATATCGGCCAAAGCCTTCCCATAGGCCGCCGCAACCTCCTGGTCGCCGACATTGGTGACGGATGCCCGCTGCAACACCGCAACCGCCTGCTGATGCTGGCCGTTGGCGCGCAGGGCGCCGGCATATTCAAGCGATGTCTTCTTGTCGCCGGGCCGGGAATCATAGCGGCGGGCCAGGCTGGCCAGCGCCGAGGGAGAAAGTGCAGCGTTCGCCCCCGCTGGCGAACCGGTATCGTTCAGGGAGCCGGTGAAGGAATCAAGGCGCGCGGAACATCCGCCAAGCAGCAGGGCGGCCAGCACGAAAGGCGCGAGGCGGGTGCCCGCACGCGGATCCGGCACCGCAGGGAAGGGCAACGGGAGCTTCATCATCGGCAATCCTGACCTCGCATCTGCGGCCGGTTTCGGACACGGGCCGTTCTCCGGATCCGGCAATCGGCGGCCCTTGTTGTGAAAAAGGAATAACTCGTTAACCCTAATCAGATGTTAACTTCGCCCCGTCTCGTCTGATTCAAGGGTCCGCCATGCCTGCCAAAGCCTCGAAAGCCACCCCGATCCTGCTTGTTGCCGAGGAGGCGTGGAAAGAGATCGCCGCCGGGCTATCCGCGCCCGCGCGGCGCTTCGCCGAGACCCACGGCTTCGAGGGCAGGAGCGGAAAGGTGCTTCCCGTGCCCGATGCCGAAGGGCGGATCGAGGCGGTGCTTTTCGGAACCGGCAAGGATTCCGGCCTTTCCGAGAACCCCTTCCTGGCCGGCAAGTTGCCGGCCGAGCTGCCAGGCGGCCGGTATCGCCTCGAAGGCGTGCTCGCCCGCCCCGATCTCGTGGCGCTCGCCTTCCGGCTCGGTGGCTACCGGTTCGACCGCTTCAAGGAAATCGAACGCCCTGCGGCAAGCCTCGAGCTGCCGAAAGGAGTCGAGGCGGGGATGCTGGATGCTCTCGCGGACGGGGTGATCCTCGGCCGGGACCTGATCAACCGGCCGGCCAACGATCTCGGCACCGGCGAGTTGGCAGAAGCCGCGAAAGCCCTGGCGGCACGGCACGGGGCCAAGCTGCGCGAGATTACCGGCGATGCGCTCCTGAAAAAGGGCTTCCCGCTGATTCACGCCGTCGGGCGTGCCGCCGCCAACCCGCCACGCCTCGTCGATATCCGCTGGGGCGATCCTGCGGATCCGGCCGTGACGCTGGTGGGCAAGGGTGTGATCTTCGATACCGGGGGGCTCAACCTCAAGCCCGACAATTCCATGCTTCTGATGAAGAAGGATATGGGCGGCGCGGCCACGGCACTCGCGGCGGCCTCGATCCTGATGGCATTGAAGGCGAAGATCCGGCTGCGCGTGCTGCTGCCCATGGTCGAGAACGCAGTGGCCGGCAATGCTTTCCGCCCGGGCGACATCCTGCGGTCGCGCAAGGGACTGACGGTCGAAATCGGCAATACCGATGCCGAGGGGCGCTTGATCCTCGCCGATGCCCTGGCGCTGGCCGACGAGGACAAGCCAGACCTGCTGATCGACTATGCGACGCTGACCGGCGCGGCCCGGGTCGCGCTGGGGCCAGACCTGCCACCCTTCTATACCGATGACGAAGCCCTCGCCGGGCAGATCGCCGCAGCCGGCACACGCTCGAGTGACCCTGTCTGGCGGCTGCCGCTCTGGAAGCCTTATTCCTCGATGATCGAGTCGAAATCGGCCGATATCAACAATGCCGGGGTCGGCGGCTTCGCCGGCTCCGTGACGGCCGCGCTGTTCCTCAAGCGCTTCGTCACCGAGACGAAATCCTACGCCCATTTCGACATCTATGGCTGGGTCCCCAGTGCGAAGCCCGGACGCCCCGAAGGCGGTGAACCGCAGGCCGCACGGCTGACTGCAGACCTGGTCCTGTCCCGGTTCGGGCGCCGCTGAGGAGCAGGACTCAACTTTGCCCAGGAAAGATGATACGGATGTGAAACGATCGGGAATGGCGGAGCAGATCCGTCTTGCGCAGGGGAACGGCCGGGATGAGCGTCAGGTTGCGGCCGATCCAGGCGCTTCGCCTCTGGCAGGAGGTCGGGCTCAGCATGGTCCGGCGCAATGCCGTCGACCTGACCCAGCGCCAGATGGTCATCCTGCTGACAATCTATCTCGAGCCGCCGCCCCATACCGTGCGCGGACTGGCCGCCAAGCTGGGTGTGACCAAGCCAGTGATCACGCGGGCGCTGGATGCGATGGGCGAACTCGATCTTGTCTCCCGCCGGCGCGACCCGGCCGACCGCCGGAATGTGATCATCCAGCGCACGGTCCGCGGTTCGCTGTTCCTCGACGAATTCAGCGATCGGGTGGTCGAAGCCGCCGTCGCGCTTGCCCCGTGATGCCGTGATGACCCTGCCAAGCCCCCCCGTTCCATTCGATCCGCGCATGACACCGCTCCGCGATGGCGTCGCTGCCCTGCACCTCGAAGGGCAGGTGGAGGCCGGGCGCTTTGTGGCATCCGAGCCCTGCCGGATCCGGGCCTTCACGGTGCCGCTGCGCCGGATGCCTGACCCATCCGGGCCTTATGACACCGAATTGCTGCATGGCGAGGCATTCGACCTTTACGGGCAGACCGGCGAATGGGGCTGGGGCCAGGCGCGGCGTGACGGATATGTCGGCTACCTGCCCCTTGCGGCGATTGCCCCGGCCGGGCCAGAACCGACGCATCGCGTCCGGGATCTCCGGGCCTTCGTCTATCCCGGGCCGAGCATCAAGGCCACGCCTTCGGGGCATCTGCCCCTCGGCGCGGAATGTACCGTGCTGGATTTGGATGGACGCTTCGCCCGGATCGAGACCGGCTATATCTTCGCGGACCATCTCGGTCCGCTCGATGCCCTCGAAACGGATCCCGTCAGCGTTGCCGAGCGCCTGATCGGCATCCCCTATCTCTGGGGCGGCAAGTCAAGCCTCGGGCTGGACTGCTCCGCCCTTGTGCAGACGGCCTGCCAGGCCTGTGGCATTCCGGCCCTGCGCGACAGCGACATGCAGGAACAAAGCCTTGGCCAGGCGATCAACATCCCGGATGAGCCGGGTCTTTACGAACGCGGCGACCTGCTGTTCTGGCCCGGCCACGTCGCCTTTGCGCAGGGCGAAGGGCGGCTGTTGCATGCGACCGGCGCGTTCATGAAAGTCGTCAGCGAGCCGCTCGACACAGCCCTCGCGCGCATCGCCGGGCAGGGCCATCTGCTCCGGACGGTTCGCCGACTCTCCAAACCGTGATCGGACAACACCAACGCGCTCTTTACCCCGGCCGGATTCGTGCCCACACTGTGTTCCTACAGGATGGAGGTGCGCATGCGGGCTGGTTTCGCGTCGTGGATCCCGGCACTCGGCTGGCCGGGGAAACTCCTTCCGGTGCTTCTGTTGCTCGGCTGGACCAGCCTCTCCAGCGCCCAGAGCCAGGACCGGATCGAATGGCCGGTCACCGGCACCGAGGTGGATGTCGCCCTCGTCCTCGCGGTTGATATTTCCTACTCGATGGATCTCGAGGAGCTGGCTTTGCAGCGTGAAGGCTATATCGCCGCGCTGACCTCGCCCGTCGTCCTCGAGGCGATCCGGAAGGGGATGATCGGGCGAATCGGCGTGACCTATATCGAATGGGCAGGTCTCGCGACCCGCAACGTCATTGTCGACTGGAAGATCATCGATTCCGAAGTCAGCGCACGGGTCGTTGCGGCGGAGATCGCCGCAGCGCCGGTTCGTCGGGCGCGGCGGACCTCGATCACCGGGGCGATCGATTTCTCGATGGACCGGCTGCAGGAAGCCCCTTTGCGCCCGCTGCGCCGGGTCATCGATATTTCGGGCGATGGACCGAATAACGAAGGTGGCCTCGTATCCCGCTCACGGGACCGGGCGGTGGCGAATGGCGTGGTCATCAACGGGCTGCCGATCCAGATCAAGCGGGCCAGCAACTCGAATTTCGACATCGAGGGCCTCGACGTATACTACGCGGATTGTGTGATCGGCGGCCCGGGCTCCTTCCTCGTGACCATCGAGGACAAGGACCAGTTCCGCGATGCGATCCGGACCAAGATCCTGCGCGAAGTGGCGCAGAGCACCCTGTCCGATGCCGGCCCGGCCCGGCCGGGCCGGGCGGATTGCACCGTGGGCGAGCGGCAATGGCGCCAGTACTGGGAGCGGAACTGAGCCTTCAGGTCCCGCGCGGTTTGGCGCGGGTGGTCGGCGCAGCGCTGGCCGGATCCTCTGGCCAGACATGGCGCGGATAGCGCCCGCGCATCTCGGTGCGGACATCGGCCCATGAGCCTTTCCAGAAGCCCGGCAGGTCACGCGTGATCTGGATCGGCCGATGGGCCGGCGAGAGCAATTCCAAGGTCAGAGGCAGCTTGCCATTGGCGATGGAGGGATGCGCGGCAAGGCCGAACAGCTCCTGCACCCGGATGGAGAGACTCGGGGCGAGGTCGCCATCATACCGGATCGGATGGGCCTGCCCGGTCGGCGCCACGAAATGCGTGGGCGCCGAAGCATCCAGAGCCTGCCGGCGGCCATAGGGCAGCAGGGCGTCGAGCGCCTCGCCCAGAAGGGCGGCATCAATATCGCCAA
Source organism: Rhabdaerophilum sp. SD176 (assembly GCF_030143245.1). Taxonomy (GTDB): domain Bacteria; phylum Pseudomonadota; class Alphaproteobacteria; order Rhizobiales; family Beijerinckiaceae; genus Rhabdaerophilum. The sequence goes on along the minus strand of NZ_JARJNS010000005.1, from coordinate 354,629 downwards.
GGCTGCGGGCACGGCCGAGGAAGGGTTCAAGCCATTCCGCAATCGTGGCTCCGAGACCGGCATCGGAGAGATCAGGCCAGAGATCCGGTTCGGCCTGCCGAAGAAAGCCGACCCGGTCGCGCAGCTGGTCCTGCGCCTTGCTCCAGCCCAGCCGGTCGATGCCCCGCCGGGCGGCCGCTGCCGCCAGAGCCGCTGCCGCTTCGGGGCCCGGCTCGACAGGGAGCACACGCGATTCGAGCGCGAGGCCGAACAGGCGTGTTACCGCCCGGCGGCGCAGCGCCCCGCTCGCCTCATCCAGCGTGACCTGATCGACCGTCTCGATCCTTGCGCCAAAAAGGGTTCCGATCTTCGCCCGCGTGATCGCGGCTGCCGCCGTGATCCGCGCCTGTGCCGCACGCCCAGTGAGATCGGCCACCACGAGATAGTCGGCGCGGGCCATCGGATCGGCCGGATCGACGCTCGCCTGCCGGCCATTGGCGAGGCCGAACAGGCCGTTGCCACGGGCCTTGGCGATACGGTCCGGGAAGGCCAGAGCGAGCAGCATGCCCGGCGTGAGGGGCAATTCGCCCCCGATTGGCGCTGCATTTTCGGGCAGGTGGCGAAGCCAGCGCTCGGCCATCTCCATCACGGCGCGGGCGCGGGGAGATCGATCCGCTGGCAGGCGGCGCAGCCGCTCGGCGAGGTCAATGCCGGCACCCCCGACGCCACGCTCGCCGAGCAGGGCGGCCATCCGCGCCGCTTCCTGCCCTGCGCCACGGGCGGCACCCTCGATCACCAGGCTGGCCAGCCGGGGCGAGAGAGGCAGCTGCCGCAGCAAGCGCCCCTGCGGCGTAATCGCGCCCGAACCATCCAACGCGCCAAGGGCCTGCAATTGCCGCTCGGCCTCGGTCCGCGCGCCTTTGGGCGGTGGATCGAGCCAGCGCAGGGAATCCGGTTCAGCGCCCCAATCGGCCACGGCCAGCCGCAGACCGGAGAGATCGGCGTCGAGAATCTCCGGCCGGTCAAAGGGCAGCAGGCCTTGGTCCTGCGCGGCATCCCAGAGCCGGATGGCGATGCCCGGCTCGGTTCGCCCCGCGCGGCCCCGGCGCTGATCGGCGGCGGCGCGGCTGATGCGGATCGTCTCCAGGCGCGCGATGCCAAGATCGGGCTCGTAGCGCGGGGCCCGGCGGAGCCCGCTATCGACCACCACGCGCACGCCCTCGATGGTGATCGAGGTTTCGGCAATCGAGGTGGCGAGCACCACCTTGCGACGCCCGGCAGCGGCCGGCTTGATGGCGGCATCCTGCTGCGCCGGCTCCAGCGTGCCATGCAACGGGCAGAGATCGACATCTGCCGGCAGGGCCGCCTCGGCGAGGCGCTGGCGAACGCCCTCGATCTCGCCCTGCCCCGGAAGGAAGGCGAGTATCGAGCCCCGCTCGGTGGCGAGCGCCACCCGGATCGCTGCGGCTACCTGGTCTTCGATGCGCCGGTCCGCCTCGCGGCCGCGATAGATTGTCTCGACCGGATAGGCCCGGCCGTCGGAGCTGATGACCGGCGCGCCGTCAAGGAAAAGCCGGATGCGCTGGTCATCCAGCGTGGCGGACATGACGAGCAGGCGCAGATCCGGGCGCAAGGCGGCCTGGGCATCGAGTGCGAAAGCGAGGCCAAGGTCGGAATCGAGCGAGCGCTCGTGGAACTCGTCGAAAAGGACAGCGGCAATACCCTCCAGAGAGGGATCGTCGAGGATCATCCGCGTGAAAACGCCCTCGGTCACCACGAGAATGCGCGTCTCGCGGGAGGACCGGCTTTCCAGCCTTGTGCGCAGGCCGACCCGCTTGCCCAGCGGCTCGCCCAGTTGCTGAGCCATGCGGGTGGCAGCACCACGGGCGGCGATCCGACGAGGTTCGAGGACGAGGATGGTGCCGCCGGCGGTCCAGGCCTCGTCCATCAGGGCGAGCGGGACGCGCGTCGTCTTGCCGGCGCCCGGCGGGGCAACGAGGATCGCGCAGGATGCCCCGGAAAGGGCAGCCCGGATCTCCGGCAGCACCTCGTCAATGGGAAGTGCGTGGTCAACCGGCAGGGCCGATCCGGGCTGGCTCACCCGCGGCCCACCGAGACATAGTCGAAGCCCTTGGCCCGCATCTCGTCCGGCCGGTAGATGTTGCGCAGGTCGACGATCAGCGGTGCCTTCATCGCAGCGCGGATGCGGCCGAGATCGAGCGCGCGGAACTGGTCCCACTCGGTCACGATCACGAGGATGTCGGCCCCCTCGGCGCAGTCATAGGCATTCTCGGCATAGTCGATGCCGGCCAGGACCTGACGGGCCTGTTCCATGCTCTCGGGATCATAGGCGCGGATCGCAGCACCGGCCGCCTGCAGCTTGCCGACGATCTCGATCGACGGCGCGTCGCGCATGTCGTCGGTGTTGGGCTTGAAGGCGAGGCCCAGCATCGCCACGCGCTTGCCCTTCACATCGCCGCCCGCCGCCGCGATGACCTTGTCGGCCATGGCGCGCTTGCGCTCGTCATTGACGCGGGCCACCGTCTCGACGATCCGGGTCGGCGCGCCAGCCTCCTGCGCGGTGCGGATCAGCGCCAGCGTGTCCTTCGGGAAGCAGGAGCCGCCATAGCCCGGGCCGGCATGCAGGAATTTCGAGCCGATGCGGTTATCGAGCCCGATGCCGCGCGCGACTTCCTGCACATTCGCCCCGACCTTCTCGCAGAGATCCGCCATCTCGTTGATGAAGGTGATCTTGGTGGCGAGGAAGGCATTGGCGGCGTATTTGATCAGCTCGGAGGTGCGCCTGCCGGTGAAGAGGATCGGCGACTGGTTGAGATAGAGCGGGCGGTAGACCTCGTTCATCACCGCCTTGGCGCGCTCGTCCTCCAGCCCGATCACGATGCGGTCAGGACGCTTGAAATCGCCGATCGCCGCGCCTTCGCGCAGGAATTCCGGGTTCGAGACCACCGTGATATCGGCATCGGGCCGGCGCTCGCGGATGATGCGCTCGACCTCGTCGCCCGTCCCGACCGGCACGGTCGACTTGGTGACGATCACGGTGAAGCCGGCCAGCGCATCCGCGATCTCGCGGGCGGCATCGAAGACATAGGTCAGGTCGGCATGGCCATCCCCGCGCCGCGAGGGCGTGCCCACCGCGATGAACACCGCCTCGGCCTCCTGGACCGCTCGGGTCAGGTCAGTCGCGAAGAAGAGATGCCCGTCACGGACATTCTTCGCCACGAGCTGCTCCAGCCCGGGCTCGAAGATCGGCATGATGCCGTCCTTCAAGGCCGCGATCTTGCCGGCATCCTTGTCGATGCAGGTCACGACATGGCCGAAATCCGCGAGGCATGCGCCCGAGACAAGCCCGACATAGCCCGAGCCGATCATGGCAATCTTCATGGGAGAGGTCCCCGTGCGCCGAAAGAGTGCCTTTCCCTAGAGCATGGCACGCCCGGTTGGAAACCGGTTTTTGGCCGGCCCCGCAAAAACCCACATGTCCTGCGTGGCCGGGGGGCTAGCCCCCGACGCCGAATGCCGCCAGCGTCGCCATATTGACGAGATCGGAATCCTTGGCGTTGATCGGTACGATCTGCACCGCCCGGTCGAACCCGACCAGAAGTGGGCCGATCACGGTCGATCCGCCGAGTTCCTGCAGCATCTTCGTGGCGATGGCCGCCGAGTGGAAAGCCGGCATGACCAGCACATTGGCCGGACCCGACAGGCGGCAGAACGGATAGGCCGACATGATCTCGGGATTGAGCGCGACATCGGCCCCCATCTCGCCGTCATATTCGAAATCGACCCGCTGTTTGTCGAGGAGCTTCACCGCCTCGCGCACCCGTTCCGACCGCTCGGCGCCGGGATTGCCGAAGGTCGAGAAGGCGAGCAGGGCAACGCGCGGCTGGTAGCCGAGGCGCCGGGCGGCGCCGGCCGCCTCGATGGCGATGCCAGCCAGTTCCTCTGCCGTCGGCATCTCATGGACAGCCGTATCCGCCACGACAACCGTGCGGCCGCGCGCAAGGACCAGGCTCATCCCGATGGCGGTATGGCCAGGCTTGACGTCGATCACCTTGCGGATATCCGCGAGGGCGGCGGAATAGTTCCGGGTCACGCCGGTGATCATCGCGTCGGCATCGCCGAGCGCGACCATCGAAGCCGCAAAATGGTTGCGGTCATTGTTGATCAGGCGCTGGCAATCCCGGAAGAGATAGCCTTCGCGCTGCAGGCGTTCGTAGAGGAACTGCGCGTAGCTCGAATTGCGCGTCGAAACGCGGGCATTGTGGATCTCGATGCCGGGCTTCAACTCGATGCCGGCGCTTTCCGCCGCCGCCTTCACGCGCTCCTCGCGCCCAACGAGGACGGCCGTACCCAGCCCCTGCGTGACGAAGCTGACCGCCGCGCGGATGACCGGCTCCTCTTCACCTTCGGCAAAGACCACGCGCTTCTGGCGTCGCCGAACCTGTTCGAACACACGCGAGAGGACGCCGGCAACGGGGTCTCGCCGGGCGGACAGGGAGAGCTCGTAGGCTTCGAGGCTCTTGAGCGGCTTGCGCGCCACGCCGGTTTCCATTGCGGCCTGAGCGACGGCACCGGAGACGCGGGCCATCAGCCGGGGATCGAATGGGACGGGAATGATGTATTCGCGCCCGAAACGAGGCCGGGAGCCGGCATAGGCAGCGGCCACCTCGTCCGGCACGTCCTCGCGCGCGAGAACCGCGAGGGCGCGGGCGGCGGCGATCTTCATTTCCATGTTGATCGTGGTGGCCTGAACATCGAGCGCGCCCCGGAAGAGATAGGGGAAGCCCAGCACGTTGTTGACCTGGTTCGGATAATCCGAACGGCCTGTCGCCATGATCGCGTCATCGCGGATCTCGGCCACTTCCTCCGGCGTGATTTCCGGATCGGGATTGGCCATGGCGAAGATGATCGGGTTCGGGGCCATCGAGGCCACCATGTCTCGCGTCAATGCGCCCTTCTGCGACAGGCCGAAAAAGGCATCCGCGCCGGCCAACGCATCGGCCAGGCTCCGCCGGTCCGTCTTGACGGCATGGGCGGATTTCCACTGGTTCATGCCTTCCTTGCGGCCCTGGTAGATCACGCCCTTGGTATCGCAGAGCATGACATTGTCCGGCCTGAACCCCATGGCCTTCAGCAACTCGACGCAGGCAATGCCGGCCGCGCCCGCTCCATTGACCACGAGCCGCGTGGAATGGATGTCCCGCTCCGTCAGTTCCAGCGCATTGAGCAGGCCGGCCGCGGCGATGATCGCGGTGCCATGCTGGTCATCGTGAAAGACGGGAATGTCCATCAGTTCCTTGAGCCGTTGCTCGATGATGAAGCATTCGGGCGCCTTGATATCCTCGAGATTGATGCCCCCGAAGGACGGGCCGAGATAGCGCACGGCATTGATGAAGGCGTCCGGATCCTCGGTATCGACCTCGAGATCGATCGAATCGATATCGGCGAAGCGCTTGAAGAGGACGGCCTTGCCTTCCATAACCGGCTTGGAGGCCAGCGCACCAAGATTGCCGAGGCCGAGAATCGCCGTGCCGTTCGAGATCACGGCGACCATGTTGCCGCGCGCGGTATAATCGAAGGCCGTGGCCGGGTTCTCCGCGATCGCCTTGACCGGAACCGCCACGCCCGGGGAATAGGCCAGCGAAAGATCACGCTGGGTTGCCATCGGCTTGGTGGGGACAACCTCCAGTTTTCCCGGCTTGCCGCGGGAATGGAAGTCCAACGCTTCCTGGTCGGTAAAGGTGGGACGCGAACGGCTTTTCTTGTCTTTTTGGGTCGGCATCGGAACAATCTTGCAAATTTTGCGGCGCGGTGAGACGAAAATTGCTCCATCGAGCAAGGCGCAGACGACCCTAGGTGTGTTGTCCCCAATGCTCAACCCGCATTCTGACCAAAAGCGAGCGTCAACCGTCGAAATCTGCCGGACCCCGTGCTAGGTCACATGGCCCCTCGCCGTGAGTGCCGTGACCCGTCATGCGTGATCCCGCCTTCGACCCTCCCCAGGAGCCATTCCGGGGCCCGACGCCCGATGAGCTGGCGCGGGCGACGCCCTCCATGGCGCAATATCTCGAGATCAAGGCGCAGCACCCGGATTGCCTGCTCTTCTACCGGATGGGCGATTTCTACGAGCTGTTCTTCCAGGATGCCGAACAGGCCTCGCGCACGCTCGGCATCGTGCTGACCAAGCGTGGCAAGCATGGCGGCATGGATATTCCCATGTGCGGCGTGCCGGTGGTGCGGTCGGACGAATATCTCCAGCGCCTGATCGCCGCCGGGCACCGCGTCGCGGTCTGCGAACAGATGGAAGATCCGGCCGAGGCGCGGAAGCGTGGCTCCAAGGCAGTGGTGCATCGCGATGTTGTACGGATCGTCACGCCGGGCACCATTACCGAGGATGGCCTTCTGGACGCCCGGCGGGCCAACATTCTTGCGGCACTATCACGGCAGAAGCGGTCGACGGGCGGGCATGATTATGCAATCGCAGCGGTCGACATCTCCACCGGCGAATGCCACATCGCCCCGGTTCCGCTGGCCGACCTTGCGGGCGAACTTGCGCGGCTTGACCCCTCCGAATTGCTGGTTCCCGATGCGATCCGCGATGACGAGGCCTGCGCGCCGCTGTTCCAGTCGATCCGGGCGGCCGTGACGCGGCTTGCGCGGGAAGGGTTCGACCCGGCCTCGGCTGAAAAGCGGATCGAGAGCCATTTCGGCGTGGCGACGCTTGATGCGTTCGGGGATTTCTCGCCGGCGGAACTGTCAGCCTTTGCGGCGATCCTTGCCTATCTCGACCGGACGCAGCGCGGCCAGACGGTTCCGCTACAGCCGCCACGCCGCAGCCTTGCCGGGCAATCGATGCTGATCGATGCCGCCACCCGCGCCAATCTCGAGTTGATGCGCACCCTGGGCGGCCGGCGAGAGGGCAGCCTGCTGGCCACGATCGACCGAACCGTCTCGGCCGGCGGCGGGCGGCTGCTGGCGCAATGGCTGGCCGCGCCGCTGACCGAACTCGAGACGATCCGCCAGCGCCATGCTGCCGTGGGCGACCTTGTGGAGCGCTCGGCCTTGCGGGACAGCCTGCGGGACAGGCTGCGTGGCCTGCCGGATATGCCGCGCGCCCTGACGCGCCTCGCACTGGACCGGGCCGGCCCGCGTGATCTCGCCGCCATGGCACAGGGCATACGCCTTGCCGGGGAGATCGGCACCCTGCTCCTGACCGATCTCGACGGGGCTGGCCTGATCGGCCAGTGCCGGAACCAGCTGCTGGCGACGCCGGTCGAGGTGGGCGACCATCTCGCTTTCGCGCTGAAGGACGAGCTGCCGCTGCAGAAGCGCGATGGCGGTTTCATTCGCCCTGGCTACGATGCCGTGCTCGACGAATTCCATGCCCTCAGGGACAATTCGCGCGAGGTGGTTGCCGGCTTGCAGGGCCGCTACATCGAGGAGACCGGCTGTCGGCAGCTCAAGATCAAGCATAACTCGATGCTGGGCTATTTCGTCGAGGTGCCGCAGGCCGCGGGCGAACGGATGCTTCAGGCGCCGTTCAACGCGGTCTTCGTCCATCGCCAGACCATGGCGGGCGCGATGCGTTTTGCCACGGCCGAACTCTCGACGCTGGAGCACCGGATCGGCGAAGCCTCCGGCAAGGCGCTGCAGCGCGAACTCGATCATTTCGCGAATTTCGCCGAGGAACTGGGCGGCGTGGCCGTGCGGATCCTCGCAGCGGCGGAGGCGCTGGCCCGGCTCGACGTGCTGGCGGGCCTCGCCGAACTTGCCAGCGGCGAGGGCTGGACCCGCCCGCAGATGAGCGAGGATTGCGCCTTCGAGATCGTCGGCGGGCGCCATCCCGTGGTCGAGCAGGCCGTCCGGCAGGAAGGCGGCACTTTCATCGCCAATCATTGCCGACTCAGCCCGGATCCGGGCAGCTCTTCCGGGCGGATCCTGCTGGTGACCGGTGCGAACATGGCCGGCAAGTCGACCTATCTCCGCCAGAATGCGTTGATCGCCGTGCTGGCGCAGGCCGGCAGCTTCGTGCCGGCGGACGAGGCCCGGATCGGGATTGTCGACCGGCTCTTCAGCCGGGTGGGTGCGGCGGATGACCTGGCGCGCGGGCGCTCGACCTTCATGGTCGAGATGGTCGAGACCGCTGCCATCCTCAACCAGGCCGGGCCGCGCGCGCTCGTCATCCTCGACGAGATCGGACGGGGCACGGCGACCTATGACGGGCTCTCCATCGCCTGGGCGGCGATCGAGCACCTGCACGACCAGAATCGCTGCCGGGCCCTGTTCGCGACGCATTTCCACGAATTGACCGGCCTTGGCAGCAAGTTGCCGCGCCTGCACCCCGTCACGATGAAGGTGGCCGCCTATCGCGGCGACGTGGTGTTCCTGCATGAGGTGATCCCCGGCGCGGCCGACCGCTCCTATGGCATCCAGGTGGCCAAGCTGGCCGGGCTGCCGGCGCCGGTGGTGCGCCGCGCCGCCGCCCTGCTGGCGGAGCTGGAACGCGCCGACCGGGCGAGCCCGATGGCGAAGCTGATCGATGACCTGCCGCTATTCCAGCGCCCCTCAGCGGAGGCCGAGCCGGAGGAGGATGCCGTCCGCACACTGCTGGCGGAAATCCGCCCGGACGAGCTGAGCCCGCGCGAGGCGCTGGACTGGATTTACCGGCTGATCGAGGCCAGCCGCAAACCGGACTGACGGAAGGCTTGCGGCTACCGGGCGCGCAGGACCAGCGCTCCGTTCCAGGCAAGGCAGGCGGCGAGCCCGATTACCAGTGCGGGGAAGGAGCCGAGCGGCGCGACAAGCCACCCTGCAAGGGCCAGTGCGAGGGCGAAGCCCATCAGGCCCGGCAGGCCGCTGGCGATGACCGCCACAGTCTGCGCGCCGCCGATGCGCGGCTGCAGGATGGCGACGAGGCTCGACAGGACAATCGGGAAGACGGTGAGCAGACCGGAAAGCGAGGGGCCGAGGGTCCAGGACAGGCCGGTGACTGCGGCGACAAGACTGCCCACGGCCAGAGCCCGGAGCGGAATGGCGAACCAGGGCCGCGGCGGCGCGGCGATCCGCTCATTCGAGAGAAAGGGCCGGACGAGGCGGATCAAGACCGGGTAGACGACAAGGCTGGCAGCAAGTGCGGTGGCGAAGGCCCAGGGCACGCGCTGGAGAACCAGCGCGACCAGCGCCCATCCCGCGAGGCTGAGCAGAAGGCTGGGCAGGGTGGAAAAACGCTGCGCGGCATGAGCGTAGATGACACAGTAGATGCCGGTGGCAATATTGGTCACCAGCGCGCTCAGCAGCGCCTTCTCCATGAAGGCCGGCGGATGCTCGGCGGCGAGGAAGGCCAGAGCCGGGCCCGCCGAGATGGGCAGGGTGGCCAGCATGGCCGCGAGGAAAGGCCGCGAACGCTCCGCGAGCACTGACGTCGACACGACGATCAGGGCTGCTGTGCCCATCTTGGCAGCCAACAGAAGGAAGGAAGGGAGAATCATCGGAACTGCCTGGTTGACCCTTCCTAGGACGGATCCCTCCGGACAGGAAGGCGAGGCGGAAGCCCCTCCTGCGAAAAGATCGCGCTCTCTTCCCGGGCCTGATAGCACGTGCTTGCGTCCTCGGCGCTTGCATACCCTGCACGAAGCATTATTTTAGAATCATTCCAAACAAGGATGTTCCCATGCTCGCCTTCGGCAAGAAACCGCTGTCCGACCTCACCGAGCGGGAGGTTCTCGCCCTCGCCATCGCGAACGAGGAGGAAGACAGCCGGATCTACCAGGAATTCGCCGATGTCGCGGCTGAAGGCTTCCCGGCCTCGGCCGAGATGTTCCGGGCGATGGCCGAGGAAGAACGCGAGCATCGCGCCCGGCTGTTCGAGCTGTTCCGCTCGCGCTTCGGGGAGAACCTGCCGCCGATCCGGCGCGAGGATGTGCGCGGCTTCATGAGCCGCCGCCCGGTCTGGCTGACGCGCAATCTCAGCCCCGAGGCGATGCGCGAGGAAGCGGCGCTGATGGAGATCCAGGCCGCCAATTTCTACGACAAGGCGGCAAGCCAGGCGCTCGATACACGCGTCCGGGAATTATTCCTCCACCTCGCGGAGGTCGAGCGCGGGCATCGGAAAAAGGCCGATGCGCTCGAGGGCGAGCATCTGACGCCCGAGCATCTCGCCGACGAAGCCGCGACGCGCCATCGGCAATTCGTGCTGACCTATGTTCAGCCGGGCCTTGCCGGGCTGATCGACGGCTCCGTCTCGACGCTGGCACCGCTCTTTGCGGCCGCCTTCGCCACGCAGAGCAACTGGGAGACGTTCCTGGTCGGGCTCGCGGCATCGGTCGGGGCTGGCATCTCGATGGGCATTACCGAGGCCATGTCGGATGACGGGATCATTTCGGGCCGCGGCCCGCCCGTGGTGCGCGGCATCGTCTGCGGGCTGATGACCTGCCTCGGCGGGCTCGGCCATACCCTGCCCTATCTCGTTCCCTCGAGCTGGCCGAACGGCTTCTGGATCGCGACCACGCTTGCGGGGATCATCGTGGCGATCGAGCTGGTCGCCATTTCGTGGATCCGCACGAAATACATGGATACGCCGTTCCTCCGCTCGGTGTTCCAGGTGGTGGTGGGCGGCGTGCTGGTGCTGCTCGCCGGCATCGTGATCGGTGGTTCATAGGAATAATAGCCTTTTCACGGACGATAATCCGGTCTATCCCTGCCGTTTTCAGGCAGGGAGAACAGGATGGTTTCCCGCGTGGCGACCGTGGCCTTCGAGGGAATCGAGGCCCGCCCCGTCGATGTGCAGGTGCAGGTGGCGTCCGGTACCGTGAAGCTCAACCTTGTCGGCCTGCCGGACAAGGCCGTGGCCGAAAGCCGCGAGCGCATCCGCGCCGCCCTCACCGCCTCCGGGCTGGCCCTGCCGGCGAAACGCATCATCATCAACCTCGCCCCCGCCGATCTGCCCAAGGAGGGCAGCCATTATGACCTGCCAATCGCGCTCGGCATCATGGCAGCCATAGGCGCCATCCCGGGCGATGCGCTGGACGGCTATACCGTGCTCGGCGAGCTGGCGCTGGATGGCTCGATCTCGCCGGTGGCCGGCGTGCTGCCGGCGGCGATCGGCGCGAACCAGCGCGGGCACGGGCTGATCTGCCCGGCCCGGTGCGGGCCCGAGGCGGCCTGGGCCGGCAGCGAGATCGACGTGCTGGCACCCCAATCGCTGATCCAGCTGGCCAACCATTTCCGTGGCAGCCAGGTTCTGCGCCGGCCGGAACCGGCGATCCGAGTCGACACGAGCCCCCTGCCGGACCTGCGCGATATCCGCGGGCAGGAAAGCGCGAAACGGGCGCTCGAAATCGCAGCGGCCGGCGGGCATCACCTCCTCCTCAACGGGCCGCCGGGCGCCGGCAAGTCGATGCTGGCAGCGCGGCTGCCTTCGATCCTGCCGCCGCTGAGCCCGGCCGAATTGCTCGACGTCTCGATGATCCATTCGGTAGCCGGCCTGCTGACCGATGGCGCCCTGACCGACCGCCGGCCCTTCCGGTCGCCGCATCATTCCGCCAGCATGGCGGCGCTGACGGGTGGCGGCATCCATGCCCGGCCGGGCGAGATCTCGCTCGCGCATGGCGGCGTGCTGTTCCTCGACGAGTTGCCAGAATTCTCCTCGCAGGCGCTCGATGCGCTGCGCCAGCCGATCGAAACGGGGCTGGTCTCGGTTTCGCGCGCCAATCACCGCGCCACCTATCCCGCCCGGTTCCAGCTGGTTGCGGCCATGAATCCCTGCCGGTGCGGGCAGGCTTTCGATCCCGGCTTCACCTGCCGGCGGGCGCCGAACGAAAAATGCGTAGCCGCCTATGCCGGCCGGCTGTCCGGCCCGCTGATCGACCGCTTCGACCTTGTGATCGATGTGCCTGCTGTCGCGCTGGGCGATCTCTTCGTGCCGCCGCCGAAAGAAGGGTCGGCCCAAGTGCTCGAACGGGTTGTCGAAGCCCGGGCGCGGCAGGCCCGGCGCTATGGCGCCCTCGGCCTCGAGGGCATCCGGCTGAATGCTCAGGCTCCGGCCGGCGTGCTGGAGACGGTGGCGCCCCTCGACGGGGAAAGCGAAGCCCTGCTGCGCAAGGCCGCGGAACATCTCCGCCTCACCGCGCGCAGCTTCCATCGTGTGGTCAAGGTCGCCCGCACCCTGGCCGATCTCGACGGCACCGAGGCGGTGTCCCGCCCGCATTTTGCCGAGGCGCTCTCGCTCCGAAGCCGCTCGCTGGCGGGGCTCTGAGAGCAGCCGGCTTCAAGCATCCCTTAACGACATCCGCGAATCGGCGGGTGCGGGAAATGCCTTTGTAAACCTCGCGCCGCGATGATGCCGGAAACAACAAGACGGGCGTCACGGTGGATATCTCGCTGCTGGGGTTGCACCCCATCACCTATATGGCCACGGCTGCAGCGCTGGCTTTCGCGCTGGTGGCCATGGCCCTGCTGCGTGACCTGCACCGGCTGCGCGAGCAGCACGGACGGGCTGAGGCCGACCGCGCCCGGCTTGACAGCGAGCTCGACCGTCTCGGCCGGACCAGTGCACGGGTCGAGGCGAGCAACGAGGCCAAGTCCCGCTTTCTTGCCACGGTCAGCCACGAGATCCGCACCCCGCTCAATGGTGTGCTCGGCATGGCCGACCTGATGATGGATACGCCGCTGACGCCGGAACAGGCGAGCTATGCCCGAGCGATCAAGACTTCCGGCGAAGCTTTGCTCTCGCTGATCGAGGAGATCCTCGATTTCTCCCGCATCGAGGCCGGGAAGCTCGAGGTCCAGGATCAGCCGGTCAATCTCGCCAGCGTGGTCGAGGGTGTGGTCGAGTTGCTGGCCCCGCGTGCACAGGGGAAAAATCTCGAGATCGCGGCCATGCTCGATCCGGACCTGCCCGAAGCGATCCTCACCGATGGCGCACGGTTGCGCCAGATCCTGACCAATCTCGCCGGCAATGCGGTGAAATTCACTGAAACAGGTGGTGTCGGCGTCCGCGTCGACCGGTTCGATGACATGCTGCGCTTCACCGTGTCAGATACCGGGCCGGGCATTCCGGAAAACCGGCTCGATACGATCTTCGAGGAGTTCGAGCAGGTCGAGATGCAGGCCAGCAAGCATGGCGGCACCGGGCTTGGCCTTGCCATTTCCCGCCGGCTTGCGCGCCTGATGGGGGGCGACATCCACGCACGGTCAACGCTGGGCCACGGCGCGGAATTCGTCCTGCTTATGCCGCTCCGCCAGGCCGGCACGCCACGTGAGCGCGCTGCAGCGCTTCAGGCGGAGGGGCTCGAGGTTCTCATCCTCGCCGCAGGGCCTTTCGAAGGCGCATTCCTGGCCGGGCAGATCCGGCAGGCCGGCGGCCGATGCCGGATAGTCCGGCAGCCGGAAGATGCGCTCGCCGCCCTCGATGCGATGCCGGTCGATCTGCTGATGGTCGATGCGGCCTTCGGCGTCGAAGCTGCGCGGCAGGTCGTCCGTGCCAGCCTTGCGGCGGGCTGCAAACGCCATATCGTGCTGCTCTCCCCGTATGAACGGCGCAGCTTCGGCCCGCCATCGGCGGCGGGGTTCGACCGCTACCTCGTCAAGCCGGTCCGCAACCGATCGCTCGCCGCCCAGCTGGGTGACTGGGACGGGCCGGAAGCGGCGATTGTGGCGGAAGCGCAAGCAGCCAGCCTCGGCGAACCTTTGGCCAGGCGGCGGATTTTGATCGTCGAGGATAATGACATCAATGCCTTGCTGGCCGGAAGGCTGATCGAACGGCTGGGGGGGCGGCCGGTCCGTGCCTCGACCGGGCGCGAGGCGTTGACCTGGCTTGAAGCCTCGATCCTGCCGGGCGGCCAGCCTTTCGATGCCATGCTCTGCGATGTCCGAATGCCCGATCTCGACGGTCTCGCCGTCATCCGGGCCTGGCGGCGCCTCGAGGCGAGCCATGCACTCCGGCCGTTGCCGGCGCTGGCTTTGACGGCCAATGCCTTCGCCGAGGATCGCGAGGCCTGCCTCAATGCGGGCTTCGATGACTTCCTGCCCAAGCCGCTCGATCGCGACCGGTTCGTCTCGATCCTCGCGCGGCTGATGCCGCAGGCCAGACAGGTCGCCTGAGGCGCAGCCTTTCCATGGCTTTGAATTTGTCATTGAATTGTCATAAGCAAGGGGCAGAAGCATCCGGCAATCTGGGTTTAACCGGATATGCCAAGGGAGAATGCCCATGCTCCGGCCGAATGTGCCTGGTGCCCAACCGAGCCCCGCCAAGCGGCTCCGATCCCCCTTCCTCGATCCTCGCGCGCTCGTCGGCAGGCTGAACCCCACCAACCGGATCGTCCGGGATGGCGGCGGACTGCCCGATTCGCTCGGCCGGATTGGCTCGCTCGAAGTCCGGCTCGCACGGACAACGAAGGATATTCGCCGCGCCCAGCGGTTGCGCTACAATGTCTTCTTCGAGGAGATGAGCGCGACGCCGAATGCGCGCAACCTCATTTCCCGACGCGATGTCGACCCGTTCGACCGGATCTGCGACCACCTGCTTGTCATTGACCACGAGGGCAAGACGAGCCGTTTCGGCAAACCCAAACCGAAGGTGATCGGGACCTACCGTCTGCTGCGCTCCGAAGTGGCCGCTGCACAGGGCACCGATTTCTATACCGCCGGCGAATATGATCTCGGCCCGCTCCTTGCGGCGAATCGCGGGGCGCGAATGCTCGAGCTCGGCCGTTCCTGCGTTCTGAAGCCGTGGCGCACCAAGCGGACGGTTGAGCTGCTCTGGCATGGCATCTGGCGCTATGTTCTCCACCACAAAATCGAGCTCATGTTCGGCTGCGCCAGCCTTGAAGGCACCGATCCGGATGCGCTGGCGCTGCCGCTGGCCTTCCTGCATCACCATGCCCGGGCGCCCGAAGGCCTCTCGGCGCGCGCCCTGCCATGGCGCCACACGCCGATGGACCGGATGGAGAAGGATGCCATCGATCTCAAGGCCGCGATGAAGACGCTGCCGCCGCTGATCAAGGGCTATCTCCGCCTCGGCGCGCTGTTCGGCGAAGGCGCGGTGATCGACCGCCAGTTCGGCACCACCGATGTGTTCGTGGTCGTCAAGGTCAGTGCGATCGATCCGCGCTACATCGCCTATTACGGCGCGGATGCGAGCCGTCACACAGCCTGACCGGCAGCCTCGAGGCAGGCGCGCAGCCCTTCGCGATAGGTCGGGAATCGGAAGGCATAGCCCAGCCGCGCCTTGATGCGCGCATTCGAGACACGCTTGTTCTCGCCATAGAAACTTCGCGCCATCGGCGAGAGTTCGGCTGTCTCGAAGGGCTGCTCCGGCGGCGGCTCGATTCCGAGCAGGCCGGCCGCGTGAGCCACGACATCCTGCGGCGGGCAAGGTTCGTCATCTGTCAGGTTGAGGATGCCGAGCGGCCCGCTGCCGAGCAGGCCTACCGTGACAGCGCCGGCAATATCGCCGACATGGATGCGGTTGAAAACCTGGCCCGGCTTGACCAGCCGCCGCGCCGTACCGGCACGAAGGTTCTCGATCGCCGAGCGCCCGGGGCCATAGATCCCGGAGAGGCGGAAAATCCCTAGTTCCGCGTTCTGGCAGGCCGCAAAATCCTGCCAGGCCTGCTCGGCGTCAAGGCGCTGCAGGGAACGCGGCGAAACCGGTCTCGGGGGCGTGTCCTCATTCACCCAGCCGCCCTGATAATCGCCATAGACCCCGACCGTGGAGAGATAGGCGATCCGGGCGAGCGCCGGCATGGCAAGACGGGAAAGACCGGCCCGCAGCAGCGGATCGCCGCCCTCGTCCGGCGGGGCGGAAACGAGCAGATGGGTCGTATCGGAAAGCGCGGCCGCAAGCCGGGGCGGAATGACGCTCCCGTCAAAAACCTGTGCATCCCAGCCCGCTGCGCGCAAGGCGACCGCCTTCGCCTCGCTCCGGACCGTGACGATGATCCCTCCGGCCTGCGGCCGGATTTCGCGTGCAATCGCAGCGGCGGAATAGCCAAACCCGATGATCGCCAGTTGCATCATGCCTGCTCCATGACCGCGAGGGCGGCCTCCCATTCGTCCCGAACCTCCGGATCCGGCTCGCGCGGCAGGCGGTGCTGCGCGGCTTGCCTCACCTGCTCCGGCGGGGCGAGGCGAGCCAGCGCCCAGATGGCCATGCCGCGGACCAGAGTCGACTCGTCATCCAGCCGGGCCTCGACCATCGGCACGAAACGCGACAGGCCGGAATTGCCGATCGCGATCAGGACGTTGCGGACGAAGCGGTCGCGCCCCGTTCGCTTGATCGGCGTGCCGGCATAGAGCGCGCGGAAGGCGGCATCGTCGAGCCGGACGAGATCGGCCAGATCGGCGCCGGCCAGATCGCCCCGCAGGGCGAGCTTCTGGTCGCGGCTGGCGGCGGCGAACTTGTTCCATGGGCAGACGGCAAGGCAATCATCACAGCCGAAAACCCGGTTGCCGAAGGCGGGGCGGAGTTCGCGCGGGATGACCCCTTTGTGTTCGATCGTGAGATAGGCGATGCAACGCCGCGAATCGAGCTGGTAGGGTCCGGGAAAGGCGTCGGTCGGGCACGAATCGAGGCAGCGGCGGCAGCGGCCGCAATGATCCTCGCCCGACGGTTCCGGCGCGATATCCAGTGTGGTGTACACCGCACCGAGAAAGAGCCAGTTGCCGAAATCACGGCTCACCAGAACCGTGTGCTTGCCCTGCCAGCCGAGGCCCGCCTGCATGGCCAGCGGCTTTTCCATGACCGGGGCGGTATCGACGAAAACCTTCACCTCGCCGCCATGATGATCGACCAGTTCGCGCGCGAAGGCCTTGAGCCTCGCCTTGATCACGTCATGGTAATCACGCCTGAGCGCATAGAGCGCGAGGGAGGCCTTGTCCGGATGGGCGAGGCCGGCCAGGACATCGCCCTCGACACCGTAATTCGTGCCGAGCACCAGCACGGAACGGACGTCGGGCCAGAGCTGCCTCGGCGAAGCCCGACGCTCGGGTTCGCGGGCCATCCACCCCATCTCGCCTTCGAAACCGTTCGCCAGCCAATCGGACAGGCCGGCTGCGCGCGCGGCATCATTCTCGGGCGCCGCAACACCGAGGGCATCGAAACCATGCTTCTCCGCTAGCGGGCGGAGATTGGCGGCGCTCAGAAGTCCAGATCGGTGTAATGGCCCGCCGGCAACAGGCCGCGGATCCGGTCGCCCAGCAGGGTCCGGAAGGCCGGACGCGATTTCAGCTTCGCGTACCAGAGCTTCGCGGTCTCGTCGGCTGACCAATCCACTTCCCCCAGATAATCGATGGCCGAAAGCTGTGCGGCCGCCGCGAGATCGGCATAGGTCAGCCGGTCGCCCGCGATCCAGTTATGCTGATGCAGGATATGGCCGAGATAGTGAAGGTGGTAGCGCAAATTGCTCCGGGCCGCGCGGAGGATGCCGGGGTCCGGCGCGGTCGCGGCGCCGTTGGTCGCATGGCGCTTGAACAGCTTCTCGTTGAGCAGCGGCTCGCCGACCTCCATGTAGAACTTGACATGGAACCAGTTGAGCAGGCGACGGACCTCGACGCGGCCGGACGGATCCTCCGGCAGCAGGCGCCTGTCCGCGAGGGCAAGGCCGCGGGTCTCGTCCAGATATTCGGCAATGACATTGGCCCCGGGCACGACCTGCCCGTCCAGCTCAACAAGGACAGGGATCGTGCCGGCCGGGTTGAGCGCCAGGAATTCGCGTCGGCGCTCGAAGACATTCTCCTCGACGAGCTCGCCTTCCATCTGCAATTCGCCCATGATCAGGCGGACGAAACGGGAATGCGGATCGAGCGGGTGATGGTAAAGGGTGGCCATAAACTCTTGAGGGTTGTGCCGGAACCGCCGCGTGAAGCGAAGGCGGTAAGGTGGCTTTCATCAAGTTCCCGCTATAGAGGACAGCCACCGGGGCCTCAACCATGTTGACGGGATCCGGTGCCACGGCCCCCGACATGGTTATCGAAGAATGAATACCGCGCTTGCGCTCAAGGCCGCCCTCCTGGGCTTCATCGAGGGGCTCACCGAGTTCCTGCCGGTCTCCTCGACCGGCCACCTGATCCTGTTCGGGCATTACCTGAATTTCCATTCGCCCGGCCATAGTTTCGAGGTGCTGATCCAGCTCGGCGCGATCCTTGCCATCCTCTCGGTCTATTCGATGAAGCTGCTGGCTCTCGCGAAGGGCGCCTTCACGGACCGCCGGTCGCAGATGTTCATCCTGGCCATCCTCGTTGCGTTCCTTCCGGCCATGGTGATCGGCTATTTCGCGCGTGATTTCATCAAGGGCGTGCTGTTCAACCCGTTTATCGTCTGCATCAGCCTGATCTCCGGCGGGCTCATCCTGCTCGTGGTCGATGAAACCCGGTTCGAGCGCAAGGTCGAGGATGTGATGGACATCCCGCTGCCCATGGCGTTGAAGATCGGCGCCTTCCAGTGCCTCGCCATGATTCCCGGCGTCTCGCGCTCCGGTGCGACGATTGTCGGTGCGATGCTGATGGGCGCGGAGAAACGCGTGGCAGCGGAATTCTCGTTCTTCCTCGCCATGCCGACCATGGCCGGCGCCTTCGCCTTCGACCTGCTCAAGAGCTACAAGACGCTCGCCTTCGATGATGTGATGGCGGTGGTGATCGGGTTCGTCTTCGCGTTCATCACCGGGCTCATTGTGGTGCGCGGCTTCCTCGGCTTCGTTTCCAAGCACGGCTTCACGCCCTTCGCCTGGTGGCGGATCATTGTCGGCTGCTTCGGCCTCGCGGCCTGGTTCGTCTATCGCTGATTGTCAGGCTGCCTGGCTCCTGGATACTGGCGTTTTGGGCGCTGGTGTTTTGGGCTCGTGACGGCAGAGATCGGCAAGCGGGCAGCGCCAGCATTCGGGCTTGCGCGCCTTGCACAGGTAGCGCCCGTGCAGGATCAGCCAGTGATGGGCGTGCAGGCGGTAGGGCTCGGGGATGAGGCGGTCCAGCCCGGCTTCCACGGCTTCCGGCGTTTTGCCCGGAGCGATGGGCAGCAGGTTCGAGACCCTGAAGACATGGGTATCCACCGCGAAGGTCGCCTCGCCGAACGCCATGTTGAGCACGACATTCGCCGTCTTCCTTCCCACGCCTGGTAACGTGACCAGCGCATCGCGGTCGGCCGGCACCTCGCCGCCGAACCGCTCGATCAGTGCCTGGCTCAGCAGGATGACGTTCTTCGCCTTGTTCCGGAACAGGCCGATCGTCTTGATCAGGTCGCGCACACGATCCTCGCCAAGCGCAAGCATTTTTTGCGGCGTATCTGCTTCTGCAAAGAGTTTGCGCGTGGCCTTGTTGACGCCGGCATCGGTTGCCTGGGCCGAGAGCACCACCGCAACCAGCAGGGTGAAGGCATTGGAATGCTCGAGTTCGCCCTTCGGTTCCGGCTCGATCGCATGGAGCCGGCGGAACATCTCGGCGATTTCGGCGACGGGCCGACCCGTCGGGCGGGCCGGCTTGCGCTTCCCGGGGGCTGCGGATGCGGGCTTTTGTCTCACGGCGCTCATGACGGGTTGATTTTCCTCGGGAATGACCTGCTTTTCTAGAGCAGGCCCGGGAGGAAACCTAGCGTGTCCACGCCTCCGAACGACCCGATTTCACCGCTGGAGACGCCGCTCTTCGAGGCGACGCTGCATCCGCATCGTTCGCTGTCGCGGAACGGGCTCGCCTGGGTGATGGGCTTTGTCGGGTTGGTCGGCCTCGCGGTGTCGATTCCGTTCCTCATTCTCGGCGCATGGCCCATCGCCGGCTTCATGGGGCTCGATGTCGCGCTGATCTATGCGGCCTTCCGCTACCATAACGCCACGGCGCGGGCCTACGAGCAGATCGTCCTGTCACAGATCGAATTGCTGTTCCGTTCAGTAAGCTGGCGCGGCGTGGTCCGCGAGGTGCGGTTCAACCCGCTCTGGACGCGGCTCGAGAAGCAGGAGCATCCGGAATTCGGGATCGAGCGGCTGTCGCTTGTCCAGGGCCGCTCACGGGTGGAGATCGCCAGCATGCTCGGCCCAGACGAGCGGGCGGAATTCGCGGCCGATTTCCAGGAAGCCCTCGCCCGGTCGCGTCGCTGGTCGGCATGAAATCGGGTGGTGGCGGGAAGGTTCCGCGCCTAGATTGACGAGCATGGAGGTTTGCCATGCTCGATCGTCTTGCCGGACTGCCCGGCTCCCAGGCCGCGACGGATTACGCTCTCGTGCAGCGGGCGCTGCGTTTCATCACCGAGACCAGCCGGCACCAGCCCGGCATCGAGGAAATTGCCGCGTCAATCGGCCTTTCCCCGGGTGATCTGACCGCCCTGTTCCGGCGCTGGTGCGGGCTCACGCCCAAGGCCTTCCTGCAGGCGGTGACACTCGACAACGCCAAGCGCCTTCTCGATGACGGCATGCCGCTGCTCGACTGCGCCCTTGAGGTCGGCATGTCCGGCCCGTCTCGGCTGCATGATCTTTTCGTCACGCATGAAGCCATGTCTCCGGGCGAGTACAAGAATGGCGGCGCGGGCCTGCGGATCACCTACGATTTCGTGCCCTCGCCCTTCGGCATTGCACTGCCGATGATCAATGACCGCGGCCTGTGCGGCCTTGCCTTCTGCGACGAGGGCGGCGAGGCAGCGGCCTTCGAGGACATGCGCCGGCGCTGGCCGAATGCCGCCTACGAGCGGGATACCGCGAGGATCGCGCCCTTTGCTCGCCGGATTTTCGCCGAGGAAGCCTGGCAGCCGGACCAGCCGCTCAACGTATTCCTGATCGGCACGGATTTCGAAATCCGGGTCTGGCAGACGTTGCTGCGCATTCCGATGGGCCGGGCGACGACCTATTCCTCGATCGCGGCGGAACTGGACAATCCGAAGGCGGCGCGGGCTGTCGGCGCGGCGGTGGGCCGCAACCCGATCTCCTTCGTCGTGCCGTGCCACCGCGTTGTCGGCAAATCGGGTGCGCTAACCGGCTATCACTGGGGCCTGACGCGCAAGCGGGCGATGCTCGGCTGGGAAGCGGCGCAGGCGATCCGGCAGGGCGGCTGAACCCTGCGGGGCATTTGTCAGACCCGCTCCGGCATGCCAAAAGGCAGGATGATCCTCGACATCCTGACCCTGATCGGCTGGATCGGCGTCGTCGTCTTTGCGATTTCAGGCGCGCTCGTCGCCTCGCGCAAGGAGATGGACATCGTCGCCTTCATCTTCTTCGGCACTGTCACCGGGATCGGCGGCGGCACGGTCCGGGATCTCGTGCTCGGGGCGGTGCCGGTTTTCTGGGTGAAGGAACCGGCCTATCTGCTCGTCTGCGCGATCGCTTCGGCGGCGACGTTCTTTCTCGCCCATCTTCCCGAATCCCGTCTTCGGCTCCTGCTCTGGCTCGATGCAGCGGGCATGGCCGTGTTCTGCGTGCTCGGGGCCGAGGCAGCGCTGGGGCATGGTTTCCTCGTCGCCGTGACCTGCGGCGTAATGACCGCTGTGGTCGGCGGCTTCATCCGCGACATGATGGGCGCGGAAAGCCCGGTCATCATGCGCGGGGAGATCTACGCGACGGCGGCTTTCCTCGGCGCGGCGGGCTATCTTCTCGGGCTGGAATTCCTGCCGCGGGATCATGCCATCCTTTTCGGCGTGGCTCTGGCCTTCGTGCTGCGGGGCCTCGCCATCCGGTTCCGCTGGCGGCTTCCCGTGTACCGGAGGCGGCCGGGGCGGAGCCCGGAGGAAATCGGATTGTGACATTTTGGCGTCACCCACCCTTGTGGGGGCAAAAGGCGGTTCCTATATCGCTGCATGAGGCCGCGAGCGGGCAGGGAAAACCGCTCCCAGTCACGAAACGTTAACCGCAATTGGCAAGGTTCGCGCATCGCTCCGGGATGCGATGAACCGAACGCTCGCTCGAGAGGGGCTCGTCATGGGTAAAGTTATTGGGATCGATCTGGGCACGACCAATTCGTGCGTCGCGGTGATGGAAGGCTCCACGCCGAAGGTTATCGAGAATGCCGAGGGCGCGCGGACCACGCCGTCCATCGTCGCGTTCACGCCGGATGGCGAGCGCCTTGTCGGCCAGCCTGCCAAGCGGCAGGCCGTCACCAACCCCGAAAAGACCTTCTTCGCGATCAAGCGCCTGATCGGCCGTACCTATGCCGATCCGCTGACGCAGAAGGACAAGGGCCTCGTGCCCTATTCGATCGTCAAGGCCGATAATGGCGATGCCTGGGTCGAATCCGACGGCAAGAAGTATTCGCCCTCGCAAATCTCCGCCTTCACGCTGATGAAGATGAAGGAAACCGCCGAAGCCTATCTCGGCCAGCCGGTCGATCAGGCGGTCATCACGGTCCCGGCCTATTTCAATGACGCCCAGCGCCAGGCGACCAAGGATGCCGGCAAGATCGCCGGCCTCGAGGTTTTGCGCATCATCAACGAGCCGACAGCAGCGGCGCTTGCCTATGGCCTCGACAAGAAGTCAACCGGCACGATCGCGGTGTATGACCTTGGCGGCGGCACGTTCGACATCTCGATCCTCGAGATCGGCGATGGCGTGTTCGAAGTGAAATCGACCAATGGCGACACCTTCCTCGGCGGCGAGGATTTCGACATGCGCCTCGTCGAGTATCTCGCGGACGAGTTCAAGAAGGAGCAGGGCATTGACCTCAAGAAGGACAAGCTCGCGCTGCAGCGCCTGAAGGAAGCGGCGGAAAAGGCCAAGATCGAGCTGTCCTCGACGGCCCAGACCGAAATCAACCTGCCCTATATCACCGCCGACGCGACCGGTCCGAAGCATCTCACGCTCAAGCTCACCCGGGCCAAGTTCGAGGCGCTGGTCGATGATCTCGTCCAGCGGACGATCGAGCCGTGCAAGAAGGCCCTCAAGGATGCCGGCATCCAGGCAGGCCAGATCGACGAGGTTGTGCTTGTCGGCGGCATGACCCGCATGCCGCGGATCCAGGAAGTCGTGAAGCAGTTCTTCGGCAAGGAGCCGCACAAGGGCGTCAACCCGGATGAAGTCGTCGCCATCGGCGCCGCCGTCCAGGCGGGCGTGCTTCAGGGCGACGTCAAGGACGTGCTGCTGCTGGACGTCACGCCGCTCAGCCTCGGCATCGAGACGCTCGGCGGCGTGTTCACCCGCCTGATCGACCGCAACACCACGATCCCGACCAAGAAGAGCCAGGTTTTCTCGACCGCCGAGGACAACCAGAACGCGGTGACGATCCGGGTCTTCCAGGGCGAGCGCGAAATGGCAGCGGATAACAAGATCCTCGGCCAGTTCGACCTTGTCGGGATTCCTCCGGCTCCGCGCGGCATGCCGCAGATCGAGGTCACTTTCGATATCGACGCCAACGGCATCGTCAATGTGACGGCCAAGGACAAGGCCACCGGCAAGGAACACCAGATCCGCATCCAGGCTTCGGGTGGCCTCTCGGATGCCGACATCCAGAAGATGGTGAAGGAAGCCGAGGAGAACGCCGCCGAGGACAAGAAGCGGCGCGAGCTGGTCGAGGCGCGGAACGGCGCCGAGAAGCTGATCTTCGACACCGAGAAGTCGGTGAAGGAGCATGAGGCCAAGCTGGGCGCTGCCGAGAAGGACGCGGTGGAGAAAGCCGTGGCTGCCCTGCGCGATGTGCTCCAGGCTGAGGATGCCGAGGTGATCACCACCCGGACGAATGAACTCGTCCAGGCGGCCATGAAGATCGGCGAGACGATCTACAAGGCCGAGCAGGAAGCTGCCGCCAAGGCGGATGCCGAGAAGGATGGCGTGAAGACGGATGACGTGATCGACGCCGAGTTCAAGGATGTCTCGGGCGACGACAAGGGCAAGAAGTCGGCCTGATGTCGAGGAGGGGCTGCCCCTGCGGCCGCCCTGCCTTCCGGATCGCCCGGCGTGCCGCCGGGCTCCTTCCCGCCTGATCTGGAGCCATGCGCATGGCCAAGCGTGACTATTACGAGGTTCTGGGCGTTCCGAAGAATGCGGATGAAGCCGCGCTGAAAAGCGCCTTCCGCAAGCTGGCGATGCAGTTCCACCCGGACAAGAACCCGGGCGATGCGGAAGCCGAACGCAAGTTCAAGGAACTCAACGAGGCCTATCAGGTTCTCTCGGACCCGCAAAAGCGCGGCGCCTATGACCGGTTCGGCCATCAGGCCTTCGAAGGCGGTGGCGGCCCGGGCGGGCCCGGCGGGTTCGGGCCGGATTTCGCTTCGTCGATGAGCGACATCTTCGAGGATATTTTCGGCGATGTGTTCGGCGGTGGCGGACGGCGCAGTGGCGGGCGTGGCCGCGAACGCGGTGCCGACCTGCGCTACAATCTCGAGATCACGCTGGAAGAGGCCTACAAGGGCAAGAACGCGACGGTGAAGGTGCCGACCGCGATCACCTGCGAGGCCTGCTCCGGCACCGGCGCCAAACCGGGCTCCAAACCGAAGACCTGCGGCACCTGTGGCGGTGCAGGGCGCGTCCGGGCGACGCAGGGTTTCTTCTCGATCGAGCGGACCTGCCCGACCTGTGGCGGCCGCGGCGAGGTGATCGAGGATCCCTGCCGCAGCTGCGGCGGTGCGGGCCGCGTCACACGGGAGCGGACGCTCTCGGTCAATGTGCCGGCCGGCGTGGAAGACGGCACGCGGATCCGCCTGGCCGGCGAGGGCGAGGCCGGCATGCGCGGTGCGCCATCGGGGGATCTTTATATTTTCCTGTCGGTGAAGCCGCATGGTTTTTACAGCCGCGACGGCGCCGACCTTTTCTGCCGGGTGCCGATTTCCATGGTGGCGGCAGCCCTGGGCACAGAAGTGGCCGTGCCGACACTGGATGGCAGCGAGGCGAGGATCCGCGTTCCGGAGGGCACGCAGTCCGGCAAGCAGTTCCGCCTTCGAAACAAGGGGATGCCGATCCTGCGTTCGAAGGAAATGGGCGATCTCTATGTCCAGGCTGTCGTGGAAACCCCGCAGAACCTCACGAAGCGGCAGCGTGAATTGCTGGCCGAGTTCGAGAGCGCTTCGTCGAAGGAGACGAGCCCCGAATCCGCCGGGTTCTTCGCCCGCGTGAAGGATTTCTTCGGCGGCGCTCCGAACTGAATGACCAGGCCGGGCCGGCCTTAAGCCGGTTAGACTTGAAACCGACATGAATGGTGCTCATATAGCCGACCACCTTTTTGATCGCTCATCGCACAGGAAAAGACATTGTCGGGACACAACAGCCCCCTGGCCCCCTTCGGCGGGTTTCGTCGTCCAAGCCAGAAGACGGCAAAGCGGATCGCCCTCGACGTTCAACTCCAGGATGAGGCGAGGTTTCTGAAATCATGGCTTGACCGCCCTCTCATCACCGGCGCGGTTTCCCCTTCTGGCAAGCAGCTGGCCCGAACCATGGCGCGCTATGTCGACGTGACGGTCCCCGGTCCGGTGATCGAGCTCGGTCCGGGCACGGGCCCTGTGACGGAAGCGCTGATCCGCCATGGCGTGGCGGAAGAGCGACTGATCCTCATCGAGTTCAACCCGGATTTCTGCAGGCTGCTGCAGAAGCGCTTCCCGAAAGCGACCGTCATCGAGGGCGATGCCTACCGCCTGCAGGCGGCCCTTGGCCCGATGGTCGAGCGTGCGGCCGCGCTGGTTTCATCCCTGCCGCTCTTCACACGGCCGGAAAGCCAGCGTCTCGCCTTGCTGCATGGCAGCTTTGACCTGATGCATCCGGGAGCACCCTTCATCCAGTTCACCTATGCGACGGTCTCGCCGATCCCGCTGCGCAACCGGGACTTCGATGCCGAGGTCAGCCCGCGCGTCTGGCTGAACCTGCCGCCAGCCCGGGTCTGGGTCTATCGCAAGGGCGAGAACGCCTGAGCCTCGGCGGTCAGGGCGTTTCGAGCGGCGCCGTGATGCTCACTCCACGCTCCAGCCAACCCGGCACCGGCAGGTTCTTGCTGCGCAGGAAGTCCGGGTTGAAGAGTCGCGACGCATAGCGCGTTCCGTAATCGCAGAGAATCGTCACGATCGTGTGGCCGGGGCCCATCTCCCGCGCCAAGCGGATCGCGCCGGCAACGTTGATGCCGGAGGACGAGCCAAGCACGAGGCCTTCCTCCTCGATCAGCTGGTAGACGATACGCAGCGCTTCCTCATCCGGCACGCGGCAGGCGAAATCCGGCGTGAACCCCTCGAGGTTCTTCGTGATCCGCCCCTGCCCGATCCCTTCCGAGATCGAGGATCCCTCGGCCTTGAGCACACCCTCGCTGTAGTAGCTGTAAAGCGCGGCGCCGTGGGGATCGACAAGGCCGATCCGGACATCCGGGCGCGCGGCGCGCAGGGCCATCGCGGTGCCGACCAGAGTGCCGCCGGAACCGACCGCGCAGATGAAGCCGTCGATCTTGCCGTCAAGGTCACGCAGGATTTCGGGCCCGGTCGTCTCGATATGGGCCTGCCGGTTGGCGACATTGTCGAACTGGTTGGCCCAGACCGCGCCGTTCGGCTCGGTCTTCGCCAGCTGCTCGGCCAGCCGGCCCGAGACACGGACGAAATTGTTCGGGTTCGAATAGGGCGCTGGCGGCACCTCGATCAGGGTGGCACCGCCGGCCTTGAGCGCGAGTTTCTTCTCCTCGCTCTGGCTGTCGGGGATGACGATCACCGTGCGCAGGCCGAGCGTGTTGCCGACCAGCGTCAGCCCGATCCCGGTATTGCCGGCCGTGCCTTCCACCACCACGCCGCCGCGGCGGACGAGGCCTTTGGCAAGGGCATCCTTCAGGATGAAGAGCGCGGCCCTGTCCTTCACTGACTGGCCGGGATTGAGGAATTCCGCCTTGCCGAGGATCGTACAGCCGGTCTCCTCCGAGGCACGCTTCAGCCGAATCAGCGGCGTGTTGCCGATCGCAGGAACCAATCCATCAAAAATCATTCGACGTCTCCGGGCGGGGCTTGCAAGTCCTGCCCCTTCCTCTAAAGCCAGCAGCGTGCGGCAACAAGGCTGAGGTCAGGCATGACATCCATTCTCGTCTTTTCCGGCTCCACACGTCCGGCGTCGCTGAACCAGCGACTGGCCGATGTCGCCGCGCAGAAGCTGGAAGGGCTCGGCGTTACAGTGACGGCGCTGTCGCTTGCCGATCACGCGCTGCCTTTCGCCGATGATGACGGCCGGGCCGATCCCCCCTTCGCCGCGCGGGCATTGACGACGCAGGTGCTGGAGCATGACGGGCTCTTCATCGCCTGCCCCGAATACAATTCCGGCTATCCGGCCCTGCTCAAGAATGCGCTCGACTGGGTCAGCATGGTGCGCAAGGACGGGCCGGGCCTTGCCGGCAAGGTGGTGGCGCTCGGTGCGGCCTCGCCCGGCGCGCGCGGCGGCTATCGCGCGCTGACGCAGTTCCGCACGATGCTCGAACTGGGCTTCGGCGCCTTGGTCATTCCGGACATGGCCTCGGTGCCCTTTGCCAACAAGGTCCTGCCGGCCGAAGGCGGGCTGACCGATGAGGGCGCCAGCAAGTTCCTCGACGCCACGCTGAAGCGGCTGGTGCTGGAATGCCGCCGCAGCGCCGCCGTTCCGCGGCTGGAGAGCCCGTGATGCATCCCGGCGAACGCGTGATCATCGCCCTCGACCTGCCCGATACGCGGGCGGCCTCGGCCATGGTCGAAACGCTCGGCGATGCCGGCCGCTTCTACAAGATCGGCTACGAGCTGGCCTTTGTCGGCGGGATCGAGCTGGCCAAGACCCTGATCGCGGCAGGCAAGCATGTCTTTCTCGATCTCAAGCTGCATGACATTCCCAACACGATCGAAAAGGGCGTGAGCCAGATTGCCGGCCTCGGCGCGCGGTTCCTGACGGTCCATGCCTATCCGCAGACCATGCGGGCCGCCGCCAGGGGTGCTGCCGGCAGCTCGCTTTCGGTGCTGGGCGTCTCGGTGCTCACCTCGATGGATGATGCCGATCTCGTCGAAGCCGGCTATGCCCGTCCCGTCGCGGAGATGGTGCCGCTCCGGGCACGGCAGGTGATGGAGGCCGGGATCGGCGGGCTGGTCTGCTCCGCCACCGATATCGGCGTTGTCCGCGCCGCGGTCGGGCCCGACCTGCTGCTCGTCACGCCGGGGATCCGCCCCGCCGGCGATGCGGTGGGCGACCAGAAGCGCATCATGACGCCGCAGGATGCTGTCCGCGCCGGCGCCGACCATCTGGTCATCGGGCGGCCGATCACGGCCGCCCCGGACCCAGCCCTTGCGCTGGCCCGCATCCTCGACGACCTCGCCAAGACAGCCTGAAAGGAAACGCCATGCCCAAAGCCTATATTGTCGGCCGTGTCTCCGTGCATGACCCCGAGGCCTACAAGGCCTATGCCGCCAAGGCGAGCGAGGCGATCAAGAAATACGGCGGCACATTCCTGGCGCGTGGCGGCCGGTTCGAGATTGTCGAGGGCGAGGGCCGGACGCGCAATGTCGTGATCGAGTTCGAGAGTTTCGACGCCGCGAAGGCCTATTTCTTCTCGCCCGAATATACCGAGGCCCGCCGCCTCCGCTGGCCGGTCAGCGTCGGTGATTTCGTCATCGTCGAAGGCGTGTAAGGGAGGCCGGGATGAGCACCGCAACCAAGGCCTATTGGGTCGCCCGGGTGGATGTCAGCAATGATGACGCCTACCAGAAGTACCGCTCGCTGAACGTGATCGCCTTCGAGAAATACGGTGGCCGGTTCATCGTCCGCGGGCCGGCGGGCCTTGTCGCCAAGGGGCAGCCGCGCAAGCACAATGTGGTGGTCGAATTCCCGGATTACGACACGGCGGTCGCCTGCTACCACTCGCCCGAATACCAGGCGGCGAAGGTCCATCTCGACCAGGTCGGCGAAATCGATCTCGTGATCTGCCCGGGCTATGCGGGCTGAGCCGATGACGGATCCGATGCGCCTTGTGGTGGTGGGAGCGGGCGGCCGGATGGGCCGGGCTCTCGTGCGGGCCGTGACCGAAAACCCGGATACCGTGCTGCATGCGGCGGTCGAGCATGAGGCTTCGCCGCTGCTGGGGCAGGATTCCGGCGGGCTGGCCGGACTGACGCCGAATGGCATCCCGGTGACAAGCGATGCACTCGCGGCTTTCGTACGCGCGCATGGCGTGCTTGACTTCACCGCGCCGGCCGCGACATCCGGCTTTGCCGAACTGAGCGCGCAGGCCCGGCTGGTGCATGTCGTGGGCACGACGGGCCTCGGCGATGCCGATCTCGACCGGCTTGATGCCGCCGCGCGGCATGCCGTGATCATCCGCTCGGGGAATTTCAGCCTCGGCGTCAACATGCTGGCCGCGCTCGTCCGCCGCGCTGCGGCCTCGCTGGCGGCTGATTGGGATATCGAGATCGTGGAAATGCATCACCGGATGAAGGTGGATGCGCCATCCGGCACGGCCCTGCTGCTCGGCGAGGCAGCAGCGGCGGGCCGGCAAGTCGATCTTCGCAGCCAGTCTGTCCGGGCGCGGGACGGGCATACCGGGATGCGGGAGCCGGGAACGATCGGGTTCCAGGCCCTGCGCGGCGGCACTGTGGTGGGTGACCATACGGTCATCTTCGCCGGCAATGGCGAGCGGCTCGAACTCCGCCATATCGCCGAGGACCGCGGCCTGTTCGCACAGGGTGCCGTGAAGGCGGCCCTGTGGGGAAGAGGCCGGAAACCCGGCCATTTTTCGATGGACGATGTGCTCGGCCTGACCGGCTGAGCCCGGCGCCCGCCGGAAGCAGGGGTTGAAAGCCGGCCGCTTTCGCGCCAAGAGCTTTTGCCCCAAGAACCGGGCGCCCGCCTGCTTGCGGCTCCTGCACCGGAACATGGAATCACCGGGACTTTCTTGCCGAAGGATTTGTCGATGTCTGACCGCCTGCTCGTGCTCTGCCGCCATGGCCAGAGCGAATGGAACCTGAAGAACCTCTTCACCGGCTGGAAGGACCCTGCCCTGACGGCGCAGGGTGTCGAGGAAGCCAAGGCCGCCGCGGTACGGCTCAAGGGCGAGGGAATCGGCTTCGATATCGCCTTCACCTCCGATCTCAGCCGTGCGCAGCATACTTGCCGCCTGATCCTCGAAGGGCTGGGCCAGCCGGGGCTCGAGACGATCCGCGATGTGGCACTGAACGAACGGGATTACGGCGATCTGGCCGGCCTCAACAAGGACGATGCCCGTGCGAAATGGGGCGAGGAGCAGGTGCATATCTGGCGCCGCTCCTACGACATCCCGCCGCCCGGTGGCGAGAGCCTGAAGGACACTGCGGCGCGCGTGCTGCCCTATTACATCCACCGCATCCTGCCGCAGGTGCTCGGCGGCAAGCGCGTGCTGGTCGCGGCGCATGGCAATTCGCTGCGGGCCCTGATCATGGCGATGGAAGGCCTGTCAGGCGAGGCGATCATCGCCCGTGAACTCGCCACTGGCGTTCCGATTGTTTATCGGCTCAATCCGGATTCGACGATCGCCTCGTGCAAGGAACTTGCCTGAAGGGCCCGCTGAGCGGCGGGCCTCCTCATTCAGGCCCGTTTGTCGAAGCGCGGCTTGGCCGGATCACCCTGCGGGCGCGGCGCCTCGGCGGCGGGAGAAGACGCCGGTTCGGCCGAAGCTTCTGCCTCGACCGGCGGGCGGGCCGGGCCGCCCTTTGACACACCGACCATCGCGGGGCGCAGGGTGCGCTCGCCGATCGTGTAGCCGGGCTGGACGACCTGCATCACGGTGCCGTTCGGCTGGGTCTCGTCCGGGATTTCGAACATGGCCTGATCGCGATGCGGATCGAACCGCTCGCCCACCGGCACACGCTTCTTCACGCCATGGCGCTCGAGCGCCTTGATCAATTCGCGCTCGGTCAACTCGACTCCATCGATCAACGCCTGGACTGCCGGCTCGCGTTCGACCGTCTCGCCTTCCTCGGGCTTGGGCAGCGCATCGAGCGCGCGGCGGAGATTGTCCGCCGTGCTGATCATGTCACCGGCGAATTTGGTGATCGCATAGGCGCGCTGGTCCTGCAATTCACGCTCGGTCCGGCGGCGGAGATTCTCCATTTCGGCCAGGGCGCGCAACAGCCGGTCCTTCAGGTCAGCATTTTCCCGCTCCAATGTCGCCAGACGTTCGGCATCCGGCACCGTCGACGGGGCATCGGCCGCGTTGGCCGCGGGCTTGTTGTCCTGATCGCTGCTCATCGATCATCCTTCCACATCTTGCAAGGGATTGAGAATCTGAACCCGATATCAGGATTCCCTGCCGCAAAATCAAGCGGCGTTCGGGGAATTCGCCGGCTGGGCCGGATCGGGCTGGGAGAGGACGTCCAGCAGGGCCTTGCGCAGGCGTTGCTGGCGGGCTGCCTGCGAAATCTTTCCCCCGGTCAGATCGGTCACGTAGAAGACGTCCACCGCCTTCTCGCCATAGGTGACGATGCGCGCGGAATTGATGTTGAGGTTCTGCTTGCCGAACTCGGTCGTCAGCTCATAGAGCAAGCCGGGCCGGTCGAGGCCGGTCACCTCGACCACGGTCGATTTCGAGGAGAGCTCGTTGTCGATCGTGACATCCGGCGCAACGCGGAAGGCCTGCGAAACCGTGGTCTGGGCGCGGCGCGACGCCACGATTTCCGGCAGGCGGACCTCGCCTTTCAGTGTCGCGACGATGTGCCTCGCCACCCGCTCGGCCCGGCGCATCTCGTCGGCATCCTGATTGAAGGCCCGCGAAATGGTGATCGTATCGAGGGCGAACCCGTCCTGCGTTGTTGAGATCTGGGCTTCCACGATATTCGCGCCGGCGGCGGCGCAGGCGCCGGTGAGGATCGAGAGCAACCTCGGATGGTCGATGGCGAGCACCGCCAGTTCCGTCACGCCGCGGAAGGCATCCGTTGCAGTCTCGACCTGGAATCTGTCTCCGAGTTTCTCGGCCTTCTCGACCAGCCGGGCATGCTGGATCTGGTGGGCGAGATCGACCTTCATCCAGTAGGCCGGGTTATGGCGCTGGGCAAAGGCGCGGAAGCGCTCGTCGCTCCAGTCCGGCAGTTTCTCGCGCAGGGCGCGCTGCGCAAGCTGGATGCGTTCGCCCCGTTCGGCGCCGCCGTAATCGCCGGAGAGCATCATCTCGGTCTCGCGATAGAGCGAGCGCAAAAGCTGGCCCTTCCAGCCGTTCCAGACGCCGGGCCCGACGCCGCGGATATCGCAGACTGTCAGCACGAGCAGCAGGCGCAGCCGCTCCATCGTATGGATGTTCTCGGTGAAGGTCGCGATGGTGCGAGGGTCGGAAATATCGCGGCTCTGCGCGGACTGCGACATGATCAGGTGGTTCTCGACCAGCCAGACGACCGTGTCTGTTTCCTGCGGCGTCAGGCCAAGACGCGGGCAGAGCTGGCGGGCGATGCGCGCGCCAACCGCCTCGTGCGATTCCCTGCGGCCCTTGCCAATATCGTGCAGGAACAGCGCGACATGGAGCAGCCGGCGGTTCTGGATCAGAGGAAGGATGTGGTTGGAAAGCGGCAGCTCCTCGCGCAATTCGCCGCGTTCCAGCTGCGCCAGAACGCCGAGGCACCGGAGGGTGTGCTCATCCACCGTGTAATGATGATACATCGAGAATTGCATCATCGCGGAAATGCGGGCGAAATCCGGGATGAAGCGGCCGAGGACACCGGATTCGTGCATCAGGCGCAGCACCGTATCCGGCTGCCGGCGTGAGGTCAGGATCTCGAGGAAAAGACGGTTGGCCTCCACATCCTGCCGGAGCGATTCGTCGATCAGCCGCAGCGACAGCGTCACCAGCCGGGTGGCATGCGGGTGGATGGGCAACTGGTCGCGATCAGCATACCAGTAGAGGCGGATCAGGTTGACCGGATCCTCGCGGAACACATCCGGCCCCGATGTCGAGATGCGGTTGTTCTGGAGCACGAAACTGCGCGTGCCGGAAAGCGGCTTCGCGCGGCCGCGCAGACGCCCGACGACGCGGGAAAGCAGCGCCCTGGGCTTTTCGTCGCGTGCTTCCAGCGCAGCGGAGACGATGGCCGAGAGATCGCCGACTTCCTTGGCGATCAGGAAGTAGTGCTTCATGAACCGCTCGACCGCGCTGGTCGGGCCACGATCCCGGTAGCCCATGCGTTCTGCAATCAGGCGCTGCACATCGAAGGTCAGCCGCTCCTCGGCCCGACCGGTCGCGAAATGCATATGGCAGCGGACGCGCCAGAGGAATTCCTCGCAGCGGCGGAACAGGCCAAGTTCGCGCGCGGTAAAGACGCCGACGCGGACAAGCTCGCGCGGATCCTTGATGCGATAGGCGTATTTCACGATCCAGTAGAGGGTCTGCAGGTCGCGGAAGCCGCCCTTGCCTTCCTTTACATTCGGCTCGACAAGATAGCGCGACTGGCCGGCCCTGAGGATCCGCTCGTCGCGCTCGGCCAGTTTCGCCTGAACGAATTCCGTGGTGCGCCCCTGGACGACCTGCCGGTCGAAACGCTGCTGGAAATCCTCGAAAACCGTGCCGTCCCCCACAACCAGCCGCGATTCGAGCAGGGCGGTGCGGACCGTGAGATCCTCGCGGCCGACGCGGATGCATTCCTCGATGGTGCGGGTCGCATGCCCGACCTTCAGCCCGATATCCCACAGGGCATAGAGCATGGCCTCGGCGATGCTCTCGCCCCACGGCGTGGAGACCGGCAGCAGGAAGAGGATGTCGGTATCCGAGCCGGGCGCCAGCGTACCGCGGCCGTAGCCGCCGACGGCAACCACGGCGATCTTCTCGCCCGACGTGGGATTGTGCGCCCGGTAAAGCCGCTCGCGGGCAAGGTCGAACAGCGCCTCGATCACCATGTCCTGCGCCGTGGAAAGGATTCGCGCGCAGGCGAATCCGCCCTCGCGGCCCAGAACAGCCTCGGCTTCGATCCGCGCCTTGGCGAGGAAAGTCTTGGCGCGCTGGACGAAGACGCCGCGCGCCTGTTCTCCGGGCAGGTCGACCGGCATCGGCTCGGTCAGGCTCCCGGCCGCATGGCGCAGGAATTCCTCGCCCGCCCTCACCCGAGCCGCCTCTCGATCGCATCCCAGACCGGCACCGCCAGATCCGGGCCACCGAGCCGCTTGATCGCGCGGATGCCGGTCGGCGAGGTGACGTTGATCTCGGTCAGATTGCCGTCGATCACATCGATTCCGACGAAGATCAGCCCGCGCTCGCGCAAGAGCGGGCCAATGCGCTCGCAGATCTCGCGTTCCCTCGGGGTGAAGTCGGTCGATTCGGCAGCACCGCCGCGGACGAGGTTCGACCGGATGTCGCCCGCCGCCGGGACCCGGTTGACGCCGCCCATGGCGACGCCATCGACGAGGATGATGCGCTTGTCGCCGGCATGGACGGCCGGCAGGAAGCGCTGGATCATCCAGGGTTCGCGGGCAATGCCGGCGAAATGATCCATGAAGCCGTTGAAATTGAGGTCGTCGCGGGCGACCTTGAACACGCCCGCACCGCCATTTCCGTAGAGCGGCTTCATGACGAGATCGCCATGTTCGGCGCGGAAGGCCTCGATCTCGGCGCGATCGCGCGAGATCAGCGTCGGCGGCATCAGATCCGGGAATTCGGTGACGAGGATCTTTTCCGGCGCATTGCGCACATGGGCCGGGTCATTCACCACCAGCGTCCGGGGATGAACGCGTTCGAGCAGGTGGCTGGCCGTGATATAGGCGAGGTCAAAAGGCGGGTCCTGCCGCATCAGCACGACATCGAAGGCCGAAACGTCGAAGCGCTCGGACCCGCCGAGGGTGACGTGGTCGCCCACGACATCGCGGACATGGGCCGAGCGCATCCTGGCGGTCAGGTGGTTGTCGCACAGGGTCAGGTCTTCCGCGCCGTAGACATGGAGCGAATGGCCGCGCGCCTGCGCTTCCAGCATCAGCGCGAAGGTTGAATCCCCGGCAATCTTGATCTTCTCGATCGGGTCCATCTGGACGGCGATTTTGAGCGCCATAGTGCCTCCGGCTGCAGGTACCATCCCGATGGAGCCCTCTCCATCCGTCAGGCACGGTATTCCTGATTCCCCGCTTTTCCCAAAGGCGAACCGAGCCGGAAGCGCGGGAAAACACGGCTAGTCGAGCGGCAGGTCGCCGACCGCCTCGATATGGCGCGGCCAGCGGCCGGGCGCAACCAGGATCGCATCGCAGCGGATCACCTTCGGTTGTACCAGCCGACTGGCGAGGAAGGCGCGGGCTGGCCGGGCCATGCGGGCAAGCTTGGCTTCGGAAACCGCAGCGAGCGCCTCCTCGAGGCTCGGCCGGGCCTTCACCTCGACGAAGGCGAGTGTTCCGAAACGCTGGGCGATCAGGTCGATCTCGCCGCCGGCCCGGAGATAGCGGCGGGCGAGGATGCGGTAGCCCTTGGCCCGCAACAGCAGGCCGGCCCAGAACTCGGCATCGTGGCCGAGCAGGAAGGCCTGCCG
This sequence comes from Rhabdaerophilum sp. SD176, assembly GCF_030143245.1. Classification (GTDB taxonomy): domain Bacteria; phylum Pseudomonadota; class Alphaproteobacteria; order Rhizobiales; family Beijerinckiaceae; genus Rhabdaerophilum. Next base: position 319,303 of record NZ_JARJNS010000005.1, on the reverse strand, counting down.
GCGATCAACCTTCGTCATCCGGCGCCCCCTCGCCGAGCCGGAGCGCGCGCGCATAGACGCGCTTGCGCGGCAGGCCCAGTTCGGCGGCCACGAGATGGACGGCATCCCGCTGCGTATGGCCTTCCAGCGCCGCGCGGAGGGCGGAATCGATGGCTTCGTCGGTGAGGCCGGCCCCGGCTCCTGGCGGGCCGACCATCAGCACGACTTCCCCCCGGGGCGGGCCTTCCGTCGCGAAGGCAGCAGCGAGATCCGGCAGGAGGCCGCGACGGACGGTCTCGAATTTCTTGGTCAGCTCACGCGCGAGGGCCGCCGGCCTTTCGCCGAGGATATCGGCCATGTCGGCAAGCGATTCGGGCGTGCGGTGTGGCGCTTCGAAGAAGACAAGGGTGGCGGGAATGGCGGCCAGCTCGCCAAGCCGCCGTCGCCTTTCGGTGCTGCGCGAGGGCAGGAAACCCTCGAAGAAAAAGCGGTCACTCGGCAGGCCGGAGAGGACAAGGCCCGTCAGGACGGCGGAGGCACCCGGCAGGGCGGTCACGGGATGGCCGGCAGCAACAGCCGCCTCGACCAGCTTGTAGCCGGGATCGGAGACGAGGGGGGTGCCGGCATCGGAGACCAGCGCGAGGGCCTGCCCGGCGGCAAGCCGCTCCAGCACGACAGGACGCATCTCGCCGGCATTGTGCTCATGATAGGCCAGGATCGGGGTCGTGATGCCGTAATGGGCGAGAAGGACCTTCGTCACCCGCTTGTCCTCGGCGAGGATGGCATCGGCAGCGGCCAAAGTGGACAGGGCACGCAGGGTGATGTCGCCGAGATTGCCGATCGGGGTGGCCACGATATGCAGGCCCGGCTGAAGCCGATCGGCCTCGGCCGCCAGCCCCAGAACCGTGAATTGTGACGCCATGATGCGATCCAGCCTGTGCGACAAGCCCGCCAAGGCACGATTCGGGGCGGGATTCTCGCCTTGCTGCCACAGCGGAAGGCGGTTTGCAAAACAGCGATCCCGCATGAAGTGCCGTGGCACAGACAACATGGTTTGCAAATATCGTTAACGCTCTTTTCAAGTGATCCTTGAACTTGCCCCAATTTCTGGCTTTCGTGACTCTGGAAATGTGCCGGATTCCGCCTCGGGAAACCCGCACATGCGAGGGTGGAGTATCGCGATGACGGGTCGCAAGACTGTGGGCAACACATGGGAGCCGGCTCATCCGAAGCTGATCGGGGTGTCTTCCCCGTCGCGGCGGCGGCTCCTGGCAACGATCGGTCTGGCCAGTCTCATGGCTGGGTGCGCCGGGGGTCTTGATGGTCTGGTCGGCCCCGGGAGCGACGCGCCACCGCCCAATACGCCAACCGGCGATGTGATTGGCAACGGATCGGTCAAGGTCGGACTCATCCTGCCGCTCTCCTCGGCCAACGGCCAGGCGGCGGCACTCAGCCTGCGGAATGCCGCACAGATGGCGATCAGCGACTTCTCCGGCGGGCAATCGAGCATCCAGCTGCTGGTCCGGGACGACAAGGGCACGCCCGATGGTGCACGCCAGGCTGCGCAGGAACTGCTCGGCGAAGGCGTCGAACTGATCATCGGCCCGCTTTTCGCGCCTTCCGTGCAGGCCGTCGCTGCCGTGGCCCGGCCAGCCGGGAAGCCGGTCATCGCGTTCTCGTCGGATGCAGGCGCAGCGCAACGCGGGGTCTATCTGCTCAGCTTCCTGCCGCAATCGGATGTCCAGCGCGTCGTCACCTTTGCCGGCAGCCGTGGCAAGCGGTCCTTCTCGGCGCTCATTCCGCAGACGCCGTATGGCAATGTCGTCGAGGCCGAATTCCAGCAGGTCGCCAACCAGGGTGGCCGCCGCGTCGCGACCGTGGCCCGTTACCAGCCGGGCAACAAGGCGTCGATCGATGCAGCTGTCGCGCAAGTCAAGCAGGCGCAATCCTCGGCCGATACCCTGTTCATCGGCGAGGGCGCCGACGGAATCGGCGCCGTGACCCAGAGCATGGCCGCCGCCGGGCTGACGGGCCGCGACCTGCAGATCATCTCGACCGGGATCTGGAACGATCCGCGCGTGCATGGCATGGGCACGCTGGACGGCGCATGGTTCGCCGCGCCGGACAATGCCCGGTTCAACGCGCTGGCCGGGCGTTACCAGAGCCAGTTCGGCTCGGCCCCGACCCGCATCGCCACGCTTGGCTATGATGCGGTGACCCTCGCCAGCGCCCTGACGCAGAATTTCGGCACCCAGCGCTTCAGCGAGGCCACGCTGACCAATGGCAATGGCTTTTCCGGGCAGGACGGCGTCTTCCGGTTCCGGCAGAACGGCCTGAATGATCGCGGGCTCGTGGTCTACGAGATCCGTTCGGGCTCGGCCCGGGCCATCGCGCAGGCGCCGGGCAGCTTTGTCGGGGTGAACTGAAGCTCAGGCCGCGAGATCGGCCACGATCGCGTCGAGGACCGGAAACCCCTCGCGCGAAACACGAAGCCTGCCGTCGTTGCAAGGCTCGATCAAACCCTCCTCGGAGAGAGCGGCAATACGCCTCGCGTCGAACGCCTTGCCCTTGAGCAGGGCGAAGCGCTTCGGATCGATCCCTTCGCGCAGACGCAGGCCCATCAGCAGAAACTCATCGGCCTCGTTTTCATTGGAGAGCGTCTCGTCACCGACGATGCCGTGACCATCGCGCTCGACATAATCGAGCCAGGCTTCGGGCGAGCGCTCGGTCACCAGGGCGCGGCGCCCGCGCTCGGTGAAGAGGCGGCCATGGGCCCCGGGGCCAATGCCGGCATATTCGCCGTAGCGCCAGTAGAGCAGGTTGTGGCGGCATTCGTCGCCCGGTCGGGCATGGTTCGAGACCTCGTAGGCCGGCATGCCGTATTTGTCGCAGATCTCCTGCGTGGCCTCATAGAGGTCGCGGGCGAGATCATGATCGGGGATGACCAGCTTCCCCGCCTCGTGCAGCGCCTTGAACGGCGTGTCGGGCTCGATGGTCAGCTGGTACAGCGAGAGATGGGTGGGCGCGTGGGCCAACGCCTCGATCAATTCCTCGCGCCAGTCTGCCACCGTCTGCCCGGGCCGGGCATAGATCAGGTCGAACGAGAAACGCTGGAAGTGCTTGGCGGCGATGGACACCGCAACCAGCGCCTCGCCGACACTGTGCAGACGGCCGAGGGCCTTGAGGTCCGGCTCGACGAGCGATTGCACGCCGAGCGAGACGCGGTTGATCCCGGCGGCGCGATACCCGGCGAAACGACCGGCCTCGACGCTGGTCGGGTTGGCTTCCAGCGTGATCTCGCAATCGGGCGTCACCGACCAGTGGGCGCCGATAGCCTCGAGAATGGCGCCGACGGTTTCCGGCTTCATCAGCGACGGCGTGCCACCCCCGAAGAAGATCGAGCTGACCTGCCGTGCCGGTGCAAGGCTGGCCATATGGTCGATCTCACGGGCGAAAGCGGCGACGAAGCGCGCCTCGTCGATGCCGCCGCGCCGGACATGCGAGTTGAAATCGCAATAGGGGCATTTGGCCTGACAGAAGGGCCAATGAACGTAGACGCCGAATCCGGCGTCGAAAGGCGGTTGTGCGGGCTTCATCAGCGCTTTTCCGTCAATCCGGCTTTCGCCACCAGGCGAATGAAGGCCCGCGCGCGATGCGACAAGCCTTCAAGGCGGCCATCGATCTTGCGGATACCATGTTTTTCCTCGGCGGACATCTCGCCAAACGTCCTGTCATGGCCATCAGGCCGGAAGATCGGATCGTACCCGAAACCGGCGCTGCCCCTTGGCGGGAAGGTGAGCGCGCCGAATACGCGCCCCTCGGCGAGGAGTGTCTCCCCGTCAGGCCAGGCGACCATGAGCGCGGAGACGAAATGCGCGCGTGCGCCTTCCGGCTCGACCTCCCGCAGGCGCAATTCGTCAGCGACGCGGGCCATGGCCCGGCCGAAATCGCGCGGCTTGCCGGCCCAGTCCGCCGTGAAGAGACCGGGTGCGCCGTCGAGCGCATCGACCGCAAGGCCGGAATCATCCGCAAGCGCCGGCAGATTGGCCGCCCGCGCCGCCGCCAGCGCCTTGATGGCGGCGTTTTCGGCATACATCATCCCGTCTTCCTCGGGCTCGGGCAGGCCGAGTTCGCCCGCTGAAACGGTGGCGATGCCATAGGGGGCGAGAAGCTCGGTCATCTCGACAAGCTTGCCGGCATTATGCGTGGCGATGACGAGTCGCCCGGTGATCGGACGGGCCATGATTACCCCGCTATCGCGGTCTTCTGCAGCGCGACGAGTTCCTGGATGCCCTTGCGCGCAAGACCCAGCAGGGCGAGGAGGTTTTCCTCGGAGAAGGGCGCACCCTCGGCCGTGCCCTGCACCTCGACAATGCCGCCGCGGCCGGTCATCACGAAATTCGCATCCGTCTCGGCGTTGGAATCCTCGACATAATCAAGGTCGAGCACCGGATTGTTGCGGTAGATGCCGCAGGAAATCGCCGCGACATGATCCCGCAAAGGCATGGTGGTGACCATGTTGCGGGACTGCATCCACGCGAAGCAATCATGCAGCGCCACCCAGGCGCCGGTAATCGCCGCGGTGCGCGTTCCGCCATCGGCCTGCAGCACATCGCAATCGATGGTGATCTGCTTCTCGCCGAGGGCAGGAAGATCGACAACGGCCCGCAGCGCGCGGCCGATCAGCCGCTGGATCTCCTGCGTACGGCCGGAGGGCTTGCCCGCGGTAACCTCGCGGCGCGTCCGCTCCAGCGTGGCGCGGGGCAGCATCGAATATTCCGCCGTGACCCAGCCCTTGCCGGTGCCACGCAGCCAGGACGGTCCGCGCTCTTCGAGCGAGGCGGTGCAGAGCACATGCGTCTCGCCGAATTTCACGAGGCAGGAGCCTTCGGCATAGCGCGCGACATTCCGCGTGAGCGAGACCGCCCGCATTTCGTCGAGCGCGCGTTTCGAGGGACGCATGATGGCTTCTCCTGCGGCCCCGGGGAGCGGGAGCCGGCCGCGGCTTCTACGCGTGATTGCGCTGGCATTCAAGCCATACGAATGACAAGAGTGGTATTCCCCTTGCGAATGCCCTTGCGCATAGTGGCGGGGTGGGTCGACTTTCGGAGTGACCAGGAAAGGCCATGAAAAAAGACGGTGACATGACGCCACCGCCCGCGCTGGCCGAACTTGACCAGCGTTCGCGGGATATTTTCCGCCGGGTTGTGGAAGGCTATCTCGAAGCCGGCGAGCCGATGGGCTCGCGCAATATCTCGAAGTCCCTGCCGGTTTCCCTCTCGGCTGCCACCGTGCGCAACGTGATGCAGGATCTCGAGGATCTCGGCCTGATCTATGCGCCGCATATCTCGGCCGGCCGGCTGCCGACAGAGAAGGGCCTGCGGCTCTTCGTCGATTCCATCCTCGAGATCGGCGATGTCTCGGCCGAGGACCGTGACCGGATCGAAGCGCAGATCCGCGCCGGCGGGGCCGGGCGCAGCTTCGACGATGCCCTCGCCGAGGCGACGACCTTGCTTTCGGGCGTCAGCCGCGGGGCGGGCGTCGTCGTGACCTCGAAGTCGAACAAGCGGCTCAAGCATCTCGAATTCGTCCGGCTCGACCCGGAACAGGCGCTGGTCGTGCTCGTTTCCGATGACGGGTCGATCGAGAACCGCCTCGTGAACCTGCCGGCCGGCCTGCCGGCCTCGGCGCTGGTCGAGGCGTCAAACTACCTCAACCATCGACTGCGCGGGCGGACGCTCGGCGAGGTCAAGGCTGACATTGCCCGCAACCGGGCGGCCATGGAGGCGGAGATCAGCGAGCTTTCGGCCCGGCTGGTCGATAGCGGCCTGGCCAGCACCACCAGCGATGCCGGCGATATGCGCCTCATCGTGCGCGGGCAGGCCAACCTGCTCGAGGACCTGACGGCGATGACCGATCTCGAGCGGATGCGGCGGCTTTTCGCCGATCTCGAGCGCGAGAAGGATGTGATCGACCTGCTCAACCGGGCAGAGGAAGGCGATGGGGTGCGCATCTTCATCGGCTCGGAGAACAAGCTGTTCTCGCTCTCCGGCTCGTCGATGATCGCGGCGCCGTTCCGCGACAGCGAGCAGAAGATCGTCGGGATTGTCGGCGTGATCGGCCCGACGAGGCTCAATTATGCGCGCATCGTGCCGATGGTGGATTACACCGCGCGGGTGATGGGGAAGCTGCTCGAGCGGGGGTGAGCGAAACGCTCCTACGCCGCGATCAGGGCGGATTCGACCCGGTTGCGGCCGCCTTCCTTGGCGCGATAGAGCGCCTGGTCCGCCAGGCGCAGCAGGTCGGGCAGGTTGGCGCTGTCATGCGTGTCGATGGCCAGGCCGATACTGATCGTCACCGGGATCGTCCTGCCATCAAACAGCACCGGCGCGCCGGAGGTCACCGCCCGGATCGACTCGGCGAAGGCGGCAAGCTCGCGCTGGGTCAACCCGCTGACGAAAATGGCAAATTCCTCTCCGCCCTGTCGGCCCACCACGGAATGGGCCTGCATGCCCGCCGCAGCGGCGAGATGGCCCGCCACCTGGCGAATGGCCTCATCGCCCGCGTCATGGCCAAGGGTGTCGTTGATGCGCTTGAAATGATCGATGTCACAGATCAGCGCGCCGACCGGACGAACGGACAGCCGAGCCTCGGCCAGCAGGGCCTTCGCGGCCGCATCGAAGCCGCGCCGGTTCAGCAGGCCGGTCAGGGCATCGGTGCGGGCCATCCGGTCCAGTTCGGCCCGGGCGAGGTTGAGATCCCGCACGGTGATCAGCGCACGATGGACGACCAGCGGACAGATGATGGCCGGCAGGAGCGTCGAGACGACCAGCGTGTCGCGCAAGACCTTGCTTGCCGGCAGCGAGGTGGAAAGGTCAAAGCCGATATTGGCCAGCACCACCAGAGCGCTCACCAGAACCGAGATGACCACGGAGATGCAGGTCAGGACGAGGATCGCCCGCCGGATATCGGCATCGGTCAGGATCAGTCTCTTGGTCAAGCGCATCCGATCAGCCCCCCGCCGGGGTAACAATCGGGCTCGCAACCCTAAGGAAGCGTTGAATTCGGCAATCTCCGCCGCTCGATGCGTCGATCGAACGACGGGATGGTTAGGAAAGCAAAAAGCCGCCGGACGTGCGACCGGAAACCCGGTGCCTTCGCTTGCGGCCTGCCCGGAAAGACGGCGAGCGGTGGTTACGCCGCCATCTGGTTCTTCGGGGCGGCGCTCTTCACATCCTGGTCGACATGCGCCTCGAAGCGCTTGAAGTTTTCCTGGAACATCGCGACGAGCTTCTTCGCGGTCTCGGCGAAGGCTGCCTTGTCCTGCCAGGTCTTGACCGGATAGAGAATGTGCGGCTCGACGCCCGGCACCGAAGCCGGGACGGCGAAGCCGAAATACGGGTCGCGGCGGAAATCAGCCTTGGCGAGCGAACCGTCCAGAGCGGCCGAGAGCAGCCGGCGCGTCACGCGGATCGGCATGCGGCGGCCGACGCCGTGCTTGCCGCCGGTCCAGCCGGTATTGACCAGCCAGCAATCGACATGGTGCTTGGCGATGAGATCGCGCAGGAGATTGCCGTACACCGCCGGGTGGCGCGGCATGAACGGGGCGCCGAAGCAGGTCGAGAACACGGCTTCCGGCTCGGTCACGCCCTTTTCGGTGCCGGCCACCTTGGCGGTGTAGCCCGAGAGGAAGTGATACATGGCTTCCGCCGGCGTGAGCTTGGCGATGGGCGGCAGCACGCCGAACGCATCGCAGGTGAGCATCACGATGTTCTTCGGGTGGCCGGCGCGGCCGGTTTCCGAGGCGTTCGGGATGAAATGCAGCGGATAGGCACAGCGGGTATTCTCGGTTTTCGACCCGTCATCGAAATCCGGGATGCGGGTTTCGGGGTCGATCACCACATTTTCGAGCACCGTGCCGAAGCGCTGGGTGGTGGCGTAGATTTCCGGCTCGGCCTCGGCCGAGAGGCGGATCGTCTTGGCGTAGCAGCCGCCCTCGAAATTGAAGATGCCGCTTTTCGACCAGCCATGCTCGTCATCGCCGATCAGCGTGCGCGACGGATCGGCCGAAAGCGTGGTCTTGCCGGTGCCCGAAAGGCCGAAGAAGACGGCGGAATCACCCGCCGGGCCGACATTGGCCGAGCAATGCATCGGCATCACACCGGCTTCCGGCAGGGCGTAGTTGAGATAGGTGAAGACGCTCTTCTTCATCTCGCCGGCATAGGAGGTGCCGCCGATCAGCACGGTCTTCGAGGCGAAATCGACCGCGATCACGGTGCCGGTCCGGCAGCCATGGCGGGCGGGATCGGCCTTGAAGGACGGCAGGTCGACGATCGTCATTTCCGGCGTGAAGGCGGCGAGTTCGTGCAGTTCCGGCCGGATCAGCAGGTTGCGGATGAAGAGCGAGTGCCAGGCATATTCGGTGAAGACGCGCACCTTGACCCGGTTGGCGCCATCGGCACCGCCATAGAGATCCTGCGCGAACAGCTCCTTGCCCTTCGCATGGGCGCGGAAATCGGCGAGCAACGTCGCGAAATGCGCCGGGCTCATCGCGTTGTTGTTGTCCCACCAGACCGCATTCTCGGTACCGGCATCGCGGACAACGAACTTGTCCTTCGGCGAACGGCCGGTATGGATGCCGGTTTCCGCAAGCAGCGCCCCGCCAGCGGTGATCATCGCCTCGTTGCGGCGGATGGATTCCTCGTAGAGCGCGGGCGCCTCGAGGTTGAGAAGGAACCGGGCCGGAGCCTCGAAGCCGAACGTGTTCGGTCCCAAGGCCTTGTTGAAGACGCCTCTGGTTTCCATAGGTGCGGTCCTTCCCTGGTGCAGCCCGAAAGGGGGCAAAGGTGATGGCGGGCCCGAAGGCACCGCCATCGGCTGTCGCTTCGGGTCTCCCCTCCCGCGCGACAGCGATTGGCGGAGGCGAATAGCAGGAATCTGCCCTCAGGCAATGGGCTATTCGGCTAAATGTTCCAAAGATTTCCGGAAAAGGTTTACGGGGATTGCTACCATACCAGTGTCGGCCAGAATTGGCTGGCACAGTCAGCCGGATTGCCCCGCCGCGCGCGCCTTTTCGGCCAGTTCCCGGAGCACCCTGCGCAAGGATGCGCCGTCTGTGACGGGACTGTCGAAAGGCAGCCGGGCAAGCCGATCGCCCGCCATCATGTCGAGCCCGTCCGGGTCGAGCCCGACCGCCTGCCAGGGGCCCTCCGGCATGCCGCAGAGCCGGGTAGCATAAAGCCGGACGGCATCGGCATGATCCTCGTTCATGTGGGCGACGGCCGAATGCTCCAGTGCCTCGAAATCCGCCCAGTCCGATGCCGACGCGAGGATCGGGGCGGCATCGCCGGAATAGGCCCGGGCGAAGCCGCCATTCAGATGCATCGCCTGGGGAACCAGCCGGAAGAACAGAAAATCCGGAAAGTCGACATAGACCCGCGCCTTGGGGTTTCGGGCCAGGAACCGGCTGCGCACGCGCGGCTCCCCGGCCGGTTCGGCGACCACCCGCAGGCTGAGCCGCGGATGCGCCAGCGGATCACCCTTGCCGGGCCGGGACAGCAGAAGCGAGCCCCGCGGATCGGCGAGCAGGTTCTGCGTGTGGTGCGACAGGCGGGAGGTGAGAATCAGCGGGCTGCCGTCGTAGTCCGTCGCCACACTGGCCAGCGTCACCATCGGAAAGCCGCTTGCTGCCTCGACCGTGCCGAGCGAGCCCGTCCGCGCTGCCCGCAACAGGTCTCGCGCGAGCGCCAGGGGCTCGAAATCGGCGGGCTGGCGCGGATCGCGTTCAGGCTCCGCGGCGCGGCCGGCCCCGGCGGCTTCGAGAGTTTTTGGCGTTTCCGACATGACGACCTCCTGATCCGACCTTCGCCGCGCTCCGCGAGATGTCTCCTCCCCGGCACCGGAATTCAAGCGTCTGGCGCAATCGCGGGCGGCCAATTTGCATCGTCCCGGCTTCGATGCCACAATTCGGCCTGTCTTTGTTCTAGAGATGCGGCCCATGATGCCGGGAAACGGGGCGCCTGACCCCGCGATGACAAGGAATTTCCATGCCCACGATCGCGCTGGTCGATGATGACCGCAACATTCTGACCTCCGTCTCGATCGCGCTCGAGAACGAGGGCTTCCGCATCCAGAGCTACACGGACGGTGCCTCGGCTCTGGACGGGCTGCGACAGAATCCGCCGGATCTCGCGATCTTCGACATCAAGATGCCGCGCATGGACGGCATGGAATTGCTGCGCCGCCTGCGCCAGAAGTCCGACATGCCCGTGATCTTCCTCACTTCGAAAGACGAGGAGATCGACGAATTGTTCGGGCTGAAGATGGGCGCCGATGATTTCATCCGGAAACCGTTCTCGCAACGCCTTCTGGTGGAGCGGGTGAAGGCCATCCTGCGCCGGGCCGGCGCGAAGGACCTGCCGGCCAGCAAGGAAGCGGATGCCAAGGTTCTGGAGCGTGGCAACCTCAAGATGGATCCGGAACGCCATACCTGCACCTGGAAGGGCGAGCAGGTCGTGCTGACAGTGACCGAATTCCTCATCCTGCAATCGCTGGCGCAAAGGCCCGGCGTGGTCCGCAGCCGGAATGCGCTGATGGATGCCGCCTATGATGACCAGGTCTATGTGGATGACCGCACGATCGACAGCCACATCAAGCGCCTGCGCAAGAAATTCAAGCAGGTCGACGATGATTTCGAAATGATCGAAACCCTGTATGGTGTGGGCTATCGCTTCAAGGAAGGCTGAGGGCGCATCGCGCGCCCACAAGTCCCCGGGAGGATTGCGTGCTCGACCGAAACCCAGCCAGCCGGATTGCCGGGCCGGATCCGGCTGAACCGGCGGCGCCAGTGCGCCGCGGGCTCCGCTCGAGCTTGCTTCGGTTCACCGCGCGGTTTCGCATGGGTTTGGTGCGGCGGCTCTCCTCAAGCCTGACGCGGCGGATTGCCTTCCTCAACATTGCCGGTCTGCTGGCGCTGTTTCTCGGGTTCCTGTGGCTGAACCAGACGCGGGTAGGCGTGATCGATGCCCGGTCGCAATCGCTCTCGCTCCAGGCAGAGATCATCTCGGCGGCGATCGCGAGCGCGGCCTCCACCAGCGACAACACGATCCAGCTCGATCCGGAAAAGCTGCTGCAACAGCAATTGAGCGAAACACCTCAACGCGAGGAGCAGGCGCTCGACTGGTTCGAATTCTCCATCAATCCCGCCCGCGTCGCGCCGATCCTCAAGCGACTGGTGACGCCGACACGGACGCGGGCCCGCATCTTCGACCAGGACGGCTTGCTGCTTCTCGACACGAAGGCCTTCTACACACCCGGCGCCTTCTCCGATCCGCGGCCGCCGACCCATGATGAATCGGACTGGACGCTGTTCACGCGAAGCTGGAACGCGGTGAAGCAGCGGTTCGGGCGGGTGGACCTGTCGCAGCAGGATTCACCGACGACGCAGCGCCTGCCGGAGGTCCAGCGGGCGCTCAAGGGCACATCGGGCAATGTCGTCCGGGTAGCGGCCGACGGGCAGACGATCGTCTATGCCGCTAGTCCGATCCAGCGGAGCAGCCGGATCAAGGGCGCGTTGCTGCTCTCGACGCAGGAAGGCGACGTCGACCGGATCATCGCCGAGGAACGCTGGGGTTTCGTACTGGTCTTCCTGATCGCCTCCGGGGTGATGCTCGTGCTCTCGGTGCTGCTGGCAGGCACGATCGCCGAACCGGTGCGGCGCCTTTCCGAAGCGGCCGACCGCGTGCGGCGCGGCACCCGGGCCCGCGAGGAGATCCCCGATTTTTCGGATCGATCCGACGAGATCGGCCAGCTTTCCGTGTCCCTGCGCGACATGACCGGCTCGCTCTACAGCCGGATCGAGGCCATCGAGCGCTTCGCCGCCGATGTCGCGCATGAGTTGAAGAACCCGCTGACCTCGCTGCGCAGTGCCGTGGAGACATTGCCGCTCGCCCGCAATCCGGACAGCAGGGACCGGCTGCTGGCCGTGATCGTGCATGACGTGAAGCGGCTGGACCGGCTGATCACCGATATTTCCGATGCCTCCCGGCTCGATGCCGAATTGCAGCGCGCGCAGGCGAATGTGTTCGATCTTGGCGCGCTGCTGGGCACGGTGGCCGGCATGAAGAACGATGTGCTGAAGCCCGGCGAGGCGCGCGTCGAGGTCATCCTGCCCGCTTCCGGCCCGAAAATCCGCCCGATGCTGATCCGCGGCCATGACAGCCGGATCGTGCAGGTGTTCAATAACCTGATCGACAATGCGCAATCCTTCTCGCCCGAAGGCGGGACTGTCCGGGTCACGGCGGCCTCGGCCGGGCCGCGTGTCGAGATCCGGATCGAAGATGACGGGCCGGGTATCCCCGACCACGCGCTGGAGCGGATCTTCGAGCGATTTTACACCGACCGGCCGGATCATGGCTTCGGGCAGAATTCCGGCCTCGGTCTGGCCATTTCCAAACAGATCGTCGAGGCGCATGGCGGCACGATCCGGGCGGAGAACATTCTCTCGGCGGACGGGCAGAGGGCCGGCGCACGCTTTGTCGTGTCGCTCCCGCTGGCAGGGGCGAGCGGATGACCCCCTTGCGGGAGGCCCTGCATGCTACTCTCGTGGTCCTCGGCGAGAGCGGCGTGCTGATCCGGGGACGGTCCGGTGCAGGAAAATCGGCGCTCGCCCTCGCCCTGCTGGCCCGCGCGGGTGCTGCAGGATGGCATGCGCGCCTTGTCGGTGATGACCGGGTGCTGGTCGAGGTCGCCGGCGGGCGGCTGGTCGGTCGTGGCCATCCGGCCGTGCACGGGCAGATCGAGGCACGCGGCACCGGCATTCTCACGCGGGAGGCCGTCGAGGATGTTGTCATCTCTGCCGTCGTGACGCTGGAGGCGAGCCCCGATCGCCTGCCAGCCGATAGCGCGGGCTCCACCGAGATCCTCGGGCTTGCCCAGAGGCAGTTGATCCTGCCCGATGACCGCGATCTTGCAGCCAAGGCGGATCTTGTTTTTGCCTGGCTGGAGCCCTAATCTCGCATTTGCGAAAAACTCAAGGCAAAATGCTGGTTTCGCTTGCCAAAGGCGCGCGGCTGGACAAAATGCGCGACCTGCCCTTCCGGGCGGAAAGAGGACCGTATCTCTTCATGATTGGCCTGGTACTCGTCAGCCACGGGCAGCTCGCGACAGAATTCCGATCCGCCATGGAGCATGTTGTCGGCCGCCAGCAGCAGCTTGCCGTGGTCTGCATCGGACCCGAGGACGACATGGATGCCCGCCGTGGCGAGATTGTGGCGGCCATCCATGATGTCGACAGCGGCGACGGCGTTGTCGTCCTGACGGACATGTTCGGCGGCACGCCCTCCAACCTTGCCATCTCGGCCATGAACGGCACGCATGTCGAGGTCATCGCGGGGATCAACCTGCCGATGCTGGTGAAGCTGGCGAAGGTCCGAGAGAGCAGCCCGCTGGCCGAGGCCGTGGTTCAGGCGCAGGATGCCGGGCGGAAATATATCAATGTGGCCAGCCACATTCTGGCCGGCCGGTGAGACGCGATGATGGAACAGCCCTGCCCTCCGCCCCCGGTTCTTGAAGGCGCGCTGGTGCGGGAATTCCCGATCATCAACCGCAAGGGCCTGCATGCCCGCGCCTCCGCCAAATTCGTGCAATGCTGCGAGGCTTTCGATGCCGAAGTGCAGGTGACCCGCTGCGGCGAGACGGTCGGCGGTACGTCGATCATGGGCCTGCTGACACTGGCTGCCGCGCAGGGCACCACAGTGTCTGTCGCGGCGCGCGGAAGCCAGGCCTGCGAGGCGCTGGATGCGCTTCAGGCCTTGCTTGCCAACCGCTTCGGCGAAGACGAGTGATCAGGGACGCCGATTGAAATCTTCCCGTGCGCGCTCGATGGCGGGCCGGTTGGTTTTCGCCCATTCTGCCAAGCGCTGCAGATGCGCGATCAGGGAACACCCCAGTTCGGTCAACCCATAGGTTACGGTCGCCGGCACCGTCGGCAGGACATCCCGCCAGACCAGCCCATCCCGCTCGAGTTTGCGCAGTGTTGCCGTCAGCATACGCTGCGAGACATCGGGCACGAGACGCTTCAGCCCGGAAAATCGCTGGTTGCCATGGGAGAGATGCAGCAAGAGCAGCACACTCCATTTGTCACCGATGCCGTCGATCACCCCGCGGACCGGGCAGTCTTCGATCTTTCCCATACCATCCATGGTGCATGTTCCCGGGCATAAGTTACAAAAAAGTGCCTACTTCCTTAAAGAGAGTGACCATGCCTATCTCCTGTTGCCAGGGTCGGCAAGGCCCTGCCACAAGGAGAACCCAAGATGATTTCACGCCGTATTGCTGCACTTTCTACCCTCGTTGCCGGCCTCATGCTGTCACAGCCCGTCTCTGCAAATGACCGGGCCATCGTCGAAGCCTTCTACACACGGTTGCTCTCCGCCCAGGGCGCCAAGGACAAGCCGGCAGAAGCAACCCGGCTGCTTGCGCCAGGCTTCCAGAGCATCGGCGATTATTCCGGCAAGACCAAATCGCGCGAAGAGCTCGGCAAGCAGCTCACCGGTTTCACGCAACTGATCCCGGATCTGGAATGGAAGATTGAGGAGATCATCGAGGCGGGCAATCGCTTCGTCGTGCGCGGCCGCGCCAGCGGGACGCCGAAAGGGCCCTTCTTTGGCGTGGATGGCAAAGGCAAGTCCTTCACCATCATGTCGATCGATATCCATGAGGTCAGCAACGGACAGATTGTGAAGTCCTATCATGTCGAGGATTGGTCGACCGCCCTCCGCCAGCTCTCGGCTCCCTGATGGTTACCGCGTGGCCGGTATTCCGGCCACGCCATTCGACATAAAGAAATCTTTATATCTTTATTGCGGCTCGTTGCGGCTTCTGCTATAGCGCCGTCATGCCTGCCGAGCGGTTCGCTTCCGGGCAAGACATTGTCCGCGCTGCAGGGACAGCGCGACCATCATCGAGGGTTCCATGGATTACATCGTGAAGGATATCGGCCTTGCCGCCTGGGGTCGCAAGGAAATCGACATGGCCGAGACCGAAATGCCGGGCCTCATGGCTGTCCGGGATGAATACCGGGGTCAGCAGCCGCTGAAAGGCGCCCGCGTTGCCGGCTGCCTCCACATGACGATCCAGACGGCCGTGCTGATCGAGACGCTGAAGCATCTCGGCGCCGATGTGCGCTGGTCGTCCTGCAACATCTATTCGACGCAGGACCATGCCGCGGCGGCCATCGCTGCCGGCGGCACGCCGGTCTTCGCGATCAAGGGCGAGACGCTCGAGGAATACTGGGACTATGTCTACCTCACCGCCCAGTGGGGTGATGGCGGCACGCCGAACATGATCCTCGACGATGGCGGCGACCTGACCATGCTGATCATCCTCGGCGCCGAGGCGGAAGCGGGCAAGACCGCCTTCCTCGACAAGCCGGGCAATGAGGAAGAAACGATCTTCTTCGCGCTGATCAAGCGGATCCTGAAGGAAAATCCAGGCTGGTTCACGCGCGTCCGCGATGCGATCAAGGGCGTCTCGGAAGAGACCACCACGGGCGTGCATCGCCTCTATGAGCTGGCCAAGGCCGGCCGCCTGCCCTTCCCGGCGATCAACGTCAATGACTCGGTGACCAAGTCGAAATTCGACAACCTCTATGGTTGCCGGGAGAGCCTTGTCGACGCGCTGCGCCGCGGCACGGACGTGATGATGGCCGGCAAGGTGGCGATGGTCGCCGGCTATGGCGACGTGGGCAAGGGTTCGGCCGCCTCGCTGCGCCAGGCCGGCTGCCGCGTGCTGGTGTCGGAAATCGATCCGATCTGCGCCTTGCAGGCCGCCATGGAAGGCTATGAAGTGACCACGATGGAAGATGCCGCGCCCCGCGCCGACATCTTCGTGACCGCGACCGGCAATGTCGATGTCATCACCGTCGACCATATGCGGTCGATGAAGCATCGCGCCATCGTCTGCAACATCGGCCATTTCGACTCGGAAATCCAGGTTTCCGCGCTGAAGAACTTCAAGTGGGACAATGTGAAGCCGCAGGTGGACGAGATCGAGTTCCCCGATGGCAAGCGCATCATCCTGCTCTCGGAAGGTCGCCTCGTGAATCTCGGCAACGCCACCGGCCATCCGAGCTTCGTGATGTCCTGCTCGTTCTCGAACCAGACGCTGGCCCAGATCGAACTCTGGAACCATCACAAGAAGTACGAGAACAAGGTCTACACGCTGCCGAAGCATCTCGACGAGAAGGTTGCGGCGCTGCATCTCGACAAGGTCGGCGCCAAGCTGACCAAGCTGTCGGACAAGCAGGCCAGCTATATCGGCGTGCCGGAAGCCGGCCCGTTCAAGCCGGAAACCTACCGCTACTGAGCGCAGGTTGCGGCGCCCGTGCCGCATTCGCGTTTCGTTCCGAACACCCAAGATGCGCCCGGGAAACCGGGCGCATCAATTGTTTGCTAACCACTTCCTGACGGAGTCTCGGGCTGGTTAAAGTGCGCGCGATGGCGATTCAGAAGTGATTCGCGGTGCGTGGTGGCAACGGCGATCGTGCTTCCTCGGCGGGGAGCGCGCGGAGGCCAGGGGATGGGGTTCGAGGCATCGGGCGAGAAGACAGTGAGGCGCGGCCCTGCCCGGGCGCGGCGTTGGCTGCGGCTGGCCGCCGGGTTGAGAGCCTCGACCTTTCTCGGCGCCCTCCTGCCCGTCCAGGCTTTCGCGCAGGACAATGCCGAGGCCTTCCAGCTCCGCCTGCCCGGCATGGGCCAGCAGGCCTACGGGCTGATGCACAGCGCGCTTCCGTTCGGCATCGCGCTGCTGGTCGTGACGGTCTATGCGACGGCGATCTCGATGCTCCATGTGCGGGCCCGGCGGCTCTGGAACGAGCATTTCGAGGAGCAGAACCGCACGATCCGCGATGCACAGGCGCGGATGGAGCGCTCCGCCCTGTTTCTCACCACAGACAAGAGGCTGCTCGTGGCCTGGAACGGCCCGAAAGGCGAGCCGGAATTCGAGGGTGATCCCGGCATCGTGGTCGAAACCACCAATCCCCACCGGGTGCTGGCCTTTTCCGAATGGCTGCCCGAGGCCGAGGCGCGGCAACTGGACACTCACCTCCTGCAACTGCGCTCGGAGGGGACGTCCTTCAGCATGAATGCCCGGTCAATCCGCGGCGATTTCCTCGAGATCGAAGGGCGTCCGATTGCCGGCCGGGCCGTGATGGCGCTCAAGGTCGCGACCGGGGAGCGGCTGGCCCTCGCCCGGATGATGGACGAGAAATCGGCACTGGAGGCCGCACAGGGGCAACTCCGGACAGTGCTGGAGGCCATTCCGCAGCCGGTCTGGCTGCGGGACCGGGCCGGGAAGCTGGGCTGGGTGAATTCGGCCTATGCGCAAGCCGTTGATCTCCCGGGCGCGGATGCCGTGCTCTCGCGGCAGACGGAAATCCTCGACAGCGACGACCGCGCCGCCATCCGCCAGACGCAGGTCCGGCAGGGGCGCTACCATGGCTCAGTTACGGCGATCCTGTCCGGGCAGCGGCGGAAAGTCGATGTCGTCGAGGTGAGCGGGCCGGAGGGCGGTGGTGGTTTCGCGCTCGATATCAGTGAACTCGAGGCCACGAGGCTCGCCCTCGAACGGCAGATGGAGGCGCATGTCCGGACGCTGGACGAGCTGCCGACCGCCGTGGCGATCTTCAACCAGCAGCAGGTGCTGACCTATTTCAACCGGGCCTTCGTCGATCTCTTCGCGCTGGACCGGAATTTCCTGCAGGGGCAGCCGACCAACGGCGCCGTGCTCGACCAGCTCCGCGCCCGGGGTCGCCTGCCCGAAGCCAGCGACTTCCGTGAATGGAAGGCCTCGCTCCTCGCGCAATATGCCTCCGCCGAGACAACCGAACATGGCTGGCGGCTGCCGAATGGCCGTTCGCTCCGCGTGGTTATCTCTCCCAACCCGCAGGGCGGACTGACCTATCTGTTCGAGGACGAGACCGAGCGATTCACGCTCGCCACCTCCTACGAGGAGCTCAAGAACACCCAATGGGAAACGCTGATGGCGCTTTCCGAAGGTGTCGGCGTGTTCGGCTCCGACGGCTGCCTGCAACTGTCAAACCCGGCCTTTGCCCAGATCTGGGGGCTGGAGCCCGAGGCCCTGCAGGGCCGCCCGCATGTCGAGAGCATCGGCGCTTCCGTCAGGAAGCTGCCGCCCGGCGGCTGGCGGCGTATCTCCGAGATCGTGTGCAGCCTGATGGAGGCGCGCGATGACGAGCAGTTCAACCTCGCCACCCTCGATGGCCGGACGCTGACCGTTGCGATCGCGCCGCTGCCGGACCGCGCGACGCTCGTCACCGTGACCGACGTGACCGACACAGTGCAGGCCGAAAACCGCCTCCGCGAGCATAACGAGGCCCTTCGCCAGGCCGCGCGCCTGCGGACCGATTTCATCAAGTCGGTCTCGTTCGAGCTGCGCTCGCCGCTGACCAGCGTGGTCGGGCTGGCCCAGGCGCTTGCGGGCGGGGTTGCGGGTGAACTGACACCAAAGCAGCTGGCCTATGCGCAGGACCTTTCGCGCGCGGCCGATGCGGTTCTCGCCCTGACCTCGGACATTCTCGACCTTGCGGGCGTGGAATCCGGCGGGGTGGAGATCGTCAAGGCACCGGTCGATCTCGGTACCGCCATCGCCGAGGCGACGGAAGGGCTGAAGGACCGGCTGGGCGATGCCAAAATTCGGCTGTCGCTCAACCTCCAGGCCGGGCTGCCGCCTGTCATGGCCGATCCGAAACGGTTCCGGCATATCGTGTTCAACCTCCTTGCCAATGCCGTCGCGTTCGCCCAGCCGGGCGAGACCGTGCGGCTGGCGGTGCGCAAGGCCGAGGGCGGAATCATTCTCGAGGTCACCGACAGCGGCAACCATCCGGGCGTCAGCGCGGTGCCCGGCAAATCGTCGATTCTGCCGGGGATCGAGCGTGAACAAGGGCTGCGCTTCTCGCTGGCCAAGGCCTTGGTGCTGCTGCATGGCGGGCGCATCGACATCCATGACAATCCCTCCGGCGGACACCAGACCGTCGTGTTCCTCCCCGAGGCGTGATGAAGAGCCCCGGCCCGGCCTGGCAATGGCACCATTTCCTGCCCGACGAGGCCGCCACCTTGCGGCTGGCACAGAAACTCGCGGCGGAATTCCGCCCCGGCGATCTGGTGACACTCAGCGGCGATCTCGGCGCCGGGAAGACCACCTTCGCCCGGGCGCTGATCCGCGCGCTGACGCGCCAGCCCGCGCTTGAGGTGCCGAGCCCGACCTACACCCTGATCCAGACCTATGACGGCGACGGTTTCCGGATCGTCCATGCCGATCTCTACCGTGTCGCGGACATCTCGGAACTGGTCGAGCTGGGCTGGGAAGATGCGGCGGAGAACGCCGTCGTGCTGTGCGAATGGGCCGAGAAGGCTGGCGAGGTCCTGGCGGCGGACAGGCTCGACATTGCCTTTGCCATTCCGCCCGACGGGCGGGGCCGGCATGTGACCCTGACTGCACAGGGCCGGTTTGCGGGCCGGCTGGACCGGTGGCGGGCCATCGAAGCCCTGTTCGCCAAAGCCGGCTTTGTCGATCCGGCGCGAGACTACATGCTCGGGGATGCCTCGGTCCGCGCCTATGAGCGGATCTCCGATCCTGCCAGCGGGCGGAAGGCCATCCTGATGATCGCGCCGCGCCGCCCGGACGGGCCGGCGATCCGGCTGGGCAAGAGCTACTCGACGCTGGTGCATCTGGCCGAGAGCGTCCATGCCTTCGTCGCCATGGCACGCGGCCTGCGCGACCAGGGCTTTTCGGCGCCGGAAATCTTCGCCAGCGATCTCGAGGCGGGGTTGCTGCTGATCGAGGATCTTGGCCCCGAGGGCGTGATCGGGCCGGACGGGCCGATCCCGGAGCGCTACCAGCTGGCGGTCGATGTGCTGGCGGAACTGCATGCGCGAACCTTGCCGCAGGAATTGCCCGTCGAGGGCATCCTCACGCACAAGCTGCACCGCTATGATCTCGAGGCGCTGACGATCGAGACCGAGCTGCTTCTGGACTGGTTCTTCGCCTATCGCACGATGCGGACGCCGAACGCCGCGATGCGCCTCGCCTATGTCGACCAATGGGTGTCCGTCCTCGAACCGGTGACCTCCGGCGAGAAGACCTGGACCCTGCGCGATTATCATTCGCCCAACCTCATCTGGATGCCGCAACGCGACGGCCTGAAACGGATGGGGCTGATCGACTTCCAGGATTGCGTGATCGGGCATCCGGCCTATGACGTCGTCTCGCTGCTGCAGGACGCGCGCGTCACCGTGCCCGAGGAGCTGGAATTGCAGCTTCTCGCCCGCTATGCCCGGATGCGGCGGGCGCGGGATCCGGATTTCGACATGCAGGCCTTCGCCCAGGCCTATGCCATCCTGGGTGCGCAGCGGGCTTCGAAGATTCTCGGCATCTTCGTGCGCCTCGACCGGCGCGACGGAAAGCCGGCCTATCTCAAGCATATCCCGCGGATCGAGGCCTATCTCAGGCGTTGCCTTGCCCATCCGGCCTTGGCAAAGCTGAAGACGTGGTACGCGACTCACCTGCCGGGATTCGCCGAACCAAGGGAACTGGGCGTTGAGCACGGAGGCCAGAAGGGTGCAGCGGATCAGCAAGGCGATGGTTCTGGCCGCGGGGCTGGGAACGCGGATGCGGCCGCTGACGGAAGCCCGTCCCAAGCCGCTGATTGAAGCCGGCCGGAAGACGCTGCTCGACCATAATCTCGATCAGCTCGCGGAATCGGGGATCACCGAGGCGGTGATCAATGTGCATTACCTGCCCGACCAGATCATCCGGCACGTGGCCAGCCGTCGCCTTCCGGCCGTGACGATCTCCGACGAACGCGACCGCCTCCTCGATTCCGGTGGCGGAATCCGTAAGGTGCTGCCCTTCTTCGGCGATGCGCCGTTCTTCACGCTCAATGCCGATACGATCTGGCTCGACGGACCACGCCGGAACCTCGTGCGGATGCAGGAGACGTTCGACCCCGCCACGATGGACGTCCTGCTTCTGGTCGCCCCTGTTGTGACCACGATCGGCTGGGGCAGCCGTGGTGATTTCCTGATGGACGGGGCCGGCCGCCTGCGGCGCCCGGACCGGCACGACGTGGCGCCCTTCGCCTATACCGGTGTCGGGATCCTCAAGCCGGAAAGCTTCGCGGGCAAGCCGGAGATCTTTTCCCTGAACCGCATTTTCGACGAAGCCGCAGAAAATGGCCGATTGCTCGGGCTCCGGCTCGACGGCGTCTTCATGCATGTCGGGACGCCGCAAGCGCTGGCCGAAGCCGAGCACGCGCTCGACCTCTACGACCGGTAGCGGGATGGTGCGCGCGGTCCCGCAGGTCCTCACGATCGGCCCGGGCACGGATTTCGTGACCTGTCTCGTCGACGCCCTGCTGGGCGGGCGGCTCCTGCCGGTGCACTATGGATCCCAGCCGGATGCCCTGGCCGATCTGACGATCTTCGTGCCGACCCAGCGCGTGCGGGCTGCGCTTCGTGACCGGCTTCTGGCCGCGACGGCACCGAGGCCTGTCCTTCTGCCGCAGATCCGCGCGCTGGGCGAGCCGTGGGACCCGCTGGAGGAGACCCTCGACAGTATCGCGGATCCTGATGAAGCCGGGCCCCTCCGGCCGCTGGATACGTTGCGCCGGCGATTCCTTCTCCTGCCGCTGGTCTCGGCCTGGCATCAGGCGTTGACGCGGCTGGGTGACCGCGAGATTCATGCGGCGCAAGGGCCGCATGCCATGCGCGAGCGGCTGGCGCTCGCCGATGCCTTGGGCAGCCTGATCGACGAGACCATCATCGCCGATCTGCCGCTCGACCTGCTCGCCCGGGCCGCTCCGCCGGGCTACGACGCCTCTCGACATGATGTCTACTGGGAGCAGACGCGGCGCTTCCTGCAGATCGCCGCCGAAGCCTGGCCGGGCCTGCTTGGCGAGCAGGGCTTCGCGGATTCCAAGGGCCTCCGCAGGGCGGCACTGGATGCCGAGGCGCGGCGGATCCAAGAGGGAGCGCCCGGGGCGTTCCTGCTTGCCGGATCGACCGGTTCGGTGCCGGCGACCGCCCGCCTCATGCGCGCCATCGCGCGGCACGACGCGGGCGCGGTGATCCTGCCGGGACTGGACCTCGATCTTGTGCCGGAGAACTGGAACCTGATCGGGCATGAGCAGGCCTCGCTGGCGACCCGTTTCGCGCATGCCCAGTCGCATCTCAAGGCCACGCTGGCGACAATCGGCCTCCCCCGTGAGGCCGTGACATCCCTCGACCGGCCTTCGCCGGCCCTCCGGGCGAGGAACCGGCTGATTTCCGAAGCACTCGGCCCGGCGGAGACCGTCCATCTCTGGCGCGAGAAGCGCGACACGCGCGATCTTGCAGCCGCCACCGAGGGGATGATCGTGCTGGAAGCGCCTGATCCCCGGCGGGAAGCGCTGGCCATTGCCGTCCTGATCCGCGAGACACTCGAGACGCCTGGCCGCAACGTGGCGCTGGTCACTGCCGACCGGGCTCTGGCCTTGCGTGTCCAGTCGGAACTGAAGCGCTGGGGGCTGGCGATCGAGGATTCCGCCGGGCTGCGGCTGCGCGACCTGCAGGCCGGCCAGCTGGCCATCCTGCTGCTTCGCGCTGTGGAAGAGCCGAGCGGCGCCCATCTGCTGGCGCTGTTACGCCATCCCGATCTCCGGCTCGGCTTGCCCGAGCCTGAACTGACCCGGACGGTCACAGCGCTGGAACTGGCGGTCTTCCGCCAGCGCCGGGCGGGGGAACGAACGACCCTGCAAAGGCAGGTCGAGCAGGCCTTCGAGCAGGCGGAGGTGGCCGGGCACGCTGCCAGCCTGCCCGAGCGGGCGGAACTGATGGCCCTTGCCGGGCAGCTGGAGGGCATCCTGGCCCCGCTGCGGCAGGAGGAGCGGGGATCCTTGCCCGCCTTGCTGGAGCGGTTCGTGGAAGCGCTGGACGCCCTGACCCGCCCTATGGAGGGCGCACCGCTCTGGCGGAACCATCCCAGCGGCGTCCAGCTGACAGGGGTGCTGGATTCCCTGCTCGAGGCAGCGGCCGAGCAGGCCGGCTCGGGCGCCGAACTGCGCGAGATTCTCCGGTCGACGCTGGCCGAGGCGGTCCTGCCGGCCACGGGGGGCCATCGCCGGGCAGCGATCCTCGGCCCGCTGGAAGCCCGCCTGGTCTCGACCGACCGGCTGATCCTCGGCGGGCTGAACGAAGGCCAGTTCCCGCCGGCAGCGCGGGAGGACCCGTTCCTCACCCGGACGATGCGGCTGCACCTCGGCCTGACGCCACCGGAGCGGCGGATCGGCCAGAGCGCACATGATTTCCAGATGCTCGCCGGACATATCGATCTCGTCCTGTCCCGCGCACGCCATGGCGGCGAGGGGCCGGCCCAGCCTTCGCGTTTCTGGCGCCGGCTCGAGGCTTTGTGCGGTGCGGAGGCCTGGAAGGGCCTGAAGGCGCGGGGAGATGCCGTTCTTGACCTGTCCGGGCGGCTTGATGAAACCGGTGTCATGCCACAGCCGGCGAGCCGGCCTGCCCCGATCCCCGCTGCGCCGCGTGTGCCCGCCCGGCTGGCAATCACCGATATCGAGCCATTGCGGCGCGATCCGTTCGTTCTCTATGCGCGCCTGATCCTCGGGCTGAAGGCACTCAATCCGGTCGACCCGCCGATCGATGCGCGGGACCGTGGCACGTTGGTGCATCGATGCCTCGAACTCTATGCCGCCGAGGAGCCGCCGCAGGAGCCGGACGCGGCGCAGGCCCGCCTCCGGGCGATCGGCGAGGAGATTTTCGGCGGGATCCGCTCGGATCCGGCCCGGCACGCCTTCTGGTGGCGTCCGTTTGAACGGCTCATCCCGGCCTTTGTTGCCTTTGACCGGGAGCGGCGGGACAAGGGCTACACGGTGCTGCCGGAGCAGCGGGCCCGGTTTCCGCTGGTCCTGCCCACGGGCGACAGCGTGCTGTTGGTCGGCAAGGCGGATCGCCTCGAATACTCGCCGGCGGGCGACATCGCGATCTTCGACTACAAGACCGGCGGGTCGATGCCGCGTAAAGCCGACCTTGCGAAGGGACTCGCCCCGCAATTGCCGATGACCGGGGCTCTTGCCCTGCGCGGCGCCTTCCCGAAACTGCCGCCCGCCCGGACTGTGTCCGAGCTGGCCTATTTCGCCCTGGGTGACCGTGCGAAAGGCCAGGCCGAGCCGATCCTTTCCGGTGAGGAGACCGGAGAGAGCGAGGCGATCTGGCAATTCGTGGTCGACGAACTCAGCGCACTGGCATCGGGCGAGAAAGGTTATGCGTCCCGGGTCAACCCGGTGCGTCGGCAGGGACCTGGCGATTTCGACCATCTCGCCCGGGTCCGCGAATGGGATGCGCTGGGCGGCGCCGAGGCGGACGATGAAGGAGATGGCGATGGCGAGAACGCCTGATCTCCTGCCGCTCGCCGAAAAGCAGCAACGGCTGCGCGCCACCGATCCGGCCTTGCATGCCTGGGTGGCCGCGAATGCCGGCTCGGGCAAGACCAGCATTCTGCGGAACCGCGTGATCCGGCTGCTGCTTTCGGGCGCCGCGCCCGACCGGATCCTCTGCCTGACCTACACGAAGGCCGCCGCCGCCGAGATGCAGAACCGCATCTTCGAGGAGCTGGCGCGCTGGGTCGGCCTCGATGATGCGGCGCTGGACGAGGCGATCGGCGCGATGCTCAGGCCGGAACCCGGCCCGGCCGGCTTCACGCCGCCACAGCTCGAACAGGCGCGGACGCTCTTTGCCCGGGCGATCGAAACGCCGGGCGGGCTAAAGATCCAGACCATCCATGCCTTTGCCGAGCGCATCCTGCGGCTGTTCCCGCTCGAATCAGGCGTTCCGCTGAATTTCGAGATCCTGGACGAGGCCAGCGCGCAAGGCCTGCTGGAAGAAGCCCGGCAAGCCATTCTCGCGCGGTCGATCCGCGACAGCGGCAGCCCGCTTGGCCAGGCGTTCCAGGTCCTGCTGGACAGTTCCGGGCTCGGCGCCTTCGAAAAGACGCTCACGGCAGCAACGGGACTGCTCGCCGGCCTCGCGATCCGGGGCGAGACCCTGCCGCCCCCGGAAGGCCGGGAGGCCAGCCTGCGCCGGGTGCTGGGGCTGCTGCCGGGCGAAGGGCCCGACGAGGCCGTACAACGTGCCTGGGATACTCTGCCTTCGGACCAGGTTCTGGCGGATTGGCAAGCCATGGCGCGGGGTCTCAACCAGACCAAGGGCCGGGACAGCATCATCGCTGCCATCGACGAGATCCTCGCCGGAGGGGCGCCGGAGCCCGAACGCCGTTTCGAAACCCTGCTGGACACGATCAGGACAGATAAAGACCTCCTCAGCAAGCAGACGCTGAGCGATGCGCAGCGCCGGAAGGCCCCGGCGCTGGCAGCAGGCCTCGAGGCGCTGATCGGAACGTTCCGGACCGCACGCCAGTTGAACGATGCCTTCCCGGCCATCGAGCGCTCGCTCGCGCTGATGACCTTCGCCGAAAGCGTGCATGGCCGCTACGAAGCTCTCAAGCAGGCGCGGAATGCGCTCGACTTCAACGATCTGATCGGCTCGCTCCGGCGGCTGGTCCGGTCCGGCCATGCCGGCTGGATCATGATGAAGCTCGATGCCTCGATCGACCATATCCTTGTCGACGAGGCGCAGGATACGACCCCGGACATGTGGGAGATCCTCAAGGCGCTGACCGAGGAATTCTTCGCCGGCGAGGGGGGTGTCACGCGGCCGCGGAGCCTGTTTGTCGTCGGGGACGAGAAACAGTCGATCTTCTCGTTCCAGGGGGCCAACCCGGCCGAGTTCGAAGCGGCGCGGCAGCATTTCGGAGATCTCGCCCGCGCGAAGGACCCGATCCGCAGCCCCGTCCCGCTGAATTACTCGTTCCGGACCAGCCCGGACCTGCTCGAGCTGGTTGACCGGATCTTCGCCCATCCGGAATTCCGATCCGGCGTCGCGCTTTCGGGCGAGGCGGTGGCGCATCAGGCCGCCTGGCCGGACTTCCCCGGCGAGGCCGAGATCTGGCCGATTATCCGGCCGCCCATCCCCGATCTTGCGCCGGCGGGGCCCCGGCAGCCGCCGGAGCAAATGCTGGCGGAGAAGGTCGCGGGGACGATCCGCGGCTGGATCGACAGCGGCCAGTGCCACCAGCGTGACGGCAAGCCCATCGAGCCGGGCGATGTGCTGATCCTCGTTCGCGAGCGCGGCCCCTTCTTCGAAGCGATGCTGCGCGCCCTGAAACGGCGCGGACTTCCGGTCGCCGGGGCCGACCGGTTGACATTGCAGGACCATATTGCGGTGCAGGACCTGCTGGTCGTGGCCGAGGCGGTTCTGAGCCCGGGCCATGACCTTGCGCTGGCGACGGCGCTGCGCAGCCCGCTTTTCGGGGTCGACGAGCCGGTGCTGGAAGCCGTCGCCCGGGGCCGGCCCGGCCTGCTCTGGGATGCCGTTCAGGCCCATCCAGCGCTCGGCGAGGTAGCCGGCATGCTCGGGCGCCTTGCGCGGCAGGCGCGGCGGATCGGGCCTTATGCCTTCCTTGCCGGGTTGCTCGGCGGGGCGGTACCGGACGGATCGGGGCGAACGGGGCGCCAGGCGCTTGAAGCGCGGCTGGGTTCGGACATGCACGAGCCGGTCGATGCGCTGCTGCAGGAGGCACAGGCCTTCGAGAGCCGCGAGACTGCCTCGCTGATGCTGTTCCTGCTCGACCAGCGGAAACGCAGCACCCAGATCAAGCGCGACATGGATTCGCGTAGCGATCTGATCCGCGTGATGACGGTCCATGGCTCGAAGGGCCTTGAAGGGCGGGTCGTCTTTCTGTGTGACACGATGCGGCCTCCGAAAACCGCGCGGAAGAGCGAGCCGATCCTCCTGCGGGACGCCACCGGGCCGCTGCTCGGCTGGCTGGGCTCCGATCTCGAGAAACAGCCCGGTTTCGATATCGTGACGAAGGAGATCGACCGGAAGCAGAGAGAAGAGGCCCGGCGGCTGTTCTATGTGGCGATGACGCGGGCTTCCGACCGGCTCATCCTCGGCGGGTTCAACAGAAGGCCCCCGCCTGCCCGGGAAATCAAGGCCGGGCAGGAACACCCGATGGACGATGCCGACCGTGCGACATGGTACCAGATGGCGCGGGAGGGGTTCACCCGGCATCCACGCGTGGTTGTCACGCCCGATCCGGACGCCAAGGCGATGGGCCTGGACGGGCTGGGCCGCAGCGTGATGCGGATCCCGCCTGCGCACCTGCCCTCCGGAGGGGAAATGGTGCGCCCGGCTTCACGGGGCCCCGGTATCGCCGCCCCGGCAACGTTGCCCGGTTGGCTGCTCGTCGCGCCACCTGCCGAGGAACCACCGCCGGGACGGCTGGTTCCGTCCGGGCTGGCCGGGCCCGAACAAGCCGGGCCGGAACGCGAGGCCGGCCCGCTTTCGCCGCGGGAGCGCGGCATCCTGCTCCATCGTCTTTTCGAGATGCTGGCAACGATGCCGGAGCCGCAGCGGGCAGATGCCGGCCGACGCTGGGTCGAGCGGGCAATGCCGCAGCTGGACGCAGCGGCTGTGGAACCGCTTCTCAACCCGGTCCTCGCCATGCTGGCGCAACCGGACATGGCTTTCTGGTTCGCCCCCGGCTCACGGGCGGAAGCGGCAATTGCCGGACTCGTCCGGCTTGCCGATGGTGAAACCTATCCGGTCGAGGCGCGGCTCGACCGGCTGAGAGTGACAGAGGGGCAGGTCGCCTTCCTCGACATCAAGAGCGGCTGGCGCGGCGAGCGGATTGGTGCAGGCATTCTCCGGCAGATGGCCGTCTATGCCAACCTGCTGGAACAGCTCTATCCGCAAAAGGCGGTGACGGGCGCAATCCTCTGGATGCGGACCATGACGCTCGAACCGCTCGATCCCGCCCTTTTGCGGAAGGCGCTTGCGGAGATCCCGCCCCCGACGCAACGGGATGACAACCTGCCTTGATTCAGCCCCGGGCAATGCCTACCTTTCCCTGAATGCATCGCCTGCCGAAAGGAAATTCCCATGGGCGCGAATACCCACACCGTGACCGACAAAAGCTTTGCGGCGGACGTGCTGCAATCGGCAGAGCCGGTCGTTGTCGATTTCTGGGCGCCCTGGTGCGGCCCGTGCCGGATGATCGCTCCGGCGCTTGAGGAAATTGCCACCGAGATGGCCGGCAAGGTCAAGATCGCCAAGGTCAATGTGGACGAGAACCAGGAAATCGCCGCCCAGTACGGCATCCGGTCGATCCCGACGCTGATGATCTTCAAGGATGGCAAGCTGGCCGCGACCAAGGTCGGCGCCGGCTCGAAATCCGATCTCTCGAAATGGATCCAGACCTCGGCCTGACCGGTTAATTCCCGCGTCGCCCGTGTCTCTGAAACCCGGCTTCGCGCCGGGTTTCCTTTTGCCAGCAGGTTCAGGCCGGAAGTGACCCGTCGGCCTGCAGGACCTCGCCTGCAAGATAGAGCGAACCGATGATCAGGATGCGCGGCGCCACCGGCCAGGCGCGGGCGGCAAGGTAACGCAGCCCGTCGCGCACCGAGGCAGTCGAGACCGCGGGAAGCCCGGTCTCGCGCGCGATCGCCGCCAGTTCCTCGGGCGGACGGGCGAGCGAATGCACGACCGGCACAGCGAGCAATTCCTGCGCGAGACCGACAAAAGGCTTGAGGATGGCGCGGGCATCCTTGCGTGCCATTGTGCCCATCAGCAGGACAACCGGGCGCGGCTGGCGCTCCTCGAGGCTCACAAGCGTCTCCGCCAGAACCCGTGCGCCATCCTCGTTATGCCCGCCATCGAGCCAGAGTTCGGCGCCTGCCGGCGCGAGGCGGGAGAGATGGCCCTGCAGGCGCTGGAAACGGGCCGGCCATTCGACCTGGAGCAGCCCCTGCTCGATCGCGGCGGGCGTTGTCCATTGCGGCACGGCCCGTGAAAGCGCGGCAATGGCCGTGGCGGCATTGCCGATCTGGTGCCGGCCAAGCAGGCGGGGCAGCGGCAGATCCAGCAGCCGGTCCTCGGCCTGGTAGACCATCCGGCCACGTTCCTCATGGGCGTGGAAATCCTGCCCGCCGATCATCGCCTCGGAGCCGCGGCGCGCGGCCTGTTCGAGACAGACCGCCATAGCCTCCGGGTCCTGATCGGCGACAATCACGGGCGAACCGGCCTTAATGATACCGGCCTTCTCGAAAGCGATCTTGCCGATCGTGTCGCCGAGATGCTCGCGATGATCCATCGAGATCGGCGTGATCACGCTCGCCGCAGGGCCATGGACGACATTTGTTGAATCAAACCTGCCGCCGAGGCCCACCTCCATCAGCACCACATCGGCGGGGTGGCGGTGGAACAGATCGAACGCCATGGCGGTCGTGATCTCGAAGAAGGTGATCGGATCGCCGGCATTGATCGCCTCGATCCGGGCGCAGGCCTCGGCAAGCTGCTCGTCGGTGATCAGCCGGCCGCCGCCAGGCTGGCCGAGGCGGATCCGCTCATGGAAGCGCACGAGAT
Source organism: Rhabdaerophilum sp. SD176 (assembly GCF_030143245.1). GTDB lineage: Bacteria > Pseudomonadota > Alphaproteobacteria > Rhizobiales > Beijerinckiaceae > Rhabdaerophilum. The sequence continues at coordinate 289,772 of NZ_JARJNS010000005.1, read as the reverse complement.
GCGGCGAGGTGAAGACATGGACGCGGGCGCCGGCCGCCTCGAGCATCGCGCGCATGAAGGCGATGGTCGAACCCTTGCCGTTCGTGCCGGCGACATGGATCAGCGGCGGCAGCTTGCGTTCGGGATTGCCGAGCTTCGCCAGCAGACGTTCGGTGCGCCCGAGCGTTAGATCGATCTTCTTCGGATGAAGCGATTCAAACCGCGCCAGGAAGGCATCTGCATGCTGCATGGCGCGACCCCGTCAGGCCGCCGCTTCGCGCTTGCTCAGGAGCCGGCAGAGCCGGGACACAGTGGGCCGGATTTCCTTGCGGTGGAGGACCATGTCGACCATGCCGTGATCACGCAGGTATTCCGCCCGCTGGAAACCCTCGGGCAGCTTCTCGCGGATGGTCTGCTCGATGACGCGCGGACCGGCAAAGCCGATCATCGCGCCCGGCTCGGCGATATGGATGTCGCCCAGCATGGCATAGGAGGCGGTGACGCCGCCGGTGGTCGGGTTGGTCAGCACCGCGATATAGGGCAGGCCGGCCCGGCGCAGGCGCTGGATCGCCACCGTGGTGCGCGGCAATTGCATCAGCGAGAGGATGCCTTCCTGCATGCGCGCGCCGCCGGAGGCGATGAAGAGCACGAGCGGTGACCTTCGTTCGAAGGCCGTATTGGCCGCGACGATGATGGACTCACCTGCCGCCATGCCCAGCGAACCGCCCATGAAGGCAAAATCCTGCACGGCCATCGTCACCGGCAGCGCATCGAGCGTGCCGAAGCCGATCAGGACGGAATCATTCAGCCCGGTCTTGGCGCGGGCATCCTTGAGGCGGTCAGTGTAGCGCTTCTCGTCCTTGAATTTCAGCGGATCGACCGGGACATCCGGCACCTTGATCGTCTCGTACTGGCCGCCATCGAACATATGCGCCAGCCGGGCCTTCGCCCCCATGCGCAGGTGATGTTCGGAGCCGGGGATGACCCAGAGATTGTCCTCGACTTCCTTCTGGAACACCATCTGCCCGGTATCCGGGCATTTGATCCAGAGGTTCTCGGGCGTCTCGCGCTTGAGCAGCGACCGGATCTTCGGCCGGACGAGATTGGTGATCCAGTTCATCGTGCTTTCGGTGGACATTCTGCTTTCAATCCCTCGCATAAGCTCGGCGTCGCTTCGCTCCTCGCCCGGGCATGTCCGGTCCGGATTGTGTTCCGGCGAGGCCGAGGCTGTTACTTCTTCACGCCGCGCACAGCAGCCGCGAGCGACGAGACCAGATCGGTGACAGCGGAAACGGTCTTTTCCGTGGCCTTGCCCTCGCCATCGAGCGAGGTGCGGATCAACTCGACCAAAGCCGACCCGACCACCACGCCATCGGCGCCCCGGGCGATCGCCGCCGCATGGTCCGGCGCCTTGACGCCGAAACCGACCGCCACAGGCAAGCCGGTATGGCGCTTGATCCGGGCAACCGCGTCGGCAACTTTCGAGAAATCCGGCGTCGCTGTGCCGGTGATCCCGGTGATCGAGACGTAGTAGACAAAGCCCGATGTATTCGCCAGCACCGCCGGCAGGCGCTTGTCATCCGTGGTGGGCGTCGCGAGCCGGATGAAGTTGAGGCCAGCCTGCATGGCGGGCACGCAGAGCTCCGAATCCTCTTCCGGCGGCAGATCCACCACGATCAGGCCATCGACGCCCGCCGCGCCGGCATCGGCGAGGAACCGCTCGACGCCATAGACATAGATCGGGTTGTAATAGCCCATCAGGACGATGGGCGTGTCCTGGTTGCTGGCCCGGAACTGCTGCACGAGGTCGAGCGTGCCCTTCAGGCTCATCCCTGCCTTCAGCGCGCGCATCGAGGACCATTGGATCGCCGGTCCATCGGCCATCGGATCCGAGAAGGGCATGCCGAGTTCGATCACGTCGGCGCCGGCACCGGGCAACGCCTTGACCAGAGCGAGGCTGGTGACGGGGTCCGGATCGCCGGCCGTCACGAAGGTGACCAGGCTGGCGCGGCCAGCGGCAGCATTGTCAGCGAAGCAGGTGGCAATACGCGTCGACATTCGTCACATTCCCCCGAGATGCTCGGCCACGGTGAAGATGTCCTTGTCGCCGCGCCCGCAGAGATTCATGACCATCAGGTGGTCCTTGGGCAGTTTCGGCGCGAGTTCGATCACCTTGGCGAGGGCGTGGGCCGGTTCGAGCGCCGGGATGATGCCCTCGAGCTTCGAGCAGAGCTGGAAGGCGGCGAGCGCCTCGTCATCTGTGGCGGAGAGATAGGTCACGCGCCCAGTATCGTGCAGATAGGCATGTTCCGGGCCGATGCCGGGGTAATCGAGGCCGGCGGAGATCGAATGGGCATCCTTGATCTGCCCGTCCTCGTCCATCAGCAGGTAGGTACGGTTGCCGTGCAGCACGCCGGGGCGGCCGCCCGTCAACGAAGCGGCGTGGAGGCCCGAGGAGAGGCCATGGCCGGCCGCCTCGACACCGAAGATCTGGACCGACGTGTCGTCGAGGAAGGGATGGAAGAGGCCGATGGCATTGGAGCCACCGCCGATCGCCGCGATCAGGCTGTCCGGCAGGCGGCCTTCCGCCGCCATCATCTGCTCACGCGTCTCGTTGCCGATGACGCACTGGAAGTCACGCACCATGGCCGGATAAGGGTGAGGGCCGGCCACCGTGCCGATGCAATAGAAGGTATCGGCGACATTGGTGACCCAATCGCGGAGGGCCTCGTTCATCGCATCCTTCAGCGTCTTCGAGCCGGAGGTGACGGGGATGACCTCCGCACCGAGCATCTTCATCCGGAAGACATTGGGCTTCTGCCGCTCGACATCGACCGCGCCCATATAGACCACGCATTGCAGGCCATAGCGGGCGCAGAGGGTGGCCGTGGCCACGCCGTGCTGGCCGGCACCGGTCTCGGCGATGATCCGCTTCTTGCCCATGCGGCGGGCGAGCAAGATCTGGCCGAGCACGTTGTTGACCTTGTGCGCGCCGGTATGATTCAGCTCGTCGCGCTTGAAATAGATCTTGGCTCCCCCGAGATGCTCGGTCATGCGCTCGGCGAAATAAAGCGGCGAGGGCCGGCCGACATAATGGGTGAGCATGTTGCTCATCTCGGCATGGAAGGCAGGATCCGCCTTGGCGGCCTCGTAGGCCTTCTGCAGCTCGAGGATGAGCGGCATCAGCGTTTCCGCGACGAAGCGGCCGCCGAACAGGCCGAAGCGGCCATTGTCATCCGGGCCCGTCCGGAAGGAATTCGGGCGTTCCTGCACCACCATCACCGTGCTCCCTCGGCCTCGCGCGCAGCGGCGACGAAGGCCCTGATCCTGTCGGGATCCTTGATGCCGGGGGCTGATTCGACCCCGGACGAGACATCCACGCCCAGCAGATTGACGCCGAAGCCCCGGACGAGGCGGATTGCCTCGCCGACATTCTCCGGCGTGAGGCCGCCGGATAGCATGAACGGGCGATGCGGGGGAAGCGCCGAAAGGACGCGCCAGTCGAAGGGCTGGCCATGCCCGCCCGGATAGGCGGCATCTTTCGGCGGCTTCGCATCCAGCAACAGCCTGTCCGCGACCGGCGCGAAACTGGCCAGGGCGGCAAGATCCGCCGGGCCCGAAACGCCGATCGCCTTCATGACCGGCAGACCCCAGACCGCACGGACATCGCGCACGCGTTCGGGCGTTTCCTGCCCGTGAAACTGCCAGGAATCAGGTTCAACCGCCGATCGGATCGCGCTCAGGGCATCATCGCCGGCATTGACGACCAGCGCGACCGTCTCCACCCGCCCGCGGGCATGGGCTGCCAGCGCCGCCGCCCGATCGAGCTCGACATAGCGTGGGCTGCGCGGATGGAAATTGAAGGCGATCAGATCTGCCCCGGCCTCGATGGCAGTATCGATCGATTCCGGCGTGGACAGCCCGCAGATCTTGATCAGCAGGGTCATCAGGCGACCAGGCCCGTCGCCCGGGCGATCTGCATCGCCGTGGCGAGATCGAACATCGCGCCGCCGGTCGACTTGTAGAGCGTAATGTCGCCCGGCTGACGTGGATTGATCACGGCCCCGCGCGCCAGTTCCGGCAGATCGGCCTCGACCTGATCGACGGAGACCAGCCCCGCTGCGATGGGCTGGACGAGATCGCCGCCCTCCTTGAGCGCACCGCCGCGCGTATCGGCGAAAAGCCGCGACCGCAACACGCAATCATCGTCGGTTTCGCGCATCGCCGGGGTAAAGGCCCCCACAAGGTCGAGATGCGCGCCCGGCTTCAGCCAGGCGCCATGAACCAGCGGTTCCCGCGAGAGCGTGATGGTCGACACGATATCCGCTTCCCGCACGGCGCTTTCGAGATCATCGGCGACCTCGACCGCGAACCCTTCGGCTGCGAGGCTGGCCGCCAGCTTCTCGGCATTGGCGCGTGTCTTGTTCCAGAGGATCGACCGGGTGATCGGGCGCGTGACCCGATGCGCACGGAGGAAGAACGGCGCGAGCGCGCCGGCCCCGACCACGAGATGGGTTGCCGCATCCGGCCGGGCGAGATAGCGCGCGGCGAGCGCGGAGGTTGCAGCCGTCCGCCACAAGGTGAGCCGCGTCCCGTCGATCAGCGCCATCGGGGCGCCGGTATCGCCGTTCATGAGCACATAGGCGCCGAGCACGCTGGGCAGGCCGCGAACGGCATTGCCGGGAAAGACATTGACGATCTTCACGCCGAGATAGCCGCCCGCTCCGGCATGCCAGGCCGGCATGATGAGATGCATGGCCTCGCCATCCTCGCGGGCAATCGGATGATGATGCCGGACCGGCACCACGACATCCGCCCGGAGGAGGGAGTCAATGGCCTCGATCAGGGCAGGAATAGTCAATGCCGCGTCGATCGCGGCCTGTTCCAGAACACGCATGGCAGCGTTACCTTGTTGCAGGAAGCAGGTTCGTGGCCTGGCCCGACTGCGCTTTCAGCCGGGTGCATTCATCCTGCAGGCGGTCACGCTCGCGGCGGAACTGGCGCTCGGCCTTGCGATGCCGGCCCTGCGCGAGCCAGGTCACCATCGAGCCGATCACGGCGCCAACGGCAAGTGTGCCGAAGAAGAACAGGAACAACGGCACCGAGACGCGCAAAGCCTCGGCCGGGGGCGAAAGCGGGTCGATGACAAGGCTGACGATCTGCCGGTTTGCCACGCCGAACAGGACGAGAAGGATCGCCACCGGCAGCAGCAGCAGAAATTTCAGCAGGCGCAACACGGCGTTTCTCCTTGTCCAGCAGCGCGCGTGTCAGGCGCGCTTGGCAGCGCCGGCCTTCGGGTTGAGCCGCTCGCGCATTTCCTTGCCGCTCTTGAAATAGGGAACGACCTTGCCCGTCACGCTGACCTTCTCGCCGGTGCGTGGATTACGCCCCTGGCGTGGATCCCGTTCCTTGATCGAGAAGGTGCCGAAGCCACGCAGTTCGACCCGGTCGCCACGCTTGAGTGCATCGGTGATCTCGTCGAGGATGGCATTGACCAGAATCTCGACATCCCGCTGGTAGAGATGCGGGTTCAGCTCGGCCAGTTTGAGCACCAGTTCGGACTTGATCATGGAATACCTCTGTCCTGGAAACCGGGCCCGCCCTCGGCATGGCGAAACCCGTTAGATAATTGATTTCGAATAATTATTGGCCCGAAGGTTGCCAGATCGACACCAAGCCGTCAAGCGCTCCGGGGCCGAGGAGATCGCGCGCGGTGTCGCCCAGTCCCGGCCAGTCGAGCCCGAGGAAGGCCGCAATCCCCGGCAGGGTGCCCGAAGCCTGACGTGGCCGGTAATCCGTCACCGGAAGATCGGCGCCAATTTTCTTCTCCGCCTCCAGCCAGGCAATGGCCTCGCGCTCTCCGCCCAAAGCATCGATCAGCTTGAGTTCAACCGCCTGCCGGCCGGTGAAGACGCGGCCATCCGTGACCCTGTCGAGCGCCTCGCCCTCGAGCTTCCGGCGTTCGCCGACCAGCGCCCGGAACCAGCGATAGGTGTCGAGTACCGTCTCCTCCAGCGCCTTGCGCGCTTCGGGCGATGTCGGTTCGACGCCACTCGGCATAGCCTTGAGCGGCGAGGACCGCACCGACTCGACCTTGACCCCCAGCGTATCGAGCAGCTTCGAGAGATTGGGCACCTGAGCAATCACGCCGATCGAACCGACAATGCCGCTGCCATTTGCGATGATCCGCTCGGCGCCGAGCGCAGCCATGTAAGCCCCGGAGGCACCGACGCCGTCGACAACCGCAACCACGGGCTTCTTGCCGGCGAGGCGCTGCACCTCGTTGTAGAGGGCCTCTGAACCAGCCGTGGTTCCGCCGCCGGAATTGATCCGGAGGATGACGGCCCGGACATTGGCGTTATCCGCGCGCTTGAGCACATCGAGCGTCGCCTGCCGGCCGGTGATCATGCCCTCGATGGTGATGCGGGCGATATGCGGGCGGGAAAATCCGAGGCTGCCGCGCCAGGCAAGCCCGGCCACAACAAGTGCCGCGAGCGCGGCGAGAATCGCGATAACGCGCCAGAATGTCAGCTTCCTGCGCAGCTGCCGCCTGTCGACCATCATGTCTGCCGTCAGAGCCATTCTCTCATCCCTGGCCGAAAGTGCCGCACCCTATGGACAAAGCCGTTGCCACGATCGGGGCCGGATCACAACCCCTTGGGTTGACCGGCCACGACCACGAGCGGCTCCCGGCCGGCAAAAAGGCGCTGCGCCACCGCCTGCATTTGCGGCAGGGTGACGGCTGCCACCTCGTCATTCCGGCGGTCAATATGGTCGATTCCGAGCTTCTCGATGGCGATTTCGAGCAGCTGGTTGGCGATTTTCCGTGAAGTATCGAACCGGAGGGCATAGGACCCGATCAGGAAAGCCTTGGTCTTGGCCATTTCCTCTTCGGTCGGGCCGGATTCCGCCATCCGCGCGATCTCGGTCAGCATGATCGAGAGCGATTCGGCGACGCGCTCGTTGCTGGTCGCCGTGCCGGCAATGAACGTTTCGGCATGGTGGCGGTTGGAGAGACTCGACCAGACCGAATAGGCAAGGCCGCGCTTTTCGCGCACTTCCATCCAGAGGCGCGAGGTGAAGCTGCCGCCGCCGAGGATGTGATTGACCAGCAGGGCGGCCATGAAATCCGGGTCCTTCCGCGCGATGCCAGGCATGGCGAGGTAGAGGGTGGATTGGGGGATATCGAGCGGCACGATCTCGCGATGGCCGGCATGGCCGACGCCGATATCGGGAATGGTGGCAAGGCGGGCCTTGGCCGGCAGCCCTCCGAATGCCTTTTCGACAAGGGCCGTCAGTTGCTCCGGCGAGATGGCGCCGACCACGGCGATATGCAGCACATCCCGCCCGAACAGCGCCTGATGCTGGGCAACGACATCCTTGCGGGTGATCGCCTGCAATTCCGGGATGCGGCCATCTGCCGGACGGGCATAACTGTGGCCCTCGAAGGCGAGGGCATTCAGCCGGTCTCGCGCGCGGGCGCCGGGATCGGATTCCTCTCGCCGGAGGCCGGAAATGATCTGGCTCCGGACGCGATCTATCGCGGACTGGTCGAAGCGCGGCTGGTTGACTGCCAGCGCCAGCAGGTCGAACGCGGTCTCGACATGTTCGGAAAGCGTACGGAGGGAGCCGTCGACCCGATCCCGGCCGGCGTCGAAAGACAGCTCGATCGCCTTTTCCTCCAGCCGCTCCTGGAAGGCCGAGGCATCATGCGGGCCGGCGCCTTCGTCCAGCGTGCCGGCCATCAGGTTGGCGAGGCCGGCCATGCCCGCCGGATCCTGCGCGGCACCGCCGACAAAGGCGAATTCCATCGAGACAAGCGGAACGGTGTAATCCTCGACATGCCAGATCTCGATCCCGGAAGGCGAGACCAGGGCGCGGGCCCGGCTGGTGGTTCGGGCATGGGACAAGGGTGCGTTCATGGGTTCCGTCCGGGGCTCAGGCCGCAGCCTTCAGGAGATGTCCGACCACGAAGCGGCCGGGCTGGAGATAGCGCTTGGCAACATCGAGGATCTCGGCCGCCGTGACGGCGCGGATCTGCTCGGGCCAATCGGTCACATCGCGCACGGTGCCGCCGGTCGTCAGCGTGGCGCCGTAAATGCGGGCAAGATGGGCCTGATTGTCCTGCGCATAGATCATGTCGGCGATCAGCCGCGTCTTGGCGCGTTCGAGTTCGGTGGCGCTGACCTCCGCCTCACGCAGGGTGGCAATAACGGCATCGATGGCACCATCGACAGCGTCGAGTGAAACATCTTCCGCCGGCACGGCATAAACGCCGAACTGGCCGATATCGAGCGCGTCATTCCAGTACCACGAGCCGGCATTGACCGCTGTGCTGCCATCGAGCACGAGGGCGCGATAGAGGCGGCTGGTCTGGGACCCGCCAAGGATCTGCGCAAGCAATTCGAGCGCGAAGGCCTCGTTACCCTCGGCCGTGGCATGGGCGGGAACCAGATAGGCGCGTTGGGTGATGGGCTGCTCGACCTTCGCATCGCTCAGGCGCACCTGCCGCGTTGCACGGATTTCGGGCTCCTTCACCCGCCGACGCGCCGGGGCGGGCCCTTCCGGCCGCGGAACACGGCCGTAGGTTCCCTCGGCGAGGCGCCGGACCTCGCCGGATTCAACATCGCCGGCAACGATCAGGATCGCATTGTCCGGCCGGTAGAACCGCCGGTAATAGGCCAAAGCATCCTCGCGCTGGAGATCCTCGATCTCGTGGCCCCAGCCGATGACCGGCGTGCCATAGGGATGGTGGACATAGAGCGTGGCCAGCAGGCTTTCCTGCAACTGGGCGGAGGGATCGCTGTCGGTGCGCATCTTGCGCTCCTCGATCACCACATCGCGCTCGGACAGGACTTCCGGCCCTTCAAGGACGAGGCCGGTCATGCGGTCGGATTCGAGCGCCATCATCGCGCCGAGATGTTCCTTCGCGACGCGCTGGAAATAGGCGGTGTAATCATAGGAGGTAAACGCATTTTCCTGACCGCCGAGGCTGGCCACCGTCTCGGAGAATGTGCCCTTGGGGTTCCTTTCGGTTCCCTTGAACATCAAGTGCTCGAGAAAATGCGCGATACCGGACTTGCCGGCGGGATCATCCGCGGCGCCGTTCCGGAAATAGACCATATGCGTCACGACAGGGGCGCGCCGGTCCGGGATCACCACCACTTCAAGCCCATTATCGAGATGGAAATGATCGACGGCAGCATCGGTGCGCATGGATTCCCTCGCAGGCTGGGCCCGGCCGGGCCCGATGAAACAAAAGGCCGGAATGGATCATTCCGGCCCTTCAGACATGGCGTCAGGACGGCGCCCCTGCAAGGGGGCGGCACGCCGCATCAGTCGATACGACCCCAGACATTCGACGGTCTGAAATCATCCACAATGGGACCATCCGCCGTCCTTCTGCCCGATGGGACAGCAGCAGACGGAACGCGCAGACCAGCAGGAGGATCGGTCAGATATCGACGCGGCGGCTCCGTGCCGGGAGGATAGGTGGGTACTGCAAGCCGCGCATCGGCCGCCTTCATCTCGTGGATGCTGAGTCGGACGCCGGCCTTGTCGTTGAGCGGGACTCCGGATTCTCCGATCTGGGCACCGCGCGTTGAGCGACCTCGCGCGAGTTCGTCGACGGAAAGGCGCCCCCCTTCCGAAGGATCCGCCGCAATCACCGAGACGAGTGGTAGTTTCCGGCGCTGGCGTTCCCGTTCGCGCTCAAGCACGTCCGGGTCGCGCGGCCACTGACCGGCGGCCTGGCGACGGGCGGCATCCTCGGGCTCGGGCTCGCGGAGCTTGTTGAGATCCTTCGGCACCACAAGGCCGGGGCGCTCGCGGTATTCGATCGGCTCCTTCTCATCGGGCAGAAGGCCGATCCGGCCCAGCATGTTGCGCATCAGGAGTCCATCCTGTGCAACCGCAGGGAGCGGGACCAGCGCGGAAAAGCCAACAAGGCCGCCGAGAAAAGCGGCGCGCAGGAGCGTGAAAGAAGAAGAGACCATCGGGGAACTCCGTAACCAGCTGGATCCCATATCATTCCCCCACTCAAAACACCAGATCAGGGCAATTCCGGGGCACGGGATGGTAAAAGCTGCCCGAGGACCATGAAGATGACCCCGAAAACGATGGCGGCATCGGCGATATTGAACACATACCAGCTGAAAGTACCGATATGGAAATGCACAAAGTCGAAGACCGCACCATGCACGATGCGGTCGATCGCATTGCCGATCGCCCCACCGATGATCAGCCCGATCCCGATGGTCTCCGGCCGGTTTGCGGATTTCCGGAGCCAGAAGGTCAGGAAGATCGCAGCGGCGATCTTGAAAGCCGCAAGGAACCAGCGCCCGGTATCCGAATCCTGCTGGAACAGGCCGTAGGAAATCCCCCGGTTCCAGACAACCGTGAAATCGACGAATGGCAGGACCGGCCAGGGATAGGTGAGCCGCAGCGTGGTGCCATAGATCAGCCAGAGCTTGCTCGCCTGGTCAGCCAGAAGGCAGACCAGCGCAATACCGAGCCCGATCCGGAGGGCCGCCGGATCGCCGGACGGCCGGGCCTCGCCCGTCATGCCGACCTCACGCTGCCTGCGGGTTGGCGGCCTGCCATTCCCGCATGGCCTGCGCATCCCTGGGGGTAATGTCGGGGAAGGCCGGATCCGCCGTGGCGGGATCGAAATAACGCCAGGAACGGGCGCATTTTACGCCCTCCGCCCGGGCCGGCTCAACCGCCACCCCCTTGACGTCCGGCAGGCGGAAGGCCGCTCCCGGCCCCTCGCCGGCCGCGAGGCGGATCGCCGAAGTGATGCAGATCTCGGCAAAGTCAATGCCCTCGAGCGCGGCAAGATCAGCGGAATCGGCGAGATGGACGACCGGCGCGGCTTCCAGCGAGGACCCGATCCGCTTGTCTGCCCGCTCGAGTTCCAGCGCGCCGGTCACGACGCGGCGGATCTCGCGCAGGCGATCCCATTTTGCGGCGAGAGCCGGGTCATGCCAGCCGGCGGGGATGTCGCGGAAGCCCAGCTCATGGATCGAGCCGGGCGAACCCGGATTGCGGGCGAGCCAGGCCTCGTCCGCCGTGAAGACGAGAATCGGCGCGAGCCAGCGCAGGATCGTATCGCAAAGCATGTCGATCACGGTCAGCGCGGCGCGGCGGGCCAGGCTGGAGGCGGGATCGCAATAGAGCGTGTCCTTGCGGATATCGAAATAGAAGGCCGAGAGCTCGGTATTCATGAAGGCCGAAAGCTCCATAACGACCTTGCGGTAATCATAATCCGCATAGGCCTTCCGGATCACGGGATCGAGCTCAGCCAGCCGGTGGAGCATCAGCCGTTCCAGCTCGGGCATGGCGGTGGCGTCGACAGGCTGGCCATCATGGTGCCTCAGCGCGCCCAGCATCCAGCGGATCGTGTTGCGCAGCTTGCGGTAGGTCTCGACGAAGGTCTTCAGGATTTCCTTGCCGATGCGAAGATCGTCCGAATAATCGGCCGAGGCCACCCAGAGCCGGAGGATATCGGCGCCGGAATCCTTGATGACATCCTGCGGGGCGGTCACGTTGCCGAGGGATTTCGACATTTTCTGACCCTTTTCGTCGAGGACGAAGCCATGGGTCAGCACCACGTCGAAGGGCGCGCGGCCGCGCGTGCCACAGCTTTCCAGCAACGAGGACTGGAACCAGCCGCGATGCTGGTCGGAGCCCTCGAGATACATCACCCGGTCCACCCCGCCATCGACCTTGCGCTTCACGCCGGCGAGGCCGGGGAAATGCTTCGGATCTTCCAGCGTGTAGGTATGGGTCGAGCCGGAATCGAACCAGACATCGAGCACGTCGGTGACCTGCTCGTAGGCGGCGGCATCGTGGCCGAAGGGCTTGAGGAACCGCTCGGCCGCGCCTTCCGCGAACCAGGCATCCGCCCCTTCCTGATCGAAGGCGGCCGCGATGGCCTCATCCACGCGCTTGTCCAGCAGGAGTTCCTTCGTGTCGCGATGCACGAAAACGGTGATCGGCACGCCCCAGGCACGCTGGCGGCTCATCACCCAGTCCGGCTTGTTCTCGACCATGCCGCGGATGCGGTTCTCGCCCGAACCCGGCACCCATTCGGTGTTCGAAATCGCCTCGAAGGCGGTGTCGCGGAGGGTCGCGCCGTTGGTGGCTTGCGCCGGATCCACCGCAAAGGGCTTGTCCATCGCGATGAACCATTGCGGCGTGTTCCGGAAGATCACCGGCTTTTTCGAGCGCCAGCTATGCGGATACTGGTGCTTCAGACGCCCGCGCGCGACGAGGGCATCCGCCTCGATCAAGGCCTTGATGACGGCCTCGTTGGCATCGCCCTTCTCGCCCTTTTCGGTGATCACGCGCTTGCCCGTGAAGCCGGGGGCTTCGTCGGTGTAGATGCTGTCATCATCGATCGTGAAGGGGATCTTCGTCTCGATACCGCGGGCGCGCAGGTCCTGCTGGATATCGGCGCGGGTCCAGATTTCGAAGTCCTCGCGGCCATGGCTCGGCGCGGTATGGACGAAGCCCGTGCCCGCATCGTCGGTGACATGGTCGCCATCGAGGAGAGGAACGTCGAAAGTATAGCCGAGGGAGGCGAGCGGGTGGGCGCAGGTCCAATATTCAAGCGAGTCCGGAGGTACGTCCACCAACCGCAAAAACGACACTTTCCCTGCACCTGCAACTGCTTCAGCCAGCTTGTCGGCGATGATGTAGCGCTCGCCCGGCTTCGGGCCGAAATCACGCTCGTTCGCCGTAACTTCAAACAGACCATAGGCGATCTTTGAGGAGAAGGAGATTGCGCGGTTGCCCGGCAGTGTCCAGGGCGTTGTCGTCCAGATAAGGATGCTGGCAGTACTGAACAAATCCACAAGCTGCTGGTAACTTTGGGCGATTTGTTCTGGAGTTCGGCCTGCAGTCCATTGAAAAGTGGGGCCGGACGCCATCTTCACCGGAAACTTCACCCAGACCATGTCGCTCTGGTGGTCGTGATATTCGATTTCCGCCTCGGCCAGCGCGGTCTTCTCGACCACGGACCACATGACCGGCTTCGAGCCGCGATAGAGCAGCCCGTTATCCTTGAACTTCATGATCTCGCGGGCGATCTGCGCCTCGGCATGGAAGGCCATGGTCGAATAGGGGTGGTCCCAGTCGCCCGTCACGCCCAGCCGCTTGAATTCCTCGCGCTGGATCGAGAGCCATTTCTCGGCATAGGCGCGGCATTCGGCGCGGAACGCGTTGATGGCCGTGCCGGAATTGAGCTCCGGCTTGGACTGGCCGCGCGCCCGGTATTCCTCCTCGATCCGCCATTCGATCGGCAGGCCGTGGCAATCCCAACCCGGCACGTAATTCGAATCAAACCCCAGCATCGACTGGCTGCGGGTCACGAGGTCCTTCAGGATCTTGTTGAGCGCATGGCCGATATGGATGTTGCCGTTGGCGTAAGGGGGGCCATCATGCAGCACGAATTTCGGCTTGCCCTTCGACGCCTCGCGGATCCGGCGATAGAGATCGATCTTCTGCCAGCGTTCAAGGATTTCCGGCTCCTTCTGCGGAAGGCCGGCGCGCATGGGAAACTCGGTTTCGGGCAGGAACAGGGTCTTCGAATAATCGAAAGCGGCGGATTGTTCGGACATCGAGGGCTCTTCTCGAAAAACGGCAGATCAGGGCGACAGCAACAACCGGCCCCTGGCGATCAACGCGCCGGAGCCGGGGTGATAATTCGCGCCAGAAAGATGCGGGTACCGACCATGGTGCCGCTCTATCAGGCTTTGCCGCGTTGGGGAAGAACCCCGGTGCTCGAGTCAAGGATCGCCCGCGCGGCCTTACAATCGCGCGCCATCTGCGCCAGCAGCGCCTCCAGCGAATCAAACTTGGCCTCGCCGCGCAGCCGGGCATGGAAAGCGACTGCCAGCCGGCTTCCGTAGATGTCGCGGCTGAAATCGAAGAGATGCACCTCAAGCAAGGGCGGGCCATTGTCGAAATGCGGGCGCCGGCCATAGCTCGCAACGCCGCGGAGCGGTTCCCCATCGAGTGCGGCGGTCACGGCATAGATGCCATAAGCCAGAGCGTTGCCCGGATCGAGTGCAATGTTCGCCGTGCGATAACCGATCTCCCGGCCGCGTTTGGCACCGTGGATCACCTCACCGGCCACGGCATAGGGCCGGCCGAGCATCGCATTGGCGCGGGGGATATCACCGGCAGCCAAGGCCTCGCGGATGGCGGTGGAGGAGATGGTCGTCCCGTCAGCATGGCGGACGGGCCTGACAAGACGCACCGCGAAACCGAGCCGCTCGCCCTCGGTCACCAGCAAAGCCGGCGTGCCCTTGCGGCCCTGACCGAAATGGAAATCTTCGCCCACCACCACGGCATCGGCCCGGAGTGCGCCGAGAAGGATGTCGGCGATGAAAGCCTCGGCCGAGAGGCTGGCAAAGGCCCTGTCGAACGCGATGATCGCTGCGGCATCAAAGCCGATACCAAGTAAAGCGGCCGCGCGGTCTTCCGGAGCCGTCAGCCTGAAGAGGAGCTGGCCAGGCTGGAAAAGCGCGCGCGGATGGGGATCGAAGGTCAGAGCCACGCATTCGACCGGGCGGCCAGGCGCCTTCTCACCGGCCAGGGTCCGACCCGCCTCCACGAGGGCGGCATGGCCGAGATGGGCGCCATCGAAATTCCCGATGGCCACAACACGAAAACGATCACCCGGGGCCGGAATTCCCGTTTTCGCTGCCGATTGCGCGTCGGCGGACAGCATCCAGACAGGAAAATTTTTGGAAACTTGTTTGTTCATTATCAACCACGTCTGCACTTTGGAGCGGGCTAACCTCCCGCGATCCCTGCAAATTCGATCCTGCCATGCCACCGCATTAACGCATTCGCAATCGAGACGCAGGTAGTTTCGGCGGTGAAGAGCACACATCTAGAGGGTGAACGTGTGACTTTCGCGAAAAAGCTGCCGGGCCGAAGTCGGGCGGGTTTTGGTGAAGGGGCGTTATTGGAGCGGGTCATGAATTTCGACAGTTCAATGCCGATTCTCGTCGTGGACGATTATCAGACCATGGTGCGGATCATCCGTAACCTCTTGAAGCAGCTTGGCTTCGAGGATGTGGATGAAGCCTCGGATGGTTCGGAAGCGCTGAACAAGATGCGCGAACGCCGCTATGGGCTGATCATTTCCGACTGGAACATGGCACCGATGACGGGCTACGAATTGCTGAAGCAGGTTCGTGCCGACCGCGATCTGCATGCCACGCCCTTCATCATGGTGACGGCCGAATCGAAGACGGAAAACGTCATCGCGGCCAAGCGCGCCGGTGTGAACAACTACATCGTCAAGCCGTTCAACGCCCAGACGCTGAAGGCGAAGATCGACGCGGTCAGCCAGTCGATGCATCAGTAAGGTCTGCCGCCCCGGACCTACCAGACCAGGCTGGTCGCCACAGCGACCGGCCTTTTTTCATGCGTCGCAATCAAGGCTTCCAGCAGGTCGCGGTTGAACCGACCCTGTTCCAGGTTGATCTCGTGCCCGTGAATGCCGGCCAAGGTCATCAGGCAATCATGCCCGGCTGCCACCGCGCCCGCCACATCGGTCCGAAGGGCATCGCCGATGCAGAGGATGCGCGCAGGATCGACCTTCCGGCCCAGAGCCTGCTCGATCGCCTCGCTTGCATAGCGATAGACAAGGGGATGCGGCTTGCCGACCCAGATCGTCTCGCCACCCAGTTTCTCGTAGAGATCCGCAATCGCGCCGGCACAGGGCAGCAGGTCATGGCCGCGCTCGACCACGAGGTCGGGATTGGCGCAGATCAGCCGGAGGTTGCGGTGACGTGCCTCTTCCAGCATGGGCCGGTAATCTTCGGCCTGCTCGGTTTCATCGTCGAACAAACCGGAACAGAGGATGAGACGGGCCTCTTCCAGCGGAACCGGGCGGACGTGCAGCCCTTCATAGATCGACCGGTCCCGTGCGGGGCCGAGATGGTAGAAAGGCGCATCGCCTTCCCGGGCCAGCAGATCCCGCGTGACACCGCCCGAGGAGACGATCGCGTCGCTGATGCCGTCGATCACGCCGAAGCCGGTGAGTTGCCTCCGGATCGAATCCGGCGGGCGGGGCGCGTTGGTCAGCAGGACGACAGCCTTGCCGGCCTGGCGGGCCGCCTTCAGCGCCTCGCCGGCGCCGGGCGTGGCGGAAACCCCGTTATGGAGCACACCCCAGACATCGCTGATGATCGCGTCATAGCGATCCATCATGCCCGAGAGGCCAGAGATCAGAGGCGTCAGGGAAGTCATGCGCGGCCCTCGGCGACGCGGCGATCATGCCGCGTGGCAGCGGGTAGCCCGTTCACGCGCGCCGTGCAAGGTCGCGCAGGCTGCGGCGCTCCGCAGGCGGCTCTGTCGGCCTGGGCGGCTCCGGCGAGGGCGTGCCGGCCTCGAGCACATCGGCCCGGACGGCCTGCGGCGGCGAGAAGGCAAGGCCCTGCGCAAATTCGATGTTGAGATCGATGAGATCGGCAATGGTCGGCTCGTCGCTGACGGCATCGACCATGAAGGAGAGCTTGCGGCGGGCCAGGAGCGGCACGAAATCCGCCGTTGCGACATCGAACAGGGTATCGCGCTCGTGGGTCTCGGCCAGCAGAGACTCGGCCGGCATGCGCAGCCAGCGCACGCCCATTTGCGAGAGCTTCACGGGGTCGAAATCGAGATCCTCGATATCGCGCATCATGAAGCTGAAGCCCATCTTCGACAGATTCCGCAACGCCTCGTGCTCGAAGGCCACGGCCTTGCGGAAGAAACGCTGCGGCAGGCACAGGACGATACGCTCCGGCGCCTGCGGCACGTCGGCAATCAGCGCCTCGAGATCATCGAAGGCCGCTTCGCTCATCAGGAACCGCTGGGAAATGTCGACAAAGAGCAACACGTCCCGCTCGCGCTGGGAAAAGACCCGGGCCAGCCGGACGGCCTGGATCATCAGCTTGCGGTCGAAGGCCAGCTGGTGGCCCACCGCCTCGACAGCAAGCCGGATCTCGGCATTCGGGATTGCCAGATCGCTGCCATCCGGGCGCAGGGTGACATCGTAGCCCTTGAGGCGCCGCTGCGGCAGGCCCACCACGCGCTGGAGGAAGAGATCGAACCGGTCGGCGGCGATGGCAGCGGCCACAAGCTGGCGGACGGCGCGCGGCGGCTCCTGGCCGTTTCCGCCCTGGCGCGGCGCCATCGGCGCCTCACGGATCACCCGCTCCTCCGGCATCATCGCGGAAGCGCGGGCAGGCTCCGGCGCGACCGGCTTCTGCGGTGCAAGCCATCCGGGCGCAGGCCGGGCCTCGGCGGCGCGGCTGACGGATGTCGCGGCCGGGCGGCGGGAATAGGCCAGCTCCTGCTCGGTGGCCTCGGTGCGGCGATCGAGTTCGGCCACGCCATCCGCAATATCACGCACCAAGGCACTCAGTGTGGCGAATTCGCTGGCATGAACAGCGCCCTCGGCCGGGCCATTGACGAAGGCCTCGCGCAATTCTCGGGTGTGCCGGGCGAGGAGGGCCGCATGCTGGCGAGTGCTTTCGAGATGATCGCGAAGGACCTCGATCTCGCGGAAGAGACTGGAACCCCGCACATGCAGAAGCGCCCCGCCACCGGCAAAAGCCGCGGACAGGCCGACCACCGCCAGCCAGAGCTGGTCGTACCGATGCGCGAGAACCGAGAGGCCCGCTGCGGTAACGGCCACAAGGCTGACTGAGAGAAGATGTTGAACACGCATGCGAGGCGGCGCCATGTGTCGGGAGAGACAACGAATCACTTCAGTCAAAGCTACTTTGTCCAGAATGCAATAGCGAGACTCCTTCCCCGCAACGGCCTGTGGAAATCAACGTTGTGCAAGCCCCTGTGGCCCCGCTAGTCTTGGGCACGGCAAGGTTGCTAGGAATGAGGGCGGAAGCCTTATGCCGCCGGAAGGAAAGCATGCCCCGGATCATCAACCCGCGCTCGATCGCCCCTCCCGCTTCGCATTACGCGCATGGCATCGTGCATTCGGGCCGGTCTCGCCGGTTGCTGGTTTCCGGGCAGGTCGGGATCACGCTCGACGGGACGCCAGCGCCCGACCTCGCCGGCCAGATGGAGCTCGCCTGGGACAACCTCGAGGCCGTCCTGCGCGAGGCTGGCATGGCGGTGCAGGATCTCGTCAAGATCGTGGTCTATGCCACCGTGCCGGGCTCCGTCGGTCTGTACAGGACCATCCGGGATCGACGACTTGGCGGCCATCTTGTTGCCGCGACCTATGTCGAGGTTGCGGCCCTCGCCTCGCCGGCCTATCTCGTGGAGATTGAAGGGGAAGCGGTCTGCGAGGATGCCGAGCTGGCTTTCCTCGACATGCCGCGCGAAGCCGAAATCGGCGCGACGGGCGGCGGCGGAAGCCACAGGGCCGGGCCGATCGGGCAGGAATGAACGCAGGAGAGGGATGATGGCGGAGCAGGATCTCACACTCGGCGTCGGCGGCATGGCCTGCGAAGGCTGCGCCCAATCCGTGACCCGTGCGATCACCCGGATCGACCCCGGCGCGAAAGTGGCGGTCGACCTTCCGGGCAAGTCCGTCCGGATCAGCGCCGCGACGAAGGACCGGGCCGCCTTCGAGCAGGCGATCCATGCCGCCGGATACGACATCCTCCCTCCCGCGGCGCAATAGATTTTTCCACTAATCCCGCGCCGCTTTCAGGGGTTGTTTCCTTCCCCGAGGGGCGTATCCTCGCGGTTATTTCCGGGCGCTGGCAGCGCTCGCAACAAACTTGCGCGGAGATTCCCATGGCCAAGTCCGGCGCCCAGCCGATCACCACCCTTTCGCAGCCGAATGACCTCGAGGCATTCTGGATGCCCTTCACGGCCGAGCGCGCCTTCAAGAAAGCGCCGCGCATCGTCTCGCGCTCGAAGGATATGCATTATTACACCAATGACGGCCGCGAGATCATGGACACGACCGCCGGCCTGTGGTGCTGCAATGCCGGCCATAACCGCGATCCGATCGTCGAGGCGATCAAGGCCCAGGCCGAGACGCTGGATTACTCGCCGCCGTTCCAGTTCGCGCATCCCCTCGGGTTCCAGCTGGCCTCGCGCATCGCGTCGATGGCGCCGGGCGATCTCGACCACGTCTTCTTCGTGAATTCGGGCTCGGAAGCCGTCGATACCGCGCTGAAAATGGCGATCGGCTATTTCCACGCGAAGGGCGAAGGCAATCGCTGCCGGCTGATCGGCCGCGAGCGTGGCTATCACGGCATCGGTTTCGGCGGCATCTCGGTCGGCGGCATGCTGGCCAACCGGAAGGCCTTCGCCACCCAGCTCCTGCCGCATGTCGACCATCTGCCGCACACGTATAACCGGGCCGAGCAGGCCTTCACCAAAGGCGAGCCGGAATGGGGTGCGCATCTGGCCGATGATCTCGAGCGGATCGTCGCCCTGCATGATGCCTCGACGATCGCTGCCGTCATCGTCGAGCCGATGGCCGGTTCCACCGGCGTGCTGCCGACGCCGAAGGGCTATCTCAAGCGCCTTCGCGAGATTTGCGACAAGTATGGCATCCTGCTGATCTTCGACGAGGTGATCTGCGGCTTCGGCCGGCTCGGCACCTCCTTTGCGGCGGAGCGCTATGGCGTGGTGCCGGACATGATCACCTTCGCCAAGGGCGTCACCTCGGGCACGGTGCCGATGGGCGGCGTCATTGCGCGGAAGCATATCCACGAGGCCTTCATGAAGGGCCCCGAGCATATGGTGGAGTTCTTCCACGGCTACACCTATTCGGCCCATCCGCTGGCCTGCGCCGCCGCCATGGCCACGCTCGATGTCTATCGCGACGAGGACCTGTTCGAGCGTGCCCGCAAGCTCGAGCCGATCTGGGCCGATGCCATCCACTCGCTCAAGGGCTCGCCCAATGTGCTCGACATCCGCACGGTCGGCCTGACGGCGGCGATCGACCTCGCCTCGATCCCCGACGCGTTCGGCAAGCGCGCCTATACGGCGATGCATCGCGGCTTCGAAGATTACGGCTTCATGGTGCGCAATACCGGCGAGACGCTGGCACTGACCCCGCCACTGATCATCTCCGAAGCCCAGATCGACGAGACCGTGGACAAGCTCGGCAAGCTGATCCGCGCGGTTGCCTGACCGCCATGGGATAGGCAGGCCGGCAGCGTCATGATAGCCTATATCTGCTTGGATTCGTTGTGCGGAACCGGGAGATGGCGATCATGACGGATGCCGACCTGCTCAAGGCCCTGTTCGCCCGCTTCGGCGTGGCGCTGAGCGCGGAAGAAGCCGGTCGCCACGCCGATCTGGCGCCGAGGGAGGCGATCCTGCTCCTGCTGGCGAATCGCGAGATCTCGGCCCGGTTTGATGCAGCCCATGGGCGGCCGCCGGAAGAGAACGACATCGACGCCCTGCATGATCTCTACGCCACGCTCGAAGCCCGGCACGCGTGAGGCCTTGATGCTTGAGGCGTGACAAGCAGCGCCGGTGGCGATAAAGCCCCGGCATGAGCACCGACAGCGCCCCCCGTTCCGACAAGACCGAAGCCCGACGCCCGCGCGGCCTGCCCGATCGCGGGCCCGCCGATATCATGGCCACCGAAGCCATGATGGCGACAATCCGCGAGGTCTACCAGCGGTACGGCTTCGACCCGGTCGAGACGCCCTTCCTCGAATATACCGATGCGCTCGGCAAGTTCCTGCCGGACCAGGACCGCCCGAATGCCGGCGTCTTCAGCCTGCGGGATGATGACGAGCAATGGATGAGCCTGCGCTACGATCTTACCGCACCGCTCGCCCGCTATTGCGCCGAGAACTGGCAGAGCCTGCCCAAGCCCTATCGCAGCTATCGCGCCGGCTGGGTGTTCCGCAACGAGAAGCCGGGGCCCGGCCGCTTCCGGCAATTCATGCAATTCGATGCCGATACGGTGGGCGCAGCCAGCGTGGCCGCCGATGCCGAGATCTGCATGATGGCCGCGGATACGATGGAAGCGCTCGGCATTCCGCGCGGCTCCTATGTGATCAAGGTCAATAACCGCAAGATCCTCGACGGCGTGATGGAGGCAATCGGCCTTGGCGGCGAGGAGAACGCCGCGCGCCGGCTGATCGTGCTGCGGGCGATCGACAAGCTGGACAAGTTTGACTGGACGGAAGTCACCAAATTACTTGGCGACGGTCGCCTTGATGAAAGTGGCGACTTCACAAGGGGGGCTGGCCTGACACTAGATCAGGTCGCCCAGCTTCGCGCAGGTCTGAAGCCGCTGTCGGAGCAGCCGGAAGCTGTTACCGAAATGGGTCGGGCCGGCCAAGACGAGTTGCAGCAGATCGAGGCCCTCGTCACCGCCGCCGGCTACGGCCCGGACCGCATCCGCATCGACCCGAGCGTCGTCCGTGGCCTCGAATATTACACAGGCCCTGTCTTCGAGGCTGAATTGCTGTTCGAGGTGAAGGATGAGGACGGACGGCCGGTCCGGTTCGGCTCGGTGGGTGGCGGCGGGCGCTATGATGGCCTCGTCTCGCGCTTCCTCAACGAGCCCGTACCGGCCACCGGCTTCTCCATCGGCGTGTCGCGGCTGCTGGCGGCGTTGCAGGCGCTCGGCAAGGTCTCGACCCGGCCGCTCGATGGCCCCGTGCTGGTTCTGGCGATGGACCGCGATGTCGCGGCGATGGCGAGCTACCAGCAGATGGTCGCGGCCCTGCGCGCCGAAGGCATCCGCGCCGAGATCTATCTCGGCAGCGCCGGCATGAAGGCGCAGATGAAATATGCCGATCGCCGCGCTTCGCCCATCGCCATCATCCAGGGCTCGAACGAGCGCGAGAAAGGCACGGCGCAGGTGAAGGACCTGATCCTCGGCGCGACGCTCTCGGCAACGAAGGATCGCGAGGAATATCTTGCCCTGCAGGCGAAGGCACAGTTCGAAGTGCCGGTTTCCAGCCTGGTGCAGGCCATCCGCGAGGTGCTGGCCCGGCAACGGGGCTGAGGAGCACGGCCTTAACGCAAAGGATTAAGCGCATTCGCGGTTTCCGCTCGCCTGCGCGCGGGCGGGCTGGTATGGGCAGGTCGATCATGGGCACGGTCGACCTGGGCTAGCCAGAACGCGCCGGCCTTCTGCAGGAGCGCCCCAGCGGCGAGACCCGATGACCGAACGACCCGAAACTGCGGCCCGCCTCGCGCGGCCCCAACCGCAAGCCGACGATCTCAGCCGCCTGATGGCGCGGCTGCATCGGGCCGGCTACCATGCGGCCGAGGTTCCGGTGCTCCAGCCTGCCGATCCGTTTCTCGAGCTTTCGGGCGAGGATATCCGCGGCCGCCTGTTCCTGACGACGAACGAAGAGGGCGAGGAATGGTGCCTCCGGCCGGAATTCACGATTCCCGCCGCTCTGGCCTATCTGAAATCCGGCATTGTCGGCCGGCGGCTCGACCAGGTCTTTGTCGGCCCGGTCTTCCGGCACCGGCCCGGCGAAAGCGGCGAGTTCACGCAGGTCAGCCTTGAATCCATCGGGCGGAATGACCGCGAGGCCGCCGATGCCGATGTGCTCGCTGAAATCCATGGCGCCGTCACCGATGTGGCTGGCGAAAGCGGACTTGGCATCACCATCGGCGATCTCGGCCTGTTTTCCAGCCTGCTCGATGCGCTGGCGCTCGACGGCGTCACCAGCCGGCGACTGGCACTGGCACTTGGCGAAGGGCGGCTCGGCTCGCTGCTCGATGCACAGCATCTTGCGGAACGGAAGCACGAGCCGCGCGGCCTGACGCGCTATTCCGGCGTGCTGGACGCGCTCAAGGGCGCCGATCCTGAAGAGGCACGCGCCTTCGTGAAAGACCTGCTCTCCATGGCCGGCATCACCGCCATTGGTGGCCGGACGGCGGAGGATATTGCCGGTCGTTTCCTCCAGCGCGCGCGGGACGATGCCCAGCAGCTCGGCCCGGAACAGGCGGAAATCCTGCGCCGCTTCCTCGCCATCGATGGCGATCCCGACCGGGTAGCACAGGCGCTGCGCCACCTTGCCGGAGAGGCCCGGCTCGACCTTTCGGCCGCGATCGACCGATTCGAGATGCGCATCGGCTTTATCGAAGCGCGCGGCCTGCCGCTGGCAAAGATCCGCGCCGCGGCCGGGTTCTCGCGCAGCCTCGATTACTATTCCGGCTTCGTCTTCGACCTCCGGCTTGAGGGCGCGCCGCACCCCCTCGCCGCCGGCGGCCGCTATGACCGGCTGTTCGAGCGCATGGGCCGCGCGGTGCCGGGCATCGGCGCGGCGATCTGGATGGACCGGCTGGTCCGGGAGATGGCGGTATGACGGATGCTCCGCTGACCATTGGCATCCCCTCCAAGGGGCGCCTGCAGGAAAACACCTTCGCTTTCTTCGCCCGCGCCGGGATGCCGATCATCCAGCCGCGCGGCGCCCGCGACTATCGCGGGGCGGTGAAGGGGCTCGATGGGATCGAGATCGCGTTCCTTTCAGCATCGGAGATCGCCGGGGAGCTGGCACGCGGTGCCGTGCATTTCGGCGTAACCGGCGCGGATCTGCTGCACGAGCAACTGGCCGAGCCGGCAGCCAAGGTCGAGATGCTGGCGCCCCTCGGCTTTGGGCACGCCAATGTCGTTGTCGCCGTGCCTGAGGCGTGGATCGACGTGCATGACATGGCCGATATCGAGGAAGTCGCGGCGGATTTCCGGCACCGGAAGCAGCGCCGCCTGCGGGTTGCGACCAAATACGTCAACCTGACGCGGCGTTTCTTCAAGAAGCACGGCATTGCCGATTACCGGATCGTCGAGAGCCTCGGCGCTACCGAAGGCGCGCCGGCCGCCGGCACGGCCGAGATCATCGTCGACATCACGACCACCGGCGCCACGCTCGCGGCCAATGCGCTGAAGGTGCTGGATGACGGCACGATGCTGAAATCCGAAGCCAATCTTGTCGCCTCGCTGCAGGCCGACTGGAGCCCGGATATGCTGGAACGCGCCCGCTCGGTTCTGGCGCGAATCCATGCCGAGGAAGAGGCCCGCAGCCATCGCCGGGTTGCAGCCTATTTCGGCGGCCCTGTTTCCGAAGCCGCCCGGGTGGCAGCACAGAATGGCCGGATCCTCGCCGAGGGCCCGCAGGAAGTGACGCTGTTTCTTCCGAAGGACCGGGTGGCCGAGACGGCCGATACCCTGCTGCGCCATGGCGCAGAACGCGTTCTCGTTTCGGAGGTGGATTATGCCTTCAGCATCGAGAACCCGCTTTTCGACAAGCTGAACCAGGCTCTCGATGGCCGGCGGATTGCCGATCTCCGCGCGATCGCCTGATCGCCGCGAGGAGCGAGCAGCGAGCCACCCTGCTGCGAAAACGGAAAGAGGCCGCTCGCGGGGGGCGGGCGACCTCTTGAAGCGCACGAGGCGAGCGGGGGGCAAACCATCGGCGCGTCTTGATTATTTTACGCCCGCTTTCTGCGGATGGATCACCAAAAACGCCACGTATGATTACGCAGGCTGTCGGGACTCCTCGATGCTGTAGAGCGAATCGGGGCCCATGCGCATCTCGACCCGGCGATCATGGTTGTCGATCAGGCTCGACCGGTGGCCGATCGAGATGACCGAGGTTTCGGGCAGGAGGCGCGCAATCGCGGCATAGATCGCATCCTCAAGCGGCTCGTCAAGCGCGGAGGTGGATTCGTCGAGCAGCAGCCAATCCGGCCTGGCGAGGAGCGCGCGTGCCACGGCAAGACGCTGCTGCTCGCCGCCGGAGAGGACCTGTGACCAGTTCGCCTCCTCATCGAGCCGGGTGACAAGGGCCGGCAGGCGGACGGCCTCGAGCGCAGTAACGATCGACGCATCATCATGCACGCCCTCGACCGAGGGATAGGACACCGCGCCGCGCAAGGTGCCCATCGGGATATAGGGCCGCTGCGGCAGCAACATCACGCTGGCCCCGGCAGGGATGTCGACCGTGCCCGATCCGAAGGGCCAGATCCCGGAAATGGCGCGGAACAACGTCGACTTGCCTGAACCGGACGGCCCGACCAGCAAGGTGCGCTGGCCCTTGCGGAAGGCGAGGTCGCGGATGCGGGCAATGGTCCGGCCATCGGGCAAGGCCAGTTCGAGCTGCGGGATCACGAGGTCAGGGCTGGACGCCCGGGCGGGGCGGATGGCCGTAGCTTTCTGCGTTTCCCGCGCGGAATCAATCGATTGCTCGAAACCGGTGAGGCGATCCACCACGGCCTTGTAATCCGCGATGGTCGAGTAGCGGTCGATGAAGAACGAGAGCGCGGCATCCACGCGCCCGAAGGCGCTGGCCGTCTGGAACATGATGCCGAGCGTGATCTTGTCGAGGAAATAGAACGGCGCGAGGATCACGATCGGGATGACGCTGTTGGCCATGCCATAGAAGCTTGTGAAGGCATTGAGCCATTTCGCGACGCCGATGATTTCCATGTAGTTCGACGCGACCCGCCGGAACCGGCCGCCAAGGCGCTGCTTCTCGGTCGGCTCGCCCCGAAGCAGGGCGATGGGCTCGTTGAACTCCCGCAGACGCGCAAGGAGATAACGGAAATCCGCCTCGTATTTCTCCTGCTCGAAATTGAGCCGGATCAGGCGGCGGCCGATGAAATGCGCGAGGATCGTGCCGATGCCGGCATAGACAAGGGCAATCCAGAACAGCATGCCCGGAAGCTTGGTTTCGGTGCCCGGAATCGGCAGGTTGGCCGAGAGGTTCCAGAGAATGACCGAGAAGGAGACCAGCGAGGAGATCTGCGCGATCATCTGGATCGTCAGGGTATACGTGGTCTCGGTATATTTCCGGACATCCTCCTGGATGCGCTGGTCCGGGTTGTCGATGGCGTGGCCGAACTGCAACGTGTAATGCGTGCTGTTGTCTAGCCAGCGGCCGGACAGGCGGTTGGTCATCCATTCGCGCCAGCGGATCTTGAAAACCGAGACCAGCACCAGCTCGATGATGTTGGACAGGATGAAGACCGCAACGATCGGCATCCAGACTTCCAGAAGCTGGCGCCAGAATTCCGGCTGGTTCTTGTTCTGGATGGCATCATAAAATTCGCGGTTCCACTGGTTTAGCCGCACCGTGATGCCGACCTGCGCAAGGTTGATCACGATGATCACGCCGAGCAGGACGAAGGCGATCCAGCGTTCCGGTGCATTGACCTTCGGGATCGGCCAGAGGCTGAGCGTGCCCCGATCCGCGGTTTCGAAATAGGGATCGGCGATGGCAAAGACGCGCTTGGTGATCGGCAGCCGCGCCAGCAGGATGGCGAGAAGGCCGAAAGCGGCCGCCGTGAAGGCCGTGAGCGGCGGGACAAGCTTGAGCCAGCTTAAGCCCGTCAGGCCGCCGAGGATCACGATGGCCATCAGCAGGAGATAGCCGAAACCGTAGAAGACGATGAAGAAGCGCAGATAGGCGCCGATCCCGGGCGTGGCCAGCATGCCCCCGGCGAGGAAGAGTCCGGCAGCGGAGACATAGAGCGGAACCTGTCCGACAAGGCCGACAAGATTCAGGGCGATCGCCAGGACGGACATGGCCGCAACGGCAAAGGCCAGAAGGCGCTGGAGAGGGTGCATCGTCATCAGAAATCCCTGAGGCGCGTGGATGCGCGAGACTATCCCGTCAATCTAGACAGAATCACGGTGAAGGACAGGCTCGGGCATCGCGCGCGGGCGGCAAAACCGCAAGGCTCCACAGCGGCATCCATCACGCTCGCGTGAAACTCACGCCCGGGGCGGCGGCATCGGCAGGATGCGGCTGTCCTTCAGGCAGGTCAGCCCGATGGAGGAGCGCACATGCGCCACGCTCTCATGCGGCAGGAAGACTTCGTTGAGGATGCGGGCAAGGGCCGGCAGGTCCGGCACCACAAGGCGGATCAGGTAATCGGCCTCGCCGGTCACGGCAAAGGCCTCGAGAACCTCGTCGAGGCCCTCGACCAGCCGCTGGAAGCGGCGGGCGTTGTCCGGCGAATGCGTGGCCAGGGTCACCTGCACGAAGGCATGGACATGCAAGCCGATCGCAGCCGGCTCGAGCGCGGCGTGATAGGCGCGGATCGTCCCTTCCGCCTCGAGATGCTGGCGACGGCGGGAGCATTGTGAAGCGGAGAGGCCGACCTTCTCCGCCAGTTCGTTGTTGGTGAGCCGCCCGTCCTGCTGCAAGGCGGCGAGAATGCGCATGTCGAACGGATCCATGCACAGATCATGCACAATTCAGAGAGATTCCGCAATTGATCGCCGTGTTCATGCATAAGGTCTCTTCCGAATGCGCGCCTCGTGCATGCGAAGCGCGTTATCCTTTGGTCCAAGGAGGCATGTCCTCCGTCACATCACGGGAGAGAGCCTTGGGTCCGTTTCCGCATAACGCACCGCCCGCCATGATCAGCCCGGATAATCCGGCCGGGACAGATGGGTTCGAGTTTGTCGAATTCGCCCATCCGCAGCCGGAAAAACTGGCCATCCTGTTCCAGCAGATGGGCTACAAGCCTGTGGCCCGGCACAAGAAGAAGGCGATCACGATCTATCGCCAGGGCGACATCAACTATGTGCTCAACGCCGAGCCGACCTCCTTCGCCGCGCGTTTCGTCGCCGAGCACGGCCCCTGCGCGCCCTCGATGGGCTGGCGCGTGGTCGATGCCGAGCACGCTTTCGCCCATGCGGTGAGCCTTGGCGCCGAGCCCTATGAGGGCGAGGACAAGACCTTCGACGTGCCGGCCATCAAGGGCATCGGCGGCTCGATTCTCTATTTCGTCGATACCTATGGCGCGAAAGGCTCGCTCTATTCGCACCCGGATTTCACCTGGCTCGGCCCGGTCGATCCGAAGCCGGAAGGGCATGGCTTCTATTATCTCGACCACCTCACCCATAACGTGTTCCGCGGGAACATGGACAAGTGGTCGAATTTCTACATCACCCTGTTCAATTTCCGGCAGATCCGCTTCTTCGACATCGAAGGCAAGCTGACCGGCCTGTTCTCGCGGGCGCTGACCTCGCCCTGCGGCCGGATCCGCATCCCGATCAACGAAAGCGCCGACGAGCATTCGCAGATCGAGGAATATCTCAAGAAATACAAGGGCGAAGGCATCCAGCATATCGCGGTCGCGACCGAGAATATCTACCGCTCGACCGATCTTCTGGCTGAAAACGGCATCCGCTTCATGCCGGGCCCGCCGGATACCTATTACGAGAAGAGCCAGGCCCGCGTTGTGGGCCATCAGGAGCCGATCGAGGCGATGCGCAAGCATGGCATCCTGATCGACGGCGAGGGCGTGGTCGATGGCGGCGTGACGCGCATCCTGCTGCAGATCTTCTCGAAAACGGTGATCGGGCCGATCTTCTTCGAGTTCATCCAGCGCAAGGGCGATGACGGCTTTGGCGAGGGCAATTTCCGCGCCCTGTTCGAATCGATCGAGGAAGACCAGATCCGCCGCGGCGTGCTGAAGGTCCAGGCGGCGGAGTAAGGCGCCGGTCCCGGGGGACGGCGCCGGTCCGCCCCCCGAGCCTGCTTGATTTTGCGGCCCGGAAGGCGGCACCCTGCCGGCAGACAGGACAGGGATCGCCATGGCACTGACGCTCTACACCTATTACCGCTCCTCCGCCGCCTATCGCGTGCGGATCGCGCTTGGCCTGAAGGGCTTGGCAGCCGAGCCACGCTTCATCCACCTCGTGCGGAACGGGGGCGAGCAGAAGAGCGAGGCCTTCCGCCGCATCAACCCGAATGCCACGGTACCGGCCCTTGTTACCGAGGAGGGCACGGCCATCGTCCAGAGCCTCGCCATCATCGAATATCTCGAGGAGATCCGGCCCGAGCCGCCGCTTCTGCCGGGCAATGCGCTTGCGAGGGCGCAGATCCGCGCGGCGGCGCAGGTCATCGCCTGCGACATCCACCCGGTAAACAATTCCCGCGTCGGGGCCTATCTCAAGTCGGAATTCGGGCACAGCCAGGAGGATGTCATCACCTGGATGCATCACTGGATGCGGAACGGCCTGCTGGCCTATCAGGCGCTTCTTCCGGAGGGAACGCGGTTCTCGTTCGGCGACAATCCGACCCTCGCCGATTGCTGCCTGGTGCCGCAGCTCTACAATCTCCGCCGCTGGAACGCACCGGCAGACGGGCTGGACCGGCTGCTGGCCATCGAGGCGGCATGCCTCGCCCTGCCGGCCTTCGAGGCCGCGCGGCCGGAAAACCAGCCCGATTTCGAATAGGCCGTGAAGGCCGGGCTCAGAGCCGGGTTGCCGCGAGGCCTTTCATCAGGATCGGCCCCGTGGGCTTGCCCGTGGGGGAGCCGCCTTGCGGCTCGAGGGTGATCTCGAACAGATGGCCGACCTGTGCGGGCGAAAGCCCCCTGAGTTCCAGCTTGATCGTGCGGGCGCGGTCCATCCGCGCCAGCGAGACGGGGCCCTGCTCGCGGGTCTGCAGCGTCCAGACCTCGAGAACCCGGCCATCGGGAACGGGAATCGTATCGAGCGGAATGAGCTGGACGGTCCCGTTGGCATAGGCATGGACCACGGCGGCAGCCCGGCCATCCGGCACCGAGAGCACCGCGACAAGTTGCGGCGCTTCCGGGCCGGCAGCAACCCGGATCAGCAGGGCGATGCCGAGGATGAGTGAGGCCAGGGTGCCGGCCAGCCCGAGCGGGCGCCAGAGACGGAGCGAGTCCCAGAGCCCGGCCAGCCCGACACGCTCGCGCGGTGCCGCACGTTCCGCCCTGAAGGCCAGGCGGCTGGCCTCGATGCGGGACCAGAGTTCGGGAGAGGGCGTAAGTTCCGGTGCACTAGCATCCAACCCGGCGAAATGCCGCTGCCATTCCGCCACCGCCTCGGCAAAGGCCGGATCCCGCTGGATGCGCCGCTCGAGTGCCGCCCGCTCGCCCCTGTCCAGCACGCCGAGAACGAATTCTCCCGCAAGAGCCATGTCATCCCGCGAGAGACTCATCCAAGGCACTCCTTCAGCGCAAGCAGTGACCGCCGGATCCGGCTCTTGATGGTGCCGAGCGGGATCCGCAACCGTTCTGCGATCTCGCCATGGCTCAGCCCCTCGACATAGGCGAGCACCACGGCGTGGCGCGGCGCCGTCTCGAGGCGATCGAGGCAATGCCTGAGCGCCTCGGCATCGGACAGGCGCCCGACCGCCTCCTCGGGATTCTCGTCCCCGGAGGCGATCTCAAGCGGTTCCAGCGAATCGGTCAGCTCCGTCCGGGCCTCGCCACGCAGGATGTTCAGCGCGCGGTTCCGGACGATCGTGTGGATCCAGCCACGCGGGCTGCCGAGCCGGGCATCATAGCTGGCCGCGCGGTTCCAGATGCTGACAAAGGCATCATGGACCGCCTCCTCCGCGAGGGACCGGCGTTTCAGGATTCGCAGCGCGATGCCCAGCATCCGGCCAGCCTCCGCCTCGTACAGGCGCCGGAACGCATCGGCCCGGCCTTGCGCGATGTCGCGCAGGCAGGTTGCCAGTTCGGTTCCGACAGGGTCGTTCGTCATTTCGTCCTCGGCTTGGGCCGACAGGGGGAATACACCCCGGAAGGCCCGGCGGATGCAGGCATAAGACGCGTTTGCGCAAGCAAAGGGAAGAACGTCCCGGGAAAATTTCGGTTGATCCCCCCGCGATCCGTGCCACCATATCGCACTGCACAATCTGAGAGGCCCCCTCGCGCGTGATCCCGGCTGCCCAGCTTTCCGTCCTGATCATCGACGAGAACCGGGTACGCGCCGCCATCATCGAGGCGGGGCTGCGGGAAGCCGGGCATGAGAGAGTGACCGTTCTATCGGATATGCAGGGGTTGATGCGCCAGATTGTCGAGCTGTCACCGGATGTGATCGTGATCGATCTCGAGAACCCGAACCGCGACCGGCTGGAGTATCTGCTCCAGATGAGCCGGGTCGTGGACAAGCCGATCGCGATGTTCGTCGACCAGTCCGACAGCAGCATGATGGAGGCGGCGATCGATGCGGGCGTTTCGGCCTATGTGGTCGATGGCCTGCGGCAGGACCGGGTGAAGGCGATCATGGATATGGCCATTGCCCGGTTCAATGCCTATTCCCGGCTGCGGTCGGAACTGGAGGGCACGCGCCAGGCGCTGGAAGACCGCAAGGCCGTGGACCGGGCAAAGGCAATCCTGATGAAAACACGCGGCATGACGGAAGACGAAGCGCATCACCTGCTCCGGCGCACCGCCATGCGCGAAAACCGCCGCATGGGTGATGTCGCCCGCGCGCTGATCGCCAGCGCATCCCTGATCCTGGGAGATCGCGAATGAAGGCCCCCATCCGCCTCGGCTTCATCCCGCTGATTGATGCCTCGATCCCCATCGTGGTGGCGGACAAGGGCTTTGCCGCCGCCGAGGGGCTCGAGATCGAACTCGTCCGCGAGACCTCCTGGGCCAATATCCGCGACCGGCTGGCCATCGGCCATTTCGATGCCGCGCATATGCTGGCGCCGATGCCGGTGGCGGCGGCGCTCGGGCTGACGCCGCTCGACGTGCCCGTGGTTGCGGCCATGACGCTCGGCGTCGGCGGCAATGCGACCACGGTGTCGGAAGCCCTCTGGCAGGCCATGCTGCGCGTGGCGCCGGATGTCGTCGCCAATGATGCGAAGTCGGTCGGCCGCGCCCTGCGCCTCGCCCTGCGCACCTGGCCAGGCGGCAAACCGACGCTCGCCGTGGTCCATCCGCATTCCTCCCACAATTATGAGCTGCGCTACTGGCTGGCTGCCTCCGGCATCCAGCCCGGGCGGGATATCGAGCTGGCGATCCTTGCGCCACCACTCATGCCCGATGCGCTGGCCAGCGGGAGCCTCGACGGGTTCAGCGCCGGCGAGCCGTGGAGCAGCCATGCCGCACGGCGCTTCGGCGGCCGCATCGTCCTCACCAAGTCGGCGATCTGGCGTGACGGGCCGGAAAAGATCCTCGGATTGCGCGCACCCTGGGCGAAAGCGAATCCTGACGCGGTGCAGGCGCTGCTGCGCGCCTGCCGCCGTGCAGCGACCTGGTGTGCGGACAAGTCAAATGCCGACGAGCTGATCGACATTCTCGCAGCGCCGGGCCGGCTGCACCTGCCGAAGGAGGATATTGCCGCGCCGCTGACCGGGAAAATGCTGCTGGCTGATGGAAGGCGGCACCAGTTGCAGGATTTCCTCGTCTTCGGCGGCGGGGAAGCGAATGCGCCCCGCCGGGAAACGGCGATCTGGTTCCTGACGCAGATGGCCCGTTGGGGCCAGACGACCCTTTCGGACGAGGCACGCCGCCGGGCGGAAGCCTCGTACGCGCCGGAACTCTTCGCCGCATCCGGCGGCCGGGAGGAGCCCTATCGCATGGCACCGGTATCCGGGCTGTTTGACGGCGAGGTATTCGAACCCGCCGATGCGGAAGCCTATCTCGCCCGCCAGATCCTGCGGGACCAGCGGCAGGACCCTGCCTGATTTTTCGGCATGATGCACTGCAGCATGGCGGCCGGGCTGAAAAGAATTCCGGTGCCGGCCGAAAGGACCGTGCTGCATCTGGAATTCTAACAACTTGAATCCATTCCAGAATCTGTGAGGTCTCGGGCGCAACGCCGGACTTGGCACGAAAGGTGCTGTCCTTGTCTCAAGCCAATGACGGCTTGAATTCAGTTTTCACCCGAACGGGTATTCGGCAATGCCGCCGGCCAGCCCTCCTCTTCCCGAGGAGATCGCTGCCGGCGGTTTTTCATTTCAACGGCCCCGTGCCGCAAAGGAGAGCAAGGATGACGTCAAAGGTTCTGACCGCCAGGGACCCCGTGGCCACCCGCCGTGATATCCTGAAACTGGGCGCTGCTGCGGGTGCAACCGCCGCCGCTGCCCGGCTCGCTTTCCCGGGTGGCGCCTTCGCGCAGGGCACCGGACCGGAGGTGAAGGGCACGAAGCTGGGCTATATCGCGCTGACCGATGCGGCGCCGCTGATCATCGCCAAGGAGAAGGGCCTTTTCGCCAAGCATGGCGTGCCGGATATGGAAATCCTGAAACAGGCCTCCTGGGGTGCCACGCGCGATAACATGGCCCTCGGCACCAAGGCGAACGGCATCGATGGCGGGCATATCCTGTCGCCCAAGCCCTACCTCTACGGGACAGGCAAGGTGATGCAGAACAGCCAGCCCCTGCCGATGTATACCCTGCTGCGCCTGAACGAGGATTGCCAGGGTCTCTCCGTCTCCAACGAATACAAGGACCTTCCGGTCGGCACCGATGCCACGGCGCTGAAGGAAGCCTTTGCGAAGAAGAAGGCCGCCGGGAAGGAAGTGAAATGCGCGATGACCTTCCCCGGCGGCACGCATGATCTCTGGATCCGCTACTGGCTGGCGGCGGCCGGCATCGACCCGGACAAGGATGTCTCGACCATCGTGGTCCCACCGCCGCAGATGGTGGCGAACATGAAGGTCGGCAACATGGACGCTTTCTGCGTGGGCGAGCCGTGGAACGAGCAGCTCGTCAACCAGAATATCGGCTTCACCGCCTGCACGACCGGCGAGGTCTGGTTCAAGCATCCGGAGAAGGTCCTCGGCATGCGTGCGGACTGGGTGGATGCCAATCCGAAGGCCACGCAGGCCATCCTCCGCGCGACCATCGAAGCCCAGATCTGGTGCGAGAAGATGGAGAACAAGCAGGAGATGGCCGAGATCGTCGGCCGCCGGCAATGGTTCAACGTGCCGGTGCCGGACATTATCGGCCGCATCAAGGGCGACATCAATTACGGCCGGGGAAAGGTCGCCAAGGGCACCAACCTCTTGATGAAGTTCTGGGGCCAGTCGGGCGAGGTTTCCTATCCCTGGAAGAGCCTCGATGCCTGGTTTGTCACCGAGAATATCCGCTGGGGCAAGTTCGAGCCGACGCTCGACATCAAGGCGCTGGTCGACAAGACCAACCGCTCGGATCTCTGGATCGAGGCGGCCAAGGGCCTCGGCCTGACCGGCTATCCGACCGGCGACAGCCGCGGCGTGGAAAAGTTCTTCGACGGCAAGGTTTTCGATCCGGCCGACCCGATGGGCTACCTCAAGTCCCTTTCCGTCAAGCGCATCGCCTGATCAACGCGGGCCGCCCGACGGCGGCCCCCTTCCCCGTTCCTGGAGAGCGCCATGGCCGTCCCCGTGCAGAAAACCGACAACGTGACATCCCTCCCCGGCCCGAAGGCGAGCGCCAAGGCCGCCGAGATCGTCGCCCTTCCCACCCGCAAGAGCGACGGGAAAGGAAAAAAGATCCTGGATCAGCTGAAAGGCATCGCCGCGACCACTGTGCCACCGCTGCTGGTGCTGGGCGTGCTGCTGCTGGTCTGGCAGATCGGCTTTGCCCAGCCGGGCGCGAGCCTGCCGGCCCCGAGCGTGATCTGGGCCGAAGCGAAGGATCTGATCCTCGATCCGTTCTTCGTCATGGGGCCGCAGGATATCGGGCTCGGTCTGCGCGTGCTGACCTCACTCGAACGCGTGGCGATCGGCTTCGGCCTCGCGGCCGTGGTCGGCGTGCTGCTCGGCGCCCTAGTCGGCCAGTCGGTCTGGGCGACGCGCGGACTTGACCCGATCTTCCAGGTGCTGCGCACGGTGCCGCCGCTGGCCTGGCTGCCGATCAGCCTTGCTGCCTTCCGCGATGCCAATCCCAGCGCGATCTTCGTGATCTTCATCACCGCGATCTGGCCGATCATCATCAACACGGCCGTCGGCATCCGCAATATTCCGCAGGATTACCGCAACGTCGCGCAGGTTCTGCGGCTGAACACGTTCGAATTCTTCTTCAAGATCATGGTGCCCTCGGCAGCACCCTACATCTTCACCGGCCTGCGCATCGGCATCGGCCTGTCCTGGCTCGCCATCGTGGCAGCGGAAATGCTGACCGGCGGGGTGGGGATCGGCTTCTTCATCTGGGACGCCTGGAACTCCTCGAAGCTCTCCGACATCATCGTCGCGCTTCTCTATATCGGCGTCGTCGGCTTCGCCCTGGACCGTCTGGTCGCGGCGATCGGCAATCTCGTCACCCGCGGCACCTCGGCCAGCTGAGAAGGAGATCTCCCATGCCTGCCTATCTCAAGCTCGATCATCTCGACAAAAGCTTCATCCGCGGTGGCCAGACCACCGAAGTCCTCAAGGATATCAGCCTGACGATCGACCAGGGCGAGTTCGTCTCGATCATCGGCCATTCCGGCTGCGGCAAGTCGACCCTGCTCAACCTGATTGCCGGGCTGACGCAGGTGACAGCCGGCGCCGTCCTGCTGGAGAATCGCGAGGTCAATGCGCCGGGGCCGGAACGGGCCGTGGTGTTCCAGAACCATTCGCTGCTGCCCTGGCTGACGGTCTACGAGAATGTGAAGCTCGCGGTGGAAAAGGTGTTT
This sequence comes from Rhabdaerophilum sp. SD176, assembly GCF_030143245.1. Lineage (GTDB taxonomy): Bacteria > Pseudomonadota > Alphaproteobacteria > Rhizobiales > Beijerinckiaceae > Rhabdaerophilum. The sequence goes on along the minus strand of NZ_JARJNS010000005.1, from coordinate 254,504 downwards.
TCCGGCAAGAAGAGCCGGGCGGAGCGGCATGACTGGATCATGGCCAATCTCGATCTCGTGCAGATGGGCCATGCCCGCGACAAGCGCCCCTCGGAGATCTCCGGCGGCATGAAACAAAGGGTCGGCATTGCCCGGGCTCTGGCCATGGAGCCGAAGATCCTGCTGCTCGACGAGCCCTTCGGCGCACTCGACGCGCTGACCCGCGCGCATCTGCAGGACAGCGTCATGGATATCCATGCCCGGCTGAAGAACACGATGATCATGATCACGCATGATGTCGACGAGGCCGTGCTGCTCTCGGACCGGATCGTCATGATGACGAATGGCCCGGCCGCGCGGATCGGCGAAGTGCTGACCGTCGACCTGCCGCGCCCGCGCAAGCGGCTCGATCTGGTTTCGGACAGCCGCTACATCGCCGCGCGCGAAGCCGTGCTGCGGTTCCTGTACGAGCGCCACCGGCTCGTCGAAGCGGCCTGAGGAGCGGATCATGGCCAAGCAGAAACTTGTGGTCATCGGCAATGGCATGGCGCCGGGCCGTGCGCTCGAGAAGCTGTTCGAGCTGGCGCCGGATGCCTATGAGGTAACGATCTTCAACGCCGAACCGCGCGTGAACTATGACCGGATCATGCTTTCGCCGGTCCTTTCCGGCGAGAAGACCTTCGAGCAGATCGTGATCCACGGCGATGGCTGGTACATCGATCACGGGATCACGCTGTACAAAGGGCACAAGGTTACCGAAATAAACCGGGACGCCCGGACGGTGACCTCCGAGCATGGCGAGACGGTTCCCTATGACAAGCTGATCATTGCCACCGGGTCGAACCCGGTGATCATTCCGGTGCCGGGGCACCAGTTGCCGGGCGTGCTGACCTACCGCGATCTCGACGATGTCCACGCCATGATGCTGGCGGCGAAATCAGGCGGGAAGGCCGTGGTGATCGGCGGCGGGCTGCTCGGCCTTGAGGCCGCAGCCGGCCTGCAGGCCCAGGGCATGGAGGTGGTCGTGCTCCATCTCATGCCGACGCTGATGGAACGCCAGCTCGATCCGGCGGCGGGCTACCTGCTGCAGAAGGCAGTCGAATCGCGCGGCATCAAGGTTCATTGCAAGGCCAACACGCACGAGATCACCGGCACGGACCGGGTGACGGGCGTGCGCCTTGATGACGGGACGATTTATCCGGCCGATCTCGTTGTCATGGCGGTGGGCATCCGCCCGAATGCCGGGCTGGCCAAGATGGCCGGGCTGGAGGTCAACCGGGGCATTGTCGTCAGCCCGGATATGCGCAGTTCCGACCCTGACATCTTCGCCCTTGGCGAATGCGCGGAAGCCTCGGGGCAGGTCTTCGGTCTTGTTGCGCCGCTCTATGACATGGCCGGCGTGGTCGCCAGGCAGCTGACGGGCGATGCCACGGCGGCCTTCAGCCCGCAGGCCACGGCCACGAAGCTCAAGGTGACGGGAATCGACCTCTATTCCGCCGGCGATTTCGCCGATGCGAAGGACCGCGAGGAAATCGTCCTGCGCGACCCCATGCGCGGCGTCTACAAGCGCCTCATCCTGAAGGACAACATCCTGATCGGCGCCGTGCTCTACGGCGATACCGGCGACGGGCCATGGTTCTTCGACATGATCAGGCGCGGCACCGATATCTCGGAGATGCGCGAAACACTGATCTTCGGTCAGGGCTACCAGGGAGGTGGCCTCGCGGACCCTATGGCAGCCGTTGCAGCCTTGCCGGATGAGGCAGAGATCTGTGGCTGCAACGGCGTCTGCAAGGGCAAGATCACAACGAAGATCGCCGAACTGGGCCTGACGAGCCTCGATGCGGTGCGGGCCCATACCAAGGCCTCGGCCTCCTGCGGCTCCTGTACCGGCCTTGTCGAGCAGGTCATCAGGCTGAGCCTCGGCGACAGCTACAACCCGGCCGCCGTCCAGCCGATGTGCGGCTGCACGGATCTCGGCCATGACGATGTCCGCCGGCTGATCAAGGCCAAGGAGCTGAAATCCATTCCCGCAATCATGCAGGAACTCGGCTGGAAGACCTCCTGCGGCTGCGCGAAATGCCGCCCGGCGCTGAATTACTACCTGATTTGCGACTGGCCGGGCGAATATGCGGATGACAGCCAGTCGCGCTACATCAACGAGCGCGTCCACGCCAACATCCAGAAGGACGGCACCTATTCGGTGGTGCCGCGGATGTGGGGCGGGCTGACAAGCGCGAAGGAACTCCGCGCGATCGCCGATGTGGTCGACAAGTTCGCCATCCCCACGGTGAAGGTCACCGGCGGGCAGCGGATCGACCTGCTCGGCGTGAAGAAGGAGGATCTTCCCGCCGTCTGGTCCGATCTCAACCAGGCCGGGATGATCTCCGGTGCGGCCTATGCCAAGGGGCTGCGCACGGTGAAGACCTGCGTCGGCACCGACTGGTGCCGGTTCGGCACCCAGGATTCCACGGGTCTCGGCGTGAAGATCGAGAAATTCATGTGGGGCTCCTGGACACCGGCCAAGGTGAAGATGGCGGTATCCGGTTGCCCGCGGAACTGCGCCGAGGCGACCTGCAAGGATGTCGGCGTGATCTGCGTCGATTCCGGCTACGAGATCCATTTCGCCGGGGCCGCCGGGCTCGACATCCATGGCACGCAGGTCCTGGGCCATGCCCGGACCGAGGACGAGACGATCGAGATCATCGCGGCGCTGACCCAGCTCTACCGCGAGCAGGGCCGCTATCTCGAGCGCATCTACAAATGGGCCAAGCGGGTCGGGAGCGACTCGATCAAGAAGGCGGTCATCGAGGATACCGCGCGGCGGCGTGTTCTGTTCGACCGGTTCGTGCTGAGCCAGCGCTACGCGCAGATCGATCCCTGGGCCGAACGCGTGGCCGGCAAGGATGCGCATGAATTCGCCCCGATCGGCACGCTCGGGCTGCCCCAGGCGGCGGAATAGGAGGGGGCCATGAATGCGATGACGCCAGAATGGATCGATGTCGGTGCCGAATCCGATATTCCTCTGCGCGGGGCCCGCGTCGTGCGCAGTGCCGCCGGCGATATCGCGGTCTTCCGAGCCGCGGATGGCTCGGTCTTCGCCCTGCGGGACCGTTGCCCCCACAAGGGCGGGCCACTCAGCCAGGGCATTGTGCATGGTCATGGCGTGACCTGCCCGCTGCATAACTGGGTGATCAGCCTCGAAACCGGTGAGGCGCAGGGCGCCGATCACGGCTGCACGCCGAAAATTCCGGTCCAGCGCCTCGACGGGCGCATCCTGCTGGATGCGCAGGCGATCGCCCGGCTCGCTGTGCCCCATGGCTGAAGGAGCGGCCGGCCCGACCACGCGCACAACCTGCCCCTATTGCGGGGTCGGCTGCGGGGTTCTGGCCACGCCGCTTGCGGATGGCAGTATCGCCATTGCCGGCGATCCGGACCACCCGGCCAATTTCGGGAAGCTCTGTTCGAAGGGTACGGCGCTTGGCGCCACGTTAGGGATGGAGGGGCGGCTCACCCATCCCTCGATCCATGGGCAGCGGGCCAGCTGGGATGATGCGCTCGACCTTGTGGCGCGGAGGTTTTCCGAGACGATCGCCGAGCATGGGCCGGATTCGGTGGCGTTCTATGTCTCGGGCCAGCTACTGACCGAGGATTACTACGTCGCCAACAAGCTGATGAAAGGCTTCATCGGCTCGGCCAATATCGACACCAATTCCCGGCTCTGCATGGCCTCCTCGGTGGCCGCCCATCGCCGGGCCTTCGGCAGCGACACGGTGCCGGCGCTCTACGACGATCTCGACGAGGCCGATCTCGTGGTGCTCGTCGGGTCGAATTTCGCCTGGTGCCATCCGGTCCTGTTCCAGCGGCTGCTGGCTACCCGCGAGAGCCGGGGGACGCGGATCATCGTCATCGATCCGCGCCGAACCATGACCGCCGAGGCGGCCGACCTGCATCTCGCACTCGAGCCGGACAGCGATGCCGCGCTCTTCCTCGGGCTGCTTCGGCATCTTGAAGCGGAGGAGCTGGGCGACACAGCCTATCTCGAGGCCCATGTCTCGGGCGTGGATGCCGCGCTCGCCGAGGCCCGCGCCCTGCCTGTTCCCCGCGTTGCCGACCTGACCGGACTTCCCGCCGAGCAGATCCGCGCCTTCTACGAGACCTTCGCCCGGACGCCCCGCACGCTGACGATCTTCAGCCAGGGCGTAAACCAGTCGGTCCGGGGCACCGACAAGGCCAATGCCATCATCAACTGCCATCTCTATACCGGGCGTATCGGCAAGCCCGGCGCCTCGCCCTTCTCGATCACCGGGCAACCCAACGCGATGGGCGGGCGGGAAGTCGGCGGCCTCGCCAACATGCTGGCCGCCCATATGAATATCGAGGACGAGGCTGCGCGCGACCGGGTGCAACGCTTCTGGCATTCTCCCAAAATGGCGCCACGACCGGGGCTGAAAGCGGTCGATCTCTTCGATGCCGTGCTCGACGGGCGGATCAAGGCGCTCTGGATCATGGCGACCAACCCGGCCGATTCGCTGCCAGAAGCCGGGCGCATCGACGCCGCCCTCGCGGCCTGCCCCTTCGTGGTGGTTTCCGACATCCTGACCGAGACCGACACGACCCGCCATGCCCATGTGCTGCTCCCCGCACTCGGCTGGGGCGAGAAGGACGGGACGGTGACGAATTCCGAGCGACGGATCTCGCGCCAGCGCGGCTTCCTGCTGCCGCCAGGCGAGGCCCGTGCCGATTGGTGGGCTATGGCCGAAGTGGCGCGGCGGATGGGCTTTGCCGGGTTCGACTATCCGGATGCCGCCGCGATCTTCCGCGAGCATGCCGCCCTCTCGGCTTTCGAGAATGGCGGCACGCGCGATTTCGATCTGGGCGGCGTGGCCGGGATCGGGGATGCCGCTTTCGATGCGATGGCCCCGTTCCTCTGGCCGAAACCCACCGATGGAGCGGATGGCGGACGGTTCTTTGCGAAAGGCGGGTTTTTCACGCCGGACCGCAAGGCGCGGATGATCGCCATCGCCCTGCCGCCGGAGACGAAGCCGAGGGATGCGGAACACACGCTCTGGCTCAATACCGGCCGCATCCGCGATCAATGGCACACGATGACGCGGACCGGCCGGGCGCCGGCCCTGCTCGGCCAGTTCGGCGAACCCTTTGCCGAGATCCACCCGGATGACGCTGCGGCGGCAGGTATCGCGCCGGCCGATCTTGTCCGGGTTCGCTCCCGCCACGGGGAAGCCGTGGTCCGCGCCATGGTGACCCCGCGCCAGCGCCGGGGCTCGGTCTTCGTGCCGATCCACTGGACGGATCGCTTCGCCAGCGATGGCCGCGTCGACAAGCTGGTCGACCGGATGACCGACCCTGTTTCCGGCCAGCCCGGCCTGAAGCGCACGCCGGCCCGGATCGAGCGCTATGCCGCTCAATGGTTCGGCTTCGCAGTGACCGCGCGTCGTCCTGACCCGCCGCCCGATACCTATTGGGCCATCGCGCCAGTCGAGGGCGGTTACCGCATCGAGATGGCGGGGGAGACCCCGCTCGCCGATCCGCAGGCCATGGCCGCGCGGCTGTTCGGCCTGCCCGAAGACGACGCCGAGTGGGTGGCGCTGCATGATCGCGAGGCCGGGCGGGCCCGCCTTGCCGCGTTCCGCAGCGAGGCGCTGGCCGGGGCGCTTTTCCTCGCGCCGGAGCCGGTGCGGCTTTCGCGGTCCTTCCTGTCGGATGCCATCGGCAGCGCCCATTCGGCGGCGGAACGGTTCCGGATCCTCGCCGGGCGCGGCGGGGCGGACCGGCCGGATCGCGGCGCGATCGTCTGCGCCTGTTTCCAGGTCGGCGTGAACGAGATCCTGGCGGCCATCCGCGAGGGCAAGGCTTCGGTGGAGGTCATCGGCGATGCGCTGAAGGCCGGCACCAATTGCGGCTCCTGCCGCCATGACATCCGGAGGATGCTCGATGAAAATCGCCTCGAGAAAGCCGGCTGAGGCCATGCCGCCCCGGATGGGCGCGCTGGCGAAGCTTCCCGTCTTCTTCGATCTCGCCGGCAAGCGTGCCGTGCTGGCCGGGAACAGCGCCGGCGCGGCGTGGAAAGCCGAGCTTCTGGCCGCTGCGGGGGCCGATGTCGCGATCTATGCGTCCGAACCCAGCGAGGAGATGCTCGCCATCGTGGCGCGGGGCGCCGAGGCGGGCAGCCTGACCTTGCTCGAACGGCCCTGGTCCCTCGACATCTTCACCCATGCGGCTTTGGCCGTCGGCGATTTCGAGGACGAGGCCGAAGCCAAGGCCTTCCGCTGCGCCGCACGCGCTTCGGGCGTGATCGTCAACACGGTCGACAAGCCCGAGACCTGCGACTTCCTGTTCGGCTCGATCGTCAACCGCTCGCCCGTGGTGATCGGCATCTCGACCGATGGAGCGGCGCCAATTCTCGGGCAGGGCATCCGCCGCCGGATCGAGATGCTGCTGCCCCCGAGCCTCGCCGATTGGGCCGGCCGCGCGCAGGCCATCCGCCAGCGCGTGATGGGCAGGCTGAAGCCGGGGCCGGAACGGCGCCGGTTCTGGGAGGCCTTTACCGATCTTGCCTTTCGCGACAAGGCACGGGCGGATGATGCCGCCATCGATGCGATGATCGGCGAGAGCTGCCTTGCCGGTGGCGCGACCGGCGGCCGCGTGACTTTGGTCGGGGCCGGGCCGGGCGATGCCGACCTGCTGACCATCAAGGCCGTGCGGGCGCTGCAATCGGCGGATGTCATCCTCTTCGACGACCTTGTCTCGGATGCCGTGCTGGAACTGGCGCGGCGCGAGGCCAAGCGGATGATGGTGGGCAAGCGGGGGGCGCGGGAAAGCTGCGCACAGGGCGACATCAACACCCTGATGATGGGGCTCGCTCGGCAGGGCAAGCATGTCGTCCGGCTGAAATCGGGCGATCCGATGGTGTTCGGCAGGGCCGGCGAGGAAATCGAGGCGCTGGAAAAGGCGGGAATCCCGGTCAGCGTGGTGCCGGGGATCACCTCGGCGCAGGCGCTGGCGATGAGCCTCAACCGGTCGCTCACGCATCGCGACCACGCCCAGAGCCTCATGCTGGTGACCGGCCATTCGCGGCAGGGGGAATTGCCTGACACAATCGACTGGGCGCTGGCAGCCAGCGGGCGCGCCACCCTCGTCATCTATATGGGTGCACGGCAGGCCGGCGCCATCGTCGCAGCTTTGCGGCAGCATGGCATGGGCGGGGCGACGCCGGCGATTGCCATGGCCTCGCTTTCGCGCCCTGAAGAGGCCCGCTGGGAGGGCTGCCTCGACGCGTTGCCGCAGGGCGTGACAACCCTGCCTGCCGGCGCGCCGATCCTGATCGGGATCGGGTCTGTTTTCGCATCCCGAAACGAAGCGATAGCCGCCGAAGCGTTCCGCCAGGCCGTTTGAGTTCCGGGAGACCTTGTGCGATCACAGGGCATTCCCTCAGGAGACTCACTCGAATGTTCACGCTCTATGGTGTCTATCGCTCGCGCGCGTCGCGGATCGTCTGGCTCGCGCTGGAACTTGGGCTGCCGTTCAAGCAGATCCCGGTGATCCAGGCCAACCGCTTCAAGGGCGAGATCCCGCCGGGCACGGTGCATACCCGCTCGCCGGAATTCCTGAAGGTCAATCCGAACGGGCATATCCCCTCGATCGAGGATGATGGCCTCGTCCTGCACGAATCGCTCGCCATCACGCTGTATCTCGCCCGCAAGCATGGCGGCCCGCTGGCGCCGGCCAATGTGGCGGAAGAAGGCCAGGCAATGATGTGGACATTGTGGGCGGCCACGGAGGTCGAGCCGCATTCGATCCAGGTGCTGTACAACATGGCGGCAAAGCCGCCGGAAGAGCGGGACGCCAAGGCCGCCGCCGCTGCGGTGGAGGCGCTTGCGGCGCCGTTCCGCGTGCTGAACGAGCATCTCGCGCGCCAGCCCTTCATTCTCGGTGACCGCTTCACTGTCGCCGACATCAATGTGGCGGAAGTGATGCGCTACGCCCTGCCGGCCAAGACGCTCTGGGAAGCCGCACCGGCGGTGAGCGCCTGGCTGCGGACCTGCCATGCCCGGCCAGCCTATCAGGACATGATGGCCCGCCGGGATGCCGAACCCGCGTAAGGCGGGGCCACAAGCAACAAGGCCTTGTCAGGCGCCGAAGGCCTCGATCTCCACGGCCTTCGGCATCGAGGCGCCCGCACCGTCCCGCGTGACGCTGATGGCTGCCGCGCGGTTGGCGCGTGACAGCGCGGCCTCCAGATCCAGCCCGAGGGCCAGCGAGGCGGCGAGCACGCCGACGAAGCAATCGCCAGCGCCGGTTGTATCCCGCGCAGCGACGCGATGACCCGGCACGGCACGGATGCTGCCTTGATCGCGGACGAGGGCGCCATCCGGGCCACGCGTGAGGACAAGAACCGGAATATCCGGCAGCGCCACGGCCAAAGCCGCCGCGAGAGCCGGCCCTTCCGGCACGTCGGCAACGCCCGTCAGCAGCGCGAATTCGGTTTCGTTGAGAACGAGGAGATCCGTCAGGCCGATCAAAGCGGGATCATGCGCGCGCATCGGCGCCGGGTTCAGCAGCGTGCGGGCACCGGCCTTGCGCGCCCTGCGGAACCCTTCAATCAGGAACTGATCCGGCACCTCGAAGGGGGCAATAACCAGATCGCCGGGCCGGAAGTCGAGCGCGGCGGTATCCTTTGCGCCAAGCGCGGCATTGGCCCCGGGAACGACAAGGATGCTGTTCTGCCCGGTCGCGTCAACGGCGATTACCGCCAGCCCGGTCGGATGGTCAGGCAAGACGGTGAGCGCGGTAAGGTCGATCCCCTCGCCGGACAGGAATTCCTGCATCGCGGCACCGAACCCGTCGGTGCCGATCGCCCCGGCGAGGCTTGTCGGTGCGCCGGCGCGGGCTGATGCGACCGCCTGGTTCGCGCCCTTCCCGCCGGGATACTCCGCAAGGGCAGTCGCGGTCAGCGTCTCGCCCGGTCGGGGGTGACGGGGCACCGACAGGACCAGATCGCGGTTGACGCTGCCGAGAACAACGACGCGGCCCGTCATCGGGATGTCCGGTCAGCGACGCTTCGGCGGCTGGCCTTTCTGGGGCGGGCGGGCGCCGCCCGGCGTGAAGCCCGAACGCTCGTCCTTGTGGCGGAAAACGAGGCGACCCTTCTCCAGATCATACGGCGACATCTCGACCGTCACCCGATCTCCGGCGAGGGTCTTGATGCGGTTCTTCTTCATCTTGCCGGCCGTGTAGGCGATGATCTCGTGTCCGCTATCGAGCTGGACCCGGAAACGCGCATCGGGCAACAATTCCAGCACCAAGCCTTCGAACTGGATCACTTCTTCTTTCGCCATCCGGCAAACCTTCCTCTGTGGCGCGCATCCACGCGCAAAAACAGGACAAAGCCGCTCCGAAACCCGGAACGGCTCCGCCCTACCCGATCACGACCCGCAAACCGGGCCGCGGACTTCCGTCAGATCGCCTGCAGGTTCACCGCGGCCATCTTGCCGGTGCGGCGATCGGCCTGCAGTTCATAGGTGACTTTCTGACCATCGCGCAGGCCCTGCAGGCCCGAGCGCTGCACGGCACTGATATGCACGAACACATCCTTGCCGCCATCATCCGGCTGAATGAATCCGTAGCCCTTCTGTTCATTGAACCACTTCACGGTTCCGGTGCTCATGGGTCTATCCTTTGGACTATCAGGTCTCAACAGGTTGCCGATCACTCGGCAATCGTTACACGTTTGGAGTTTGGAAGTTCCGCGCCCCGATGGTCGATCTTTGGAGAAGCAGTCTGAACGTGCGCCCGGTAGTCCCAAAGCGGCCCAGTCGTCCGGCCAAATCGATGGACTGTTTTATAGCGCGAAAACGGGCATTCCACAAGTTCCGGCCCCTGTCACACTGCAAGCAGGCCAGCCGCAACGAAGAGATCGGCGGTGCGGCGGCTGAGCGCAATCGGCACGTCATAAACGACAGCCAGCCGGAGCAGGGCCTTGATGTCGACGTCATGCGGCATGGGTGAGAGCGGGTCGATGAAGAAGACCACCGCATCGATGCGGCCTTCAACGATCAGCGCCCCGATCTGCTGATCACCCCCGTGCGGGCCGGAAGCAAGCCGGGTGATCGAGAGCCCGGGGCAGCGTTTCTGCAAAACAGCCCCGGTTGTCCCCGTGCAGAAGAGACGATGGGCGGCCAAGGCGGCGGAGTTCGCGTCGGCCCAATCCGCCAGAGCTTCCTTCATCCGGTCATGCGCCACGAGAGCGAGGGTCTTGGCGGCTGCTTCCATGGTTCACCATTCCAGCCGGAAGGTGGCTACGAGATCGGCAATCTCGGCCTCCGAAAGGAGACGGAGCGGATGGATGCCCGGCATCAGGAAGAGCCGGGCCGTCTCCTCGAATTCCTCCGCGGCTGAAATGGCCTCGGTGAGGCTGCGCCCGGCTGTGACCGGCCCGTGATTGGCCAGAAGGACGGCCCGGTAGCGGCCCCCGAGAGCCCGGATCATCTCGCCGATCCGGTCGGAGCCCGGCCGGGCATAGGGCAGGACCGCAACCCGGCCGACGCGCATGATGAAATAGGGCGAGAAGGGCGGGATCGGATCCTGCTCGGGCAGGTCGGCGCGGAAGGACAGCGCGGCAGCATGAGTCGAGTGGAGATGCACCACGGCCTCGCAGTCCGAACGCGTCTCGTAAAAGGCGCGGTGGAGCGAGACCTCCTTGGTCGGGGGATCGCCGGAGACCGGCATGAAGCCCGCGTCAAGCTTGCTGAGCCGGGCCGGATCCAGCCGGCCGAGCGCCGCATTGGTGGGCGTGACGAGATAGCCGTCGGGAATGCGGATCGAGAGATTGCCCGCACTGCCGATCGCCATGCCCATGGCCGCGAAATGGCGACCGGCCTCGACCAGAGCCTGCCGGGCCTGGGCTTCGGGCATCATCAGCCTGGCTCCCCGGCCATGCCGTCCATCACAGCCAGCGCCTTGGCGAAGAAATCAGGCGCGCCGAAATTGCCGCTCTTCAAGGCAAGGACCAGCGACGGCTCGCCCTCATGGACGAGCGCCGGAACGCCGGGATCGATCTCTGGGCCGATTGCCAAGGCTTTCAGTTGCAATCCGCTGACGATCGCGCTCGAGGTCTCGCCACCGGCGGTAATCAGGCGGCGGTAACCCGAGGCCACCAGCATTTGGGCCAGCCCGGTGAAGAAGCCTTCGACCGCATGGGCGGCCTTCTCTGTGCCGAACCGGGCCTGAAGGGCAGAAACCTCTTCCGGCGCAGCGCTGGAATAGACCAGCGGCAGCGCCGCGGTGCCGGCTTCGCCGCCGAGCCAGGCCAGGACGTCGGCCGGGGCAAAGCGCGATTCGACGATGGCGGCGGCATCCAGCGCCAGAGCCGGCGCCTCCGCCCGGTGCCGGGCGACCTGCGCCAGCGTGGCACGCGAGCAGGAGCCGGACAGGGCGATCGCCTTGCCAAGCGGCGCGCGCGGGGCGGGCGCGGCAGCGGCAGCGCTTCGGCCAAAATTGGCGGGCAACCCCAGCGCGATCCCGGATCCACCGGTGATGAGGGCCATGCCCTTGGCTGCTTCGCCCAGCCGGACGAGATCATCATCGGTGATGGCATCGCAGACGACCAGCTTCTCCTTGCGGCGAGCCGCCTCCTCCAAAGCCGCGCGGATGGCGTCCGGCCCCTTGCGCACGGTTTCAAGCGTGATCAGGCCAATGCGGTTCTGCGACTGGTAGGACAGCCAGCGCTGGAGATTGGCATCGGTCATCGGGGTGAGCGGATGCTTCTCCATGCCGCTCTCGTTGAGCAGCCTGTCGCCGACGAAGAGATGGCCGCGATAGATCGTGCGGAGATTGGTGGGGAAGGCCGGGCAGACGATGGCCACGGGCGCGGACAGCGCCTCGATCATTGCATCGGCTACCGGGCCGATATTGCCATCGCGGGTCGAATCGAAGGTGGAGCAGTATTTGAAGAGGATCTGCCCCGCCCCCGCCGCGCGGAGGGCCTGAAGCGCGGCGAGGCTCTGCGCCACCGCCTCCGCAGCAGGAATCGATCGCGACTTCAGCGCGATGACGCCCGCCTCGCATTCGGGACGAACGGCATCAGGGATGCCAACGAACAGGGTCGTCCGCATCCCGCCCCGGGCGAGCGTGTTGGCGAGATCGCTCGCGCCGGTGAAGTCATCTGCAACCGAACCGAGCAGCATGCCGCCAGATCCCGGCTCAGGCCGCCGTGCGGGCCCGGGCGAGTTCCGCCCAGTACTGGATGCCGACCGGGATCACCTCGTCGTTGAAGTCATAGGCGGGGTGATGCAGGCCAGCGGTGTCGCCGTTGCCGATGAAAATGAAGGCGCCGGGCCGCTCCAGCAGCATGTAGGAAAAATCCTCGCCGCCCATGGTCGGCACGGCATCGTCATCCACCTGCGCGGCCCCGGCGATCTTGCGGGCGATGTCGGAAGCGAAGCGCGTCTCACGCGGATGATTGACCGTCGCCGGATAGCCGCGGCGGTAATCGAGGGTTACCTCCGCACCGAGCATCCGCGCCGTGCCTTCGACGATGGCCTTGAAGCGCTCCTCGGCAAGATCCCGCACATCGTTGTCCAATGTGCGTACAGTGCCGCGCAGGATCGCCCGCTGCGGGATGACATTCTGCGCCTCGCCAGCCTGGAAGACCGTGTTGGAGACAACGATCGACTTCAGCGGGTCGATCGTCCGGGAGGCGATCGATTGCAGCGCCGTGATGATATGCGCGCCGACAAGAACGGGGTCGATCCCCTCATGCGGCTTGGCGGCATGGGCTCCGCGGCCCTCGATGGTAATCGTGTAATAGGCCGTGGCGGCCATGAGCGGGCCGGGCCGCAGCGAGAAATGCCCGGGCGGCAGGCCCGGCATGTTGTGCATGCCGTAGACCTCGTCGATCTTCCAGCGGGTCATCAGGCCGTCATCGACCATGGCCTTGCCGCCGGCGCCGCCTTCTTCGGCGGGCTGGAAGATCAGGACGACCGTCCCCTCGAAATCGCGGGCCGAAGCCAGGTGCTTGGCAGCACCGAGCAGCATCGAGGTGTGACCGTCATGTCCGCAGGCATGCATCTTGCCCGGAATGGTCGAGCGATGCGGCAGGTTGGTTTCCTCCGAGATGGGGAGGGCGTCCATGTCGGCGCGCAGCCCGACGACCCGGCCGCCTGGCCCGTTCCGGCCATGGACCACCCCGACCACACCCGTCTTGCCGATGCCCTCGACAACCTCGTCGCAGCCGAATTCCCGCAGCTTCTGCGCAACAATCCCCGCCGTCCGGTGCACGTCATAGAGCGTTTCGGGATGGGCGTGGAAATCACGGCGCCATGCGGTGACTTCATCCTTCAGGGCAAGGATCCGGGGGTCGATCGTCATTGTCAGGGTCCAATCTCGGGAAAAATCGGTGATCGCATCACCGTGTCAACGGCCATTCTAGCGTATCGGGCGCCCTTGGCCATGCCGGTCTTCACGGAATCGGTTCAGCAGGATGCATAGGATCATGCCTGTCGCGCATGGAGGGCTCCCGCCGGGTACGGGTATTCTCGATCGCAGCGCGGGGGCGGACGGTGCGATAGCGGCCGCGTTCAACCGACATCAGCACGATGGCGAAAACGGTCATGCCATTGAGCCACCACGTCTGCGTGGCGCCCCGTTCGAGGAAGGTGAAGGCAAAGGCCGAAGCGAGACCGGCCAGCGCGAACGGGGCCACTTCCAGTCCGAAACGCCCCGCCGCACGGAAGGCGAGAAACACGAGGAAAGCCGTCGCCAGCGCACCCAGAAGGCCAAGATCGAACCAGAGGTCGGAAATCAGCGTACTCGGGACTGTTGCTGGAACCAGGCCGTCCTGTCGTGCCTTGCCGATGGCCTCAATCCCGCGGCCGGTGAGCAAGGAAAGGGGATCCTGCAGGATCAGGTCCCACCAGAGCGCGCGGGTCGCCAGCGCGTCACCGAGCGTGACACCGGGAATGAGAGACGCGAGCTTGGCAAGAAGCGGCAGGACAGGCGCGATCGCGACCAGCAGGGCGAAGAAGGCTGCAAGGATGCGGCCGGCGCGCTCCGGAACAGCCCAGGCCAGCGCGAAGACCAGGAAGCCGATCCCGGTCGGCAGGATTGCCTCGCTGGTCGGGCCCGAGAGCGCTGCGGCAAAGACGAGCACCAGCAGGATCGCCGCCAGAAGCCGCCGGTTCTTGATCATCAGCCACGCCGCCGCCGCCCAGCCGAGGCAGGCGATCAGGACGGTGGCGCGGCCGGGCGTGGCCGCCGGAAACTGGATCGAGGCGAAGCCGGCCAGTTCAAAGCCCCGGCCTGCCAGAAGCAGGACGGCGCCGAGCGCGACGCCGATCGTCACCAGATGCAGGTTGGTGGCGCGCATCTTTTTCGGCAGGGCCTGCACCGCCATGAAGCCGAGCAGGACCACGCCGATTGTCTTGAAAAAGCGCGCGGCTGCTTCGCCCGGCGCCGGGGTCCAGAGCAGGGAAAACAGCGCCCAGCTGACCAGCAGCATCGCCGTCACGCCCGGCCAGGAGAGCAGGGCATCCCGGCAGGCATCGACCAGGCGGGCAGGGTCACGCCGGAGAAGCACTGCAAGGATGATCAGCACGGCGGCGATGGGCACGAGAACCACGATGACCCAGCGCGAAAGCAAGGTGGCGCTCGGCGTGACGATGGCGAGAATCGCGAAACCGAACCGCAGCAACATGCCGGCGGCGGCCTTGGCGGGGTCATCAGGCCCCGTGGCATTGTGCGATTCGAAGGCCATGGCCATTCCTCTCCCGGAGCAACCCTAGAAGAGCTGGCCGGGGGCTGGCTGTATGGCGCAAGCCACACTCGTGACAAAATCAGCACGAATTTGCCCTGACTGGTCGCAGGATCCGGCACCGGATGCCCCTTGCCGGCGGAGGGCGGGCAGCTTAACTCCCCCCCAACCATGACCGAAGGACATGCCATGCCCCCCTCCACGCATCCCGTGATCGACGCCCTTTTTGCCCGCCGCTCGGCCAATGCCCGCATGTTGACCGGCCCTGCCCCCGACGATGCGCAGCTTCGACTGATTGTCGAGGCAGCCTCCCGGGCGCCGGATCATGGGCGGATCGTGCCGTTCCGCTTCCTGGCCCTGGCCGATGCGGCCCGTGGCCGGCTGGCTGACCTTCTCGGCGCCGCGACCCGCGAAATGATGCCGGACGCACCGGAAGAGGAAATCCAGCGGGCCCGAGAAAAGGCCCATCAGGGGCCGTGCCTGGTGGGGGTTCTCGCCCGAATCGATGCCGGCCATCCGAAGATCCCGGCCTCCGACCAATGGCTCGCCGTGGGCTGTGCCCTCGAGAACCTTGTCCTGGCTGTTCAGGCGCTTGGCTTTGCCGCCGCGATCCGTTCAGGCCGCTTCCTCGAGACGAAAGCCTTCCGCGAAGGCTTCGGACTCGGACCGAATGAACATTTCGTCTCGATCGTTGCGATCGGGACCACGAAAGACTGGCCGCCGGCGAAGCCGAAGCCGGCACTCGATACGGTGTTCGGGACCTGGAACGGCTGAGACTCAGACCGCGGCGCGCTCGCGCCAGGCCTGCCGCAGTGACGCGGCCTGCCCGGCGGGATCATCGAGGATCTGGCATCCCGCCCGGACAGGCGGCGCTAGCGGAGCCGGCAGCGACCTGCCCTCGGTCGCAATGAAGGCCAGCGTGACAGGCGGCGCGCCTTTCAGCACAAGGCGATGGAGGACGGCCCCGTCCTCGACCACCTTGTCATGGGCAAGGATGGCATGGCCCCTTTCGGGATATGGCCAGCCGGACAGGCTTTCCCTGCCGGAGAAGACACCCGGACTTTCGGACAGGAAGATCAGGACCACCGCAGAATCCGGGCGGGCGGTGCCGGACGCAAACTCTCCCGCCAGCAGCAGGCCGCGGATATCCGGCCGGTGGCGGGCGAAGGTGCGGCTGTCCTCCACAAGGGTCCGGATGGCCGCCTGATCGAGACCGGCCTCGCGGACCGGGGCCTCGCGCCGGAACATGCCCGCCAGCCCGGAACGGCTGCGGCCGGGCATCACAAGAAACCGGGCCGCGAACCAGAATCCGATAACAGCCAGCAGCAGATAGGCGGCATTGTCTGCAAGAAACGACGGCATCGTGAATTCCTGGCGCTTCCGAATCGTCAATCAAGCCCGTGAAGGCTCGGCCGATTCCGGCCGGATTACAAGACGACGATGCCCTGATGCTTGGCCTTGTTCTCCGGCTCGACATGAATGGTGATCAAGGCCGACCCGACCGCCTCTTTCAGCGCGGCCTCGATCCGGTCGCAGATGTCATGGGCGCGGTCAACGCGCATGTCGCCCGGCACCACGAGATGGAACTCGATGAAAGTGAGACGGCCGGAATGGCGCGTGCGCAGGTCGTGTGCCTCGATTGCGCCCTCGGCATGGAGCGCGATGAGCGCGCGGATGCGGTCCAGTTCCTCCGGGGCGGCGGCCTCGTCGAGCAGGCCGGAGAAGGATTGCTGCATCAGCTTCCAGCCGGAAACGAGGATGTTGACGGCCACAAGGCAGGCCAGCAGCGGATCCAGCCAGGAAAGGCCGGTCGCGACGGCAATGACCAGGGCGGCCAGAACGCCGATCGAGGAGATGACATCGGTCATCAGATGCTGTCCATCGGCCCGCAAGGCTGGCGAACGCAGCGTCCGGGCGCGGGCGAGCAGCAGGGCGGCCCAACCGCCATTGATGAGCCCGGCGGCCACGTTCAGACCGACACCGAGGGCATCGATCGTCACCGGCTTCGGGTTCCGCCAGGATTCCCACGCGGCATGGAAGACAATAACGGCGGCTAGCAGGATCAGTGCGCCCTCGAAAACGGCGGCGATATACTCGATTTTCTGATGGCCATACGGGTGTTTTGCATCGGCCGGCTTGGCGCTGACGCGCAGGGCCCCGAACGTAACCAACGCCGCGACCACGTTGACACAGCTTTCGAGGGCATCGGAATAAAGCGCGACAGAACCCGTCAGCCAATAGGCCCCGAATTTCAGGCCGAGCACAGCCAGCCCGATCGCGATGGTGCCGAGCGCGAGGAAGGATGCACGATCCTGCATGTCGCGCCTCCGGTGCTGCGTTGCGGGAAACTGGGCTTTCCGTGGCCGAGGCCCGGGCTCCGGTCAAGCCCTGCGACCGGGATTTCCCGGGCCGGTGCCCTGCCGGCGTTACCCGGGCGACGATTGTTGGCAGCCGGCGAAACATGCTGCTAACAAATTGGAATTTCTATGCTTTTTTACATCCCTGCGACCGTTTGTCAACTTCTGCGCAAGGAGTTCCGCAGTGAAATAATGACGCTCTTTCGAGAAAGGAGGACGTCATGGTTGATCTGCAGTTCCGCCGCCAGCTTGAAGGATATGGGCTGACGACGGCGAATATCCTCTACCGCCTTCCGGATCATCCGGCCCTGCTCCAGGAATTCATCTGGCAGGATTACGATGTCTATCCGAACTTCCCGGTGCTGCATCGGTTCATCGATTTCTGGCGCCGCGAGATCGAGGGCGCCCTGCATTCGATCAAGGTGGCCCATAACCGGCTGATCACCCCGGCGGAAATCCGGAAGGTTGGCGTCGAGTTCCGGTTGAACTGAGTCTCAAAGGACCGACCAGCCGGCATTCTGGACGAAAAGTTCGAGCGCGATCGTGCCGACAAGGGAATTGCCGACGCGATCCAGTTCGGGCGACCAGACGGCCACCGCGCCCCGCCCCGGCGCAACGGCGACGATCCCGCCGCCGACACCGCTCTTGGCCGGCAGGCCGACGCGATAGGCGAAACTGCCCGTGGATTCGTACATGCCGCAGGTCATCATCACTGCATTGACGCGGCGGGCGAGGCGTGCCGGCATGATCGTCTCGCGCGAGAAGGGCGAAAAGCCGGAAGCGGCCAGTGGCAAGGCGGCGCGGGCCAGGTCGCGCACCGAGAATTCCAGGGCGCATTGCCGGCAATAGGCGTCGACCACGGCATCCGGGGCATGGTCGATCGTACCATGGACCTTGAGGATATGCGCGATGGCACGGTTCTGATGGGCCGTCGCCTGTTCGGACAGGGCAACTGCCTCGTTCACCTGCCCGCCGGAAATCCCGCCGCTGACGCGAACCAGGCCAGCCATGAGCCCGGCGACATCCGCGCTGCGCCCCATCAGGTAATCCGTCACTGCCAGCGCTCCGGCATTGACGAAGGGGTTGCGCGGCGCGCCCTGCTCGGCCTCGAGAATGGCCAGATGGTTGAAGGCCGTGCCCGAGGGCTCCTTGCCGACGCGCGTCCAGATCTCGTCGCCGCCCCGGTTCAGCGCAAGGATCAGCGCGAACAGCTTGGTGATGCTCTGCAGCGAGAACGGCTCGTCGCAATCGCCGGTGCCGACTTCCTCGCCATCGAGGGTCACCACCGCCATCCCGAATTTCCGCGGATCGACCCGCGCGAGTTCGGGGATGTAATCCGCCACGCGGCCGCGCCCGAAAGCCGGCCGGACATGATCCCGGATGTCGTCCAGCAGGTGGGATAACGAGAATTCGGAGCCTGATTGCGGATTGCGCATGGCCGGATGGCCCTTCTTGCTTGCGGGGGCGGGCTAATGGCATGCAGCCGGGCCCGAGGCAAGCAACAATCGGCGGAACGCCTGTTTCAGGGTGTCTGAAACAGAAAAAGCCGGGTCCGAAGACCCGGCCTCGCCTGCTCCGGCGATTCCTCCAATATTATTTTGCCGCCGCTGTCTTATGCAGCCTCATTCTGGCGGTTCGGATTGGGCGCGTTTGCCACGATGGAATAGCGCGTGGTGGCCGAGGACCGGCTGGCGAGCGAGCGCTCGCGCCAGATCCGGTTGGCTTCCTCATAGGAGGAGAACGGCCCGAATACGCGTGCTGTCCCCGGAATGACCTCGTGGAATTCCACGCATTGATATTCGCCGCCAATCACCCAGAATTGTCTTGGCATCGTGGTTCTCCTTTCTGTCCCCGAGCGGAACGCGTTCTTTCTAAGGTTGGAGAGAAATGCCGGATCGCGGGACAATCCGCGATCCGGCCAGTCTAAGGCCGGGGGGATGAGCACCGGCCCCAAAGGTTTACTCGGCCGCGATCGCCTTGGCCGGCGCATCGCCGTGGAACTGCTCGGTTTCGGTCGAGCCGGCCATCGCGGTCGTCGAGGACTTGCCCTGCGAGATTGCCATGGCGACGGCATCGAAATAGCCGGTGCCGACTTCGCGCTGGTGACGGACGGCGGTGAAGCCGATGTCCTGGGCCGCGAATTCGCGCTGCTGCATTTCCGAATAGGCACCCATGCCGCGCTGCGAATAGCCCTTGGCCAGCTCGAACATCGAGAGGTTGAGCGAGTGGAAGCCGGCCAGCGTTACGAACTGGTACTTGTAGCCCATCGCGCCGATCTCTTCCTGATACTTCGCAGCCTCGGCATCGCTCATCTTCTTCTTCCAGTTGAAGGAGGGCGAGCAATTGTAGGCGAGCAGCTTGTTCGGGTACTTCTTCTTGAACTCGGTGGCGAATTCGCGGGCCTCGCCCAGATCCGGCTCCGAGGTTTCCCACCAGACGAGGTCAGCGTAATCGCCATAAGCCAGGCCACGGGCGATCGCATGCTCGACCGAGTGCTTGTTGCCCTGCTTCAGGCGGAAGAAGCCTTCCTCTGTGCGGCTGTCGCGATCGATCCACGGATGATCGTAATCATCCACATCCGAGGTGATCAGGTTGGCGGCATGGGCGTCGGTGCGGGCGAGCAGCACGGTCGGCACACCACAGACATCCGCCGCGAGACGCGCCGCGTTCAGAGTGCGGATGAAGGTCTTGGTCGGGACCAGCACCTTGCCGCCGAGATGGCCGCACTTCTTTTCCGAGGCCAGCTGGTCCTCGAAATGCACGCCGGCAGCGCCCGATTCGATCATGCCCTTCATCAGTTCGAAGGCATTGAGCGGGCCCCCGAAGCCGGCTTCGGCATCGGCGATGATCGGCGCCATGTAATGGATGGAGGTGTCCCCTTCCATATGGGCGATCTGGTCGGCGCGGCGCAGCGTGTTGTTGATGCGGCGCACCACGTCCGGCACGGACGAGGCCGGATAGAGCGACTGGTCCGGATACATCTGGCCGGCATTGTTGGCATCGGCGGCGACCTGCCAGCCCGAGAGATAGATGGCTTCGAGGCCGGCCTTCACCTGCTGCATCGCCTGGTTGCCGGTGAGGGCGCCGAGGGTGCGGACGAACGGGCGGTTGGCGAGCAGCATGCGGAGACGCTCGGCGCCCATACGGGCGAGCGTGTATTCCATCTTGAACGAACCGGCGAGCTTCGCGACATCCGCGGGGGTATAGTCGCGCTTGTTCTGCGGGTTGTAAGATGTGGTGGGGGCGGACATGGTCTTTCCTTTCAAGTCAGAAGATCGTCGAGGATGCGCGGCTCATCCCTGATGCCGGAGCAAGCAAACATCATTTACAAGCCTTCACACGCATTCTCCTCTCACGCGCCATTCGCAGATGCAATAAGCCGTTGGAATTAGTCGAGAAACACGGAAAATGATTGACATACTCACAAATGTAATGTTGTGAAGTGTAAATATATTTACAGGAGGTTGCATGAAATCTCTCCGGATCGGCGGCAAGATCCGCCGCCTTCGCCAGGAGCGCCGGCTCAGCCAGGCGCAGATGGCCGCCGAACTCGCGATCTCGCCGAGCTATCTCAACCTGATCGAGAGCAACCAGCGCCCGGTCACGGTGCCGGTGCTGCTGCGCCTTGCCGAGAAATTCCAGGTCGACCTTGCCAGCCTTGGCGGCGAGGGCGACGAACAGCTCCAGACCGACCTGATGGAAGCCCTGTCGGACCCCGTCTTCGAGGCGGCTGACGTGAAGGCCAGTGATGTGAAGGAACTGGTCGCGCAACTGCCAGCCATGGGGCGCGCTTTCCTCGGCCTTTACCAGGCCTATCGGCGCGGCGGGGCCGGCGACAGCCGTTTCGGCGACGAGGCCGATGGCGAAGGCGGCATCCATGCCCTGCCCTCCGAGGAAGTGACCGAATTCCTGCAACGGCGCCGCAACCATTTCGCCGAACTGGAAGAAGCAGCCGAGCAGCTCTGGCAGGAGAACGGCCTCGCGCTGCTGACGCTCCAGCAGGATCTGGTGAAGGTGCTGAACATGCGCTTCGCCGTCGATGTCGAGATTGCGTCGGTCGATGCGATGCAGGGCCTGCTGCGGCACTACAACCCGCTGACCCGACGGCTGATGCTCTCGGAACTGCTGCCCCTGCCAAGCCGGACCTTCCAGCTGGCGCACCAGATTGCCTTTCTCGGCTACCGGAAGGAAATCGACCAGGCGGTTTCGGGCGGCAAGTCCTCCAGCCTGGAGGCGGATGCGCTGGCCGCCTCGGCGCTCGCGAATTATTTCGCAGCGGCGGTGATGGCGCCCTATGACCGGTTCCTCGAGGCGGCGCGGAGCACGCGCTATGCGATCGACATCCTCCAGCACCGGTTCGGCCTGTCCTTCGAGCAGGTCTGCCACCGGCTGACCACCCTGCAGCGTCCGGGCAATGAAGGCATCCCGTTCCACCTGATCCGGGTCGACATTGCCGGCAACATCTCGAAGCGATTCTCGCTGTCCGGGATCCAGATTGCCCGGTTCGGCGCCGCTTGCCCGCGCTGGAATGTCTATGATGCCTTCGCCACGCCCGGAATGCTGCGCGTGCAGGTATCCAAAATGCCGGATGGCAGCCAGTTCTTCTGCATCGCCCGCACGCTCACGCCGGCAGGCCGGGCCTTCATCCGGGGCGGTATGCCGCAGCGCGCCGGCACCCTGGCCATCGGGCTCGGCACCGCGATCTCCCATGCCCGCGAGATCGTTTATGCCGATGGCCTCAATCTCGACGATCCGCAGGTGGTCACACCGATCGGCGTCTCGTGCCGGACCTGCCCGCGCACGGATTGCGCCGACCGTGCCATGCCCGCGCTTGCGCAGCGGCTGTCCATCGACGAAAACAAGCGCGGCCTGTCGACCTATTCGATGGGCGGCTGACGAAGGAACCGCGCCGGAATGCCCAGCAAGCTCGAACAACTGAAAGCCATGACCGTCGTTGTCGCCGATACCGGCGACATGGCCGCGATCGAGGCGTTCAAGCCCACGGATTGCACGACCAACCCGACACTGATCCTCAAGGCCGCGGAAATGCCGGCCTATCGCCCTTTGGTGGAGGAAGCCGTGCATTGGGCGCAGGCGCAGAACCTCCCGGCGGCGCAGCGCGTCGAGGCCGCCTGTGACCGGCTCGCCGTGACCTTCGGCAGCGAACTGACGCGCCGGGTGCCGGGCCGCGTTTCGACAGAGGTCGATGCCGATCTCTCGTTCGATACGGCCAGGAGTGTGGCCAAGGCCCGACGGATCATCGCTGATTACGAGAGCCGGGGGATCGGCCGCGATCGGGTCCTGATCAAGATCGCCTCGACCTGGGAAGGCATCCGCGCGGCGGAGATCCTCCAGAAGGACGGAATCGACTGCAACCTGACGCTGCTATTCAGTCTGGCCCAGGCGGTGGCTGCGGCGGAAGCCGGCGCCTTCCTGATCTCGCCCTTCGTCGGGCGGATCCTCGACTGGTACAAGAAGGCGACCGGGCAGGACTACATGGCCGAAACCGATCCCGGCGTTGTCTCCGTCCGTTCGATCTATGCGTATTACAAGGCGCATGGCCACGGAACCGTGGTGATGGGCGCCTCGTTCCGCAATCTCGGCGAGATCGAAGCGCTGGCCGGCTGTGACCGCCTGACCATCGCTCCGGCCCTGCTCGACCAACTGGCGCAGGATCACGGGCCGCTTGCGCGGGTCCTGTCCCCCGACAGCCGCGGTGCAACCGCTCCGGCGCGGATCGCTGTTGACGAGGCCTCCTTCCGCTGGGCGATGAACGAGAATGCCATGGCCACCGAAAAACTGGCCGAAGGGATCCGCCTGTTCGCGGCCGATCTCGGCAAGCTCAAGGCCATGCTGGCGCCGATGGTGGAGGCTGCCTGAAGGCGGGGAAAACCAAGTCGACCTCTTGACACATTCATATGTATGAATGTAAAGGACGGGATCATCACTCCCGTCCTCCCGGAGGTCCCATGCTCGGTATCACCAAGCGCGCCTGGTCGCCCTATACGGCCGGCATCGTTGTCGGGCTGCTGCAGATTCCCGCCTTCCTGCTGATCGGCACGGCGCTCGGCACGTCCTCGTCCTATGTCACCATTTCCGCCAACATCGCCCAGTTCGTCGATCCCTCGATCGCCGAGATCAAATATGCCGCCAATCACCTGAGCGGCGCGAAGAACTGGTGGCAGGTGGCGCTGATTGCCGGGATCGTGCTCGGCGCCTTCCTGTCGTCGCGCCTGTCCGGCACGCCGCGCTGGGGCCATTCCCCGTTCTGGGCCAAGGCAATGGGCGCCCATACGCCGGCCCGTCGCTATGCGATGGCCACCCTCGGCGGGTTCATCATGGTGTTCGGTGCGCGGATCGCCGATGGCTGCACCTCCGGCCATGGTGTCTCGGGCATCGCCCAGCTCGCCATCGGCTCCTTCATCGCCGTCACGGCCATGTTCGCCGCTGGCATGATCACGGCCAATCTCATCTACAAGCGCGTCTGAGGAGACAGTCATGAGCGTTTTTGCTGCCATTCTCATCGGGCTCGCCATGGGCGCCATCTTCGGCATGGCGCTGGAAAAGGGCCGTGTCTGCGAAGGCGGAGTCATCGTCTGCCAGATGCAGATGTCCCGCCATGCCATGCTGAAGATGTTCCTCAGTGCC
Organism: Rhabdaerophilum sp. SD176; assembly: GCF_030143245.1. Lineage (GTDB taxonomy): Bacteria > Pseudomonadota > Alphaproteobacteria > Rhizobiales > Beijerinckiaceae > Rhabdaerophilum. The sequence continues at coordinate 230,750 of NZ_JARJNS010000005.1, read as the reverse complement.
GTGGCCACCGGGCTGATCGTGCTGTCGATCCTGGTCGGCTTCGGCTTTGCCAAGCTCTCGCCCAAGGCGACGCTGTTCGCGGCGGACATTGTCGGCGGGGCCATTCTCGGCGTCGGGATCGTGATTGCCGGCGCCTGCCCTGGCACGGTCCTGGCGCAGATCGGCACCGGCTACAAGGATGCGATCTTCACCTTCATCGGCGGCCTCTTCGGTGCCCTCGCCTTCACCTACATGGAGCCGAACATCCTGAAGCCTGTCCTGACGGCCGGCTCCTACGGGAAGCTGACCCTCGACCAGCTGCTGGGCGTGCCTTTCCCGGCCGTCGCGCTGGGCTTTGCTGCCGTGATCATCGGGTTCCTCATCTGGCTGGAGAAGGTTTCTCCCTGGGAAAAGGAAATCGGCCCGAATGCCGATGGCGTGCCGGAAGATCCGGTGCCGCTGCCGGCGGCGGCGGCAGGCGCCGCCTCGCGCTGAACAGCAGCATTCCTCTCCCTGACTCTGGCAGCCCGCTCCCCCGGGCTGCCCGTTTTGTTTTGTCGCAGGTATCCGTCAGAGCGCGATTTCCTTGGACATTTGCGCCAGCTTCGCTATCTCCCGCGCCATGAGCACGGAACCGATCACCAATATTCGCAACTTCTCCATCGTGGCGCATATCGACCACGGCAAGTCGACCCTCGCCGACCGCCTGATCCAGAAAACCGGGGGTCTGCAGGAGCGCGAGATGGTCGAGCAGGTGCTCGACAGCATGGAGATCGAGCGCGAGCGCGGCATCACCATCAAGGCGCAGACCGTCCGGCTGAATTACCGGGCCAATGACGGCAAGGACTACATCCTCAACCTGATGGACACGCCGGGCCATGTCGACTTCGCCTACGAGGTCTCGCGCAGCCTCGCAGCCTGCGAGGGTTCGCTGCTGGTGGTGGATGCGAGCCAGGGCGTCGAGGCGCAGACGCTGGCCAATGTCTATCACGCGCTCGATGCCAATCACGAGATTGTCCCCGTCCTCAACAAGGTGGATCTGCCTGCGGCCGAGCCGGACCGGGTGAAGGAGCAGATCGAGGAAGTGATCGGGCTCGACGCGTCGGAAGCCGTGCCGATCTCGGCCAAGACCGGGCTCAATATCGAGGGTGTGCTCGAGGCCATCGTGACCCGCCTGCCGCCGCCGAAGGGCGATGTCTCGGCGCCGCTGAAGGCCCTGCTGGTCGACAGCTGGTACGATGTCTATCTCGGCGTGGTCGTGCTGGTGCGGATCATCGACGGCAAGCTCCGGAAAGGCATGCGCGTCAAGATGATGGGCACGGATGCTGTCTATGATATCGACCGGGTCGGCGTGTTCACGCCCAAGATGATCGACCTGGCGGAACTCACCCCGGGCGAGGTGGGCTTCATCACCGCCTCGATCAAGGAAGTGGCGGATACCCGCGTCGGCGACACGATCACCGAGGAGAAGAAGCCGACCGCGCAGGCGCTGCCGGGCTTCAAGCCGGTGCAGCCGGTGGTGTTCTGCGGGCTGTTTCCTGTGGACGCGGCGGAGTTCGACGAATTGCGGGCCGCGATGGGCAAGCTGCGGCTCAACGATGCCAGCTTCACCTACGAGATGGAATCCTCCGCCGCGCTTGGCTTCGGTTTCCGCTGCGGTTTCCTCGGCCTGCTGCATCTGGAAATCATCCAGGAGCGGCTGACGCGCGAATTCAACCTCGACCTGATCGCCACGGCACCGAGCGTCGTCTACCAGATCGCCCTGCGCGACGGCTCAGAGATCGACCTGCACAACCCGGCCGACCTGCCGGATGTGATGAAGATCGCGGAGATCCGCGAACCCTGGATCCGCGCCACGATCCTCACACCGGATGATTACCTCGGTGCGATCCTCAAGCTCTGCCAGGAGCGCCGCGGTAACCAGATCGACCTGACCTATGTCGGCAAGCGCGCCATGGTGGTCTATGACCTGCCGCTCAACGAGGTGGTGTTCGACTTCTATGACCGGCTGAAATCGATCTCGAAGGGCTATGCCTCGTTCGACTACACGATCACCGATTACCGCGAGGGCGACCTCGTGAAACTGTCGGTGCTGGTCAATTCCGAGCCGGTGGATGCGCTCTCCATGCTAGTTCACCGCAACCGCGCCGAAGGCCGCGGCCGGGTGATGTGCGAGAAGCTGAAAGACCTGATCCCGCCGCATCTCTTCCAGATCCCGATCCAGGCGGCGATCGGCGGCAAGATCATCGCCCGCGAGACGGTGCGTGCCCTGCGCAAGGACGTGACGGCCAAGTGCTATGGCGGCGATATCAGCCGCAAGCGCAAGCTTCTGGACAAGCAGAAGGAAGGCAAGAAGAAGATGCGGCAGTTCGGCAAGGTCGAGATTCCGCAGGAAGCCTTCATCGCTGCCCTGAAGATGGACAGCTGAGCACGATCAGCTTGCTGGGGCCGGATCCAGCCCGGCCGGCAGGTCGAGACCGGTGGGTTTTGGCTCATCAAGCAGCAGGTGGGTGGCTCCGGCACCGAGCCACATGCCCAGCAGGGCCAGCCAGGCCGTGACGGAGAAGATCGCCCCGCCGGAAATGCCGGCGCCGACGGCACAGCCCCCTGCCATGATCGAGCCAAACCCCATCAGCACTGCGCCCACCATGTAGCGCATCATGCCGGACCGGGTGTCGAACACGGTCAGCCGCCATTCGCCGGCAAGCAGGGCCCCCAGTGCTGAACCAACGAAAACACCGGGCACGAGCAAGGTATCGAAACCCGGCGGACGATTGTTCGGCGCAAGGACGCGCATCAGCAGTTCCGCCGAGGGCCCGGAGAAGGTGATGCCCCGCGCAGTCCCGGTTTCCATCGCTGCCATGCCGATCTGCGCGCTGAGCAGATAGGCGAGAGCCACGGAAAGACCGGCGCCCATTCCGCCGATCCAGCCCCAGAGGCCGACCTTGCCCCGCCAGGCGAAGACAAGCGCGGCAGAGAACCAGAGTCCCGCGAAGCCGAGGCGGCCGGCGGATCCGCCGCCGAGCTGGGCCATCCAGTCCCGCGAGGGGCCACCCTCGATGGTCCAGAGTTCGGACAGCGCGATCCGCAGGGGTTCCAGCGCGCCCTGCCAGGCGGCCTGTGCCGTCACGACGAAGACCAGCCCGGTGACGAGCGCCCGCATGTTGCCTGTTGCCGAAAGGACGAGGAGCCGGCTGGCGCAGCCGCGGGCGAGGACCATGCCGATGCCGAACATCAGCCCTCCCAAGGCCGCGCCCGAGAGCGACCCCCGGCTCTCGAGTGCGCGGATTCCGGCGAGATCGACCTGACCGGCTGCGACAAGTCCCTGCAGCACGAGAATCGTACTGCCGAAGGCAAGCAACCAGATCGCGAGCTTGCGGCCATAGGCCCGCGACACGAATTCGACAACGGCCGCGCGCAGGCAGAACTGGCTGCGTTGCGCCATGAACCCGAAGAACAGCCCGGCCAGCAGACCGGCCACGGCCAGGGCGGGGCCGATTCCCCAATCCGAGACAAGTGCTTCAAGGTCCACCATGGACCGGATCCCCCGTTGATACGACCTGAATTCTGGCCTTTGGCCCAGGCCTGTCCTTGACCATGATCAACGGGCACCACCGTCATGCCTGACGGCGAGGCTATTCGGCGCCGGCGATTTCCAGCTTCTTCGGCGCGACAATGAACCCACCGGACTGGCGGGCCCAGAGATCGGCATAGAGACCGCCGGCCGCAAGCAATTCGGCATGCGTGCCCTGCTCGAGGATCCGGCCCTGATCCAGCACAACGAGGCGGTCCATGATCTGCAGCGTCGACAGGCGATGCGCGATCGCGATCACGGTCTTGCCGGCCATGAGCGTGCCGAGATTCTCCTGAATCACGGTCTCGACCTCGCTGTCGAGCGCACTTGTGGCCTCGTCGAGCACGAGGATCGGAGCGTCACGCAGGATCACGCGGGCAAGCGCGATCCGCTGGCGCTGACCGCCGGAGAGCTTGACACCCCTTTCGCCAACATGGGCGTCCAGCCCGCGGCGGCCGAGCCAGTCCTGCAGGTTTCCGACAAAATCGGTCGCCTGCGCCCGGGCGAGCGCCGCATGCAACTCGGCCTCGGACGCATCCGGGCGGCCATAGAGCACATTGTCGCGGATCGAGCGGTGCAGCAGCGCGGTATCCTGAGTCACCATTGCGATGACCCCGCGCAACGATTCCTGCTTCAGGCCGGCAATATCCTGCCCGTCGACAAGGATACGGCCCTCCATGACGGTGTTGAAGCGCAGCAGGAGGTTGACAAGGGTGGACTTGCCGGCGCCGGAGCGCCCGACAAGGCCGATCTTCTCGCCGGGGCGGATCACGAGGTCGATGTCGCGGAGGATGGGCAACCGGTCATCGTAGGAAAAGGAGACCTTGCGGAAGGCGATCTCGCCGCGTTCGAAGCGCAGGGGCACGGCATCCGGGCGGTCCTGCATCGTGACCGGGGCGGTCAGGCTTTCCATGCCCTCCTGCACGATGCCGATATTCTCCATGATGCCGGAGATTTCCCACGCGATCCAGCCGGAGGCGCGCACCAGCGAGAGGACAAGCGTCATCGCCATGGTGAAGCCGCCGACCTCGATGGCGCCGCGGCTCCAGAGCCAGAGGCCAATCGCGCAGGTGGTGCAGACCGTGGTGGCGCTGAGAAAGGAGAGGAAGCCGGAAAAGCCGATCTGCAGCCTTTGCTGGGCCTGGAACAGGTGGTTGGCCTCGCGCACGGCCGCCGCCATATAGGCATCATCCCTGGCCTTCTCGCCGAAGAGCTTCAGCGTCTGGATGTTGCCGAAGGCATCAACGACCTTGCCCATCAGCATCGAGCGGCCCTCGGAAGCCGCCTGTGCCCGCTGGCGCTGCTGGGGCAGGAAGAGCCGCAGGATCAGGAGATACGCGCAGAACCAGAGTGCGACAGGGAGTGCCATCCGCCAGTCCTGCGCAGCGATCAGCCCGACCGAGCCGAGCCCGTAACAGGCGATATAGATGATGGCCTGGATGAAGGAGATGGTCGCCTGGCGGACTGCTGCCCCGCTCTGCATGACCCGGTTGGCCAGGCGCCCGGCAAAGTCGTTGTGAAAGAAGCGCAGGCTCTGGCCGATGAGCCGGCCATAGAATTGCCAGCGCATCCGGCTCTGCCAGCCCGGCTCGATACCAAGCCGCCCCAGCGAGAAGGCGGAGAGAAAAACCAGCGGGCGCAGGATGAGCACGACCGCGAGCATGGCCAGCAGCGTCGGCATGGCTTCGGCGAAGAAGCGCTCGCGCGGAGTCGTTGCCAGCAGCCCGACAAGGTGCCCGATGAAGAACGGCACCACCGTGTCGAGCAGCGCGTCAATCATGGTCAGGGTCGTCAGGACCGCCAGAGGTCCACGGACCTGCCGGATCTGCTGCCCGAGGAACGGGAAAAGCGAAGTCGGTTCGCCCGGCGGAGCGGGCATGACCGGAGGGATCAATCCCTCCAGCCAGGCAAGGAAACGGTGCATGTGGGGCTCAGCAGGCGTGAAGCGGGCGTGCCCGCCTCCGGCCTCAAGCAACGAAGGCGGCGGGCCTGTCCCGGCAATGGCGATCAGTTGGTCGCCAATGAACCGGATTCGGTGGCCCGCATCAAGCCTCAGCCCGCCTTGACACCGATCTCCTTGATCAGCGCGCCCCATTTGTCGCTTTCCGACTTGAGGAAGGCCGCCAGTTCCTGCTGGCTCGACCCGACGATCTCGCCGCCGAGCTTGCCGAGCTTGCTCGCGACTTCAGCCTCGGCCAGCACAGCCTTCACATCGGCATTCATGCGGGCCACAATGGCCGGCGGCGTTTTGGCCGGAACGAACAAGGCGAACCACGACGAGACATCGAAGCCGGGCACGGTATCATTGATCGGCGCGAGGTCGGGTGCCAGTTTCGACCGCCTGGCGGTGGTGATGCCAAGGGCCCTGATCGTGCCAGCCTGAGCTTGCGGCAGAGCGGCGGTGATGTTGTCGAAGATGCAGTCCAGCCGGCCGGCAATGAGATCGTTCTTGGCCTCGGCCGTGCCCTTGTAGGGCACATGGATCATCTTCGTGCCGGTCAGCTTCTGGAACAGCTCGCCCGAGAGATGGACCGAGGTGCCGATACCCGAGGAGCCGAACGACATGGTGCCCGGCTTGGCTTTCGCCAGGGCGATGAATTCCGCGACCGATTTCGCCGGGTGGTTGGGTGGCACGACCATGATGTTCGGGACCATCGCCATCAGGCTGACGGGTTCGAAATCCTTCACCGGGTCATAGGGCAGCGACTTGTAGAGATAGGGGTTGGTGGCCATGCCGACCGAAACGACGAGCATGGTATTGCCATCCGGCGCGGCCTTGGCGGCCTGATCGGTACCGATATTGCCGCCGGCGCCGCCCTTGTTCTCGACAACGATCTGGTTGCCCCAGATGGCGCCCAGCCGCTCGGCAACAATGCGACCGATCACATCGGTTGCGCCGGCCGGCGGAAAGGGAATGACCATCCGGATTGTTCCCGCTTTCGGCCAGGCGCCCTGCCCGCGCGCAGCGGTTGCAAGAAGCGGCGTTGCGGCAAGGCCGGCCAGCACGGCACGGCGCGGGATCGTCCTGTTCGGGTCGCTCATCATTCCTCCTCGTATCCCTCAGGTCACACGGCCGCATGGGGCGGCGCGTCCGGGATTTGCGGCCAGCCTATCCAAGACCGGCAGATTGAAAAGCGAAAAAATCGGGCTTTCAGACCGGCCAGGTCACCGGAGGCCTTTCGCTCAGGGCGAAGCTGGCCTGGGTCTGCACCAGGATGCCGAGAAAGATCACCAGAAGCGGCAGGAGCCGGCGGGCAGAGGATCTGGACATGGGCGATTCCCCTTCATTTTCACCACCCCATCCTGCTCTCTCGACACGCCGAAATCCTGAATCCTTTCCCTCGAAATGTTCTGGTCCGGCTGGTCTGGTTAACCCTTTGCTGCCATGCTCTGCCCACCATCACGAGGGTCGAATCGATGCCGGACGAGGCCTTGACGACACATGCACGGCGGCAAAGGACGGGGGGCAGACCGGGGCTTGCCGCCCTTGTCCTCGCATTCGTGGCCGTGACGGGTCCGGCCCTCGGCCAGCAGACCCAGACCGAGGAAATGGAGCGGCGGGCAAAGGTCCTGTCGCTGCTTCCCAACAATGCGGCCAAACGCATTTTCGGCACGACACCGGGCCCGGCCAATCTGGAGCCGCGCGCCATCGGATCATTCGCCCGCGGTTGCCTTGCCGGCGCGAAGGCCCTTCCTGTCGATGGCGAGACCTGGCAGGTGATGCGCCTCTCGCGCAACCGCAACTGGGGCCATCCCGATCTCATCGCCCTGATCGAGGGCCTTGCGCGCAGGGCCCCGCGCGAGGCCAAGTGGAACGGCCTTCTGGTCGGCGATATTTCCCAGCCGCGGGGCGGGCCGATGCTGACCGGCCATGCCTCGCACCAGATCGGCCTCGACGCGGATATCTGGCTGACCCCGATGCCGGAAAGGACGCTGAGCCGGGCGGAGCGGGAAACCATGAGCGCGACCAATGTCGTCCGGTCCGACTGGATGGATGTCGACCCCTCCGTCTATACGCGCAGCCATCTCGCGCTGATCCGCCTGGCAGCGCGTGAAGGCAAGGTGAGCCGGATCTTTGTCAACCCCGCCATCAAGGTCGCCCTGTGCCGCGATGCCGGGGCCGACAGGGCCTGGCTCTCCAAGGTGCGGCCAATGTGGGGGCATAATTTCCATTTCCACATCCGCATGGCCTGCCCGAAGGGCGATGCCTCCTGTGTCGACCAGCCGCTTCCGGCAGACGGGGATGGCTGCGGCACGGAACTGCAGGACTGGCTGAAAAAGCAATATGCGGCGATGAACAAGCCCAAGCGGCCACCGGGACCGGCCAGCAAGCCCAAGCCGCCGCCGAAGCCATGGACGCTGGACGACCTCCCGGATGAGTGCCGGCAGGTTGCCGTATCGCGCTAGCGAACAGCCCAGACGATCAGCCCTTGCGCAGCACGCCGGCGAGCCGCTCGAGCGCGGCATCGAGCGTCGACTGGCGTTTGGCAAAGCAGAGCCGCACCACTGTCCGGACCGGATCCTCGGCGTAGAAGGCCGAGACCGGGATCGCCGCGACGCCGTGTTCGGCAACCAGCCTCTGGCAGAAGGCGGCATCGTCGGTCTCGCCAAGCGGGGCGATGTCGATATTGAGGAAATAGGTCCCGCGCGAATTCAGGACCGGAAAGCCGAGATCCTGCAGGCCGCCGGCCAGATAATCCCGTGCCTGCTGGAAATCGGTACGCATCGCGTGGAAGAAGCTGTCCTCCTTGCCGAGGCCGTAAGCTACCGCAGCCTGCAGGTTCGGTGGCGTCGTGAAGGTGAGGAACTGGTGCGCCTTGGCAAGCACCCGCATCAGTGCGGGCGCGGCCATGACCAGCCCGACCTTCCAGCCGGTCAGGGAGAAGATCTTGCCCGCCGAGCTGATCTTCACGACGCGCTCGCGCATGCCCGGCAGGCCGATCAGCGACTGGTGGCGGATGCCGTCGAAAACAACATGCTCCCAGACCTCGTCGCAGACGGCGATGGCATCATTCGCCATGCAGAAATGCGCGAGCATCGAGAGATCCTCGAGCGGGCAGACCGTGCCGGCGGGATTGAGCGGGTCATTGAACAGCACGAGCTTGGTCCGCGGCGAGAACGCGGCTGCCAGATCTTCGGCCGTGAACCGCCAGTGCGGGGGCCTGAGCGTCACGAATTTCGGCACGCCGCCTGCCCGGAGCACGAGCGGCAGATAGGCATCGTACATCGGCTGGAAGAGTACGACCTCGTCGCCCGGGTTGATCAGCGAGAAGAGCGCGCCAGCCAGAGCCTCGGTCGCACCCGATGTCACCATGATCTCGCTGTCAGGATCGAAAGCGAGGCCCTGATGGCGGGCGAAATGGGCGGCGGTGGCCTGCCGCAATTCGGGGATGCCCATCATAGGGGGATACTGGTTCCAGCCCGAGACCAGTGCTTCCGCCGCTTTCGCGCGGATATCCTCGGCGCCGGGATCATCCGGGAAGCCTTGCCCGAGATTCACCGCCTGATGCTCGCGGGCCAGGCGCGACATGGTCTCGAAGATCGTGGTCGGCAGTCCGGCATAGACCGGATTCATGGGTTTGGACACGCGGCACCCTCTTCGGCAGCAGGCTCTGGTGCGGTTCTTTAGCCGCAGCCCCGGGACTTGGCCAGCCCGCCCCGCCGGAGGGGCACCATCATCGGGCGCACTCGCCCAGCACGACCGCACTCATGGCTTGACTGACACATGATTCCTGATAAAATTCGAAAATCATCAGTTATCAATCATAATCTGTGCAATGAACATCCGTCATCGCCTCTCTGCAGAAGCCACGCGGGAACGCATTATCGCTGTCGCGGAGGAGCATTTCCGGCGCGTCGGCTATGCCAAGACCGCTGTAGCCGACATTGCCGCCGCGCTCGGCATGTCACCGGCCAATATCTATCGCTTCTTTCCGTCGAAGAGCGCCATCAACGACGCGATCTGCGCCAAGATGATGCACGAGGTGGACGACATGGCACGGGAGATTCTGGCCCGTCCACTGCCGGCGCCGGAAAAGCTCCGCATCTTCCTGCTCGAACTGCACCGGCACAACAAGTCAACGCTGACGCATGAACACCGCATCCACGACATGGTCGAGGTCGCAATGGCCGAGAACTGGCCCGCCATTAAGGCCCATATCGATTCCATGGTTGGCGTCATGGCCGAGATCATCGGCGAAGGCATCCTCTCGGGACATTTCCGCACCGTGCTGCTGCCGGAATTCGCGCAGACCGCTTTAGAGGCGTCCGCGAAGATCATTCACCCCACTCTGATCGCCCATAGCGCGGATGAGGATCAGGAGGAGCAGACCGGCCGCCTGACCGACCTGATCCTTGCTGCCCTGCGCCCGTAACCCATCGAGCCCCCCATGACCGATCCGACCCCCGCCGCCGAGACCCCGCCCGCCGCCGAACCGCACCAGCCGAAAACCCGGCTCGGCGCCAGGGCACGCCGCTTCATTCCGCTTGCCGTGATCCTTTTGGCCGGGGCCGGTGCCGCCGGCTGGGCCCTGACCGGGAAGCCGCCCGAAAAAACGGTTGCGGCATCCCCCGATCTCCTTGTCCGCCCGGTTCAGGTGCAGGCCGTCCGGCTGCAGGAAATCGTGCAGCCGAAGGTCCTCGTCGGAACGGTCCGGGCGCGGATCGAGACGGACCAGGGCTTCCGCGTCGCCGGAAAGATCGCCGCACGCAAGGTGCAGGTTGGCGACCGGATTTCCGCCGGCACCGTGCTGGCCAGTCTCGACGACACCGATTTCCGGCTGAACCGCGAGAGCGCCGAGGCCGACCTTACGGCAGCCCGATCGGCAGCCCGGCAGGCCGAGCTGGAACTCGAGCGGATCCTCGATCTTCGCGCCCGAGGCTGGTCCACCGAGCAGGCCAGCGACCGCCAGCGCACGACGCGCGACGAGGCGATCGGCCGGGTCCGGCGTGCCGAAAGGCAGGTCGAACTGACCACCAATTCGCAATCCTATGCCGATCTTCGGGCGGAATCCGACGGCATCGTCATCAGCGTCGCGGCGGAAGTCGGCCAGGTGGTTGCCGCCGGCCAGACCATCGTCCGCATCGCCCGCGATGGCGATCGCGAGGCGCTGGTCGCGCTGCCGGAACAGGAACTGGCGCTGGCCCGGCAGGGCCGCGCCGAGGCGGAACTCTGGTCGGAACCCGGCAAGCGCTACCCCGCCACCTTGCGGGAATTGTCGCCCAGCGCCGATGCGGGAACGCGCACCTTCGCGGCGCGGTTCACGCTTTCCGGAATCGCGCCCGATGCCCCGCTCGGCATGACGGCCACGATCACGCTCGCACCGCCGGAATCGGTCCGTATGGCCCGGATCCCGCTTTCCGCAGTGCTGAACGAAGGCCAGGGAACCGAGGTCTTCGTGGTCGAGGCCGGAACCGGCCAGCTGGTCCGCCGGAAGGTGGAGCTGCTGGCAACAGATGGCCGGCTGGCCACAATCCGCTCGGGCCTCTCCGAAGGCGACCAGGTGGTCACGATGGGGGTCCATACCTTGCGCGCCGGCCAGAAGGTCCGGGTGCTGACGGACGCACGGCAGGGGTAATCACATGCGCGGCATCAATCTCTCGGCCTGGGCCGTCCGGCACCAGACGCTTGTGCTTTTCCTGATCCTGCTGATCGGCGCGGTCGGAACCCTGTCCTACATGCGCCTCGGCCGGGCCGAGGACCCGTCCTTCACGATCAAGGTCAGCGTGATCACCGTGGCCTGGCCGGGCGCAACCGCGTTCGAGATGCAGAACCAGGTGACCGACCGGATCGAGAAGAAATTGCAGGAACTGCCCTATTTCAACCGCGTCCTGACCTACAACAAGCCGGGCTTCGCTGCCTTGCAGATGGAGTTCAAGGATTACACGCCCGCGCGGCAGGTGCCCGAACTCTTCTACCAGATGCGGAAGAAGCTGGGCGATCTGAAACCCGAGCTGCCCTCGGGCGTGATCGGGCCGAATGTCAATGACGAGTTCGGCGATGTCGATTCCATCCTCACCATGATCACCGGCGACGGCGCTGACTATGCCCAGCTCAAGCGGATTGGCGAGGACCTGAAGCGGGCCTTGCTGAAGGTGCCGAACGTCACCAAGGTGACGCTCTACGGCGCACAGGACGAGCAGATCTTTGTCGAGTTCAGCCATACCAAGCTGGCAACCCTCGGCATTCCCGCCAGCGCGATCTTCGACGCAATCGCCCGGCAGAATGCCGTCACGCCCGCAGGCACGTTCGAGACGCAGGCCCAACGAATCCCCGTCCGCGTGACCGGTGCGCTCACCGGCACGGAGGCCGTGGCAGCGATCCCGGTCGAGGCGAATGGCCGGACGATCCGGCTTGGCGATATCGCCAATGTGACACGCGGCTTCGAGGACCCGAGCGATTTCCTGATCCGACAGGATGGCAAGCCCGCGATCGGCGTCGGCGTCGTCATGCTCAAGGGCGCGAATATCCTGACCCTCGGGAAGGATATCGAGAAGGCGCTGTCCGAATTCCAGGAAACGGTGCCGGTCGGGTTCCAGATCGACCGGATCGCCAACCAGCCGAAGGTGGTCGGCGATTCCGTCTACGAATTCGTCAAGGCCTTCGTCGAGGCGCTTGTGATTGTCCTTGGCGTCTCTTTCCTGACTTTGGGCTGGCGGACCGGAATCGTGGTGGCCACCTCGGTGCCGCTCGTGCTCGGCATCGTGTTCACCGTGATGGATTTCGCCGGGATCGACCTGCACCGCATCTCGCTCGGCGCCCTGATCATCGCGCTTGGCCTTCTCGTTGATGACGCCATCATCGCGGTCGAGATGATGATCGTCAAAATGGAGGAGGGCTGGGACCGGATGAAGGCGGCCGCCTATGCGTGGGATTCCACGGCCTTCCCGATGCTGACCGGCACCCTGATCACTGCAGCGGGCTTCCTCCCCGTGGGGCTCGCGAGCTCGGCGGTCGGCGAATATACGGGCAGCATCCTGTATATTGTCGGAATCGCGCTCGTCGCCTCGTGGTTTGTCGCCGTGATCTTCACCCCCTATCTCGGCGTGAAGATCCTGCCCGATTTCAAGAAGGGCCATGGTGAAGGCCATGCCTCCCTGTACGAAGGGCGCTGGTACATGCTGCTCCGCCGGATCGTCACCTGGTGCGTCACGCACCGGATCAAGGCGCTCGGGGCCACGGCTGCCGTCTTCGCGATCGCCGTTGCCGGCTTCTCGCGGGTGCCGCAGCAATTCTTCCCGCTGTCGGAGCGGCCGGAACTGTTCCTCGAGATGCGCCTGCCGGAGGGGTCGTCGATCACCGCGACCAACGCCGTCGCCCGCGAGGCCGAAGCTTTGCTCAAGGGCGATCCCGATATCATCCATGCCACGACCTATATCGGGCAAGGCTCGCCGCGGTTCTGGCTCGGGCTGAACCAAGTCCTGCCGAACGAGGCCTTCTCGCAGATCGTCATCCTCTCGAAGGATGTCCCGGCGCGGGAGCGGATCAAGACCCGGCTCGAAACCCGGGTCCGGGAAGGGGCGCTCTCGGCCGCCCGGGTGCGCGTCGACCGGTTCAATTTCGGCCCGCCAGTCGGGTTCCCGGTACAGTTCCGCGTTGTCGGCACAGATCCGGCCGAGGTGCGCCGCATCGCCTATCAGGTCCGGGATACGATGCTCCGGAACAACAAGGCGATCGACCCGCATCTCGACTGGAACGAGCTGATGCCGGCCATCCGCCTTGTGGTCGATCAGGACCGGGCCCGCGCCTTCGGGCTCGATCCGAGCGCGATCGCGCAGACCCTGCAGACGCTGATCTCGGGTGTCACGGTGACGACGATCCGCGACGGCACCGAACAGGTGCAGGTCGTCGCCCGCGCCGTGCCGGGCGAGCGGCTTGATCCGACCCGGTTGGGCGATTTCACCCTCACCGCCCGCAATGGCGTGCCGGTGCCGCTCGCCCAAGTGGCGCGGATCACGCAGGATTACGAGGAACCGATCCTCTGGCGCCGCAGCCGCGACATGTCGATCACTGTCCGGGCGGACATTATCGACGGCGTCCAGGCGCCGGATGTCACCACCGAGATCTGGACCGCGCTGAAGCCGATCCGCGATGCGGTTCCGCTGGGCTACCAGATCCAGATCGGCGGGGCGATCGAGGAATCGGCCAAAGCCAACGAATCGATCTTCAAGCTGTTCCCGGTCATGTTCATGGTGATGCTGCTGCTGCTGATGGTGCAGCTGCAGAGTTTCACCAAGGTCTTCCTGGTGCTGATGAGCGTGCCGCTCGGCGTGATCGGTGCTTCGCTGGCGCTGAACCTGTCGGGCATGCCCTTCGGCTTCGTGGCGCTGCTCGGCCTGATCGCGCTCGGCGGGATGGACATGCGCAACTCGATCATCCTTGTCGACCAGGTGCAGCATGACATGGATCGTGGCCTGCCTATGCGGGAAGCCATCGTTGAATCGGTGATCCGGCGGGCGCGGCCGGTCATCCTGACGGCCATGACGGCTATCCTGGCGATGATCCCGCTCTCACGCAGCGCCTTCTGGGGACCAATGGCCGTCACGGTGATGGGGGGGCTTTTCGTGGCCACCTTCATGACGCTGCTCTTCCTGCCTGCCCTCTACTCCTTCTGGTTCCGGAAGCGGATCCGGGACGAGGAAAAGGCCAGCCGGCGCGCGGCCGACATCACGCCGGCCAATGACAGCGAAGGATCGGAGCCAAGCACGCAGGCTGCGGCCTGACGGTCTCAAACGATGCAGAACGGGGCGGCAAAATCGAACCTTGCCGCCTTCCCGGGGCCTGCCTAAACCTGTTCCCCGGGGAGAACGAGCAATGGGCACAATCCCGGCAGATCCGGCAGGGGAATTCGACGACATCATCGTGGGCGCCGGTACGGCCGGCTGCCTGCTGGCGAACCGGCTGAGCGCCGATCCCGCGCGCCGGGTTCTCCTGCTCGAGGCGGGTGGAAACGATCGCTACATCTGGTTCCACATTCCGGTCGGCTATCTCTTCCTGATCGGGAATCCGCGGGCCGACTGGCTGTTCAAGACAGCGCCGGTGGCCGGGCTCAACGGCCGCTCGCTGCTCTACCCGAGGGGCAAGGTGCTGGGCGGCTGCTCGGCCATCAACGGCATGATCTACATGCGTGGCCAGTCAACGGATTACGATGGCTGGGCGCAATTCGGCCTGTCGGGCTGGAGCTGGGACGATGTGCTGCCCTATTTCCGCCAGCACGAGGATTTCTTCGCCGGGGCCGATGCCCTGCATGGCGCGGGCGGCGAATGGCGCGTCGAGCCGCCCCGCGTGCGCTGGGAGATCCTCGACCGCTTCCGCGATGCCGCGGAGCAATGCGGCATCCCCAAGGTCGAGGATTTCAACCGCGGCTCGAACGAGGGCTCGGCCTATTTTCAGGTCAACCAGAAGAAGGGCCTGCGCTGGAGCGCCGCGCGGGGTTTCCTCGATCCGGTCCGGAGCCGGCCGAACCTTACCATCCTGACCGGGGCCGAGGCTGAGCGGATCCTGTTTGACGGGAACCGGGCTTCCGGCCTGGCCTTCCGCCAGGATGGCCAAAGTCGGATCGTCCGGGCGCGGCGGAGCGTCGTGCTGGCGGCCGGCGCCGTCGCCTCGCCGAAACTGCTGATGCTCAGCGGGATCGGGCGCGGCGAAACCCTGCGCGGCTTCGGCCTCGATGTCGTGGCGGATCGGCCCGGCGTCGGGCAGAACCTGCAGGACCATCTCCAGATCCGGCCGATCTACAAGGTCCGCAATGTCCGGACGCTCAATGCTGATTATGCCAACCTGATGAAGCGCGCCTGGATGGGCGTGGAATTCGCATTGTTCCGCAGCGGGCCGATGACCATGGCGCCCTCGCAACTCGGCGTGTTCACCCGGTCGGATGCCCGCTATGCCATGCCGAACCTGCAATTCCATGTCCAGCCGCTCTCGCTCGACAAGTTCGGCGAGGGGCTGCATCCCTTCCCGGCCTTCACGGCCTCGGTCTGCAACCTGCGGCCTACGAGCCGGGGCGAGATCCGGCTGGCCAGCGCCGACCCGTTCGAGGCGCCGGTAATCGACCCGAATTATCTGGCCACCGAGGAAGACCGGCAGGTGGCGGCGGATTCGCTGCGGCTGGTGCGGCGAATTGTGACCTCCGAGGCTTTGCGCCCCTATGAGCCGGAGGAATACCGCCCCGGCCCGGAGATCCGGAGCGAGGCAGACCTGATCCGCGCGGCGGGTGATCTCGGCACGACGATCTTTCACCCGGTCGGAACGGCCCGGATGGGCCGACGGGACGACCCGTTGGCCGTGGTCGATGAACGCCTCGCGGTGATCGGCGTCGAGGGCCTGCGCGTGATCGACGCTTCCGTGATGCCGACGATCACCTCCGGCAATACGAATTCGCCCACATTGATGATCGCCGAGAAGGGCGCGGCCATGCTGATGGCCGACACGCGATGAGCGGCGGGCCGGCCCGTGACGGGCTCGCCCGGCTGCTGGCGCGAGGCCTTGCCCGGCATTTTGCCCAGAGGGGGCTGTCGGTCTTTCCGGAATTGTCCCTGCCGAACGGGCGCCGGGCCGATCTCGTTGCCCTGTCGGAACGCGGGGCCATTCACATCATCGAGATCAAGTCGTCGGTGGAAGATTTCCGGGCCGACACCAAGTGGCGGGACTACCTGCCCTATTGCGAGCATTTCTACTTCGCGACCCATCCCGATATGCCGCTGGCGATCTTCCCGGAGGAGACAGGCCTGATCCTCGCCGACGGATTCGGCGCGGAAATCCTGCGCGAGGCTCCGCCCCGGCCGCTGGCTGCCGCGACCCGGAAGGCACTCACGATCCGGCTGGCGCGCGTGGCATCCGCCCGCCTCAGCAGCCTGCTCGACCCGGAGGGTCGTTACCCGGACATGATGTAGCGGCCTGGCCATAGAGGCCCGCATAGCGAAGCCGAAAATGGTGCCTGCCCGATTGGGCCAGCGCCTCGGCCGGCAGACGGGCATGCAGCTCGATCCGGTGCGGCACCATAAAGTCCGGAAGCGTCTGGCGGCAGAATTCGCGCAGCAGGTGCGGCGTCACGCGCGGACGTGCCACCGCGACAAGCACGACGGCCTCTTCGAGAAGCGGGTGCGGAACACCGAAGGCGAAAGCCTCGTCAACAAGCCCGCTATCAAGGACCTGCTGCTCGAGATCCTCCGGCGCGAGGATGCGCCCGGCCGTGCGGATGAGATCCTTCGGGGAGGGCAACCGGAACAGCCGCCCGTCTGCCTCCCGCCAGCCGATCTCGCCCTGGTCGAACGGCGGATCCGTTGCCGGCTCGCTGCCACAAGGCCGGCAGGGGATGCCGCTGTCGCCGGAATGCACCAGATACCCGGCCTGCCCGGGCCGAGCCTCCCCCCGCGGCCGGCGCATGACACGGATTTCGGTCCCTGGCAGGGGATAGCCGATGCAGCCGGGGGGCGGGAGTTCCGAGCCGATGCGAAGCCGTGCCGCAGCGAGGTGAAAAGATGTTCCGTAGACGCAATCGATCGGTGCAGCATCGATCCGGCTGCGGGTCTGGCCAAGCATGGCCCGGCCGAGGCTTCCGGACGTGGCGACCAGATGCCGGATGGAGCCGCTTTCCCCGGCTCCGTCCGGCCGGGCGAGCCAGCGCCGCCATGCCTGCACGGTCGTGAAGCAGGCCACGGGGCCGCATTCTTCGGGGATAACTCGGGCATTCTCCGGATCGGCCAGCCAGACGGGCCGGCCTGCATCGAGGAGGCCCAGACCGACGACGAGGCCGGCCCAATGCGTCATCGGCATGGCGAGGAGGCCGGAGAGAGCTGGGGCCAGATCAAGGGACCTCACCAGACGCCGCGCATTGGCCAGGACCGGCCCGATCCCATGCAGGTAGCCCGCCTCGCCCGTCAGGGACCCTGACGCCATCAGGACCTGCCCGCGCATTGCGAAGCGCAACGGGCTTTCCCGACCGGCTTCCCCCGGAGGCCGGCTCCGGGGCCATTTCCGTGGGAGTGTTTCGATGAAATGGATGCGCTCCGGCGACAGCCCGACCTCCTTGCCGCCGGCCATGGACGGCTCAAAGGTCAGGCAGGCGGAGGGACGCCAGAGACGGACGATATGACAGAGATCGGCCGTAGACAGATCGGGCGGGAAGGGCATGGCGGTTGCCCCCAGCGCGAGGACCGCCAGCAAGGCGACCCAGCCGTCCATGCCTTGCGGAAGAAGAAGGAGGATGCGATCGCCCGGCAGGACACTTCGCCTCGCGAGGATCGTCGCCCAGAGCTTGACCCGGGCATCGAGATCCGCGCGGGACAGATCGCCCGAGGCATCCGCGAGCGCCAGCTCAGCGCCGGTTGTGGCGAGATCACGGGAGAGCAAGGCAGGCCATTCGGCCATGAACCCCTCCGGCTATCGGACTCTTTGGGATGACGGGAGAGAAGAGCGCCCTGCCTGTCAGCAGGGGGTGACAGGCAGGGCGCGAGGCGCCATGGAGGGGCAGGAAACCCGCCATGCACCTACATTCCGGCTCGTCCTGTAGCGGGGGCGAAGTGAGCGAGCCGAAACGGGAAAGCAAGCCACCGGACCATCCGGGCGCAGCCTGCAGAAAAGGGGCGGTCAGTCCCGCGGATAGGGTGAACCGGAACCGGGCAAAACCCCTGCCCGCAGATGGGCAAGCCGGCGGCGCCGATCGGGAAGATTGCGGTACTCATGGATTGCAAAGGCCTGCGCCATTACGCCCTCCCCGGGGCTTGGAAACATGCAATGGA
This sequence comes from Rhabdaerophilum sp. SD176, assembly GCF_030143245.1. Classification (GTDB taxonomy): domain Bacteria; phylum Pseudomonadota; class Alphaproteobacteria; order Rhizobiales; family Beijerinckiaceae; genus Rhabdaerophilum. The sequence goes on along the minus strand of NZ_JARJNS010000005.1, from coordinate 212,455 downwards.
AACGCGTGATCAAACAAAGAGCAGAAAAACAGACGTCGAACTTGTCCTATGGTTGTCCTATCTTTCTAAAGCTGTCAAGCCTCCCTGCGACGACTGCGTCAAATCAGTCGCCACGCATGGATCCAGGCAGGAAAGAAGGGCAGGCCGGGCCGGATTCCCGGCCCCGATCACTCAACGCGGCGCGCGTTTCGCAAGGATGCGCTGGAGCGTCCGTCGATGCATGTTCAGCCGGCGCGCGGTTTCGGAGACATTCCGGTCGCACAATTCGAAAATCCGCTGGATATGCTCCCAACGCACGCGATCAGCCGACATGGGGTTTTCCGGCACGGCAACGCGGACCCGTTCCTCGCCGACAAGGACGGCAAAGACATCCTCGATATCGGCCGGCTTCGGCAGATAATCAGCCGCGCCGCGCTTGATGGCCGCCACGGCGGTCGCGATATTACCGTAGCCGGTCAGGACCACGGCCCGCGCATCCGGACGATGCCGCTTCAGCGCGACGATAACATCCAGCCCGTTGCCATCGGGCAGGCGTGATTCCACGACAAGGCAATCGGGTGCATTCCGGCTGATCACGGCGATAGCCTCGCCGATCGATTCGATGACCTCGACATCGAAGCCGCGGGGCTCCAGCCCCCGCAGCAGCCGCGACACGGCAAGCCGGTCATTGTCGACGATGACGAGGGTCCGGCGGCCCGCTGCCGCCATACCGCCAGTGCTTCCGCCTATTCCGGTCGGATCGGTTCCAATGCGCAACGACATCACGCCTCCACGTCGATGTCCCGGTGCCTTCAGGGCAAGATTCCGGTGTTCAACGCGGTTTACGGCAAATGGTCCGGTTTGGATGAGTCCCGCGGCCAGAAAGGCGCGAATTCTTGTCAGCCGCCCGCCGGTCACAGGCAGTTCAGGCCCGATCCCGCCGCTGCGCAGAAAAAACAAGAGGCCGTCCCCATGGCGGAAGCGGCCCTTGCCGGCCCAAAATCGGGGCTGGCGCCGTCAACAGCCATTGACAATGGCGTCAACAGATTCTCCGATCCGCAGATAAGCCGAACGCGCTCAAGCGCCCGGCCCAATTCGGGAGCGTCTGTCATGAAAATCAACCTGTCCCGCCGCCATGCGCTGGGCCTTTCCGCTGCCCTGATGGCGGCTTCTTCCCTGACCGCCATGGGCCCGGCCCTCGGCCAGACGCCGAAGGACACGGTCGTCATGGCCAAGCAGATCGACGATATCATCTCGCTCGATCCGGCCGAAGCCTTCGAGTTCTCGGGCGTCGAGGTCGGCGCGAATGTCTATGACAAGCTGATCGGCGTGGACATCAAGAACGGCAATGCGCTGGTCGGCGATCTCGCCCAGAGCTGGACCGTTTCGGATGACAACCTGACCTATACGTTCAAGCTGCGCCCGGGCGTGAAGTTCCATTCCGGCAACCCGCTGACCGCGGCCGATGTGGTCTATTCCTTCCAGCGGGCGATCGTGCTCAACAAGTCTCCGGGCTTCATCCTGGCGCAGTTCGGCTTCACCAAGGAAAACGTGCTCGAGAAGGTGAAGGCGGTGGATGACAGCACCGTGAGCATCACGGTGTCGAAGCCCTTCGCGCCGACCTTCTTCCTGAACTGCCTGACCTCGGGCGTCGCCTCGATCGTCGATTCGAAGACGGTAAAGGCCAACGAGAAGGACGGCGATTTCGGCAATGCCTGGATGAAGGCCAATTCGGCCGGCACCGGTGCCTATATCGTCCGCGCCTGGCGGCCGAACGAGCAATATGCGCTCGAGGCCAATCCGAACTGGTTCAAGGGCGCGCCGAAGAACCGCCGTGTCATCGTCCGCCATGTCGCGGAGCCGGCCTCCCAGCGCCTGCTGCTCGAAAAGGGCGATATCGATTTCGCCCGCAACCTTTCGAAAGACCAGCTGGCGGCCGTCAAGGGCAACCCGCAGATCACGACCGTGCAGGGCGACAAGGGCTATATCCTCTATCTCGGGCTGAACACGAAAAACCCGAATTTCGCCAAGCCGGAAGTGCGTGAGGCGGTGAAATGGCTCGTCGATTACGAAGCCATCGAGAAGAACATCGTGCAGGGCACGTTCCAGCAGCACCAGAGCTTCCTGCCGAAAGGCTTCCTCGGGGCGATCACCGACAAGCCGTACAAGTTCGACGTCGCCAAGGCGAAGGAGCTGCTCGCCAAGGCCGGCCTGCCGAACGGCTTCACCGTGACGATGGATGTCCGCTCGACCTCGCCGATCACCGATATCGCGCAGGCGATCCAGGCGGGATGGGCACAGGCTGGCATCAAGCTGGAGCTGATCCCCGGCGATGGCCGCGCCACGCTGACCAAGTATCGCGCCCGTCAGCACGACATCTATATCGGCCAGTGGGGCCCGGATTATCTCGATCCGCATACCAATGCCGAGACTTTCGCGATCAATGTCGACAACACGGATAACGCGAAGTCGAAGACGCTGGCCTGGCGCAATGCATGGGACATCCCCGAAATGACCAAGACCACGCAGGCCAACGTGCTCGAGCGCGATGCCAACAAGCGCAAGGCGGTCTACGAGGCCCTGCAGCGCGAGCACCAGAAGACCTCGCCCTTCGTGATCATGTTCCAGCAGATCGAAGTGGCGGCGGCGCGGTCCAACGCGAAGGGCTTCGTCGTGGGTCCGACATCGGACACGAACTTCTACCATACGATCTCGAAGGAATGAGCGGGCGCCTGATGGCGTGACGCTCCCCGAATCGCCGCCCGGCCCCGTGCCGGGCGGCGATTTCCCTTCCGCCCATCGCGAGACATCCCATGTCCCATGCCCTCAGCCGGGGTGCCCGAACTGTCGCCAGGGAGCTGATCACCGTGCTGGTGACGATCCTCGGCCTGCTCGCTGTCACCTTCTTCATCGCCCGGGTCATGCCGGTCGATCCGGTCCTCGCGGTCGTGGGGGACAATGCAAGACCGGATGTCTACGAAAAGGCGCGCCAGGATATGGGGCTCGACAAGCCCGTCCTCGTGCAGTTCTGGCTTTATCTCCAGAAAGTGGTGCAGGGTGATTTCGGCAAGTCGGTCCTGACCTCGAACCTCGTCATCGAGGATATCAAGCGGGTCTTCCCGGCCACACTGGAACTGGCGACGCTGGGCACGTTGATCGGCATTTGCCTCGGCATCCCGCTCGGCGTGCTGGCGGCGACGAAACAGGGGCGATGGCCCGACCATATCGCCCGGTTCATCGGGCTTTTCGGCTATTCCATCCCGATCTTCTGGCTTGGCCTGATGGGCCTGCTGATCTTCTATGCCAAGCTGGGCTGGGTTTCCGGCCCCGGGCGGATTGCGGTGTCCTACCAGGATTTCGTGCAGCCCATTACCGGGGTTCTCCTGCTGGATTGCGCGTTGCAGGGCGAATGGGATGCGTTCCGGAACGCCGTCTCGCATCTCGTCCTGCCCTCGGCCGTGCTGGGCCTGTTCTCGACGGCCTATATCAGCCGCATGACACGCTCCTTCATGATCACCGAGCTGCAGCAGCCCTATGTCATGACGGCGCGGGTCAAGGGGCTGAGCGAGCGCCGCGTGGTCTGGGGCCATGCGCTGCGCAACGCGATCGTGCCGCTGCTGACTGTGATCGCATTGTCCTATGCCAACCTGCTCGAAGGCTCGGTGCTGACCGAAACTGTCTTCGCCTGGCCGGGCCTCGGCCGCTACATCACCAATTCCCTGCTCAATGCGGACATGAATGCCGTGCTGGGAGGAACCATCGTCGTCGGGCTGATCTTCGTCGGCATCAACCTGCTGAGCGACATGATCGGGCGGGCCTTCGACCCGCGGGCGAGGTAAGTCATGGCCGGTCTCTATGCCTACTTGACGACAGAAACCCCGGCCTCGCGGCGGCAGGCCCGGATCGGGCAGGCCTACCGGCAATGGCTGGCGCTGCGGAAAAACCCGCTTGCGCTGATCGGGCTGATCATTGTGGTGGCATTACTGCTGATCGCGGCCTTCGCGCCGCTGATCGCGCCTTATGACCCGCTGGCCCAGAACCTGTCGCAGCGCCTGCTGCCGCCCTCAGCGACGCACTGGTTCGGCACGGATGCGCTGGGGCGCGACATTTTCAGCCGGATCATCCATGGCGCGCGGATCACCCTCGCCATCGTCGTGCTGGTCGTGATCTCGGTCGGACCTGTCGGGCTGATGATCGGTACCGTGGCCGGCTATTTCGGTGGCTGGGTGGATACCGTGCTGATGCGCGTGACCGATGTGTTCCTGGCCTTTCCGCGCCTGGTGCTGGCTTTGGCCTTTGTGGCCGTGCTGGGGCCGGGCATCGAGAATGCCGTGATCGCCATTGCCTGCACGGCCTGGCCTCCCTATGCCCGGGTGGCCCGGGCGGAGACGCTGGTCATCCGCAATGCCGATTACATCGCCGCGGTCCGGCTGCAGGGCGCAGGGCATGGACGGATCATTCTCAAGCATGTCGTGCCGATGTGCCTTTCGTCGGTCATTGTCCGGACCACGCTGGACATGGCCGGCATCATCCTCACGGCGGCCGGTCTCGGCTTTCTCGGCCTCGGCGCGCAGCCGCCCTTGCCGGAATGGGGCGCGATGATCGCCACCGGGCGCGAGTTCATCTTCGACCAATGGTGGGTCGCGGCCTTTCCGGGCCTCGCCATCTGCCTTGTCGCGCTCGGCTTCAACCTGCTCGGGGATGGCCTGCGGGACGTTCTCGATGCCCAGTGAGGAGCGGCGAATGACCGAAGAACCGCCTCTCGTCGAGGTCAGCAATCTCCGGGTCCGGTTCCATACGCCAACCCGCATTGTCGAGGCTGTGCGCGGCCTGTCCTTCAGCCTTGGCCGCGAGAAGCTGGCAATTGTCGGCGAATCCGGTTCCGGCAAGTCGATGACCGGCCGGGCCCTGCTTGATCTCGTGCCATGGCCCGGCGAAGTGCAGGCCGATGCGATGCGCTTCAAGGGGCAGGACCTCATCGGCATGTCGGGCGAGGCCCGGCGGCGCCTGCGCGGGCGCCATCTCTCCATGGTGATGCAGGATCCGAAATTCTCGCTCAACCCGGTGATGAGTGTGGGCCGGCAGATCGCCGAGGCGTACCAGCTGCATCGCCGGGCCGGCAAGAGCGAGGCCCGGGACCGGGCGCTGGCGATGCTCGAGGATGTGCTGATCCGGGAGCCCGCGCGCGTCTTCGATCTTTACCCGCATGAAGTGTCGGGCGGGATGGGACAGCGCGTGATGATCGCGATGATGCTGATCGGCGAACCGGATGTCCTGATCGCCGACGAACCGACCTCGGCGCTCGATGTGACGGTGCAGGCGCAGATCCTCGACATTCTCGAAAAACTGGTGACCGATCGCGGCATGGGGCTGATCTTCATCAGCCATGACCTGCCGCTGGTCTCCGCCTTCTGCGATCGGGTGATCGTAATGTATGGCGGCCGGGTTATGGAAAGCCTGCCGGCGCGGGAACTGGCGAAGGGCCAGCATGCCTATACGCGCGGGCTGCTGGGCTGCCTGCCCGATCTCGACCGGCCGGTCCGGCGGCTGGCGACCCTGCAGCGCGATGAGTCCTGGCTGCGGGGAGGCTGAGATGGGACCCGGTTCGATTATCGTCCGCAACCTCAACGTGCGCTTCGGCGAGGCGCATGTTCTCAAGGACGTGTCCTTCATGGTCGGATCCGGAGAAAGCTTCGGCCTTGTCGGCGAATCCGGCTCGGGAAAATCCACCGTCCTGCGCGTCCTGTCAGGCCTCAACCGGAACTGGGACGGTGTGGTGGAGATCGACGGGAATCCCCTGCCGCAGCGGCCAGACAAGGCGTTCTTCCGCTCGGTGCAGATGGTGTTCCAGGACCCGTTCGCCAGCCTCCATCCCCGCATGACGATCGATGCGATCCTTGCCGAGCCGCTGGCCATCCACGGGCTCGACCAGCCGGACCGGCGGATCGAACGCGCGCTGGCGGAGGTTGGGCTGGATGGCGGCTTCCGCTTCCGGTTTCCGCATCAATTGTCGGGCGGGCAACGCCAACGTGTGGCGATTGCGCGGGCGCTGATCCTCGAGCCGCGGATCCTGCTGCTGGACGAGCCGACCTCGGCGCTGGATGTCTCGATCCAGGCCGAAGTGCTGAACCTGCTCCAGGACCTCAAGCTTCGGCTCGGCCTGACCATGCTGCTGGTCAGCCACAACCTCGCCGTGGTTGGCCATATGTGCAGCCGCGTGGCGGTGATGAAGCTTGGCCGGATTGTCGAGGAAGCCGATATCGAGTCCCTGCGCAAGCAGGGCGGGCAGGATGCCTATACGCAGGAACTGATCGCTGCTTCACGGCGTGTCGCCCTCGCCTCCGCCTGAGGCTCAGGGCGGGTTGGCACCCACGGCGCCCAGCGGCGGCACGAGTTCGCTGCCCTGATAGATCAGGCCGGGCTCACGGTCCTTCGCCAGCAGGAGCGGGCCGTCAAGATCGACGAATTCCGCGCCCTGCGCGAGAAGGATGGCCGGCGCCATGGCGAGCGATGTGCCGAGCATGCAGCCGACCATGATCTTCAGACCCCGCGCCCGGGCGGCATCGCGCAATTCCAGCGCGTCGGTCAGGCCGCCGGTCTTGTCGAGCTTGATGTTGATCGCATCATACCAGGGCGGAAGATGGCCGAGGCTGGCGGCATCATGGATGCTTTCATCGGCGCAGATGACAATCGGCGTGCGGATATCCGCCAGCGCGGCATCCTCTCCCGCCGGCATGGGCTGCTCGATCAGCGCAACGCCGGCCCTCTCGCAGGCCGCGAGATTGGCGCCAAGCGTTTCCCGGTGCCAGGCCTCGTTCGCATCGACAACAAGCGTCGAAGCCGGCGCGCCGGCACGCACGGCAGCGAGCCGCTCGGCATCGCCCTCGCCGCCGAGCTTGATCTTCAGCAGCGGGCGTGCAGAAGCCTTGCGTGCCGCCTCGAACATGGTGTCCGGCGTCCCGAGGCTCAGCGTGTAGGCGGTGGTGACGGGCCGGGGCGGCGGCAGGCCGGCAAGCTGATGCAGCGGCAGGCCGGCCCGGCTCGCCTCGAGCTGCCAGAGCGCACAATCCAGCGCATTGCGGGCGGCGCCGGCGGGCAGGAGCGTGCGGATCCCGGCGCGGCTCACGCCGGCCTCGATCTGCGGGCGCAAGGCCTCCAGGGCTGCGACGACCCCCTCGATGCTCTCGCCATAGCGCGCATAGGGCACGCATTCGCCATGGCCGATGGCCGGCCCCTCCTGCAACGCGACCACCACGACCACCGCTTCGGTGCGGCTACCGCGCGAAATGGTGAATGTGCCGGCGATCGGCCAGCGTTCAACGCGGATATCGAGCTTCGGCATCAGCGGGCCTTCCCGTTTTCAGAATGCGGAAACTCCGCAAGAACCTGATCGATGATCGATTCCACGCCGAAGCGGATCGGATCGGTCGCGGGCAGTTTATGGCGGTCGGCGGTTTCCGCAATCAGGGCGCGGGCCTCCGCTTCGCCAAGCTTCTCGGTGTTTATGGCGATGCCAACCGGGCGGATGCCCGGATTGGTGAGCGACCCGCAGCGGATTGTCAGGTCGATCACGTCGGCAATGCCTGGCAGCGTTTGCTTGACGCCGCGCATCGTGGTGCGGGTCGGTTCATGGCAGACCACGAAGGCATCCGGCTGGGCCCCATGCAGCAGGCCGAGGCTGACGCCGGCGAAGGACGGGTGGAACAGAGAACCCTGACCCTCGACCAGGTCCCAATGGGTCTCGGCAGCCGCCGGGCAGATCCATTCAACCGCGCCGGAGATGAAATCCGCCACCACGGCATCAATGGCCACGCCACGGCCGGAGATGAAAACGCCGGTCTGGCCGGTCGCCCGGAAATCGGCATCCATGCCGCGTGCGCGCATGCCGCGCTCGAGCGCCAGCGCGGTGTATTTCTTGCCGACCGAGCAATCCGTGCCGACGGTGAGCAGGCGCAGGCCGGGCCGCTTCGTGCCCTTGCCGGTATCGAAGCGCTGGTCCGAATGCCGGACATCCAGCAATTGTCGTCCGTGACGGGACGCCGCCTCGCGGATCTCCGGCTTCGAGCCGAGCCGGGTATGCAGGCCGCTGGCCACATCCATCCCGGCCTCGATGGCGGCGACGATCTCGGCCGTCCAGTGATCCGGCAGGATGCCGCCCGCATTGGCCACGCCGACGATCAGCGTCCGGGCCCCCTTGCCCGCTGCTTCGGCAATCGACATCTCCGCGATGCCGAGATCGGCCTTGCAGCCCGGCAGGCGCCGCTGGCCCAGGCACCATTCGGGTCGCCAGTCGACAATGCCATGAGCCGTCTTGGCGGCAAGCTGATCTCCGACATCGCCGAGGAACATCAGATAGGGAGGGGTAACGAGCATGGGTCCGGTCCTTGCTGGAACATGGCCGGATCATGCTCGCGAGACGCCTCCGAGGCCAATGCAAGTTTCGCAAGGCCCCGGGAGCAGAAGGCCCACGTAGCTGCCCGGTCCGGCGCCGTCGAGACCGGCGAGGCGATGACGGCTCCGTTGTCGATGCAAAATTTGCATTGGCCATGGCGAGGCCCGCGCCCCTACGATAGAGAGCACAGGACAGGGCCGGTCCCGCCCGGTCGAACGTGGAGACAACACGGATGGAGATCCGGTGGCTTCAGGATTTTCTGGCGGTCGCGGAAACCGGGAACTTCACCCGGGCGGCCGCCTTGCGGAACACGTCGCAGGCGGCCTTCAGCCGGCGGATCCAGCAGCTTGAATCCTGGTTCGGCGTGCCGCTCATCGACCGCTCGATCCTGCCGACGCAACTCACCCGCGAGGGCGAGCAGTTCCGCGTCATGGCGAGCCGGCTGCTGGCCGAGATCCTCGATGCCCGGGCCGACCTGCAGGGTATGCCGGACCAGCGGCCGGACCATCTCCGGATCGGGCTGCCTTTCGCGCTGGCCACGGCGCGGTTCCCGGCCTGGTGGTCGGAATGGGGCCGCGATCTCCGGCTCACCGCCGCGCTGACCGTTGGCAATGTGCATGATCTCGGAATCGGGCTTCTCTCGGGCGCGACCGAGTTGATGATCTGCTTCCATGCCGCGCAGCAGCCGATCCATCCCGAACCGGAACGGGTCGATGCCATCGAGATCGAGACCGACTTCCTGCGCCCCTTCATCAGCCCGGCCTTGCTGCGCCGCGAGGGTTATGCCCTGCCGGGCGAGAAACAGACGCCTTTACCGCTGCTGATGTATTCGAGCGGGGTCTATTTCTCGCGCCTGGTTGATCTGATCATCGAGAATGCCGGCGGCCTTCCCAACGGGCACCGCGTTATCGAGAACGACATGGCTGATGTGCTCCGGGACATGGCGATTGCCGGGCATGGTATTGCCTGGTTGACGGAAAGCACCGTGGCCGCCGGCCCGGCAGATTCGCTGGTGCCGATCGGCGGGGCGCGCTGGTCGATGCCGCTCTCGGTGATGGCCTTCCGGGACCGGGCAAACCCGAATGCCGCCGTGGCCCGGCTCTGGAGCCTGCTGAGCCGGAAGCGGGCGGGCCCGGCCCAGACACGGTCTCGGCCAAATCTCGTTGCCGCACGCCCCAGGCCGGGGCCGTCACCATGACCGGCACCGCATTCCGGACTGCCTGCCCCACCATTCCCGTCTGCCCGAAGGACCTGCCATGACCCGCCTGCATGCTCCCCGCATCGTCTATGTCAACGGGGCGTTCCTGCCCTTCGAGGAAGCCCGGATCCCGATCATGGATCGCGGCTTCCTGTTCGGTGACGGCATCTACGAGGTAACTGCTGTGCTGGAGGGGCGGCTGATCGACAACGACCCGCATCTCCTCCGGCTGGACCGCTCCCTTGCCGGGATCGGCATCCGCAACCCCTATTCCCTCGCGGAATGGACGGCGATCCAGCGCCAATTGATGCGCGACAACGCGCTGGAAGAGGGGCTGATCTATATCGAGGTGACACGGGGCGTCTACGAACGCGAGTTCACCTGCCCGCCGGATATTCCACCGACTGTGGTGATGTTCACGCAGGTCAAGCCTGTCCGGGACAATCCCAACCTGACGCGAGGCGCGGCGATCATCACCGTGCCGGATCTCCGCTGGGCCCGGCGGGACATCAAGTCCACTGCCCTGCTCGCGCAGGTGCTGGCCAAGCAGGAGGCCAAGGCCGCCGGCGTGGCCGAGGCCTGGATGGTGGAAGATGGCTTCGTCACGGAGGGCGCCTCCTCGACGGCCTTCCTCGTGACCGAGAATGACGAGATCATCACCCGACCCCTGTCACAGGCTGTGCTGCCCGGAATCACCCGGATGGCCATCATCGACGTAGCCAAGGCGATTGGGCTGCGGCTTGTCGAGCGACCCTTCTCGGTCGAAGAGATCGCGACAGCACGCGAGGCTTTCTTCACCAGCGCCTCGACCATTGCGATGCCGGTGGTGCAGGTCGACGGCCGGCAGGTCGGCGGCGGCCAGCCGGGACCGGTGGTGCGGGCCTTGCGCGAACGCTACCTCGCCGCAGTGATGGAGCAGCCGCGCGAGGACGCCCGCTAGGCGAGGCGTTCCCGCGCCTCCTTGGCCACGGCCTCGGCCGTGATCCCGAAATGGCGATAGAGTTCATCCGCCGGGCCTGAGGCGCCGAAGCCCGTCATGCCGACAAAGCCGCCCTCCTCGCCGATCCAGCGTTCCCAGCCGAATTTCACGGCCGCCTCGACGGCGACGCGCACAGTGCCGGGGCCGAGCACCGCCTGCCGGTACGCGCGGTCCTGCGCCTCGAACAGGCTCCAGCAGGGCATGGATATCGCAGCGGTGCCGATGCCTTCCGCCTCGAGGATGGCCCGGGCCGCCAGCGCGATCTGCACTTCCGAGCCGGTCGAGAGCAGGGTGACGCGGCGCGGGCCAGCTTCCGCCTCGGCCAGGATATAGGCCCCGCGTGCCGAGCGGTTCTCGGCGCCGCCATCCCGCCGCAGCTGCGGCAGGCTCTGCCGGGCGAAGACAAGCGAGACCGGGCCAGTGCGGTGTTCCAGGGCGATTTCCCACGCCTCCGCCGCCTCGACCGCATCGCAGGGGCGGAGGACCAGCATGTTCGGCATGGCCCGCAGCGAGGCGATAATCTCGACCGGCTGGTGGGTCGGCCCGTTCTTGCCGATGCCGATGGAATCATGGCTGAAGACGAAACGGACCGGCAGGCCCATCAGCGCCGCCATCCGCATGGCCGGCCGCTCGTAATCCGAGAAGGGCAGATAAGTGACCGCCACCGGGATGAAGCCGCCATGTGCCGCCATTCCATTGGCCAGCGCGCCCATCGCATGTTCCCGCACGCCGCAATGGATGTATCGTCCGGCCGGATGCTCCGCCGTGAAGGCGGCGAGCTGGCGTTTGTGGTTGGTCGGCGCCTCGAGATCGGCGCAGCCTGTCATCATCTCGGGCAGGATTTCATAGAGCGCGCCGGCGATGGTGCCGGAAGCAGCGATCGAGAATTCCGGCTGACCGGCTGCGGCTGACTCGGCCTTGAGCCGGTGCAGCGCATCGCGCCAGCCCGATTGCAACCGACCCTCGACGCGGCGGGTGAATTCCTCCCGCAGCGCCGCAGGGGCGGCATCAAGCCGGGCCTGCCACAGGCGGGATGCCTCGGCGCCACGAAGCCCGGTTGCGCGCCAGGCCGAAGCGACCGGGGCGGGAATGTCGAAGCTGCCGCCGGTCCAGCCGAACCGGGCAGCCATGGCGGCGCGATCCTCGGGGAAAAGCTTGCCGGAATGCCCGCCACGCTGGCCCTCCAGCCGCGGCACGCCGCGGGCAATCACCGTGCGGCAAGCGATCATCGAGGGGCGGGGGTCAGCCTTGGCTGCCGCAATGGCGGCGTCGATCGCTGCCATGTCGTGGCCGTCGATCTCCACGACGTGCCAACCGGCCACGCGGAAGCGCTCCGCCACATTCTCGGAAATCGAGAGCGTGGTCGCCCCGTCATCGGTGATGGCGTTGTCATCCCAGAAGAAGGTGAGATGACCGAGCCGGAGATGGCCGGCCAGCTGGATCACCTCCTGCCCCACGCCTTCCTGCAGGCAGCCGTCGCCGACAAAGGCCCAGGTCCGGTGGTTGACGAGATCCTCGCCGAAACTGGCGCGAAGATGGGCCTCGGCGATCGCCATGCCGAGGGCATTGGCAATGCCCTGGCCGAGCGGGCCGGTCGTCGTCTCGATCCCGGCCGGCGGGTCATATTCCGGATGGCCGGCACAGGGCGAGCCGAGCTCGCGGAAGCGCTTTACCGCGTCCAGCGAGATGTGGTGGTAGCCCGAGAGATGGAGCAATGCGTAAAGCAGCATCGAGCCATGGCCGTTCGACAGGACCACGCGGTCGCGGTCCGGCCAGAGCGGGTTGGCGGGGTCGAAACGCAGATGCCGGGCATAAAGTACCGTCGCGATCTCGGCCATGCCGAGCGGTACGCCCTGATGCCCCTCGCCCGCCGCGAGAATGGCATCGACCGCGAGGAAGCGGATGGCATGCGCCATGGCCTCGGCGGGGAGGGAGCGGGCATCCGGCTGGGTGTTCATAGGTTTCCTCGGCGCGAAGGCCAGTGATCGGACCCCCGCCGGGCGGCAGGGCCATGGCCTTTCCTGTTGCCGCATCGTGCAATCCGTCTTCGCCGAGAACAAGGGTCTTCGAAAGCCAGCCATACGATGATTCATCACGTGGCTCTCCGGGCTGGTTCTTCACTGGCCGCCTTGTGCTGCCGTGACCCCGGCTTTTCATCCGGTTGTGGCAGAGGATCACGGCCGCTTCGCGCCGCCATGGCGGTCGCTCAGATTCAACGAGGCAATGCCCTGAAGCGGACATGCACAAACGATCGGCGCGGTATCGCCTGCGTTCCCGTGCTCCGTTAGGCTCAAGGAACAACGCTGCTGACAGGGGGATCGCAACCGCACCTATATGGCGGGCACGTGTCCTATCTGCGCACTGCGAGCCGTTCCGAAATGGCGAAGGATGTCCGTAGCTTCTTCGATACCGCGCCGTGAACTCACAGCACAGCACGTTGCGAAGCTAGACTTCCCGATAAATGCTTCGAACGAGCTGGACCAAGGATCTCTCGATGCGATCCCATGTCGACGGGACATGAGCGGGCAGTCCGATGACGGTGTCCGTGTTTCGGCCGGCAAGGACGATCTGGCTGCTGGCGGCGATCAGAAGCGCGTTCACAGCGGACGCATCGATGCCAGCGGGTGGCACAAGATTGCCCCGCATGCGTGCCATCCAATCGCCCAGCATGCGTGTACGGGATGCCGAGAGGGATCTTGCAAAGTTTTCGGAACCGGTGAGTTCCCAGAGCAGGGATTGCTGCGCAAGCGGTTCCGTTCGCATGATGTGAAGCAATCGCAGGGCAAGTCGTTCGATGAGGTCGGCATAGCTCGTCGCGGGCTGTTCCGGCAACGTCTCGAGGAGCTTCTCCTGCCACCATTGCGCCAGTCGGATACCAAGCGCTTCCAGCAGCCCATCCAGACCGCCAAAATAGCGATAGATCAGCTGCTTATCGACACCTGCCTCTCGCGCGACCACATTGACGCCAAAGCCGCCCGGCCCGGCAGCGAGCAAGATGGCCTGAGCCGCCTCGAGGATCCGCGCCTCTGTCGCCCGCCGATCGCGGCTACGCCCGGTGTCTTCGCCTGGGTTCCGCTCGGTCAATGTTGTTGTCCCCCTCACGTCACCAACCAGTGATATTCGAGCTCAACCGAAACGGCAATCAGGCCTGCAGTCACATCACCGATTGGTGACTTGACGTATCACCAGTCGGTGACTTACAGATGTCACCGAACAGAGACATTTGCCGCCGTCACATCTGGCTGGCCTGACATTCATGACATGAGGGACTCATCGTGACTCACAAAGCGCGCATTCTCGGCCTTTCCACCATTGCCCTGGCCATCGGCTTCAACCTGCCGTATGCGCATCTCGCGACGGTCTTCGACTATCCCGACATCCTTCGGCGTCCGGCGGGCGAGGTCCTGGCCCGCTTTGCTGACGGCGGAGCATCCCTGGTCCTGACCTGGCACGCCTTCGCCTGGGCTGCCCTGTTGTTGACGCCGCTGACGGTCGCGCTCGCCTTGACAGCCGAGAACAGGGCCTCGTCCGAGCGCCTTGCGTTTCTCGCGGCCATCACGGGCGCATTGTCCGGAATAGCCCAGGCCATGGGGCTTTGGCGGTGGGTCTTCGTGGTGCCCGGCCTTGCACGAAACCATCAGGGTGGTGATGCGTCGGCGCGGGCCAGCGCCGAATCCACCTTTGCAACCCTGAATGCCTATGGCGGTGTCGCAATCGGCGAGCATCTGGGCCAATGGCTGCTCGTCTTCTTTGTTCTGGCTCTGTCGACGATCCAGTGGCGGCAGCAACGACGCCTGTCCGGCGGCACGGGGTTTCTCACCGCTTCGGCGATTGCGATCGGCACGACCGAAGGGCTTGCGATCGCACTCGGCCGAGATGGAGATCTGTTTTCCCTCTTCACCATCGCCGGGTTCCTCGGCCTGACGGCCTGGCTCATGCTGATTGGCATCCGTCTTTTGCCAGGCACACGCAACGATTCCGCGCCAGTTTCGGAGAACCGGGATCACGGAGGCTGAATGTCGTGTTTCTGTTCCCGCACCGGCAGCTTCGCGCGCGGCCACGCACCGGACGATTGACCGAATCCTGATGGCGTAAGGGGTTTGCAGGTCTCAGCGGGAGGTCACGATCCCTGGTCACTCCTGGCGATCATCGTCGTCGCGCTTCCAAACCCGAAGATGTGGCGGAATGGCCCAAGCTTTCGAACGGCGACGGCGCGAAAGCCCTCGCGTTCGTACAGTTGCCGGGCCCGCGGGTTCGTATCGATGACATCGAGACGCACCGACGAACATCCGTGGGCCCTGGCTTTTTGTTTGATCGCGTTCAGGAGGAAGGTGCCCACGCCTTGCCCTCTCGCGCGCTCTGTCACAAAGATTCCGTCCATCAGCAGCGTGCCAGCCTGGGGCTTCCGCATCAGAAGGGAAAGAATCGCCCCGCGCCAGACAGCCCCGACAAATCCAAAATGCCGCCTCAGGACCTTGAAATCGATGCTGAAGAATGCCCCCATCGGCGTCTTGTAGCCAGCGACGCCAAGCAGTTCTCCATCCCTTCCGCGTGCGACAATCGATGAAGCGGGGTTGAGCAGCTCTGACAGCAGGGCAATCGCCTTGTCGGGCGGGCCGATGGCAACACCCAACTTTGGGCCGAATGCAGCCCAGTACATCCGGGCGATCTCGTTTCTGTCTTGATCCGGGAACCCGTCAAATACAGCAAGAGATGGCTCGACTTCGTTGTTGGCAGAGTTCATGGGGCAACCTTGGTGCTTCAATCTCGCGGATATGCGGAATCGGCACGCTTCAGAAATGGTAGTTGAGGCCGACCTTTGCCGTCAGGTTGCCCGAACGGACCTTGGTCGCTCCGCCGGGGAGCGTCACGCGGGACTCGCCGAAGGCGGCGTAATCGACCTCGCCCTTGAGAGAAATCGCCCGGGTCAGTTTCTGCTCGATGCCGACGCCAACCAGAAACCCGGCGCGCGTGAGGTCCTTGCGGCCCCGCGGTGTCAGGCCCACTGCCGGGCTATGCAGCCGGGTCTGGGCGATTGCCACGCCCGTCATTGCATAGACAAGCGTCGAGCCGAAGGCATAGCCCGCCCGGACCTTGACCGCATGCCGGGCATTCTGCTCGGCGGACAGATGGGTCGTCGACTTCTTCCGGTCGGTCGTGCCAAGGCTGCTTTCTGCTTCGACACCGTAGACGACATTGCCGGACTGAAAGTTGTAGCCAGCCTGGATTCCGAAGGTGGCACCGGAGAGCGATTGTGTGTTGTTCTTGCCAGAAAAATTGAGTGCGGGGATATTCGGGGTCGCACCCGAGCTCTTGAACCCCCGACCGATCAGACCACCATGAATGCCGAGATAGGCCCCGGACCAGTCGGTTGCGCGCGTGGGGTTGGCAGCCATGGCCGGATCGACACGCCGGCTTGCGGTCACGGGATCCGCGGCATGGGCCGGCATCTGGAAAACGGGAGAGCCTGCGCAACACGCGCCGAGAAGCGCAGCGGCAACAGCTTTGGCTTGGGTGGTCATCAATCATTCCTAACATGTGTTCGGGTGGCCTGAATGGCGACCCGGCTCCGAGGAGGACGCTGCCCGCCACCTGCATCGCTTCCGTGGAAATCTCGACCGAACGCGTTTGTTCGGACACCCATCATGTCCGAGCCGGCCCGCTCGGACATGCGAGCCCGATGGAATGCCGGTGTTCGATTGACCCAAAGGACCGGGACTGTGCTAGGAGCCTGCCGCCGGACCATACGAGACGAGAACCGATGCCTCCGCAGAACACGCTGATCGGTCAGATCTTCATTGGCGCACTCATTCTCCACCAGATCTTCGTCGTTGTGCTGCTGCTGGTGCGAAGGGAAGACCGGAAAGACCACTCGCTGGCCATGGCCGTCTTTTTCGGGGCCAACCTCCAGACGAGCATCCCGGTTTTCCTTGGCTATTTCTGGCCGGGGCTACCGCCGATCGTCATTGGCAACATAGCCTTTCCGTTCGTCATGCTGCTGGGCCCTGCTGTCTTCTTCTATGCCCGCGCGCTGGTCAGCCCGAGCATCGTGCAATTGCAGCGGAAGGACTGGCGGCACCTGCTCCCGTTCTTCATCTCGATTCCAACCGTTCTCCTGCTCATGATCTTCGCGAGCAATGGTTCCATCGAGCAAGGAAGCCCCGCATTCTCGCAGGGTGCCGTCATCATCTATGCGTCGCTCAGCCTCACGTTGATCGCGCTCTTCATTGTTGCGACAAGCTGGTACGTGATCCGCATCGTACGGTTGCTGGCCCGGTATCGACGCAGCCGTTTCGACTATTTCTCATCGTTGCAGGGGCGGAGCCTGACCTGGTTCGAATGGATGATCGGGGCCCTGACCGTGATCTGGGTCATCAATGTTGTTATTCTGCTCGACGACACATTGATCGGAGCGCTCGGGTTCTCGAATGACCTCGAGGCGGGGATCGAGGCAGCATGGGTCTACGTGTTTTCGTTGATGGTGCTCTGGCAGCCGGCCATTTTCACGCCACGACCGGCCAAGGAATTCGATCCTCAGGACTCCGCTGATCAATTGGACGATCGGCAAAGTGGTGCGACCAAATATAGTCGATCGGGTCTCGACAAAGAACGAATTCAGCGGATCAGACAAAAACTTGATCGATCCATGAGCGACGAAAAACTCTATCGGAATCACAACATCACGTTGAGAAATTTGTCAGATATTACAATAATACCAGAAAATTATATCAGTCAAACGCTCAATATGGAACTGAATTCCAATTTTTATGACTATATAAATTCCTGGCGGGTCAAAGAGGCTTGTGAATTGCTCATCGGGACGAGCAAGAGCATCATCGAGATTGGTGAGGATGTTGGCTTCAATTCAAGATCAACATTCAACCTTGCCTTCAAGAAGCAAACCGGTTTTGCGCCGTCCGAATACCGGGCCACGCAAAAAAGAGAGCAGGTCTCTTGATGAATGACCCGTCGGGAGACGCGATGCCCCGAAAGAATGCAGGCACATTGCATGTCGCCTCAAGCCGAGGCCAACAAGGCGCGCGGCAATCAACAATTGGCGATGGCGGCCGGTGAAGCAAAGCGAACCCCAAACAGCAAAAAACCGGCCTTTCGGGCCGGTTTTTGGGTACTTGCGGTTGGTGCCGAAAGTCAATTTGGTGCCCAGGAGAGGACTCGAACCTCCACGGCTTTCACCACTGGTACCTGAAACCAGCGCGTCTACCAATTCCGCCACCTGGGCAACGGCGCCTCAATGCCGGCCCGCGCGGCGATTGTCAACCGGCTCTGTTCTTCTTGATAAGGTCGTTGTGATTGATCGACGACGACGAAAGGACTAGAGCAGCGGAGCACCCGGGAGAATGAGGTTGGCATCCATGACGCACGGTTCGCGGCTCGTCACGATTTTCGGTGGTTCCGGCTTTGTCGGCCGGCATCTGGTCCGGGCGCTGGCCCGCGAGGGCTGGAGGATCCGCGTTGCTGTGCGCCGGCCGGACCTTGCCGGCCATCTCCAGCCGCTGGGCGCCGTCGGGCAGATCCATGCCGTGCAGGCCAACCTGCGCTACCGTGATTCGGTTGCGCGGGCTTTGCAGGGCGCGGATGCGGCGGTGAACCTTGTCGGCATCCTCGCGGAGAGCGGCCGGCAGAGTTTCAATGCCGTGCAGGCGCAGGGTGCGCGAGCCGTGGCGGAAGAGGCGGCGAAAGCCGGCATCGCCCGGTTCGTCCAGCTGTCCGCCATTGGCGCCGATGCTGATTCGGCCGCGGCCTATGCGCGCACCAAGGCGCAGGGCGAGGCCTTCGTCCGGGCTGCCATCCCGGAGGCCGTGATCCTGCGGCCCTCGATCGTGTTCGGTCCGGAGGACCAGTTCTTCAACCGCTTTGCGCGGATGGCGCAGTTCCTGCCGTTCCTGCCGCTGATCGGCGGCGGAGAGACGCGGTTCCAGCCCGTCTTTGTGGGCGATGTGGCCCTGGCGGCGGCGAAGGCGCTGGATGGCAGCGCCCGTGCCGGCACGACCTACGAACTGGGCGGGCCGGATATCCGCAGCTTCAAGGCGCTGCTCGAATACATCCTCACCGTGACGCATCGCCGCCGCCTGCTTCTGCCGGTGCCGTTCCCGCTGGCGCGGCTGCAGGCCAGCGTGCTGGAAGCGCTGCCCGGCAAGATGCTGACGGTCGATCAGGTGACGATGCTCGAGACCGACAATGTCGTCAGCTCGGTGGCGGAAGCCGAGGGCCGCACGCTGGCCGGTCTCGGCATCAGCCCGGCATCCTTCGAGGCGATTGTCCCGACCTATCTCTATTCGTTCCGGCCGCATGGCCAGTTCGACCGGCCCGAATCCGCAGGCTGATCAGCCCGGCAGGGCCAGCACGCGATCCGGCGGGGTATGGCCGTCGATGAAGGTCTTGATATTGATGATGACCTTCTCGCCCATCTCGTTCCGGCTTTCGACCGTGGACGACCCCATATGCGGCATCAGCGCGACCTTGCCCAGTTCTGCGAGCCGGATCAGCCGCGCCGAAACAGCGGGCTCGCTCTCGTAGACATCCAGCGCGGCGCCGGCGAGCAGGTCCTGCTCGAGCATGTCCGTCAGCGCCTCGGTATCGACGATCTCGCCGCGCGCCGTGTTCACGAGAATCGCATCCGGCTTGAGCAGGCGCAGGCGGCGGCCGGAAAGCAGGTGAAAGCTTGCCGGCGTGTGCGGACAATGGACAGTGACAATGTCCATCCGCGCGAGCATGCGGTCGAGCGAGTCCCAATAGGTGGCCTGCAACTCCTCCTCGACGCGTTTCGCGGCCGGGCGGCGGTTGTGGTAATGCACCTGCAGCCCGAAGGCGCGGGCGCGCCGGGCCACCGCAAGGCCGATGCGGCCCATGCCGATGATGCCCAGCCGCTTGCCATGGATGCGATGGCCGAGCATCCAGCCAGGCGACCAGCCATGCCATTGCCCGCCGGGAATGACGCGCACGCCCTCGACAAAGCGGCGCGCAACCGCCACGATCAGCGCCATCGTGAAATCGGCCATGTCCTCGGTGAGGACGCCGGGCGTATTGGTAACAGTGATGTGCCGCTTCATGGCTGCAGCGACATCGATATTGTCGGTGCCGTTGCCGAAATTGGCGATCAGCTTCAGCTGGGGCCCTGCCTCGGCAAGCAGCTCGGCATCGATCCGGTCGGTGATGGTCGGCACGAGGACCTTCGCCCGCCGGACAGCCGCCACGAGCGCCTCGCGCGACATCGGCTCGTCGGTTTCATTCCGGACGAGATCAAACAGCTCGGCCATCCGCGTTTCGATGCCCTCGGGCAATCGGCGGGTCAGGATGACAAGCGGTTTCTCCCGGTTCATGAGCGCTCCCGTCCAGTGGCGGCCCATGGGGCACGCTGCCGTTTCGATCTGATTAGCGTGCAATAAACGGGACGTTAACGCGCGTCGACAAAAAACGAAGGGTGACAGGCGGCGCATGCCCCGGACTTGCCGTATTGGCGGGCGAAGCAGGCGCAGAATGAGGAACGGGATGATGCGTCATATGGGGTCAGGATCGGTCCGGCTTGCCTTCAGCCTCGGAATTGCCGCGCTCGCTTTCGCCGCCGCGCCGGTGCAGGCCGAGGATCCCGCGACGACAGGCTCGGTGACCAAGCTGCCGATCCCGCGCTTTGTCAGCCTGAAGCCGTCCGATACCCCGATGCGGGAGGGGCCGAGCAAGGACCACCGGATCAAATGGGTTTTCAAGCGCGAGGGCCTGCCGGTGGAAGTGATCGGCGAGCACGATCACTGGCGCCGCGTGCGGGATTCCGAAAGCACGGATGGCTGGGTGTATTTCGGCCGGCTGTCCAACCGCCGCACGGTGATCATCCGGGCGGGCAAGAGCTCGGCCGAGCAGAACCTCTATCGTGACGACCGCGAGACCAGCGCTGTGGTCGCGCGGCTGCAGCCGGGCGTGATCGCGAATGTGCAGAACTGCTCGCGGGACTGGTGCAAGGTCGGCGTCGAAAGCTATTCGGGCTATGTGCGGAAGGATGCCGTCTGGGGTGTCTATCCGGACGAAACCATCAAGTGACGGTCAGGATGCCCTGAAAGCAATCAGGAGGCCTTGCGTCGCAGCCGGACAACGACTTCCACGCGGGCGATTTCCATGCCTTCCGGCGGTTCCGGCAAGTTGTTGACCGCGAGATCGTGGCCGGGAATATCCACCAGCGTATCACCGCCCTCGACGAAGAAATGATGGTGGTCGGAGGTGTTGGTGTCGAAATAGGTCCGGCCGCCATCCACCGCGATCTCGCGCAGCAACCCGGCCTGGGTGAACTGGTTCAGCGTGTTGTAGACTGTGGCGAGGGAAACCGGCACGCGGGCGCGCTGGGCCTCTTCGAACAGGGTTTCTGCCGCGAGATGCCGATCGCCGCGGCCGAAGAGCAGCCAGCCAAGCGCCACGCGCTGGCGCGTCGGGCGCAGGCCCGCATCGCGCAGGCGCTCCTTCAGGTCATGGACAGGGCATCCGGCAAGGCTCGCCGGCAGGCGTGCCGCCTCTGACGCCGCCCTTGCGCCGTCCAGACCCCGGATCACATTGACCATCCGCGCCACAGGTCGCTCCATCTGATTGCCACTCCTACCTATCGCTTTAACCCCGTCGAAACAAGGTCGTCCGGTTCATCCTGCCCCAAAGGCCTAACGAACCCGTATTCCTGCGCGCCTTCGGGGCAAAAATGCAGCGAACATCAAAAATCGATTCAGTGCGGCACGGATTTGGACTAGACGGGAACGGATTTGACCGATTTATGACGTCAAAGGCCTCGCATGGCCGGGACGCATCGAAGGGCGACAATGAGCAACGAGACTGGCGAACGGCAATCCAGCTTTTCCTACGAAGAGCTTCTGGCATGCGGGCGTGGCGAGTTGTTCGGCATGGGCAATGCCCAGCTTCCGGCGCCGCCCATGCTGATGTTCGACCGGATTGCCCTGATCTCGGAGACCGGCGGCGCCTATGGCAAGGGCGAGATCCGTGCCGAACTCGATGTCCGGCCTGATCTCTGGTTCTTCCCGTGCCATTTCAAGGGTGATCCGGTCATGCCGGGCTGCCTCGGCCTCGACGCACTCTGGCAGCTGACCGGATTTTTCCTCGGCTGGCTCGGCCTGCCGGGCCGGGGCCGCGCTTTGGGCGTCGGCGAAGTGAAATTCGCCGACCAGGTCCTGCCGAGCGTGAAGAAGGTCGTCTATGGTGTCGACGTGAAGCGGGTCTTCAAGGGCAAGCTGGTTCTCGGCATCGCCGATGGCTGGCTTGAAGCCGATGGCAAGCGCATCTACACGACGACCGACATGCGGGTCGGGCTATTCCAGCCGACCTGACCGCCTCTTGCGGAACGGCACCAGACAGGCCACTTGAACCGGGGCGGCACACGGATAGCGGCCCCGATGGCGAAAGACGGAGTGAGCAGAATGAGACGCGTTGTCGTCACGGGCATGGGCATCGTTTCGTCCATCGGCAACAATACGCAAGAAGTCCTCGCCTCGCTGCACGAGGCGAAGTCGGGCATCACGCCGGCCGCCGAATTCACCGAGCATGGATTCCGCAGCCAGGTCTATGGCAAGCCGACGCTTGATCCCTCGACCATCCTCGACCGCCGCGCGATGCGCTTCCATGGCGGCGGCACCGCCTGGAACCAGGTCGCGATGGAACAGGCGATCCGCGATGCCGGGCTTGAGGAGAAAGAAGTCTCGAACGAGCGCACAGGCATCATTATGGGGTCGGGCGGGCCGTCGACGCGGACCCTGATGGAAGCGATCGACAAGGCGCGTGAAAGCGGCAATTCGAAGCGCGTCGGCCCGTTCGCCGTGCCGAAGGCAATGTCCTCTACAGCCTCCGCCACTTTGGCGACCTGGTTCAAGATCAAGGGCGTGAATTATTCGATCTCCTCCGCCTGCGCGACCTCGAACCATTGCATCGGCAATGCCTACGAGATGATCCAGTGGGGCAAACAGGACCGTGTCTTCGCGGGCGGCTGCGAGGAACTCGACTGGTCGCTCTCGGTCCTGTTCGACGCGATGGGCGCGATGTCCTCGACCTACAACGATTCCACGGCCTCGCGCGCCTATGACAAGAACCGCGACGGGTTCGTCATTGCCGGCGGTGCGGGCGTGCTGGTGCTTGAGGAATACGAGGTGGCCAAGGCCCGCGGGGCACGGATCCTCGCCGAGATTGTCGGCTACGGCGCGACCTCGGACGGCTATGACATGGTTGCCCCATCTGGCGAGGGCGCTGTGCGCTGCATGCGCCTGGCGCTTGGCGATCTCAAGGCGCCGATCGACTATATCAACCCGCATGGCACCTCGACCCCGGTCGGCGACATCAAGGAAATCGAGGCAGTCCGCACGGTCTTCGGCGCGAAGGCCCAGTCGATTCCGATTTCCTCGACCAAGTCGCTGACCGGGCACAGCCTCGGCGCGACAGGCGTGCAGGAAGCGATCTATTCGGTTCTCATGATGCGGAACGGCTTCGTCTGCGAGAGCGCGCATATTACCGAACTCGACCCGGACATGGCTGACATGAACATCGTCCGGAAGCGGATCGACAATGCCAAGCTGGGCCACGTGATGTCGAATTCCTTCGGGTTCGGCGGCACGAACGCGACCATCATCCTGAAACATCCGGAGGCGTGAGGCCCGTCCGCCTCGGCCAGCAGGGGAGACGCCGATGCTGTTCATGGTGATCGAGCATTTCGACCAGGCCCGGGTAAGGGAAATCTATGCCCGCTTCCACGAGAAGGGACGGATGATCCCGGATGGCCTTTCCTATGTCAGCAGCTGGATCTCTGCGGATTTCTCGCGCTGCTTCCAGGTCATGGAAACCGACGATGTGACCAAGCTGCAGGAATGGGTTCTCGCATGGGGCGATCTCGCCCGGTTCGAAATCGTGCCGCTGGCCGGGTCGAAGGAGACCTATGCCGCGGTGCAGAAACATCTCTGATCCTCGTCAAGAACAAGGAGCCGGGCGCGCATGACGTCGCTGATGGCAGGAAAGCGCGGCCTCATCATGGGGGTCGCCAACCAGAATTCGATTGCCTGGGGCATTGCCCGCACGCTCGCCGAACACGGCGCCAGCCTGGCCTTCACCTATCAGGGCGAAGCGCTTGGCAAGCGGGTGAAGCCGCTGGCGGAAAGTCTTGGCTCGAGCCTCGTGCTGCCTTGCGATGTCGAGGACATTGCCTCGGTCGATGCGGTGTTCGACACGCTCAAAGCGGAATGGGGCGGGCTTGATTTCGTCGTCCATGCCATCGGTTTCTCGGACAAGAACGAGCTGAAAGGCCGCTATGCCGACACGACGCGCGAGAATTTCGTACGGACGATGGTGATTTCCTGCTTCTCCTTCACCGAGATCGCCCGGCGGGCGGCGGCCATGATGCCGCCGGAAGGCGGCACCTTGCTGACGCTGACCTATGGCGGCGCGAATCGCGTCTCGCCCAATTACAACGTGATGGGCGTGGCAAAAGCGGCGCTGGAAAGCTCGGTGCGCTATCTCGCCGCCGATCTCGGTCGGGACAATATCCGCGTCAATGCGATCTCGGCGGGCCCGGTCCGGACGCTGGCGGGCGCCGGCATCACCGATGCCCGATTCACCTTCTCCTACCAGACGAAGCATTCGCCGCTGCGGCGGCCGATCACGCTCGAGGAGCTGGGCGGCTCGGCGCTCTACCTGCTCTCGTCGCTGTCGGGCGGGGTGACAGGCGAGATCCATTATGTCGATTCCGGCTATTCGATCATGAAAATGCCAAGGGCCGACGACATGAAGGCCGAAGCCGAGGGCTGAGCCCGGCCCAGAGGAGCAGAGCATGATCTCCCGTCGACTCATCCTGGCCGGGCTTGCCGGTATGCCAGCCATGGCGATCGCACAGGCGAACGAACCGGAATTCTACCCCGTTCCGGTCGAGTTGATCGCGAATCTCGAGCGCCTGCAGGGGGCCGTCACGCTGGGCCCGCGCAATGCCGAAATCCGGCTGTATGAATTCTTCGACTATAATTGCGGCTGGTGCCGCCGGACATCGGTCGATTCCCGCGCCCTGATCAAGGCGAACAAGGACCTTGCGGTCGTGCTGGTCAATTATGCCGTACTCGGCATTCCCTCGATCAGCGCGACGCGGGTCGCCCTCGCCTTCTCGCGCCAGAAGGCGGACCGCTATCTCGATTTCCACGAGGCGCTGTTCAGGCGCCGTGGCACGATCGACGGCCAGATTGCAATGGATGTCGCCGGCACGTTCGGAATCGACCGGAAGCGCTTGCTCGACGATGCCGATTCCGATGCCGTGACCGCCGCCATGCGCGCGGCGTCGCAGCTTGGCTCGACGCTCGGCTTCCAGGCGACGCCGTCTTATCTCGTCGGAACGGAAGGGTTCACGGGCTTCCTCGATCGTGCGGCCAAGCAGAAGGCCGTCGAAGCCTGGCGGCGTTGCGAGAAGACGCGCTGCGCCTGATCAGAAACCGGGGATGCGCAAACCGGCGGCCCGGCGGAGCAGATCCAGCGCGATCAGCGTCAGTACGACCTTCAGGATGGTCTGAAACAGGCGCTCCGGCATTTTTTCCAGCAGCCGCGTGCCCATCACCGTGCCGATGAAGCCGCTGACGATCATCGCCGCGATCAGGGGCAGCCACGGCATGAGCGCCACGCCGATCAGGCTGAAGGCGATCACCTTGAGCAGGTGCTGCGCCGTCATCATCACCGCATGGGTGGCGATCAGGCCCTTGCGGTCGAGCTTGAGCGGCAGCAGCAGCGCCTGCGCGAAGGAGCCCGTCGCCCCGACGAACATCGTCAGGATCGAGGCGAAGGCACCGCCGACCACCAGACCCGCCGAGGAAAGGCCCGGAATCTGCGGCTTCGGCACCCAGACCATCACCAGAATGAAAACCCCGAGCGTGCCCAGCAGGAAGCGCTCGGGCAGGCTGACGAAGAGCCACGCGCCGAGCGCCACGCCGATCAGGGCGCCGACAAGGAACCGGGCAATGGCCGGCCAATGGGCATGCTTGCGCTGGAGAATGGCCCGGCCGAGATTCGAGCCGACCTGCACCACGCCATGGACAGCAATCACGACATTCGGCGCGACCGTGCCGGCCAACGCACCCAGCATCGCCACCCCGCCGCCAATGCCGAACGCCGCCGTGAGCGCGGAGGTGAAGAACGAGACGCCGATCAGCAGCAGGGCCGTCGCCAGATCGATCCCCGGCGGCAGGAAGATCATGCGTCCCCCCAGATCAGGGCGTCCATCTCGGAACGCATCTGCACAAGCACGGAATCCGCGGGCAGGCTGACCTTATCCCGCGTGATCAGCTCGCCCTTGGCGATCGGCGCCAGCACCGTGCCGCCATGGAGCATGCCGACCGGCCAGGCCCTGGCGGCACGGGCATCGGCAACGGTCAGCGTGAAGGAGCGGTAGCAGGTCTCGCCAATCGCATCGAGCTGCTCGCCCGGCGCCAAAGCCCGCTTGGCCCGGGCACAGACTTCGGCGCTGGGCGTGGGCAGGGGAAACATCTCCGCCTCGCCATAGAGCACAGCCCGCGCGGCCGAGAGCGGCACTTCGAGGCTGGTCAGGTGGTGCGGCCGGTAGAAGGTGTAGTAGGGGCCCTCGCCGCCCATCCGGAGGTCATGCATCCGTTCGCAAAGGCGCGGATGGTCCATCTCGACGACGATGAAGACGCCGGGTGCAACACCCTTGCCCACCGTGTAGTCCACCACGCCCTTGCGCGTCAGGATGCCGCCATCGGCCTTGGGCACCAGCACCTTCTCGAGCATGGCGAGCGTGGCTTCCGGCCCATGCATGCCCGGCACGTCGACGGTGAGTCCGGTAGCGTTGGCGATGGCCGCCATTTCCACCATCGTCTTGGAGCCGTCGATGAACTCCACCAGCATGCGGGGATTCATGTTCCGCCGCTCGGCCTCGGCCCGGTAATCATCCGGCACCGCATCCGGGTTGAACGGGTTGTTCTTGCCCTTGCCGGCGGCAATGACCGGATAGCCGAGGGCGGTAGCGAAATTGATCAGTTCCATCGTCGCGGTAGGTTCATCCCCCGCGCCGATTGTGTAGACGATGCCGGCCTGATCGGCCTCGCGCTTGAGAAGGGGGCCGATCGTGACATCGGCCTCGACATTCATCATCACCAGATGCTTGCCCTGGCGGATCGTGGCCCGGCCCAGCTCCGCCCCGGCGGCCGGGCGGCCGGTTGCATCGATGACGACATCGATCAGGCCGCTGCGCAGCATCGTATGGGCATCGTCGATAATCGCGATGCCCCCGGCCTCGATGGCACGGTCAAGCGCCGGCAGGCCATCGACGGGAATGCCCAGGGTTTCCGGAAGCCGGGCGATGCGGATCGCCTCCTGCGCGTTCCGGCCAGACCGATCGACGATCGCTCCGATCCGCATGCCCTGCATCCGGGCGATCTGGGTGACGAGATCCGTCCCCATCTCGCCACAGCCGATCACCCCGACGCGGATCGGCTGGCCGGATTGCTCCCGGGCCGCGAGATCCGCCGCCAGCCCGCGCGCCGCGATTGCCGGCGCCTGTCGCATCGTCATGATATCCCCAAGCGTCCCCGGGCGTTGTCTTCGCCCTTTCCTGCCGAGGGACGGTTTTTTGCCAGCGCTGTCAATCGCAAAAAGGTTCAGGCCATCACAATCAGGAGGTCCTTGGCATCCACCTGGCCGTGTGGCTTGATCAGCACCTCGGCGATCGTTCCATCAGCGGCGGCATGGATCGCTGTCTCCATTTTCATCGCCTCGAGCGTGAGCAGGATATCACCTGCCTTGACGCTCTGCCCCGGCTCGACTGCCACCGAGGAGACCGAACCCGGCATCGGCGCGGAGACATGCTTCACGTTGCCATCCTCAGCCTTGCGGCGGGCGGTGACCTTCGCGGCGGCGGAGCGGTCCGGCACCTTGATGATGCGCGGCTGGCCGTTGAGTTCGAAGAAGACCTTGACCTGCCCCTCGTCATCCGTGGCGCCGATCGTCTGGAGCCTGACCACGAGGGTCTTGCCCCGCTCGATCTCGATCGTCGCATCGTCATTCGGCTTCATGCCGTAGAAATAGGTCCCGGTCGGCAGCACCGAAACCGGCCCATAGCGCTCCTGCAGATTGGCAAAATCCACGAAGACCTTGGGATACATCAGGTAGGAGGCCAGCTCGTCATCATTGACGGGTCGGCCGATCTTCGCCTCGACCTCGGCCTTGGCGGCATCAAGGTCCTTGGGTTCGAGCAGCGAGCCTGGCCGGACAGTGATCGGCTTTTCGGCCTTGAGCGCCTTCTTCTGGAGCGCGGGCGGCCAGCCTCCGGGCGGCTGGCCGAGATCACCGCGCAGCATCTCGATCACGGAGGCGGGGAAAGCGACCTCCCGGGCCGGATCGAGGATATCGGCCGGGGTCAGGCCCTGGCTGACCATCATCAGCGCGAGATCACCGACGACTTTCGACGAGGGCGTGACCTTGACGATATCGCCGAAAAGATCATTCGCCGCGCGATAGGCCTTGGCCACCTCGTGCCAGCGCGTTTCGAGGCCCAGCGAGCGCGCCTGTTCCTTCAGGTTGGTGAACTGGCCGCCGGGCATCTCGTGCAGGTAGACCTCCGAGGCGCCACATTTCAGGTCGCTCTCGAAGGCGGCATATTGGGTGCGCACGGCCTCCCAGTAGAAGCTGATCTGGCGGATCGCCTCCGGGTCGAGCCCGGTGCCCCGCGTTGTCATGGCGAGCGCCTCGACGATCGAGCCGAGGCACGGCTGCGACGTCGTGCCGCTCATCGCATCCATCGCACAATCGACGATATCGACACCGGCATCCACCGCCGCGAGGATCGACGCCGCAGCGATGCCGGATGTGTCATGCGTGTGGAAATGGATCGGCAGGCCGACCTCTTCCTTGAGCGCCTTGATCAGGATGCGCGCCGCAGCGGGCTTGAGCAGGCCCGCCATGTCCTTGAGCCCGAGAATGTGGCAGCCCGCTTTCTCGAGCTGCTTGGCAAGATCGACATAGTACTTGATCGGATATTTGGCCCGGGCCGGATCGAGGATATCGCCGGTATAGCAGATCGCGCCCTCCGCCAGCTTGCCGGACCTAAGCACCGCATCGATCGAGACACGCATGTTCTCGACCCAGTTGAGGCAGTCGAAGATGCGGAACAGGTCCATGCCGGCCTCGGCGGCGCGGTCGACAAAATCACGGACCACGTTGTCGGGGTAGTTCGTGTAGCCGACACCGTTGGCGCCGCGCAGCAGCATCTGCGTCAGGATGTTCGGCACGCGCTCGCGGACCATTCGCAGCCGCTCCCACGGATCTTCCTGCAGGAAGCGCATCGCCACATCGAAAGTGGCGCCGCCCCAGCATTCCAGACTGAAAAGCTGCGGCAGGCCTCCTGCATAGGCGGGCGCGATGGCCGCAATGTCGAAGGTGCGCATCCGCGTGGCCAGCAGCGACTGGTGACCGTCGCGCATCGTCGTGTCGGTGATCAGGACGCGCCGTTCGCCGCGGATCCATTCGGCGAAACCGCGCGGGCCGAGCTGGTCGAGCTTCTGGCGGGTGCCGAACACGACTTCGCCGGCGAAGGTCGGCGGCACCGGCACGCGGGCATCGGCGGGCGGGCGCGGGCGATCGCGGGTTTCGGGATGCCCGTTGACCGAGACATCGGCGATATAGGTCAGCAGCTTGGTCGCCCGGTCCTTGCGGCGCTCCTGGCGGAAGAGTTCCGGCGTCTCGTCGATGAAACGGGTCGTGTATTCGTTGGCAAGGAACTTCGGATGCGCCAGCACGGCTTCGAGGAAGGTGAGATTGGTCGCCACGCCGCGGATCCGGTATTCGCGGAGGGCTCTGTCCATGCGCATCACGGCCTCGCGCGGTGTCGGCGCCCAGGCGGTGACCTTTTCCAGCATCGGATCATAGTACCGGGTGACGATGGCGCCCGAATAGGCGGTGCCGCCATCGATGCGGATGCCGAAGCCCATCGCCCCGCGATAGGCGGTGATGCGACCGTAATCCGGAATGAAGTTGTTCTCCGGGTTCTCGGTGGTGATCCGGCATTGCAGGGCATGGCCATCGAGCCGGATACCGGCCTGATCGGGCACGCCGGTCTTGAGCGTGCCTTCGGCATCACGGGCGCCGATGGCATGACCCTCGAGGATGCGGATCTGCGCCTTCACGATGTCGAGCCCGGTCACGACCTCGGTGACGGTATGCTCGACCTGAATACGCGGATTGACCTCGATGAAGTAGAATTTGCCCGTCTCGGCATCGAGCAGGAACTCGACAGTTCCTGCCGCGACATATTCGGTGGCCCGGCCAATCCGGAGGGCGGCCGCGCAGAGAGCCTGCCGCGTGGCCTCGTCGAGATAGGGCGCCGGTGCGCGTTCGATCACCTTCTGATTCCGGCGCTGGATCGAGCAATCCCGCTCGAAGAGATGGACGAGGTTGCCGTGCCGGTCTCCGAGGATCTGGACCTCGACATGCCGGGCGCGGCGCACGAGCTTCTCGAGATAGACCTCGTCCTTGCCGAAGGCTGCGCGCGCCTCGCGCTTGGCGGTGAAGACGGCATCGAGCAGACCGTCCTCGCTCTCGATCGGGCGCATGCCCCGGCCACCGCCACCCCAGCTGGCCTTGAGCATGACGGGATAGCCGATCTCGGCCGCCAGCCGCTTGATCTCGGCCGGATCATCCGGCAGGGGCGGCGTCGCCGGCATGACCGGCACCTCGACCGATTGCGCGAGATTGCGCGCATCGACCTTGTTGCCGAGCTGGCGCAAGGTCTCGGGCGATGGCCCGATGAAAATGATGCCCGCCTCGGCGCAGGCCTCGGCGAATTCGGGGCTTTCCGACAGGAACCCGTAGCCGGGATGGATCGCGTCGGCGCCGGATTCCCGTGCCACGCGGATCACCTCGGTGATGGAGAGATAGGCCTCCAGCGGGCCGAGAGGCTTCGCGAGATGCGGGCCACGGCCGACAAGATAGGCCTCGTCCGCCTTGAAGCGGTGCAGGGCGAGTTTGTCTTCCTCGGCATAGATGGCGATGGTCCGGATGCCGAGTTCGGTGGCGGCCCGGAACACGCGGATCGCAATTTCGCTGCGATTGGCGACGAGAAGACGACGGATCGGCATGAGCAACTCCCCCGGGACGCGCAGCATGATTGCGCGTTTTTTGCAGCGCGTCATGCCTCTTCGCGAAGGAAAGGGGCGAAGTCGACCCGGTCAGCCTTGCAGTTTCGGCATGCAATGCATGCAAAAACCCGATGGCTTCGGACAAAACCGGATCAGATCACGTTGCGCTCGAGCAGCGGGCGATTCGCCGTGAGACGGGCAAAACCGAGATCGCCGAGATCGAGGCTGCGATAGGCGCCCTCGACGATCAGCTCCGCCAGACCACGCCCGACCGCCGGCGATTGCTGGAGCCCGTGGCCGGAAAAGCCGCAGGCGAGATAGGCATTGGCGAGGTCACCCAGCCGGCCAACCACGGCATTGTGATCCAGCAGGTTCATATCGTAATGCCCAGCCCAGGCCCGGCCGGGCCGGATCGCCTCGAAAGCCGGGATGCGCGTTGCCAAGGCCGGCCAGATCACGTCCTCGAAGAGCGGCCAATCCACCTCGAAATCATGGGCGAAATCAATGGGCTCCGGCTCATCGGGCGAATAGCCGGTGATGAATCCGGTGCCTTCCGGCCGCCACCAGACACCGCTCGTATCGATGACCAGTGGATGGGCCGGAAACTCGCCTTTTGCGGCGAAGGAGAAGACCGAGCGCTTCTTGGCATAGACCGGTACTGGACATCCGGCCTGCTCGCACAGGAAGCGCGCGCCGGAAGCGCCGGCCGCGTTGACAAAGGCGCCGCAGGTGATGGCCTCACCGGAATCGAGTGTCACCCCTTCGATCCGTTCGCCCTTACGCAAAAGGCTGACCACGCGGGCCTTGCGGTATTCAACACCGGCGGCGCGGGCCGCCTTGCGGAAGGCCTGCATCAGGCCGTAGCCATCGAACCAGCCCTCGCCAGCAAGGCCCAACGAGCCAATGGTGATATCTTCGGTCGAGAGATAGGGAAAACGCGCCGCCAAAGCCGCCGGGTCGAGCAGGGCGATCCGGGCGCCAAGGCGGGTCTGGTCGACATTGTTGGCCTCGAAGACCGGGCGTGTTTCCTCGGTGCCGAGATAGAGATAACCGCCCTCGTGCAGGCCGATCTCGGGGCGTTCGCCTTCCACGGCGAGCCGCTCGCCGATCCCGCGCAGGAAATCGATGCCATAGAGCGAGATCGCAATGTTCACAGGTTGCGAGAATTGCTGCCGGATAGACCCGGCCGAAAGCGCCGAGGCCGAGAACTGGTAGGTCGGGTCGGGCTCGACCACGAGGATCCGGCCCCGGAAACCGGGATGGGTGGCGAGGTGCCAGGCAATGGAGGAGCCGATCACGGCACCCCCGGCAATCACGATATCGGCTGTATCCGTCATGGGAATTTCTGCCCGGGACATTTCGCCCGGCTGGGCCGGGCCAATCGGGATGGAGGGATGATTCCCCGTTTCTTCGCGTGTTTCGCCGGGGTTTCAAAGTGAATTCTCCCGTTGCGGTGCGAAAATCCGCGAAAGAAGGCATTCCCCTGCCGGAGGGCTTGGTTTAGCGTCGGGCCAAATCACGATCTGCCGGAAGCGCCGAACCGCACCGGCCATTCAGGGAAAACCCGCATGTCCAATTTTCTGGCCCAGGAATTCGCTTCCATGGTCTCCGCCCCGAAACAGGAAGCGGAGATCCTGCTTGAGGGTTTCGGCATTCCCGCAGCCCGGCTGCATGGCGGGACCCTGAAGGTCCGTTCGCCGATCAATGGCGACACCCTCGCGGAGATCGCGGAGAATTCGGCCGAGGATGTCCGCGCCGCGATCGGGCGGGCGAGCCAGGCCTTCCTCGCGTGGCGGCAGGTGCCGGCACCGAAGCGCGGTGAATTTGTGCGGCTGATTGGCGAGGAATTGCGGAAGGCCAAGACGCAGCTCGGCCTGCTCGTCACGCTCGAGGCGGGGAAGATCACCTCCGAAGGCCTCGGCGAGGTGCAGGAAATGATCGATATCTGCGATTTCGCCGTCGGGCTGTCGCGCCAGCTCTACGGTCTGACCATTGCCACCGAGCGGCCCAACCACCGGATGATGGAGACCTGGCACCCGCTGGGCCCGGTCGGGGTGATCACCGCGTTCAATTTCCCCGTCGCGGTCTGGGCCTGGAACGCGGCGCTCGCCTTTGTCTGTGGCGATCCGGTGATCTGGAAACCCTCGGAAAAGACCCCGCTCACGGCACTGGCTGTCGGCGAAATCGTCAAACGGGCTGCACAGCGGTTCGAAGATGAGGGCAACGGCACGATTCCGGCCGGCCTGTCGGAAATCGTGATCGGCGCCGCCCCGGTGGGCGAGGCCCTGGTTTCGGATGCGCGGGTGCCGCTGGTCTCGGCGACCGGCTCGACGGCGATGGGCCGCAAGGTCGGCCCGAAACTGGCCGAGCGCTTCGCGCGGGCCCTGCTGGAACTCGGCGGCAACAATGCCGCCATTGTCACGCCGAGCGCCGAACTCGATCTCGCGTTGCGCGGCATTGCCTTCGCGGCGATGGGCACGGCCGGCCAGCGCTGCACCACCTTGCGGCGCCTGTTCCTGCATCGCTCCGTCGCCGATGCGCTGCTGCCGCGGCTGATCAAGGTCTGGGCTTCGGCGAAAATCGGGGATCCGCGGGTTGCCGGCACGCTGATCGGCCCGCTGATCGACGAGGCGGCCTTCCAGGGCATGGAAAGGGCGCTGGCCGAGGCGCGGGCCCTCGGGGCCACCGTGCATGGCGGTGGCAGGGCCGAGGGCGTGGCCGGCGGCGTCTATGTGAAACCCGCGCTGGTGGAGATGGCCGGTCAGGCCGGGCCGATGCTGCACGAGACCTTCGCGCCGATCCTTTATGTGACACGCTATGACACGATCGAGGAAGCCATCGCACTCAACAATGCCGTGGGGGCGGGCCTGTCCTCGTCGATCTTCACCCGCGACATGCGCGAAGCGGAACTCTTTGTCTCGGCTGCCGGCTCGGATTGCGGGATTGCCAACGTCAATATCGGGCCTTCCGGCGCCGAGATTGGCGGGGCCTTCGGCGGCGAGAAGGAAACCGGGGGCGGGCGCGAGGCCGGCTCCGATTCATGGAAAGCCTATATGCGGCGGGCCACGAACACGATCAATTACGGCAACGCCCTGCCTTTGGCGCAGGGCGTCAAGTTCGACGTGGATGGCTGACCCCGCCGGGGGTCAGGCCCGGGATTCGCGGACCTCGAAGATCCACGCCGCTACGGCGCCGTAGATCACATGGCCTGCGAAGCTCATGAAGGACAATTCGCCGCCCTCGCCGAGCAGGTAGAAGGACAACCCGCCCAAAGGTGCCATCAGGCCGAGCGCGTTAAGCCAGGTGAAGGTGCCCCAGGCGATCGAGTCGCGCAGCCGCTCGTTGCGGTTGATGAAGCGCGTTGCGATGAAGAGGCTTACAATGACCCAGAACACAAGGTGCCAAGCTGTTCCCGCACCCTTCGCAAAGTAATAGGCCACACCGAGGCTGAAGGTCAGGAAGACAACGGCATCCAGAACAAGGCTCCAGTTCTTCAAGTGGCGCGAGATCACGAAATAGAGGATCGGGTATCCAAGGATGCCGACGGCGTAATGCAGGACCTCGCGCACATAGTAATTCACCGAGAGACCGAAATTGTGCTGGAAGATCGCATCGATCAGACCCGCCGGCTCGAGCGGATAGCCGAGGACAGCCTTGGTCAGGACACGCGCCCAGACTTCCCAGATCAAAAGGCCGACAAGGCCCCCGAGGGCCAGGTTCACGATGGTGCGGGT
Organism: Rhabdaerophilum sp. SD176; assembly: GCF_030143245.1. Taxonomy (GTDB): domain Bacteria; phylum Pseudomonadota; class Alphaproteobacteria; order Rhizobiales; family Beijerinckiaceae; genus Rhabdaerophilum. Next base: position 178,062 of record NZ_JARJNS010000005.1, on the reverse strand, counting down.
CCCCGGGATGGTGATGGTCCGCGTGTTGGCTGGCATGGTCGAAGCGTTCATAAGTTCCCCCGTTCCGGGCCCCCATGGCCCTTGCAGTCCGTAATGCTCCTATGCATGTGCCGGCGCAAAAAGGGAAAACACAGTTGTTCACGCCTTGGCGAGAATGGCGTGACAGCCATGCCCTCCGAGTGGACAAGCGGTTCGAGGCTTGCGGGCGCGAGCGGAGTGTGATCCTCCTTCAGTCATGACACAGATTGCTGCTTCCCGCCCCCTCGAGGGGCTTCGCGTCCTCGAACTGGCGCGGATCCTGGCCGGCCCGTGGATCGGCCAGCTTCTGGCCGATCTCGGCGCCGATGTCGTCAAGGTCGAGCGCAAGGGCGCCGGCGACGATACCCGTAGCTGGGGGCCGCCCTTCGTGGCGGCGAAGGATGGCGGTGATCTCGGCGCGGCTTATTTCCACTCTTGCAACCGCGGCAAGCGCTCGATCGAGGCCGATTTCGAGAACCCGGACGATATCGCCATGATCCGCCAGCTGGCGGGTGCGGCGGATGTCGTGGTCGAGAATTTCAAGGTTGGCGGGCTGAAGAAATACGGCCTCGATGCGGATTCACTCCGGGCGATGAAGCCGTCATTGATCTATTGCTCGATCACGGGGTTCGGGCAGGACGGGCCCTATGCGCCGCGCGCCGGCTACGATTTTCTGATTCAGGGCATGGCCGGGGCGATGGACATTACCGGCCAGCCGGACGGGCAACCGACCAAGGCCGGCTATGCAACGGCGGATATCTTCACCGGCATGTATGCGACGGTGGCGATTCTCTCGGCCCTGCGGCGGCGCGATGCCGGCGGCGGCGGCGCGCATATCGACTGCGCATTGCTCGACAGCCAGATCGCGGTTCTGGGCAACCAGGCCATGAATTATCTCGTCGGAGGCAGGGCGCCCACGCGGCTCGGCAATGCGCATCCCAACATCGTGCCCTACGAGGTCTTCCCGGTGGCTGATGGCTACATCATCATCGCCAGTGGCAATGACGGGCAATATCGCAAGCTTTGCGAGGCGCTCGGCGCGCATGATCTTGCCAGCCACCCCGATTATGCGACCAATCGCGGCCGGGTGGCCAATCGGGCCGTGCTGGTGCCGATGCTTTCCGCGCATACCGCCCGGTTCGGCAAGGCGGAATTGCTGGCGGCGCTGGAGCGTGCCGGCGTGCCTGCCGGACCGATCAACCGGCTCGACGAGGTCTTCGCCGATCCGCAGGTGCTGGCCCGCGGCATGAAGATCGACCTGCCCCGCACGGAAGCCGAGGCCGGCCATGTGCCGACCGTGCGCACGCCGATCCTGATCGATGGCGTGCCGCAGGTTTCACGCCGTCCCTCCCCGATCCTGGGCGAACATACCCGGGAAGTTCTCGAAGACCCGAACTGGACATGATGACCATGCCGCGCACCGGAGCCCAAATCCTCGTCGATCAACTGGCCAGGCAGCAGGTCACCGACATTTTCTGCGTGCCCGGCGAGAGCTATCTCGCCGTGCTCGATTCGCTGCATGACGCCGCGATCCGCGTGACTGTCTGCCGGCAGGAAGGTTCGGCGGCGATGATGGCCGACACCGTCGGCCGGCTGACCGGGCGGCCGGGCATCTGCTTCGTTACGCGGGGGCCGGGTGCGACCAATGCGAGCCCGGGCGTGCATATCGCGCATCAGGATTCGGTGCCGATGATCCTCTTTGTCGGCCAGATCGAGCGCGGCGCCCGCGAGCGCGGCGCGTTCCAGGAGTTGGATTACCGCGCTGTCTTCGGCAGCATGACCAAGTGGACGACCGAGATCGACGATGCCGCGCGTATCCCGGAAATCCTCTCGCGCGCCTTTCATGTGGCGATGTCCGGCCGGCCGGGGCCGGTGGTGATCGCGCTGCCGGAGGATATGCTGGTCGAGCCCGCCGAGGTCGCGGATGCGCCATTCGTGAAGCCGGCGGAGACTGCCCCGTCGCTTTCGGCCATGGCCGAACTCCAGAAGCGGCTCTGGGCCTCGAAGTCGCCGGTGATGCTGCTGGGTGGCACGCGCTGGACGGAGGCCGCCGTCCGGACCGTGACCCGCTTCGCCGAACGATTCGAGCTGCCCGTGGCGGTCAGCTTCCGGCGGCAGATGCTGTTTCCGGCGGATCACGCGAATTTCGCCGGGGATCTCGGGATCGGGCCCAATCCGGCTTTGCTGAAGCGGATCCGCGAGTCGGACCTCGTGCTCGCCGTGGGGGCGCGGATCGGGGAAATGCCGAGCCAGGGCTACACGCTGTTCGGCATTCCCGGCGATGGAAGCCGGCTCGTCCATGTCCATCCCGGGGCGGAGGAACTCGGCCGCGTCTATGCGCCGGCCCAGGCCATCCATGCCGACCCGGCGAGTTTCGCGGCGGCCCTCGAGGGCGTGCATCCGCCGCGGGTGATCCCGTGGAAGGGGCAGGCGGAGGAGGCCCATGCCAGCTTCCTGGGCTGGACCACGCCGAAGCCGATTCCCGGCCGGTTGCAGATGGGCGATGTCATGCTCCATCTACGGGAGGCCCTGCCGCAGGACACGATCCTCTGCAATGGCGCCGGCAACTACGCCACATGGCTGCATCGCTATTACCGGTTCAACCGGTACCAGACCCAATCCGCCCCGACCTCGGGCTCGATGGGCTATGGCGTGCCGGCGGCGGTCGGCGCGAAGCGCCTCTTCCCGGAGCGTACCGTCGTGGCTTTTGCCGGCGATGGCTGCTTCCTGATGAACGGACAGGATTTCGCCACTGCCGTGCAATATGGCCTGCCGATTATCGTGCTGGTCATCGACAATGGCATGTACGGGACGATCCGGATGCACCAGGAGCGCGAATATCCGGGTCGTGTCTCGGCAACGGCGCTGAAAAACCCGGATTTCGCTGCCTATGCGCGGGCTTTCGGCGGCCATGGCGAGCGCGTGGAGACGACAGCGGAATTCGCTCCGGCCTTCGAGCGAGCGCGCGCTTCTGGCAAGCCTGCCATCCTGCATTGCCTGATCGATCCGGAAGCGATCACCCCGACCACGACAATCACCGCTTTGCGGGAAGCGGCCAAGGCCTGATCCTGAGCCCATCGCCTGACCTGCCGTTCCGCCCTGCTTCTGCCGGAATCTCCGCGCATCCCCCGGAAAGGCGAGGATACTAACCTCGCCTTAAGGGCGCGCGGGCACGATGGCGCGCGGGAAGGCTGGCTTTCGGGCCGGCAAGGGAGATCCGGGACGGTATGGGACGGGCAGGCGGCCCCAGGGAGCGGCGTGAGCCGCGCTTCGATGATGGCGGGTTCGGCAGCGAAGGCGGGTTGCGCCTGTCTGCCGAGGATCGGCCCGTGAAGCGCGCGCGCGGCAAGGGCCCGGCCCCGAAGCGTAGCCGGCGCCGCGGTCGCGGTTTCTTCGGCACGCTGTTCTACTGGAGTTTCGTGATGGGCCTCTGGGCCCTGCTCGCTTTGGGCGGTGTCGTGGCCTATTTCGCGATGAAATTGCCGCCGATCGACCAGCTCAGCGTGCCGAAACGGCCACCGAACATCGCCATCCTTGCCAGCGACGGCACGCTGATCGCCAATCGCGGCGAGACCGGTGGCTCGACCGTGCCGATCGCCGAATTACCGCCCTATGTCGGCAAGGCTTTTGTTGCGATCGAGGATCGCCGCTTCTACCAGCATTTCGGGATCGACCTCGCCGGTCTCGCGCGGGCCGTGGTCAAGAATGTCGCGGCCCGGCGCGCCGAGCAAGGCGGATCAACCCTGACACAGCAGCTCGCCAAGAACATCTTCCTCACGCAGGAGCGGACCTTGTCCCGCAAGGCTCAGGAAGCCTTGCTCGCCTTGTGGCTGGAGCGGAACTACACGAAGGACCAGATCCTCGAACTCTATATGAACCGGGTGTATTTCGGCGCCGGAGCCTATGGCATCGAGGCGGCCAGCCAGAAATTCTTCGGCAAGAGCGCGCGGGCCGTCACCCTCGGCGAGGCCGCCGTGCTGGCGGGTCTGGTGCAATCCCCCTCGCGGCTTGCGCCAAACAAGAACCCCGAAGGCGCGGCAGACCGTGCCGCGCTCGTCATGGCCAAGATGGTCGAAGCCGGCTTTGCGACGCCGGAACAGGCGAAGAGCTCGAAATTCAACACGGCCGATGCCCGCAAGCGTGCCAAACCCGGCCAGGGCAATTATGCGGCGGACTGGATCATGGATATCCTCGACGACCATATCGGTGCGGTCGAGACCGATATCATTGTCCGCACAACGATCGACCCGAAACTGCAGGCCATGGGCGAGCGCGCCTTCGCCACGGCCTTCGAGCCAAAGCGCGGCAAGCTCAATGTCGAGCAGGCGGCCCTGGTGGCGATGGCTCCGGATGGCGCCGTCCGCGCCATGCTGGGCGGCCGGGATTATGCCGAGAGCCAGTTCAACAGGGCCATCGCCGCCAAGCGCCAGCCGGGCTCGTCCTTCAAGCCGTTTGTCTATCTCGCGGCTCTTGAAAAGGGGATGACGCCGGAGACCGTGCGCGAGGATGCGCCGATCAATATCCGCGGATGGCGGCCCGAGAACTACACGCAGGAATATTTCGGGCAGGTCAGCCTGACGCAGGCTCTGGCCATGTCGCTCAACACCATCGCCGTGAAGCTCAATGTCGAGGTCGGGCCGCGGCAAGTGGTGCGGACGGCACAAAGGCTTGGCATCAATTCGGCGCTCAAGGCCAATGAATCGCTCGCGCTCGGCACATCCGAGGTCACGCCGCTGGAAATCACCGGCGCCTATGCCGTCCTGGCCAATGGCGGCACTGGCGTCGTGCCCCATGTCATCCTCGAGGTGAAATCAACCGCCGGGCAGATCATCTATCGCCGGCCGCCACCGGCGCTCGGGCAGGTCGTCGATCCGGCCCATATCAGCATGATGAACCGGATGATGCGGGAAACGCTCGTCAGCGGCACCGCCCGCAAATCCGACATTCCCGGCCATCCCGCCGCCGGCAAGACCGGAACAACGCAGGATCACCGCGATGCCTGGTTTGTTGGCTATACTGGCCAGCTGGTTGCCTCCGTCTGGGTAGGCAATGATGACAGCCAGCCGATGAAAAAGGTCACCGGCTCGGGGCTTCCGGCCGAGATCTGGGCAGAATTCATGCGGCAGGCCCATCGCGGGTTGCCTTCACAGCCCCTGCCGGGCGCCCGCGATTCCGACCCGCTGGGCAGCCTGCTTCAGGCGAATGCCACACCCGCCGCACCGCCAGCTCCTGTGCGGGAGAACCCCGGCGCCTGGCAGAACCAGGGCCCGACGGCCAAGGAGCGGAGCCTGCTCAGCCGGCTTTTCGGGCCGTAATCAGCTCCGCCGCACCAGCGGCAGCAGGGCGACGGAGGCGAGGCCGAGAACGGCAACCGCACCAGCCAGCACCATCGGCCCCTTGTCGATCCAGGCGCCCACCTGCGCCCCGACCACGGCTGCAAAGCCCATCTGGATGACACCGAGCAGCGACGAGGCCGCGCCCGCCCTTTCCGGAAAATGCATCATGGCGCCGGCATGGCTTTGCGGCAGCGTGAAGCCGACGCCGGCCGCATAGGCCACCATCGGCAGGGTGATTGCGGCGGGGCCGAAACCGAGCAGCAGGCCGGCCACCATGGCGAGGCCCCCGCCGGATTGCAGCAGGGCGCCGGTCAGCAGCATGCGGCGCTGGTCATAGCGGAGGGCCAGCCGCTGCGCGAGGAAAGCCCCGGCCATGTAGCCCAGCACCATGACCACGAAGGAAACGGCGAAGAGGAAGGGCGTCAGCCGGAAATGCTGCTGATAGACGAAGCTTGAGCCTGAAATGAAGGCGAAGAGCCCGGAATAGCAGGCAGCGGCTAGCAGCGCGAAGGGCAGGAACCGCCGGTCACGCAGCAAAGCGCCGAACCCGCCGACCACGGTGAAGATGGTCAGCGGCGTGGTGGCGCGCTGGCGCAGGGTTTCCGGCAGGGCGGATACAACCACAGCGGCGAGGCCCGCAGCGAGCAGCGCAGTGGCCACGAAATTGGACCGCCAGCCGAAGCCGAGTTCGAGCCCGACACCGAGGATCGGGGCAATGGCAGGGACAACGCCCATGATCGTGCCCATCCGGGCGAGTTCCTGCGCCGCCCGCCGGCCTTCATGCAGGTCGCGCACCATGGCGCGCGCCACGACCAGTGGCGCGGCGGCGCCGAGGCCCTGCAACCCGCGCGAGGCGATCAGAACTTCGAGCGAGGGCGCCATGGCCGAAATCAGATTGGCACAGCCGTAGAGAGCGAGGCCGAAGAGCACGACCTTCTTGCGGCCGATCCGGTCGGAAACCGGGCCGTAAAGCGGGAGGCCTGTCGCGAAGCCGATCAGATAGGCCGAGAGCGTCAGCTGCGCCTGGCCGCTGGCCACATCGAAATGCCGGGCAATCGAGGGCAGCGAGGGGAGATAGAGATCGGTCGACAGGGGGCCGAGCGCGGTCAGGAAGCCGAGCAGGATGGTCAGCGCGAAGCGGTCGGTGGAAAGGGTGGCCAAGGCAGATCCGGATGGGGCGCTCAGGCGCCGTAGAGATGAAGCTGGGCGCCATGCCGGTTGAGCCAGGTCTCGGCGCGTCGGAAGTCGGGATAGAGGAAGGCGACATGCCGCCAGTAGCGGATGGAATGGTTCATTTCCATCCGATGCGCAACCTCATGCGCGGCGAGATAATCGAGAATGTCCGACGGCGCGAAGATCAGGCGCCAGGAAAACGCAAGGTCGCCCCGTGATGAACAGGAACCCCAGCGAGACCGTGTATCCTTGATGGTAATCCGTCCCACAGAGACCTCCAGCCGTGTGGCATGGCGGTGGACGGCGGCACGGAGGTCAGCCTCGGCAAGGCCTCTGAGGAAACGCTCGGTGCGGGTGGCGAGATGGGCCGGATCGCCATGGACCAGCAGGCGAGGCTCCGCGCCGGACCCGTCCAGCCGGGTCTCGCCGCGGAAGGGCAGGCAGTGTTCGATCCGGTGCGGCACACCGCGCACGGGCAGAAGCGCGCCGGACTCAAAAGGGATGCGGGCGGGCTGGCTCCGCAGGCGGGCCTCAAGCCAGCCGCGATGATCCTGAAGAAACTGCTCGGCGCGGCCCTTGCCGACCGAATAGGGCAGGGTGAGCGCCGGCGTGCCGGTCCTCCGGTCAATCTTCAGGATCATCCGACGGGCATCCGGCCGGTAGCGCACCGGAACCGTGACGATTTCACCGCCGATCCGCACCTGCAGGTCCGGCAGCGTCCTGGTGCGCCGGGCTGGGCGCAAGCCGAAAAAATCCTTGAGCGAGGGGGCCATGAGCACTCCGAACCGGCCGAAGCTGGCCGATTCGGACGCTGGCATCAATGCCTGCCGGCTCAGCGGGCGTTGACCACGCGCTTGAGCGGCTGGATCTGGGCGGAGCCATGCTCGCGGGTAAACTCCACGATGCGCGGCGCGATGAACTTGCGGAAGCGCGAGCCGTTGAAGACGCCGTAATGGCCGACATCCTTCTGGAGATGGTAGAGATGTTTCTCCTTCGGGAGGTTCACGCAGAGATCATGCGTGGCCCGCGTCTGTCCGACACCGGAAATGTCGTCCTTCTCGCCCTCGACCGTCATCAGCGCGCAGTTGCGGATGGCGCCGAGATCGATCCGCTCCTCGCGGTGGAACATCTCGCCCTTCGGCAGCGCATGCCGGACGAAGACTGTATCGACCGTCTGGAGATAGAATTCGGCAGTAAGGTCCATCACCGCCATGTATTCGTCGTAGAATTCGCGGTGCTTCTCTGCGGAATCACCGTCGCCATCGACCAGATGGTTGAACATGTCCCAATGGGCGGTGAGATGGCGGTCGAAATTCATCGCCATGAAACCCGAAAGCTGCAGATAGCCGGGATAGACCTCGCGCATCACGCCGGGATGCGGGAACGGCACGCGGGAAATGCAGTTGTCGCGGAACCATTGCATGCCCCGGCGCTGGGCCAGCTTGTTGACCTCGGTCGGACTCTCGCGGGTATCGATCGGTCCGCCCATGAGAATCATCGAGCGGGGCGAATGAGGGTCCTGCTCGGCCTCGAGCCGGGCGATCGCCGCCACGACCGGCACCGAAGGCTGGCAGACAGCGAGAACATGCACATCCGGCCCAAGGAACCGGATCATCGCCTTCACATAGTCGATGTAATCGTTGAGATCGAAGGTCCCGGCGGCCAGCGGCACAAGGCGTGCGTCGACCCAGTCGGTGATATAGACCTCGAAATGCGGCAGGAACGCTTCCACCGTGCCGCGGAGCAGCGTGGCGAAATGGCCCGACATCGGGGCGACGATCAGGAGCTTGGGCTGCCGGCCGGCGTTGGCGGGCAGGGCACGATCGAAATGGATCAAGTTGCAGAACGTATTCCGCCAGACAGCCCGTTCGATCACCTCGATGGTCTGGCCCTCGAACTGGGTCGTGGGCAGGTCGAAGGCCGGCTTGCCGTAGCGGCGCGTCGTCCGCTCAAACAATTCGCAGGCGGCTGCCATCGAGCGACCATAAGGCGTATGGGTCAGCGGGTTGATCGGATTGCGGTAAAAAAGCCGCATTGCATCGCTGGCCGCGCGCGCCGGACCGAGGATCGCATGTGCGGCCTCGTAGAAGAAATATCCGCTCTTTTTCATGGGCCTGCACCCCTCAGGTGGTGGCCATGACCTGCATGACCAGGAGAGAAATGTCGCATTCTCCGGTAAAGGTTCCAATGCGACTTTGGGAAGGTTCGCCTCTCCGGGCGTTTCTTTCGTTCTATTGTGAACAATCCGTCACGGCAACCCGCTTCAATGCGACCCCGCCCTGCGAAAATGCGGGAGCTCCGGGGTCGAAGGTTCAGCCCGGACGGATAAAGGCGCCGCGGGCACGCTCCGCTTCCGCCCGGATCACACATTCCGCAGCGTGATCATTGATCAGCCCCATAGCCTGCATGAAGGCGAAAACCGTGGTTGGCCCGACAAAGGCCCAGCCACGCCGCTTCAGATCCTTCGACAGCGCGATGGAGGCGGGCGAAACGGAAACGGTCTGCGGCGGGGTCGTTTCGTCCGGTCGAGGCTCGAACTGCCAGAAATAGGCTGCGAGCGAGCCGCATTCGGCGGCCAGATCGACCGCACGGCGGGCATTGTTGATGACGGCCTCGATCTTGCCGCGATGGCGGACGATGCCCGGATCGGCGAGAAGCCGGGCGAGATCAGCCTCGCCATAACGGGCGACAAGGTGGAAATCGAACCCGTCGAAGGCGGCACGGAAATTTTCCCGCTTGGCGAGAATCGTGCGCCAGCTCAGCCCGGACTGAAAGGATTCGAGACAGAGCTTTTCGAAGAGGCGGATATCGTCTCCTACAGGAAAGCCCCATTCCGAATCATGATAAGCAAAGAATTCCGGCGCGGCGCCACACCAACGACAGCGCGGCCGGCCATCGGGGCCGGAGATGGTCCTGGCGGGAGAGTCAGGCATCGGAACCTCGCTTGGCCATGACCTTGTCTTCTTCTTATCGCGTCGTGGATCGCGAAAGAGCAAGGCTTGAAACAGCGCCGCCAACGGGATACCTGCCTGTTGTGACAAATGTGACATTGACATGACAGTCGCGCCGGGAAAGGCCGGCTTTCGCCGCTGACCGGAAAAGGGCTGATGGAGCCGAAACGCGATCCGCATTCCCAGGAACCGCCCTCGCCCGGCTCCATGCCCGAACTGGCCATGCCCGATATCGAGACGGCTTCGCTCCGGCTGCGGTTGCAATATGCGGCCCTGCCCTACCGGTTCCGCAAGGACGGACAGATCGAGATCTTGCTCGTCACCTCCATCAGCACGCGGCGCTGGATCATTCCGAAGGGATGGCCGATGGGCAAGCGGCCACCGCACAAGGTGGCGGCGCAGGAAGCCGCCGAGGAGGCCGGCGTCGAAGGCCGGATCGGCAAGAACTCGATCGGCCATTACACTTACGAGAAGATGCTCTCGAATGGCGCGTTCGTGCCCTGCAGGGTCGATATCTTCGCCCTCGAGGTCTGCAAGCAGAAATCGGCCTGGCCCGAACGGAAGCGCCGGGACCGGAGATGGCTCGTGCCGGAAGAAGCGGCGAGCCTTGTCGGCGATGCCGAACTGGCGCCGATCCTGCGCAACTTCGCACCGGTGCCAGGCGCCGCCGGGAGCTAGACGCCGGGCCCCGCCGGGTCCTACGCTGACGCGAAGCCTGAAGGGGCGGATGGTCGAAGCCAAATACCGGAAGGAAATGCGACGTGAACGCTACCGAATTCACCCGTTGGCTGGTCGAAGCGCGGCAGAAGGGCATCCTGCTCGGGCCAAGCCCCGAACCGGCCTCGCTGGAGGAGGCCTATACCGTCCAGAGGCTGACCTGCGAGGCCCTCGGCGAAAGCGTGGCGGGCTGGAAGGTTGCTGACCATCCGCGGCTCGGGCCGATTGCCGCGCCGATCTTCGCCGGAATGTCGAAGGCCGAAGGGGCGTCGTGGCCCTTCGGGCCGGGCCTCGGTGTCGAGATCGAGATCGCGCTCCGGCTGAACCGGGATCTGGCGCCGGGCGATTACAGCCGTGCGATGATCGCGGAGGCGATCGAGGGTTATTCCATCGGCGTCGAACTGGTGGGGGCGCGGCTCGCAGAGCCGGACCGCAACCTCTACGCCTTTCTCGGCGACCTCATGGCCAATCGCGGCTATGTCATGGGCGCCGAATTCAAGCCCTGGCAGGAACTGGCTGTGCCGGGCCGTGCCTGCCGGTTCCGGATCGACGGAAAGCTGGTCCATGACGCGCCTGCCGCGCCGCCGGCTTTGGACCCGCTGGGCGCGACGGCTGCCTGGCTTTCGCGCGGGAATGATACGCTGGGCGGGCTGAAGGCCGGGCAATTCGTGACCACCGGCTCCGTCTGCGGCATCATTCCGGTGCCGGGGCCAGGCGTGGCAGTCGCGGAGATCGAAGGGCTCGGCGCCGTGCGGCTCACCCTGGCCTGATCGCGTTCAGGCGGAAGCAAGTCCCGCCTGGCTGCTGCGCGGCGTCGCCAGCAGCAGATGGGTTTCCGAGGCTGCGATGCCGGGCGTCATCCGCATTCGGTTGAGCACGTCGTCGAGCGCGGTCAGGCTTTCCGTGCTGATCTCGGCGATCAGGTCCCATTTGCCGCTGGTCGTATGGATGGCCGTCACCTCAGCGAGACCGGTCAGCGCCGCGACGACACGATCCTTCGCGCGGCCTTCGACCTCGATCAGCGTGATGCCGCGGACCGGGGCGGAATGGACATCGGCCCGGAGGATCACCGTGTAGCCGACGATATCGCCCTGCTGCTCCAGCCGCTCGATCCGGGCCCGGACCGTTGCCCGCGAGACATCGAGCTCAAGAGCGAGATCGGAAATGCCCCGGCGACCATTCTGGCGCAGCAGGGTGATGAGGCGGCGGTCCAGCACATCCATGGCAGGCCTGCATGATCATAATGGCAAACAGTATATGCCATTATGATAGCTTATTTTGACGCGACTGCCAATCTGGCCTGTTCATTCCGCCGGAACCTGCGGCTAGGCTCGGGGGAAACAAGGGGAGTGCCGGCCATGGATCGCAAGCTCAATCTCGTCCGTTTCGTCAGCGTCGAGCGGATGATGCGCATCATCCTCGCACGCGGTGTCGAGTCGGTCCTGCGCGCGCTTGCAGCCTCAATCGAGGAGGATTTCCGGCGCTGGGAGCATTTCGACAAGACCGCCCGCGTCGCGTCGCACAGCCGGGAGGGCGTGATAGAACTGATGCCGACCAGCGATGGCGGGCAATATGCGTTCAAATATGTCAATGGCCACCCGCGAAACACCCGCGACGGGCTGCAGACCGTGACGGCCTTCGGAATGCTCGCCGATGTGGCGACCGGCTATCCGGTCCTGCTGAGCGAGATGACCATCCTGACGGCCCTGCGCACCGCAGCGACATCAGCCATGGCTGCCCGCCACCTCGCCCCGGCGGGGGCGCGCGTCATGGCGCTGATCGGCAACGGTGCGCAATCCGAGTTCCAGGCGCTGGCCTTCAAGGCCGTGCTCGGCATCGACCGGCTACGCCTGCATGATATCGACCCGACCGCCAGCCGGCGTTGTGCCGCCAACCTCGCCCGCTATGGCTTCGTGATCGAGATCTGCGACACGCCCGAGAGCGCGGTACTCGGCGCCGATATCATCACCACCGCCACGGCCGACAAGGCCAACGCGACGATCCTGACCGATAACATGGTCGGAGCCGGGGTCCATATCAACGCTGTGGGCGGGGATTGCCCTGGCAAGACCGAGTTGCATGCCGATATCCTGCGGCGTTCCTCGATCTTCGTGGAATATCCGCCGCAGACGCGGATCGAGGGCGAGATCCAGCAATTGCCAGAGGATCATCCGGTCACGGAATTATGGCGCGTCGTGGCCGGGCTGGAACCGGGCCGGCGCGAGGCACGCGAGATCACGCTGTTCGACTCGGTCGGCTTCGCGATCGAGGATTTCTCTGCCCTGCGTTGGCTGGCCCGGGCGGCGGACGAGAGCGGGGAGTATGACGAACTCGACCTGCTCGCCGACCCGGACGAACCGCGCGACCTCTTCGGCATGCTGCTCCGGGCGGAGGCAGCCTGAACTAACGCGCCTTCGGCGGCTGCGAAACGAGGTAGGCCGAGATGGCGTCGGTCAGCCGTGCGGCCTTGGCGAGATTGTCAGCGTTCGAGACCATCAACGCCGCGACCAAAGCCTCGATCACCAGCAGGGCGGCCACATTGCTAGAGGACAGGACGGGATGCGTCGCCTGGGCGATCAGCGTCTCGCTCGCCAGGGGCACGAGCGGCGAGGCTGCCGAATCCGTGATCGCGAAGATTGTCACGCCCTGATCCGCAGCATACCGGGTGAGATGGACGACATCCGTTGCGTAGCGCGGAAACGAGATCGCGACGAGCGCGTCCTCCGGACCGAGATTCATCAGACGTCCGGCCGCATTTTCCGTGCCGCCATATTCGACCACATTGACGATATGGTGGCAGAAGGGCTGAAGGCCGAGCGCAAGAAAGCCGGCGAGATGCGCCGAGAGCCCGAAACCCATCACATAGACGCAGCGTGCTGTTGTCAGCCTTTCGACGATCCGCGCGATCGTGCCTGGCACAAGGCCCTCGGCCGTGCCGCGCAGGTTGGCCAGCGTATCCTCGAGGCCCTCGCGCATGGGCGCGGCGCCCTCGGCGCGATCAAGCGCGCCGCGCAGCTTCTCCACCGGGCGGAGGACGGATTGCAGCGTATCGGCAAGCGCCGCCCGCAGGTCAGGGAAACCGCCATAGCCGAGATGGCGGGCAAAGCGTGACAGGGTCGCCGTCGAGACGCCGCTCGCCGCCGCCAGATCCTCGATCGACAGGGATGCGCCCCGGACTGGATTGCGGAGCAGGTGTTCGGCAATGGCCCGGTTCGAGACCGAGCCGGAAGCCTGCTGCTCCAGCAATTGCTGGCCAAGCGGGGAGGCGGCGAAGGCCATGTCGCTGACACCCTGGGCGTCATTTTGTGAATGAAGAGATTTTTTCATGTGTTGACTGTATGAAAATTATTCGCCACAGTGAAGCCGGATCGGACAAGCAATCCACTGCATTCCAACGGGAGATCCTGCATGCTGAAGCGTACCTTCCTGTCGGCCGCCGGCGCGGCCGCCCTCGCCCTCATTCTGGCCCCGTCGGCCATCGCCCAGGCCCCGAAGCTGCGCATCGGCGTCGAAGGCAATTACCCGCCCTTCTCGATGATCGCGCCGGACGGCAAGCTCGGCGGCTTCGACATCGATATTGCCAACGCGATCTGCGCCGAGATGAAGGCGGAATGCGTGTTTGTCCAGCAGGAGTTCGACGGGATGATCCCGGCGCTCAACGCGAAGAAGTTCGACATGATCGTCGCTTCGATGACAATCACCGAAGCACGCAAGAAGTCGGTCAATTTCTCGGACCCCTATTATGACGTGCCCTCGCGCTTCGTGGCCAAGACCGGCGCCTTTGCCGACCATTCCCCGGCCTCGCTCAAGGGCAAGAAGATCGTCGTGCTGCGCAATTCGCCGCGCGCCGCCTATCTGGCCGAGAACTACAAGGGCAGCGAGATCGTTCTCGCCGGCAAGGAAACCGAAGTCTATATGGAGCTCGCTGTCGGCCGCGCCGACGTGGCCTTCGGTTCGTCGGTGGTCTCGGCAGAGGCCTTCCTGAAGAAGCCGGAAGGCAAGGGCTTCGCGCAGCTCGGCCCGGCGATCCGGATCGGCGCCGGCTCGGGCGTCGGGATCGCCGTCCGCAAGGATGACGAGGCCTTGCGCACCCGCATCAATGCGGCCCTCGCGGCCCTGAAATCGAGCGGGCGCTACAAGGCGCTGGCCGACAAGTATTTCGATTTCGACATCTCGGGCTCCTGATCCCGAATTCCGGCGACCCTCGCGCGAAGGCGGGACGTTCTCATGTTCCTCCATGGCTATTTTCCCGCCATCCTCGAGGGTCTCCGCTCGACCCTGCTGATCTCGGCCACGTCGCTGTCGATCGCCTGCCTGTTCGGGCTGATCGGCGCGGGGGCGAAGCTCTCCGGCTCGCGCATGGCCGGGCTGGCAGCGGATGTCTACACGACGCTGATCCGCGGCCTGCCCGAACTCGTGCTCCTGCTGCTGATCTTCTATGGCGGGCAGATCATGGTGAATGCGCTGGCCGACCGGGCGGGCCTCGGCTATTTCGACATCAATCCCTTCCTGGCCGGCACCCTGACGCTCGGCTTCATCTTCGGCGCCTACCTGACCGAGACGTTCCGCGGCGCGATCCTTGCCATCCCCCGGGGGCAGATGGAGGCCGGCAAGGCCTATGGCATGACCCAGGGCCAGATCCTGCGCCGGATCATCCTGCCACAGATGGTCCGCCACGCCATTCCCGGCTTCACGAATAACTGGCTCGTCATGATCAAGGCGACGGCCTTGCTCTCGATCATCGGGCTCGATGACATGGTCCACCGCGCCAATCTCGCCTCCGCCACGACGCGGGCGCCCTTCACCTTCTATGCGACGATTGCCGGGCTCTATCTGGCCGTGACCACGATCTCCATCCTGCTGCTCGGCTGGCTGGAACGGCGCTTCTCGCTCGGCGTGAGAAAGGTCGAATTCTGATGATCGACTGGGCCCTCATCGCCGAATCCTGGCCGCTCTATCTCAACGGGCTGAAAATCAGCCTGATCCTGATGGCGATCTCTGTCTCGGCCTCGTTCCTGCTCTCGGTGCCTTTGGCCATTGCCCGCGTGTCGCGCAATCCCTGGCTGTCGAAGCCGGTCTTCCTCTACACCTATGTGATCCGGGGAACGCCGCTGCTGGTGCAGCTCTACATGATCTATTTCGGCCTCGCGCAGTTCGAGTGGCTGCGCGAGAGCATGGCCTGGCCGCTTTTCCGGAATGCGTGGTTTTGCGCCTGGCTCGCCTTTGCGCTCAACAGCACGGCCTACACAACCGAAATCCTTGCCGGCGCCCTGCGCCAGACGCCCAGCGGCGAGCTGGAAGCCGCCCGGAGCCTCGGCATGTCGACCGCGACGATCTATACCCGGATCCTGCTGCCGAGCGCGATCCGCCGGGCGCTGCCGCAATATGGCAACGAGCTGGTCATGGTCATGCATGCCACCTCGATCGCCAGCGCGGTGACGATTGTCGAGCTCACCCGTACCGCGCGTGACGTCTACTACAACCATCTCGCACCGTTCGAGGCCTTCGGGCTCGTCGCCGTGTTCTATTTCGTCATCACCTTCGCCCTTGTCGGGCTGGTCAAGCTGCTCGAGGGACGCTTCCTCCGGCATCTCCGGCCAATGTCCATTCCGTCGAAAGCAGCCTGACCATGCCCACCGAAACAATCGCCATCCCCTCGGGGAGCCCGGGCACCGAATACAGCCTCACCGTGCACCGGTTCGGCCGCCGCAATGCCCGGCCGCATGTCTACATCCAGGCGGCGCTGCATGCGGACGAAATCCCCGGCATGATCTGCGCGCAGGTGCTGCGGCGCGAACTGGCCGCGCTCGATGCGGCCGGCGCGCTGGTCGGGCAGGTGACGCTCGTGCCGGTCGCCAACCCGATCGGTCTCGCCCAGCAGGTTCTCGGCCTGCCGGTCGGCCGCTTCTCGCTGTCCGATGGCGGCAATTTCAACCGCGACTTTCCGGATCTTGCGGCACTGCTTGTCGCTCGCGTGGGCGACCGGCTGACCATGGACGAGACCCTGAACGGACGCACGGTGCGCGAGGCCTTTGCCGAAGCCCTGTGGCAGCAGCCGCGGAGCAGCGCTCCGCAGCATCTGAAGGCGGCCTTGCTCCGGCTTGCGCTGGATGCCGATCTTGTCCTTGACCTGCATTGCGATGCCGATGCCGCC
The DNA here is from genome assembly GCF_030143245.1 of Rhabdaerophilum sp. SD176. Lineage (GTDB taxonomy): Bacteria > Pseudomonadota > Alphaproteobacteria > Rhizobiales > Beijerinckiaceae > Rhabdaerophilum. Next base: position 161,713 of record NZ_JARJNS010000005.1, on the reverse strand, counting down.
CTCCATCTCTACACACAACCGCGTTCACTGCTCGCTTTCACCCCGCTCGCCGCGCTTCTGGGCGCCAAGGCGATCCTGCTGGCGGATGTTTCCGGCGGTGATCCGTTCGACGAAGCGCTGAGCCGCCCCTGGGCGGAACTGGCCAAGGCCAGGCCGGACCGGCCATTGCCGGACGGCTGCCATGCCGTGACGGTGGAGTTGCGCGGCCAGTCGGATGTCGCCCAGGATCTGGCCGAGGCCGATGCCCACGCAATCCTGGGTTTCCTCTGCCATGCGGGCGTGCTCGACGGCGAAAAGCCCGATCTGCCGCCCCTGCTGTGCCGGCCGACGCGGCTTGAGGCCTCGGAGCCGATCATCGCGCCGGCTGGCGGCATCCTCACCTATCGCCGGAAGGCCGGTGAAACAGTGAAGGCCGGAGAGATCCTGGCGGATATCATCGATCCGATCACCGGTGCCCTGACTCCGGTCACGACGCTTTCGGCCGGCATGTTCTACGCACGCTCCGCCGAGACTTTCGTGACGCCGGGAAAACGTCTCGGCAAGGTTGCCGGAGACAGCCTCCGGCGCAGCGGCCGCCTCCTGAGCCCATGAAGGAGTTCCCCATGTCCAAGGAGATGGCCGCCGGGCCGGTCGAGAAGCTGCGCGCGGAGGAGCTCCGGAAGAGCTTCGGCACGGTCGAGGTGCTGAAAGGCGTGTCCCTTGCCGCCAAATCGGGCGATGTCATCGCGATGATCGGCTCATCCGGTTCGGGCAAGAGCACGGTTCTGCGCTGCCTGAACCTGCTCGAGAAGCCGAATGCCGGGCGGATCATCGTCAGCGGCGAGGAGTTACGCCTTGTCCCTGATCGCCGGGGCGAGCTTGATGCCGAGGATCCGCTGCAACTCCAGCGCATGCGGGCGCGCCTCGCCATGGTGTTCCAGCAATTCAACCTCTGGGGGCATATGACGGCCCTCGAGAATGTCATCGAAGCGCCGATCCGGGTGCTCGGCCTTTCGCGGGCGGAGGCTGTCGCCCGCGCAGAGCATTATCTGGCGCGGGTCGGCGTCAGCCATCGCAAGGATGCCTATCCCTCGCATATGTCGGGTGGCGAGCAGCAGCGCGTGGCGATCGCCCGGGCCCTCGCGATGGAGCCGGAGGTCATGCTGTTCGACGAGCCGACCTCCGCGCTCGATCCCGAACTGGTGGGCGAGGTTCTCCGCGTGATGCGCTCGCTCGCGGAAGAAGGCCGGACCATGCTGGTGGTCACGCACGAGATGGGCTTTGCGCGCGAGGTGGCGAGCCGGGTGATCTTCCTCCATCGCGGGGTGATCGAGGAAGAAGGGCCACCTGCCGAGATCCTGTCGAACCCGCGCAGCGAAAGGCTGCAGAGCTTCCTGGCCAACAGCCTCAAATGATGGCTGGCCTCACTCAGGCCGGCAGGACAATCACCTTCGTCTTGACCGGCGTCCGGTCATAAAGGTCGATCATGTCCTGCGTCAGCAGGCCTGTGCAACCGCTGGTCACGCCGCTGCCGATCGATTCCGGATCGCTGGTGCTGTAGAGCGTGTACAGCGTGTAGACGCCATTCTGATACAGATACAGCGTGCGCGCACCGAGCGGGTTTTCGGGGCCGCCCGGCATGCCGCGGGCATATTTCGCGACTTCCGGCTGGCGCTTGATCATTTCCCTCGGCGGCGTCCAGGTCGGCCATTCGGCCTTCCGCCCGACATAGGCTTCACCACTCCAGAGGAAGCCTTCGCGTCCGACATTGGCGCCATAGCGCGTGGCATTGCCCTCGCCCTCGATCCGATAGACGTAGAAGTTCTTGGGATCGACGATGATCGTGCCCGGCGCCTCGTCGGTCTCCATACGCACGGTGCGGCGGAAGTATTTCGGATCAACCTGGCTGATATCGACCGCCGGGATCGGAAATTTCTTGTCCGGCACCGCGCCGTAAAGTTTTTCCGCCTCGGCGAGGCTCATGCCGTCATTCGTGACGCAACCGCCCAGAGCCAGCGCGCCCAGACCGGCCGTCGCGCCAAGGAGGAACGAGCGGCGGTGGAGGTTGCCGGCGGGCTGCAGGCCCGCATCCTTGCTGTCCTTGCCCGTGATAATCATCGCGGAATTTCCCCTGTCCTGCCTTCCGACCAGAGAAAACTCCGGTACACACGCCTGAACCCGACATTTCTGCCTGAGATTGGCGCTTTATGCCACAATTGGCAAGTTGATCAAGCAGGGATCCTTCCCGGACCGCTCCGGCCCGGCTCAGTCTCGCCTGTCGGCGGGAGCCAGCCGCAGGACCAGCCAGCCGATCGTTCCCGCCAAGAGCGAACCCGCGAGAACGCCGATCTTGGTCTGATCCTGAAAGCCCGGCGAGCCGGGGAAGGCCAGCAGGCCGATGAAAAGGCTCATCGTGAAGCCGATCCCGCAGAGGAGCGAGATGCCGTAGAGCTGCAGCCAGGTCGCCCTGGCCGGCAGGTCGGCAAGACCGGTCCGGATGGCGATCCAGGCGAAGCCGAACACGCCGATCTGCTTGCCGACAAACAGCCCAAGCATGATGCCCAGCGGGACGGAGGCGAGCAGGGCCGACGGACCGACCCCCGCCAGCGAGACGCCGGCATTGGCAAATCCGAAGACCGGAATGATCAGGAATGCGACCCAGGGATGAAGCGCATGTTCAAGCCGGTTCAGCGGTGGCTCCTCCTCGTCAACCCCACCCGGTGGCGGCGTCAGCGGGATCGTCAGGGCGAGCATGACACCCGCCAGCGTCGCGTGGACGCCCGATTTGAGGACGAACGCCCAGAGCAGCCCGCCAAGCAGGAGATAGGCAGGCAGTTTCCGATGCCCGAAGCGGTTGAGGGCCACGAGCGCCACAAGCACGCCCAGCGCGCCCAGCAGGGCGAGCAGGTTCAGTTTGGCCGTATAGAACAGGGCGATGATGATGACGGCGCCGAGGTCATCGAGAATGGCCAGCGCGGTCAGGAATACCTTGAGTGAAATCGGAACGCGCGATCCCAGCAGCGAAAGCACGCCGAGGGCGAAGGCAATGTCGGTCGCCGCCGGGATGGCCCAGCCGCGCAATGTTTCCGGCGATTGGACATTGAACGCCACGTAGATCAGCCCGGGGACCACCATGCCGCCCAAGGCCGCGAGACCGGGCAAGGCGCGGCTTGGCCAGGTCGAGAGCTGGCCGACAAGAAACTCGCGTTTGATTTCCAGCCCGACCAGCAGGAAAAACACCGCCATCAGCGCGTCGTTGATCCAGTGCAGGACCGACAGCCCGCCAATGTAGCGGCCGAGGGTCGAGAAATAGACCGGCGCAAGGGGAGAATTCGCGATGACGATGGCAAGGAAGGCAACACCCATCAGGATGATGCCGCCTGCGGCTTCACTCTTCAGGAAATGACGGATGGCGAAAGGCTGGCGCATGGATACGGGTTCCCTGCGAAGGCGGCCCGACCTCCGTAAACCCTGCCTGCCCGACGCCCGGACAATGCACCCGGGACGGGTTCTAGCGTGCAATCGTTAAATTTCAACTGCCTGGGGCAAGCATCGATCCCCGATGAACAACAAGCCCGGAAAGCGCCCGCTTGCTTGCCAGCCTCATTCCCGCTCGGGACTTTGGCGGAGAATCGGAAGCCCGGCGAGGACTTTCCGGTTGCGTTGGCGGACACACTTCATGAAGTATAGGGCCACCCGCTGAAGATCGCCGCCGAGGAAATTCTCCATGTCCGGAGCAGAAAACATCGACCGGCCTCTCTGGTTGCGTATCCTGCAATCCCCGCTCGCCCGTCTCTTGCTGCTCGGCGGCCCGATCTTTGTCATGATGGGCCTCAGCAGTGGCTTCATGGCCTATTTCAAGGGAGACCCGCTGAAAGCGATTGCGGCTGTGATGGGTATGGCGAGCGCGGCGATCGCCTTCTATGCCGGCTGGACCCGTTTCATCGAGCGGCGCCCGCTGAGCGAGCTTTCCCTTTCAGGCGCAGGCCGGGAATGGGGAACGGGAATGTTGATCGGCGCCGGGCTCTACACCGCTTGTATTCTCGTCTTGATGGCGCTCGGGATGTACCGCATCGACGGTCTGAACCCCTGGACCTTCGTGATTCCTGCAATCGCGATGGCGCTGAGTTCCGGATTTTTCGAGGAACTTTTCTTTCGTGGTATTCTCTTCCGCTCGGTCGAAGACATGGCTGGCAGCTGGATCTCGCTCGCTGTTTCTGCGCTCGTGTTCGGATTTGTGCACCTGGCAAACCCGGCTGGCACGATAACCGGCGCAATCTACATCAGCATTGAAGCGGGCATCCTGCTTGCCGCCGCCTTTATGCTGACCCGCCGACTTTGGCTCAGCATCGGCTTCCACATGGCCTGGAACTACACGCAGTCAGCCATTTTCTCCGGCATCGTTTCCGGTTCGATTTCCGAGCCGGGATTGATCCGCTCCAACATCCGCGGGCCGGAAGTCTTGACCGGAGGCAGTTTCGGGCTGGAATCGTCGGTCCTTGCCTTCGCGTTCTGCACCATAACGGGCCTTGTGCTGCTGTTCATGGCGATCAAGCGCGGGCGGATCGTGCCGCCGAGCTGGAAACGCAGCGCTTCTTAGCTGCGCGCAATTTCCCAATTTTATGAATGATGGCGGACAGGGAGGGATTCGAACCCTCGATAGAGTTGCCCCTATACACGCGTTCCAGGCGTGCGCCTTCAACCACTCGGCCACCTGTCCGTACGCGCGCCGGGAAGGCGCACGCAATTTCCTTTGCTTCGGACGCGATGCCCCGGGGCATCGCTGGTGCGCCTTCAACCACTCGGCCACCTGTCCGTACGCGCGCCGGAAAGGCGCACGCAATTTCCTTTGCTTCGGACGCGATGCCCTCGGGCATCGCTGGTGCGCCTTCAACCACTCGGCCACCTGTCCGTACGCGCGCCGGGAAGGCGCGGGTATCACGCCGCTGGGCGACGCAAGCCCGGCCTTATGGCGGGGTGCGGCGGAAAATGCAAGGCTTGCGAAGCGCATGCTCGCGATGGTTTCACGTTTGGTTGACAGGGGTTGCACGGCTGCATGCGAGGCCCCAGCTTGCAACAAGCCAGCGAAAGGGAAATCCGATGTTTTTCCGCAAGAAATCCGAAATGCCGAGCGCCGCCACCGCCCTGCCGGGTCGGGAGGCTCCGATCGCCACCGCCAGCCGGCACCATGTGCTGGGCCACCCGCTCAAGGGACCCTATCCCGAGGGTCTGGAAACGGCCATTTTCGGGCTGGGCTGCTTCTGGGGCGCGGAACGCAAGTTCTGGCAGCTCGGTGCCGGCATCTGGACAACCGCGGTCGGCTATGCCGCCGGCTACACGCCGAACCCGACCTATGAAGAGGTCTGTTCCGGCCTGACCGGCCATAACGAGGTGGTTCTCGTGGTCCATGATCCGGCTCAGATCAGCTACGACATGCTCCTGAAGACGTTCTGGGAGAATCATGACCCCACCCAGGGCATGCGGCAGGGCAATGATATCGGCACGCAATACCGTTCCGGGATCTATGTGGCCAGTCCGGCCCAAAGACAGGCAGCGGAAGCCTCGATGGCCGCATTCCAGACGGCGCTGGATGCCCGCGGCTACGGCCGGATCACGACCGAGATCCGCGAGGCGGGGCCGTTCTATTTCGCCGAAGAATATCACCAGCAATACCTGGCCAAGAACCCGGCCGGCTATTGCGGCCTCGGCGGCACCGGCGTGTCCTGCCCAATCGGACTGGCTCAAGCTGCAGGGTGAGCCTGCCGGAACAGGCATGCCGCTTCTCATCGGCCGCGCCGGATGCTAAGGGCTGCCTGTCTTTTCCCGGCCAGGTGCCCCCATGATCGAACGTGTGCTCGAACAATTCCTTTTCCGGAGCCGCTGGCTGCTGGCGCCTTTCTACGTGATGCTTGTCGTCTCGCTCTGCGTGCTGCTGCTCAAGGCCGGCCAGGAGACGGTGCATTTCGTCGTTCACGCCCTGAGCGCAACCGAATCCGATGTCATTCTGGGCGTTCTTGCGCTGGTCGACCTGACGCTGACCGGATCGCTGATCATCATCGTCATTTTCTCGGGCTACGAGAATTTCGTGTCCAAGATCGAGGTTGATGATGCGAAGGACTGGCCGGAATGGATGGGCAAGATCGATTTCTCGGGACTGAAACTCAAGCTCCTGTCGTCGATCGTGGCGATTTCCGGGATCCAGGTGCTCAAGGCCTTCATGAATGTGAAGAACATCAGCGACCGCGACCTGATCTGGCTCGTGGTCATCCACATGGTCTTCGTGGGTTCGGGCCTGCTGATGGCGCTGACCGACAAGATCTCCGGCGAAGCCAAGAGCCCCTGACGATCAGGGGCCGGTGGAGACCTGAACCACCGGCGAGGCCGGCTTCGGCGCGTGCTCCGGGGCCGATGCCCTATCGAGGCCACGCTCAGGCGGCGCGGGACGTCGTCTCGGAGGTCAGGATCGCATAGATCGCCGCAGCATCATCGGTCTGTCGCAGTTTCTGCGGCACGCCGGGCGCCCGGAACAGCCGGGCAATCCGCGCCAGCGCCTGGAGATGGTCCGCGCCGGCATCTTCGGGTGCAAGAAGCACGAAGACGAGATCCACCGGCTCACCGTCCAAAGCCTCGAAATCGACCGGCCGTGCGAGCTGGGCGAAGAACCCGACCAGCCGGCCGAGGCCGGCCATGCGGCCATGCGGAATGGCAATGCCCTGTCCGATCGCCGTCGTGCCCAGCCGCTCACGCTGGAGCAGCGTCTCGAAGACGAGGCGCTCGTTCAGGCCGGCCACGCGCGCGATATGGCCGGCAAGATCCTGGAGGATCTGCTTCTTGCCGTTCCCCTTGAGGCCGGCCAGCACCGATTCGGGCGTGATCAGAGAGGTGATCGTCATGGGCACCCTCTAAGCAGAATGCGTGCCGGAAGGCCAGAGCCAACTCGACCCTGGCCCCGGCGGGGCAAGTTCAACCGATATCAACCCAGCCGTAATGCCCGTCCTCGCGCCGGTACAGCACGTTGATCCGCTCGGTGCCGGCATTGCGGAAGACGAGGACTGGCGCCGTTCCCTTTTCGAAGGCGGCAACGGCACCGGTGATCGAGAGCCGCATCGCGCCGGCCAGAGGCTCGGCGATGATGGCCGCGCCGCCACCGGTGACTTCGATCACGTCATCCTCGGCATCATCATGGCCATTGACCATCGGAGCCGGCATCCCGGCAAAATCCGCCGCGTTGAGGCGGTCGGTGCCGTGCCGGTCGCGCTTGCGCTTGAAGCGGCGAAGCTGCTTGGCAATCCGCTCCACCGCGATTCCGACGCTCTGATAGGCATCCGTGGCCTCGCCCGTGACATGCATGACCGGGCCGTGATCGAAATGGACTGCACATTCGGTCTTGAAGCCGATCCCGTCCTTCGCGACGGTGACATGACCCGAATAGCCGGCATCGACATATTTGCGCACCGCATCGTTGAGCCGAGTCTCTGCCTGTGCCCTGAGCACATCACCGAGATCGATATTCTTGCCGGAAACACGTATCGCCATGGATTAGACCTCAAATAAGAGCCTGGCCACCCGGGAGAGGGAGGCCGATTCGGGTGCGATGTGGCCAAGCCGGCCACAGGGTTCCGTGAGGGATGCTGCGCCTGATTCCTCCTCTGGTTCTGAAAGGAGAGGCTACGTCCGGGCTTCGCGCAAAGTCAACGACAGCCCGTGCTGCCCTGCAACAGGGCACTGCCCGCAAGCCGGGCGGGATGCAGCAAAATTCGGCAGGATTCAGCCGGCGCGGCTGCGCGGCAGGGCGGCCATCTTCTCGCGGCGACGTACGGAGGACGACGCTATGCCGAGGCCTTCCCGGTACTTGGCCACGGTGCGCCGGGCGATATCGATGCCCATCTCGCGCAGCCTGTCGACGATCGCGTCATCGGAGAGCACGGCCTGCGCCTCTTCCTGATCGATCAGCTGCTTGATCCGATATCGCACGGCCTCGGAGGAAACCGAGGCGCCGCCATCGGAAGAAGCGATCGCCGTGGTAAAGAAATACTTCATCTCGAACAGGCCACGTGGCGTCGACATGAACTTGTTGGCCGTTACGCGGCTGATGGTCGATTCGTGCAGGGACACGGCATCGGCGATCATCTTCAGGTTGAGCGGCCGGAGATGGGCGACACCATAGGTGAAGAACGCATCCTGCTGACGGACGATCTCGCTCGCCACCTTGAGAATGGTGCGGGCCCGCTGCTCGAGGCTGCGGACGATCCAGTTGGCATTGGTCCAGGCCTCGTCGATAAAGGCCCGCACTTCCTTCTCGGCACCCTTGCCGGCCACGCGGGCATAGAAGGTCTTGTTGGCGACGACGCGGGGCAGCGCATCGGAATTCAGATCGACCTGCCAGCCGCCATCCGGGGTCGCGCGGACAAACACATCCGGCGTGACGGGATCCACCGGGTTGGCGCCGAAGATCAGGCCCGGCTTGGGATCAAGACGGCGGATCTCGGCGATCATGTCCGCCAGATCTTCCTCGTCGACGCCACAGACGCGCCGGAGCTGGCCGAATTCACGCTTGGCCAGGAGGTCGAGATGGTCGACCAAGGCCGCCATGGCGGGGTCCAGCCGGTCCTTCTCGCGCAGCTGGATCCGGAGGCATTCGGCCAGATTTCGGGCCCCGACCCCGACCGGATCGAAACCCTGCACGATTTCCAGCGCCAGCTGGCAGCGCGATTCGGGCACGCCGAGGCGCTGGCTGATATCACCGAGCGATTCGAGCAGATAGCCGGTCTGGTCGATCTGGTCGATCATCTGCGCCGCGATCACGCGGGTCAGATCATCGGTGTCGGTGCAGCCGAGCTGGTTTTCGAGATGCTGGTGCAAGGTCGTTGCGCTGGCGCAATACGCCTCGAGATTGTGATCATCATCATCCAGCGATGCCCCCTTCCCGCTGCCACCGGAGAGATTCCAGAAGGGGGAATCCGGCTGGGGCAAGGCCTGGTCGGGCACCGCCTCGTCCGGGAAGGCGTTCTCGAAATCGGTTCCGGTCTCGCGCTCCAGCGTGGCGCGGTCGGCGGGCAGGTCCTCGCGGGCCCAGTCTCCGGGCTCGGCCGTGGTGGCGGTCGAATCCGGCCGCTCCTCCTGGCTGATCGGCGCCTCGTCGGCCCGGGCATCCCGTTCGAGCAGCGGGTTCTTCTCGAGTTCAGCCTCGACATAATCCTGCAGCTCGACGGTAGAGAATTGCAGGAGCTTGATCGCCTGCAGCAGCTGCGGCGTCATGACCAGAGACTGGCTCTGGCGCATCATCAGTTTTTGACTGATCGACATCCCGCTCTACCGCCTGCCTGTCCCTGTCGTGCGGCGCGTCGAATCGGCCCGCCTTCGTGATCGGCACAGATATTGCACACTCGCTTGTGCCTTCGTGAAGTGCAAGCGCGAAGTTGGGTTAATGTTGCACTGCGTCAACGCATCGCTGCCAGAGGATTCCGGCTAGAGGCGGAAATCCTCGCCGAGATAGAGGCGGCGGACTTCGGGAGAGGCAATGATCTCGTCCGGCGTGCCTTCCATCAGCACCTGGCCGGAATGGATGATGTAGGCGCGGTCGATCAGGCTCAGCGTCTCGCGGACATTGTGGTCCGTGATGAGCACGCCGATGCCCCGCGCCTTGAGGTGGAGCACGAGGTCCTGGATATCGCCGACGGCGATGGGGTCAATGCCGGCAAAGGGCTCGTCCAGCAGCATGAAATTCGGCCGGCCGGCCAGCGCGCGGGCAATCTCGCAGCGCCGCCTCTCGCCGCCCGACAGTGCGATGGAGGGCGATTTCCGCAAGCGGGTGATCGAGAATTCGTCCAGCAGCGCATCAAGCTGCTCCTCGCGCCTACGGCGGTTGGGCTCAACCATTTCGAGCACGGCGCGGATATTGTCCTCGACGGTCAGGCCCCGGAAGATCGAGGCTTCCTGCGGCAGATAGCCGATACCGAGCCGCGCGCGGCGATACATCGGCAGGCGGGTGATGTCGAACCCATCCAGCTGGATCTGCCCCTGATCGGCCGGGACAAGGCCGGTGATCATGTAGAAGACGGTGGTCTTGCCGGCGCCGTTGGGGCCCAGAAGGCCCACCGCCTCGCCCCGGCGGACATTGAGGCTGACATCCCGGACGACCTGCCGCTTGCCATAGCTCTTCCCGAGCGAATAGGCCGCGAGCATGGCCTCGCCGGGGTCGCGGCCGGTTTCGTCGACCCTCCGAGGCAGCCGCGCGCCACGGATAGTCGGGGCCGCCGGAATGGCGGGCGCCGCGTCCTCAGCCGAGCCCCGCTTTCGCTTCAGCCACCTGTCCAGCACGCCCTGCCCCTGTTGCCCCTGCCGCCCGAATGCCTGCTTATGCCGGTCTTCGAGGGGCCGTGGCAATGCCCCTGTCTCAGTTCGTCCGCGGGCCGCATTCGCCAGCGGCCTTCTTCTTGTCGTCGCTGCCGGGCGTGAAGACGCCCTGAACGCGTCCCTTTGCCCCGGCATCGACCGTTGCCCGCCCGGACTTGACGTCATAGACCGCGCGCTCGCCGCGCTGGACATTGTCGCAGTCGGAAATGATGACATTGCCGGTCAGGGTCACGGTTTCGGCCTGGGCGTCATAGGTCATGAACTTGCCGGTGGCGGCCTGCGTGCCCGAACTGACGCTGACCGGGCCTTCGAAATCGATCTTGCGGATCGAATTCTGGCCCGCCGGCGCCGACTGGCTGTTGCCGCCCGCACTTTTGTTGGTGATGTAATGGACAATCATCTGCGACGAGCGGACTGTGGTCTGCCCCTGCACGACCACGACATCGCCGGAATAGACCGCGCGGTTCTCCTTGTCGAAGACTTCAAGGCGATTGGAATCGATCTTGATCGGCTCCTTCGAGCTTGAGCCGAACCCGGCAAAGGGTGCGCCGGTGCCGCTCTTCGCCTTCTGCGCGAGGGCAGGGTTGGCGGCAGCGATGAAGATCACGGCTGCGCCGAGGGCCGCCTTGCGAAACATGTCGGTCATCATGGGTCCTTGCCGGGCGCGGGGGCGCCGGTCTCCTGCTTGTCCGGCCCGGACGAGGAACCGGGATTGACGAAGATGCTGCGGACGCGGCCCTCGAAGACAAGCTTGCGCCCGTTCTCGTGCACCTGCATGCGGTCGGCCGCGACATCACCCTGATTGGTTTTCACCTCGACCGGCTTGTCGGTGACGATCAGCCCCGAGCGGAAATCGATCTGCGCATCCTTGAGGCGCGCATCCATGCCCGTCTCGGTGCGGACCGAGACGCCGCCATCGACATCGAGCTTCTCGCCCTTGCTGTCATAGGTCCCGCGCGCGCCGGCGAGATCAGCCCAGCCCTCCTTGCCGGTCTGCATCCGGGCCTTGAGGCCGTCGAGCTCGACCATGTTCGGGGTCTTGATATCCTGCGTGGCGGTGGTGGCATTGAGCTCATAGGAACTGCCATCGCGCTTGAAGCCGGAGAGGCGCGGCTTTTCCATCACGATCTTGCGGCCCTGGATGCCAACCGTGTCGGTCGACACATCGGGGACGGCCAGAATGCCGGCCACCGTCCGGACCACCAGGAAAGCGATCGTCACGAAGGCCAAAACGGGGATCATCCGGCGCCAGAACCGGACATGCCGGGAATGGCGGGCTGCGGCGCGGAAGGCGGGGTGATCCTGCAGATGTGGCGGCAGATCAGCATCGACAGCCGGCGCGAGCCCGCGCCCGAACCGGCCCTGCTCCCGTCCCGTCGTCATGCCGCCTGTGATGGCCATGACCTGCTTCCGTCCTTCACATGGTGCCGTGGTCTGAGGATATGGGGAACAAACACGCCAATTTCTTGTCGATCGGCCTCAGCTATGCGCGAAAATATCCGTTTCCGGCCAGCCATCCAGATCCAGCTGGGACCGGGTCGGGAGAAAATCGAAGCAGGATTGCGCCAAAGCCGTGCGGTTCTCGCGCGCGAGCATCATGTCGAATTTCGCTTTGAGACCATGGAGATAAAGCACATCCGAAGCGGCATAGGCCAGCTGGGCATCGGTCAGCGTCTCGGCGGCCCAGTCGGACGATTGCTGCTGCTTGGACAATTCGACGCCGAGCAATTCGCGGGTGATGTCCTTCAGGCCATGCCGGTCGGTATAGGTGCGCGTCAGGCGCGAGGCAATCTTGGTGCAATAGACCGGCGAGGGCATCACGCCGAAGGTCAGGCGGAGCACCGCCAGATCGAAGCGCGCGAAATGGAACAGTTTTAGCGTCCGCGGGTCCGACAGCATCGCGACGAGGTTAGGCGCGGATTTCTGCCCCGGCGCGATCTGGATCACGTCGGCGGTGCCGTCACCGGTCGATAGCTGGACAACGCAGAGCCGGTCACGATGGGGCACGAGACCGAGGGTCTCGGTATCGATCGCCACGACGGCGCCGGAGGGGATAGGCTTGGCAAGGTCGCCGCGATGCACGCGAATGGTCATCTTTGATATTCCAGGGGGATGCAGGAAGGGAGATAACTGTCCTTAGTTGAAAATCCCTTCCTTGCCAAATTGCAGGGCCTCTGACCCGATCCCCAAAGTGAAATTGCATTGATGCAATGGCTTATCCAAGCGATCGGACTATATATGCGTTAACGCAATGAATGCGGGGTCACACCCAGGAGTTCCCGATGCAACTGCATGGCATCCATCACCTCACAGCCATCACGGCCGATGCCCGGGCCAATTACCGCTTCTATACCGAGATCCTCGGGCTGCGGCTGGTGAAGAAGACCGTCAACCAGGACGATGTCTCGGCCTATCACCTGTTCTATGCCGATGGCGAGGCGACGCCAGGCACCGACCTGACCTTCTTCGAATGGCCGGTCCCGCCCGAACGGCGTGGCACGCATTCGATCACGCGGACCGGTTTCCGTGTTTCGGGAGAGGCGAGCCTCGCCTATTGGCAGGCCCGGTTCGAGGCGCACCAGATCCGGCATGGCGCGGTCCATATGCTGGACGGGCGCGCCTCGCTCGATTTCGAGGATCACGAGGGCCAACGCTTCCGTCTCGTGGCGGATGGCGGGGCCGGCGAGGCTTTCCCGTGGTCGAGGAGCCCGGTCCCGGCCGAGCACCAGATCCGCGGTCTCGGTCCGATCGAGATCAGCGTGCCGGATATCACGCCGACCGAGCGCTTCCTGACGCTGCTCTACGAGATGCGGCGTGAGCGCAGCTACACGCGGCCGGACGGGGTCGAGGTCGTGGTCTTCGCGATGGGCGAAGGCGGGCCGGGTGCGGAATTCCATGTCGCGATCGAACCGGGCGCGCCGACCGCCCGGCAGGGCGCCGGCGGCGTGCATCACGTGGCCTTCCGGGCGCGCGACGAGCAGGAATATGCCTATTGGGTCGATCGCTACAAGCAGCTCGGCCTGCCTTCGTCCGGGCCGGTGGACCGGTTCTATTTCCGCTCGCTCTATGTGCGGGAGCCCAACGGCATCCTGATCGAGATCGCGACGGACGGGCCGGGCTTCGCCACGGATGAGCCGAAGGAGAGCATGGGTGAATCGCTCTCGCTGCCGCCCTTCCTCGAGAAAAGGCGCGCGGAAATCGAGCGCAACCTCAAGCCGATCAGCGCCTGAGGTTCAGGTATCAAGGCCGGCGAGGATCCTGTCGATCAGCATCCTCGCCGGCTCGAGCTGGTTCAACGGATCCCGCAGGGCCTCCCAGTCGACAGCGACCGGCGAGCGTTCTTCCAGGACCGCCAGCAACGGGCGGGTGTCCTGGGCCATCGCCTGGATCCCCTCCCGCACGATTGCAGCCGCCTGGTTCCTGTCGGAGGCTGCCGCCAGCGCGAAGGTCGCGGCTTCCGCCATCACAAGTTCGCGCGTGGCCGCCAGATTGGCCACCATGCGACCGGTATCGACGCGAAGCCGTGACACGGCCTCCCGCGCGAGGCGAAGGGCAGCACCGGTCGTCGCCATCAGGGGTGGCAGGGTCAGCCATTCAAGCGTCCAGGCAGCGCCATCGCGCTCGGTGGCGTGAAGGGCCGCCTGGGGCAGGCCCGACCCTTGCCCCGCCGCTGACCGGCCCAACGCCACAAGCACTTCGGCGATCACCGGATTCTGCTTCTGCGGCAGGGTGGAGGAGCCGCCTGCGCCTTCAAACCCGAGCTCGCCGGTTTCCGATTGCGCGAGGCTGACGAGATCGGCGCCGATCCGGCCGATCGAGGTGGCGATCAGCACCAGCAGCAGGCCGAATTCTACGAGCCGGTCGCGGCCGCCATGCCAGGGCTCCGCCCGGCCGAGGCCGAGATCATCGGCAAGGGCATCCATGATCTCCAGCCCGCGCGGCCCGAAAGCGGAGAGATTACCCGCGGCACCGCCGAGCTGGACCACCTGCAACCGGGGCCGGATCTCGTGCAGGCGCTGGCGGTGGCGCTGGAGCGGCTGCAGCCAGTTCGCCACACGGAGGCCGAACAGGGTCGGCGCCGCGATCTGGGTGCGCGTCCGGGCGAGGCAGGGCGTATCGCGATGGGCGCGGGCCAGTTCGGCCAACGCTGCGACAAGAGCCTCAAGGCGCGAATCGAAGAGGTCGATCACAGCGCGCAGCCGCAGCACCAGGGCAAGATCGGCAATGTCCTGCGAGGTCGCGCCCCAGTGGAGCCAGGGCGCGAGATCCGGGTCGATCTGCTTGCGCAGCGCCGCAACAAGGCCGGGCGCCACCACACCATCGCGCGCAGTGGCGGCGCGGAGATCGCCCGGATCGATCATCACCCGGTCGAGCGCGGTCTCCAGCGCGAGAGCCGCTTCGGCGGGAATCATCCCCGCCTTGCCCTGCACGCGGGCGAGCGCCTTTTCGGCCGTGATCATCGCGCCGATCTCGGCGGCATCGCTCAGCAGTGGCTGCAGCTCGGGATCGTCGAAGAGATCGCCATACAAAGCCGATTCAAGGGTGTGGATGGCCATCCGGATCCGTCCTCCGCCGGTCTGCTCGATCGAACCGGCTACATGTCGAAGAAGACGGTTTCATTCTCTCCCTGAAGGCGGATGTCAAAGCGATAGTGGCCGGGCCCTTGATTCGCAGCCACCAAAGTGGCGCGGCGGGCGGCCGAATCGACGCGCTGGAGCGCCGGATCGCTGGCGTGGAGCGCCGCATCCTCTGGGAAATACATGCGGGTATGGAGGTGGATATTGATCCCGCGGGCGAAGATCAGCAGGCTGCAATGCGGCGCCTGGTTCTGGCCGTTGCGCCAGGGCAGGGCCGGCGGGCGGATGGTCTCGAACCGGTAGAGGCCGGTCTCGTGATCGGCGCCGGCGCGGCCCCAGAGCCCCTTGGCTCCAAGCTCGCCACGGGCATTCGGCTGCCACAATTCGATCAAGGCATCCTTGACCGGATTGCCGAGCCCGTCATGGACAATGCCGTCGATGACGATCCGCTCACCCTCGGCGGCGATGACATTCAGCGCCTCATTATGCCGCATGGCCAGCCCGGCCTGAGCCGGCAGCAGGCCGATATGGACATAGGGGCCGGCGGTCTGGGACGGGGTTTCCTTGAGATAGTTGACCGGCATCACATGCCCTCCGGACGGTTCTCGAAGAAGGTCTGCTGGCGCCCGCGCAGGACGATGTCGAAACGGTAGACGAGGCAGTCGAAGGAGCGCATCTCGCCCATGTCGAGCTTTGCGACCAGTTGCTCGATGGCACGGTCATCGCGGATTGTCCGGACAATGGGACAAAGCGGAATCAGCGGATCACCCTCGAAATAGAGCTGGGTGATCAGCCTCTGCGCGAAGGCCTCGCCGAAAATCGAGACATGGATATGGGCCGGGCGCCAGTCCGAGCCGTGATTCGGCCAGGGATAGGGACCAGGCTTGATGGTGCGGAAGAAATAGCGGCCCTCGTCATCGCTCATGCAGCGGCCGCAGCCGCCGAAATTCGGATCGAGCGGGGCGAGATAGCGGTCATTCCGGTGGCGGTAGCGGCCGCCGGCATTGGCCTGCCAGACCTCGAGCAAGGTGCGCGGCACCGGCCGGCCTGTCTCGTCCATCACGCGGCCATGCACGATGATCCGCTCACCGATCGCCTCGCCCGGCGAACCGGTGGCGGCGGCGTAGTTGCGGATCAGGTCATTGTCGAGCTCGTGCAGCATATCGGCCTTGAAGACCGGGCCGGATTTTTCGGCGGGCCCCTGGTCCAGCGAGAGCAGGGCGCATTTCGGCGAGCGGAGCACCGAGGTCTTGTACCCGGGCGTGTAGGCCGGCGGGTGCCAGCTCCTGTCACGGCGCATGTAATCCGTCATGTCGCGTTTCCTGTCGTGTCTCTCCGGCCGGTCTCAGGCCGGCCTGGCTTCCGCCGCCATGGCGGCATAGGTCTGCTTGGCGATCTTGAAGGCCGTGTTGGCGGCGGGCACACCGGCATAAACCGCGACATGCATCAGCGCCTCGCGGATATCCTCCATCGTCGCGCCGGTATTCGCCGTGGCCCGCACATGCATCGCCACCTCATCGTGATGGCCGAGGGCAGCCAGCAGGGCGATGGTGATCATCGAGCGCTCGCGGCGCGTCAGATGATCGCCGGCCCAGACGGTACCCCAGGCGCCTTCGGTGATGAAATCCTGGAACGGGGCGTCAAACGGGGTCGTATTGGCATTCGCCCGGTCGACATGGGCATCACCCAGCACGCCCCGGCGGGTTTTCGTCCCGGTTTCTTTTCGGCTCATGGCACGTCTCCGATCGACGGGATCATGATCGGCCCGTTCCGGATTTGTAAATCCGGAAAACCGGTGCAGGCTCTGCCTGCCGCACGAAGTTCGCATAGCGGATCATCGATGCCCTCGCTTGCGATGCCTGATGGCGCTCTTTACCCTCTGGCCGGTTCATCAGGAGTGATTCACGATGGGGCGCCTTTCGACGCATGTCCTTGATACAGCGCATGGTTGCCCGGCGGCGGGAATGCGCATCGAGGTTCTGGAGGCGCGGCCCGGCGGCGGCTGGGAAAAAATCGCCGATCTCGTCACGAATGCCGATGGCCGCACGGACGCGCCTGTTCTTGCCGGCGGCGCCTTCCGGACGGGGTCATTCCAGCTCCGCTTCCATGTTGCCGCCTACTTCCGTGGGCGGGGCGTAACCCTGCCCGATCCGCCTTTCCTCGACATCGTGCCGCTGCATTTCGGCATGGCGGAGCCGGACGGGCATTATCACGTGCCGCTGCTCTGCTCGCCCTATGCCTATTCCACCTATCGCGGGAGCTGAGATCATGGCCGGCGAAGCGCCCTATCCGCGAGACCTGATCGGCTATGGCAGGCGCCCGCCGCATGCCCGATGGCCGGGCGGCGCGCGGGTCGCCGTCCAGTTCGTGATCAATTACGAGGAAGGCGGCGAGAACTGCATCCTTCATGGCGATGCCGCATCGGAAGCCTTCCTCTCCGAGATTGTCGGCGCGCAGCCCTGGCCGGGCCAGCGGCACATGAACATGGAATCGATCTACGAATATGGATCTCGATCCGGCTTCTGGCGGCTCTACCGGATGTTCACCGAGCGAGCCCTGCCGGTGACGGTCTTCGGGGTGGCCAGCGCCATGGCCCGACATCCGGAGGCGATACGCGCGATGGCGGAAGCCGGGTGGGAAATCGCCACCCACGGCCTCAAATGGATCGATTACCGCGATTTCACGCCCGAGGAGGAGGCCCACCACATCGCCGAGGCGGTGCGGATCCAACGGGAGATGACAGGCGAACGTCCGCTCGGCATGTATCAGGGGCGCACCTCCGCACAGACGCTCCGGCTGACCATGGCGGAGGGCGGGTTCCTCTATTCGGCCGACAGCTATGCCGACGAGCTGCCCTACTGGGTCAGCGGGCCGAATGGCCGGGGCGGCGAAGGGCCGTTCCTGATGGTGCCCTATACGCTCGATGCAAACGACATGCGCTTTGCCACGCCGCAGGGCTTCAACAGCGGCGACCAGTTCTTCAGCTACCTGAAGGACAGTTTCGACCTCCTCCATGCCGAGGGCGAGATTGTGCCGAAAATGATGTCGATCGGCCTGCATTGCCGGCTGGTCGGCCGGCCGGGCCGGGCCGCGGCCCTGGCGCGGTTTCTCGATTACATCCTGGATCATGATCGCGTCTGGGTGGCGACCCGGCTCGATATCGCACGGCACTGGGTGATGAGCCACCCGCCCGCCGGCGGCTGGCGGCCCTCCACGCTCTCCCGGCCGCTTTTCGTCGCGCGGTTCGGCGGTGTCTTCGAGCATTCACCCTGGGTGGCCGAGGCGGCTTTTGCCAACGGGCTTGATCCGCGCTGCGATACGCTGGACGGGCTGCACGCCGCCATGGTCCGGGCCATGCAGGCTGGCACCCGCGCGCAGCAGGACGCCCTGATCCGCGCGCATCCGGATCTTGCCGGGCGGCTCGCGCTTGCTGGGGAACTCACCCCGGAATCGACGCAGGAACAGGCCTCGGCCGGGCTCGACCGGCTCACGCCGGAAGAACTTTCCGCCTTCACGGCGCTGAATTCGGCCTATCTCGAGCGGTTCGGCTTCCCCTTCATCATGGCGGTGAAGGGCCAGAACAAGGCGTCGATCCGCGGCGCATTCGAAAAGCGGATCGGGCATGATCCAGGCACGGAATTTGCCACCGCGCTCGACGAGATCGGGAAAATCGCCCGTTTCCGCCTGTCCGACATCCTGGAAAGCCGCTGACCATGACCGATTCCCTTGCTGCCTGCTGGGCTGATCTCGACGCCCACAAGGCCCGCCTCGCGCAGGACCGGACAACCGACCTCTTCACCCGGGATTCAGAACGGTTCGTCCGTTTTGCTGCCGAGTTCGAGGACATGCTGCTCGACCTTTCGAAATGCCGGGTCGACGAGGCGGCGATGACGAGCCTTGTCGCGCTCGCCCATCATGCCGGGCTCGCCCAGGCGCGTCAGGCCATGTTCGCCGGCGAGCCGATCAACGCGACAGAAGGCCGGGCCGTCCTGCATATCGCCCTTCGGCAACATGAGGGAACGCGGCTGACGGGCGGCTCGGATGTGATGCCCGAGGTGCTGGCCACACGGCAGGCCTGCTTCCGTTTCGCGGAGGGTGTTCGGAATGGCACAATCGCCACCGTGACCGGCGCGCCTTTCACCGACATCGTCAATATCGGGATCGGCGGTTCCGATCTCGGCCCGGCCATGGCTGTCGAGGCCCTGCGCCCCTATCATGATGGGCCGCGGGTGCATTTTGTCTCGAATGTCGACGGCGCCCATCTCGCCGACACGTTGCGCGGGCTCGAGCCGGCGGGCACGCTCGTCATCGTGGCCTCGAAAACCTTCACCACGATCGAAACCATGACCAATGCCCGCTCGGCGCGGGAATGGATGGCCTCCGCCCTCGGCGAAGCGGCGATCGGCCAGCATTTCGCGGCCGTTTCGACCGCGCTCGACAAGGTTGCTGCCTTCGGCATCCCGCCCGAGCGGGCCTTCGGCTTCTGGGACTGGGTCGGCGGACGCTACTCGATCTGGTCCTCGATCGGGCTGCCATTGATGATCGCGATCGGTCCGGTGCGGTTCAGCGCCTTCCTCGCCGGCGCCGAGGCGATGGACCGGCATTTCGAAACGGCGCCGCTGCGCCACAACCTGCCGGCCCTGCTGGGGCTGATCGGGGTGTGGCATCGCCGCATCTGGGGCCATGCCAGCCGCGCCATCATTCCCTATGACCAGCGGCTGCACCGGTTCCCGGCCTATCTGCAGCAGCTTGACATGGAGTCGAACGGGAAATCCGTCCGCAAGGATGGCCATGCGGTGGATGGCGTCACGGGCCCGATCGTCTGGGGCGAGCCCGGAACGAATGGCCAGCACGCCTTCTTCCAATTGCTGCATCAGGGCACGGATGTCATCCCGGTCGAGTTCCTGCTTGCCGCCGAGGGGCACGAGCCAGCCTATGCCCATCACCACCAGTTACTGGTGGCCAATTGCCTCGCCCAGTCGCAGGCCCTGATGGTCGGGCGCAGCCTCGCAGAGGCGAAGGGCAACCCGCATCGCGTCTTCCCCGGGGACCGCCCCTCCGTCACCCTGCTCTACCGCAAGCTCGATCCCTACACATTGGGGAGGCTGATCGCACTTTACGAGCACCGGGTCTTTGTCGAGGCGACGATCTACGGGATCAATGCCTTCGACCAATGGGGCGTGGAGCTGGGCAAGGAACTGGCCACGCAACTGGCAGAACCGCTGGCCAGCGGCCGCAACCTCGGGTCGCTTGACGGCTCGACGGCGGGGCTGATAGCGAGGATCAGAGGGGATCACTAGAAGCAGGAGGCCGTATTGCTGGCGCTCTCTCCCCGGACTGTTCTTCTCCCCATTGATTTCCAGGAAGGCTTCTTCAGCCCGCGCATGCCACCCCTCGGGGGCAGCGCGTTCGAGCGGCAGGGACTCGCTCTCATTGCCGCCTGGCGCGCGAAAGGCTGGCCGATCCTCCATGTCCGGCATGATTCCGCCGAGCCGGGCTCGTGTTTCCGGCCCGGGGATCCCGGCAACACGCTCCGGCCCGGCTTCTCGCCGGCCGAGGGTGAGGCGCTGGTAACGAAATCGGTCAATTCGGCCTTCCTGAACACCGATCTTGACCTGCGCCTGAAGCGGCTTGGCGCGGATGCCGTCCTCGCCTTCGGCATCTCCACCGATATGTGCGTCTCGACGACGGTGCGGACAGGGAACAATCTCGGCTGGCGGATGATCGTGGCCGCCGATGCCTGCGCCGCTTTCGAACAGAAGGATCTCGACGGCACCATCCTGCCGGCGGCGGAGATCCATCGCTTCCATCTCGCCACCCTGCGCAACGAGTTCGCGACCGTGGCTGATTCGACGACAATCCTTGCAGCAATGGAAAGTCTACCGAGAACAAGCAGAGCCTAGAGTTGCGCAAAGATTCCGATTGACTCAAGGGATCTAGCGTATCCACAGGGCAGAGACAGGCGGATTCTTCTTGTTTCTCAATAGCTTCCGAAGAATCGCAGAATTGTCCCCACGATTCACAAGTTAGTCACCAGATGTTGCGACCATCATGTGGATACCCAACTAGATATTGACGGCCTTGAAACGGCACAGGTAACTTCCCGTTAACTTGGAAACGAAAGGGGCCGCCCAATGCGCCAACATTGGAACGGCCCGGGTCGTTTACCCCTAGGTTGCACCTAGCTGGGGAAGTCGTGTCTATCGACAACAGGAGTAAACGCTCCTGCAGACTCGGCGTCAAGTGGCTAGGTGAGCTCTCTCGAAGGAGGTGCCCAATGGCACACCAGACTCGCCGTTCGCCTGATTTCCATGACGCCATTCAGATCTGGCAGATGCTTCACCTCGGGATGTTCCAGCACGACATCGCTGCAAAATTCGGCTTCAATCAAGGTCGGATTTCGGAAGTGAAAACCGGGAAGCTGCATCCAACCGCACGCGAAGAAGCGATGCGGCGTTTGTCTCGCTAAACAAAAAGAGGGCCGCGCTTGCGGCGCGGCCCTGATTCATGGCTCTCCGGGAGAGCGCTTACTCGGCGGAGCCTTCGGCGGCACGGGCGGCATCGCGCTCGGCCTTCTGCTTGGCTTCGAGATCCTCGCCGGTTTCCTGATCGACGATCTTCATCGAGAGCTTGGTCTTGCCGCGCTCGTCAAAGCCGAGGAACTTCACCTTCACCTTGTCGCCTTCCTTGACGACATCGGTGGTCTTGGCGACCTTGCGCGGGGCGAGCTGGGAGATATGGACCAGCCCGTCGCGTGCGCCGAAGAAGTTCACGAAGGCGCCGAAATCGGTCGTCTTCACAACGGTGCCGTCATAGATCTGGCCGACTTCCGGATCCGAGGCGATCGACTTGATCCAGTTGATCGCGGCCTTGATCTTCTCGCCTTCCGACGAGGCGACCTTGATCGTGCCGTCATCCTGGATGTCGATCTTCGTGCCGGTTTTCTCGGTGATCTCGCGGATCACCTTGCCGCCGGAGCCGATCACTTCGCGGATCTTGTCCGGGTTGATCTTGATGGTCTCGATGCGCGGCGCATACTGGCCGAGCTGACCACGCGGCTGGGTGAGGGCTTCGGCCATCTTGCCCAGGATGTGCATACGCCCGCCCTTGGCCTGCGACAGCGCGACCTTCATGATCTCCTCGGTGATCCCGGCGATCTTGATGTCCATCTGCAGCGCGGTGATGCCATTCTCGGTGCCGGCCACTTTGAAGTCCATGTCGCCGAGATGGTCCTCGTCGCCCAGGATGTCCGAGAGCACAGCAAAACGCTCGCCCTCGAGGATGAGGCCCATGGCGATACCGGCCACCGGCGCCTTCAGCGGCACGCCGGCATCCATCATTGCGAGGCTCGAACCGCAGACGGTCGCCATCGATGAGGAGCCGTTCGACTCGGTGATCTCCGAGACAATACGCATCGTGTAGGGGAATTCGTGCTGGGCGGGCAGCATCGGGTGCAGCGCGCGCCAGGCGAGCTTGCCATGGCCGATTTCCCGGCGGCCGGGCGAGCCCATGCGACCGGTTTCACCGACCGAATAGGGCGGGAAGTTGTAATGGAGCAGGAAGCGCTCCTTGCGGGTACCTTCCAGCTCGTCGATGAACTGCTCGTCATCGCCGGTGCCGAGGGTCGCGACCACGAGGGCCTGCGTCTCGCCACGGGTGAAAAGCGCCGAGCCATGGGTGCGCGGCAGCATGCCGACTTCCGAGACGATCTGCCGGACATCCGTCAGGCCG
This sequence comes from Rhabdaerophilum sp. SD176, assembly GCF_030143245.1. Taxonomy (GTDB): domain Bacteria; phylum Pseudomonadota; class Alphaproteobacteria; order Rhizobiales; family Beijerinckiaceae; genus Rhabdaerophilum. Next base: position 139,070 of record NZ_JARJNS010000005.1, on the reverse strand, counting down.
CGGCCGTCAATGCGGCTCTTGGTGTCGAGGATGTTCCAGCGCACGATCTTGGCCTGGACTTCCTTGAACACGGTCTTGAGCTGTTCCTTGTCGAATTTCGCTTCGCCACCTTCCGGCGCGAGCACGGCAAAGACCTTCGCCTTGGCGGCATCGACCGCCTTGTAGCGGCCCTGCTTGTCGATGATCTTGTAGGCTTCCCGGAGATCCGCCTCGGCGACCTCGAGCACGGCCTTCTCGATATGCGAGAGGTCGGTCGGGGTGTAGTCGCGCGGTTCCTTGGCGGCCTTCTCGGCGAGGCTGATGATCGCGTCGATCACCGGCTGGAAGCCGGCATGGCCGAACATCACGGCGCCGAGCATCACTTCTTCCGAAAGTTGCTGGGCTTCCGACTCCACCATCAGGACGGCGTCGCCCGTGCCGGCCACGACGAGATCGAGGACGGTGTCCTTCATCTGGTCGAGCGTGGGGTTCAGAACGTATTCGCCGTTGATATAGCCGACGCGGGCGCCGCCGACCGGGCCCATGAAGGGGACACCCGAGAGGGTCAGCGCGGCCGAGGCGGCCACCATGGCCACCACATCCGGATCATTCTCGAGATCGTGGCTGAGCACCGTGACAACAACCTGCGTCTCGTTGCGGTAGCCTTCGACGAAGAGCGGGCGGATCGGGCGGTCGATCAGGCGGGAAACCAGCGTTTCCTTTTCCGAGGGGCGCCCTTCGCGCTTGAAATAGCCGCCGGGAATCCGGCCGGCCGCGAAGGCCTTTTCCTGATAGTTCACGGTGAGCGGGAAGAAGTCGATGCCCGGCTTCGGCTCCTTCGCCGAAACAACGGTGGCGAGAACGGTGGTCTCGCCATAGGTAGCGAGAACGGCGCCATCGGCCTGGCGAGCAATGCGGCCCGTCTCAAGCGTCAGGGTGCGGCCGCCCCACTGGATGGTCTTGCGTTGGATATCAAACATGATCTGTCCTGTTCAGGCGCACGCGACGAGCGGCGCCGGTCATGCACGTCGGTCCGGCCTTGAGGCCACGACGCGCGTGGTTTCGAGAGAGGTTGGGAAACCACCCGAATCCATGAGCAAGACGGCGGGACGCTTCCCTGGCCTTCGGGCCTGAAGCGTCCGGCGATCCTGCCATGGCCTTCGCCTGTTCCCCGCGCCGGGCCGGCCCCTGCCGGTCCGACGCGAGCAGAGGCGGCTTGCGCCCCTGCCCGTTCGGTTGCCCGCTTAGCGGCGGATGCCGAGACGCTCGATCAGCGTCCTGTAGCGGGCCTCGTCCTTCTTCTTGAGATAATCAAGGAGCGAACGACGCTGCGACACGAGCTTGAGCAGCCCGCGGCGCGAATGGTTGTCCTTCTTGTGCGTCTTGAAGTGCTCGGTCAGTGTCGAGATACGGCTCGTCAGGATGGCCACCTGCACTTCCGGCGAGCCGGTATCGCCCGCCTTGGTCGCATAGTCGGAAATCAGCGCAGACTTGCGCTCGGCTGTGATCGACATCGGATGCCTCCATGAGGTTCGAGAAACGGCCCGGCCGGGATGTCGTCCAGCAGGGTCAGGTCAGACGCATACAAAGCGTCGTGGCAGGAACGCTGTCGCTGCCATGGCCGCGTGCATAGCAGGAAATTCATGAAAAGCCAGCGAAAAGACCGGCCAGATCGTCAGGCGAGGTTGAACACGCGGTGCGGACGCAGCTCGCCCTTGTCGATTTCACCGATCGCGATCAGCTCATGGCCAGCCACAACGGCGACATGGCCGAGGACTGTCGGGGCGTCGCGCCCGCGCAGGATGACGCTCTGGCCGCGCTTGAGGCGGGCGGCATCGTGGCGGGAGACCTGGAGCTCGGACAGTTCGGCAAGGCCGCGATCAACCGGTGACAGCAGGGCCGCGACATGGGCCTCCTGCTCGGCCGGGTCGGGCAATGTACGGGTCAGATCCTCGGCCGGGATGAATTCCTGCTCGAGGAAAGGGCCGACGCGGGTACGGCGCAACGCCGTGACATGGCCGAAACAGCCGAGGGCGCGGCCAAGATCGCGGGCAATGGCCCGGACATAGGTGCCCTTGCCGCATTCGGCCTCGAGCGTGGTCGAGTTGCCGTCATGCGCGACGATCGCGAGACTGTCGATCAACACCTCGCGCGCCTCGAGTTCGACCTCCTCGCCGTCGCGGGCGAGGTCATAGGCGCGCTCGCCATCGACCTTGATCGCCGAGAATTTCGGCGGCACCTGAAGGATCGCACCGGTAAAGCGCGGCAGCATGGCCTCGACTTCGTCCTGAGAGGGGCGAAGGTCTGAGGTGCGCGCCGGCGTGCCCTCCGTATCATCGGTCGTCGTCTCGACGCCCCAGGTCACGGTGAAGCGATAGGCTTTCTTGCCGTCCATCACATAGGGGACGGTCTTCGTCGCCTCGCCGAGGGCGATCGGCAGGCAGCCGGAGGCCAGCGGGTCGAGCGTGCCGGCATGGCCGGCTTTCTTGGCCCGGAAGACGCGCTTCACGATGGCGACGGCATGGGTCGAGGTCATGCCGACCGGCTTGTCGAGGATCAGCCAGCCATGGACATCGCGTTTTTTCGGGCGCTGGCCCGGGGGGGAAAGGGTTTCGGTCATTCCGTTTCGGTTTTCTTGTCATCGTCAGCGGCAAGGTCGCGGCGGACGCGGTCATCGTGGAAGATCTTCTCGATCCGGGCCGCTTCGTCATAGCGGTCATCGACGCGGAATCGCAGTTCGGGTGAAAATTTCAGCTCGCGCAGGCGGCGGGACACTTCGAGGCGGAGCTCTTTTGCGTTGCGGTTGAGGGCAGCGACCGCCTCGGCCTCGCCGGTCTCGCCGAGGACGGCCTTGCCGCCCAAAGGCATCACCAGCACAGTGCCATGGCGGAGATCGGGCGACATGCGGACTTCCAGCACCGAGATCAGCATGCCCGAGAGTTCCGGATCATGAATATCGCCGCGCGCCAGCACCTCCGCCAGGGCATGGCGGACCTGCTCGCCGACACGGAGCTGGCGCTGCGAGGGCTGGCCGGGATTGGGATTGGGACGAACCATGTTCCGCTCCAAAAGAGAAAGGCCGGGTCAGCCCGGCCTCCCATAGATGCAAGAGGCCTGAAAGGTCACAGCGAGCGCTGGATTTCCTCGACGCGGAAGCATTCGATGATGTCGCCCGCGCGCATGTCCTCGTAATTGGCGAAGGCCATGCCGCATTCCTGGCCGGACTGGACTTCCTTCACCTCGTCCTTGAAGCGCTTCAGTGTCTTCAGCGTGCCCTCGTGAACCACCACGCTGTCGCGGATCAGGCGCACCTTGGCACCGCGCTCGACCTTGCCGTCGGTGACGATGCAGCCCGCGATATTGCCGACCTTGGTGATGTTGAAGACCTGCTTGATCTCGGCATTGCCGAGCATGGTCTCGCGCAGGGTCGGGGCCAGAAGGCCGGACATCGCCGCCTTCACGTCATCCACGAGGTCATAGATGATGTTGTAGTAGCGGATTTCCACGCCTGCACGCTCGGCCGATTCCCGGGCTTCCTTGTGCGCGCGCACATTGAAGGCCAGCACAACCGCGCCGGTGGCATTGGCGAGCGTGATGTCGGATTCGGTGATGCCGCCGACGCCCGTATGCAGCACGCGGGCGCGGACCTCGTCATTGCCAAGCTTCTCGACCGAGGCCGCGATGGCTTCGACCGAGCCCTGAACGTCGCCCTTGATGACCAGCGGGAATTCCTTGCGGCCCGCCGCATCCTTGGCCTGCTTCATCATGTCGACAAGGCTGCGCGACTGGCCGGCCCCGCGGGCCGCCGCCTGGTCGCGTTTCTGGCGCTCGCGGTAATTCGTGATCTCGCGGGCGCGGGCCTCGCTCTCGACCACGGCCACCCGGTCACCCGCTTCCGGGGCGCCCTGGAAGCCGAGGATCTCGACCGGCAGGGACGGGCCAGCCTCGGCCACGTTATCGCCCTTGTCGTTGATCAAGGCGCGGACACGGCCCCACTGGGCGCCGGCCACGACGATATCGCCGGTGCGCAGCGTGCCGCGCTGGACGAGCACGGTGGCGACGGGGCCACGACCGCGGTCGAGCCTCGCTTCGATGACCGAACCTTCGGCGGCCCGTTCCGGGTTTGCCCGGAGTTCGAGCACTTCGGCCTGCAGCTGGATGATCTCGAGCAGCTTGTCGAGATTGAGCTTCTGCTTGGCGGAAACCTCGATTTCCAGCGTGTCGCCACCCATGCTCTCGACCTGCACGTCATGCTGGAGCAGTTCCGTGCGGACGCGCTCGGGTTTCGCCTCCGGCTTGTCGATCTTGTTGATCGCCACGATCATCGGCACCTTGGCGGCCTTGGCGTGGTTGATGGCCTCGATCGTCTGCGGCATCACACCATCATCGGCGGCGACAACCAGAATAACGATATCCGTCACCTTGGCACCACGGGCGCGCATGGCGGTGAAGGCCGCATGGCCCGGCGTGTCGATGAAGGTGATCTTGCCGCCCAGCGGGCTGGTGACCTGATAGGCCCCGATATGCTGGGTGATGCCGCCCGCTTCGCCGGAGACCACATTGGTCTGGCGGATCGAGTCGAGCAGCGAGGTCTTGCCGTGGTCGACATGGCCCATGATCGTGACGACCGGGGCGCGGTAGACCATGGTGGAATCATCATCGGGAATATCGAAAAGGCCTTCCTCGACATCCGCCTCGGCAACGCGCTTCACGGTATGGCCGAGATCCTCGGCAACGAGCTGGGCCGTATCCGCGTCGATCACGTCGGTGATCTTGTGCATCTGGCCCTGCTTCATCAGGAAACGGATGACATCCACCGCGCGTTCCGACATGCGGTTCGCCAGTTCCTGGATGGTGATGGTCTCGGGAATGACCACCTCGCGGATGATCTTTTCCTTGGGCTCGTTATTGGCCATGCCCTTCATGCGCTGCACGCGGCGCTTGAAGGCGGCCACCGAACGCTGACGTTCGTCCTCGTCCGATGTCACGGAGGTGACCGTCAGGCGACCGCGCGACTTCTCGGCGGCACCCTTGGTGCGCTCCGGCTTGGCCGGGGCGGGCACCTTGACGCCGCTGCCGCGACGCACGCGGCCTTCCTCGTCCTCATCGGGCCGAGGCGCGCGGGGCGGCACATTGCCGACCTCGCGCTTGGGACGCATGTTCTCCAGTTCCTCGATCGGGGCTGCGCCACCGATCGGCGGACGGCCACCCGGCGGACGCGAGCCCGGAGCCGGCGCCTGGCCAGGCCGGGGCGCAAAACCAAGACGGACCGTTCCGGCCGGGCGCTGGCCTTGCGGGCGGGCCCCCTCGAAACGCTGGCCTTCCGGCCGGGGACCATCACGGCGGATGCCGTCACGCGGGGGGCCGCCCTCACGGCGGAATCCGCCTTCACGCGGCGCGCCATCCTGCGGGCGACGCTCGCCACCATCAGCCGGGCGACCGAAACGCGGGCCATCAAGGCGCGGCGGCCGGGTGCCGAAATCACGGGCAGGAGCCGCCGAGCGCGGCTGGTCCTGGCGCATACCGGAATCCTGGCGCATGCCGGAATCCTGGCGCATGCCAGGGGTCGGGCGGGGTTCGTAGCGGCGGGTTTCCGGGGCGGCGGCCGGAGCAGCAACCGCCGGCTGGGGCGCCGGAGCAGCGGCCTGCGGTGCAACCGGCGCAGGGGCGGGCGCCGAAACAACCGGCGCCGGAGCGGCTACCGGCTCAACCTTCGGAGCGGCTGCCTGGCTCGCGGCCTCGTCGGCGCGGCGGCGCTCTTCTTCCTCGCGGCGACGGGCTTCAGCCGCTGCGCGTTCACGCTCCTCGCGCTCACGGCGCTCTTCTTCCTGGCGACGACGATCCTCTTCCTCGCGACGGCGGGCCTCCTGGAGGACCTGCGCGCGGGCATCGCGTTCGTCATCGGTGAGCGTGCGCTGCTGCGACGAGCCGAGTCCGAGCCGGACCGCATTCGCCTTGGCCTCAACGGCCGGGCGTTGCGGGGGCGGAGGCGCACTCTTGGTCTCGACAACCGGAGGCTTGGTTTCCCGCGGCTCGAAACCGCCGCCGGGACGACGCTTGACGGTCTCGACCACGACGGATTTCGTCCGACCATGGGAGAAGCTTTGCTTGACGACGCCCTGCTCCACGGGACGCTTCAGCGAAAGCGTCTTCGATACCGAGAGCGTCTTGTCGCCCGTGCCGTTATTCTCACTCATTCGTGTCGCAATCCTCGACGATCGATCTGTGGTTTTGCCTGCCCGGGTCATCCCCGGGCCGGCGGGTTCCCGGTTCCGCTTGATGCACCCAGCGAACTGGGATCCGGCGTGGCGCCGCCTTCATCCTGCAAGGGAGATGCCGGAACGCCGTGACGGCCGGCATCCGGAACCGCTTGCGGAACCGCCGGGCCATGCGCCTGAAATTCAACGAACCTCAGCGCCCTTTCGAGAAAAACGGAAGCTGCATCATGAACCGAGAGCGCCGCATGTATCACATGTTCACGCCCTATGGACAGACCTAATTCGTCGGAAGCAAAGGCATGAATCACTTTTGGGTCGCTCCTGCGGGGTCCGCGGCCCCTGCAGAGCCCCTGGAGCCGCAGCTTCTCGGCTTCGGAACCGTCCTTCGCCTGCACCAGTGCAAGGAAGGGAGGCCGCATCCCTTCGATCTTGGCGAAGCCGGACGTCACCGCTCCGGCCTTGTTGCAGAGCGCGAGCATCTGCAGGGCATCCTCGCGGAGCAGGTCTGCCGTCCGGTCGATCAGGTCGGGCGTCGCAATGACCGGCTGGCGGAAATGCCGAGCAAAGACCTTGCGCTCGATCGCCTGGCGCAGCGTCTCCCGCCGGGCCGTGATCCAGACCCCGCGGCCGGGCAACCGGTTGCGGATATCCGGCACCACGAGGCCATCCGGCGCGCGAACGAAGCGCAGGAGCTGGTCTACGGGCCGGACTTCCCGCGTCGCCGCGCAGAGGCGGGAGCGGGTATTCCGGTCGGGGCCGTCATCCAGCGCCTCGTCCATGTGCAGGGCCTCTTCGCATCAGGCCTCTTCGGCCATCTCCTCGACCGGCTCTTGCTCGGTCACCCAGCCGGCAGCGACACGTGCGGCCATGATCATGGCCTCTGCCTCGTCGCGCGAGACATCGAGGCCCGAGAGGAAACCGGTGAAGCGCGTGGTCTCGCCGCCCTTCTTTTCCGTCCAGCCGACAAGATCGTCGGTTGCGCAACCGGCAAGATCCTCGACGGTCTTCACATCGTTCTCGCCGAGGGCCACCAGCATGGCCGAGGTCAGGCCCGGAATCTCGCCCAAGGCATCCTCGACGCCGAGTTCACGACGGCGGGCCTGACGCTCGGATTCGATCCGCTCGAGATAGGAACGGGCGCGGTTCTGCAACTCGTCGGCGGTCTCGCCGTCGAAACCCTCGATGGCCAGCACGTCCGAGCGGTCGACATAGGCGATTTCCTCGATCGTGGCGAAGCCTTCCGAGGCCAGGAGCTGGCCGACCATCTCGTCGACATCGAGCGCCTCGCAGAAGAGCTTCGAACGCTCGGCGAATTCCTTCTGGCGGCGCTCGGATTCCTCTGCTTCCGTCAGGATATCGATGTTCCAGCCGGTCAGCTGCGAGGCCAGACGGACATTCTGCCCGCGACGCCCGATGGCAAGGCTGAGCTGGTCATCCGGCACGACAACCTCGATGCGCTCGGATTCCTCGTCGAGGACGACCTTCGACACTTCGGCCGGCTGCAGCGCGTTGACGATGAAGGTGGCGACATTGTCCGACCACGGGATGATATCCACGCGCTCGCCCTGCAATTCCTGGACGACGGCCTGGACGCGGCTGCCGCGCATGCCGACGCAGGCGCCGACGGGGTCGATCGAGGAATCGCGGCTGATCACGGCGATCTTGGCGCGCGAGCCCGGGTCACGGGCCACAGCCTTGATCTCGATGACGCCGTCATAGATTTCCGGCACTTCCTGCATGAACAGCTTCGCCATGAACATGGGATGCGTGCGCGACAGGAAGATCTGCGGGCCGCGCGTCTCGCGCCGGACATCGAACAGGTAGGAGCGGATGCGGTCCCCCGGGCGGAAGACCTCGCGCGGAATCAGCTCGTCGCGGCGGATCACCGCCTCGCCCTTGCCGAGATCGACAATGACGTTGCCGTATTCGACACGCTTGACGACACCGTTGATGATCTCGCCGATCCGATCCTTGAACTCGTCATACTGGCGGTCGCGCTCGGCCTCACGGACCTTCTGCGTGATGACCTGCTTGGCGCTCTGGGCCGCCATGCGGCCGAATTCCACCGGCGGCAGCGGCTCGGACAGCGAATCGCCGACCTGTGCGGCCGGGCTCTTCTTGCGGGCATCGGCGAGATTGATCTCGCGGGCATCATTTTCGACCGCGTCGACCACCTGCATGATCCGTGTCAGGCGGACCTCACCGGTCTTGGGGTGGATCTCGGCGCGGATGTCGGTTTCCGAGCCATAGCGCGACCGGGCGATCTTCGCGTAGGCATCTTCCATCGCCCCGAGAACAATCTCACGGTCGATCGATTTCTCGCGCGCCACGGCATCCGCGATCTGCAGAAGCTCAAGGCGATTGGCGCTGACTGACATCATGTCCTCCGTCGGGGATGGGAGAGCGGGGCAAGCCCGTTCTCAATGGCGCTTGTCTTTCTTTTTCGGCCCGGAGGCCGGGAACTTCTTCTGGGGCTTGGCCGGACGCGGCGCGCGCGGCGGCAGCACGGCCATTTCCGGCTCGGCCGCCGCATCCTCGTCACCTGCTTCGATCCCGTCTGCCAGAAGGGCTTCCTTGCCGCGGCGGAGCGATTCCTCGATCACGGCATCGGTCAGGACGAGGCGGGCCTCCTGGATGTCGCGGATCTCGAGCGAGTGGCGGGGTTCCGCGCCCTCGGGGACATCCGGCAGCAGGATGGCGACCTTCTCACCCTCCACGCCATCGATGAAGCCGCGAAAGCGTTTGCGGCCATCAACAGGAACGGCCATCTCGATGCGGGCATCATAGCCGATCCAGCGCGCAAAATCGCTGATCCGCACGAGCGGGCGGTCAATGCCGGGCGAGGAAATCTCGAGGTGATAGGCGGTGCTGATCGGATCCTCGACATCGAGGACAGGCGCTACCGCGCGGCTGACGATCTCGCAATCATTGACGCCCATCGTCCCGTCCGGACGCTCGGCCATGATCTGCACCGTGCACCCGTTCAGGCCCGAGATCTTCACCCGGACCAGCCGGTAGCCGAGGCTCCGGATGATCGGCTCGACGATCCGGCCAACGCGGCTGGCCATGCCGTTTTCGGTGATGAGCCGGGGCTCGTTCAGTTCGTCCATTCAGGCGGGCCTCTGGCGGGGCTCAAACAAAAAGAGCGGGTCCGTCGCCGGCCCACTCTGTTTTCGCGTGTAACCCCGCGTAAACTGAGATTGATTGTGCTTCTATAGCTCTGCCGCCGGCCGATGGCAAGCCCGGCCCGCCAGACCCGGCCGCTCAGGCCTTGCGAAACCGGAAATAGCCAGGCACGCGGCCTTCGCGGATCGCCTTTTCCTCGTAGCGGGTGCGATGCCAGCTGGTCCACGGCTCCGACCAGTCTGCCGCAGTCTCCGCCAGCCAGACGAGATCCGTCCGCGGCAGGACCCGCGCCAGAGTCCAGCCGGCATAATCGTCAATATCGGTCGCGAAGCGGAACTCGCCGCCGGGCGCGAGGGCGCGGACCACCGCATCGAGAAAGGCAGGATCGACAATCCGGCGCTTGCGCTGGCGCCGCTTCGGCCAGGGATCGGGATAAAGCAGGTCGATCCGCGTCAGGCAGGCCTCAGGCAAGGAAGCCAGCACATCGCGGCCATCTCCGCGCAGCAGGCGGATGTTATCCAGCGAATCAGCCTCGATCGCGGCCAGAAGCTTGGCAACACCATTGAGGAAGGGTTCGACGCCGAGATAGCCGATACCGGGGTTCTGACGGCCCTGCGCCGCGAGATGCTCGCCACCGCCGAAGCCGATCTCGAGCCGGAACTCCGTCATCGGGCGCGAAAAGAGCGGACCGGGGCCTTCGGCCAACCTGTCGAGCGGGATGGTCAGCGCGGGCAGCTGGCCTTCGATCCGCGCCGCCTGGGCCGCGCGCAGGGCCTTGCCTTTCGAGCGGCCATAAAGCTGACGGCGAGGAGACCTTGCAGGCCCCTCGCCATCGGAGTTGTCTCGATCCGCCGGGTTCACGGGGATGTCGATCAGGCAATGGCCTTCTTCAGGGCCGGCACAAGATCCGTCTTTTCCCAAGAGAAGCCACCATCCCGCGAGGCCTTGCGGCCGAAATGGCCATAGGCCGAGGTGCGGGCATAGATCGGCTTGTTCAGGCTGAGATGCGTGCGGATGCCGCGCGGCGAGAGATCCATGATCTCCGGCAGGACCTTTTCGAGCTTGGCTTCATCGGCCTTGCCATTGCCGGTTCCATGCAGGTCAACATAGACCGACAGCGGCTTCGAGACGCCGATCGCATAGGAAAGCTGGATCGTGCAGCGATCAGCAAGGCCAGCCGCCACGACGTTTTTCGCCAGATAGCGCGCGGCATAGGCGGCGGAACGGTCGACCTTGGTCGGATCCTTGCCGGAGAAGGCACCGCCGCCATGGGGCGCAGCGCCACCATAGGTGTCGACGATGATCTTGCGGCCGGTCAGGCCGGCATCGCCGTCCGGGCCGCCGATCACGAAGGCGCCAGTCGGGTTGACGTGCCAGACGGTATCCTTGGAAATCCAGCCGGCGGGAAGCGTTTCGCGGATGATCGGCTCGACGATCTTCTGCACGTCCTTCGAGGTCAGCTCGGGATCGAGATGCTGGGTGGAGAGGACAATCTGCGTCACGCCGACCGGCTTGCCGTTCTCGTATTTCACCGTGACCTGGCTCTTGGCATCCGGGCCCAGCTTCTCGCAGTTGCGCTCGCCGGCCTTGCGGGCGGCGGTCAGGACTTCGAGGATCTTGTGGGAATAATAGATCGGGGCCGGCATCAGATCCGGCGTTTCCTTGCAGGCGTAGCCGAACATGATGCCCTGGTCGCCCGCGCCTTCGTCCTTGCCCGCACCGGCATCGACACCCTGCGCGATATGCGCGGATTGCGGATGCAGCAGCACGTCGATCTTGGCCTTCTTCCAGTGGAAGCCATCCTGCTCGTAGCCGATGGAGCGGATCGCCTTGCGAGCGGCCGACTTCACTTTCGACTTCATCGTCTTGTCGTCGAGGCTGGTGCGGACCTCGCCGGCGATCACGACGCGATTCGTGGTTGCCAGGGTCTCGCAGGCCACGCGGACCTGGGAGGCATCCATGCCGGCCTTGGCGGCTTCGCGGAAGAAGAGATCCACCACTTCGTCGGAAATGCGATCACAAACCTTGTCCGGATGGCCTTCCGATACCGATTCCGAGGTGAACAGATACGACGAGCGCGCCACGTGCGACTCCCTGCTGATGGGTTACGGCCAGCAATGGCCCGGGCTTGGCCGGGCGGATAGGCCGACGGGCGCGTTCCTTGTCGCAGAATGCCGGTCCGGTCAAGTCATTTTGGCGAACGAGTTCGCCAAAACGAACAATGCAGCCGACATAGCAAACAAGAACGCGCCGGAACCGGGTTCAGCCCTTGCGCTGGCCCTCGACCAGCGTCGTCACGAGATCGACAACGCGCCGCCGGACCTTGGGATCCTCGATCGAGGTGAAGGCCTTGGCCAGCGCGATTCCCTCCGGCGTGGAGAGGATATCGACGCGGTATTCCGACTGGGCCGGTTCGGCGAAGCCTGCCGCCATCGCCAGGGACTCGTCACGGGGGGAGCCCTCGAAGAAATAGGCAACCGGCACGCCGAGGACCTGCGCAATGCTCTGCATGCGGCTGGCGCTGATGCGATTGGCGCCCTTCTCGTATTTCTGGACCTGCTGGAACGTAACGCCGAGGGCCTCGCCCAGTTTCTCCTGGCTCATCCCGACGGTGATGCGGCGCATCCGGACCCGGCTACCGACATAGCGATCGACGGGGCTGGGCGCTTTCTTCATCCCGATATCGTCATTCATCATTGTGACCTCAACTAGGAATTCTTCCACCATCGACCGATGCATTCCCGGATATCAGGACAAACGATCCCTGCGATCCCTGAACCGCGACAAACCCGACAGCAGCAATAAACAAAACAAGATTACGATAGAAACGCGCTCACCATATCGGCGATACACAGTGCTTGCTAGCCCCTTCGGCAACGGAGAATCAAGCACATCGGCGATGCCCAGGCCGATCCTCGCCAGGATGCGCCCGTGCGGATCGACCACAGCCGAGATGCCGCTGTTCGCGGCGCGCACAAGCGGAAGGCCGAACTCGATGCTCCGGAGCCGCGCCTGGGCGAAATGCTGGTACGGCCCGGAGGTCTGCCCGAACCAGCCGTCGTTCGTGACAACAACCATCACTGCCTCGCCGGTTGGCGGAAGGGTGATCTCGCCGGGGAAGATCGCCTCGAAACAGATCAGCGGCAGGATGGCGGGGAGGCCCGGAATGGCCAGCGGGCGTCGCTCGGGGCTGGCGGTGAACCCGCCGATGACCGAGACGAATTGCTGCAGCCCGATCGAACGCAACCAATCCTCGAAAGGGAGATATTCGCCGAACGGGACCAGATGGACCTTGTCATACCCCGCGATGATACCGGTCTTGTCGAGGACCTGCATCGCATTGAAATAGCGGAAGCGGGGCTGGGCCTGGCCGGTTTCCTCGGCGCGGATCGCCCCGGTGATCAGATGCGTGCGCGCCGGCAGGAACCGCCCGATGGCCGCCAGCGCCTCCTGATTGCGTTCCAGAACATAGGGGAACGGCGATTCCGGCCAGAAGAGATGGGTGACATCCGCAATGCCGGTGGCATGGGCGCCGCGGGCGGCATCGCTCAATTCCAGATAGCGCCGCAGCAGATCGGGGCCGAGCGTCTCGAAGGTCTTTGCATCCTGCGGGATATTGGGCTGCATGATCCGGAGCCGGATCTCGGGCATCACCGGGAGCAGGGCGAAATCGACGCCCTGCCCGCCCGTAGGCTTGAGCCGGAGCAGCCCGAAACCCGCCATCCCGGCCAGGACGAGGACCGCGAGGACGGACGGGCCCCAGCGGCCCCTGCGGCCGAGGCCGGTTGCCAGCGTTGCGGGCGCAGCAAACAGCGCCAGCGCCAGCAGGCCGAGCCCGCTCGCCCCGATCCATGACGCGGATTGCGCCAGCACGATATGATTGGCGAAGGCCTGGCCGAAACTGTTCCAGGGAAAGCCGGTGAGAACCCAGCCCCTGAGGTTTTCCGCAACGCCGAGACCGAAAGCGAGCGCGAGGATGCGCCCGGCCCCGCGGGACCAGAGCAGGAAGGCAAGGCACAGGCCGAAGGCCGGGAAAAGGGCGAGGAACGCTGGCAGGCCAAGCACACCGAGGGGCAGCAGCCAGATGAATTGCGGCCCACCGGTAACAAAGGCAGCGCCCAGCCACCACAACCCCGCCGCGAAGTAGGCAAGCCCGAATCCCCATCCAACGAGCCAGACCTGGATCAGGCGGTTGCGGATGCCGAGTTCGCCCTGAAAGACCGCATCGACTGACCAGACCAGAGCGGGAAAGGCCAATGCGAGGGCCGGTAGCAGGTCCAGAGGCGGCAGGGCGAGGGCAGCGACAAGCCCCGCAAGGAGCGCGACGAGGAAACGGGTCCGCCGGCCGGCCAGCACGATCCCGTGGTAGAGGCCCTGCACCCGGTCCACCATGCTGTGCCCCCCTGCTCCCGGGCCGTCACGGAATTCCGGACGATCTTCTCGGTGATTCGATGGTTACAGGACTTGTCACGGCGTCAGCGCCGCTGGCAAGTCCTTTCACACTCATTCCCCGGCAGCGTCGGCGACTTCCGGGGCCGGAGCGATGCTAAGGCGTCGGATCCTCCGGGAATCCCCGTCAAGGATGGTGAAGATCAAGCCATTGTCGGAGGCGATGCTTTCACCCACGACGGGCACACGCCCGAGGAATGCCGTGACGTAGCCGCCGATGGTGCCGATCTCGTGCTCGTCGCTGATCGGCTCGAAGGGCACCTTGAGCAGGGCCGTCACTTCCTCCAGCGTGGCATAGGCGTTGATCGCGATGGCGCCGCCTTCGAGGGGCTCAATGCCGGAATCCTCGGCAATATCGTGCTCGTCCTCGATCTCTCCGACGATGATCTCGATCAAGTCCTCCATGGAGACAAGACCGTCCGTGGCCCCGTATTCATCGATGACCAGAGCCATGTGGATCCGCTTCGACTGCATCTCGAGCAGCAGGTCGAGGGCCGGCTTCGAGCCGGGTGCAAACAGGACGGGGCGGATCAGCCCGATTTCCCGCACCCGGGCATCGAGCGGGATCGAATCAAGCCGTGCGAACATATCGCGGATATGGATCATCCCGCGCGGGTCATCGAGCGTCTCGGTATAGACCGGCAGCCGCGAATGCGCGGCAGAGGCGAAAAGGGCCCGCAATTCGGCGAGGGTTGCGTCATCCGGCACAGCGATGATGGCGCTGCGCGGCACCATGACATCCTGGATGCGGATATCCCGCGCGGTGAGAAGGTTGCGCAGGATTCGCTTTTCCTCGACGGTAAAATCATCGTCGTCGCCGGCCTCCCCTTCCTCGAGGGCGTCCTCGAGATCATCGCGGATCGAACCGGGCGCCTTGAGGCCGAGCGCCACCTTCAGACGGTCGAACCAGCTGTCACCCTTGGCGCCCTCGCGGACATTGCGATCAAGATCCTCCTGGCTCATCCCTGTGCCTCCGGACGATCGGCATAGGGATTGGCGATGCCGAGGCCGGCGAGGAGCGCGATCTCGCGCGCTTCCATGGCCTCGGCCTCCTCGTCCTCCTGGTGGTCATGGCCAAGCAGGTGGAGGGTGCCGTGAATGACAAGATGGGAGACATGGTCAGCCAGCGACTTGCCCTCGGCCTCAGCTTCCGAGCGACAGGTCTCGTAGGCGAGGATGATATCTCCGAGGACCGGTGCCGGCTGGCCGGGGATCTGCGGCGCCGGGAAAGAAAGCACGTTGGTCGGCTGGTCCTTGCCACGATACTGGGCGTTCAGTTCGCGTACAGCGGCGTCATTGCCGAGCAGGACGGAGATCCCGACATCATCGGTTTTCTCGGCAACGAGGGTGGCCAGAACGGCGCGTTCAACCACGGCTTCCACCCCCGGGATGGCGTTCCAGCCAGGGGATTCGATCAGGATGTCTATGTCGGGCATCAGCGCATTGCAGCGGGATTTCCAGCCCCGACCTCCTCATAGGCTTGCACGATCCGGCGCACGAGATCGTGCCGGACGACGTGCTGATGGCCGAACCGGACATGGCCGACCCCCTCGACATTCTGAAGGAGAGCGATGGCTTCGCCAAGTCCGGATTTCTGCCCCGGTGGCAGGTCGATCTGCGTCGGATCGCCGGTGATGATCATCCGCGAGCCTTCGCCGAGCCGCGTCAGGAACATTTTCATCTGCATCGATGAGGTGTTCTGCGCCTCGTCGAGCAGGATCAGCGCGTTGGACAGGGTGCGGCCGCGCATGAAAGCAAGCGGCGCGACCTCGATCACGCCGGTTTGCAGCGCGCGCTCGACCAGCCGGCCTTCCATGAAATCGTAGAGGGCGTCATAGATCGGCCGGAGATAGGGGTCGACCTTGTCGCGCATGTCTCCCGGCAGGAAGCCGATCTTCTCGCCGGCCTCGACCGCGGGGCGGGAGAGAATCAGCCGCTCGACATGCCCGGCCTCGAGCAACTGCACCGCGTGGCCCACGGCAAGCCATGTCTTGCCGGTGCCGGCCGGACCTTCGGCGAAAACCAGTTCGTGCCGGGCCAGGACCCGCAGATAGGAATCCTGGGCAGCATTCCGTGCCTTGGTGATGCCGCGCTTGCGGGTGGTGACATGGCCGAAGCCGGAATAGGCCTCGCGTGACTTCGCCACCGTTTCGGGTTCCGGCGGCGGCAAGCGATCCGGAAAGAGGCCGCGCTGCGTGGCCGTCTCCTCGATCGCACCGTCGACATCACCCGTCCCGACGGCCCGGCCGCGCTTGACCGTGGCATAAAGGGATTCGAGCACGCGGCGGGCATGCTCGACCTGCTCGCGCGGACCGCGCAGCAGGATCTGGTTGCCATTGACATGCGCGACAATGTTCAGCCGTCGCTCGAGATGGGCGATGTTCTGGTCGTAATTGCCGACGACGAGGCTTGCAGCCCGGTTATCGTTCAGGGTGAGGGATTCCTCCACCCCCTCAAGGGAAGCCTGTACGGAGGCCGCAAGGCGCGATGGCTCGCTGAGGCGCATGGTCAAGCGGCTTGATCCTCCCGTTTGGGCTGCGATTCGGCGACAAGCCGGCCCTGCAGCGAATTGGACGTCACGTCGAGCAGATCGACCGACCAGATCCGCCCGAGGACGGACTCGGCGGGCACCCCGTCCGGCAGGTCGACATGGACAGCCTGCAGCCAGGGCGATTTCCCGGTGAGCTGGCCGGGATGGCGCCCTGCCTTTTCGAAGAGCACATCAGCCCGCCGGCCAAGGGTCGAGCGGTTGAAGGCATTCTGCTGGTCCAGCAGCAGCGCCTGGAGCGCATGCAGGCGGGCGGTTTTCTCGGCTTCCGGCACATCGTCGGCGCCCTCGGCGGATTTCGTGCCCGGCCGCGGGCTGTATTTGAACGAGAAGGCCGAGGCGAAGCCGGTCTCCCGAACGAGCGCCATGGTATCCTCGAAGTCAGCCTCGGTCTCGCCGGGAAATCCGACAATGAAATCCGATGAAAGGGCGATATCGGGCCTTGCTGTGCGCATCCTGTCGATGATCCGGCGATAGAGATCCCGATCATGCTTCCGATTCATCGCCTTGAGAATGCGGTTCGAGCCGCTTTGCACCGGCAAATGCAGGTAAGGCATCACTTTCGGATTGTCGCGATGGATCGCATAGAGATCGTCGGTCATGTCCAGCGGATGGCTGGTCGCATAGCGGATCCGGTCCAGCCCGTCGATTTGCGACAGCGCGTCCATCAACCCGGCCAATGAAAGCGTGCCGCCCTCCGGGCCCTCGCCGTGATAGGCATTCACGTTCTGGCCGAGCAGCATGATCTCGCGGATGCCAGCCTCGACCATGATGCGGGCCTCGGCGAGAATCGCCGTTGCGGAACGCGAGGTTTCGGCGCCCCGGGTGAAAGGCACGACGCAGAACGAGCAGAACTTGTCGCAACCCTCCTGCACGGTGAGAAAGGCCGACGGGCCTTTTGCAGCAAGCCGGCGGGCCCCCGGAGGCGGCAGGGCGTCGAACTTGTCGACGGCCGGAAATTCCGTATCGACCACGCGTCGACGCCGGGCATCGGCGAGCAAGCCGGGTAGGTTCTGGTAGCTCTGCGGGCCGACCACCAGATCAACCGCTGGCTGGCGATTCATGATCTCGCGGCCCTCGGCCTGCGCGACGCAGCCTGCCACGGCGATCAGCGTGGATTGTCCGGCTTCCGCCCGCTCGGATTTCAGCCGGCGCAGGCGGCCAAGCTCGGAATAGACCTTCTCGGACGCCTTTTCGCGGATATGGCAGGTATTCAGAATGACGAGATCCGCCTCCTCGACGCGATCGGTTGTCGCATACCCTTCCAGCGCCAGCAGATCGGCCATGCGCTCGGCGTCATGGACATTCATCTGGCAGCCGAAAGACTTGATATGGACGCGCTTTGTCGCGTCGGGAATCGCGGTTTCGGGCGAAGTCGGGCGGTTGGACATCTGGCTTCTTTACCGCCCGCAACGGCATTCGAAAAGGGCGATGGCTGTCATAATCCCTCGCCACGCAGGGTGCGGGCATGGGTCGTGCGGATCTCGGCCTCAATCTCGCGGGTGAGCGACTTCCGGTCCGAGCCGGGGCCGACCTCGCGCGCGGTCAGGAAGGTCACGCGGCATTCGATGCCGGGCAGTGTCAGCAGATCGGCGAGATGGGGCACCAGGTCCATGTCGCCATGCCAGGCGATATGGGGATGATCGCCACGCCCGATCGGCAGGCCGCCGATCTTCGGATAGGCAATGTTGAGCGGCTGGATGTAGGAGGCCCCCTCATTGCGGCCGGATGCCGCCTGGGCGGCACCGATCAGCGCCGAGCGGAAGGGCAGCACGCGCCGGCCATCACTGGTCGTGCCTTCTGCGAAAAGCACGAGCGCATCGCCGGATTCGAGCCGGGTCGCGATGGTGCGGTTGACTTCCGCCGTCTTGCCGCGCCGCTGGCGCTCGACAAAGACCGAGCGTTGCAACCGCGCCAGCGTGCCAAAGACCGGCCATTCGCCGACCTCGCTCTTGGCGATGAAGGACACGGGCCGAAGCGAGGAAATCACGATGATATCAAGCCAGGAGAGGTGATTGGCGGTGATGAGGAGCGGCGAGCGCCGGTCTGCCTCGCCGCGCCGGACCACCCGCACCCCCAGCACCTTCAGCAGGTAGCGATGGAAATAGACTGGCATCCACCGGGCGAGGGGCGGGGCAAGGCGCAGGGCCAGCCATTGCGCAGGCAGGCCGAGGGCAAAAGCCGGCGCCAATGCCAGCAGCCGCAGCGTGATCAGGATGCGCCGGGTCAGCCCTGTTTCGATCATGCGCGTGCCGTTTCCATTTCCGCTCGCGCGGCGATAGCAGGAAGACGGGGCCAAGGAAACCGGCTTCAGCCGAATCGTGGGGTCGGGTCGAAGCGGCCAAGATCGGCCTGCATGGTGAAGGCATCATGGCGGGCCGAGCCGGGCGAGCCGGAATAATAGCCCTTCCGCCGCCCGACTTCCACGAAGCCGGCCTGACGATAGAGCGCGAGCGCCGGACCGTTATTCTCGGCCACTTCGAGGAACATCGTCCGGGCCCCGGCCTGTGCGGCATGGCCCATATGCCGGTCGAGAAGGGCGGACGAAAGGCTGAGGCCGCGGACTTCAGGGTCGAGCGCAATGGAGAGCAGCTCGGCTTCGTCCGCAGCTACCCGGCTGATGGCGAAGCCGGTGACCACGTGACCAAAGGGCGCCTGCGAGACGAGAACGTCGGCAATCGCGCGGTCCAGGATCATCTGCTCGAATTCCTCGCGCGACCAGCCGATGGCGAAACCTTCGGCATGGATGGCCGCCATCCGCCCCGCATCGAGCACCGAAGCGCGCCGCAGGCTGTGGCGGGCAAGGCCGGAACGGAACCAGGGCCAGAGCCAGAACCACATGATCGCCCCTCAGGCCCTCTGGAGGCGGGCCTTGTCCTGCAGGGTCACATTGGCCTCCCGCAGGTAGAGCGGCTTGGCAGGCGAGGTGGCAAGATCGGCCACCGCGCCAAGGCGGGCGACCCAGGCGATTTCAGGCGAGGGCCGCTGCTGGATGGCTGGGCGCTGGCCCGGCCTGTTCTCGAGGATCGCGCCGCGCCGCGCCTGCGCCAGTTTCTCGGCGGCGTTGCCGACAAAGACGACCGGACCGTCACCGATCTTCCGGGCCGCTTCCTCGACCGGATAGACGCCGGGGCCCGCCATGGTGCGCCCCCCGATGGCGAGAGACTGGAAATAGACGAGCCCGTTCCGCGCATCGATCGCCGCAGCGACGGGCGAGCGGTCACCCGAAAAGAGAATCGGGGCGGCAAAGGCGGAGAGCGTCGAAACGCCGACCACCGGGCGCTGGTGGATCAGCCCGAAGCCGCGAGCCGCCGAAATGCCGATCCGGAGGCCGGTGAAGCTGCCCGGCCCGATGGTGACGGCGAAGCGTGACAGGTCGGCGAAGGCTATGCCGGACCGGTCGAGCACGCGGCGGACCAAGGGCATCAGCGCCTCGGCATGGCCGCGCTCCATCGGCTCGGTTTCCTCGGCGAGGATCCTGCCCTCGCCCGGCGCGAAGACAGCTGCCGAAGTGGCGCCGAGCGCCGTGTCGAGGGCCAGGAGATACACGCCGTCTCTCCGGTGCTGTCAGGCCGCCTCGACGGACTGGACATCCGGCAGGAAGTGGCGAAGGAGGTTCTGGATGCCGTGCTTCAGCGTGGCGGTCGAGCTGGGGCAGCCCGAGCAGGAGCCCTTCATGGTCAGATAGACCACGCCGTCGCGGAAACCGCGGAAGGTGATATCGCCGCCATCGCCGGCCACAGCCGGGCGGACCCGGGTTTCAAGCAGTTCCTTGATCGTCGCCACGGTCTCGGCATCTTCGGGGGCGAAGAATTCCTCACCCGCATTCTCGGCGGGTCCCCCTTCGGCAAGGATCGGCGCACCGGAGAGATAATGCTCCATGATGGCGCCGAGAATGGCCGGCTTGAGATGCTGCCATTCGCCGCCGCTTTTTGTCACGGTCACGAAATCCGAACCGAAGAACACGCCGGTCACGCCGGGAATGCCGAACAGGGCAACGGCCAGTGGCGAGGCGGATGCCTCGTCCGGGGTGCGGAATTCACGCGTGGAACCAGCGAGAACATCGCGTCCCGGCAGGAATTTCAACGTCGCGGGGTTCGGGGTGGCTTCCGTCTGGATGAACATGGGGGCCTCTTCGCGTGTGGTCGGAGCCGGAGGTCAAGGAACCGGTGCGCCACGCCTTCGATATAGGATGTCGATCAAACCGAGGGAAGAGGACATCGGCCCGGCCTCAGGCCAGAGCCTCGAAATCCGCCTCCGCCAGCCCTCCGGGCACAATCGTCACCGGCACGGGGAAATTGGCGGCAACCCGGCCGGCAATATGCGAAACGAGAGGCCCCGGACCTTCCTTGCCGATGCCCGCTGCCAGAACAAGGATGGCAATATCCTCGTCAGCCTCGATGAGGCCCATCACTTCCTGCGCAGGCTGGCCGGTGCGGATGACACGCTCGGGCTCGAAGCCCGCCTCGCGCCGGACCAGTTCCGCAGCCTTGTCCAGCCGCTGCCCGGCTTCGGCTTCCGCCTCGGCCCGCATGAGATCCCCCACGCCGAGCCAGGGCTGGCCTTCTTCCGGGATAACGATGGCCAGCATGATGATGCTGGCGCCGGAACGCCGGGCGCGGCGTGCCGCAAACAATGCGGCACGGTCACATTCCGGCGTTTCATCGATCACGATGAGGATTTTCGGGCGATGACCTGGCTCGTAGGCCCGTCGTCGGATTGGCATGCGTGACCCCGCCTGTGGCCGGCTTCGCGCGCATGGTGCCAAACCACCGGACGGGAGGCAAGCGCTGCTCAGCGGCCGAGAAAGCCCATGATCTCGCGGACCTGCCGGAGAACCGGATCTGCAAGGGCCCGGGCACGCTCCGCGCCGTCAAGGAGAATGGCGTCGATGGCAGAGGCATCATCAACCAGACGCCGCATTTCCTCGCCGATCGGCGACAGCTTCTCGACGGCGAGATCGACCAGCGCGTTCTTGAAGGTCGAGAACTGCCCGCCGCCGAATTCGCCAAGGATCGAGGCCGTCTCGCGACCGGACAGGGCAGCGAAGATCGTCACGAGATTCTCGGCCTCGGGCCGCGCGGCCAGGCCGGCCACCTCGCCCGGCAGGGGTTCGGGATCGGTCTTGGCCTTGCGGACCTTCTGGGCGATTGCATCGGCATCGTCGGTCAGGTTGATGCGCGAATAATCTGACGGGTCGGATTTCGACATTTTCTTCGTGCCGTCGCGCAGCGACATCACGCGGGGCGCGGGACCGGCGATCAGCGGCTCCGGCAGCGGGAAGAATTCTCCCGATTCAAGACCCAGAGCGCGGATACGGTCGGCGAAATCGAAGTTGAATTTCTGCGCGATGTCGCGCGTCAATTCGAGATGCTGCTTCTGATCCTCGCCGACCGGCACATGGGTCGCCCGGTAGGCCAGGATGTCCGCCGCCATCAGCGTCGGGTAGGCATACAGGCCGACGCTGGCATTCTCGCGGTCCTTGCCCGCCTTTTCCTTGAACTGGGTCATCCGGTTCAGCCAGCCGATCCGGGCGATGCAGTTGAAGATCCAGGCCAGTTCGGCATGGGCCGAAACCTGGCTCTGGTTGAAGATGATCTGTTTTTTCGGGTCGATCCCGGCGGCAATGAAAGCAGCGGCGACCTCGCGCGTGGCGCGGCGCAGCTCCAGGGGAGCCTGCGGCAGGGTGATGGCGTGCATGTCCACCACGCAATAGACGCATTCATGCTCGTCCTGCAGGTCGACGAACCGCTTGATGGCGCCGAGATAATTGCCGAGATGAAGATTGCCGGTGGGCTGGACGCCGGAAAAGACGCGCGGCCGATAGGGCGTGAGCGGAGCGGCTGGTATCGTCACGCGATCATCCTCGAATTGGTTTGCGCTGCGCCTCTATCAATCAGCGCGAGCCTCGACAAGCCGCGATTTCAGGAGGACCGGGCCCGGCGGCGGATGGCGGCGAGGGAATAGACGCCCAGCAGCCGGGTCAGCATGCCGAAAACGACGATGCCCCCGAGGCAGAGCGCAGCCAGCACCGCAACACGGAGGCCGAAGCCCCGGCCGGGCTCCAGCAGCGGCGCGGCATGGGGCAGGATTGCATGGACGCACCAGCCCATGGCCAGTGCACAGAGGAGCGTGGCCGCCACCCGCCAACCTGCCCGGGGCTGGAAGGCCAGTCTTCCGCGCGCCATGGCGAGGAGCAGGAGCGCATTGGCCCAGACCCCGGCAACCACGCCGCCTGGCGCGGCCAGGACCGGATCCACTGTCCGGAGGAACCAGGCGGCGATGCCGTTCACAGCCAGCGCCAGCAGCGCCACCATCACTGGCCGTCCCATTTCCTCACGGGCGAGGAAGGATGGCAGGACAACCTTGATGAGGATGAAGGCCGGAAGGGCCAGGACAAGGACTTTCAGGATACGGGCGGTATGGCGGGCATCCTCGGCAAGGAACGCGCCGTGGCGGAACAGGATCGAGACAATCGGTTCGGCGAGAATCCAGAGGCCGATCGTCGCCGGGAAGATCAGCAGGGCGGCAAAGATGACCGATTCGGTCTGGGCCTGCGCCATCGATTCACTATCACCCTGCTGGAACCCGCGCGAAACATGCGGAAGCAGAACCACGCCGATGGCCGAGGCGACAAAGCCGAGCGGCAGCTGGAACAGGCGGTCGGCGAAATAGAGCATCGAGAGGATCCGCGGCTCGAGCGAGGCGGTCTGGCTCGCCATGACCATATGGACATGGCCTGACCCGGCGACGACCATCGCCGGCAGCATGCGAACCAGCAGCGACCATGCGCCAGGGTCAATCCGCCCGGCCAAGGCATCCCACGGGCGGGGCGATAAAGCGAGGCCGAGGCGGCGCGCCGCCACCCAGAGCATGACGAGCTGCGCCAGCCCGGCGACAAGGACGGTGCTGACAAGGACAAGCCCTGATTCGCGGGGGCCGGCCGTGGCTCCGGCGAGGATGACCGCCAGAACCAGAATCATCATCAGGTTCAGTGCAAGAGGCACGAGGGCTGCCATCGCGAATCGGTCAAGCGCGTTGAGCAGGGCGGCAATGGCCGCGCCGAGGATGACAAATCCGACAAAGGGGAAGGCGATCCGTCCGAAGAGCACCGCATTGTCGAGCTTGCCCGGATCGGCCGCGAAACCATGCGCGAGCAGCGTCATGATCTGCGGCATGAAAAGCTCGGCGACAAGGACCAGCAGGATTGTCGCCACCATCAGGATGGACAGCAGATCATCAAAGAAGCCCTGCATCGCCTGCTGGCCGCCCTCCCGCTCAAGCCGGGCAAGGCGCGGGACGAGCGAGGCGTTGAACGCGCCCTCGCTCACCATCTTGCGGATCAGGTTGGGGATGAGGAAGGCCGCGACATAGATATCGGCGATCGGCCCGGTGCCGAGTGCAGCGGCGATCATCACGTCCCGCACGAACCCTGTCACGCGGGAAGCGAGGGTCGCCGAGCCGACAATCGTGAAAGGAAGGGCGAGCGACATGGCGGAACGTTGGGCGAAACCGGCTGCCGTCGTCAAGCAGCGGAGCCGCCAAGGGCTGCCGGCATCCAGCCAGAGCGCAAGGGAGCGGCCCAATCCGGCCGGCCATTCTCCTGGGCGCGACGAGCAGCCGCCTCGTTATCATAGGGAAGGGCGCGGAAGGTGACATCCGGCTGGCCGGAGGCGGTGAGCGTCAGCAGGGCATAGCAGGCGAGCGGGGTTCCGGACTCGGAGACATGGGCCCGGCCGGTGACATCCTGATAGCCCGCACAGCCGACGCTGCCGGGATTGAGGATCCAGCGACGGTCTGGCAGGCGCAGGAGATCCGGACGGTGGCTGTGGCCGAAAAGGACGATGCTCGCCTCAACCAGGCCGAGGCGGCGGGTGATCTTGTCGGCCGGAGCCCGGACTAGGCGTCCCTCGGCAATATCCTCGACCACATACCGGTCATCATGCTGCGGCGTGGCATGGAAGGCGCAGATTCCCGGTGCCGGGCTGGCCTCGAAGGGCAGGGCGCGCAGCAACGCCCGGCTCTCCGCATCGAGCGCATCGAAGGCGAAACGATCGGAAGGGCCCAGCCCATCGGGTGATTCGCTGCCGGCAAGCCGGTCATGATTGCCGCGGACGCCTGGAATGGCGTGCTTCCGCATCAGATCGAGCGTCTCGCGCGGCCAGAGCGGGCCGGAGACACGGTCTCCGAGATCGAAGAGCATATCGGCGCCCTGACGGTCGATATCGCGCAGGACCGCCTCGAGCGCGAGGACATTGCCATGGATATCGGCGAGAATGGCCAGCCTCATCGCAGTGCCTTCACAGGATGAAGCGAGAGAGATCGGCGTTGCGGGCGAGGTCGCCGACCTCGCGGCGGACCCAGTCGCCGTCGATCACAATCGTCTCGCCGCCGCGATCGGTCGCGGTGAAGCTGATCTCGTCAAGCACACGCTCCAGAACCGTCTGCAAGCGGCGGGCGCCGATATTCTCGACATTGCTGTTCACCTCGAAGGCGGCGCGGGCCAAGGCGGCGATGGCATCTTCGGTAAAGGAAAGCGACACCTGCTCGGTCGCCATCAGCGCCACGGATTGCTTGATCAGCGATGCCTCGGTCTCGCTCAGGATGCGGCGGAAATCCTCCTCGCCCAGCGGCTTCAGCTCGACGCGGATCGGCAGGCGGCCCTGCAGCTCGGGCAGGAGATCCGAGGGCTTGGCGACATGGAAGGCGCCGGAGGCGATGAAGAGGATATGGTCGGTCTTGACCGGGCCGTGCTTGGTGGCGACGGTCGTGCCCTCGATCAGCGGCAGGAGGTCGCGCTGGACGCCTTCGCGCGAGACATCGCCACCGCCGCGTCCCTCGCGGACCGAGATCTTGTCGATTTCGTCCAGAAAAACAATGCCATTCTCCTCGACGGATCGAATCGCCTCCGCAACGATCCGGTCCTGATCGATCAGCTTGTCGCTTTCTTCCGCCAAGAGCGGCTCGTAGGCCTCGCGTACCGTCATCCGACGCGGTTTCCCGCGCGACCCGAAGGCCTTGCCGAGCATGTCGCCCAGCGAAACCGCGCCAATCTGGCCCCCGGGCATGCCGGGAATGTCGAACATCGGCAGGCCGCCGGCTGGCCCGCCCTGCAATTCGACCTCGATTTCCTTGTCAGCCATCTCGCCGTTGCGGAGCTTGCGGCGGAATGCATCCCGCGTGGCGGGCGAGGCCGTCGAGCCGACAAGCGCGTCAAGCACGCGCTCCTCGGCCGCGACATGGGCCTTCGCCTCGACATCCTTGCGGCGGGCGTCCCGCTGGAGGCCGATCCCGACCTCGACCAGATCGCGGACGATCTGCTCGACATCGCGGCCGACATAGCCGACCTCGGTGAATTTCGTCGCCTCGATCTTGAGGAAGGGCGCCCCGGCCAGTTTCGCGAGGCGGCGGGCAATCTCGGTCTTGCCGCAGCCGGTCGGGCCGATCATCAGGATGTTCTTCGGCAGGACCTCCTCGCGCATCTGGCCTTCCAGCTGCTGGCGGCGCCAGCGGTTGCGCAGGGCAATGGCGACAGCGCGCTTGGCGTCCTTCTGGCCGACAATATAGCGATCCAGCTCCGAAACGATCTCGCGGGGCGAAAAAGCGGTCATGCAGAATGTCCTGGTTGGCCCACGGGCGGGGCAAGACGGATACGCTCGGGCATCGGGGCCAACCCGCCGCGTCGGTCGATCATGCCTCGATGCTCTCGATCACGAGGTTGGCGTTCGTGTAGACGCAGATCTCGCCGGCAATCCGCATCGAGCGGCGGACGATCTCCTCGGCGCCGAACTCCGTATCGGCGAGGGCCCGCGCGGCGGCCAAAGCATACATGCCGCCGGAACCGATGCCCATGATGCCGCCCTCGGGTTCGAGCACATCGCCCGTGCCAGAGAGAACGAGGCCGGTGGTGCGATCCGCCACCAGCATCATTGCCTCGAGCCGGCGGAGATAGCGGTCGGTGCGCCAGTCCTTCGCCAGTTCGACACAGGCGCGCATCAGCTGGCCGGGATATTGCTCGAGCTTGGCCTCGAGACGCTCGAACAGCGTGAAGGCATCCGCCGTGGCCCCGGCAAAGCCCGCGATCACCTCGCCCTTGCCGAGCCGCCGGACCTTGCGGGCATTGCCCTTGATGATCGTCTGGCCGAGGCTGACCTGCCCGTCGCCGCCGATCACCGTCGCCCCGTCCTTCCGGACCATCAGGATCGTGGTGGCATGCCAGCCTGTGGCGGGGTTGGACGGTTCGGACACGGGCGACTCCTGATTCAGATCCCGCCAATGTAGGGATTGTCGCCAAGAGTTGCCAAGGTCGGACTTGGACGGGCCTGACATGCAGGGATCGGACTTGCAGCGCGGCGGCGATCCGGAATTGCCGTCCGGAGCCTTTTTCGGTAAAGGCGGCAGCGAGGATCCGGGCCCTGGCCGGACAATCGTGGAGTGAGCCATGCGTCGCGCCGACATCAAGCGGGAAACCGGTGAGACGAAGATCGAGGTCGGGCTCGATCTCGACGGGACCGGACGGGCCGATATCGCCACCGGGATCGGCTTTCTCGACCACATGCTGACGCTGCTTGCCCGCCATTCGATGATTGATCTGCTGGTCCGCGCCGAAGGCGACCTGCATGTCGATGACCACCACACGACGGAGGATGTCGGCATCGCGCTCGGCCAGGCTTTCGCCAGGGCGCTGGGCACGAAAGCCGGAATCACGCGCTATGCCGATTGCCTGATGCCGATGGACGAGACGCTGACGCGCGTCGCGCTCGACATTTCCGGCCGGGCTTTCCTCGTCTTCAAGGTTGATTTCCCGACCGAGAAGATCGGCACCTTCGATACCGAACTGGTGCGGGAATTCTTCCAGGCCTTCGCCTCCAATGCGGGCATCACCCTGCATGTCGAGTGCCTGCATGGGGTGAACAGCCACCATATCGCCGAAAGCGCCTTCAAGGGCCTTGCCCGGGTGCTACGGCTCGCCACCGAGAAGGATGCGCGCGCGGCGGATCGCGTGCCCTCGACCAAGGGGACGCTGTCGGTCTGATGGCTTGCTACACCGTTCACCTCAAGAGCCGCATCGCCGATCCGGATCTGGCCCGCGAGAAAGCTGTCTTCGTGCGGGACGGCTGGAATATCGCGGCGTTCGGGTTCGGGCCGTTCTGGCTGATCGCCAAGGGGCATGCCGTGATCGGCATTGTCGCGTTGCTGCTCCAGCTGGCGCTGCTCGGCATTGTGGCCGCCCTTGGCCTGCCGCCGGGTTTCCAGTTGGCCGTGATGGCCCTGATCTCGCTTTCCTGGGGGCTCGAAGGCGCAAGCCTGCGCCGGCTCGCGCTGCGCCTGTCGCGCCATCACGAGGCCGGGCTGGTGATCGCTCCGAGCGAGGATGAGGCCGAACGGCGGTTCTTTGCCGGTGAGGAGCGTCTGGATGCCCCCCGATCGGGGAAAGCCACCCCGGAGGGCTTCGTGCCGCACGGGCCGGCCAATCCGGTCATGGGCCTCTTCCCGCAGGCACGAGGTCCGGCGTGAAGATCGCCCTGATTGATTACGGCGCGGGGAATCTGCATTCCGCCGCCAAGGCCCTGATGCGCGCCCTCGACGAGACGGGCCAGCGCGGCGAGGTCTTCATGGGGGCCGATCCCGATGTGATCGCGACGGCGGACCGTATCGTCCTGCCTGGCGACGGCGCCTTCCGGGATTGCCGCGAGAACCTCGCCATTGTCAGCGGCCTGGAAGCGGCGCTTGACCACGCTGTCCGCGGCAAGGGGCGGCCGTTCCTCGGGATCTGCGTCGGCATGCAGCTGCTGGCGACACGCGGGCTCGAACGCGGCATTACCGCCGGGCTTGGCTGGATTCCGGGCGATGTCGTGCGGCTTGCGCCAGCCGATCCGGCGCTCAAGGTTCCGCATATGGGCTGGAACACGTTGGCCATGACCTCCGGCCACCCGGTACTGGACGGGATTTCGCTAGGTCCGCAGGGGCTCCACGCCTATTTCCTGCATTCCTACCATCTCATTCCGGAGGGCACCGGCAACCTGATCGCCACGGCGGAATATGGCGGGCCGGTTTCGGCCATAGTCGGCCGCGACACGGTGATCGGCACGCAGTTCCACCCGGAAAAAAGCCAGGTCCTCGGTGTCAAACTGCTTGCCAATTTCCTCAAATGGGCGCCATAGCGGCGCTTTCGACCGGAAGCGCCATGATCCTCTACCCCGCCATCGACCTCAAGAATGGGCAATGCGTTCGCCTCAAGCAGGGCGACATGGCGCAGGCCACCATCTTCAATGATGACCCGGCCGCGCAGGCCGCCGCCTTCGAGGCACAGGGTTTCGAGGCTTTGCATGTCGTCGATCTCGATGGCGCCTTCGCCGGCTCGCCGGTCAATGCGCGGGCGGTGGAGGGCATCATCGACCGCGTGCGCTTCCCGGTGCAACTGGGCGGCGGCATCCGCGAAATGGCGCAGGTGGAAGCGTGGCTCGCGCGCGGAATTGCGCGCGTGATTATCGGGACGGCCGCGCTGAAGAATCCCGGCTTCGTCCGCGAGGCGGCTCGCGCCTTTCCCGGCAAGGTCGCCGTGGGGATCGACGCGCGCGACGGCCGCGTGGCCGTGGAGGGCTGGGCCGAAACCTCCGACCTGCTGGCCGTCGATCTCGGCCGGCGCTTCGAGGATGCCGGCGTGGCGGCGATCATCTACACCAATATCGCGCGCGATGGCATGCTGTCAGGGCTCGATTTCGAGGGCACGGTCGGGCTGGCCGAGGCTTTGTCGATCCCGGTCATCGCCTCGGGCGGGCTGGCCTCGATCGTGGATGTCGAACGGCTTGTCTCGCCGGAATGCGGCCGGCTGGCCGGCGCCATTACCGGCCGCGCGCTTTATGATGGCCGGCTTGATCCGGCGGCGGCACTGGCCCTGGTCAGCCGGAGGAGGGCGGCCTGATGCTGAAGAAGCGCGTCATTCCCTGCCTCGACGTCAAGAATGGCCGCGTCGTCAAGGGCATCAACTTCGTCGATCTCGCCGATGTCGGCGATCCGGTCGAGAGCGCCAAGGCCTATGACGCTGCCGGCGCGGATGAATTGTGCTTTCTGGACATCACCGCCAGCCACGAGAATCGCGGCACGCTGCTCGATGTCGTCCGGCGAACAGCGGAAAACTGCTTCATGCCGGTGACGGTGGGCGGCGGGGTCCGGGATGTCGAGGATGTGCGCGCGCTGATGCTGGCCGGGGCGGACAAGGTCTCGATCAATACGGCTGCCGTACGCGACCGGTCGATCGTCGGGCGGGCGGCGGAGAAGTTCGGCGCCCAGGCTATTGTTGTCGCGATCGACGCCAAGAAGGTCAGCGGGGATGGAGAATCCCCGCGTTGGGAGATCTTCACCCATGGTGGTCGCAACCCCACGGGGATCGATGCGATCGCCTTCGCGCGCGAGGTCGCGGATCTCGGCGCGGGCGAGATCCTGCTGACTTCGATGGATCGCGACGGCACGAAGGCCGGGTTCGACCTGGCCCTGACGCGGGCCGTCAGCGATGCCGTGACTGTGCCGGTTGTGGCTTCCGGCGGAGTGGGCACGCTGGACCATCTCGTCGAGGGGATCCGGGAGGGCGGCGCCAGCGCCGTCCTGGCTGCCTCGATCTTCCATTACGGCACCTTTTCGATTGCCGAAGCCAAACGGCACATGGCACAGGCCGGGCTGCCGATGCGGCTGGACGGGCTGGAGGGCATCCGATGAGCCAGTTCACGCTCGAGGCACTTGATGCCATTGTCGCGGCCCGCTCGGCCGATGATCCGGCACAATCCTACACGGCGCGGCTTGCCAGCGAAGGCATGCCCCGCGCCACGAAGAAGCTGGGCGAGGAAGCCGTCGAGACCGTGATCGCTGCACTTTCGGGCGACCGGCGGGAATTGACGAAGGAAAGCGCTGACCTCCTCTATCATCTGCTCGTCGTGCTTCGGATCGCGGGTGTCGGGCTGGACCAGGTGATGGCCGAACTGGAGGCCCGGACTGCGCAATCCGGGCTCGCGGAGAAAGCCAGCCGGCCAGGCGGCCGGGGATAACGCCGCATCAGACGGCGGGAAGGGGGGCTCTACGCCATGGATGTCGAAATCTCGAAGCTGTCGCCCGATGTCGACCTGTCGCCATTCCGTCTGTTCAGCCGCGAGGAATGGGCTTCGTTGCGCGCGGATACGCCGCTGACGCTGAGCCTCGAGGAGATCAAGGGGCTAACCTCGATCAATGACCGGCTGGGCCTCGACGAGGTGGTGGATATCTACCTGCCACTCTCGCGCCTGCTGGCTCTCTATGTCGCGGCCACACAGGGCCTCTTCAAGGCGACGCAGCGCTTCCTCAATGCCGGTGGCGACGCCAAGGTTCCCTATATTATCGGCGTGGCCGGGTCGGTGGCGGTTGGGAAGTCCACCACGGCCCGCGTGCTCGAGAAGCTGCTGGCCCGCTGGCCGAACACGCCCAAGGTCAGCCTTGTGACGACGGATGGCTTCCTTCTGCCGAATGCCGAGCTGCGGCGGCTCGGGCTGATGGAGCGCAAGGGGTTTCCCGAGAGCTATGACACGCCGGCGCTGCTGCATTTTCTCGCGCGGATCAAGGCCGGGGAACGCAATGTCACCGCGCCGCTCTACTCGCATCTCGTCTATGACGTGGTGCCGGGCGAGCAGATCGAGATTGATCGGCCGGACATCCTGATTGTCGAGGGGCTCAACGTGCTGCAGCCGCCGAAACTGCCGCGCGACGCCAAGCCAATCCCCTTCGTCTCGGATTTCTTCGATTTCTCGATCTATATCGATGCGGAGGAAGAGCTTCTCCGGCGCTGGTATGTCGACCGGTTCATGACCCTGCGCAAGACCGCGTTCCGCAAACCGGAAAGTTTCTTCCGGCGCTATGCCGAGATTTCCGAAGAGGAAGCCCGGCAAACAGCGTTCGGCCTCTGGGACCGGATCAACCTGCCGAACCTGCGCGAGAACATCTTCCCGACGCGGCCCCGCGCCGATCTCATCCTGCGCAAGGGCAGCAACCACATGATCGAGGAAGTGGCGCTCCGGAAACTCTGAGCGCCTCCCTCTTCGTCAGGCGAGAAGGCCCGCCTGTTGTGCGAGGCCGCGCAGAGGCTCGGCCGGGCGGGCGCCGATCTTCTGGATGACATGGCTGGCCGCCAGCGCGCCGAGCTGGCCGGCCTTTTCGAAACCCATGCCCTGCGTGTAGCCGAACAGGAAGCCTGCCGCGAAGGCATCACCCGCGCCGGTTGCGTCGACCAGCTGCTCGATCGGGCGGGCGGGAACCGTGACCGTGCGATTGCCCTCGATGATGACGGCGCCCTGCTCCGACCGCGTGACGGCCGCGCGCTTCACATCGTTGCGGAGCGCCGAGAGAGCGGTGCCGAAATCGCCGGTTTCATACAATGCCTTCAGTTCGCTCTCGTTGGCGAAGACAAGATCGACCTCTCCGCCGCGCATCAGGGCAATGAACTCGTCCCGGTAACGATTGACGCAGAAGGAATCCGACAGGGTCAGCGCGACTTCGCGACCGGAAGCATGGGCCAGTTTCGCGGCCTTTCGGAAAGCGGCCTTCGCATGGGGCGGATCCCAGAGATAACCTTCGAGATAGGTCACCTTGGCCTTCGCCACCGTCGCGGGGTCGATTTCCGCCTCGGTAAGGTTCTGGCAGGCGCCGAGATAAGTGTTCATCGTGCGCTCGCCATCCGGGGTGACAAGGATGAAGCTGCGTGCGGTTGCCGGTCCATCCAGTGCCGCCGGCGTACCGAAGGCGACGCCCGAGGCCACGATGTCATGGGCGAAAACATCGCCGACCGGATCGGTCTTCACGCGGCCGATAAAAGCCGCCGCCCCGCCGAACGAAGCGAGGCCGACCACCGTATTCGCGGCCGAACCGCCGGAAATGATCGTCGCCGGGCCCATTGCCGCGTAAAGCCGCTCGGCCTGGGCTTCGTCGATGAGGGTCATCGACCCCTTGGCGACGCCCTGGGCCACGAGGAAATCTTCCTCAGCCCGGGCAATCACGTCGACAATGGCGTTGCCGAGGGCGAGAACGTCGAATTCGCGGTCCATCTGGAAATCCTTTGTGGCTCGGGACGCGTCGTCCACGGCCCAGGCGGGTGAATGGCCGAGCAGGGCGGAGAAATCAAGTGTCGCGGCGGCGACGAAGCCGGACATAGAGGGCGCCTTCGCCACCATGTTGGCGGGCCGAAACCTCGAAACCGACGACCAGAGGGCGGAGATCGGGGTCGGACAGCCAGTGAGGAACGAGGCGCCGCAGGATTCCCCGCTCGCCGCCAGGGGAATCGGGGCCCCCGCCCTTGCCTGTAATGACGAGGAGGAGCTTCGAGCCCAGCGCATGATGGCGGTGCAGGAACATCCGGAGAGCCTGATGCGCCTCCGCCTGCCGCATCCCGTGCAGGTCGAGGCGGCCATCGACCTGGCGGCTCCCGCGGGAAAGATCCTTGAGGAGGCGACGTTCCACACCGGCCAGCGGAAGCAGGCGCGGGCGGGCGGGCGTCTTCGGAGCAGGAAGCAGCGGCGCCACCGGAACCGGCTTCTCCTCTGGCTCAGGCCGAGGCTCCGGAACCGGGAGGGTGCGGCCCGGCATCGGCTTGGCACTCTGCACGACATGGGCCCAGAGCGTTCGCTCTTCCGCAGTCAGCCCGCGACGGAGCCGCCGGGCTGGTTTCGGCGGAACATCGCCGTCACGCCGCCGCTTCACGGCGACATCTCGCGCGGGACGAGGATGATGAACCGCATCGGATCTCGGAAAAGGCCAGCGCGATCTCCGGCCGCAGAACCGGACCCGACGAAAAAGTCGCCGCGTGCCGGCCCGACAATGGCGGAGCCGGTGTCCTGCGCGATCATCAGGCGCGCGATGCGCTTGCGTCCACCTTCGGGAACCAGCGGCGAGACCTCGATGAAGACCGGGAGGCCATAGGGCCAGATGGAACGGTCGACGGCGAGCGAGCGGCCCGCCACAAGCGGAATGCCGGCGCCGCCGATCGGCCCCTCATCCGGGGAGAGGCTCTCGTCGAGCTGGAAAAACACGTAGGAGCGGTTCTCCTCCATGAGCGCGCGGGCTTCGGCGGGATTTTCACGCAGCCAGCCCATCAGCTTCGCCAGCGTCATCGTTTCGAGCGCCATGATGCCGCGTTCAACCAACTTTCGCCCGATCGAGGTATAGGGGTGGCCGTTCCGGCCGGCATAGCGCAGGCGGCCGACGCCGCCGTCGACCCAGCGGAGGCGGGCGGAACCCTGGACCTGTGTGATGAAGAGCTCGGGCTTGTCGCGCAGCCAGGCGATTTCCAGCCCCTGGCCAGCCAGGGCACCTGCCCAGATCGCCTTGCGGTCGGGATAGGGTTCCGGGCCGCCGGGCCCGCGGCGCCAGGCCTGGAGGTCTGCATCGAGCGGAGACGGCGCAGGCTCGCCCTGCGGAACCGTGACAAGATCAGCCGGACGGCGCAGAACCGGCTCCGGAAACCCATCCCGCTTCTGCCGGGAGGCTTCAAGTTCGGGCTCGTAATAGCCGGTCAGGAAACCGGCACCGCTGAGCGGGATGATCTCGGCCGGCCTGAAATGCCGCTCGAAGAACTGTCGGGCCTGGCCATTATCGGCCGCAAGCACGTCCCTTCCGGCAAAGGCAAGGTCACAAGCCCGCTGGAGCGCGGCAGGGCGCGGTTGCCCCGACCTCAAGGCCGGGATGCCGGCCGGGCAGGTGCGGAGGAAGACAGAGAAGGCTTCGGCGTGGTTGTCATCGCTCCAGCCCGGTACGGCGGCCCAGTCGAGCACGCGGGTCCGGGTGCCGTCGGGTAGCAGGCTGGACAGAACCGATCCGGCAGGTTCAGCGGAGACCGACATGGACGAGAGGGCCCCGATCATCGCGGCAAGGCAGCCCTGGGCAACCTTGCCGGCAGGCTTCATTGCGCCGATTCGGTTGCCACAAGCCGCCAGTTCGGATCACGGGCCGTGGTTTCCCGGGCGAAAGTCCAGATATCGACCACGTCGGCCACCTTTTCCGCATTGCCATCGATCACCGTGCCACCGGCATCCCGGGTGGCGGTGATCAGCTTGGACTGAAAGCGGACGGTGACCTGCGCCGTACGGGCCCGCAGCGTCGCATCCGAGATCTCGGCCTTGTCGATCGAGACGAACTGGGTTTCCACCCGCTCGTTCCGGGTTTCGCGTTCGCGGATCGCAGCGTCGAAGCCTTCGAAGACATCCTTGGCCAGCAGATCCTTGAGGGTGCGGCGGTCACCATTCGCAAAGGCCAGCACGATCATCTCGTAGGCCGAGCGGGCGCCACCGACAAACTCCTTCGGATCGAAGCTCGGATCGGCCTGCATGATCTCGATGAGGCCTTTCTGGGCCGGGCTGTCCTTGGCCACTACACCCTCGAGGCGGGCTTCCGGGGGAAGAGCCTCGGTTGGCGCATCGCGGCGGAGGCCGGGCATGGGCACCACGTTCGAGCTGCCATTGGGGCCAGGGCTGTTGTCCTGCTGGGGGACGTCGGCGGGCGGGCGCCGGTCAAACAGGTCTCGCGGCGGCTTTTCCGTGCCGGTCCGCGTGCCCAGGACGGAGCGCAGCTTGTAGATCACGAAAACGGCCAGCCCCAAAAAGACCAGCGTGAGGATATCGAAATTCTGCATTGGTTCTTCCCGGCAAACCGCCATCGCATTCCGCATTGGCCAGGAAACGATGTTTCCCTGAATGTCATATAGGGCCTGTTCGCCCGCTTCGCTATCCTCTAGATGATCGCATGATCGCCGGAATTCGGCATCCCCCTGAGGCAGCGACGGCTCGTCATGCTCCGATCGTCCTTTCCAGCCCTGCGCCCCCTGCTCATCCTGGTTGCAGGCTGGATGCTGCTCGAATTCGTCCTGCTGGAGCTGCTTGCGGCACGGCTGGGCTGGGGCTTGGTGCTGGCCATCGTGAGCCTGAAGGGCGGCCTTGGCCTGATCGCGCTTGTCCTGATCACGGTTCTCGCCGGACGCGCGGCACGCGGTCACCAGGGGCTGGATCGCCTTGCCGCGCTTGGCTTCCCGATGGCATCCGGGATCCTGATCGCGCTACCGGGACTGATTCCGATGCTGTTCGGCATCGCGCTGTTCTCGCCAAGCCTGCGGAAGGGCGTGGTTGCCTGGTGGCAGCGACGCTCCGGCAAGGCAGAAGATCCGCGCTTTCTCGAGCTTCCGGCATCGGAATGGAAGGAAATCGCGGCGAAAAAAACCCGCCGCAAGGCAAAATCCGTCAAAGGCCCGCTTGAGGGCCAGCCGCCATCCGTGTAAGCGGGGGCACGGGTCGAACCGGATTGAACGGCGCACCGGTGACGGCGCGCATTGCGAAAACAGGACGAAAACGATGGCCGATGGCAATGGCGGCGCGCCGCATCTCGAAGCGCTTGCGCAATATGTGAAGGATCTCTCCTTCGAGAATCCAAACGCTCCGCAATCGCTGCGGCCCCAGGAAACACCGCCGAACATCTCGATCCAGGTCAACGTCAATTCCAAGCCGATTGGCGAGGACGATTACGAGATCGAACTGATCCTCGAAGGGGCGGCTGGCGAGGGCGACGGCATGCTGTTCCGCTTCGAGCTGAATTTCGGAGGGGTCTTCCGCCTGATGAACATCCCGAAGGAACATATCAGCCAGGTGCTCATGATCGAGTGCCCGCGCCTGATGTTCCCGTTCGCGCGCGCTGTCCTGGCCAATGCGGTACGGGATGGCGGTTTCCCGCCCTTCCTGCTCCAGCCGATCGATTTCGGCGGTCTCTATCAGGCGCGCATGCAGGAATTGCAGCGCGGCGGCATGAACAGCTGATCAATCCATCCTTCATCAGCTGGTCTTGGCCGGGTCGCCCGACGGGTCAGGCGCTCCGGCGAGATACTCATTCCAGAGCGCTCTTGCGCCGATCTGGGCGACAAACTCGGCATGGAGCCTGCGCTCGTCTTCCGAGATCCGCGCGTGGTGCTGCATGAAGCCGCGTTTCCGGTCGGCTTCACGCACGGCCGCAATGGCGCCCGTCGCCGGCGCCGAAAGATCTGCCGTCAGCCCCAGGGATGACTGGCGGCCGCCGGTCAGTTCGGCATAGACCTCGGCGAGAATCTCCGAATCGAGCAAGGCGCCATGCTTCGTGCGCCTGGAATTGTCGATTCCGTAGCGCTGGCAGAGCGCATCGAGCGAGTTCTGCTGGCCAGGATGGCGCCGGCGTGCCAGCATCAGCGTGTCGATCACGCGTGTCTGCACAATGGGCGGGTGCCCCAGTCGCTTCAGCTCGTAGTTCAGGAAGCCGATATCAAAGGCGGCATTGTGAATAACGAGCGCCGAATCGCCGATGAAGTCGAGGAATTCCTGTGCGACATCGCGGAAGACCGGCTTGTCGGAGAGGAATGCATCCGAAAGCCCGTGAATAGCGAAGGCATCCGGCGACATCGGTCGCTCAGGATTGAGATAGCGATGGAAGACCCTGCCGGTGAGAAACCGGTTCACCATCTCGACGCAGCCGATCTCGACAAGCCGGTCACCCTTGAACGGGTCAAGGCCGGTCGTTTCGGTATCGAGCACGATCTCGCGCATTCAAAAGTCCCTCACCCGATTGTCGATGCCAAGGCCCGGATGAGCGCGTGGACATCCCGACGCGCGGCATCGAGGCCGAGGCCGGTATCGATCATGGCATGGGCGCGGCGGCGTTTCTCCGCCGGGGGCATCTGCCGCGCGAGAATGGCGTGGAAAAGCGCCTCGCTCATGCCCGGCCGGGCCAGCACGCGACGGGCCTGCTCCTCGGGCGAGACATGGACCACGAGCACAGCGTCGCAGCGTTGTTCGGCTCGTGTTTCAAAAAGAAGCGGGATATCGAGCACGACGAGCCGGTGTCCAAGCCGAGCAGCAGTGTCAAGAGCCGCCAGCTCGGCAGCCCGGACCAGCGGATGGACGATGGCCTCCAGCTCCGGAAAACGATGCGGGGATGCGCGAAGGACTGCCGACAAGGCCGCGCGGTCGACCTTCCCCTCCCGCGTTGTGCCCGGGAAAGCAGCCTCGACCAAAGCGACGGCCGGGCCGGCATAGAGGGCATGGACGGTCGCATCGGCATCATGGACGGGGATTCCCGCTTCTCGGAAGAAGGCAGCGGTGGTCGACTTGCCGCTGCCAATCGATCCCGTCAGGCCGAGCCGAAACATGCCGCAATCCCTTTTGCCATCAATGCTGCGCCAGCAGATCAGCGAAGACATGCTGCCGCAGGGCTTGTGTGACCGAGGGATGCTGGCCGAACCAGCGTTCAAACCCGGGCACGGCCTGATGGAGCAGCATGCCGAGACCGTCCAGCGTTCTCAAGCCACGGTGATTGGCTGCGGCCAGAAGAGGCGTTTCGAGCGGGACATAGACGATATCCGCCACGATGCCAGAGGGTTTCATCGCTGACAGATCGATTTCGAGCGGAGACTGGCCATTCATTCCCATGCTGGTGGTATTGACCAGCAGATCGACGGTTCCGAGATGCGCACCGCGATCGGACCAGTCGAGAATCGTGAGTGGCGCCGCCGGCAAAACAGCCCGGATATCGTCACACAGGGTTTCCGCCCGCTCTCGGGAACGATTCGACACCGAAATGGCTTTCACATTCCGATCGAGAAGAGGGGCGATCAGGCCACGCGCGGCTCCCCCGGCTCCGATGATCCGGATTTCCGCCGGTTCACGGTCCCATTCCGGCCATGTCTCCGAGAGATGCGCGACAAATCCGATCCCGTCGGTATTGTCCCCATGGAGTTCGGGACCCTCGAACCAGAAGGTATTGACCGCGCCGGCGATCCGGGCCCGCTCCGTCACGCGGTCGCAGGCCATGAACGCTTCTTCCTTGTGCGGCACGGTGACGTTCCCGCCGGCATAGCCCTCGGCCCGCAACTCGCGGAGCACGGCCGCGACCGCTCCGGGCATCACCTCGCGGCGGTCATAGGCGCCGTCGAGGCCAAGCTGCTTGAGCCAGTAGCCGTGGATCAGCGGCGACCGGGCATGGGTGATCGGGCGGCCAATGATGACGGCCCGTGTTCCCGGATGGCCGGTTCTGGCTGGATCATTCATTGATGTGGGCTCCTACGCGGCAAGACAATCGAGGTCCCGCAGGGCGTGCAAGACCGGGATCAAGGGTAGTCCGAGGATCGTGCTGTGGTCACCTTCGATCGAGTCGAAGAGATGGATTCCCAGCGCCTCGAGCTGGTAGCCACCGACAGTGGTGGTGACGAGCGGACCCATGCTGTCGAGATAGGCGTCGAGGAACGCTGCCGAGAAATTCCGCATCTGCAGCGATGCCGAGGCGATGCCGGCCCAGAGTACAGAATCGCCCCGGCGAAGCACCGCCGCCGAATGGAGAAAATGCGCGGTCCCGCGCAAGGAGAGCAGCTGGGCTCTGGCATGATCCAGGTCCGCCGGCTTCATCAGCAAGCGCCCCTGATGGTCGAGCGTCTGGTCTGCGGCGAGAAGCAGTTCCTCCGGATGCTTGCGCGCGGCGGCTTCCGCCTTGGCATGCGCCAGCGCAATGGCAATTTCGGCCGGCGTCCGGCGTGTTTCCAGCAACGTGGCGGCGATCGCACCCTCGTCAACAGGCGCGCGCACCACCACCAGCGGAATTCCAGCTGCTTCCAGCATCTGACGCCGCGTTGCGGAGCCGGAGGCGAGCAGCAGCGGCTGGCCCCGCTTCCAGAAAGTCGACCCGTTCATTGCGCAACCAACCCCAATCGATGCGTGCGGTAGAGATCGATGATT
The DNA here is from genome assembly GCF_030143245.1 of Rhabdaerophilum sp. SD176. GTDB lineage: Bacteria > Pseudomonadota > Alphaproteobacteria > Rhizobiales > Beijerinckiaceae > Rhabdaerophilum. The sequence continues at coordinate 99,999 of NZ_JARJNS010000005.1, read as the reverse complement.
GCGGCAGCGGTTTCCTCGATCGACCGTCGCGTGACATCGATCACCGGCCAGTTGTTGCGGTCGAACAGGCGGCGGGCCTGTGCGATTTCCTCCGTTACGGCCTGGCGGTCAATATAGGTCGAATCCTTGCCATCCGCCGCCAGGGCCAGCATCCGGTTCTGCCGGATCTGGACGATGCGCTCCGGGGAGGCCACGAGGCCGACAATCAGCGGCTTGACCAGCGTCTCGATATTGGGCGGAAGCGGTACATTCGGGACCAGCGGCACATTGGCCGTCTTGATCCCGCGATTGGCGAGATAGATGCTTGTCGGCGTCTTCGAGGTTCGGCTGACGCCCACCAGGACGACATCGGCCTGATCGAGATTTTCGGTCAATTGGCCGTCATCATGCATCATCGTGAAATTGAGGGCATCAATCCGGCGGAAATATTCAGCGTTCAGCATGTGCTGGGCGCCGGCCTTGGGGGTTGTCACCACGCCGAGATAGGACTGGAACAGGTTATGGACCGGCTCGAGGACTGAAAGGCTTGGACATCCCTGTTCCTCGCAGGCTCTCTGCAGGCGGGCCGCCAGTTCCTGGTCAACCATCGTGTAGAGCACGATTCCAGGCTCGTTCTCGATATCGAGGATGACCCGGTCGAGCTGCCTTTCATTGCGCACGAGCGGATAGACATGCTCAATCGGCGAAATACCGGCATAGAGCGCCGTTGCCGCGCGGGCCACGGTAATCAGCGTCTCGCCGGTCGAATCCGAGACCAGATGGAGATGAAAGAAGTTCCGGCCCATGATCCCTGTCCGAAGTCCCGGGGCGATGGCGATATCAACCGGGTTGTCCACATCCCTGTTTACGGCGGGGGACAGTCGAGCGCAATCGAGCCCCTTGCGGGAAGGCAGCCGAAGGCCCTGTGGGAAAGGCGGAAATCCATCCCCAGAGACCGGGTTGGGGATTCTTGCGGAGAGAGGATGTGAAGATCGGGGAGAAACCGGTCATTGCCGGATCATTCTGCTCCAAGCGGCTGGGATTCCTTGAAAAACGATCGGCTCGGGACGCCTTGTCTTTCCCATGTGTCCAGTCCGGTTGACATTCCTCTGTGGACGATCTTGCGGATGCCCTTTGAGGCGTGCCAGAAAGAGAAACAGAGAAGAATCCTCTTCCTTTCTTGTTTTCGGGAGCCTTCGTGAAGCCCTTCCTCGATGTTCTGGCCGGAAAGGCTACTGCGCGTCCCCCCATCTGGCTCATGCGTCAAGCCGGTCGTTATCTACCGGAATATCGCGCCATCCGTTCTCAGGCACGGGACTTCCTGCATTTCTGTTATTCGCCGGAACTCGCGATCGAAGCGACGATGCAGCCGATCCGGCGGTTCAGTTTCGATGCCGCCATCATCTTTTCGGATATTCTCGTCATCCCGGATGCTCTCGGTCAGAGTGTCCGCTTTGCGGAGGGCGAGGGACCGCGTCTCGAAGCGATGGAGACGCCGGAGGCTCTCAAAGGCCTTGCATCCGCTCTTGACGAGGAGAAGCTGGAACCGGTCTACAACGCCCTTCGCGGTGTGCGCGCTGCCCTGCCACCATCTGTGGCGCTGATTGGCTTCTGTGGCGCTCCCTGGACGCTGGCGACCTATATGATCGGCGGTCGAGGGACCCCGGATCAGGCGCCGGCCCGGCATTTTGCCTATCAGCATCCGGAGGCCTTCCAATCACTGACGGACCTGCTTGTCGAAGCCTGTACGCGCCATCTGTGCTTGCAAGCAGAAGCTGGCGCCGAGGCGCTTCAGATCTTCGATTCCTGGGCAGGCAACCTGCCTGAGAGGGAATTGCGGCGCTGGAGCGAGGCTCCGATCGGGCGGATCATTGCCGGCGTGAAGGCCCGCCACCCCTCCGTCCCGATTATTGCATTCCCGAGGGGTATTGCCGGTGGTTTCTCGCGATTCGTTTCCGAAACGAACTGCGATGCGATCAGCCTGGATACGGCCTGTGCGCTTTCCGATATCCGGAAGCAACTCCCGCCCGGCATGGTGACCCAGGGCAATCTCGACCCTCTGGTCCTGATCAACGGCGGCAGTGGCCTGGATGCGGCGGTTGACCATATCCTCGAATCGACGGCGGGCCTGCCGCATGTCTTCAATCTGGGTCACGGGATCCTGCCGCCCACGCCGATCCCGCATGTTGAAGCCATGTTGCGGCGGGTGCGGGGCTGATGGATCTCTGGCTCAAGGCTCTGCATGTTCTGGCGATCATCTCGTGGATGGCTGGCCTGCTCTATCTACCGAGGCTGATGGTCTATCATTCGGAAGCACAGGCACATTCCGATGCCAGCGAGCGCTTCAAGGTGATGGAGCGCAAGCTGTACCGCTACATCATGCGGCCAGCCATGGTCGTTGCCTGGGGGACCGGCCTTTGGCTGGCCTGGTCGAGCTTCGGGTTCCGCGGCGGCTGGTTGCATGGCAAGCTGCTGCTGGTTGCGCTGATGACCGGCCACCACCATTTGCAGGGAGCATGGGTTGCGGCTTTCGCGCGTGACGAGCGACGCCACACGGGACGGTTTTACCGCATGCAGAATGAGGTTCCGACGTTGCTGATGGTCGGTATCGTCGTGCTGGTCATCGTCAAGCCCTTCTGAACAGCAGGCCGGCAGGCTGAGCGCAGGGTCCTGCGAAAGACGTCTTGCCGAATCCTGATAAAGCGTTTATCGGACTTGCATCGCTCGCCCCCTTCCTGCGGCTGAGCGGCTCCGGCTGTCAGTGATCTGGCATGCCAGACTGGCCTTTTCCCAAGATGCGTAACGGCCCGTCTTCGTTTTTCCCCGTTCGACTATTCCAATCAAGGTTTGACAATGCCGGAGATCAAGCTCCACGACCTGAAGCGCAAATCACCTACCGAACTCCTCAGCTTTGCGGAGGAACTGGAGGTCGAGGGCGCCAGCACCATGCGTAAGCAGGAGCTGATGTTTGCCATCCTGAAGCAGCTCGCCGCCAATGATACCGAGATTATTGGTGAGGGCGTTGTCGAAGTCCTGCAGGATGGTTTCGCCTTCCTTCGTTCGCCGGATGCCAATTATCTGGCCGGGCCGGACGACATCTACATCTCTCCCGCGCAAATCCGCCGCTTCTCGCTGCGGACCGGCGATACCGTGGAGGGGCTGATCCGGTCCCCGCGGGACGGAGAGCGCTATTTCGCGCTGCTGAAGGTCAATACGATCAATTTCGAAGACCCGGAGAAGGCGCGCCACAAGGTCCATTTCGACAATCTCACGCCGCTCTATCCCGACCAGCGGTTGCGGCTTGAGAATCCCGACCCGACGAAGAAGGACATGTCGGCCCGGGTGATCGACATCGTCGCGCCGATTGGCAAGGGCCAGCGTGCGCTGATCGTCGCACCGCCCCGGACAGGCAAGACCGTCCTCTTGCAGAATGTCGCCCAGTCGATCACGACCAACCACCCGGAATGCTATCTGATCGTCCTGCTCATCGACGAGCGGCCGGAGGAAGTGACCGACATGCAACGTTCCGTCCGTGGAGAGGTTGTCTCGTCGACTTTCGATGAACCGGCTACGCGGCATGTCCAGGTAGCGGAGATGGTGATCGAGAAGGCCAAGCGCCTCGTCGAACATGGCCGGGATGTGGTGATCCTGCTCGATTCGATCACCCGCTTGGGCCGGGCTTACAACACCGTCGTGCCGTCTTCCGGCAAGGTTCTCACCGGCGGTGTCGATGCGAATGCGCTGCAGCGCCCGAAGCGGTTTTTCGGTGCTGCCCGCAATATCGAGGAAGGCGGCTCGCTGACAATCATTGCAACCGCGCTGATCGATACGGGCAGCCGCATGGACGAAGTGATCTTTGAGGAATTCAAGGGTACAGGCAATTCGGAAATCGTGCTCGACCGGAAGGTAGCGGACAAGCGCGTATTCCCGGCGCTGGACATTCTCAAATCCGGCACCCGGAAAGAAGAGCTCATCACGCCGCGCGAACAACTCCAGAAGACCTATGTCCTGCGTCGCATTCTCAACCCGATGGGTCCGCAGGATGCGATCGAGTTCCTGCTCGACAAGCTTCGGCAGACCAAGCAGAACAGCGACTTCTTCGAGTCGATGAACACCTGACACGCGCCATTTGGGGCAGGGGTCCGGGACGGAGCAATGGATACGATCTATGCGCTCAGCACGGGCCCCTCTGTTGCCGGGATTGCGGTAATCCGCGTTTCTGGGCCAGAGGCAATGGGCGTTGCGTCGCTTTTTGGATTTGCGCTGCCGAAACCCCGGCAGGCATCCTTGCGGCAGCTTCGGGAACCGGGGTCGGGCGAGGTGCTGGACGAGGGGCTGGTCATCGCCTTTCGCGCGCCGAACAGTTTCACCGGGGAAGACCTGGTCGAGCTTCATGTCCATGGCAGCCGGGCTGTCGTGCGCTCGATTGTGCAGGCCTTGTCCGGACAGCCGGGATTTCGTCCAGCGGACCCTGGAGAGTTCACTCGGCGGGCCTTCACCAACGGGAAGATGGATCTTCTAGATGTGGAGGCGCTCGGTGATGTCCTGCAGGCCGAGACGCGTGCCCAGGCCCGGCTGGCGGAATCCAACCGGCATTGGCTGCGCGAGCGCATTGCCGGCTGGCGCGATTCGTTGGTCGAGTTGCGTGGGCTCACCGAGGCCCTGATCGATTTTGCGGACGAAGATGACGTTCTCCGGACATTCGATTCGAACCTGCAACAATCTATTCTGGATCTGCGGCAGAGCCTTCTTGACGCGGCCGCCCCCGCGCCTGCGGCTGAGATCATCCGCGGTGGCTATCGCGTTGCGTTGCTCGGCCCCCCCAATGCCGGCAAGTCTTCCCTGCTGAACGCCCTTGCCCGGCGTGACATAGCGATCACCTCCGAGATCGCTGGAACGACGCGGGACGTCCTTGAGGTGAATCTCGATCTTGGAGGGCTGTCGGTTGTCCTGATCGACACTGCCGGGCTGCGCGAGACAGACGATCGACTTGAGCAGGAGGGCATCCTGCGGACGCGTCGCGCTGCAAATTCGGCCGATCTGAGGATCTGGCTGCAGCCGGCCGATGTTCCGGAAGTTCAACACGATCTCCGGCAGGAAGCCGAGCTTCCGGTCACGACGAAGATCGATCTGATCGATTCTTCAACGAAACAATATCACGGTCTCGCTGTGTCTGCGTTGACGGGCCAAGGGCTTGATGGACTGATCGGGGAACTGGGTGTACGGGCACGCGAGGCTGCGTGGATAGGCCAGGGAGAAGTTGCGCTTGTGCATGAGCGCCAGAGGAAGGCGTTGTCTGAAGCGGCGGATGTGCTGGGCCAAGCTGCCGCATTTGGCTCGGAAGCTTTGGAGTTAAGAGCGGAAGGGTTGCGCCGGGCCTCTGTTGCGTTGGACCGGCTCGTCGGTCGGATCGAGCCGGATCATGTCCTTGACGTTGTGTTCAAGCGGTTCTGTATAGGGAAGTAGTGTTTCACGTGAAACAGCGGGGTCCGGATATGGGTGAACGAGGCTATGATGTCATCGTCGTTGGCGGTGGGCATGCCGGCACCGAGGCTGCCGCAGCCGCTGCGCGGGTGGGCGCTCGCGTTGCGCTGGTTACCTTGCGCCGTGACCGGATCGGGGAGATGTCCTGCAATCCTGCGATTGGGGGGCTCGGCAAGGGGCATCTGGTTCGTGAGGTCGATGCCCTCGATGGTATTATGGCTCGGGCTATCGATCGCGCGGGCATTCATTTCAAACTCCTGAACCGGAGCAAGGGCGCCGCCGTGCGTGGGCCTCGCGCTCAGGCGGACCGGGCGCTTTATCGCCAGGCCGTTCAGGACGTTCTCAGCGAGCAGGAGCGGCTCGATATCATCGAAGGCGAGGTCGCGGATATTGATCTGGATTCGATTCGCGTCCGATCCGTTTGCTTGTCAGATGGACGGGTTCTACCGTGCCGTTCAGTTGTTGTGACAACCGGTACATTCCTGCGGGGAGTGATCCATATCGGGAACCGGCAAATCCCTGCTGGCCGCGCCGACGAACCGCCGGCACGCCTTCTGGCCGAGCGGCTGCAAGCCCTCGGGTTTGCCCTGGGCCGACTGAAAACGGGTACACCAGCAAGGCTCGACGGGCGCACGATTGATTGGGCGCGCTGTGAAGAACAGAAAGGCGATTCACCTCCGGAACCATTTTCCACGCGGACCGATCGGATCGAGGTTCCGCAGGTTTCGTGCTACATCACCCGGACCACAGCCGAAACGCAGGCGATCATCGAGAAAAGCCTTCACCTGTCGGCCATGTATTCGGGGGGAATTTCCGGGCGGGGACCGCGCTACTGTCCTTCCATCGAAGACAAGATTGTCCGGTTTGCAGACCGAACCTCGCACCAGATCTTCCTGGAGCCGGAAGGCTTGGACGATCCTACTGTCTACCCGAACGGACTTTCGACCTCGCTTCCGGAAGCGGTACAGGATGCAATGGTTGCTTCGATTCCCGGCCTTGAGAAGGCTCGGATCCTTCGGCACGGCTACGCGATCGAGTATGACTTCATTGACCCGCGCGAGCTCACCGCCACGCTCGAGAGCAAGCGTGTCCAAGGATTGTTCTTTGCGGGACAGATCAATGGAACGACTGGCTACGAAGAAGCTGCAGGGCAGGGCCTCGTGGCCGGACTCAATGCAGCGCGACGGGCCGGTGGCTCGGAGGGCGTGAGCTTCGACCGAAGCCAGAGTTATCTCGGTGTGATGATCGATGATCTGACACGCTTGGGGGTCACCGAGCCCTACCGGATGTTCACGTCGAGGGCAGAGTTTCGGTTGTCACTCCGTGCGGACAATGCCGATGCGAGACTGACCGACGAGGGTGTCGCACTTGGGCTTGTCGGTCATGAACGGCGCGCCGCGCATGAAGCCAAGATGGACCTGCTTGAAGACTATCGTAGCGTCCTGAGGGCGATTCGGCTTACGCCGAACGAGGCGAGGTCTGCTGGACTGGATGTGAATCTGGACGGAGTGCGTCGTGACGGATTCTCTCTTCTGGCCTTGCCTGGTGTGGATCTTGAGCGGCTCATCCCTCTCATGCCCCAACTTGGCGGATGTCCATCCTGGGCGCGGGACCTTCTGGAGACGGAGGGAAAGTACAGCGTTTACCTTGCGAGGCAGGCTGAGGATCTTGAGCGGGTAGAACGGGATCGGGGTATGGTTATTCCTGGCGACTTCCGTTTCGAGCATGTCCTCGGTTTGTCGAACGAATTGCGGCACAAGCTGGAATCGATTCGCCCACGTTCCATTCACGAAGCGGGACAGATTGAAGGTATGACTCCCGCAGCGCTGGTGCTGTTGGCCGCCATCCTCAGGAAGCGTGCGGCGTGATCGGACGGGGCGATGATCTGGCTGGAGAGGCGATCCTGACAAAGGCCGGGATCGATGTTTCACGTGAAACACGCGAGCGGCTTGAGGCCTATGTCGGAATGCTCCGGGAATGGCAGGCACGGATCAACCTCGTCTCGCCGACGACCCTTGATTCTCTCTGGGAGCGACACATTGTCGATAGCCTGCAATTGCACGCTTTGAAGCCGCGAGCTCTCTGCTGGGCCGATATGGGGTCAGGTGGTGGTTTGCCTGGCATCGTGATCGCGTGCGCCTTGGCTGGCCGGGCGGGCGCGCAAATTCATCTGATCGAGAGCAATCATAAGAAAGCGGCCTTTCTCAGAGCGGTATCCGTGGCGCTTGAGCTACCCACGACAATTCATGCCATGCGGATCGAAGAGGCTATTCCGCGTCTTCCGGCGATCGATGTCCTTACTGCCCGTGCTCTGGCTCAGTTGAGTGATTTGATCGCCTACGGGAATCTCCTGTTGAAAAGCGGGGCAATAGGGCTCTTTCCAAAGGGCCGTGACTACCAGTTAGAATTGACCGATGCCCTTCGAAGCTGGCAATTCTCTTACCAGCTGCACGACAGCATCACCGAGCCGGCCTCGCGGATCATCGAACTTGCTTTCGACCCGCTGCGCCAGCCAGGATAAGCTTCGCTCGTGTGGCAACAAGGAGGAGTTCCATGAAGCCACGCGTCCTTACAGTAGCCAATCAGAAAGGTGGCGTGGGGAAGACCACGACGGCCATCAACCTGGGTACTGCGCTCGCTGCCATCGGCGAACGCGTGTTGCTTATCGATCTGGACCCCCAGGGTAACGCATCCACCGGTCTCGGTGTGGATATGCGCGATCGTGATATCTCCGCGTATGACGTTCTGCTCGGCGATGTTTCGCTGTCCGATGCGGCGCGGGTAACCGATGTTCCCCGTGTTTCGATCGTGCCAGCCACCATGGATCTGCTCGGAGCCGAAATAACCTTGGCGACGCAGAAGGACAGAACTGATCGTCTCAAGAAGGCGATCCAGACCCTTTCCAGCATCGGTCAACCATCACCCTTCACTTATATACTGATTGACTGCCCGCCATCACTGAACTTGCTGACGATCAATGCCATGGCTGCTGCTGATGGCGTGCTTGTGCCACTCCAATGCGAGTTCTTTGCTTTGGAAGGGCTTAGCCAGCTGCTCAAAACCATTGATCAGGTCCGAAGCACCGTGAACCCCGATCTCGATATCCACGGCGTCGTCCTAACCATGTTCGATCCGCGCAACAACCTGGCCGGTCAGGTCATCCGCGATGTCCGGCAGTATCTCGGCAAGAAAGTGTTCGAGACGGTGATTCCCCGGAATGTCCGGGTTTCGGAAGCGCCGTCCTATGGCAAGCCGGTGCTGCTCTATGACCTGAAATGTGCGGGCAGCCAGGCCTATCTCAAACTCGCCTCCGAGATCATCCAGCGCGAGCGTCTGCTCGCGGCGGCCGAGTAAGGGAGGTTCGAGATGGCAGACGAGCAATCCAGGATGCGTCTCGGTCGTGGTCTGGCAGCGCTGCTGGGCGATGTCGGCAACGAGACGGCTGCAGAAACGCGGAACCGGGCCCAGCGTCGGGTGCCGGTAGAGTTCCTGCGACCGAACCCATTGAATCCGCGGCAGACATTCGGCGAGGAAGAACTCGAGGAACTGGCTTCTTCGATTCGGGAGCGTGACATTATCCAGCCGATCATCGTTCGGGGTGTTCCCGGGTCGATCGATGCGTTCGAGATCATCGCCGGGGAGCGCCGCTGGCGGGCGGCCCAGCGGGCGGGGCTTCGGGATGTCCCGATCGTGCTTGTCGAAGCGGATGACAAGCAAGCGTTGGAATTCGCGATCATCGAGAACATCCAGCGCGCCGATCTCAATGCATTGGACGAAGCGCGCGGCTACGAGAACCTGATCGCGCAACATGGTTACACGCAATCCGATCTTGCCAAGGTGATGGGGAAGAGCCGTTCGCATGTGGCCAACACGTTGCGTCTGGCGCGGCTTCCTGATTCCGTGAAGGAGAAAGTCGCGAGCGGCCAGGTTTCCGCAGGACATGCCCGAGCCTTGCTCGCGGTTGCCGATCCCGAATTGATGGCTCGAAAGATTATCGATCAAGGGTTGACGGTCCGCGATATCGAGCGTGTCGCGCAGCGGGAAAACCGCGGCGAAGACGCTCCGGCGCCGTCGACGAAAAAGGCCAGTGCTCGGGATGCCGATACGGCAGCGCTTGAGCTGCGCCTCGCCGAGATCCTCGGTCTGACCGTGGAAATCGACCATCGCGGCGAGAAGGGCGGGGTGCTGAAAATCCGATATCGCACGCTCGAGCAACTCGAATTGCTCAGCCATAAACTCGCCAGCGGCGGTCTACCGGCGGCGTGACGCCAAGGCAATCGACCAGAGCGCGCGAACTGTTACCGTTTCCTCGATGGCCGGGGTCTTGCGCATCTGCGCCTGCGTCTGGGCCAGAATGTCGATGGCACGACCCAACTGGTCCATGGGCCAAAGTTTTTGCTGGATCCGGATGCGATCCTGACGCTTGAAGAAGATGCGCTCGGCGCGGAAGGCGGCCTCCATGTTGCCGCTCGCCATGGCAAGGCGGCGCAGCAGGCCGGCATGGCCCAGGGCCATGGCGATCAGGCCAGACGGGGCGATACCCTCCGCGAAACACCGGAGGGTGGCGGATTCCACCTCCTCGAGCTTGCCCTCGAAGGCCCGGTCGATCGCCTCGGCAGGCCCCAGCTCCGAAGTGTCGACCAGCATGGTCGCAACGTCATCCACCTCGATCGCGACGCGACCGTGGCAATAGAGAATCAGCTTCTCGATTTCGCGATCGGTCAGGCCGAGATCGGAGCCGACGAGGTCGCACAGGGCCGCGGATGCAGCTGCGGTGATGCTTAGTCCTGATGCCTTGACGCGGTCCTCGATCAGAGCCTGGATTTCCGATCGGCTGGCAGGGTAACAGGCAATGGCCGCAGCGCTTTCGTGCTGTTCGAAGGCGACCCGGATCGGGGCATTCTTGGCCAGTTCGTCAGCGAGGAAGAGGATCGGTGTCTCGAGGCCGTGCGTCTCGAGGACGAGTGACCATATGGCTTTCGAAAGCTTTCCGGCCCCGGAAATGGTGATCAGCCTCCGGGCCGAGAACATGCTGAAGGCCTGAGCCTCGTCCATCAGCTTACCGGGATCGCCATTGAGCGCTTCGGCATCAAAGTCGAGGCGTTCCAGCGAATCGCTTGTTTGGCCGGCAAATGACATGATGATCTGGTCAGCCCGGATCCGGATACCGCCCTCATCCGGCCCGAAAATCAGGATAGCGCGTTTGGCAAGGCAATCCCTGCTCGTGAAGCGCGGGAGCTCGGAAGGCCGGATGGCGACCATGCCGCCCGTCAGCTTTCGTCGCCGGGCTCTGCACTCGGCTGGTCGGGATCCGGCGGGCTCAATGGTGGCACGGCATTGCCCGCGCCTGTGGCCGAATCACGCGCCAAGGCGGCGCTGATGATGATCCGGAGGCGTTCAGCCAGTGATTTCGCCACCTTTTCCTCTGCATCCCGTTCCGCCCGGAGTGTGGCATAGCGAAGCTGCGAACGGTCGAACGACGCCGAGGCATAGGTCTTGCCTGAGGTCCGAATGCGGCCACCCTGTTGCTGGTCGACAAGCACATAGACCGCCTCGATTTGCAGCGTGGCGATTTGCGCGCGGCCGGTCGACGCGTCGATGATGCTCGAGGCCTTCGATTGGTGCGTCTTGACCTTGAGGACATAGCGTCCGCCGGTGGTGGGCGCGTTGCCGCCCGTGAGCAGGAAATCGAGCTCTGATTTCAGCTGGTAGCCAAGATAGCCATCAATCCTGTCAACCGAGACCTGCGCCAGTTCCGTCGCAATGCGGGACTGCCCGCCGATCGAGGGCTGGTGGACAGGCTGGATGCATCCACCGAGCCCGAGGCCCAGAAGCCCGGTCAGCAGCAGGACCCGCGACGATGACCGAAGCATGGCGTTCTCCTCAGGCCACAATATTCACGATCCGCTTCGGGACGACAATCACCTTTCTGATCGCCTGGCCACCCAGCCAATGCGCCAGATCGGGATGCGCCCGCAGGATCGCCTCGACGGCATCGTTGGCGGCTTCGGCGGGGATCTCGATCTCGCCGCGCTTCTTGCCGTTGACCTGCACCGGGATGGAGATGACCGTATCCCGCGCGAGGGCGGGATCGACATCCGGCCAGGGCGCATTCGCGATCAGGCCTTCGCCGCCGAGCAGGGTCCAGCATTCTTCAGCCAGATGCGGCATCATCGGCGCGAAAAGCTGGACCATCATCCGCGTGGCCTGACGGATATCCGCGCCCTTCTCGCCGGCCGCGAGTGCGGCGGCGATGGTGTTGGACAGGTCATGCACATGGGCGATGCAACGGTTGAAGCGCAGGCGCTCCAGATCCTCGCCCACGGCCAGCACGGCCTTGTAGGCGGCTTTCAGGACCGGCGTGACGGCATTGCCGCCGCCGCCTTCCGGCAGACCCTCGGCCTCGCCGACAAGGCGCCAGACCTTCTGGACGAAGCGTGAGGCGCCCTGCACGCCCTCCTCGCTCCAGATGACATCGCGCTCGGGCGGTGAATCCGACAGCATGAACCAGCGGGCGGTATCGGCGCCGTAGCTGGCGATGATGTCATCCGGGTCGACGACGTTCTTCTTGGATTTTGACATCTTCTCGATCGAGCCGATGGCGACTTCCGCACCGGAGGCGAGAAGGAAGGCCTTGCGTTGGCCGTCGATGCTCTCGATCCGAACCTCGGCCGGCGGCACCCAGGCACCATCCAGGTCCTTGTAGGTCTCATGCACGACCATACCCTGTGTGAACAGGCCCGCGAAAGGTTCTGACAGGTTGGCATGGCCGGTCGCGGTCATGGCGCGCGTGAAGAAGCGCGAATAGAGCAGGTGAAGGATCGCATGCTCGATCCCGCCGATATACTGGTCGACCGGCAGCCATTTGGCGATGGCGGACATCGTGGTCGGCGCATCGGTATTGAACGGGTCCGTGAAACGGGCGAAATACCACGAGGAATCCACGAACGTGTCCATCGTGTCGGTTTCGCGCCGGGCTGGCTTGCCGCAGGACGGGCAGGCACAGTGCTTCCAGCTCGGATGCCGGTCGAGCGGATTGCCGGGTTGGTCGAAGGAGACGTCTTCCGGCAGCTTGACCGGCAGATCCTGATTCGGCACCGGAACGATCCCGCAATCATCACAATGGATGACCGGAATCGGGCAACCCCAGTAGCGCTGGCGCGAGATGCCCCAGTCACGCAGCCGGTAATTGACGGTCCGCGTGCCGGTCGATTCGGATTCGAAATGACGGATAATCCGGCCTTTGGCCTCGTTGACCGTCAGGCCATCAAGGAAACCCGAATTGAACAGGATGCCCTCGCCATCCTGCGCCGGGGCGGCAGGATCAAACGCCGCATTGGCAGCGGCATCGGTCAGATCAGCCGGACGGACGACCGGGAGGATCGGCAGGCCATATTTCGTCGCGAAGTCGTGGTCGCGCTGGTCATGGGCCGGGCAGCCGAAAATTGCGCCGGTGCCGTAATCCATCAGGATGAAATTGGCGATATAGACCGGCAGCGTCTCGCCCGGCTTCAGTGGATGGGCGACGCGGATGCCCGTATCCATGCCCTTCTTCTCGGCGGTATCGAGCGTGGCCTGCGAGGTGCCCATGCGGCGGCATTCCTCGATGAAGGCCTGGATTTCCGGGTCCTTCGCGCCGGCGGCACGCGCGACCGGGTGATCGGCCGCCACGGCGAGAAAGCTCGCGCCGAACAGCGTGTCCGGGCGGGTGGTGTAGATCTCGATATCCGACAGGCCGGAGGGTGCGGTCTCGGGCATGACAGCCCAGCGCATGGTCAGGCCTTCCGAGCGGCCGATCCAGTTCGCCTGCATCAGCCGGACCTTTTCCGGCCAGCGCTCCAGCGAGCCGAGGGCCTGCAGCAATTCCTCTGAATGATCGGAAATCCGCAGGAACCATTGGGTGAGTTCGCGCTGCTCGACCAGCGCACCGGAACGCCAGCCGCGGCCATCGATCACCTGCTCGTTGGCGAGCACGGTCTGGTCGACTGGGTCCCAGTTGACCTTCGAGGTCTTCCGCGCGACCAGCCCTGCTTTCAGGAAGTCCAGAAACATCCGCTGCTGGTGCTTGTAATAGGTCGGGTTGCAGGTCGCGAATTCGCGGCTCCAGTCGAGCGAGAGGCCCATCGACTTGAGCTGGCCCTTCATCGTGGCAATATTCGCGTAGGTCCAGGCGGCGGGATGGGTTTTCTTCTCCATCGCCGCATTCTCGGCCGGCATGCCGAACGCATCCCAGCCCATCGGGTGGAGCACGGCAAAGCCCTTCGCGCGGCGGTAGCGGGCGACAACATCGCCCATGGCGTAGTTCCGGACATGCCCCATGTGGATACGGCCGGACGGATAGGGAAACATTTCCAGGACGTAGTATTTCGGCCGGGGATCGTCGGTCCGCGTTTCGAAGACCTTCTGATCCTCCCATACCGACTGCCAGCGGCCTTCGGATTCGCGGAAATTGTAGCGGCTTGTCTGGGTCATGGTTCCGGTACGGCTGGACAGGGGGCTATGTGCTTGAGCGAATAGACGTCCGAAGCGTTGGGTATGGACATCATAACGGCTTTACGGTCAACGACGATTTCAGCGAAACGGCCCGCCGATCGGGCGAAGAAAGGACTTTCCGATGACCGCGCATGACGATGTCGTCCCGCAACTGGCTATTGTTCGCGATTCCATCCGCCGGGCGGAGCAGGATTTCGGCCGTCCCGCCGGATCGGTCGCGCTGGTGGCCGTGTCCAAAACCATGCCGGCTGAACGGATCCGCCCGGCTCTGGAGGCTGGCCACCGTATCTTCGGCGAGAACCGCGTCCAGGAGGCGCAGTCGAAATGGCCGGCCCTGCGCGAGGCCTTCCCCGATCTCGAACTGCATCTGATCGGTCCGCTCCAGACCAACAAGGTCAAGGAGGCGGTGGCGCTGTTCGATGTGATCCAGACGCTGGACCGGCCGTCTTTGGCCGGGGCGCTCCGGAAGGAGATCGAGCGGCAGGGTCGCTCGCCGCGCCTTCTGGTGCAGGTGAATACCGGCGCCGAGCCGCAGAAGGCCGGGATCGACCCGCGCGAGGTGCCCGCGTTCCTGCGCGAATGCCGCGAGGTTCATGGCCTCGCGCCCGAGGGGCTGATGTGCATTCCGCCGATCGATGCGCCGCCCTCGGCCCATTTCGCACTGCTGGCCCGATTGGCCCGATCGGAGGGCCTGCCGGTCCTGTCGATGGGGATGAGCGCCGACTACGAAGCGGCGATCCAGCTCGGCGCAACGCATGTGCGCGTCGGCTCCGCGATTTTTGGGGCCCGCACCTGATCCGGCCTTAGCGGATCACGAACCGCGACCGCCTGTCGAGGCGCAGCATCAGCCGGTCCAGCCAGGCCCTTGGCAAAGCCAGGCAGCCGGCGGTCGGGCCACCTTCCGGGCGCGCCAGGTGCAGGAAGATCGCGCTGCCCCGGCCCTGCCGCCGGGGAAGCCGGTTCCAGTCCAGCTCGACCACGACATCATAGAGCGCATCCTGCCGCATCATGTCCTCGTGGCTGGCGCCATAGGGCTTCCGGACGAGGCGGTTATAGGCGCGGTCGCCAGGCGTCTCGCACCATCCGTCGCCCGGACGCAATGGCCGGACGGGAAGTTCGGTCTGTGGCCGGAACCGGCGGTCCGCCCGCCAGAACCCACGGACAGGGCGGAGGATCGTGGCCGGTGTCGCTCCGTCACCCTCGCGCTTGTCATGGCGGATGCCCGTCCGTCCGATCCGGCACGGCCAGCGGATCATGCCGAATCGCAGGGTGGCCGCATGCGGGATCCGCCCGTTCCGCGTGAAGCCGGTTCGGTCGATGAAGAACGTCCGAGGTCGCTGTTTGAGCATTTCGAGGCATTATCCCTTCACATCGCCGCACATTCGCGTGAATCATCGGAATGCCCTTTGATTCGAGGGAATAACTTGCCATCTCGTGGCGAAGTGAAGCAACGTATCCGGGGCCTGCGCGGGGGAATGTCAGCGTTGGCCCCAAACGGGGGAGAGTGATGAGCAACGTCCGCAAAATCCTGGTCTGCGATGACGATAACGAATTGCGGTCGGCGCTTGTCGAGCAGTTGCAGCTCTATGACGAATTCCAGATCAAGCAGGTGGATACCGGTGCCGCAGCCGTCCAGATGGCGAAGAACGACCATTTCGATCTTGTCGTGATGGATGTGGGCCTGCCGGATCTCGATGGCCGCGAGGCTGTGAAGATCCTGCGGAAGGCGGGGTTCCGGTCGCCCATCATCATGCTGACCGGCCATGATGGCGAGGCGGATACGATCCTCGGCCTTGAAGCCGGCGCCAATGATTATGTGACCAAGCCGTTCCGGTTTGCCGTTCTGCTGGCGCGCATCCGCGCCCATCTGCGGCAGCACGAGGCCAGCGACGATGCCATCTTCACGATCGGGCCGTATTCCTTCCGGCCCGGCGCCAAGCTGCTGGTGACGGACAAGGGCTCGAAGATCCGCCTGACGGAGAAGGAAACCGCGATCCTGCGCTTCCTTTACCGGGCGGGCCAGCGTGTCGTGGGCCGCGATATCCTTCTCCAGGAGGTTTGGGGTTACAATTCCAATGTCACGACGCATACGCTCGAGACGCATATCTACCGCCTCCGCCAGAAAATCGAGGTCGATCCCGGTCGGGCACGGATCCTCGTCACGGAAAGTGGCGGCTATCGCCTTGTGCCCTGAGGATCGCGATGCGCCTCGATGATCTCATCCTGCTGCTGCGCGATCTGCCGGTTTTCGAATCGGTGGATCCGGAGGCCTTGCGCCTGCTGGCCTTTTCCGCCATCCGGCGGCACTTGCGGACGGGCGACATCCTGTTCAGGCGCGGCGACCCGGCGGATGGCGGGTTTCTCGTGGTGAGCGGAGAGATCGTCCTGGACCGGAGCGACGACGGCGCGCCCTCGCCGCATGTTTTCGGACCGGGCTCGCTGATCGGGCAGCTTGCCCTCGTGGCTCCCCTCCAGAGGCCCGCAACGGCTGTGGTGCGCGATGGGGCAACCGTCATGTATTTCTCGCGCGAGCTGATGACGAAAGTCCTCGAAGCGCATCCCGAGAGCGCGCTCGCCATGCGCAATTACCTTGCGCGTCAGACGCGCCAGCTGGCCGACCGGCTGGCGCGCGTCACCGGACTCTGAGCCTCAGTCGATCTGAATCCGCGCCAAGACGGGAACATGGTCCGAGGGGCGTTCCCAGCCACGGGCCTCGCGGTGGATCGAGATGTCCGCCTCGCCGCCGGCCAGTCCGCGCCCGACCCAGACATGGTCGAGTCGCCGGCCCTTGTCCGCCTTGTCCCAGTCCGGCGAGCGATAGCTCCACCAGGAATAGACCTTGCGCGGTTCGGGCCATTGTGCCCGGACCACATCATGCCAATCTCCAGCGGCCAGAACCTCCGTCAGGCCGCGCGTCTCCACGGGCGTATGGCTGACGACATCCAGCAGCTGCTTGTGGCTCCAGACATCGTGCTCGAGGGGGGCTATGTTGAAATCACCCACGATGACGCTGCGTGCATCTTCCGCACGAAGGGATTCGGAGAATCGCTTCAACTCCTCGACGAACGCCAATTTGTGCGCGAATTTAGGGTTCTCGTCGGGATCGGCAATGTCGCCACCTGCCGGCACGTAGAAATTGTGCAGGGTGATGGCCTTGCTGCCCTCGCCGATCCGCGCGGCGATATGGCGGGCATCTTCGCGCTCGCACATCGGTCGCGCAGCCAGCGGCGTCAGTGGGCGTTTCGACAGGATCGCCACGCCATTATAGCCCTTGATGCCGATATAGGCCTTGTGCCGGTAGCCCAGCTTGTCGAAGGCCGCGGTGGGGAACACGTCATTCGGGCATTTGGTTTCCTGGAGGCAGAGGACGTCCGGCGCCTGTTCCGTCAGGAAGCGGCCGACGAGATCGATGCGCAGCCGGACCGAATTGATGTTCCAGGTGGCAATGGACAGGGTTTCGGGCATGAGGGCTCCCGCGATGAGCGCATGGCCCTTCTTAGCCGAGCCGCCATGGGTGGCGAAAGGGATGTTGGTTGCGTTTCGTCGCGCTGGTCCGGTTTTCCCCTGTGGCGCCCCGGCCGGAAGCGCGGCGCCTCAATTCTTCGGCTCGACCAGACGCTGCTCGTCGATCACGAAGAGCGCCTTGTCGGGAAGGGCGGCGAGGTTGAGGTTGGACAAGGCCACGCGGGTGTCGCTGCCCTGCGGATCGGTCACGATCCATTCTTTCAGGGCGTAGGTCTCGCCATCGAAGATCACGCGGATGCGCGATGTGCCGCCGAGCGTGCTCTTGTCCTCGATCGTCAGGATGATTTCCGGGCCAAAGCGCTTGAGATCGATGACCTTGGTATCCTTGGCGATATCGATTTTCGGCTGCAGCAGGAACTTCAGCGGTGTCTGACCGATAAAGTAATCGTCCCAAGTTTTCAGCTTGCGATCGAGGATGCGCACGGTCCGGCCATCCGCGACGATTTCCAGTGTGGCCGGCGGGGCATATTCGAAGCGCATCCGACCGGGACGCAGCAGATAGAGGACGCCGTCAAACTTGCGGCCATCCGGGGCGGTCTGGATGAAATTGGCCTGCATGCCACGCATGGCGTTGAAATAGGCGTTGATGCGGTCAAGGCTCGGCGGCGGCTCGACCTTCTGCGGCTGGGTGGGCTGGCCGGCTGCCGATGTAGCGGGGCGTAGCGGCGGCAGCGGCGCCTGTTGCGCGAGACCTGCTGCCATGCCGGAGAGCCAGATCAGGCCAGCAAGAGACCAGGAGAGCGGTTTCGACATGGAGAGTCGCGATCCTTCGTGAAGCGTGGCGCGAGGCCCGAGCGTGACCGTCCTAGGATCCGCTTGTGGCGGAATGGAGACAGGACTTCGCCATCCTAGTCTTCCCGTGCCGATTCGAGAAGGATTTCCCGTTTGCCGGCATGGTTGGCCGGGCCGACAATGCCCTCGCGTTCCATACGCTCGATGATCGAGGCGGCACGGTTGTAACCGATCTGGAGGCGCCGCTGGACATAGGATGTCGAGGCTTTCTTGTCGCGCAGGACGACGGCCACGGCCTGATCGTAGAGATCCGCGCTCTCGTCGCCGAATTCGCCCTTGTCGAAGACCGGGGAATCCCCTCCACCTTCGGCCGCGCCACCCTCGTCATCGAGATCTGTCGTGACGGCATCGACATAATCCGGTCGGCCCTGCGTCTTGAGATGGCTCACCACCTTCTCGACTTCCTGGTCGGCGACGAACGGGCCATGCACGCGGCTGATGCGGCCGCCACCGGCCATGTACAGCATGTCGCCCTGGCCGAGCAGCTGCTCGGCGCCCATCTCGCCAAGAATAGTGCGGCTGTCGATCTTCGACGTGACCTGGAAGGAGATCCGGGTCGGGAAATTGGCCTTGATGGTCCCGGTGATAACATCGACCGAGGGGCGCTGCGTGGCCATGACGATGTGGATGCCGGCGGCGCGGGCCATCTGGGCGAGGCGCTGCACTGCCCCTTCGATTTCCTTGCCGGCGACCAGCATGAGATCGGCCATCTCGTCGACAATCACGACGATATAGGGGAGCTTTTCCAGCTCCATGATCTCTTCCTCGTAGAGCGCCTCGCCGGTTTCGCGGTCATAGCCGGTCTGGATCGTGCGGGTCAGGCATTCGCCACGTTCGCGCGCTTCCTCCATCCGGGCATTGAAGCCGTCGATGTTGCGGACGCCGATCTTCGACATCTTGCGGTAGCGTTCTTCCATCTCGCGCACGGCCCATTTGAGGGCGACGACCGCTTTTTTCGGATCGGTCACGACCGGCGAGAGCAGATGCGGGATCCCGTCATAGATCGAGAGTTCCAGCATTTTTGGATCGATCATGATCAGGCGGCATTCCTCCGGCTTCAGCCGGTAGAGCAGCGAGCAGATCATGGTGTTGATGGCCACGGACTTGCCCGAGCCGGTCGTGCCGGCGACCAGCAGATGCGGCATCCGGGCGAGATCGACGATGACCGGTTCGCCGCCGATCGTCTTGCCGAGGCAGATCGGCAGACGGAGCTTGGATTTCTCGAAATCCTCCGAGGCGAGCAATTCCCGCAGCAGCACGGTGTCGCGCTTGGCATTCGGCAATTCGATGCCGATCGCGTTGCGGCCAGGGACTACCGCCACACGGGCCGCAACCGCGCTCATCGAGCGGGCGATGTCCTCGGCAAGCCCGATCACGCGGGACGATTTGGTGCCCGGCGCCGGTTCAAGCTCGTAAAGGGTCACGACCGGGCCTGGCCGGACATTGATGATCTCGCCGCGGACGCCGAAATCGTCCAGCACGCCTTCCAGCAGCCGGGCATTCTGTTCGAGCGCATCGGTCGAGATCTGCGGCGTGGCGTTCCGCTTCGGCTCCGCCAGCAGCGAGAGCGGCGGAAACTGGAACTCCATCTGGTCGAAGATCGAGGACTGGGCCTCGCGGATCTCGCGCTTGCCCGCCTTCAGCGACCCGACCGGTGCCGTCACGCGGCCGGGATTGTCGGGAAGGTCAGGCAGGATATCCGCCGGCAGGGGGTTCTGCCGGCCGGCCGGCATCGGCCGGGGCTCGAGCGGGGCCATATCCTCGTCTTCGTCCTCGTCGAAATGGGCGACAGGATCGAGTAACGGCTCGGCGGCCATCTGGCCGAAGCCCGGCTCGATCCGGCGCGGTGCCACAGGTGCCCTTGTCGGCTCCACCGGCGTCCTGACCGGCGGCGGCGCCGTGCGACGGGCCTCGAAGCGCGCGCGTCCCCGGGCCCAGAGAGGTCCGAGCCGGGCGAGGAAGCCGCGCACCATGTAGAAGGCATGCAGGATCGCCCCGATCGACAGGATCGCTGCGGAAGGTTCGTCCGAATCGCGTTCGTCGTCAGGCTCGTCGACCTCTTCCTGGTCGCGGACAAGCCCGCGGCTCAGCAGGCTGAAGGCGAGAATCGTGAGTGCGCCGAAGGCAAGCCCGGCAATCAGTCGGCCGAAGCCCTGGCTGCCCATACCGAGAAAGGCAGTCAGGCCGAGAAGCACGTCACCGAGGGCGCCGCCGAGGCCGCTTGGCAGCGGCCAGCGCTCGGTTGTCGGCAGGGCTGCGGCGAAGATCGCCGAGGACATCAGGCCGAGGATGGCGATCAGCAGGCGCCAGTGCAGGCCTGCCGTTTCCCGGGTCCAGAGAAGACGGCTGCCTACGAGGCCGAGCGCTGCCGAAAGACCGACGCTGCCGATCCCGAAAAGCTGCATGGCTAGGTCCGCCGCGACGGCGCCGGGAAAGCCCAGCCAGTTTCGGGCCTTCACCGTAGTGGCATTGGAGAGGCTGGGATCCGCCACCGACCAGGAGGCGAGGGCCAGCCCGAGCAGGATCGCGATGGTCAGCAGGACCAGCCCCGTCAGATCGACCAGGCGGCGCGACAGACCCTCGCGCATGTCGTGGGAGAGCACATCCAGCGATGATGGAGCGAGGCGCGTGGTCCGCATCTCAGGGCCGTTCCTTACGCGAGACTGACAGATCGGGGCGTCCGGATCCGGCCCTCCTGAGGGTTGACCGGGTCTGACCGCCACCCTTTGTTATTGCAGCGCCCGGTTAAGGTTTTGTTTGCACACGGGCGCAGCGTGGCGACGGCGCATAAAAAAAGCGGGCTCCGTAGAGCCCGCTTCGAAGTCCGATCCGGCGAGAGGGAGGAGAATTCCCGCCGGGTCGCTGAACTCATCAGGAATTGTAGGCGCGCTCGCCATGCGAGGCGATATCGAGGCCTTCCCGCTCCTGTTCCTGCGGGACGCGCAGGCCGACCACGAGATCGACAACCTTGAACAGGATCGCCGAGCCGATGCCGGAGAAGAGCAGCGTGAAGACCACGGCCTTGATCTGGGCAAGCACGGCCGGACCGAATTCATAGGCCGCGATGGCGAGTTCGCCCGGCTTGGATTCGTAGTCCGGGATGCCAGCGCCGCCGAGGGCCGGGTTCACGAGGATACCCGTGCCGATGGCACCGATGATGCCGCCGATGCAGTGGACACCGAACACATCGAGGCTGTCATCATAGCCCAGCGCGTTCTTGATCGTGGTGCAGGCAAAGAAGCAGACGGCGCCAGCAACAAGGCCAAGGACGATCGAGCCCATCGGGCCGGCAAAGCCCGAGGCCGGGGTGACGGCGACGAGGCCGGCAACCACACCCGAAGCCAGGCCGAGCAGCGAAGGCTTGCCCTTGATGGCCCATTCCACGAAGAGCCAGGAGATGCCCGCCGCCGCGGTTGCGACGAAGGTGTTCACCATGGCGAGGACGGTCGTGCCATTCGCTTCGAGGTTCGAACCGGCGTTGAAGCCGAACCAGCCCACCCAGAGCAGGGCCGCGCCCACCATGGTCAGCGTCAGCGAATGCGGGGCGAGCAGGTCCTTGCCGTAGCCGATGCGCTTGCCGATCATGATCGCGCCGACAAGGCCCGCAATCCCGGCATTGATGTGAACGACAGTGCCGCCGGCGAAGTCGAGCGCGCCCCACTTGAAGAGCATGCCGGCATCGGCCTTGACTTCGTCGAGCTTCGCCTGCGCTGCCTTCTTGGCCGCTTCGTCGGTCGCCGCGGCAACAGCCTTGGCCGCATCAGCGATCGCATCCGGGCCGGCCCAGTACCAGACCATGTGGGCCATCGGGAAGTAGATGAAGGTCACCCAGAGCGCCACGAAGAGCATCAGCGCCGAGAACTTCACGCGTTCGGCAAAGGCACCGACGATCAGCGCCGGCGTGATGCAGGCGAAGGTCATCTGGAAGGCCATGTAGAGCATTTCCGGAATGACGACGCCGTTCGAGAAGGTCGCCGCCGGCGATTCGAGCGTCACGCCCGCCAGGAAGGCCTTGGAGAAGCCGCCGACATAGTCGTTCAGGCCGCCGCCGCTGGTGAAGGCCATCGAGTAACCGTAGAAGACCCAGATCAGCGTGACCAGGCAGACCGTGGCCAGAACCTGGGTCAGGACCGACAGCATGTTCTTCGAGCGGACAAGGCCGCCATAGAACAATGCGAGGCCGGGGATCGTCATCAGGAGCACGAGGATGGTGGCAACCATCATCCAGGTGATGTCACCCTTGTTGAATGATGGCGCGGCGGCAAGGGCCGGCACCGCGGAAAGCGCAAGGACGGCACCCGCCGTCATGGAGCGCTTGAAGAAGGTCTCAAGCTTCGACATTTGGACAACCTTTTCTCTGGATACGGGATCAGAGCGCTTCGCCGTCGCGCTCGCCGGTACGGATGCGCAGGGCGCGTTCGACCGGCTGGACGAAGATCTTGCCATCGCCGATCTGGCCGGTTCGGGCCGACTGGGTGATGGCTTCGATCACCTTGTCCGCCAGAGCCGTGTCGATCGCGACTTCGAGTTTGATCTTCGGAAGAAAGCTCACGGCATATTCCGCGCCGCGATAGATCTCCGTATGGCCTTTCTGGCGGCCATAGCCCTTAACTTCCGTAACGGTCATCCCGTGCACGCCCAAGGATGTAAGCGCATCACGCACTTCCTCGAGCTTGAACGGCTTGATGATGGCGGTGACGAGCTTCATGCCTCTCTCCTTGCCGGGGTTTCGCCTCAACTGCCGCTGTTTCACGCCCCCAAAGTTCCCCAGGGAAGCCAGCGATCAAGTGTGTAACAAGTGGCGTGCCAGAATCAGGGGCATGAAGGCTGTTTGCGTGATTCCGCATGAATTCCGGGTGCGATGCGGCAGAATCAGGCGCCCCGGGCGGGGTATGGACCGTCAAAACGAGGGCACAACGCCACTCTTTCAGGCGGAATGATCAAGAAGAGATCAAATTTAACGCATGCTGCCTAAAATATAGGCGCAAAAGCTTGCGTCGCACGCATTCAAGCCGGGCGCGTTCAGTCCGGCCCCGGCCCGGACTTGCGAAGCCGCATCAGCCCTTCCTGCATGACCGAGGCGACAAGCCGGCCATCCCGCGTGTAGATCAGCCCACGGCCCAGTCCGCGCGACGCGCCTGACCAGGGGCTGTCTTGTGCATAGAGCAGCCAGTCATCCGCGCGGAACCGGTCATGGAACCAGATCGCGTGATCGAGGCTGGCTGCCTGGATCTCCGGATCGATGACGCTGCGCCCATGCGCAACCGCAGCGCCGTCGAGCAAGGTCATGTCAGAGGCATAGGCGAGAATGGTGGAATGGAGGTCGTCACCGTCCGGCAGCATGCCGGATGCCCGGAACCAGACATTCTGGTAGGGCGGGCCCGGGTTGCGCAAAAAATAGGCGTCCGGGCTCGTGGGACGCAATTCGATGGCCCGCTGGCTCTTCCAGTAGCGCTGGCGGATCTCGGTGAGATGCGGCACGAAGCGCGCCCGGATCTCCTCCTCGTCGGGGAGCGATTCGGGGGGCGGCACATCCGGCATCGGCATGGCGTGGTGCAGGCCGTCCTCCGGACTCTGGAACGAGGCCATCATCGCGAAGATCGATTCGCCGTTCTGGATCGCACGAACCCGGCGCGTGGTGAAGCTGCGCCCGTCGCGGATCCGGTCGACCTCGTAGAGGATCGGGCGGGTCGGATCGCCACCCAGCATGAAATAGCCGTGCAGCGAATGGACCGGCCGGTTCTCGACCGAACGCATGGCAGCCACGAGCGACTGGGCGATGACCTGGCCGCCGAAGACACGGTACCGGCTCGAATCCGGCGAAACGCCCCGCCAGAGATTGGTATCGAGCTGCTCGAGATCCAGGATGTGAAGGAGGGTTGCGATCGGGGACATCGGCCTCGCCGGTTCTCGGGTTGCGCTTCGTTCGGGCGCGAACGTGGCCGGCCCCTTGCGGTGCGTCAAGCCTTGCGCGGCCGATCCCCACATCCGGCTTTTCCCGGATCGCCTCCACGCCTATACAAGCACTCGATGAGGAGGCTGCATGTCTGATCCAATCATCGTCTATGGCGCAGGCCCGGCTGGCTCTTCGCTGGTCCTTGCCCTGCTCGGGGCGGGCATCCCGGCCTCGCGGCTCGCCTGGCTTGTCGAGTCCGGGCCGGACCAGGCTCGCCGGACGGCGCCGGAAGCCCGCTACATCGCGCTGCATGCCGGCTCTCGCAGCCTGCTCGAACAGCTCGGCGTTTGGCCCGTGCTGGCCCCCCTGACCTTCCCCATGGAGACCATCCGGATCACCGATTCAGCGCTGGAGGAAGCAATCCGGCCTGACCTTCTCGGCTTCAGCCCGGCAAGTCCCGATGCGCCCCTCGCTCATCTTGTGCCGCTCGACCGACTGGCCGCGACCCTCGCCGAGGCCTGTGCAGCTGCCGGATGCACGCCACAGCCTGTCGCGTTGCGGGGCCTCGACCAGAAGGCAGGACAGGTCCGTCTGACACTTCGCCATGGCGATGGCCGTGAAAGCCAGCAGGACGGCGCGCTCGTCGTGGCTGCCGATGGCGCTCGCTCGCGCCTCCGGATGCTTGCCGGGATTCCGGTCCATGGCTGGCCCTATGACCAGATTGCCATCGTCGCCACGATCCGGCATTCGCTGGATCACGAGGGCGAGGGCCTTCAGCATTTCCTGCCGGCGGGTCCTTTCGCCATGCTGCCGCTGGATGCGGGTCGCTCCTCGATTGTCTGGTCCGAGCGGGCGGCGGACGCGGAGCGGATCCTGCGCGGCGGGGAACGGGCCATCCTCGAGGGGATCCGGCAGCGAGCCGCCGGGCGCCGGGGCGAGATCACCGCGCTCGAGGCGTTCACCTCCCATCCGCTCCAGCTCCGTCTGGCCCGGCGCTTCCATGCGGGGCGGGTGGTTCTGGCTGCCGATGCCGCGCATGTCGTCCATCCGCTGGCGGGGCAGGGGCTCAATCTCGGTCTGGCGGATGTCGCGGTACTGGCGGAGCAGATCGTGGATCGGATGCGGCTCGGGCTTGATCCGGGCGCGCCGGACATGCTGGAGGCCTATCAGTCCGCTCGACGCCCGCCGGCCGTTGCCATGGCCATGACCACGGAGAGCCTCAACCGGCTGTTCTCGCGGGAATCCGGGCTGCTTCGCCTTGTCCGCGATGTCGGCGTCGGGCTGGTCGAACGCTGGCCGGGCCTCAAGGACCGGCTGGTCGAGAACGCGGCCGGGACGGCGCAGGGCGCGCCACGGCTCATGCGCGGCGAGGCGCTCTGACGGCGTTCAGTCGTCGAGGCGCCGCGCTTCCTCGGGCAGCATGATCGGGATGCCATCACGGATCGGATAGGCCAGCCGGGCCGGCCGGCTGACCAGTTCCTGATGGACGGCATCATAGTCGAGCGTCGACTTGGTGACCGGGCAGACCAGCAATTCAAGCAGCTTGGGGTCGATCCCGCGCTCGGTGGAACCGGGTGTCAGATTGGTATTGGTCATGGGAAGGGCAGCCTGTCTTTCGGGTTCGTCAGCCATGGGGCACCTATTGCATGCGGGTTCCGCCGTCGCCGGCGTCACGGACCAGATCCATCTCGGTCAGCGCCACCAGCATGTCCGCCCGGGATTCGAGATCCGGCGCTTCCAGCAGGGCCTGTTTCTCCGCAACGCCGAAAGGTGCCATCATCGACAGGGCGTTGACCAGCGCCTCGTTCGGGGCCGCATGGATGTTGTCCCAGTCGATTTCCAGCCTGTTGGCTTCCGAAAACCGGCGCAATGCGTCGATAACCGCCTGGCGGCGGACCCGCTCCTCGCCTCGGCGCGCCTCAAGATCGGCCTCGAAAGCGCGGAAATCGGCGCGGACCTGCCGGAACAGGGTATCAGCCGGGATTTCCTCGACCAGCCGGAACCGGCAGATCCCGGTCAGCTGGACCAGGTAGCGGCCGTCGCCGGTTTCCGCGAACTGCGTAATCCGCCCGGCGCATCCCACCTGATAGAGTGACGGGAGGCCGATCTGCGCTGCCTGCGAGGCATCGGGCTGGATCATGCCGATCAGCCGGTCAGCGCGCAGGGCCGCATCGATCATGGCGAGGTAGCGCGGTTCGAAGATGTTGAGCGGCATCTGCCCGCGCGGCAGCAGCAAGGCACCCGGGAGCGGAAAGACCGGGAGCGTTCCCGGCAATTCGCCTGCATCGAGATATGCGACATTGCTGGCCATGCCCGGACCCGCCTCAGGAGAACAACGTGGCCGAGAGCATGCGGCGCCCGGCCAGCGTTGCCTCGTCCATCGGGCCCCAGGCCTCGAAGAACTGGATGAGCTGTTTCCGGGCACCATCGTCGTTCCAGTTCCTGTCCTTGCGCAGGATAGCGATGAGGTGCTCCGCGGCTTCCAGCCGGCGGTTCTTGGCATTCAGCGCCAAAGCAAGGTCGAACCGCGCCTGATGATCGGCCGGGTTGGCCTCGACCTGCCGGACGAGATTCGCAATATCGCCGAGCGATTCGACCTGCCGTGCGAGATCGAGTGCGGCGCGCGCGCCGGCAATCGAGGCATGGGAAGCCTGCGCCGGCGGAACGGCAGCGAGAATGCGGTCGGCCTGATCGAGATTGCCGGCGAGGACCTGCGCGCGGGCGAGGCCGCCGAGGGCATCGGCATTCTCGGATTCCTCTGCAAGGATCCGGGCGAAACATTCGGCTGCGCCGGCTGCATCGCCATCCTCCAGAAGGGCATTGCCCTCGGCGACCAGCGTGGCGATATCGGCGCCGAGCGGTCCGACAAGGCGCTCGATGAAGCCGCGGATCTGGCTTTCGGGCAGGTTGCCGACAAAACCGTCGACCGGCTGGCCACGGGAGAAGGCGAAAACCGCCGGGATGGATTGCACGCCGAGCTGGCCGGCAATCTCGGGATACTGGTCGATATTCATCTTGACCAGCTTCACCTTGCCCTTGGCGGCCTTGATCACCTTCTCGATGGCGGGGCCCAGCTGCTTGCAGGGGCCGCACCAGGGCGCCCAGAAATCAACAAGGACCGGCTGTTTCACGGATTCCTGCAGGACATCCTGCCGGAAGGTCGCGGTTGTCGTGTCCTTGATCAGATCGGCTGCTTCGCTCATCAGCCCGGTTCCTTCTGCTGTCCGTCTTGTTCCTGCTTACATGGGGCCTTGGCCGGGTCCACGCAACTGCCTTGCACCGTCAGGCCGGCGGTTCCGCGATTTCCCGGTAAGGAAGCGAGCGCACCGTAATCGCGTGGCCCGTCGCCTCGACATAGCGGCGCAGATCGGTTCCGGTGATCGAGGTCGTCATCGTGTTGACCAGGGGATGGACGTTGATGACCGGCACTTCCGCCAGCCTTTCCTCGAGGATGAAGTGCACCCGGCCCGACCGGTCATTGACCAGCGCGAGCGGGCTGACCGAGCCCGGCAGGATGCCGAGCGCATCGAGCAGCTGCTCGGCGCTGGCAAAGGAAACGCGGCCTTTCGCGCCGATGACCTTGTCGATCTGCTTGAGATCGAGCGGGGAGGATTCTTCGGCCGTCACGAGGAAGAGATTGCTGCCCTTGTCCTTGAGGAAAAGGTTCTTGGTATGCGCGCCGGCAATCTCGCCGCGCAGGGCGCGCGATTCCTCGACCGTGTGCAGCGGCGGGTGCTCGACCGTAGAGGCGCGGATACCGAGTTCCGCCAGCAAGGCGAGCGCGGCATTGGTTGCGGGCGGGGCGGGGGAATCCGTCATGGGGGAAAATCTTTCGTCACCGAACTAGAAATTCGGGCTTGTCAGCTCGAACAAGTTGGGGCATAGAGCCGTCCTCCGGCGATTTCAACCGGACACGGATGCGGGTGTAGCTCAGGGGTAGAGCACAACCTTGCCAAGGTTGGGGTCAAGGGTTCGAATCCCTTTACCCGCTCCAGTTTCCCGGCCCCAGGAAACACAGTCCTTCCCGGACCAGTCACTCCCGACGCAACAGGGTATCGGCCACCAGGCTGTGAAGCCGTTTGGGCCTGAAGCTCTTCTGCAGCTGCTCCGGATCGTAATCCTCGCGGACCCAGTCCATGAAGGCCTTGCCACGCTTCTCGCCGTTCTCGGCATAATCCTCGAGGAATGCATCGAGGATGCCGGTCTTGGCATAGCGGAAATGGCCCTTCAGCAGCGACAATTCGCGCCGGGCCTTGCTGACTTTCGCGCCCTCGACCACCAGCAGATACAGCGCCGCGAACAGCCCGGCGCGATCCGCGCCTGATTTGCAATGGGCCAGAACCGGATAGTCGAGGCTGGCGAAGAAGGCCGGGAGGCCAAGCAGGGATTCGCGATCCGGCGCCTCGCGGGAGCGCAGCACGAAATCGACGATAGTGATGCCATGGCGCTCGGCTGCATCACGCTCGAGCTGCCAGGCCCCGTGTGAACGGCCACCCCGCAGGTTCACGATGGTCTTCAGCCCTTCCTCCGCCATCCGCGCGATATCGCGCGGGGAAGGCTGTGCCGAGCGCAGCAGGTTCCGCCCGACGCGATGCCGGTTGAGATGGACAATCCGGAGGATGCCGTGATCGACAAAAAGCAGGTCGAGCCAGGCGCGGAGCCGCTCGCGCGCCGAGCCGATCGGCCGGTTCCAGCGGGCCTCACGCTTGAGGCGACGCCATTCATAATACTCGTCGGAATGAACCGGCTTGGGCATGGTGGCGGGCTTAGCATCCCTTCCGCCAGTGTCAAACCAGGCGTCTTGGTCTTCCGGCGATATTGTGCATCGCAAACATTACGATTAGAGCGTCAGGAAAGAACAGGAGTTTGTCCCCATGCGCCTTGATGCCATCGCCATCGGCAAGAACCCGCCTTACGACATCAATGTGGTCGTCGAAGTTCCTATCGGCGGGGAGCCGATCAAGTACGAGATGGACAAGGAAGCCGGCACGCTGGTTGTCGACCGGTTCCTCTACACCCCGATGCGCTATCCCGGGAATTATGGCTTCGTGCCGCATACGCTGTCCGAGGACGGTGATCCGATCGACGTGCTGATCGCCAATACCCGGCCGATCATTCCCGGTGCTGTCATCAATGTGAAGCCGATCGGCGTGCTTCGCATGGAAGATGATGGCGGCGGTGACGAGAAGATCATCGCGGTTCCCTCGCCCAAGCTGACGCAGCGCTATGCCAAGGTGGAGAACTACTCCGACCTCCCGGAAATCACCTGGAAGCAGATCGAGCATTTCTTCCTGCACTACAAGGATCTCGAACCCGGCAAGTGGGTGAAGCTGCTTGGCTGGGGTGATGCCGCCGAAGCCCGGCGCTTCATCGTCGAGGCGATCGAGCGGGCGCGCCTCGCCTGAGGAAGCTCCCTAGCCGCGTGGCAGAACGCAACCGGCGAGGTCTCCGACCGCGAGGCTCCTCGCCGAGACCCGCCGCGCGGACGCGGAGTCTCTTCGTGGGTCCCGCCGGCGTGGATCCGGCAGGATCGAGACGAGCCGGGCCGATTCCGTCGGCGTGAGCCGCAAGGCCGGCTTACCGAAATGGTGGCGGGCCGCGGCTTCGATGCCGAAAACGCCTTCCCCCCATTCCGCAATGTTGAGATAGACTTCCATCACGCGGGCCTTGCCCCAGGCGAGATCGACCAGAAGCGCCAGCGGAATCTCGAGCCCCTTCCGGATGTAGGAGCGGCCGGGCCAGAGATAGACATTCTTGACGACCTGCATCGTGATCGTCGAGGCACCGCGCGAGGGACCGTCCGGATCCTCCAGGACTTCCGCCAGCGCACCGAAATCCACGCCGTGATGCAGGCAGAAGCGCTGGTCCTCCGAGGCGATGGCCGAGCGGATCACTGATGGCGCGATGGCCTCCAGCGGCACCCATTGTCGCGTGACAGGCATCTGCCCCAGCCAGCGGCCGAGCATCAATGTCGAAGGAATCGGCAGGAAGCGACCGAGCAGCAGGCTCAGCGCAATCAGGGCGATGAGCCCGATCATGATGCGCGTCATGATCCGGCGCAGGCGGTGGAGCCGCTTCATCCTGCCATTCTAGGCACAAGCGGTCAGGCCGACCACCCTGTATCTGTCCGCAGCCTCACTCGGCGAGGGCGAGGACCTGCTTTGCCACGCGGTAATGGAGATCCTCGACCATCCGGCCGTTGACGACGAGCACCGCGCGCCCGACATTCTCCGGGTTCTCGAAGGCCTTCACGATGGCTTCTGCCTCCGCGCGTTCGGCTTCGGTGGGCGAGAAGGCCCGGTTGGCGATATCGATCTGCGAGGGATGGACCAGCGTCTTGCCGTCGAAGCCGAGGGCGCGGCCCTGATGGCACTCGCTCTCGAAGGCGGCCTTGTCCTCGATCCGGCCGAAAACGCCATCGAGGACAACCAGATCCTGCGCCCGCGCGGCCAGAACCGTCGAGGACAGAGCCTGCAATAGCGGCAACCGTGACGGAGAGGGTGGCAGCCGCATCTCCTTTCCAAGGTCATTCGTTCCCATGACGAGCGCTTCGAGCCGGCCATGGCTTTCGTCCTGCGGTGTTACGATATCGCGCAGATTGAGGATGGCCTGCGGGGTTTCGATCATCAGCCAGAGCCGGAGCGAGGCCGGGGCGAAATGGTGATCGAGCAGGCCTTCCGCGCGGGCGACATCGGCACCGGTCCGGATCTTGGGGAACAGCACCGCATCCGCGCCGGCCGCGGCGATCTCGGCGAGATCATCGGCCAGCCATTCGTGGGTCTGTTCCCCTTCCGGCAGGCCATTCACCCGCACGATCACGGTTCTCGGCGCAAGGATGCGGCTTTCCAGCGCGGCACGCGCGCGGCGCCGGGCTTCGGCCTTGGCGTCAGGCGCCACGGCGTCCTCGAGGTCGAGGATGATGGCATCGGCCGGGAGGGTCGCCGCCTTCGCAATGGCGCGCTCGTTGATGGCAGGCACATAGAGGACCGAACGAAACTTCCGGGGCGGGGGGTTTTCGATCATGAGGCACCTGCCAATATCGATGCGGAACCTTGGGATTAACGCGGGAGGGCGAGCTTGCCAACCGGAAGCGACTGGATCGCCGGGATTGATGGCTGCCCGTCCGGCTGGATGGTGGTGATCGGTCGGGTTTCCGGGCCCATGACACTCCGCCATGTCGTCCTGCCCCGGCTGGCGGATCTTGAAGGCATCGCACCCCGACTGGCGGCCGTCGCCATCGACATGCCGATCGGGCTGCCGGACCGGATCGAGGGTTCCGGGCGAAAGGCGGAGCGGGCTGTCCGGCCGTTGCTCGGTGCCCGGCAATCCAGTGTCTTCTCCATCCCGGCCCGGGCGGCGGTGAAGGCGGAGGATTACCGGCAGGCCTGTGACGCGGCTTTCGCCTCCTCCAATCCGCCGCGCAAGATCGCGAAACAGGCCTTCAACCTCTTCCCCAAGATCCGCGAGCTGGATCGGTGGCTGCGCGACCCCCGGCACCCCGGCTTTCCCGTGGTCGAAACCCATCCCGAGCTGGTTTTCCGCCGGTTGAAGGGCCGCCCGCTCGAGCATCCGAAGAAGACCGCCGAGGGCAAGCGGGAACGCTGTACGCTGCTAGCTGCTGCCGGGATTCCTTCCGAAGCCCTCGATGCCGCGCCACCCAGAGGCGCCGGAACAGATGACCTGCTGGACGCATTTGCCTGCCTGCTAACGGCCCAGCGCGTGGCTTCGGGCCTCGCCCGGGCCCATCCCGACCCGTTCGACCGCGACCGGTTTGGCTTGCCCATGGCGATCTTCGCGTGATTGACGGCACAGACCTCGTCCGGCAAAGGGTGCGGCATGTCCGGACTTGATCTCGCGCTTGCCAATCTCACCTCGCCGATGGTGCTGTTCTTCGTGCTGGGTTTTGCCGCGGCGCTGGCCCGGAGCGACCTCTCCGTGCCCGAGGCCATCGCCAAGGCGCTGGCGCTCTATCTAATGCTGGCCATCGGTTTCAAGGGCGGTGTCGAGATTAACAGGACCGGCATTGACAGCCGCATGCTCGGAGCGATCGGAGCCGGCGCGCTGCTCTCTGCCGCCATACCGCTCGTCGGGTACGGCCTGCTTCGTCTCACGACACGCCTTTCGGCTGTTGATGCGGCCGCCGTGGCAGCGCATTACGGCTCGATCTCGATCGTCACCTTTGTGGCCGGCACGGAAGCCGTGCGCCTCGCCGGCTGGCCCTTCGAGGGCTATCTCGTCGCGGTCGCCGCGATCATGGAAACCCCTGCCATCATGGTGGCGCTGCTGCTGGCCCGGCGCGCTGCGCCGGATCGGCGGGGCGAGCCCGTCGGTGCGCTGCTGCGCGAGATCGGCCTCAACGGCTCGATCGTCATGCTGATCGGCTCCTTCATCATCGGCGCCATCACCGGGCCGAAGGGCCTCGCGATGATCGATCCCTTCATCGGCGCGCCGTTCCGGGGCATTCTCTGCCTCTTCCTGCTGGATATGGGGCTGGTTGCCGGGCGGGGGCTGCGCGAGGGCGGAAAACTGCTTTCGCTCCCGGTGATCGCCTTCGGTCTTTACATGCCCCTGATTTCTGCCGCGCTTGCAGCCGGCTTCTGCCTCGTCCTTCCGCTCTCGCCCGGGGGCGCTGCCTTGCTGATCACGCTTTCGGCCTCGGCCTCCTATATCGCCGTGCCGGCCGCGATGCGCCTCGCCTTGCCCGAGGCGCGGCCGGCGATCTACCTCACATTGTCGCTGGCGGTGACGTTCCCGTTCAACCTGACGATCGGCCTGCCCCTCTATCTCTTCCTCGCCGCACGTGTTTCCGGAGGCGCCTGATGGATATGCATCCCAAGAAGCGGATCGAGATCATTGTCGAGGCGCCGGCCATCCACCGGCTGACGGCCGCGCTCGAGACGGCGGGCGTGACCGGCTATTCTATCCTGCCCGTCCTGGCGGGGCGCGGCAGCACCGGCAGCTGGACGCGTGACGGGCTGGTCGGCGGTGCTGGCCAGATGGTCATGCTGATCTGCATCACCGATGCCGGCCGGGTGGAGGCCATCCTTGCCGATGTGATGCGACTGCTGTCGCGGCAGATCGGAATTGTCACGGTCGGGGATGTCGCGGTCGTGCGCGGCGAGCGCTTCTAGAACGCGGCGATTCATCGGAAAAGCGGGGAATTCGACCGATATTCTCTGGCTGCATTGCAGCAAATTCTGCTTGCGGAAACGCGGGAACCCGCCATAACGGCGCCATGAGCGCGCCTCTTCCCACCACGCCGTTCCCGCAGCGCCTGCTGGACGGCTATGCCGCCTTCAAGAGCGGGCGGCTGCCGCAGGAGCGTGAACGCCTGTTCGACATGGCGGAAAACGGGCAGAAGCCCGAGATCATGATCATCGCCTGTTGCGACAGCCGGGTTTCCCCGGAGGTGATCTTCGATGCGCGGCCGGGCGAGGTTTTCGTTGTCCGCAACGTGGCCAATCTCGTGCCGCCCTATTCGCCGGATGGCGAGCTGCATGGGACCTCGGCTGCACTGGAATTCGCGGTGCAGGCTCTCCGGGTGAAACATATCGTCGTGATGGGCCATGGCCGTTGCGGCGGCGTCCATGCCTATGTGCGGCGTACGCGCAATCCGGACAGCGAGGATGCGCTGTCGCCGGGCGACTTCATCGGCAAGTGGATGACGCTGATCTCGCCGGCGGCGGAATCGCTTCCAGCCCAGGTTGAGGAAAGCGACCATGATTATGCCGAAAGGCTGGCCGTGGCCTCGATCCGAAACTCGGTCGAGAACCTGCTCACCTTTCCTTGCGTGAACATCCTCCACGGACGGGGCAAGCTGCACCTGCATGGCGCGATGTTCGACGTGAAGACCGGCCTTTTGCGAACGCTCTGACCCTGTTCAGTAGCCGGACTGGCGGTCAACCTCGTTCGGCAGGGTCTCGCCCCGTTCGAAGCGGGCGATATCAGCGAGAATGCCGCCCACCAGCCCTTCCGGCGTTGAATCCGCCGCGACATGCGGCGTGATCACGATCTTCGGATGCGTCCAGAGCGGGCTTGTCGCCGGCAGCGGCTCGGTTTCGAAGACATCGAGGCTGGCTCCGGCGAGCAGGCCGGATTCAAGCGCAGCGAGGATATCCGCTTCCACCTGAAGCAGGCCGCGGCCGGCATTGATCAATACCGGCCCGCCGAGAACGCCATCCCGGGCGAGGCGCTCGAACAGCGTGCGATCCAGAATTCCGCGCGTTTCCGGTGTCAGCGGAAGCAGGACGACAAGCATGTCCGTCCGGGCGAGGAAGGCGGGCAGGGCGTCCTTCCCGACAAAGACCGGGCAATCGGCCTCCGGCTGGGGCCGCCGCGCCCAGACCGCAACATCGAAGCCGAGGCGTTGCAGGACCTCGGCGGAATCCCGGCCGAGTACGCCATATCCCATCAGGCCGACGCGGACTTCGCGCGCGGCGGGCTGGGCCAGCTGGCGCCATTCGCGGCGGGCCTGCTGGGCCTGATAGGCCGGCATCTGACGGAGATGGAACAGGGCCTGCAGCACGACCCACTCCGTCATCCGGACGGTCAGATCCGGGTTGACGATGCGGATGATCGGCACATCCGGCAATGTCGTGTCCGCCAGCAGCGCATCGACGCCGGCGCCGAGATTGAAGATGGCGCGCAGGTTCGGCAGGCTGGCCAGAAGGCCGGGCCGGGGCTTCCAGACGGCGGCATAGTGGATGGAGGCCGGGTCGAATTCCTGCCCGACGGACATCACGGCACGCCGGCCTTCGCCGTGCTTTTCGAAGGCCTGGATCCAGGGCGCAGGGTCCCAGCCCTCGGCGGCAAAAAGGATCGTCATCGCTCACCTCATGTTTGAAGCGTGATAGGGGCTTCCGGGGGTCGAGGGCAACCGGCCCGGCCGGGTACTCCCACAATAATCCGACAAACAGGACGTTCGTTCGTCTTTACGAACGATTTGGGCTGGGTTATGGGTCGGCATCCTGCCGTCCCGGAGACCCGCCATGGCCGATCCGCATTCCACCCCGAAGCGCCATTTCGAAACGGAACTCGTGCACGGGGGCACCCTGCGCTCCCAGTTCGCCGAGACCTCCGAGGCTTTGTTCCTGACGCAGGGGCATGTCTACGAGAGCGCGGAGCAATGCGAGAAGCGCTTCATCGGCGAGGATCCCGGCTATATCTATGCCCGGTTCTCGAACCCCACCGTGGCGATGTTCGAAAAGCGCATGGCGCTGCTGGAAGGCGCGGAGGCCGCGCGGGCCACGGCCACAGGGATGGCGGCGGTCACGGCGGCGCTGATGGGTCTCCTCCGGGCGGGGGACCATATCGTTGCCGCGCGGGCGCTGTTCGGATCCTGCCGCTATGTGGTGGAAGAGCACCTGCCGCGCTACGGGATCGAATCCACCTTGATCGACGGCACCGACCTTGCGGCCTGGCGCGCGGCGATCCGGCCGAACACGAAGGTGTTCTTCCTTGAAAGCCCGGCCAACCCGACGCTCGAGGTCATCGACATCGAGGCCGTGGCGGCGATCGCGAAATCGGCCGGCGCCAAGCTTGTCGTCGATAATGTCTTCGCCACGCCAGTCTGGCAGAAGCCGCTGGCGCTCGGGGCGGATTGTGTCACCTATTCCGCGACCAAGCATATTGACGGGCAGGGCCGCTGCCTCGGCGGTGTGATCCTCGCTTCCGAGGAGTTCATCAACACGCATATCCATACCCTGTTGCGCCAGACCGGGCCGGCCATGTCGCCGTTCAATGCCTGGGTGCTGCTGAAGGGCCTCGAGACCCTTTCCCTGCGGGTCGAGCGCCAGACCCGCAGTGCCAGCCTGCTGGCGGATTGGCTGGCCGACCAGAAGAAGGTCACGCGGCTGATTTTCCCCGGCCGCAAGGACCATCCGCAGGCCGAGATCATCGCCCGGCAGATGGGCGGGCCTTCGACACTGATCGCGCTGGAGGTCGAGGGCGGCAAGGCGGCGGCCTTCCGGTTCCTCAACGCGCTGCGGATCTTCCGGATCTCGAACAATCTCGGCGATGCCAAGAGCCTTGCTGTCCATCCGGCAACGACCACGCATCAGCGTTTTACCCCGGATGTCCGCGCCTCGATGGGCGTAGGTGATGGGCTGGTGAGGCTTTCGGTCGGGCTGGAACATCCGGATGACCTGAAGGCCGATCTCGCCGAAGCGCTCCGCGTTGCCTGACGGCGCGGCGGCCTCAGGCCGTCGCGACCGGGCGCGCGGGATCCTGTGTCCATTCGGTCATGGAGCCATCATAGAGCCGCGCCGTTTCGCCGAGGATCTCGCTCAGGACGAACCAGTTCAGCGCTGCGGTGTGCCCGGTATTGCAATAATGGATGACCGGCTGGCCGTGGATCTCCGCGAAGGCGGCGTCCAGCGCAGCACGCGGCAGCAGGCGGCCGGTCCCGGGATCAAACAGGCTCGTATAGTCGCGCGAGCGGGCGCCGGGAATATGGCCGGCAATCCGGGCTTCGGGGGCCTTCTCGCGGCCGGCAAAATAAGAAGCATTCCGGGCATCGACCAGCGGTGAGCCCTGATCCAGCGCCTCGATCACGTCCTCTGCCAGCGCACGCAGGCCCGGCTTCCAGCGGATCGGATAGGGTGCACATGCCTTGATTGTGGCGCCGGGCCCGCTCTCGACCGGCTTTCCCGCAGCCTGCCAGCCTCTCGTGCCTCCGTCGAGAATGGCTACACCCGCATGGCCGGCCAGCCGCAGCGTCCAGCAGGCGCGGGCCGCGGCTGCGAAGTCGTTGGCGCTGGCCCCGAGCGGGATCAGGATAATCTGGCTCCCGGGGGCGATTCCGAGCGCCCCGAACAACCGGGCGAGATGATCCGCCTCCGGCAGCAGACCGGGCACCTGCCCCACCCGCTGGCGCCAGCCATCGGCAGCATAATCGGAGAAGACAGCACCCGGGATATGCGCTTCCTCGAAGGCGGCGCGGCCGCCATCGGCCGGAAGCCGGATATCGAGCAGCACCGTCTCCGGCTTGCCTGCAAGGGCTTCCAGCGCCTCTGCCGAGACAAGGCCTGACAGGCCGGTCATTCCGAGGCCTCGACATGGAATTCGTGGGTGATCTTCGCGGTCTTCCCCAGCATGATCGAGGCGGAGCAGTATTTCTCCTTCGAGAGCGAGATGGCCCGCTCGACCTTGGCCGGCGAGAGGTTCCGGCCCTTCACGCGGTAGACCAGATGCAGCGTGGTGAAGACCTTCGGGTCCTCGTCGGCGCGGCTGGCGCTGACCTCGACCACGCAATCCGCAACGTCCTCCCGGCCTTTCCGCAGGATATTGACCACATCGAAGGCGGTGCAGCCGGCCATGCCAACCAGCAGCAGTTCCATCGGCCGGAAGCCGAGGTTGCGGCCCCCGTATTCGGGCGCACCGTCCATGATGACACCGTGACCGGACCCGGCTTCGCCGAGGAAGGCCATGCCTTCGATGAGTTTTGCCCGTGCCTTCATGCCAACCCTGCCTTCCTGTTCCTGATAATCACGCCGGCCGCTTCAGCGGATGAACTGGTCGACATAGCCTTCGCCAAGCCCGTTGGCTGCGTAATGCTTGCGGCATTTGTCGATCCGCGTGAAGACGTCGTCATAACCGGTGCACTTGCCGTCCGGATCACAGTAGATCATCGCGCCGTTGACCTGGAACATCGTGATCATCTCCTCGACATGCGGATCAACGACCAGCGTGTGCGTCTCGCCGGGCGCCTCGTAGACATAGGAACCCTCGGTTGCAACCCAGTCATGCTCAAGATAGCGCCATTGACCCTTGAGCACATAGCCATGCACCGGCTGCGGGTGCCGATGGCGCGAGAGGACGCCGGCACGGCGCACGCGCAGCAGGTTCATCCAATAGCCGCGGCTGGCCGACATGCAGAGCGGGCGGAACCAGACATTGTCATCCACCGGCACCCAGATCCGTTCGTCCTGCGGGATGACGTTCGGCACGACGAGTTCAGGCGGGCTCTCCTTCGGCATCGGGTGACGGTAGGGCTGCCACTTTTCGGAATCGAGCGGGACGGGGGCTGTCATGGCGGGTCCTCAAGGGGTCAAAGGGTGAGATAGCCGCCATCAACCGGCAGAATCGTGCCGGTGATGAAGCGGGCGGATTCGGAGGCGAGGAAGACGACCGCGCCGGCCACATCATCCGGCTTCCCCCATCTCTTCATGGGGGTCCGATCCAGGATCGGCGCGGAGCGGGCAGGGTCTTCCACGAGCGGGCGCGTCAGCTCCGTGTCGATCCAACCCGGCGCGACGGCATTGACGCGGATTCCCTCCGGTGCCCAGGCGGCCGCGAGGCTCTTGGTCAGCTGGCCGACGCCGCCCTTCGAGGCGGAATAGCCCGGGACGAAGGGCGAGCCCTGGAAGGTCAGCATCGAGGCCGTGTTGATGATCGAGCCGGCGTTCCGGGCAAGAAGCGGCCTTGCGGCCAGGCAACAGCGCATCGTGCCGACGAGGTTCACCTCCAGCGTGAGCCGGAAGGCCTCGATTTCGAATTCCCGGCCGCCGCGCTGGATCGTGCCGGCGCAATTGACCAGCAGGTCCAGCCGGTCGAGGCCGGAAAAGACTGTAGCGACCGAGCCATCGGCGGTGACATCCATCATCATGGCCTTGATGGCGGGGTCCGGCGCGAAGGCAGCGCATTCCGCTTCGGTGAGGCCGGTCGCTAGGACCGAATATCCCGCCGCCGCCAGGGCGCGGGCAATGCCCTCGCCGATGCCGCGCGTGCCCCCCGTGACGACGGCAACCGGTAGGACCGCCACCTCAATAGGTCCCGCGGCCACCGGAAATGTCGAAAACCGCACCCGTCGAGAAGGCACAATCCTCCGAGGCCAGCCAGCAGGCCATGGCGGCGATCTCGTCGACCTGCACGAAGCGGCCCATCGGGATCTTCGAGAGCATGAACTGGATGAATTCAGGCTTCATCTGGTCGAAGATCGCGGTTTTCGCTGCAGCCGGGGTGATACAGTTCACCAGGATGTTCGATGTGGCCAGCTCCTTGCCGAGGGATTTCGTCAGCGCGATCAGGCCGGCCTTGGAAGCCGAGTAATGCGAGGCGTTGGGGTTGCCCTCCTTGCCGGCGATCGAGGCAATGTTGACGATCCGGCCATAGCCGCCCTTCAGCATTTCCGGCACGATGGCCCGGCAGACAAGATAGGGCGCTACGAGATTGACCTCGATGACCTGCCGCCAGACGGCCGGTTCAAGCTCCCAGAGGCGGGCATTGCCGCCGGTAATGCCGGCATTGTTCACGGCAATGTCGATCCGGCCATGGCGCGACAGGACATTGGCTGTCGCCGCCGCCACGGAGGTCTCGTCCGTCAGTTGCACGAGATCGGCCGTGACCGGCCCCAGCGGAGCCAGAGACCCCGCTGCATCGCCGAGGGCAGCCTCGTCCATATCCCACAACACAGCCACGCCGCCCGAGCGCAGCACGCGTTCGGCAATGGCATAGCCGATGCCACGCGCACCACCGGTGATGATCGCCACGCGATCCCGAAGATCCAACTGGTTCATTTCACTCCCACGAAAGGCTCTGGCGCGATGATTGCGTCTTGTCCGGCAAGGATAGCCTCAGCCCGCCCGGGGAAACAATCGGGAATTGGCCTTCCCGTGCCTCTGCGCGCTCC
This sequence comes from Rhabdaerophilum sp. SD176, assembly GCF_030143245.1. GTDB lineage: Bacteria > Pseudomonadota > Alphaproteobacteria > Rhizobiales > Beijerinckiaceae > Rhabdaerophilum. The sequence goes on along the minus strand of NZ_JARJNS010000005.1, from coordinate 60,202 downwards.
AGGGCTGGTGCTGGCTCATGATTAATGAGGTCTTACCGCAAGCCCCTAAATATCTACCTGACATTTAAGCGAATTTTCGCGCGGCAATGTTAGATCTGGCAAATGTCGACGCCGCTTAAGGCGTTCGGTGAGGGGATGAGGTCCTGCATGTCCGGTCTGTTGAAGCTGTTTCGTGCGTTCCGGCGCGACACGAGTGGAAATTTCGTCAGCCTTTTCGCCCTCGGTGCCGTATCCGTTATCGGGGTGACCGGGCTGGCCGTTGATTATTCCCGGGCCGTGCAGATGCGCGCGTCCATCTTCGCCGCTGCGGATTCCGCCGCCCTGGCCGCTGCCCGCACCATGGGCACGGCGTCCGAGCGCGAGAAGGTGGCCAAGGATGTGTTCGCAGCCAATACGATCAAGCTCACCGATGCCTTCGCACTGACCATGTCTCCCGAGAACATCACCAAGGATGGCGCCAATTATGGCTATCGCGTCCGGGCGAGCGGTTCGGTCAAGACGTTCTTTGGCGGCATTTTCGGCCTTGAACAGGTCAGCATGGATGTGCTGGCAGAGGCGATCAGCACCATCTCGTCGAAGACCGAGATCGCGCTTGTCCTCGATACGACCGGCTCGATGAGCGGCTGGAAGATGGACACGCTGAAGAAGGCGGCCGGAGACATGGTCGAGACTCTCAGCAAGCTGTCGGCCAAGCCAGACCAGCTGAAATTCTCGGTGGTTCCTTTCGCCGAATACGTCAATGTCGGCCTTGCGAACCGGAACAAGTCCTGGATGAACGTGCCGGCTGATTATCAGGATCCGCCTCAAAAGAACTGCTGGAAGCAAAAGCCGGTGATCGGCGAGAAGAATTGCACGCAGGTCTGGGTTCCCCCGAAACCGGGTAAGCCGCCGGGTACGTGTTACAATGATGGCGTCCCATATTCCTGTGGGGGCTCGCAGCCCAAGGCCGGGCATTACAAGCAGGTTTGCGAAAAGATCTACGGGCCGGAAGAGGAAAAGTGCAATACGTCTCAGGGTGCCTGGCACAAATGGCACGGCTGCGTCGGCTCGCGTAACCATCCCCTCGACACGCAGGATGGCAGCTATGGCAACAAGATTCCCGGCCTCATGGATACCTGGTGCAGCGACCCTTTGCTGGAGCTGTCCTCCGACTTTTCCAAGGTCAAGAATACGGTCAAGAATCTCAGCCCCAGCGGCAACACCTACATCCCGGCTGGCCTGATCTGGGGCTGGCGGACCTTGTCTGCGCAGGAACCCTTTTCGGCTGCAACAAGCACGCCGACCGAGCAGGTGCGCAAGTTCCTGGTGCTCATGACCGACGGTATGAACACAAAGTCGCCGACCTATCCCCAGCATTGGGGCAGTGACACCGCCAAGTCGAACGATCTCGTCAATAAAATTTGCGCAAACATCGCAGCAGACAAAACCAGCGAGATTCAGATTTATACAGTCGCCTTTGATGTGTCTGACGCAACAATCAAGACACTTCTCAAGGACTGCGCCATCAATACGAAGGGACAGTTCTTCGATGCGAAGGATAAGGACCAGTTTTTGGCGGCCTTCTCGAAAATCAGCGATATCATCGCCGAGTTGCGCCTGAGCAAGTAAGGCGCATTGGCTTAAATGCAGAAAGGCCGGGGTGACCCGGCCTTTTTCATGTTCACGCGCCAGCCGATGCCGTTACCAGTTCGGCTCCTTACGCGTCGGGTCGAAATGGCGCTCGAGCCCGGCCCAGCAATCGAGATATTCGGTATCGATGGCCTGGAGTGTCGAGGCATAGGCCGTCAGCCGCTGGGGCAGCCGGGTTTCCAGCATGAAGGCCATGGTGCCGGCGAGCTTGACCGGGACCATCGGCTCGTTCGAGGCCTTCCCGAAAGCCGGCGCATCCGGCCCGTGCGGCAGCATCATGTTGTGAAGGCTCATCCCCCCCGGCACGAAACCCTTCGGCTTGGCGTCATAGACGCCGTAGATCAGCCCCATGAACTCGCTCATGATGTTGCGGTGATACCAGGGCGGGCGGAAGGTGTTCTCGGCCACCATCCAGCGCTCGGGGAAGATCACAAAATCGATATTCGCCGTGCCTGCCTCGCCGGAGGGCGAGGTGAGCACCGTGAAGATCGAGGGATCGGGATGGTCGAACTGGATCGCGCCGACCGGCGAGAAATGCCGGAGATCATATTTGTAAGGATAGTAATTGCCGTGCCAGGCAACCACGTCGAGCGGTGACTGTCCGATATCGGTCACGAACATCTCGCCGCACCATTTCACATAAAGCTGGGCGGGGCCGACCTTGTCTTCGTAGGCGGCAACTGGCGTCTTGAAATCGCGGGCATTGGCGAGGCAGTTCGCCCCGATCGGGCCCCGTTCCGGCAGAGTAAAGGCACCGCCGTAATTCTCGCAGACATAGGCCCGGGCCGGGCCATCGACCAGTTCGCAGCGAAAGATTACGCCGCGCGGGATCACGCAGATTTCGCCGGGCTCGATCTCGATGATCCCGAATTCGGTGCAGAAGCGCAGCCGGCCCTCCTGCGCAACGACCATCAACTCGCCATCGGCGTTGAAGAAATACTCGTCCGTCATCGACTGTGTCACGAGGGCGATATGGGCCGCCATGCCGCTTTGCCCCTCCGCATCCCCTGCCGTAGTGATTGTGTGCAGGCCGGTGCGGAAATTCAGGCCTTCCGCGGGCAGCGCGATCGGCATCCAGCGCATCTGGCCGATCGGCAGCGCTGATTCCTCGCGATTCGGCGCGCTCCGGAGCATGCCGAGGCCGGCCTTGCGGTAGCGCCCCTGATGCTTCACGCCGGGCTGGATCCGGTAGAGCCAGGAGCGCTCGTTGGTCGAGCGCGGTGCCGTGAAGGGCGAACCGGAAAGCTGCTCGGCATAGAGTCCGTAATTGCATTTCTGGGGCGAGTTGCGGCCCAGTGGCAGGGCATCGGGCAGCGCCTCCGTCTCGAAGGAATTGCCGAAACCCGTCATGTAGCGAAGTCCGCTCCGGGCCTCTTCCCGGATCATGGCTCCGGCCCGTGCTTGCGCATGGATGTTCATGGATCTGCCTTCCTGCGATCATTTCCCCGCAAGCAAGCCGGACATGGCGATTCCCGCCCTTCGGCCACCTGCCAGTGCAAGAATGCCGGGCTTCGGGCGGATTGGCAAGAAATTTGTTGCAAGCGCAACTAATCAGCCGGTCGGTGCCGGCGCACCGAGATGGCGGGCCAGGAAGGCCAGGCTGCGTTCCCAGGCCAGCTTCGCCGCCGCAGCATCATAGCGCGCGGCGTTGGTATCGTTGTTGAAAGCGTGGTCGACGCCGTCATACAGGTGAAGCTCGAAGCTCTTGCCCGCCGCTTCAAGCGCCGCACGGTAGGCGGGAATGCCGGCATTGATGCGCTCGTCCTTGCCCGCATAGTGGAGTTGCAGCGCGCCCCGGATGCCGGCCACCCGCTCGGCCGGGATCTGACGGCCGTAATAGCTGACGCCGGCTGCCAAAGCCGGCTCTATGGCGAGAACCGCATTGACCATGCCGCCGCCCCAGCAGAAACCCATCGCTCCGACCTTGCCGGTGGAAAGCGGATGCGAGCCGAGGAAACGCACTGCCGCCGCGATCCGGCGGGCGGCGGTCTCGGCATTGAGCTGGCCGATCATCTCACGCGCCTTGTCCTCGTCAGCCGGTGTTCCGCCTTCGGGGGAGAGCGCATCGATCCCAAGGGTAAGATAGCCCGCCAGCGCGCCGCGCCGGGTCATGTCGCGGATATGCGGGTTCAGGCCGCGATTCTCGTGGATCATCACCATCGCCGGTCGCCGGGCGCGGTCCTTCGGGCCGACGAGATAGCCGGTCAGCCCGGCATCGGAACCGGGAATGGCGACCTTTTCCTCGGCCACAAGGCGCGGATCATCCGGCCGCACTGTTTCCGCGCGGGCATAATCGTTCTGGAGCAGAGGCAGCAAAGCCGTCGCCGCCGCAACCGAGCCGGCCAGGCCCGTCAGACGCTCGAAGAAGGCGCGGCGATCCATTGCGCCATGCGTGAAGCGGTCATACAGGCGAATGACATCGTCAGACAGTTTCGGCGTGTTCGGATCGGACATGGCGGTTCTCCCCGGCCCCCGGCGTTGTTCCCCGGGACGATGCGAGCATGTCACATCCGATCCGGGAGTCGAGACGGGCGCTTCATCAACCCTTCGTGAGGCCAAGCGGGTGCAAGAAAAAAGCGGCCCGGAGGCCGCCTTTTGTGAACGTCAGTTGGCCGGGGTTTCTTTCCGGTCCGTGCGCTCGGCGATACGCGCCGACTTGCCGCGGCGATCGCGCAGGTAATAGAGCTTTGCCCGGCGGACCTTGCCGCGGCGGACCAGCTTGATCGAATCGATGTTCGGCGAATAGAGCGGAAACACGCGCTCGACGCCTTCGCCATACGAGATCTTGCGGACGGTGAAGCTCTCGTTGAGGCCGCCGCCATTTCGGGCGATGCACACGCCTTCATAGGCCTGCACGCGGCTGCGTTCGCCTTCCTTGACCTTCACGTTCACGATGACCGTGTCGCCCGGGGCGAAATCCGGGATCTTCTTCTCGCCGAGAACGCGCTCGGCTTCTTCTTTTTCAAGCGTAGCAATGATGTCCATGGGACCAAACCTTTTCCGTTTCGCCTTATCCTGGCGGGCGTTTCGGGACGCTGTTGTGAGTTGAGTTGCGGGCGGTACACGATCCCGCAGGAAATGTCACCCCCCGAGGCCGAAAAAACGCAGTTAGCGGCGATATTTGGCCCAGAGATCCGGCCTGCGGATCCGGGTGATCGCCTCTGCCTGCTCCTGCCGCCAGCGGGCAATGGCGGCATGGTTGCCCGAGGTCAGGATGGCGGGAATATCCCCGCCTTCCCAGCTTCGCGGCCGGGTGTAATGCGGGTATTCGAGCAGCCCCTGCTCGTGGCTTTCCTCGAGATCCGAGCCATCTCCGCCCATGACCCCGGGCAGCAGCCGGATAACGGCATCGAGCACAACCTGAGCCGCGATCTCGCCGCCGGACAGCACATAATCGCCGATCGACAGTTCCTGCAGGCCGCGCCCGGCAATGACCCGCTCGTCAACGCCTTCAAAGCGTCCGCAGACCAGCACCGCGCCCGGCCCGCCCGCCAGGCCGCGCGCGAGGGCCTGATCGAAAACGCGCCCGCGGGGCGAGAGCAGGAAACGGGGCCGTGTATCCTCCGTCGGCACGGCCGCGTCGATTGCCGCCGCCAGCACATCGGCGCGGATGACCATGCCCGGTCCGCCGCCGGCCGGCGTGTCATCCACTGCCCGGTGGCGGCCAATGCCGTGGTCGCGGATGTCCTTGACCGCAAGCGACCACAGCCCGCGCTGGAGTGCATCCCCTGCCAGCGACAGGCCGAGCGCGCCGGGGAACATGTCCGGCATCAGCGTCAGCACGGTGGCCCGGAAGGCCTCCATCATCCCTCCTCGCCCATGCCGGGCGGTCGGCGTTCGGGCTTTGCCAGAAAGGCGGGGTCGATCACGATCCGCCGGCCGGGAATATCGACAACCGGCGTGGCGACGCGCGTGAAGGGCTGAAGCCACGTGCCGCCACCCGAGGCCGGGCGGATTTCCATCAGATCGCCGGCGCCAAAATCATGCATCGCGAGGACGGTGCCGACCAGAGCGCCGGCCTGATCGTAGACCGGCAGGCCGATCAGGTCGGCATGGTAGAACTCGTCCTCCTCGTCGGGAGGCGGCAGGCTGGCGCGATCGACATAGAGGAGCAGGCCGGTCAGCGCCTTGACGCGATCCCGGTCATCCTCGCCGACGAATTTCACGACGAGCATGTCATCCTTGAGAAAACGGCCCTGCTCGATCTCGAACACGCGCCCGTCCTCCGAGAAAAGCGGGCCGTAATCGGCAATGGCCATCGGATCGGCCGTGTAGGCCTTGACCCGGCATTCGCCGCGGACGCCATGCGGGGCGCCGATCACCGCCAGCGCGACACGGCTTTCCGGCGCGGGCGGTTTCGGCGCAGAACGGGAGCGGGGTTTCTTCATGGCCTGTCCTTGATCCGCCGGGCAGCAGCGCCCGGCCGATACGAGAATGCCCGAGCAGGGCCCGGGCATGGAAGCTCGCCGCTGGGCGAGCCCGTTTCTCGATGGGGCGATAGCCGATTACTCGGCTGCGCCTTCGGCCTTGGCGGCGGCGCGCTCGGCCATCTTCTTGCCCGGCTCGGCCTTCTGCGGGTTGTTGCGCGCTTCACGCTTCATGACGCCGGCGGCATCGAGGAAGCGCAGCACACGATCGGTCGGTTGGGCGCCCTTGGCGAGCCAGGACTTGGCCTTTTCGAGATCGATCACCACGCGCTCGGCCGAATCCTTGGCCAGCATCGGGTTGTAGGTGCCGATCTTCTCAAGGAAGCGGCCGTCACGCGGGGCGCGGGCATCCGCCACCACGATGCGATAGACCGGACGCTTCTTGGCGCCGCCACGGGCGAGACGAATTTTCAGAGACATGGGTTACTCCTGGATTTGCTCTGTTTCGGTGAAAGGAAAACTTACTTCTTGCGGAACGGGTTGAAGCCGCCGAGACCGGGTAGGCCGCCGCCGGTTCCAAGGCCGGGAAGGCCGGGTTTGGCGAGGCCAGGGAGAACAGGCTTGCCGCCGGGGCCCTGCATCTGCTCGAGTTTCTTCTGCGCCTCGGCGAGGGCTTCCGGCGAGAGGCCGCCGCCACCGGGAGGCGCCATCTTGGACAGGTCCGGCATGCCGCCGCCCAGCCCGAACATGCTGGCAAGGCCGGCCATCGGCCCGCGCTTGCCCGAGCCCATGGACTTCATCATGTCGGCCATGGTCCGGTGCATCTTGAGCAGCTTGTTGATCTCCTCGGCATTGGTGCCGGAGCCGGCCGCGATGCGCTTCTTGCGCGAATGCTTGAGAAGATCGGGATTGGCGCGTTCGGACGGCGTCATCGAATTGATGATCGCGACCTGACGCTTGACCATCTTGTCGCCGATGCCGGCCTGCGCGATCTGGTCCTTCATCTTGGCGACGCCGGGCAGCATGCCCATCAGCCCGCCCATGCCGCCGAGCTTTTCCATCTGGCGGAGCTGCTCGCGCAGGTCGTTCAGATCGAACTTGCCCTTCCGCATGCGCTCGGCCATGGCCAGCGCCTTGTCCTGGTCGATATTCGCCGCCGCCTTCTCGACGAGGCTGACGATATCGCCCATGCCGAGGATGCGGTTGGCGATCCGGCCGGGATGGAAATCCTCGAGGGCATCCATCTTCTCGCCGACACCGATCAGCTTGATCGGCTTGCCAGTGACGGCGCGCATCGACAGGGCCGCACCGCCGCGGCCATCGCCGTCGACGCGGGTCAGCACGATGCCGGTCACCCCGACGCGGCCATCGAAGGCGCGGGCGGTGTTGACGGCGTCCTGGCCGGTCAGCGCATCGGCGACGAGCAGGATCTCGTGCGGGCGGATGCGGTCCCGTACGCGGACCACTTCCTCCATCAGCTCGTCATCGAGGGTAACGCGGCCGGCCGTATCGTAGATCACGACGTCGAAACCGCCGAGGCGGGCGGCCTGTTCGGCGCGCTCGGCGATCTGGATCGCGTTCTGGCCCGCCACGATGGGCAGGACATCGATGCCGTTGTCGCGGCCGAGCACGGCGAGCTGCTCCATCGCTGCCGGGCGGCGCGTATCGAGCGAAGCGAGCAGGACCTTCTTCTTCTCGCGCTCGGTCAGCCGCTTGGCGATCTTGGCGGTGGTCGTTGTCTTGCCGGAGCCCTGCAGGCCGACCATGAGGATGCCGACGGGCGGCGTGGCCACCAGATCAATCGGGCGGGCATCGGAGCCCAGCATCTCGACCAGCTGGTCATGGACGATCTTGACGACCATCTGGCCGGGCGTGACGGACTTGACCACATCCACGCCGACCGCGCGGCTGCGGACCTTTTCGGTAAAGTCGCGGACGACATCGAGCGAGACATCGGCCTCGAGCAGGGCCCGACGCACCTCGCGCATGGCCTCGGCCACATCCGCCTCGCCGAGCGCGCCGCGGCGCGTCAGCTTGTCGAGAATGCCCGAGAGACGACCGGAAAGGCCTTCAAACATGCGTTTCACCCGTTTCGAACCGGCCCCTCCACCGGCCGGATGGCAGGCTTGGGGGCATGACCTTGCTCCAAACAGTTCCGCGCCCGGGGGCGCCTCGCGCTGCCGGACGTTGACCTCCGGGCCCGAGGCCCGGTCGGCGGATCAAAGCTGATCTCACCAGATTGGAGGCTGCTCGATACAGCCAAAGGCGCCACTGGTCAAGGAAGGTAGCCGGGTCTAGCCTGAGCCGGTCGATTCCATGCCCGAGGATTGCCGATGACCTTCGAAACCTGGTTGGCCTTTTCCGGTGCGTCGCTGGTGCTCCTGCTCATTCCGGGGCCGACGATCCTGCTCGTCATGTCCTATGCCCTCGGGCAGGGCTGGCGGGTCGCGCTGCCGATGGCGGCCGGTGTGGCCTTGGGCGATTTCACCGCCATGACGCTCTCCATGCTGGGGATCGGCGCCCTGCTGATGACCTCGGCCACGATCTTCACCGTGCTGAAATGGGCCGGCGCGGCCTATCTCGTCTGGCTCGGAATCAAGCTGTTCCGGGCCGGGGGCACGCTCGAGGCGCGGGCGGAGACGCGTCCGACATCGCAGCTGAAGATGCTTTCCCATGCCTGGCTGGTCACGGCACTCAACCCGAAGAGCATCACCTTCTTCGTGGCCTTCCTGCCGCAATTTCTCGATCCGAAGCAGCCGCTCCTGCCGCAGATGGTGATTTTCGAGACGACGTTCCTCATCCTCGCCTTCGCCAATGCGTTCGGCTATGCGCTGGTTGCAGCGCGGGCGCGGGATGTTTTCCGCCAGCCCTCGGCCATCCGTCTGTTCAACCGGATTGGCGGCGGGCTGCTGGTCGGGGCCGGAATCGCGACCGCCGCCAGCCGGCAATGAGCCGGCGCCGGCCTATTTCAGGAAGATGATGATCTTCGCCTTCATGCCGGGATCATCGCCGCGTTCCGGCAGGTTCTCGTATTCCTCGAGGTAGCGGCCGGTGGAAACAAGGCCCTTGTCGTCCAGCCAGGCCGTCAGCGCCTCGTAGGCATTGTCGATCTCGTCATTCGCGCCTTCATAGGGGAAGATGACAGAGCGCCCGCCGGGCGAGAGCGTGGCGTCGATGCCCTCGGCAAAGGTCTTGCCGGCTTCCGGCGCTGCGGCGAGCGGCACCATGGCCTCGAAGGTGAAGCCGAGATCGTCGCTGTCGATGAAATGAGCCATCGGGTTGCCCTGCCGGGCGAGGCCCAGCCGCTTCGCTTCGGCCTCTAGCCGGTCGATCGCCTTGCGGATCGCGACATGCGCCTCGTCCCAGGGGCTCTGGCCCCGGAAACGCAGGACGGGCTGCGGCACGATTTCCTTCATCTCGCCGCCTGCGGCATCGGCCTGCGGCTTCGGCGCGTCGGTCACGGGTGGGTTGGCCGGAGCGGCAGGCGGCGCTCCGGGCGCGGCGGCCGGGGGCGCGGGCGGGGCAGGGCTCTGCTGGGCCAGCACGATTGCGCAGGAAAGGGCGATCGCCACAGCAAGGACCATCGACCTGGCAAAGGGCTGGCCAGCTGCCGTCCGGACCGGAAGAAACCCCTTGGCGCGAACCCCAGGCAACGTCATGGCCCGACCTCATTCTGGCAACGAATATCCGGCACGGCGCAGGACAGGCGACCTGTCAGCGCAGCACAGGTGCCGGTAATGTAACGCGGAACATCTGTGTACGCACGCCGTCGATGCCGAAATCATTGTCGTTGACGAGAATCAGCTCGTCCGGTGCCATAACCGCAACACCCTCGATCTTGGCGGGCAGGCCGGGAACCGAGTCGGTATCGAGAATGAGGATCTTGGGAAGCGGCTTGAGGCCGCGCAAAGCCAGCGTCTCGCCTGACAGGGCTTCCAGGCTCGGGTTCATCTCGGCGGAGTCGAATTCCGGCGGCACGCGGTTCGCCTCGTCCAGCGCGACGATGAAGAGGCGCGAGGTCTTGTCGATCCGCTCGAGGATGAGCAGCCGATCCGGGCGGAGCGCGACAATCTCGCTGACATGCACGTCCTGCTGACTGCGTTCCCGCCCTTCCCGATCGGCCCGGAAGGCCGCAGGCATATCCAGCTGGTAGAAGAACTGGCCGGCAATCGCGCCGGTCTCGCGCTCGATCTTCCAGAGACGGACATTGCGCGAGGTCTGCAGGACCTGAACATCCGGATTGGCCAGGGGAGACTGCATCATCACATAGAGGAACTTCTCGTCCGGCGAGACGGCGAGGCCCTCGAAGCCGCGATTCTGGCCCTTCTGGCGCATGATCGGCGGCAGGTTGGGGACGATCTCGTAATCGGCATCCTTGAAATCCGCCGCGGCATTCGACGGCACCAGCCGCCGGCGCACCGTGCCGTCGGGCGCGACTTCGAGCAGCGAGGGGCCGAATTCCTCGGCGACCCAGTAGGACCCGTCCTGCAGGCGGATAAAGGCCTCGGGATCAATCCCGGAGGGGTCCGGCGGCAGGGCCCGCCCATCAGTGGCGAAAATGCCCTCGGCACGACCATTGCCACCGGCCGCGTTCGGCCGGCCTGAAACCGGGCGTCCCGACTTGCCCTTGAAGGGCACAAAGACATTGATCCGGGCCACCTGGTCCTGGCCGATATCGACCGCATAGATCGAGGGGACGAACCCGGCGAGCGGGTAGATACGGCCATTCCGGTCGGCCGGGCAGGCCTGTTCCGGCTCGATGCCGATCATGCGCTTCGCATCCACGCAGGGAATGCTCGGACCGCGATCGGTCATCAGCCAGAGCCGGCCGGGCGGATCCTTCGGGTGCCGGAAGGCGGCCGAGCCGAGCGCCACCGTCAGGTTCATGGCCTTGCCGTTCGGAAAGGTCACCACACCGAGCGGAAGGTTCGCGATCTGGATCGCCGTGGCCACGGTCCGGGGCGGAGCGGGGGGCGTGTCGGGCTGGGCCCTGTCGCTCGACGGGCTCTGGCCGAAAGCGGCGGCAATGAGGGCGGGAAATCCGGCCAGAGCCGCCAAAGCGACAAAAGCCGTTGATCGCCCATCCAGAACCGCGCTATGGCGCCGCATCGATACTAGCCACCTTCCGAGGAGTGCGCGTGCGGCCGGCACGCGTCCCGACGCATAACGACCTATTGTAACGCTATCTGCATGCAGGCCCAAGGCAAGACAAGTCCTTCTTTGGTCCGGCCGGCAGAATCCTCGCGGCACATATGGGAGAGGATCTCGCAATGACCAGTTCCGCCGCCCTCCCCGAAAGCTTGCCCTTCCGCAAAATGCAGGGGCTCGGCAATGATTTCGTTGTGATCGATGCACGGAAGCGGCCCCTTGCGCTGACGCAGCCCCAGCTCGCCCGCATCGCCGATCGCCGGTTCGGCGTCGGCTGCGACCAGCTGATCCTGCTCGAGGATACCCCGCAGGCCCATGTCCGGATGCGCATCTTCAACCCGGATGGCGGCGAGGTCGGTGCCTGCGGCAATGCCACGCGCTGCATCGCGGCGCTCGTCCATGCCGAGGAGGGGCAGGACCCGGTGCGGATCGAGACCCGGGCCGGCATTCTCGTCGGCCAGGTTCTCGGCGCCGAGGTTGCGGTTGATATGGGCCTGCCGCTGCTCGGCTGGGGCGAGATCCCGCTGGCGGGTTCCGGGCCTGACACCCTGCGCGTGCCTTTCGACGGCGCGGCTGTCGATCCGCGTCTGCCGGGTTGGTTCAGCGCGGTCAATATGGGCAATCCGCATGGCATCTTCCTTGTCGACGATGCCGATGCGCTCCCACTCGAAACGATCGGACCCCGACTGGAAACCGATCCGATGTTTCCCGAGAAAGCGAATATCTCGCTCGTCTCGGCCGAGGGGCCGAACAGGTTCCGGGTCCGCGTCTGGGAGCGGGCAGCCGGGATCACGCTGGCCTGCGGCACGGCCGCCTGCGCGGTGGCCGTGGCCGTATGGCGTCTCGGGCTGGTGGAAGGAGCGGTTTCAATCCGCCTGCCGGGCGGCACGTTGCGCATCGACCGTGATGCAAGGGGCCATGTCATCATGACCGGGCCTGCAGCCACCAGTTTCACCGGCTCCCTTGACGGCGCCTGGCTCGCTGCGGCGCGAGGCTGAACCATGCCGGTCGAGGTCGTCACGCTCGGCTGCCGCCTCAATACTTTCGAGAGCGAGGGGATGCGCAAGGCTGCCCGAGCGGCAGGGCACGAGGACCTCGTGATCGTCAATACCTGCGCCGTCACCGCGGAAGCTGTGCGGCAGGCCCGCCAGACCATCCGCCGCCTTCACCGAGAGAAGCCGGACGCGCGGATCGTCGTGACCGGCTGCGCCGCCCAGACCGAGCCGGAAACCTTCGCCGGAATGGCGGAAGTGGCGCAGGTCATCGGGAATGACATCAAGCTGAAGGACGAGACCTGGGTTGATTCCGTGCCTCCGAAGCCGGCGGATTTCGGGCTCGATGCCCTCGAAAGGGTCCGCGTCAACGACATCATGAGCGTCCGGGAAACCGCGGGGCATCTCGTCGACGGATTTGAGGGGCGGGCACGGGCCTTCGTGCAGGTGCAGAATGGATGCGATCATCGCTGCACCTTCTGCATCATCCCTTTCGGACGGGGGAATTCCCGCTCGGTGCCAATGGGCGAGGTGGTGGCGCAGATCAGCCGTCTGCTGGCCGGCGGCTATCGCGAGGTGGTGCTGACCGGCGTCGACCTGACCTCCTATGGCGCAGACCTCCCCGGCACGCCGCGACTCGGCGCGCTTGTCGAGGCGATCCTCGCGCATTGTCCGGGGCTTGAACGGCTGCGCATTTCCTCGATCGATTCCATCGAGGCGGATGACAAGCTGGTGAGGCTACTGAAATCCGAGCCGCGGCTGATGCCACATCTCCATCTCTCGCTGCAGGCGGGCGACAACCTCATCCTCAAGCGGATGAAGCGCCGGCATTCCCGTGAGGATGCGATCCGCTTCTGCACCGAATTGCGGGCCGAGCGGCCGGATTTCCTGTTCGGCGCCGATATCATCGCGGGTTTTCCGACCGAGACCGAGGCAATGTTCGCAAACTCGCTCGACCTCGTCGATGCCTGCGGCCTGACCTTCCTGCATGTCTTTCCCTATTCGCCGCGGCCGGGCACGCCTGCCGCCCGCATGCCGCAACTCGACAAGGCGACCATCAAGGACCGCGCGGCCCGGCTGCGGGAAAAGGGCGCGCAGGCCCTGGCCGCGCATCTCGCTCGGTCGGTCGGACGGGTCGGGCCGATCCTTGTCGAGCGAGCCGGAACAGGCCGGCTGGATGATTTCACGCTGGTGCGGTTCGAGGGTATGGCCGAACCGGGAACGCTTGCGCAGGTCCGGATCACCGGGCATGACGGGTCCACGCTGAGCGGCATATTGGTCGCCTGAAGCCGGAAGGGGCACCGCATGAGCGAGGACAGCAAGAAGCCCGGCTTTTTCGGCCGGCTGTTCGGTCGGGAAGTGGCGCCCGCAGCCGAGGCCGCGCCGAAACTCTCCTGGTGGAAACGGCTGCGGGCCGGGCTCGGCCGGACCGCCTCACAGCTTGGCTCTGGCATCACCGCCATCTTCACGACCCGCAAGCTCGATGCGGATACGTTGCAGGATCTCGAGGATATCCTCATCCAGGCCGATCTCGGCGTCGAGGTCTCGGCCCGGATTGTATCGGCCATCGGCAAGGACCGCTTCGATCGCACGGTCTCACCGGAAGACATCAAGGCCGCGCTGGCGGCGGAGGTGGAAGCCGTGCTCGAGCCGGTGGCGCGGCCATTGGTGATCGATGCCGGCCGCAAGCCCTTCGTCATCCTCATGGTCGGGGTGAACGGCTCCGGCAAGACAACCACGATCGGCAAGCTGGCGGCGAAATTCCGGGCAGAAGGTCGCTCCGTCATGCTTGCGGCCGGCGATACGTTCCGCGCTGCTGCCATCGACCAGCTTCGCGTCTGGTCCGAGCGAACCGGAGCCGCCTTCATGGCCCGGGAGCAGGGCGGCGACGCTGCTGGCCTTGCCTTCGACGCTCTTACCCAGGCCCGGGCCGAGGGGAGGGATGTGGTTCTCATCGATACGGCGGGCCGCCTGCAGAACAAGCAGGGGTTGATGGACGAGCTGGCCAAGATCGTCCGCGTGATCCGCAAGGTCGACCCCGAGGCCCCGCATGCCTGCCTGCTCGTGCTGGATGCCACTGTCGGCCAGAACGCGATCTCTCAGGTCGAGGCGTTCCGGCAGATTGCCGGCGTGACCGGTCTCGTCATGACCAAGCTGGACGGGACGGCGCGGGGCGGGATTCTCGTCGCCCTGGCGGAGAAATTCGGTCTGCCGGTCCATTTTATCGGCGTCGGCGAGGGGGTCGAGGATCTCGAGCCCTTCGAGGCGCGTGATTTCGCGCGGGCGATCGCCGGGCTCGACGAGGACGAGTCCCGGCCCGGCTGATCAGACCACCGCGACGCGGATCCGCTCGAGCCCGTCGACCGAGACCTCCATCGTATCGCCGCGCATTACCGCATCCACGCCCTCAGGCGTGCCGGTGAAGATCAGGTCACCGGCATGGAGCTCGAAATAACGGGAAATGATGGCGATCTGCTCGGGGATCGACCAGATCATCGCGGCGAGCGTTGAATCCTGCCGGATGGCGCCATTTACCGCGAGGCGGATATGCCCCTTGATGTCGAGGTTGCCCCCCCGGGTGATCGGGCCGACCGGGCCGGACTGATCCGCCGATTTTCCGATTTCCCATGGCCGGCCGAGCTTCTTGGCTTCGGCCTGCAGGTCACGGCGGGTCATGTCGAGGCCGACAGCATAGCCGAAGACATGCAGGAGCGCTTCCGATTCCGGAATGTCGCGGCCGCCTCGGCCGATCGCCACGATCAACTCGGCCTCATGATGATAGTCCCGCGTACCGGAGGGGTAGACGATCTCGGCCGTCTGGCCAGGCTCTACCGGAACGATCGCCTCGGCGGTCTTCATGAAGAAGAAGGGCGGCTCCCGATCCGGGTCGAAGCCCATTTCCCGCGCATGGGCCGCATAGTTGCGGCCGATGCAGAAGGCCCGGCGGACGGGGAAGCGCTCCTGCAGGCCAAGAACGGCAAGGCTGGGGCGCGGCGCGAGCGTTGGAACCGGAAGGGCCATGGGCAACTCCAGAGAGGCTGGTGTCGTGCCGGGCGCAGGAGGCAGCCCCGGCCGGCGGCATGCGAGGGATCCCGGTGCGCGAAAGCACTTTCGCGCGGCCCGAGGGTGTCGTAACTGGTGTCGTAACTCTTGCCTGCCCTGTCGAAAAGCGAAATCCGAGCCGAATGGACAAATCCTCATCCGCCGCCAATCCCTGGCTGAAGCTCCTGCTCGAAATGGGACCGCTCGTCCTGTTCTTTGCCGCCAATTCACGTCCGGACTGGTTCCGCGGGCCTGTCGGTGCAGTTTTCGGCCCTGCCGTGATCAATGCGGAAAAGGCGCCGATCCTGATTGCGACGGCGGTCTTCATGGTGGCCATGGCGGTTTCGCTGGCGGCCGCATGGTGGCTGCATCGCCGCCTTCCGATCATGCCGCTTGTTTCCGGTGCGGTCGTGCTGGTCTTCGGCGGGCTGACCCTGCTCCTGCAGGATGATCTCTTCATCAAGCTCAAGCCGACCATCGTGAACTGCCTGTTCGGCGCCGTGCTTCTCGGCGGCCTCGCCTTCGGCAAGCCGCTGCTGCCCTATGTGCTGGACAGCGTGTTTCAGCTCGATGAAGAAGGCTGGCGCAAGCTGACCTTCCGCTGGGGTGTGTTCTTCTTCGTCCTGGCTGCGATCAACGAGATTGTCTGGCGTACGCAAACCACCGATTTCTGGGTGGCGTTCAAGGTCTGGGGCGTGATGCCGCTGACCATTGCCTTCACGCTGGCCCAGACGCCGATGATGATGCGGCACGGTTTCGACCCGGAAGGCAAGCGCGACTGACACGCGAGGCGGCTGGAGCGCCTGTCAGCCGCGCTGCCCGGCCAGGGCCTTTTCGATTTCCGGCAGCAGGCGGGCCCGGATCGATTCCTCGGTCAGCGGGCCGACATGTTTGAAGACGATCCGGCCATCGGCGACGACGAAGGTTTCCGGAACGCCGTAAACGCCCCATTCGATCGATATCCGGCCATCCTTGTCCGCGCCGACCGCGCGATAGGGGTTGCCGAGCCGCCCGAGGAAGCGCCGGGCATTCTCCGGATTGTCCTTCTGGTTGATGCCGTAGATCGGGAAGCGTGTATCCCGGGCGAGGGCCATCAGCAGCGGGTGTTCCTGATGGCAGGGTGCGCACCAGGAGGCGAAGACATTGACCACGGCGACGCCCTTCCCGGTGAAGGCGGCCGGGGTCAGGCCCGGAATATCCGACCCCTCGATGGCGGGAAGTTCCGTCACCGGAACCGGCTTGCCGATCAAGGCCGAGGGCAGTTTCGACGGATCGCCCGCGAAAAGCTGGAGGGCAAAGACGCCGGCAAGGCCGAGGAAGATGGCGAGTGGCAGGAAATAGATCCAGCGTCGCGTGGCCGGAGCAGGCTTCGTCATGAGGGTCGCTTTCCGCCGTCGGGGAACAGGGCTTCGAGCCGCTGGAGCCGGGCCCGCGCCGCGCGCAGCGACAGCCACGAGGCGAGAATCACGCCGCCGAGGATGATCGCCGTCGCAGCATAGGCGGCGAGAATGAAACCGGCATGGGCGCCCGGATCGATCATGCGCGTTCTCCCGGAATTCCGGCGGCCAGGCGCTGCAGCCGGTCGATCCGGCGCAGGGTGAGTTCAGTTTTCATGCGGACCAGCAGCAGAACGAGATAGAGCCCGAGATAGCCGAGGGCCATGATCAGCAGCGGCTTCAGCATGGAGGGATGGATCGTGGGGCCATCCAGCCGGAAGACCGAGGCCGGCTGGTGCAGAGTATACCACCAGTCGACGGAGAATTTGATGATCGGCAGATTCACGGCGCCGACGAGGGTCAGGATGGCCACGGCGCGTGCGGCGCGCAAAGGATCATCGACTGCGCGCCAGAGCGCCATGATGCCGAGATAGATCAGCAGCAACACCAGAACCGAGGTCATGCGGGCATCCCATTGCCACCAGGTGCCCCAGGTCGGCTTGCCCCAGATCGAGCCGGTGATCAGGCAAACGAGGGTGAAGGCAGCGCCGAGCGGTGCGGCTGCCTTCTGCGCGACATCGGCCATGGGATGGCGGAAGACCAGCGTGCCAAGGGCGGAGAAAACCATGCCGGCATAGACAAACAGGGCCAGCCAGGCCGCAGGCACATGGATATACATGATCCGGACCGTATCGCCCTGCTGGTAATCGGCCGGCGAGAGGAAGAAGGTGCCGTAGAGCCCGTAGGCGAAGAGCCCGAGGGTCACGATCACCAGTGGCCCGAGCAGCCGGTCGGCCCAGCGGTTGAAGACCGCGGGATTGGCAAGCTGGAGCCATGAAGTGGGGCGGGCATCGTTCATTGCAGGCTCTCTATTGCCGGGCATGGCGAAGGGCAGCGGCTGCGCTGACCGGTGCGATGACGAGCATCAGCAGCGTCATGCCGCCGAGCAGCATCATCGGGGTCGTGTAGGGCCGGCCGAGGGCCGCTTCCTTCACGAGCGTTGCCCCGAAAATAAGGGTCGGGACCGTCAGGGGCAAGACCAGCACGGAGAGCAGCAGGCCGCCGCGCTTTAGGCTGACGGTGAGGGCGGCACCGATCAGGCCGATCAGCGTCAGGGCCGGCGTGCCAATGAGCAGCGACAGCGCCAGCGGGGCCATGGCCTGCGGTTCGATGGCCAGCATCAGGCCGAGCAGCGGCGCCGCAAGGCTGAGCGGGAGGCCGGTGACCAGCCAATGCGCCAGCGCCTTGGCCAGAACGATCAGTTCCAGCGGAGTCCCGCTCAGCAGGAACTGGTCGAGCACACCCTCCTCTTCGTCGGCCTGCAGCAGCCGGTCCAGCCCGAGCAGTGTGGCCAGCAGGGCCGACAGCCAGAGGAAGGCCGGCGCGATCCGGCTGATGAAACGCTGGTCTGCGCCGATCGCGAAGGGGAGGAGCGAGACAAGGATGAGGAAGAAGACGAGGCCGAGTTCAGCGCCAGCGCCGACGCGCCGGGCCAGCCGGAGATCCCGCAGGAGGAGGGCGGTCCAGGCGTTCATGAGGCCTGACCTCCCAGCGAGACATGGCGGATATCCGGCAGATCAAGCGGCTGGTGGGTTGCCGCGATCACCAGCCCCCCGGCTTCCGCATGGGTGGCAATGAGCCGGCGGACAAGCGCCTGGCCATCATTGTCGAGCGCGGTGAAGGGCTCGTCCAGCAGCCAGATCGGGCGGGGCGCGACGAGAAGCCGCGCCAGCGCGACGCGGCGGCGCTGCCCGGCGGACAGGACTTCGACGGGCAATTCCGCGAGCGGCCCGGCTCCGACCTCGACGAGGGCTGCTTCGGCCCGGCCCGGGTCGCCGCCCAGCAGGCTGGCCATTGTGGCGACATTGTCATGCGCTGTCAGACCGTCACGCAGTCCCTCGTGATGGCCGCTGTAGTGCAGGCATTCACCGGGCGTGGCGTCTTCCGGCAAGGGCGACCAGCGGATCGTGCCGGCATCGGGCCTGAGAAAGCCGGCAATCAGGCGCAGCAGGGTGGATTTTCCGGTGCCGTTCGGCCCCGTCAGTTGCAGCACCTGCCCGGGCGCTAGGTCGATATCGAGGTCGCGGAACAGGGTCCGGTAGCCCCGCGCCATAGCGAGGCCGCGGATGGCCAGGGCCGGTGCCGGGACCCTCCCGGGCGTCGAAAGCGGGGCCATGTTCCTGTCGCCCAAGGCGAATCCAAACGTTCCGGGGTTACGCAAAAGATCAACATCGTGCCTGTAGCGGGATTTTTAGAAATGATCTATAGACGCGCTTATGGCTGCGTCGCGCGCTCGGGTTGAAGCGCGGGGTCCGGGCACACCCGGGCGGCGCACGCGAAATTCGCGCTCGGAATCAGGGTCCAACTCCTTGTTCCCGAGGTCGGTACGGCTCCCCCGGCCACCCCGAAACGTGAACCCTGACTCAAGGATTTCCAGCCCGATGTCGCTCGACAGCTTCAAGTGCCGCAAGCAGCTCACGGTCAATGGCAAGACCTACACCTATTATTCCCTGCCGGATGCCGAGAAGAACGGCCTCGCGGGAGTGAGCAAGCTTCCCTATTCGATGAAGGTTCTGCTCGAGAACCTGCTCCGCCACGAAGATGGCCGTTCGGTCACCAAGGCCGATATCGAGGCTGTTTCGGCCTGGCTCGACAACAAGGGCAAGGCGGAAAAGGAAATCGGGTTCCGGCCGGCCCGCGTGCTCATGCAGGATTTCACCGGCGTGCCGGCTGTGGTCGATCTCGCCGCGATGCGTGACGGGATGGAAGCTTTGGGCGGTGATCCGAACAAGATCAACCCGCTGGTTCCGGTCGATCTCGTGATCGACCATTCGGTGATTGTCGACGAATTCGGCTCGGCCAAGGCCTTCGACCGGAATGTCGAGCTCGAATACGAGCGCAACATGGAGCGCTACAACTTCCTGAAATGGGGCCAGGGCGCCTTCGCGAATTTCCGCGTCGTGCCGCCAGGCACCGGCATCTGCCACCAGGTCAATACGGAGTATCTCGCCCAGACCGTCTGGACCCGCCGCGACACCGATGGCTCCATGCTGGCCTATCCGGATACCGTGGTCGGCACGGACAGCCATACGACCATGGTCAACGGCCTTGCCGTTCTCGGCTGGGGCGTCGGTGGCATTGAGGCGGAAGCTGCGATGCTCGGCCAGCCGCAATCGATGCTGCTGCCGGAAGTGATCGGCTTCGAGCTGACGGGCAAGGTCAACGAGGGCGTGACCGCCACTGACCTCGTGCTCACCGTGACGCAGATGCTGCGCAAGAAGGGCGTTGTCTCGAAGTTCGTCGAATTCTTCGGCCCGGGTCTCGACACGCTCAGCCTCGCCGACCGCGCCACCATCGCGAATATGGGCCCGGAATACGGCGCGACCTGCGGCTTCTTCCCCTGCGATGCGGAAACGGTGAAGTACCTCACCATGACCGGCCGCGAGAAGGATCGCATCGCTCTGGTCGATGCCTATTGCAAGGCGCAGGGCCTGTTCCGCGAGAAGGGCGCCCCGGCGCCGGTCTTCACCGACACGCTCAGCCTCGATCTCACCACCGTGCTGCCGTCCATGGCCGGCCCGAAGCGCCCCGAGGGTCGCGTTGCCCTGACGGATGTTGCGGCAGGCTTCGCCACGGCTCTCGCCGGGGAATACAAGAAAGCCGGTGACGAGGGCCGCAAGGCGCCGGTCGAGGGCAAGAATTTCTCGATCAGCCATGGCGACGTGGTGATCGCGGCGATCACGTCCTGCACCAACACCTCCAACCCGAGTGTGCTGATCGCGGCCGGCCTTCTTGCCCGGAACGCGCTGGCCAAGGGGCTGACAACAAAGCCCTGGGTCAAGACCTCGCTCGCCCCGGGCTCGCAGGTCGTGGCCGAATATCTCGAGAAGGCCGGCCTCCAGAAGGATCTCGACGGGCTTGGTTTCAACCTGGTCGGCTTCGGCTGCACCACCTGCATCGGCAATTCGGGCCCGCTTCCGGCGGAAATCTCGAAGGCGATCAACGACAATGGCATGATCGCGGCGGCGGTGCTCTCGGGCAACCGCAACTTCGAGGGCCGTGTATCGCCGGATGTGCAGGCGAATTACCTCGCCTCGCCGCCGCTGGTCGTCGCCTATGCCCTCGCCGGCTCGGTGACCAAGGACCTCTCGAAGGAGCCGCTCGGCGAGGGTTCGGATGGCAAGCCTGTCTACCTGCGCGACATCTGGCCGACGACGCATGACATCCAGGACTACATCGCGAAATACGTCACGCGCGAGCTGTTCGAGACGAAATATGCCGATGTGTTCAAGGGCGACAAGCGCTGGCAGGGCGTGAAGACCACGACCGGGCTCACCTATGCCTGGAATTCCGGTTCGACCTACGTGCAGAACCCACCCTATTTCAAGGGTATCACCAAGACGCCGGTCCCGGTCACCGATGTGAAGGGCGCCCGGATCCTTGCGCTGTTCGGCGACAAGATCACGACCGACCACATCTCGCCGGCCGGTTCGATCAAGGCCGCCTCGCCGGCTGGCGGATATCTGCTCGAGCGGCAGGTCCGCCCGGCGGATTTCAACCAGTACGGCACGCGGCGCGGCAATCATGAAGTCATGATGCGCGGCACCTTCGCCAATATCCGCATCAAGAACTTCGCCGTGAAGGATGATGCCGGCGCGACCCCGGAAGGCGGCTATGCCATCCATTATCCGTCGCGCGAGAAGATGTTCATCTACGATGCCGCGATGCGCTACGAGCAGGAGAACGTGCCGCTGGTTGTTTTCGCCGGCGTCGAATACGGCAACGGTTCGAGCCGCGACTGGGCGGCGAAGGGCACGGCGCTGCTGGGCGTCAAGGCCGTGATCGCGCAGAGCTTCGAGCGCATCCATCGCTCGAACCTCGTCGGCATGGGGATCGTGCCCTTCGTGTTCGAGGAAGGCACGTCCTGGCAAACCTTGGGCCTGAAGGGCGATGAACTCGTCGACATTCCCGGCCTGACCAGCATCAAGCCGCGCCAGAAGGTGGTGGCCAAGGTGACCCGTGCCGATGGCTCCAGCTTCGACCTGCCGCTGATCTGCCGGATAGATACGCTCGACGAGATCGAGTATTTCAAGAACGGCGGCATCCTGCATTACGTGCTGCGACAGCTCGCGGCCTGACCGGCCTCCTGCCGGCTCCGACCCTGCCGGACGCGCCCCTTGCGGTGCGTCCGGTCGCGCTTTCGGGTGCGCGCAGATGCTGGAAAGCCCGGAGGTCGACTTCTACACCGGGTTGTGATTGGTCCTTGAAGGCAAATGGGTGTTTGTGCTTCCTCAACATCCTTGTGGTCTTGTGGGTCTCATGTCGCTCTGCCGCCGTCGCTTTTCCGCCCTTGCCCTCGGTGCCCTTCTGGCGCCGGCAACTGGCCGTGCACAGAACGGTGCCACGTCGCTCTCGGTCGTTGAACTCTTCACCAGCCAGGGCTGCTCGTCCTGCCCGCCGGCGGATGCGCTGATGGTTGAACTGGCCGGGCACGCGACGACCCTGCCCATTACCTACCCGGTCGAGATCTGGGACTATCTCGGCTGGAGGGACACGCTGGCCAGGCCGGCTTTCACCAAGCGCCACCGCGCCTATGCGGCGATGGTGGCCGGCAAGCGCGTCTATACCCCGCAGGCGATCGTCAACGGCCGTGGCCATTGCGTCGGATCGGATGGCCGGGCGATTTCGCGCCTCAAGCTCATGCCAGCAGCCAATGCCGCAAAGGTCACGCTGGTACGTGACGGGCAGGACTGGGCCTATCGCATCGCGCTCGGGCAGCCGGCGAACGATATCCGGCTTGTTCTCGTGCCCGTCGTTTCCCGCCAGCAGGTGCAGATCGGCAAAGGCGAGAATTCCGGCCGGTCGATCACCTATGCCAATGTCGCACGGGCGCTGGTTGATCTCGGCCCGGTTGCCGGTGCCGAAGCACGCGGCATCCTCCGCGAGAGCCAGGTCGCTATTGACGGCGCTGACGGCTTCGCCCTGCTCGTGCAGAGCGGCACGCTGGAGGCTCCGGGGATTGTACTTGGCGCCGGCTATGCGGGCGTGGATGGCGTGAAGGCCTGATTTTCCGGGCCCCGCCTCAATAGCCGATTGCTGCCGTTCCGCGCTGGCGTGGATCCGAGGCGCCGGTAATGCCGTCTCGCGAAACCAGGATCGAGTTGGCCGAGCCGCTCGTCGTGCCGGGACGAACCGTATGGCCGCGCTCGGCCAGCAGGCGCAGCGTGTCTGGCGAGAGGCCATGCTCGACGGCAAGCGCATCCGGCCGCCATTGATGATGGATTCGCGGGAAAGCCACGGCCTCGGCGATGTTCATCCCATGATCGATGACATTCACGATCACCTGGAGGACCGTCGTGATGATCCGGCTGCCGCCCGGCGACCCGGTGATGAGGAACAGCTTGCCGTCGCGGAAGACGAAGGTCGGCGTCATCGAGGAAAGCGGCCGCGCGCCGGGCGAGACGGAATTGGCATCGCTCCCGACAAGACCATAGGCATTCTGGGCGCCGGCCCGGGCCGAGAAATCATCCATTTCATTGTTGAGCAAAACGCCGGTCCCCTCGGCCACCATCGCCATCCCGTAGGAGAAATTCAGCGTGTAGGTGTTCGATACGGCATTGCCTTCGGAATCGAGCACCGAGAAATGCGTGGTCTGGTCCGGTTCGTGCGGCAGCGGATTGCCGGCCGCGACCTCCTCGGCCTTGCGGGCGCGTTCGGGCAGGATCGCAGCGCGCTGGCCTTCCGCATAGGCCTTGGCTGTCAGGCCCCGGGCGGGAACCTTGACGCGATCCGGATCGCCAAGGAAATGCGCGCGGTCGGCATAGGCCGGTTTCATCGCCTCGGCCAGAAGGTGGAGCGAGGAAGCGCTGCCGGGCCCGGTCGCCTTGAGGTCGAAGCCCTCGAGAATGTTGAGGATCTGGATCAGGTGAATCCCGCCCGACGAAGGCGGTGGCATCGACACGATCTCGTGGCCGCGATAGCTGCCCCGAACCGGCTGGCGGAGCACCGGGCGGTAAGCAGCCAGATCCGCCTCGGTCAGGATTCCGCCTGCTGCCTGTGCCGAGCGGGCGATAGAAGCGGCGATCCGGCCGGAATAGAATGCGTCCGGCCCTTGCTGGCGGATTGCCTCCAGCGTCGTCGCGAGGTCAGCCTGGACGAGCCGGTCGCCGCGCTGGAACGGCTTGCCATCTTTCAGGAAGATCGCGGCGGAGGATGGGAAACGTCCCAGTCGCGCCGCGGCGGCGGGCAGCGAATCGGCGAGATCCTCCTCGACAGCGATGCCTTCGCGCGCCAGCCGGACCGCCGGTGCGACCAGATCCGCCAGCGTGAAGCGCCCCGAGCCGTATTTCTCGTGGGCCAGGGCCAGCCCGCGCACGGTGCCGGGCACCCCGATGGAGAGCCCGGAATCCCGCGATTTTTTCGGGTCCGGCTCGCCTTTCGAATCGAGAAACATGTCCCGGGTCGAACCGGCCGGTGCGGTTTCGCGGTAATCGATGGCGATGGTCTCGCCGGTTTTTGCCAGATGCACGAGCATGAAGCCGCCGCCGCCGAGATTGCCGGCCCGGGGCAGGGTGACAGCCAGAGCGAAACCGGTGGCGACCGCGGCATCGATGGCATTGCCGCCGGCCTTGAGGATTTCAAGACCGATCTGGCTGGCCTGCCGTTCCTGGCTCGAAACCATGCCCTTGCGGGCCAGAACCGGCAACATCCGGCTCTGCGCGGAAAGGATTGGCTGTCCCGGTGCTGGGACGCCGGTCTGGGCGGGCGCCAGGGCAGGAAGGAAGGAAAGCGACGAGAGCGAACCGGCAAGAAGAAGGCCGAAACGAAGTGCGCGCTGCATGGAAGACCTCTCCGGGACAATGCGCCCACAGTAGCGCATCGGTCCGGAAGGTCGAGCCCTTCCCGGATCGTCGGGTTGATCCCGCCTTGTCAGCTCCGCGCGGGGATCGGCACGGCCTGGCGGGTTTCGGCCGATGTCTTGACGATCTTGGCCGGGGCCACGGCGAAGCGCGGTGTCCAGCGCAGGGCCTTGTAGTCGAATCCGGCCTCGATCGTCGGCTTGACCACGGAGAAATACGGCGAGATGTCGAAATCACGCGGTGCGTAGAGCGAATGGTGATGGATGTGCAGGATTTCCCGCCTTGCATAGCGGGACCGGACCTTGCGGCGCTCTTCCGTATTCTCCACCCGCGCCAGGATCGGGTAGCGGACCGACTGGAAGGCCTCGGCGATCAATGTCGAGCAGATCGCGCGCGACGGGTCGCCCGAGCCGAGCGCCAGCATCCGGCGGCGATAGCGGGTCGGGATCGGCAGCGGGATCAGGAAGCGCGCAAGGTCGAGCACGTTCTTGATGTCGTATTCATGCCCGATCCGGGCCCGGAGAAAGGCGATTACCCTGTCCTGATCCTCGATCTTGAGCGCCACAGGGCGGCAGATGCGGATATGCCAGTCGCGGTACTTCGACAGCGGCGCCGTAATCACGCCGTGCGACATCTCGGCTTCGATCAGCACATGGGGCTCGCCGTCGGGTTCGGCCTTGCCAAGGCAATCACCGACATAGATCGCCGAATGCGACCAGGTGGACTGCGTGAGATACTTGATGACGGATGAGACGCGGTTATTGCCTTCGACCAGCAGAACATCCGTCGGCTTCAGCACCGAGCGCAACACGTCGAAATCAGGCGACGTGGCGGGCTTGTATCCTGCCAGTGGCTTTTCGAGAAACCTCGCGATTGCGCGGCCAAGCATATTCATGACACGCTCCCAACTCTTTCTTTGGAAGCAGCGTAAGTCACGAGTTTTCGCCAAATGCTTGCTATCCGCCAATTCCCGACTGCGGATCCATACCTAATTCGGATTAACTCTAAGGCTTGGTGAAACGCGACCCGTTCAATCCGTGCCGAGGGCCAGCTGTTCCTCGAGCATCAGCCGTGCCCGCGCCCGCATTTTCTCGGTGTCGCTCTTGAGCTGGCCGCAGGCGGCGAGGATGTCGCGCCCGCGCGGCGTCCGGATCGGCGAGGCATAGCCGGCATCGAAGATCACTTCCGAAAACCGTTCGATCTGCGCCCAGTCGGAGCATTCGTATTGCGTGCCCGGCCACGGATTGAACGGGATCAGGTTGATCTTGGCATGGATGCCGCGCAGCATCCGCACCATGGCGCGCGCTTCGGAAAGGCTGTCATTCACGCCTTTCAGCATCACATACTCGAAAGTGATGCGGCGGGCATTCGAGACGCCGGGATAGGTGCGGCAGGCCTCAAGCAGATCGGCGATCGGGTATTTCCGGTTGATCGGCACCAGCTCGTCGCGCAGTGCGTCGTTGGTTGCGTGGAGCGAGATGGCCAGCATGGCGCCGGTTTCCGCACCGAGCGGGGCAATGTCCGGCACGACGCCCGAAGTCGAGACGGTGATTTTCCGCCGCGACAGCTGCAGGCCCTGCGGATCGGTCAGGACGCCGATCGCCTCCCGGACATTGGCGTAGTTGTACAGGGGCTCGCCCATGCCCATGAAGACGATGTTCGAGACGAAGCGGCCGCCATCCTTCGGCACGAAGGCGCCTTCCGGCGGCGTCCTGCCGGGATAATCGCCGAGACGGTCCCGGGCGACCATGACCTGCGCCACGATCTCCCAGGCTTCGAGATTGCGCACCAGCTTCTGCGTGCCCGTATGGCAGAACGAACAGTTGAGCGTGCAGCCAACCTGGCTGGAAACGCAGAGCGTGCCTCGATCGCGCTCGGGAATATAAACGCATTCAACCTCGGCGCCCCGGTCTCCCACGCCACGCGGCGGCAGGCGCAGGACCCATTTGCGGGTTCCGTCGGCCGAGACCTGTTCCCGCACGATTTCCGGCCTGGCCAGCGTGGCGTGCTGCACGAGGTGGGTCTGGAGCTGCCGGGCGACATTGGTCATGTCGCCGAATTCCTGCGCGCCGCGGACATAGATCCAGTGCCAGAGCTGCGACAGGCGCATCCGGCGTTCCTTTTCCGGAACTCCGGCCTGTTCCAGCAGCGCAGCCAGCCTTTCGCGCGACAGGCCGACAAACGTCGGACGGTCCCCGGCAAGGGGAAGGATGGGCGCGGGACTGGCCTCGGCGTCGGGGAGTGCGGCTTCGGTCATGACGGGCCGATCAGGGGCATTCTTTCGCCACAGCCTCGATGGCGCGGGCGAAGCCGTTCATGGAATAGCGGTCGGTCGTTTCATTGCCGCGGGCCGAGGCCACCTTGATCGAGATGTTCTGTGCCCGCTTCATCTGCTCGATGAGCTGGGCTTCCTGGGCCGGGTTCTTGAGGAACGCGCTTTCGCCCGAAGTTACAAGGGCAAAGGTGGCCGTTCCGATGCTCAAGCTACCGTCCTGGCCGTTCTTGGCCGTAAAGCCAAGCTTGAAGGCCACCTCGTTGCGGGCGCCATCGGCGGCCCTGGTGGAAATGAAGAGATAGCCGGGATCGCGCTTCAGGGCCTTGGGCAGGCGTTCCTTCGGCTCGGACAAGGCGTAGCACATCTTCTGCTTGTCCTTGCCCGTTGTCAGAGCCCGCCAGTCGTTGAAGGTGCCGATCAGGAAAGTCTGGGCGCCACCGGCCGGTGCCGCATTCGCCGCAGGGCGATTGGCCGGGGCGGCAGCGGGGCGATTGGCCTGAGCCAGGGCGCCGGTAGCCACCATGCACATAGCGAGGCTGGCCCATACCGCTGCCATGCGCGGCCCGACCAAACCCTGTCTCGAAACGAAGGTCTTCATCGTTCGTGACGTCTCCCTCTACGGTTGCCTTGTGCCGGATCCTGCGCTCCGGATGGCGCAAGGCCGAGAGCGATTCCACGGTTCCGGTCCGCTAAATGCCTGATATGGCGTGAATAGGGCATGAACTTCGAAGCCCGATCCGGCTTCCCTTAGCGCAAAGTCCGGGCAACGACAAACGTTCTTGCCTCCCGCAGCGCGGCAAAACGGCCCGGGATCGGGTAGCCGGCGGGAAACCCGGCCCTATGTGGTTGTTTGTTCGGCACCGGAGCGTTACACCGTTGCCCAGACCAAGGGGAATCGAGGATTCTGCGTGCCGGCCGCCGATCATTGGGCCTTGCTGATGCGTGCCGTTGCCGAGCGGCGGGACAAGGCGGCCTTCACAGAGATCTTCGATTACTTCACGCCCCGTCTCGAGGCGTATCTCATCCGGCTGGGGCTTGATTCCGGCGGTGCGGAAGAGATTGCGCAGGATGTGATGATCACGCTCTGGCGCAAGGCAGAGCTGTTCGACGCCGAGAAATCCTCGCTGGCCACGTGGCTTTACCGGGTCGCCCGGAACCGCCGGATCGACCTGTCGCGCCGCAGCCGCACCGATTACGTCGATCCGCAATCACCGGCCATTCTCGACATCCCCGAGGAGCGGCGGTTCGAGTCTGAAATCGATGGCCAGCAGCGTGACGACATCGTGCGGTCTCTGATCACCGGTCTCCCGGTCGAGCAGCGCGACCTTGTCCTGCTGGCCTTCTATGAGGGATTGTCGCATTCGCAGATCGCCGAACGAACCTCCCTGCCGCTCGGGACCGTGAAATCCCGGTTGAGGCTGGCCTTCACGCGGCTGCGCCGCGCGCTCGAGGCCGGTGGCATTTCTGAATCGCGTTGAGCGCGGGGTTCGCTCAGTCTTGCTCCCGATCGAGCGTCTCGCGGGCCCTTGCGCGATGTTCCGGCTTCAAGGCGCCCCGCACCGAAGCGAGGGCCGTCGCGAGCACGGCGGCGTCATCGGTGAAGCCTAGAACCGGCAGGACATCCGGCACCGTGTCCACCGGCAGCACGAAATAGGCGAGAGCGAGCAGGAGAATCCAGCGGATGCGGGGTGGGGTGGCCGGGTCCCGGACGCAGAAATAGGCTGCCAGCAGATCCTCGGCGAACGGCAATTGCCGCGCCAACCGGCGCAGCTTCTCGCGCATGCGCTGGAGCATATCCTCCTCGTCGCGCAGGGCGCGGCGAGCTGCGTCCATTTCGCTCTTGGAAAAGGGGGTCTGCCAAAAATTTTCCATGCCTACCTCGATTTTCATCAGCGTTTCTTGGAAATGAGGCAACACAATGAAGGCGAGCGGCCGACCATTCTTGCGAAACGCAGGGTTTGAGCCTAATCCGCCCCAGATCAGGAAGGAATATGCCCATGCGCCTCGATTCTTCAATCGCCGCCATCGTCACCGGCAGCGCGTCCGGCCTCGGCGAGGCCACGGCCCGCCATCTCGCCAGCTTCGGCGTCCGGGTCGGCGTGCTCGATCTCAATCCCGAGCGGGGCGAAAAGGTTGCGGCGGAAATCGGCGGCGTTTTCGCGCGCTGCGACGTGACGGATGATGCCTCCGTCGCCGAGGCGCTCGCCCAGGTCCGTGGCCGGCATGGAGTCGAGCGCATCCTCGTCAATTGCGCCGGGATTGTCGCCGGACGGCGCACTGTCAGCAGGGACCGCGAGACCGGCGCCCTTGTCGCGCATGATCTCGGCAGCTTCACCAAGGTAATCTCGATCAACCTGATCGGCTCCTTCCGGATGATCGCGCAATGTTCGGTCGCCATGGCCGGGCTCGAACCGCTTGATGCCGATGGCGGGCGCGGGGTGATTGTCAGCACGGCTTCCGTGGCGGCGGAGGACGGGCAGATCGGCCAGGCCGCCTATTCCGCCTCCAAGGGCGGTGTCGCCGGCATGACCCTGCCGATTGCCCGCGACCTCGCTTCCCACGGGATCCGCGTCATGTCGATCATGCCGGGGATCTTCCATACCCCGATGTTCGACCAGATCTCGGAAGAGTACCGCAAGTCGCTGGCGCAGCAGGTGCCGTTCCCGCAGCGGCTCGGCAACCCGGCGGAATATGCCAGCCTCGTCGAGAGCATCTGCCGGAACGACTATCTCAACGGCACGTCGATCCGCCTCGACGGGACGATCCGCCTCGCGCCGAAATGAGTGGTGTTCAGGCGGCCAGGCGTCCGGCGGCGATGGCTTCCATCCGCCGGGCAAGTTCGATGTCGAGTGCGGTCAGGCCACCGGCATCATGCGTGGTGAGCCGGACCTTCACCTCGCGATAGACATTCGACCATTCGGGATGGTGATCGAGCTTTTCGGCCTCGATTGCCGCTTCTGTCATGAAGCCGAAGGCGGCGCGGAAGCCGGGGAAGCGATAGGTTCGCACGATTGCCTTGCCGCCGCTCTCGAGCTGCCACGCGGCCAGTTCGGCGAGGGCGTTGCCGCGCTCGGCATCGGTCAGGGATTTGGCCATCGCATTCGCTCCTGTCGGTGGCCGGCCCGTCCTCACTGGAGAGGGTAGGCCGCCTCAACGATATAGGGCCCGCCGCCGAAGGTTTCACGGGCGGAAAAGAGCGAAAAATGCTCGGCGGTAAAGCGGCAGGGCGGGAAGGGCGCGTGGGCAGCCAGATAATCCGCGACATCCAGCACCGAGGCTGCGCGGAGACGCGCGAGGGTGACATGTGGTGTGAATTTCCGAGGTTCCGGCTTGAGGCCGAGGCGCCGCAGGCAGCGCTCGCTCTCGGCCTGAAGCTCGATCAGGGCCCGGTTGGGCGCCACACTCGCATAAAGTGTATGCGGCTTGTCCCCTCCGAACACGCCAAGGCCCGTCAGGGCTACGGGAACGGATTCCCGGCCGATCTCGGCCAGTTCATCCTCGATGTCCCGGGCGAAACGCCGATCGATATCACCGATGAAACGGAGGGTGAGGTGGTAATCCGACGGGTCAACCCATCGGGCACCCGGAAGGCCCCAGCGGAGCCCCGACAACAGGGACGCAACACCTTCCGGCAACTCGAGACCGACAAAGAGACGAGGCATGACCGTTCCCCCTCGAATCACGCATCCGAGGTCACGGTAACACGATTTCGGTAAAGAAAAGCCTCTTCGGAATCCTCGTCCCGCAGGTCTTTATTTCGCCAGCGAAATTATGCCTTTGGCTTGCGGAAAATCCGGAGGGTCTCATAGCCCGGCTCTTCCGTGAACCCGGTCCGCGCAGCCCAGTCCGGGATCAGCCGCGAAGCCGCGTCATAGGCGAAGGAACCGGTATAGAAGAGCACCAGCCCGCCCGGCCGCACGAGGGCCGTCAGGGCGCCGAGGACACCCTTGTCGTCGAGGGCGGCGAAGGCGGCATTGTTCTCCGACCAGAACTCGCAGAGATGGAACAAGGTCACGATGTCGAAAGCCGGCAGAAGTCGGACGTTGATCTGGTAAATGTCGCTGTAGAGGACCTTGTAGTATTTACCCAGATGCGGGTTCTCCGTCACAAGCCGGATATAGGAGCGGTATTCCGGCTCGGTGGCGGTGATGCCGATCACGGCATTGTCGCTGGCCGGGGCCTGCAGCCCGACATGGTGGTGATCGCCGGTGCCGAAATGGAAGATTGTCTGCCCGGCGAGCCCCTGCTCCTTGAGGTAGGACGTGAAATGCACGTCACAGGGGCACTGCCGCACATCAAGCGGCCAAGGATCCTTCCAGAGTTCAAGCCGTGCCATGTCATCCTCCCCGCAGGTCCTGCACCGGTTTTTCCTGCCGGTAGAGAAGCGGGGCGCGCTTGGCAAGCCGATTCGCCCGGGCGGACCTGTTTCAGCGCGCGGGCAGGGCAGCGAGGGTCTTCTCCACAACGGGCAGGATCCGCTCGACAATCACGCGCACGCCGGACGGGTTGGGATGGATGCCATCGGCGAGGTTGAGATCCGCCCGACCCTGCACCCCGTCAAGGAAGAAGGGGTAAAGCGGGATGCCGTGCCTTTCAGCGAGGCGCGGATAGATTGCATCGAAGGCTGCCACGTAATCCGGGCCATTATTCCGGGGCGCCATCATCCCGGCAAGCAGGACCTGGATGTTCCGCGACCGGAGTTTGGTGATGATCTCGTCGAGCGCCTGCTCTGTGATGCGCGGATCGATGCCGCGGAGAGCATCATTCGCGCCAAGTTCGAGGATCACGAGATCGGTATCCTCGGCGACGCCCCAGTCAAGACGTTCGAGCCCACCGCTGGCGGTATCGCCTGACACGCTGGCATTCTCGATCACTACATTGTGACCGCGTGCCTTGAGAGCGGCCTCCAGCCGGCTGGGGAATGCGTCGTTCTGGGCCAACTGGTAGCCGGCTGAAAGGCTGTCGCCAAAGGCTACGAGCCGCAGCGTGCGGGCTGCTGCATCCGACGGATCTGCAGCCATGGCCGTGGCAAGGCCCAGCAGCAACAGGCCGGCCCGCCACGCGGCGGAAAGAGAACCGAACGCCATTCTCACTGCGTATCTCCTGACAAAAGCCATGTTCCTTCCCACATTGGGCTCAACCCTTTTTCGCAGACGGACCCTTGCAAGATGTTATCTCCCCTTCTCCAGGACAAGCCCGAACGCCTCGAGCCGGCAGCGACGCCGCCCGCCATCGCGATGCGCGACGTGGATCTCAGCCTCGGGGAAGGCGCCTCCCGCGTGCATATCCTGCGCGGTGTGTCGCTTTCGGTGGCACAGGGCGAGGCGATCGGTCTTGTCGGGCCGTCGGGCTCCGGCAAGTCGACGTTGCTGATGACAGCGGCCGGGCTCGAACGTCCGGATTCGGGCAGCGTCACGATTGCCGGCGAGGAGATCACCCGCCTGAGCGAAGACCGGCTGGCGCAGTTTCGCGGCCGGCGGATCGGCATCGTCTTCCAGGCCTTCCACCTGATTCCCACCATGACCGCGCTCGAGAATGTGGCTGTCCCGCTGGAACTGGCCGGTGACCGCGAGGCCTTCGACAAGGCCGCTGCCGAACTGGCCTCGGTCGGGCTTGGCCAGCGCCTCGACCATTATCCCGGCCAGCTTTCGGGGGGCGAGCAGCAGCGCGTGGCTCTGGCGCGGGCTCTTTCACCCCGGCCGGCCATCCTCGTCGCCGACGAGCCGACCGGCAATCTCGACGAGGGCACTGGCCGCGAGATCGTCGACCTGCTCTTCGCGCTCAAGCGCGACCGCGGCACGACCCTGCTTCTGGTGACCCATGATCTCGGCCTTGCCGAACGCTGCGACCGGATTGTCCGGCTCAAGGCAGGCAAGATTGTCGAAGAACGCGCACCGGCTCTGGCGGAGTGATCATGTCCGGTTCGGCTCGCCTGATCCTGCGCCTTGTCGCGCGTGAAATCCCGCATTCCCTCCGTCATTTCGGCATCCTCATCGCGTGTATCGCACTCGGTGTCGGCGCCATCGTCGCGGTAGTCTCGCTGTCGCGTGCGCTCAATGAAGGGTTGTCGCGAGAAGGCCGCGTCATCCTCGGGGCCGATGCGGCCTTCACGCTGATCCAGCGGGAAGCGACGCCGGCCGAGAAGGCCGCCATCGGCCGGTTCGGCAGGCTGGCCGAGCTCACCCAGTCGCGCGCCATGGCCGTCAGCGAGGCGGGCGAAAGCGCGCTGGTCGAGATCAAGGCTGTCGATGATGCCTATCCGCTGGCCGGGCAACTCGAGCTTGCAGGCGCCGATGGCCCCGAAAACCGTGCTCTCGGCATGTTGCTGGCGCCCGATGCCGCCGGCCTGCCGGGGCTGGTCGCCGATCCCGTCCTGACGGGCCGGCTCAATATCGCCCTCGGAGACCGGGTCCGGCTGGGCACCCAGACGTTCCGCATTGCCGCCCTGCTGACCAGTGAGCCGGACAAGCTTTCCGGCGGGCTTGGCTTCGGCCCGCGCGTTATCATGAGCCGGGCGGCGCTTGACCGCACCGGCCTGATCCAGCCCGGCTCGCTGACCCGCTTCTCCTACCGGCTCGACCTCGGGCCGACCTCCAGCGAAGCGCAACTGCAGGAGGCTGTCGATGGCATCGCCGCCGCGGTGCCGGATGCCGGCTGGCAGGTGACGACCCGCCTTCGGGCCTCGCCGCAATTGCAGCGGCAGGTCGACCGCTTCACCCAGTTCCTGACCCTTGTCGGATTGACGGCGCTGCTGATCGGCGGTGTTGGCGTGGCCAATGCCGCGCGTGCCTTTGCCTCCCGGCAGGTGATGCGGATTGCCACGCTGAAGAGTCTCGGCGCCACCCGCTCCTTTGTCTTCCTGTCCTCGCTTGCGCAGGTCATGGCCTTCGCGCTCATCGGGACCCTGCTTGGGCTCGTCGTCGGAACCGCGCTGCCGGCGTTCGCAATTCTCGCTTTCGGCCATCTTCTGCCCTATCCGCTCGCGCCGGGCGTCTACGGGGAGGAATTGCTGCTCGGCCTCGCTTACGGGCTGGTGGCTGCCCTGACCTTCTCGATCCTGCCGCTGGCACGGGGCAAGGCTGTCGCGGCCTCGGCGCTCTTCCGGGATTCGTTCGGGATCGCGCGGTTCCGGCCGAGCCTTTTCGATCTGGCATTGCTGGCGGCCGCGACGACGGGTTTCGGGGCGCTGGCCATCCTCTTCGCCTCGGAGCGGCGGATCGCCACGATCTATCTTGTTGCAGCCGTTGCCTCGATCATCATGCTCAGGATCATCGCATGGCTCGTCATGCGTCTGGCCAAGATCGCGCCGCGGCCGCGCAACCCGATCCTGCGGATGGCGCTCGCCAACCTGCACCGGCCTGGCAGCCTGACGCCTTCGGTCCTGCTCTCCCTTGGCCTCGGCCTGACCCTGCTGGTTGCCCTGACGCTGATCGACATCAATCTCGGCCGGCAGTTTCGTTCGACCCTGCCGGGAAGCTCGCCGTCCTTCTTCTTCATCGACATTCCCGCGCGCGACATGAATCGTTTCGCGGATTTCCTCGCAAAGGAGCAACCCGGCGCGACGATCGAACGGGTGCCGCAATTGCGTGGCCGCATCATCGAGATCAACGGGACGCCCGCATCGGAATACAAGGCGGCGGAGCGTGTCTCCTGGGTGCTCGACGGTGACCGGGGCATCACCTATTCCGCCAAGCCGCCGGAAGGTTCCGAGATCGTCTCCGGGCGCTGGTGGCCCGAGGATTACCGCGGCCCGCCGCTGGTCTCGTTCGGGCGTGATATTGCCGAAGGGCTTGGCCTCAAGGTCGGGGACAAAATCACCGTCAACGTGCTGGGACGCCGCATCACGGCGGAGATCGCCAATTTGCGTGAGATCCGCTGGCAGCGCCTCGGCATCAACTTCATTCTCGTCTTTTCGCCAAACACGTTCCAGGGCGCGCCCTACACGTTCCTCTCGACGCTGACGCCGGCAGCGGGCGCTGATCCGAAGGCGGAGATCGAGCTGACCCGGAAGGTGGCGCAGGGGTTCCCGGCGATCTCGTCGGTGCGGGTCCGGGATGCGATCAACGCCGTCGAGCAGATCGTTTCGCAACTGGCCCTCGCCATCCGGGCCTCGTCGGGAATCGCGCTCGTCGCCAGCATCCTCGTCCTGGCCGGCGCGCTTGCCGCCACGGCCCGCACCCGGCAACAGGAGGGCGTCATCCTCAAAACGCTCGGTGCGACACGGTCGACACTGCTGAAGGCACTGCTCGTCGAATACGCAGCCCTCGGCGCCATCGCGGCTGTTTTCGGCCTGTTATGCGGAGCAATCGGCGCGCGCTTTGTGGTTGTCGAGATCATGCGACTCGATTTCGTGGTTCCCTGGTTGACAATCGTCTCGATTGCGATTTCTGCGTTCGCGGTCACGATTATTTTGGGCTTGATCGGAACCTGGCATCTTCTTGGACAAAAACCTGCGCCATACTTGCGGCATGCCTAAGGTTTGGTTCAGGTTATCATTGCCGTTTTTCTGACAAACTTCTTGAAGCAGGGCCGCCAAGGCTGCCCTGCGACATCGCTTTGCTCGTTTCAACATGAAACCCCTTGAGAAATTGCGGGAAGCTTGCCATATTAGTGCAGCTTCGCATGTCGCGAGGTACCGTTTGTCTCCGGCCGGTGTGCCGGTCTGCACTCAAGAGGGTTCGATGGCCGATTACGATCGCAACGCTTATGCCCCTTATGCCACGGGCATGGGCCGTTCCATGAGCGCTGCCCAATATGATCAGGGCCTGCGCTCCTACATGCTTGGCATCTACAATCACATGTCGATTGCGCTGGCCATTTCGGGCCTCGTCGCGATCGGCGCGTTCATGCTCGGCACCACCACCAATCCGGCCGGCGCGGCGGGCCGCGCGTTCGGCCAACTGCTGACGCCGTTCGGTGCCGCCATCTGGGCGAGCCCGCTCAAGTGGGTGATCATGCTGGCGCCGCTCGCCTTCGTGTTCCTGCTCTCCTTCCGCTGGGAGCGCATGAGCTACACCGCGCTGCTGGGCACGTTCTACGGCTTCGCGGCCGTCATGGGCCTGTCGCTTTCGTCGATCTTCGTGATCTACAAGCTCGGCTCGATCGGCCAGGTGTTCTTCATCACCGCGGCCTCGTTCGGCGCCCTGTCGCTGTTCGGCTATACGACGAAGAAAGACCTTTCCGGCATGGGCAAGTTCATGCTGATGGGCCTTTTCGGGCTGATCATCGCCGGCCTCGTCAACATCTTCATGAAGTCGTCCGCGCTCCAGTTCGCCATCAACGTGATCGGCGTTCTGGTCTTCGCCGGCCTCACCGCCTG
Organism: Rhabdaerophilum sp. SD176; assembly: GCF_030143245.1. GTDB lineage: Bacteria > Pseudomonadota > Alphaproteobacteria > Rhizobiales > Beijerinckiaceae > Rhabdaerophilum. The sequence continues at coordinate 24,135 of NZ_JARJNS010000005.1, read as the reverse complement.
GGATACGCAGCGGCTGAAGGAAGAGTATGACGTCGTCGCCGGTGACGAGACGCTCATGCAGAAGTGGTCGCTCATGGGCGCGCTGACGCTGTACCTGAACTTCATCAACATGTTCCAGATGCTCATGCAGCTCATGGGCGTGCGGAACGAAGAATAAGCCAGTCCTTCGGAGGATTGCGGAAGCCCCGGGAAACCGGGGCTTTTTTTATGCCTATTCGCCTACGAGGCGGGCGGGCTTTTCGAGGACGCGCAGGACACGTTCAAGATCATGGCCACGCTTCAGGATGCGGCCGCCCTGGGCGATCACGGAATAGGCCCCCTGCTTCTCGGCGCGCTTCGGATCCTTCTCGATCCGGTAGAGCGGGGTCTCGCCTGTGCGGCGCAGGATGGCGAAGACCGCCCGCTCCCGGCCGAACATGATGGCATAGTCGCGCCATTCGCCCGTGGCGACATTTCGCCCGTAGACCATCAGGATGGCTGAAAGCTCCTTCCGGTCAAAGCGGACCGTTTCGGGCACACGCGGCGGCGTGAAGGGCACGACCGTCGCATCGCTGGTTTGCCTGCGTATTTCCGTCTGGTTCATTCCGGACTCCCGAATCCCAGTCTTGAAGAATCCGCCGCGGCTGGCAAGCCGGCTTATTGCCTGAGGACCCTTCTCCTCCACCGGGCTTTCGCTCACGCGCTGGTGATGGATTTCACATTTTGGCCTGATTTCGACCATGGGGCAGCCCCAACGACCGGGAAAACTGCAATCAATGCCAAAGCGCAGTCCCGAGCAGGACCCTACGCCCCCCAGCCCCCTTGCTCCCGACCTCGACCGAAAGGTTGCGCCAAAGCTGGCATGGCGGCTCGAGCCCCCCGCGCGAGCCGCCTTTTCTTTTTGGCGAAAGCCGTCCTCCCGCCCTGCTCAGACCTTCTGCCGCGCCTGCCCGTGATATTCGGGGTTCGGCTGCATGCCGGTGGCCGAGGCCATGCGGTTCGACATGGCATAGAACGAGGCCGTTGCGGCGAGATCCCAGATATCCGCATCGGACAGGCCGTGATCGCGCAAGGTCTGCCGGTCCGGTTCGCCGATTTCGGCCGAGGCCCGACACATCTTCACGGCGAAGTCCAGCATGGCCCGCTGCCGCGGAGTGATATCCGCCACCCGGTAATTGAAGGCGATCGCCTCGCCCAGTTCCGGCCGGCCGGAGAGCTGGCGAACTGCCGCTCCATGCGCGACCAGGCAATACCAGCACCGGTTCTCGGCAGAGACGGCCACGGCAATCATCTCGCGCTCGAGTTTGCTCAGGCCGGATGGCGCCAGCATCAGCTCGTTATAGAACGACACGAAGGATTCCAGCTTCGGCATGGCATGCGCGTAAGCCAGCAGGACGTTCGGAACGAAGCCCAGCTTTTCGATGCATTTTTCGAAATACGAGGCCATTTGCTGGCTCAGTTCGGCCTGTTTCAGGTCCAAAGCGGTGACTTCCGACGGATTTCTATGCCGGTTGTCGACTTTTTTTGTATTTTTCATGTCTTGCACGCTTGCCTCCCAAAGCCGCCGGGCGCATTAGACGAAGGGCGTAGTCCCGCTCCGGCCAACACCATCACAACCAGAATGATCGCCCGAGAGTCTACCTGCAAGTCCGCAAGGATCGTTGCGCCTTCCCCTGCCCCCAGCGGAGCCCCTTCCCATGTCTTCTGCTTCCAAGCCGGCGACGATTTCGCCCGGCGCCTCGCCTGCGTCCAAGGATCTTGCCGCCCTGATTTTCGCGCGGGTTGATGCCGAGGATCTCGCCCCCCTGTTGCAGGAGGTCCGGGAATGCCTTGCCGAGTCGACCAGAGCCTTCCTGGCACACCGGAATGTCGGCCATGCCGCGATCCGGGTCGAGCCGCTCGACCTCCCGGCCGGCGCCGGCACGCTGATCGAGGTCATCAATGATGACATGCCGTTCCTGCTGGATTCGACGCTCGCGGACCTGACGGAGCGCGGCTATCCGCTCGCCCTCGTCGCCCATCCGGTCCTCGCGGTCGAGCGCAGGCCGGATGGCCACCTCGCGCGGCTGATCGGACCCTCCTCCGGCCGCGAACTCGCCCCCGTGCAGCGCGAGAGCCTGCTCCATATCCATCTCGGCATCGCGCTGGATGCTGCCGAGCGGCAGGCGCTGGCCGAAAGCCTTGCGGTGATCTTCACCGAGATCCGCGCTGCCGTGACGGACTGGATCCCGATGCGGACCCGGATCGCCGAGATCGCCACGCGTTACCGGGCGACGCCGCCCCTGCTGCCGGCAGACGAGATCGCCGAGGCTGTCCAGTTCCTGGATTGGCTGCTGGCCGAGAACTTCACCCTTCTTGGCGTGCGCGAATATCGCTTCTCGGACCCGGACATCTCGTCCGACCCGATCCCGACGGAAGGGCTCGGCATCCTGCGCGACCCGGATGTGAAGGTCTTGCGGCGCGGCCGCGAACTCGTGGTCATGACACCCGAGATCCGGACCTTCCTCAAGGAGCCGACGCCGCTTTTCGTGGCCAAGGCCAATGTGAAATCGCGGATCCATCGCCGCGTCTATCTTGATTATGTCGGCGTGAAGATCCTCAATGCCAGTGGTGAGCTGGAGGGCGAGCTGCGCGTTGTCGGGCTGTTCACCTCGACGGCCTATACCGGCTCGGCCCGCACGATTCCCTATCTGCGACATAAGGTCGCCCGTGTGATCGAGCGCGCCGGCTTCGACCATGCCGGCCATTCCGGCAAGGCGCTGATCAACGTTCTCGAAAGCTATCCGCGCGACGAGCTGTTCCAGGTCGATCTCGACACGCTGTTCCGCTTCACGCTTGATGTGCTGGCGCTGTCGGAGCGGCCACGCCTCCGGGCACTGGCCCGCGTCGACCGCTTCGATCGCTTCGTCTCCGTCATGGTCTATGTGCCGAAGGACCGCTACGACACGCAGGTCCGGCTCCGGATCGGCGAATTCCTGGCGCGAATCTACGAGGGGCGCGTCTCCGCCGCCTATCCGGCCTATCCCGAAGGGCCGCTCTCCCGGACGCATTACATTATCGGCCGGTTCGAGGGCAAAACGCCGGTCATCGACCGCGAGACGCTTGAAGCCGGGATCCTCGCCATTGTCCGGACCTGGGCGGATGACTTCCGTGACGCGCTGGCACGGGAAGCGCCGGAAGGCAAGGCCGGCTCCTGGGGCCGGATCTGGACCGGGGCGTTCAATGCAGCCTACCGCGAGGCCTTTACCGCCAGCGAGGCGATCGCCGATATCGGCATGATGGAGCGGCTGTCTTCTGCGCTGCCCTTCGCCTTCAACTTCCTCCGGCGCAGCGGCGAGCCGGATTCCCGCGCGAATCTCAAGGTGTATTCGCATGGCAGCCCGATTCCGCTGTCCCGACGGGTGCCGATCCTCGAGAATCTCGGTTTCACCGTCATCAACGAGCGGACCTACCGCGTCGTGCCGGAAGGCGGCGCCACGCATTGGCTCCACGACATGACGCTCGAGCGGGCGCGCGGCGGGGCGATCGACCTGCCGCGGCTCGAAGCCAATCTCGAGGCGACCCTTTTCGGAATTTTCGCCGGCACGCTCGAATCCGACCGGTACAATGTGCTGGTCACCGAGGTCGGCCTGACACCGCGCGAGGCGGATATCCTGCGTTCCTACGCGCGCTATCTCCGCCAGATCGGGGTGCCCTACGGCCAGATCTACATCGCGGATGCGCTGGCGCGCTATCCCGCTGCGACGCAGAGCCTTGCCCGCCTTTTCGCGCTGCGTTTCGACCCTGACCTCAAGGAGCGGCCCGAGGATCGCTCGCGTCTGGTCGATGCCATGCAATCGGCCCTGCTGTCCGAGGTGGACAAGATCACCAGCCTTGATGATGACCGCATCTTCCGGCGGATGCTCAACCTGATCCAGGCAACCCTGCGGACGAATGCCTATCAGGAAGGCCGGCCAACCATCGCCGTCAAGTTTGCCTGTGACCAGATCGAGAGCCTGCCCCTGCCGAGGCCACTCTACGAGATCTTCGTGGCCTCGCCGCAGGTCGAGGGGCTGCATCTGCGCTTCGGCAAGGTTGCGCGCGGCGGGTTGCGCTGGTCCGACCGCCCGATGGATTTCCGCACCGAGATTCTTGGCCTGGTCAAGGCGCAGCAGGTCAAGAATGCTGTCATTGTGCCGGTCGGGGCAAAGGGCGGCTTCGTGCCGAAAAACCTGCCACCGGCTTCCGACCGCGATGCCTGGTTTGCCGAGGGCACGTCCTCCTACAAGACCTTCGTTTCTGCCCTGCTCGACCTGACGGATACGATCCTGGGCGATACGATCGTCCCGCCGGCGCGCACGATCCGCTATGACGGCGACGATCCCTATCTCGTCGTGGCGGCGGATAAGGGCACGGCCACGTTCTCGGATACCGCCAATGCCATTTCGGAGGCACGCGGGCACTGGCTCTCGGATGCCTTCGCCTCGGGCGGTTCGGCCGGGTATGACCACAAGAAGATGGGCATCACCGCGCGCGGCGCCTGGGAGGCGGTGAAGCGCCATTTCCGCGAGATCGACATCGATATCCAGACGATGCCCTTTACCGTGGCCGGCGTCGGCGACATGTCCGGCGACGTGTTCGGCAACGGGATGCTGCTCTCGCCGCAGATCCGTCTCGTTGCGGCCTTCGACCATCGCGACATCTTCATCGATCCCGATCCGGATGCCGCGAAGGGTTTTGCGGAACGGCAGCGGCTCTTCGAGAAGCCGCGTTCGAGCTGGCAGGATTATGATCCGAAGCTGATCTCGAAAGGTGGCGGGGTCTTCTCCCGTTCGCTCAAGAAGATCCCGCTCTCTCCGGAAATCCGGACCCTGCTCGGCCTCGAGGGTGTCGACGCGACACCTCAAGCGGTGATGACGGCCATCCTGAAGGCGCGGGTCGATCTGCTCTGGTTCGGCGGAATCGGCACCTATATCCGTGCCAGCACAGAGAGCGATGCCGATGCCGGCGACCGCGCCAATGACGCGATCCGGATCACGGCAGCGGAACTCGGGGCGCGGGTTATTGGCGAAGGCGCGAATCTCGGCATGACCCAGCTCGGCCGAATCGAGGCGGCACGCCGCGGCGTGCAGATCAATACCGATGCGATCGACAATTCGGCCGGCGTGAATTCCTCCGACGTCGAGGTCAACCTGAAGATCGCGCTCTCGAAGCCTGAAGCGGATGGCCGGCTTGACCGCGAGGCACGCAATGTGCTGCTCGCCTCGATGACCGACGAGGTGGCGCGGCTGGTGCTGCGGAACAACTACCTGCAATCCCTTGCCCTGTCGCTGACGCAGAGGCTCGGAGCGGCGGCGAATGCCGAACTGATCGACCTGATGCGGGCCCTCGAAGCCGAGGGCCGGCTCGACCGGAAGGTCGAGTTCCTGCCCGGCGATGCCGAGATCGACGCGCGCTCCGCCCGGAACGAGGGGCTGACCCGGCCGGAACTGGCGGTGCTGCTCGCCTATGCGAAGCTGGCGCTTTACGACCAGCTCCTGGCCTCGAATGTTCCGGATGATTCCTATCTCGTCGAGGAAGCGCGCCGTTACTTCCCCAAGGAGGTGCAGGAGCGCTTCCCCGATTCGATCGAAAGCCATCGCCTGCGCCGGGAGATCGTGGCCACGCAGCTTTCCAACGCCGTCGTCAACCGGGGCGGGCCCGCCATCGTGACCCGGCTCGCTGCGCGGACAGGCCGGCCGGTGCCGGATATCGCGCGGGCCTATGCCTTGGCGCGGGATGTGTTCGGCATCCTCGAGATGAACCTCGCCATTGATGCGCTCGACACGAAGATCGGTGGTGCGGTGCAGCTGGGCCTTTATGCCGCTGCCCAGCAGCATGCCACCGAGCGCATGCTGTGGTTCCTGCGCAATGTCGACTTCACGCCCGGTCTTTCTGTGCTGGTGACGCGCTTCCGCAAGGGTGTCGTCGAGGTCGAGAAGAAGCGCGATTCGCTGCTTTCCGACGCGGCCAAGGCGCATCGCGAACAGGCTCTCGCTGCGCTCTCTGCCGATGGCGTGCCGGCTGCACTTGCGGGCCGGATTGTCGATATTCCGGTTTCCGCTGCGGCGCTTGATGCCACGCTGATCGCGGAGCGGACGGGCGTGGATGTGGTCTCGGCAGCCCGGACGATTTTCGCTCTGGCTGACCGGCTGGATCTGACCGGGATGCGCAGCGGCGCGCAGGCCGTCCAGACGACCGACCCTTACGAGCGGCTGGCGCTTGACCGCGCCCTGTCGGCCATCGAGGAGGCGTCGCGCAAGATCGCCGTCGAGGCCATTGCCAAGCATGGCCCCGGCGAAAAGGGCGTTGCCCTGTGGGCGAGTGCCAAGGGCGAGCTGCTCGAGCGCACGCTTGCGACGATCCAGGGACTGGTGACCGGCCCGCTCAATCAGGCCAAGCTCACTGTGCTCGGCGGCTTGCTGGGCGATCTCGTCCGGGAATGACCGCAGCGGCCGCGGCCTGAAACGGAAAAGGGCGCCTTCGTGCGCCCTTTTCTGTCTGGAACAGCCTTTGCCAGCCGGTGCCGGATGGCGGGCTTAATGCCGGAAATGCCGGGTTCCCGTGAAGACCATCGCGAGCTCGGCCTTGTTGGCCGCCTCGATCACCTCGTTGTCGCGCATCGAACCGCCCGGCTGGATGACAGCCGTCGCACCCGCAGCGACCAGCGCCTCCAGCCCGTCAGCGAACGGGAAGAACGCATCCGAGGCCGCGACCGAGCCGATGGTGAGCGGCGTATCGCTGCCGAGAGCCCGGGCGGCCTCGCCGGCCTTCCACGCTGCGATCCGCGCTGAATCCACCCGGCTCATCTGGCCGGCGCCAATGCCGACCGTGACCCCGCCTTTGGCATAGACGATGGCGTTCGACTTCACATGCTTGACCACGCGATAGGCGAAGCGAAGGTCCGAAAGCTCGGCCTCGGTCGGCTGGCGGTTTGTGACAACCCGCAACTCCATATCGTCGACCACGGCATTGTCCCGAGTCTGGACAAGGCGGCCACCGGCGATCGAGCGCAGGACGATGTCGTCGGCGCGCGGATCGGGCAGGCCTTTCGTGAGCAGCAGCCGCAGGTTCTTCTTGGCGGCGACGATGGCGATGGCTTCCTCGCTCGCTTCGGGCGCGATGATCACTTCCGTGAAGATCTCGGTAATGGCGCGGGCCGATTCGGCATCGAGGGCGCGGTTGGTGGCGACAATCCCGCCGAAGGCCGAAACCGGATCACAGGCGAGCGCGCGCCGGTAGGCCTCCTCCAGCGTGCCGCCCTCGGCGACGCCACAGGGATTGGCATGCTTGATGATGGCAACGGCGGCTGTGCGGGCCGGGTTGAATTCGGCGACGCATTCGAAGGCTGCATCGGCATCGTTGAGGTTGTTGTAGGACAGGGCCTTGCCCTGCACCTGCCGCGCGGTAGCGACACCGGGCCGCGCCTGCTGCGGCTTGAGCACGAGCCAGGCCTTCTGATGCGGGTTCTCGCCATAGCGCAGCTCGGTTGCGGTCGCATCGACCTCGCGCGCAAGCTGCGGCCCGTCGCGCGTCTCGCCAGCGAACCATTCGGCGATCGCCCGGTCATAGGCGGCGGTATGGGCGAAGGCCTTGGCGGCAAGGGCCCGGCGGAAGCTGCCGCGCGTTTCCCCGCCATAGGTATCGAGTTCCGCCAGAAGTGCCCCGTAATCCTTCGGGTCAACCACGACACAGACGCCGTCATGGTTCTTGGCCGAAGAGCGGATCATGGCCGGACCGCCGATATCGATATTCTCGATGATGGTTTCGAAATCGGCCCCGCGCGCGAGGGTTTCGCGGAAAGGATAGAGATTGCCGACCAGAAGGTCGATCGGGGCAATGCCATGCGCCAGCAGGGCTGCCTCATGTTCCGGATTGCCGCGCATGGCGAGCAGCCCGCCATGGACCTTGGGATGTAGCGTCTTCACCCGGCCATCCATCATTTCCGGGAAGCCCGTCACCTCGGAAATGTCGAGGACATCGATCCCCGCAGCCAGCAGCGCGGCGCGCGAGCCGCCCGTGGAGATCAGCGTGACGTCACGCGCCTTCAGCGCCCGGGCGAGTTCGACAAGTCCGGACTTGTCGAACACCGAAAGCAGGGCGCGCTGGACGGGGCGGGTCTTGTTGGGCATGGGGAACGGCTCCGGACAATGGTCCGCGCGCGATAGCACATGCGTTTGCACCGCACCATGCCGATTGCCGAAAAACTGTGCCGGCAAGGCTTTGTCGCCTCAACCTTGATAGGGCACGAGCCGCCAGTGGATATCGAGGGAGCCGGAAATCGGGACGTCGAGGATGATGGCCTCGGTCCTTGGATTCAGGATTTCCTGATCGTAGCAGCGGCTCTCCTCGAGATGCAGCGGCAGGCCGGGCGCCTCGAAAAGCCAGAGATCCCGTCCCGGCTGCTGATGGGGCAGCCTCAGCATGACACCATCCTGGCGTGACAGCATGACGGGCAGGATGCGCGGGTGGAGGTGGAAGGCCAGCGTGATCCGCCGGTTCTGGCCGCGGCCATCAGTCTGGATGATCCGGTCGAGGCCCTGTAGCCCACCGCCGCCCAGAAGCGTGAGGTGCCGCTCGACCCGATAGCCGAGGCTTTCCGCCAGCCCGTCATGGCGCAGCACGAGATATTGCATGCCCGGCGTCACCACCCGCTCGACCGGCCCGGCCTCGCCGGCCGAGGTCAGCCCGTAGGCGCGGCCTTCCAGGAGCGAGGTCTGGGGCGCGAGGCTGACGAAGGACTGGTCATCGATCAGGAGCGTCGAATGCGCCGCGCCGACCCGGAAGGACCGCGCCACATCGCCTTCGGCCCAGGCAGGGATGCCACAATTGACGATCAGCTTGTCCGCCTTGGTCGAGAACTCGAAGGCAAGGGCGCTCGCGGTCGCGTTCTCGTCGAAGCCCGGCGGTGGTTGCCGCCCGGTATCGGCGATGACGATACCGTTCTCGTCCTCGAGCCGCTCGAAGCCGCTCTCTGTCGCTGAATCCAGCCGCGCCACCCGCCCGGATCCGAAGCGCGTTACCTGTGAAACCAGATCGCGCAGGGCAAGGCCGCCGCCGTTGAACAGCGCGAGGCCGCCATCGGGCTGCTGCATCATCCGGATGAAGCTGATGAGCCTCAGCAGGTTCGGACCGAGCATTTCGGGCGGGCCGGAATGGCGTGCCCGATAGAGCGCCAGCAGCGGAATGAGGTTCGCCGCCAACCGTACAGCCGTGGCGGGGTTGCGATCAAGCGGCCCGCCATCGCGGGCGAGGCTCCGCTCCAGATTGTCCTGAAACAACGATTCGGCCTGTCGCAGGGCCGAGGCCGGCCGGTCAAGCGCGAGGGCATGGAACAACAAGGCAATGGCCGCCTCGAGGGCCAGCATCCCGATCTGCGGTTGAGTCGCGAGGACGCGCGCCATGGCGGCATCCCGCTGGAGATGGTGCAGGAGCACCTGGTATTCGCTGAAATCCGCCTGGTCGGTCATCAGGGCGGAATGGGTGATCCAGGCGATGAGCCGGCGCGGCACAGCCTCGGGATCCTCGGCGGCAGGCCATGCCGCTTGCTGCCGCTTCGCCATCCACCGGCGGGCAAGTTGCCGCGCGCCCTTCCGGATCTCCGGATCGCCGCTGGCATCGAAATGACGCAGCCACTCGAATCCGTGCAGGCCGATCGAGAAGGACCGGCAGGGAGGCGGGAGATCGAAGGGCGAGCGCCCGCCCGTCAGCAACGTCCGGCCGCCGAGGACGATCTGCCCGGACAGGAAATCCCCCGCGATGCTGGGATCGGCCAAATGGAGATGAGGGGGGACGAACAGGAAGCGCGTGGCATGGAACCGGCGTCGCCCGAACCAGCTGCGCGCCAAGGCAAGGCGCCAGGCCAGGCGACGCTGCTGCAGGGTAATCGTACGAGCGGATTTCCGCGAGCCCGCATGGCTTTCCGGCGGATCCGTCAGGCTGGGCTCGTCAGACTCGGCAGGAACCTGTTCACGCATCATGCCAAACGACGCAGCCTTGCGGCAAAAAACCCATCAACTCCGCCAATGCCTGTCATCGCCGACGGCAGCAGCCTCAGGAAACCATCAGGGTTAATTGCTTCCGAGGCAAGACCAAATTCCTGACCGTCGACAGGAATGGCACGAAATTGTTCATGGCTGCCCAGGAAACGCGCAATCTGGAGCTCGCCTTCTTCGGGCTCCAGTGAGCAGGTTGCGTAGACGAGCAGGCCGCCCGGGCGCACCAGGCTTGCCGCATGGGCCAGAAGCCGTGTCTGCTGGGTGGCGAGGGCGAGGATATCCGCCAGGGTCTTCGTCCAGGCGATTTCGGGGTGCCGGCGGATGGTACCGGTGGCCGAGCAGGGCGCATCGAGGAGGACGGCGTCATAGGGCCCGTCGGCAACGGCCATTGCGTCCATGACACGCAGATCCGCCTGCATTTTCAGCCGATCGAGGTTTTCCCGCAGCCGTTCCGCGCGCTGTGCGCTGCGCTCCACAGCGGTCACGATGGCGCCGGCATGGATCAGCTGTGCCGTTTTCCCGCCGGGTGCGGCGCAGAGATCGAGGACGCGCTTGCCCCGGAGGTCGCCGAACAGTCGGGCCGGCATGGCGCTCGCAGCATCCTGCACCTGGAAATGACCGTCCGCAAAGCCGGGAAGACTGGTCACCGCCCGGTCTGACCGGAGCCGCCAGGAACCGGTCTGGAGCGGCTCGACCATGCCATCCAGCGCCTTGGCCGCTTCCGGTGCGAACAGGGTCAGGTCGATGCTTGGTGGCTGCGCATGCTGGGCAGCAATGGCCAGGGCTGCCGGCGGGCCATAGGCCTGGCGCCAGCGTTCCAGCAACCAGGCCGGGCTGTCCTCGCCTTCGATCGGACGGGCGAGAATATTTTCCTTCTCGGCTGCAACCCGCCGCAGCACGGCATTGGCCAGCTTGGCGAAATGCCGGGCCTGCGGGTCCTGCTTGCAGAGTTCGATGGCGACATCGACGGCCGCGTGATCGGGGATATCGAGGAAGAGGATCTGGGCCGTGGCTGTCTGGACCGCTTCGCGCAGAAGCCCGGCATCGGGCCATTCGCCCTGGCTCAGCCTCTCGGCCAGCACGCGCCGGATCGTGCCGAACCGCCGGAAGGTGACCATGGCAATGGCCCGCACGAGGCTGCGATCCGCGTCGCCGAGGGCCGCCTTCGGGGCGGAAAGCTGCAGCGCCTCATCCAGTGATCGCCGTTCGCGCACGGTTCGCCGCACCGCGCCGGCGGCCCAGAGCCGGACGGCGAGTCCGGGATGGCGCTCGCGGTTGCGGGGGCCATCGATGGCGGGCTTTCGATCCTGGGGTGCCACGTCGGTCCTTTCGGCAAGGCGCCCGGGCTACAGGATATCGGGCAGGGTTTCCAGTGCCGATTGATCGAAGCCGAGGGCGGCGAGGAAGGTCGCCATGGCCGCGGGGAGGGGTGCGATCACCTCCAGCGGCTCCTGACGCGGCCTCGGCAACCGGATGCGCCAGGCATGCAGGAGCAGGGTCGGACTGGCCGCCATCGCGCGGTCTCCGCCATAGACCCTGTCGCCGGCCAGCGGCCAGCCCATGGCGGCACAATGGACGCGAAGCTGATGCGTGCGGCCCGTCACAGGCTGCAGGGCCAGCCAGGACAGACCGTCCCGCGTGGCAAGCCGGCGCCAGCGCGTCTCGGAAGGCTGGCCGGCCGGATCGACCTTCATCCACCAGGAGCGCCGGTCATGCGAGCGCCGGGCGAGCGGCAGCTCGATCACCCCGGCGGTCTCGGCCGGCATGCCGCAGGCGAGGGCGAGATAGGTCTTGCGGACGCGCCCCTGCGCGAAGGCCTGGCCGAGCTGCCGGAGGGCAGCGGGGTTGCGCCCCAGCACGAGACAACCGGTTGTCTCCCGGTCGAGCCGGTGGGCCAGTTGCGGCAGAATCGGACCGTCCAGCTGCAGGTCGGGCAGGAAGTCATCCAGCGTCTGGCCGCCTTTCGGCCCGCGATGGACCGCGAGCCCCGAGGGCTTGTCGAGGACCAGACAATCGGCATCGGAAAACAGGATGCGATCGATCAGATCGCGGGAGGTCATGCGCATGAGCGGTCTCTGCCCTCTGGCCATCGGGCCGGCACGGCGCTATGTCGAGGCAAGGTGGTGATGATGACCGAGGAAAACCAAAACCAACCCCCCGTCAAGGTGCTCAGCCCGGCGGCGCAGCGCGCGCTGGCCGAAGCCGCCGAACGGCGTGCTGCGCTCGAGGCGCGCGAGGCTGAATTGACCCGGACCCCCGAGATCAAGGGGCGCGGCGGCAAGGACCCCGTTCGCTACGAGGATTGGGAAGTGAAGGGTATTGCCAGCGATTTTTGAGGCGAGCCCCGCCTTCAGGGAACGACATGGATCCGCGCGCCTACCCGCACGCGCGGCATCAGGTCGAGGATGTCCTCGTCGAGCATGCGGATGCAGCCATAGGACGCATAGGAACCGATCGAGGCGCGCATCGAGGCAGAGGTGCCGTGGATGGCATATTCGCCGGGCGCGATGGTCAGCGCCGCAGCCCCCATCGGATTGTTCGGCGCGCCGCCCGGAATCACATCCGGCAGGCCCGGCCGGTCCCGGCGCACTTCCGCCGGCGGAGACCAGGCGGGGCGGACATGCTTGCCGTCGATCACCCTTGTGCCGAACCATTGCTTGCCGGGCTTGCCGACTGCAACGCGATAGCGGATCGCCGTGCCGTCACCCTGCACGAAATAGAGCTGGCGCTGGCGCGTCGAGACCACAACGGCTCCCGGTTCATAGCCTTGCGGGAAGGCGACGAGGGCGGCCGTGCTGGCGGATGCGGTGTTCGGCAACGCAACGCCGGCCACAGAGCCGGCGGCCAGGCTTCCTCCGAGGCGGACAAGTTCGCGGCGCGACAGCATGAGAACCTCCATTCGTCTTTGCGAATGAAGGGGTGGAAATGCTTGCCGAAATCCTGAAACGGTTTGAAAACCATAGATTTAGGCTAACGAAGCCTTAAATGCAAAGGGCGCCCGCAGGCGCCCTCCCAACTTGTCCAGCGCGGGCGCTCAGCCGCGCTTGTTCTGCCGGTTGGCGATCAGGTCGTCGACGACGCTCGGATCGGCGAGGGTCGATGTGTCGCCGAGCGCGCCGAAATCGTCTTCGGCGATCTTGCGCAGGATGCGGCGCAAGATCTTGCCCGAGCGGGTTTTGGGCAGGCCGGGGGCGAACTGGATCTTGTCCGGCGTGGCAATCGGACCGATCTCGTTGCGGACGGTGACGACCAGCGCCTTGCGGAGATCCTCGCTCGGCTGGATGCCGTTCATCAGGGTCACATAGGCGTAAATGCCCTGGCCCTTGATGTCGTGCGGATAGCCGACCACTGCGGCTTCCGAGACAGATTCGTGCGCCACCAGCGCGCTTTCCACTTCCGCCGTGCCCATCCGATGGCCGGACACGTTGATCACGTCATCGACGCGGCCTGTGATCCAGTAATAGCCGTCGGCGTCGCGGCGGCAGCCATCGCCGGTGAAGTACTTGTTCGGATAGGTGGAGAAATACGTCTCCATAAAGCGCTTGTGGTCGCCGTAGACCGTCCGCATCTGGCCGGGCCAGCTGTCGGCGATGCAGAGATTGCCCTCGCAGGCGCCCTCGAGCACCTTGCCCTCGGCATCCACGATCTCCGGCTTCACGCCGAAGAACGGCCGCGTGGCCGAGCCGGGCTTCAGCTTCGTGGCGCCCGGGAGCGGCGTGATCAGGATGCCGCCGGTTTCCGTCTGCCACCAGGTGTCGACGATCGGGCAACGGCCATCACCGACGACATGGTAGTACCATTCCCAGGCTTCGGGGTTGATCGGCTCGCCGACCGAGCCCAGCAGGCGCAGGCTCTGGCGCGAGGTCTTCTTCACGGCTTCCTCGCCGGCGCCCATCAGCGAGCGGATCGCGGTCGGGGCGGTGTAGAAGATGTTGACCTTGTGCTTGTCGATGACTTCCCAGAACCGCGACACGGTCGGGTAGTTCGGCACGCCCTCGAACATCAGGGTCGTCGCGCCGTTCGAAAGCGGCCCGTAGACGATGTAGGAATGCCCGGTTACCCAGCCCACATCGGCCGTGCACCAGTAGATGTCGCCGTCATGGTAGTCGAAGACGTATTGATGCGTCATCGACGCATAGACGAGATAGCCGCCGGTGGTGTGCAGAACGCCCTTCGGCTTGCCGGTCGAGCCCGAGGTGTAGAGGATGAAGAGCGGATCTTCCGCATTCATCGCCACCGGCTCGCAGGTATCTGCGACCTTGGCGGCTTCCTCGTGGTACCAGACGTCCCGACCTTCCTCCATGTGGACATGGCCGCCGGTGCGCTTCACCACGATGACCTTCTCGAGCGCCGGATGCACCTTGTTGGCGGCAACATCGACATTCTTCTTCAGCGGAACGGCCTTGCCGCCGCGCAGGCCCTCGTCGGCGGTGATCACGACCTTGGAATCGCAATCCTCGATCCGGCCCGCCAGCGCGTCCGGCGAGAAGCCGCCGAACACGATCGAGTGCACGGCGCCGATGCGGGTGCAGGCCAGCATGGCATAGGCCGCTTCGGGGATCATCGGCAGGTAGATGGTGACGCGATCGCCTTTCTTGACGCCATGGGCCTTGAAGACATTCGCCATCCGGCAGGTTTCGCGATGCAGTTCGGCATAGGTGATCAGCCGGGAATCGGCCGGATCATCGCCTTCCCAGATGATGGCGACCTGATCGGCGCGCTTGGCGAGATGACGGTCGATGCAATTGACCGAGACATTGAGTTCGCCATCCTCGAACCATTTGATCGAGACATTGCCCGGGGCATAGGAGACGTTCTTGACCTTGCTGTACGGCTTCATCCAGTCGAGGCGCTTGCCCTCCTCGCGCCAGAAACCGTCAGGATCCCGCGCGGAGGCTTCGTATTTGGCCCGGTAGGCGGCGTCATTGAAGAACGCGCGCGACTGCCAGCTCGACGGAACGTCGTAAATCTTCTCGGACATTTGACTCTCCCAAACCGAAAGGCGCCCAGCAAACACCGAATTGCAGGGGTTATTCTTGCTTGGTCCTGTTCTTACCCGATCATGCGGAAAGGCGGAAGATTGCCGCGTCTCCGCAATTGGACCAAAGCGAAAGGTTGTAGAGCCGTCTCAGAGACCCGCCATCTCGCCGATGATCCGCCATTCCTCGTCCGTTACAGGCTGGACCGAGAGGCGCATGCAGGTGATCAGGCTCATCTTTGCCAGCGAGGGGGTCGCCTTGACCTCTTTCAGCGAGACCGGGCGGGGCAGGGGCCTCACGGCAGCGAAATCCACCCAGACCCAGGGTTCGCCCGGCGCGGCGGTGGGATCGGGATAGGCCTCGCGGATCACCTTGACGATGCCGACGATCTCCAGCCCCTCATTGGAATGGTAGAAGAACACTTCCTCGCCCAGCTTCATCTTCATCATGTTGAGCTTGGCGAGATGGTTGCGCACCCCGTCCCAATGCGTGCCCGCGGCCCCGGCAGCCACCTGCTGGTCCCAGGACCATTTGAACGGTTCGGATTTCACCAGCCAGTGGGCCAACGTCTTTCCTCCTCAGGGTCGAATCTCGACGGGAGTACCGATATCGACAAACTTCCATAAATCTTCAATCTCGGTATTGGTGACCGCAACGCAACCATTCGTCCAATCCAGCAACCGGTGAAGCCCGCCAAGGAAGCCTAGGCCATTCCGAATGCCATGAATCATGATGTCCGATCCCGGTGGAACATGGCGGGCGGCTGCGACGGCGGAATCGACAGCATTGGGATACGAAATCCTTAGCGCTAGATGATAAGCGCTCCGTTGGTTACGAAAATCGATGAAGTACCTGCCTTCTGGTGTCTTTTTATCGCCCTCTTGTTGTTTATGACCCGAGGGATTCCTTCCAAGTGATACAGTATAGCTACGTATTTCTGTATTTTTTCTGATTAATTTCAGGCTACGTTCAGATTTTCTGATAATTATCAAATCTGCCCGCTCGGATCTATCAACAAGAGGAGGTGCATTGCGTGAAATTTTACTCAGGTCGAATGCGACGAAGCTCGAAAAAAGTACAACGATAACGAGTGCCAACCGCCGCACGTCATTCTCCTCTCAGCGGACGCGCCATCAGATGGCGCACGGCATCGCCGACGGAAAGTCTCTCCTCGAGGATGGCCGTGACGGCGTCGACGATCGGCATCTCGAGCCCGCGCGCCTTTGCGGATTCGGCGAGAATCGCGGCGGTGAAGGCACCCTCGGCAAGCTTGCCACTTCCGATCGCCTCGCGCGGGGTGCGGCCCTGGCCCAGCGCGAGGCCGAGCGCGTAGTTCCGCGATTGCGGCGAGGAGGCGGTCAGGACCAGATCGCCGAGGCCAGACAGGCCCATCAGCGTTTCCGGCCTTGCGCCGTAGGCCCGGGCGAAGCGCTGCAATTCGGCAAAGCCGCGGGTGATCATGGCCGCCCGGGCGCTGTCGCCGAGGCCAAGGCCGGCGACGATCCCGGCAGCGATGGCCAGCACGTTCTTCGCCGCGCCGCCGATCTCTACGCCCCGGATATCCGTGGTGTGATAGAGGCGCAGGCCCGGTGAGGACAGGAAGCGGGCCAGAGCCTCGGCATCGGTCGCATCGGCCATGGCCAGCGCGATCGCAGTCGGCAGGCCCCGCGCGATGTCGGCGGCGAAAGACGGGCCGGAGAGGATGCCGAAACGGTGTGCACCGAGCGTTTCCGCGAGGATTTCAGTCGCAAAGGCGCCGGTTCGCTGTTCCATGCCCTTGGCGGCGGAGATCACCGCACGGCCCTGCGGCAGGACGAGTGCCACGGCCTCGCTGACCTGCCGGAGTGCCTGAGTCGGCACAGCCATAACGAGAATGCCTGCAAGAACAGCCTCGGAAAGGTCGGCCGTAGCCCGGATCCCTGTCGGCAGGCTGGCGCCGGGGAAAAGGGCGCCGAGATCGCGCCCCGCATCGAGCGCGGCCATCGCTTCGGCGTCGCGTCCCCAGAGCGTAACCTCGCGGCCGGCTTGCCGGAAGGCCAAGGCGAGTGCCGTTCCGAAGGCACCGGCGCCGATAACCGAAACCCTGTTGCCCTTCACGCGCGGGCTCCCGGCTTCGCGCGGCTCTCGTCCAGCGGCCAGCGGGGGCGGGCGGCGGCGTCCAGATCGTCAATCAGGCCGCGCTGCAGCCGTTCGATCCCGGCCCAGGCGATCATCGCGCCGTTATCCGTGCAGAGCGCGGGCGGTGGGATGACGAGCCGCAGCCCGGCCTCGGTGGCCGAGCGCTGCAGGGCGTGGCGGATGGCGCGGTTGGCTCCGACGCCGCCGGCGATGACAAGGGCCGAGGGCTGGCCGATTTCCTTGCGGAAATGCCGGATCCCGATCCGCGTGCGGTCGATCACGCAATCGACCACAGCTGCCTGGAAGGAAGCGCAGAGATCAGCCACGTCCCGGTCGCGCAAAGGCTGGATGGCTTCCGCGGCGAGGCGGACGGCAGTCTTCAGCCCGGAAAGCGAGAAATCGGGCTCGGGCTTGCCGAAAAGCGGCCGCGGCAGCTGGAAACGCTCGGGATCGCCCTCCCGCGCGGCCTGCTCGACGGCGGGGCCACCGGGAAAGCCGAGGCTGAGCATCTTCGCGACCTTGTCGAAGGCCTCGCCGATCGCATCGTCGATCGTGGTGCCGATACGGACATAGTCCCCCACCTCGCGCACGGCCACGAGCTGGGTATGCCCGCCGGATGCAAGGAGCAGCAGGTAGGGAAAGTTGAGATCATCGGTCAGGCGGGGCGTCAGCGCATGGGCCTCGAGATGGTTGATCGCCAGCAGCGGCTTGCCGAGGCCAAGGGCGATGGCCTTGCCGGTCGTCAGCCCGACCAGCACGCCGCCGATCAGCCCGGGTCCGGCCGCAGCGGCGATGCCATCCAGGGCGGAAAAGCCGATGCCCGCTTCCTCCATGGCCTCGCGGATCAGGCGATCGAGAATTTCCACATGTGCCCTGGCCGCGATTTCGGGCACGACGCCGCCATAGGGCCGGTGTTCGACGATCTGCGAGCGGATCCGGTTCGACAGGATCTTCCGCGTGCCATCGCGCGCGCACTCGACCACGGCAGCAGAGGTCTCGTCGCAGGTGGTTTCGATGCCGAGAACGCGAATCATGCGCAGATGCAGGTCCTGTTGCGGGTCCGATGCCGGATCCGGACAGAGATCACGGGATTTCGTCTCTACGATGGCCGGCGAGGGATTGCAAAAGGATTGGGCGACGGATTCGGACGCCCTTCCGGCATTCAGGTGTTCCATTCAATTGACACCGGCGCGCCGCTGGCCTTTGCTGGCCATCCTTTGACCGCGTGGACCCTGTCTCATGAGTGATCTCGACCGCCCCTTCATCATCGGCACGCGCGGCTCGCCGCTGGCGCTTGCGCAGGCGCGCATGACGCGGGAGGCCCTGATGGAGGTGGCCGGTCTCGCCGGGGACGCGATCCTCACCGAGATCATCTCGACCACGGGGGACCAGACCCAGGACCGCCCGCTGTCGGAGATCGGCGGGAAGGGCCTGTTCACGAAGGAAATCGACATGGCCCAGCTCGAGGGGCGGGTCGATATCGCCGTCCATTCGGCCAAGGACCTGCCGACGCTGCTGCCGGATGGCCTCGAGATTGCCGGTTGTCTGCCGCGCGAGGATTGCCGTGATGCCGTGATCGCGCCGCGCCACGGCACCCTGGCGAAGCTGCCGCACGGGGCGCGTGTCGGCACCGTCTCGCTGCGCCGGCAGGCCCTGATCCGGCGGATGCGCCCCGACCTGCGCGTCGAGGCCCTGCGCGGCAATGTGGGCACGCGGTTGGAAAAGGCGAGGACGGGAGAGTTCGATGCGGTGATCCTCGCCATGGCCGGGCTCAAACGTCTCGGCCTCGATGGCGCCGTGACCGAGGTGCTCGAGCGGACGGAATTCATCCCGGCCGTGGGACAAGGCGCCGTGGCGTTGGTGACACGGGTTGGCGATGCTCGTGTGCGCCGCGTCGTCGATGCGATCATCCATGGCCAGACGGGCATCGAACTGGCTGCAGAACGGGCTTTCCTGACGGTGCTGGACGGCTCCTGCCGGACGCCGATCGGCGGCAATGCCACGGTGGATGGCGGGCGGGTGATCTTCCGGGGCATCGTGCTTTCTCCGGACGGGATTTCCGCGCAATCCGTGATGGAAGAGGCGCCTCTGGCCGAGGCTGCCCAACTCGGCGAGCGCCTCGGCCATATCCTGAAAGGTCGCCAGCCCCAGGGTCTGGCTCTGGCCTGATCATGGCGCGCGTGCTGGTCACCCGCGCGGCAGACCAGGCCGAGGACACGGCACGCCGCTTGCGTGAACAGGGCCATGTGCCGGTGATCGCGCCGTTGCGGCGGGTCGAGCGGCTTGTCGAGCGGCTGGATGGCGACGCGCCCGCCAGGATTGTCGTGACGAGCGCCAACGCGCTCCGGGACATTGCCGTTCCGCCGGGCTGGCTGGCGGTCCCGGTCATTGCTGTCGGCGAGGCCACCGCCCAGGCCGCGCGGAATGCGGGGTTCCCGAAGGTCTCGGCAGCCGGTGGCGATGCCCGCTCTGCGGCGTCCCTGCTGCTGGCTGGCGGTGTGAGCGCCGAGCCCGTGGTGTTCCTAGCCGGTTCACCCCGAAAGCCGGATTTCGAGGCGATGCTTGAGGCGGCAGGCCAGGCTGTCCGCGTGGTCGAAATCTATCGCATGATCGAGGATGCCAGCCTGCCGGCGGGAATTCTCGAGGAATTCACGGCGGGCAGCCTTGACGCGGTCCTCCATTTTTCGGCCGAAAGCGCCACGACCTTCATCAAGGCGCTCGCTGTTGCAGGGCTGCCACTCCCGGCCCTTTCCCCCCGGCATCTCGCGCTGTCCGCCGATGCGGCCCGCCCGCTGGTCGAGGCCGGGCTTTCCCGTTCGGCCCTTCTCGTCGCGCGCTGCCCCACGCAGGACGCCCTGCTGGATCTGCTCGGCCCGCCGCTGGGCTGACCATGCGTCTATCCGTCTTTACAATTGACCTTGCCGGCACTTTTCGGTTCATGGAACAAGGTTCGTCATCGTTCCGTCCATCCCCGGTGTGAAGGATGCACGGGTGGGCGGAAACAGGATCGGGAAGCCTTGCAATGACCGACAGACCGGACGGGGAAACCACCAGCGGCACGACAGCGAAAGCCGGAAAGGGCCGCCAGAAAGCCCCGCCGGTGCTGGATCTTCCCGCCGAGGCCGTGAACGAGGTCAAGCCGGACGAGCCAGCAGCCGAAACTGCTGCCTCCTCTGGCCCGAATCCCGCCGTTGATCTGCCGCTGATGGAAGCACCATCCGGCGTCGAGGCGCCGGCCACGGCATCGCCCGAACCGGGGCCGCAGCCGGCAACCCAGCCTTCGCGGCTCATGCCTGTCCTTGCAGGTCTCGTCGCCGGACTGGTTGGTGGTGCCGCGGCATCGCAGTTCCTTCCGCACCTGTCCGGTGCGCAGCCCGCCACCGATGCCGCGCTGGTCGGTCGGGTGGCCCAACTGGAGCAACAGGCTCGTGCGATCCGGCCTGCCGAGGCCGTGCCGCCGGCCGTTGCCCAGAAAATCCAGCAACTCGATTCGCTCCTTGCCGAGCTTCCGAAACGGGAAGCGGCGCTGAAAGCCGAGATCGCGTCGCTTCGGCAGGCGCTGGAAAGCCGGCCGGCAGCGATCGCGTCCCAGCCGGCAGGGCCCTCCCCCGCGATCGAAGCGCTGACGGATCGTCTCGGGAACCTCGAGCAGGGTGTCCGGACCCTTCCGCAGGGCGTGAGCCAGCTCTCGGCCCGAGTTGATGCGCTGCAGCCGAGGCTCGAAACCGTCACGCGGGATCTCCAGAACCTTTCCGGCCGGATCGGCGGTCTCGGCGCCCGGGATGCCCTTTCCGGTGCCAATGCGCGGCTGGCGGCGGTGACGCTCGCCGAAGAGGCTTTTGCGGGGGCGCAGCCACTCGCCCCGGCGCTGGACCTTCTCAAGGGATTGCTGCCCGATACGGCGCCGCTCGCGTCGCTCCAGCCTTTCGCCGAGCGCGGGCCGGACGCACCGGCGGCGCTGGTAGCCGCCCTGAAGGCGGCCTTGCCGAAACCGCCATCGCCGGAGGAGGGCAAGCCGGTTTCCTGGACGGAGCGCATGCGGCAATCCGCCATGTCCTTCGTCGATATCCGAAAGACCGGCAATGTCACCGGCGTCGATGACCAGTCCGCCATCCGCCGGGCCGAACAGGCGGTCCTGCGCGGTGACCTTGCCGGCGCCCTTGCAGCGACGAGCCGGCTTTCTCCAGCCATGGCGCCTGCTCTCGCCGAATGGCGGGCCTCACTCGAACGGCAGGTCAAGGGGCGGGAAGCCCTCGCCCAGCTCCGCCGGGAGGCGCTGACCTTCCTCGCGCAGACCGTGCAGGCAGCGAAGTAGGGGCTGGCCATGATCAAGTTCCTTGTTTTCCTGGTCCTCCTTGCCGGTCTGGCCTTCGGGTTCAGCACGCTGGCCGATACGGAAGGCCATGTCCTGCTGCAGTTCGGCGATACCGAATACCGGGTTACCCTCGTCACGGGGCTTGTCGCCCTCCTGGCCCTGACCGCCCTGCTGATGGTTCTTTGGACTGTTCTGCGGCTCATCTTCCGGCTGCCGAGCCTGATCGGCCTGGCCAATCGCGTGCGGCGGCAGGCCAAGGGCCAGCAGGCCATTGCACGGGGCCTGATTGCCGTCGGATCCGGTGATTCCCGGCTGGCTTTGCGCCATGCGCAGGAATCGCGCCGGCTGCTTGGCCAGGAGCCCCTCGCTCTGCTGCTCTCGGCCCAGGCGGCGCAGCTTTCCGGAGACCGCAAGAGCGCCGAAGATGCATTCCGCGCCATGGCGGAGCGTGCCGATACGCAATCCCTCGGGTTGCGCGGCCTGTTCATCGAAGCCGAGCGCCGCAACGACAGCGCTGCTGCCCTTGGCTATGCAGACGAGGCCCTGCGGCGTGCGCCGGATTCGCCCTGGGCCAATGACGCGATGCTCGGATTCCGGGCTGCTGCCGGAGACTGGCGGGGCGCGATCGCGCTTGTCGACCAGGCGATTTCCCGTCGGCTTGTCGATCGTGAGGAGGGCCGTCGCCGGCGCGCCGTCCTGCTGGCGGCCGCGGCCCTGCAGGCGCAGGAGAGCAACCCGGACGATGCCCTGTCGCTGGCGCTGGAATCCCTCCGCATGACGCCTGGCCTCGTCCCTTCGGCTACGGTTGCCGCACGACGGCTCGCCGCCCGGGGCGATTATGCCAAGGCGACGCGCATCCTCGAGGCGGCCTGGAAAGAAGCACCGCATCCCGACCTCGCCGAAGCCTATCTCGGCGTGCGGCAGGGCGATTCGGCCCTGGACCGCCTCAAGCGCGCCCGTACCCTGGCCAAACTCATGCCGCATGCCCGCGAGTCGCGTTTCGCCGTCGCACGGGCGGCGCTCGATGCGCGGGAATATGCAGCGGCCCGCGAGGCTCTTGACCGGCTGGTGCTGGAAAAGCCCTCGGTCCGGGCCTGCCTGCTCATGGCCGAACTTGAAGAGGTCGAATCCGGCAATCAGGGGCTCGTGCGCTCCTGGCTGGCCCGGGCTTCCCGGGCACCCCGCGATCCTGCCTGGGTGGCGGATGGCGTTGTTTCCGATGATTGGGCACCCGTGGCACCGCTTTCCGGGCGCATTGGCGGCTGGGAATGGCGCGAGCCACCTCAGGCGCTCGAGACGCATGTCCGCGCGCGCATCGATGCGGACCGCTTCGAGCAGCAGGCGGATGCCCCCGCCATCGTTCCGGTCGAGATCCTGCCGGCTGTGGCGCCGGAGCCTCCATCATCGACCGTGGCCGAGCCGGTTGTCGCCGGGCAGGACAAGCCAGGGCCGGCCCCGGAGGAAAGTGCCACCGCGCCCGCCGAGGCCGAACCGCAACCTTTCCGTCCCATTGTCCCCGACGATCCGGGCCCCGAGCCTGGTGAACCGCCCCGGCGGCAGGGTTTCCGGCTGTTCGGAAACTGAGGGTTTTCAACCCGCCTGCATCTGCGGGGTTGCAAGGGTGCCCGACTAGGGCTATGTGCAGCCACGTTGCCGCAATAGCTCAGTTGGTAGAGCACGTCATTCGTAATGATGGGGTCGGGGGTTCGATTCCCTCTTGCGGCACCATTCCTGAACAGAACTGCGAACCGGGGCATGGTTTGAGGTTTTGTTTTTCAGGCCCCTTTCGAAGTTGTCGTTTCGGCCGATTACCCGGATTTTATCGACTGAAACCTCGATTTTGTCGACGATCGAGGTGATCCAGAGCTTGCGGGCGGCGGTGTCGCCTTCCGAAACCCTTTTTCGCAATTCGGTGGTGAATTCGGCCACGACAGCTGCATCGAAGGTGACCGGCGTTGAAGAGGTCGCAAGCGCCCTGTCTCGCGCGGCATTGGCCGAATCGCGCTTCTGCTTCAGGTTGTTTAGCATTGCGGCCAAGGTTGGTTCAGTGGGGTCAATGGCGCCTGCGGCGATCCCCTTGTAGAAGTTCTGCAAGGCCTTCTCCGCAGTAGCAGCCTCGATCTGAAGGTCGGCAATGCGCTGATTGACCGAGGCCTGCCGGGATTGACGCTTGGCCGCGATGGCTTCGAGGATGGAAAGCACCCGGTCTGGCTTAAGCAGCCTTTCGGCAAGAGCTTCGGTCACAAGCGCTTCTGCCTTGGGGCGGGAAATGGTGATGCCCTCGCAGACAAACTTTCCCTTTTTCGTCGAAGCAGAGCATTTGTAATAGGTATAGAGCGTCCCCCGCCGCGATGTGCCGGTCGTGGGCGACATGGCCCCGTCGCACAAACCACACCGGATGATGCCACCGAACAGGCTCGGCGCGCTGTCAAGGCGCGGCCCGCGCCGGGTGGGTTCGCGGCATTGCAGGAGTTCCTGCACACGATCGTACGTCTCCCGATCAATGATGGCCGGGATTGCAACATGGATCAGCTGGTCATCCGGGTTGAATGACCCATCCTTGCGCCGGACATTCCAGGGCCGAGAGCCCGTATAGGCTTCACGGATCAGGATTTCATGGATGGTGCCGGTTCCAAAAACATTGCCTGATCGGGATCTAAAGCCGCGACGATTGAGTTCTTCGGCGATTTTCTTAACGCCGAGTGGCCCCGATCCAGCATCGCCTTCA
>NZ_JARJNS010000004.1 GCF_030143245.1 Rhabdaerophilum sp. SD176 | reverse complement strand
CTGATCACATGCCCGACCGTGCCCAAGATTCTGCTTGCATCCAAGGGGGCGTCCACACACGTCCGGTGAGCGCGCCTTTTCGATTTCCCGCGAACGGCTGAAGTTACGTCGCTAATTCCATATTTAGCGACGTCACGAGGGCTCGGGTGAGACGGTTGGAGATATTGACGGGGGTCGAGCGGCGCCGCGGCTGGTCATTTGTGTTGTCGTTCTTTAGAATTTTTTACAGCAGCAAAGCCAAAAGTGGATGTGTTAGACAGCTTCGGCCCCCATGGCAGCCATTCAGGTCTAAGGTGTCGTTCCTCAACAGCGGTCATTCGCTTGTTGGCTCGAAGCCGAGAAGCCATACAGGATCTTTGTCGATGCTTGGCACATGCAGCCGTCAGCCGGTGGATCGCTTTGCTTTGGAAAGCGGGGTATTGTCCTCGAAATTCAGCAATCCGAGCATCCGGCGAACATTCTCAATCTCCTGAGGCACCAACAGCGCAGAACAGGGGCGCGCGAAGAAATAGCCCTGAATGGCATTGCAGCCTGTTCGCATGAGGAAGCGTGTTTCCGCTTCGGTCTCTGCGCCCTCGACAATCACCTCAAGCTTCAGGCCTGCGGCAAGGGCTGTGATCCCCTTGAGGAGCCGTTGCTTGGCCCGATCCTTGTCAATATCCACCGCGAAGCTCCGGTCGATCTTGATCTGGTCGAGATGGACCCGATGAAGATAGCCAAGGGATGAATAGCCGGTCCCGAAATCGTCGAGCGCAATCTTGACGCCAACCGCATGCAGGCCGGCAAAGATGGACTGGATTCGTTCTTCGGAAAAATTCACAAACAGACCTTCGGTGACCTCAAGATAGATCATCCGTGGCGGAATCCGATGCCGCTCGAGTGTTTCCTTGACGGTCTCGACGAAGTTCGGTTGCCAGAGTTGGGCCGGAGACACGTTGATCGAGACATGCGGGACGAGGATTGCCGAATCGAGCCATTGCCGGATGACGCGGCAGGTCTCATCGAGAACCCACGAGCCAAGCTCGACAATCAGGCCATTGGCTTCGGCAATCGGAATGAACTCTCCGGGCGGGATCATGGAACCGCCGCCCTGTGGCCAGCGAACCAGGGCTTCGAGACCAAAGATATCGCGCGCCGTGGTTGATGCCTGAAGCTGGAAATGAACAGTCAGTTCGTTCCGTTGAAGCGCTTCGCGAAGGGCGATCGAAAGATCGTGTTCACGCTTTGCCCGAGCATCAAGCGTTGGGTCGAAAACCGACACGTTCCCCTTGCCCCTAGCCTTCGCAGCGCGGAGCGCAAGCTGGACGTTTCGTTCGGCCTCGTCGGCATTCGCGGCATGTGCGGGGAGTGAGACCACGCCGAAACCGACCGTGAATTCGACAATGGTACCGTCGAAGGCCCAGGGGCGAGACAGCCTATCCCGAAGATCATCAAGCGCATGATCCAGCCGCTCCGGCGGGCAATCCCGGAGGATCAGCGCGAATTCATCGCTCCCAGTCCGGGCGGGGCGCGGGTTGTCTGGGCCGGACCACGCCTTCAGCCGATCGCCGATCTCGATCAGAAGGCGATCTCCGATGGTGGCACCGAAACCTTCATTAATGCCCCGAAACTGGTCAATATTGATGAGGATCAGAGCACTCACTTGCGTCCAGGCTTCACGAGCAAAGGTGCGCTTCAACTCACGGCGCAAATGTGCACGATTGCCCAGTCCGGTCAGCGGATCCGAAAAGGCGAGGATCTCCAGTTCGTGATAAAGCTGGTTGGTGCGCTCGAGCCCCTCGGCAAGATGCCCGACTTCATCGGCCCGCCCGAGGCCTGGGACGGAAATGCCCTGTTCACCCGCGCCAATACGGTGGGCAACCCGTGCCAGTGCAGGGATCGGGGCGAGCATGCGCCAATGGAGCAAGCCGCCGATCGTCGTCGCAATGGCCAGAATCAGCAGACTGGCGATGAAGATTCTCTCCTTCAGCCGTTCCTGTCCGGTTACGAGGTCATCGCTCCACCCCACGTCGATGGCCAGCAAGCCCGCGAGTTCGCCGCCGGAAAATACGATTGGCGTCAGATAGGCATATCGCATCCGTCCCATGACGGGCACATCGCCCGTGAACACTTTGGCATCGCGGATCGACCCATAGGCGGGGTGCCCGGCTCCGATTGAAAAGGCTGGCGGCAAGGATCCGTCAGGTCGACGGAACGTTGTTGCAAAGCGGTCAAACGCCTGGGTCGTCGCGTTCCAGGCAAAGACGTTCGCCGCGCCATTGTTGATCCGGCCAATCTCTTTGACCAAGCGATCAAAGGCCGCCGGTTCGGCGCGAGATATCAGCGGTTCAGACCCCTTGAGGCGAACCAGTGCCGGCAAGTCCTTGTCCGTGCGTTCAACAAGGAAGGCATCCGGGAAACGGGCTTCCGTGAGGCTTGCGGCAGCCTTGGCCGCCCGCTCGATCCGCATCAGCGAATTCTCTGCCGTGTAATCCCTTAGATCCCGATAGCTCAATCCAGCCATCAGGGCGATGCCGCCCGAGACAAAACCAAGAAGCAGCATTGTTGCGCGAAGTGAAAGAGACCTTAGCGCTGTCATCGTCGGGGCATCCTCAGAACAACTCCGCGTTGTTAGCAGAAAGGACTTAAAATTTGCTGGAGATTGGCCGGCCGGAAAAATGACCTGGCTATCGGATCCAGCCTTGCAGCTCCGCGCGCCCCAATTGGTCGCTTGCGGCCCTTAAGAGTCAGACCGGAACTGGACATCCACACCGTCGAGAAAATCTGGGGCGAATTAGCCTGTCGATTCAGGCAAATTCCGCGCTTCGCAGACCATCACCAGCATCAAATTCGTGGACGGTCCGGAACGCACCGTGGGCTCAGTTCAACGCCCAAAGATATGCAAGCGTCGCAGAAATGCCGAGCGCCGTTCGAATGGCATGGAGGCGTCCCCAAGACTCGATCATCTTTCGGGCAACCGGCCCAGCATCGTTTTCGGCAATCGCCTTGAGCTTGTTGTTCGTAGGCATCATGCCAAAGAGTGTGTAGGGCCAGTTGGCTAGGATCAGTGCCGCACCGATAAGCCAACGCCAATCCTTAGTGAGCCAAGCCGCAGCAAATCCCATAATGGCAGACATGACAGCCAAGGTGCCCTGCATCGCGAAGCCGCCCGCATAGCTTGGCTTCCACTCCATGAGCAGGCTCTTGTCGTCAAGGCCGAGGCGCGCTGGTTGCTCCGCAACGTTGATGTAAAAGGCAGCACCTGCAAAGGCCGCAGCCAGCACAAGAGCAATTTGCCCTGCAATCATCTGGATTGGCCTTTCTGATCCCGAACATTGACGAGGACGTTAGCCCAAGTTTCTGGGGTTGAACATCACTTCATTTCGCGGCTGGCGGTCTCGGGATTTCTCCATTTGAAGCGCCCGCAGTGTCTTGGACGGCTTCGCGCCGCCGTTTCAGACACTCAAGGTGCGGTACGTAGACGCCGAAAGCCGACATTCACTAGATGGTGCTGTCAAACAAACCAAAAAAGTCTCGGAGTGCCCCCTACCCCGGCATGGATCAGGCCGCACAAAGCTGACGCCACTCGGCGAGTGAGGCGGCGCGGCGATCCTTGAATGCTGTTCTGGATGAGAGGTGTCGTTCCTGGTTGAAGCGGTTGTGAACGGAGCCGTGAACCGCGGCGAATTTCTGCAAACTTCGCGGCCCGGACCTGTGGTTCAATGCCGCCTTCTTGTCGCGACGCTTCGTGACGAAGCCTTCGGGCACCTCGCCCTCGTGATCGACGGGCCATCATAGATCGTGCTTCACGCCGTTGATCTTTACAAAAACCTCTTCGAGATGCCGGCGCCGATGCCGGAAACTCCACATCGCCTGGACCCGGCTGCGCCGGATCTCGGCCGCAAAAATCGTCCCGAACCGGTTCCACCAGAACCGCACCGTCTCATGGGTAATGTCGATGCCGCGCTCGTGCAGCAGGCCCTCGATGCTCCGGAGCGAGAGCGGGTAGCGGACGTATATCGCCACGGCGCTGCGGATGATCTCGGGGCCGGCCTTGAAACATCGAAAAATCCGGGCGTTGCTCATCCGGTCCGGCTATCCACCCTCCCCTTCAGCGGCAAGCCGATCTTGTTCTGACAGTGCCGCCGCGCGCGTTCCGGCGGCACCCCGATTTTCCATTGTCACTGTCGCGCTGACCAGGAAGGCGGGCCGCGCATATCAGCCCGCATTACACCCAGCCGCCATCGACAATCATCGTTTGGGCGGTTATGGCCGCGCTGAGATCCGAGGCGAGGAACAAAGCCGGCCCGGCAATGTCCTCCGGTACAAGGCGACGCTTGATGCATTGCTGGCGAAGCAGCTCTTCCTCACTTTCGGGCGTAAGCCACAAGTGCACCTGTCGCTCGGTCATGATCCAGCCGGGGATCACGCAATTGACGCGGATCCTGTGTTCCCCCAGTTCGCGCGCAAGGGCCCGCGTGAGGCCGACCACTGCGCTTTTCGCGGTTTTGTAAGCGGCAAAGGAATCCTTGGATTGCATGTAGCTTGTCGAGCCCATGCAGATCATGGCCCCGCCGCCAAGGCTGATCATGTCCTTGTAGACCGCCTGCGCCGCAAAGAACTGGTGGTCTATATTCGTTGCGAAACGCTCGCGCCAATAGGCGGGGGTCACCTCGTCGATGGTGTGGCGATCATCGCGCGCGGCGTTGTTGACGAGCACCCCGAACGGGCCGGTCTTTTCACGCAGACGGCTGATGGCCTGAGGAAGGGCATCGAGATCACGCAGGTCTGCGGTCTCGAAGGCCGCACGGGCTCCAAGTTCGGCCGCAAGACGCTCGCCATTCGCACGGTCGAAATCGAGGAAACCGACATGCGCCCCCTCACGATGGAACGCGCGCACCAGCGCTTCGCCAATGCCGGTCGCTCCGCCGGTGACAAGAACAGCCTTGCCCTGAAGATCGGAAAATCGCGTCATGTCGTCCTCACAGGCTTGCGCCAGGGCCGGGAATGGCGCCGGGCGGGCATTTGCCACCGATGATCATGCCGAGCACCTCATCGCGCGTCACGGCGCCGATGGGCGCCGTGCCCACCACCTTTCCGTTCTTCATGACGGCGATGCGATCTGCGAGATCGAACACATCATGCAGATCATGACTGATGAGGAAGATGCCGATCCCCTCGGCCTTGAGCTGCTTGGTAAGTTCACCAACCTGCGCGGTCTCGGCCGGGCCAAGTGCCGCGGTGGGTTCGTCCATGATGAGCACACGCGCGTTGAAATGGATGGCGCGACCAATCGCGACGGATTGGCGCTGCCCGCCCGAAAGCGCACTGACCGGCTCGTTGAAGCGGCGGAAATGCGGGTTCAGACGCGCCATCACCTTTCGGGTTTCGCTTTCCATTGCGGCATCATCGAGCGTCCCCCAGCGCGTGAGCTTCTCCCGGCCAAGGAAAATATTCGCTGCGGCATCGACGTTATCCGCGAGCGCCAGTGTCTGGTAGATTGTCTCGATGCCCAGCGCCTTCGCGTCGCGCGGCGAGTTGATTTCGGCCTTCTGGCCATCAACATGGATCTCGCCGGAATCCGCGCGATAGGCCCCGGAAAGGATCTTGATCAGGGTTGATTTGCCTGCGCCATTGTGGCCAAGCAGGCCAACGACCTCGCCGGGATAAAGATCGACGCTCGCCTCTTCCACGGCCTTGATGCCGCCGAAGGCGATGGAGATAGAACGCATCTCGACGAGTGGTGTCCGGGTTTCGGCCATTTCTCCCTCCCCTCAGCGAATTCGGCGGCGGTAGAGGCCGTCGAGCCAGATCGCCGCCACCAACACGATGCCCACCACGATGTTCTGGAGCGGCGTATCCAACCCCAGCAGCACCATGCCGGATTGCAGTGACTGCATGATAAGCGCGCCCAGCATGGCGCCGACAATCGTGCCCACCCCACCCGCAAGGCTCGTGCCCCCAATGACCGCAGCGGCAATGACATACAGCTCATCGAGCGTGCCGGCTGAATTCGTCGCAGCATTGAGGCGCGCTGTGGTGATACAGGCGGCAAGGCCTGTCAGCATGCCCATCAGGCCAAAGACCTGCATGGTCACGGCCCTGGTCTTGATGCCGGAGAGCGAAGCCGCGTCCGGATTGCCGCCGATCGAGAAGACATAGCGTCCAAAGCGCAGGCGTTTGGTCACGAAGGTCATCACCACACCGACCAGCACGGCAATCAGCACGGGCACAGCAAATCCGTGCGCGATATGCACGCCCCCTTGCGGCCAGGCGAGGCCCTGCGCCTCGATAAGGCGCCGCGCGATGCCGGGCGGAAGCGGATAGGCGTTCACCACCAGGGTTACCGCAACCACGCTTGCCGCCGCGAGGATGATTACCAGCGCTTCGGCCCAGGCCGGACGCAGGCTGAATCCGAATTCGGCGCGTCGCCGCCGCCGCGCGAGCATGGACATCACAATGGCGAGGATGGCGCTGGCAGCGATCACCCAGCTGGCCGTCGAGCCGATCGCACCCTCGATGCCCCCCCCGATCGCGCGGAAACGCCCGTCCATGGGCGCGACCGTCTGTCCTGTGGTGACCCACCAGGCGGCGCCGCGCCAGACAAGCAACCCACCCAGCGTGACAATGAAGGACGGGATGGCGAGATAGGCGATCAGCACGCCATGAAAGAGGCCGATGATGCCGCCGCAGAGCATGGCGAAGACCAGCGTCGTCGGTGCAGTGAGCGGGTTTTCGAGGCCCCAGAGTTCAGGAAGCCAGCGCGCCTGGAAGACGCCGATGGCCATGCCGACAAAGCCCAGCACCGACCCGACGGACAGATCGATGTTGCGCGTCACGATCACCAGCACCATGCCGCAGGCCATCACAGCGATGGCAGAGGTCTGGACTGACAGGTTCCACAGGTTGCGCGGGGTAAGGAATGCGCCCTGCGAGAGGATGTGGAAACCCAGCCAGATGACAGCCAGGGCCGAGAGCATGCCGATCAGACGAGCATCGATCTCGAGCTTGCGCAAAAGCTCCATGGCACTCTCCCGAAGGTATGGTCCATGAGTGAATGAAGGGGCACAAGACCCGGAACCTGCATCTGGATGACCAGCGACGCCACGCGCGCCGCAGGTCATCCGGGGATGCGTTCATACGGGCTCAGTTGCAGGCTGCGACCTTGCCGGCCGGAACGCCCTGACACACGGCCGATTTCGGTGCCCAACCGGCGCCAATCACGACATTCAGATTGTCTTTGGTGATGGCGACCGGCTTGAGGAAGATGGCGTTCATCTGGGCCTTGGTGGGACCCTCGTTCCACTTCACCGCCCCGGCCACTTCATCGACTTTTTTGCCCCCGGCAAGCTGGATGGCGATTTCGGCCGCTGTCTTGCCAAGCTCGCGCGCATCCTTCCAGACCGTCATGGTCTGGGTTCCGAGCGCGACACGGTTCAGCGCCGCGCGGTCAGCATCCTGACCGGAAACGAGCACCGAGCCGGCCAGGCCTTGGGCGGCCAGAGCGGCGACCGCACCGCCAGCCGTGCCATCATTGGCAGCCACGACTGCATCAACCTTGTTGTTGTTCCGGGTCAGGAACTGCTCCATGTTTCGCTGGGCATTGGCGGGAAGCCAGCCGTCGGTGAATGCCTCACCGACATTCTTGATCTTGCCTGCATCAATAGCCGGCTTCAGCACTTCCATCGAGCCCTTGAACAGGAAAGCGGCATTGGGATCCGCGCCCGAGCCCTTGATGAAAACGTAATTGCCCTCCGGCTTCGTCTTCTGGATCTCGCGGGCCATCATGCGGCCTACCTCGACGTTGTCGAAGGTGAGGTAGAAAGCCTTGGGATTTTCGATCAGCCGGTCATATCCGACTACGGAAACGCCCTCGTTCAAGGCCTTTTCAATGGCAGGACGGACCGCATTCGCATCTTGCGCGAGAACGATCAGTGCCTTGGCGCCACGCGCAATGAGGCTCTCGACATCTGTCAGCTGCTTCGCGGGCGAAGACTGTGCATCCGCAGACAGATAGGTTCCACCGGCCTTCTCAATGGCAGCCTTGATGGCGGCCTCATCGGTCTTCCAACGCTCTTCCTGGAAATTCGACCAACTCACGCCGATCACCGGCCCCTTGGCCTGAGCAAACGCTGCGGGCGAAAAGGCTACAAAAGCGGCCAGAGCGGCCGCGCCAAGCAACTTGTTCATATCATCCTCCCGAACCGCGCCCGGGCGGGGACAAGAGACCTGTCCACTTCCATGCCTTTCCCGGATGCTGGGCATCAGAACACAGCGACAATCACCGAGAGTCAACTGGAATAAGTTTATTCATCGAAAAAATTATTCTCGTGAATGTCCCTTCGCAGGTGCAAAAATTTTCATGCTCTCGATTTTCCCTCCATAATTGCCGATAATGCCCCCGTTCCTGGCCTTGCGGGCTTGACCTCATCGGCATATTATTTCGATTAATGAACATATCATCGGCGACCCGCGACAATCGATCCGGCAGACGCGACGACGCGCGCGCCCGTCTTCTCGAAGCCTTGCGGCGCAATGGATCGCAGAGCCGGGCCACGATCGGCCGCATGCTGGGCATGAGCCCCTCTTCCATCTCGGGGCTGACGAGCAAACTGATCGAAGAAGGGCTGCTTGCGGATATCGGCACCGATACCGCAGACCTCCAATCGGGACCGGGGCGACCGGGTGCTCTGATCGGCTTCAATCCGGCACGCGGGCAGATCATCGGCCTCTGGGTGGGGTTGGATCGGATTGCGCTGCACCTGGCTGATTTTGCCGGGAATACATTGGCGCTGGCCGACGAGGCCATCGCAATATCGCGCCTCGAACCCGCGGCGCTTGTGGCCGCCCTGGCAGAACGAATTGAGGCCTTCCGGCAGCTTCATGCCCCGGCGGGACGGGTGCTGGCCATCGCGGTTGCATTCCAGGGCTTCGTGGATCGCGGACAGGGCATCGTGGCCTGGAGCCCGGTGACCCCGCATGCCGACCTGCCTCTGGCACGATCGCTGGAGCAGGCAACGGGCCTGATGGTCGTGATTGATAACGATGCCAGCGCCATGGCGCATGCGATCCTGGTCGCAGAAAAGGAGTTGCGTGCGGGTGTAACCGCCTGCGTGATGATCGGCGATGGCGTTGGCCTCGGCGTCTTCATCGACGGCGAGCCCTTGGGTGGTCGGCGCGGTGGCGGGATCGAATTCGGGCATATTCCGCTTGATCCCGATGGCCCGCAATGCCGTTGCGGCGCGCGCGGCTGCGTCGAGAGTTACCTCGCTGACTATGCGCTGTTGCGCGATGCCATGGCGATCTCTGCCTTTGCCGACCCGATCCGACGGCTTTACCCTGGCGAGAGCGAGATGCAGGCCCTGGCGTCGCGCGCTGATGAAGGCGACCGCGCCATTCTCGGGCTCCTGCAGAATGCCGGTCGGGTGCTCTCGCAAGGCGTTGCCACGCTGATCCATCTGTTCCAGCCGCGCGCGGTTGTCTTCTGTGGCCCGGGCATGCGCGCGTGGCCACATCTCGAGCGCGGACTTCTGGAAGGTCTCAAGCGATATGCCATCCCCGGATTGTCGCGGGATGTGACGATCAGCGCACGCGCCTTCCGGGCCGAGATGCTGACGCGCGGCATCGTGCTCAGCGTGCTGGCGGAGATCGACCGCACATTGTAATCGCGCCCATTGCAGCAAGGGCGGAGGCTGTCTGGAGTTGGAGCTTACCCGTTTCCGTGGACTGTTCACGGCTATGGCGGGGGCACTGTCAGAGGAAAACTTGCGGTCGATGCTTCGCCGCCCCCATCGCAATCAATTGAGCACAAAATATCGAACTTTGAGGGAAAACCCCTCAGAAGATGGCAAAGCGCTGGCGATCGGGCGGTCAAAAAGTACAATTCCGACCCGATCGTCCGCAAGCCCGTTTTTTATCTGACAGTGCCCGATCAGGGGATGACGCGAGCATCGCCAAAGGATAGACCGCCTGCGCCGAGGCAGGTTGATCGTGGAATATCTGTTGTTGAAATTCGTCCATGTGCTGGGTGCTGTCGTCCTGCTCGGCACCGGAACGGGAATCGCGTTCTTTATGCTGATGGCGCATCACACTGCCGAGCCCGCCTTCATTGCCCGGACGGCCCGTATCGTCGTGATGGCGGATGCGATCTTCACGGCTACGGCAGCTATTCTCCAGCCCGTCACGGGGTATTTGCTGGTTGTTGCAACGGGGCGCTCGCTCGCGGAACCCTGGATTCTCGCGTCGCTCGCCCTCTATATCGGAGCAGGGGTTTTCTGGTTGCCCGTGGTCTGGATCCAAATGAAATTGCGCGATTTGGCAACGTTGGCCGCCGAGACCGGCACGCCCCTGCCAGATGCGTATCATCGATATTTCCGCATCTGGTTCGCTTTCGGAATTCCCGGCTTCGGCTTCACGATGGCGATCCTTTGGCTGATGATCGCGAAACCATTCTGAGTCGCAGGGCAACGATATGATCGGGTGCAGGCCGATATGCTGACCGGACAGGAAACGGGTGAAATCTGGTTCGCCTATGACGGCGAATGCCCGATCTGCACCTACGCGGCCCATGCGCTCCAGATCCGTGAGTGCGTCGGGCAGCTTTATCTTGTTGATGCGCGCGTCGACAAGGATCATCCCCTGATCCAACGGATCAATGCCGAACGGCTCGACCTCGACGAGGGCATGGTCATCCAGTTCGGCGACCGGCTCTATCACGGTGCGGATGCCCTTCAGGTCATGGCTCTGCTTGGTTCGAGATATGGCTGGTTCAACCGGGCGAATGTGCTGCTGTTCCGTTCGCCGAGGTTGGCTAAGCTGGCCTATCCACTGATGCGCGGCACCCGGAACCTGCTGATACGGATGCTCGGCGTGGCCCAGATCGACAATCTGAAGACGCGATGAGCGGGCATGACCCCATTTTCCGGAACATTTTCGGCGCGGGCTGGAATCAGCTGCCGGCGGTATTCCGGCAGCATTACGCGAACCGACCGTTTTCGCATGATGAGGTCGTGGTCGAGGGCGTGATGGCGGTCCAGCTTTCCCGGCTGGCGCGCCTGTTTGCCCCGCTGCTGCGCATGTCGGGCGCGCTTGTGCCGATTGCAGGGCGCGACGTGCCGGTGACGGTGACCTTTCGCAGCGAGCCGGGAAGCGCGGCCTTCGTTCTTGATCGGGAATTCCGCTTCCCCGATCGCAAGCCCTACCATTTCCGCTCCGCAATGGTGCCGGTGGGAGGCCATGAGGTGATCGAGTGGATGGCGATCGGGTTTGGCTGGCGCGCGGCTTTTTCCTATGACGAGGGGCAAGTCCGGCTTGACCATCGGGGCTACGCCCTGCGGTGTTTCGGCAGGGTGATCCCGATGCCGGTGGAATGGCTGTTCGGGCGCGGGGAAGCTTGGGAGCGCGCGATCGACGACACCTGCTTTGCGATGGAGATGACGATCCGGCACCGGCTGTTTGGGATGCTTTATGGCTACAGCGGCACCTTCCGCATCGGTGAGATGCGCCTTGACGGGTAAGGTCCTCATCCTTGGTGGCTATGGCAATTTCGGGAAGCGGATCGCCCGAGCGCTTACGGCCAACGGCACGCCGGTCATAATTGCCGGCCGCGATGAAGGACGTGCCAAGGCGGAATCCGCCGCGCTACCACACGGGCTCGCAACGCCAGTTGCGTTCGATGCTCGACATGATCTGCGCCGGCATCTCGACAAGGATCAGCCCGCTGTTGTCGTGAATACCTGCGGGCCGTTCCAGAACAGCGATTATGGGGTAGCGCAGGCCTGCATCGAAGCCGGCACCCATTACATCGATCTGGCGGATGGCCGTGATTTCGTAACCGGGATCAGCGCGCTCGATGCGCAGGCGCGAGACCAGGGTGTGGCCGTGATCAGTGGAGCCAGCACGGTTCCTGCTCTTTCGTCGGCTGTGATCGAGCATCTGCGACCGCAATTCTCGCAGCTCCACACCCTTCACTTCGGCATCAGCCCCGGCCAGAAGGCCGAGCGTGGCCTCGCTACCACTCAGGGTATCCTGTCCTATGTCGGCAAGCCCCTGCGCGCCTTTGCCGGGGATGACGGCCCTTCCTACGGCTGGCAGAACGTCCATCGACAGCTTTTCCCTGTGCTGGGCCAGCGTTGGATGGCCAGTTGCGACATTCCGGATCTCGATCTCCTGCCGCGGGCGTATGGGCTGCGAGCCATCCGTTTTTCCGCCGGGCTCGAACTCGCTCCGCTGCATCTTGGGCTCTGGGCGCTCTCTTGGCTCGTCAGGATCGGGTTGCCGATCGACCTGCCGCGCCATGCCGGATGGTTGCTCAAGGCCAGCAACCTTTTTGATCCGCTGGGCAGCGCCGATGGCGGGATGTTCGTGATTCTTGGCGGGCTGGATCGTGATGGTCGCCCACGAGAGCGTCGCTGGTTCATTGTGGCCAGGCGGGGCGAAGGCCCGCAAATCCCAACCATCCCCGCGATCATCCTGGCGCGGAAGGCTGCATGCGGGGAACTAGATTTCCGAGGCGCAACGGCCTGTGTAGGCCTTGTTACACTCTCCGAGTATCTCGCTGAGCTGAGACCTTATCCGATCGAGACATTTCTCGAATAAGCCTCGCGCGATCTGGCAGCTCTGCACCCAAGTTTCAGACACTCAAGGTGAGGTACGCAGACGCCGAAAGCCGACATTCACTAGATTTTATCAGCCTCCGGCAATCCGGGGGTGTTTCAGAACCTAGGTCTCAGCCTCTTTGAGTAGAGGCCAAGTGACCGTCCAACCTTTCGTTCGGACACGATCTTTATAGATATTGCGCTTCACACCAAAGAAATGTGGTGTCGGTCGCAGAAGTAGGCTCACCAGATCATCAATGCCAAACGGCGCGGCTATTTCGCAACCGTTCAGGCCTTGCCGACGAGCGGCGATTGCCGTTGCCGTTTCTGGCCAGTAGCACATGGCGTCGGTCGCAGAACTGTAGGGAGCATCGCCGTTCCGGACGTGCATCCGCGACTGGTTCTTTACTGACCACGAAATTGTCGGCTCAGCTCTACTCAAAGCTGCTTCATAGGCCTGGTCTTCGGCAGGGTCTGCTCTTTCAGGATCAAACCAGATGACGTCAACGTCGCCAGTCAACGGTGACGCAGGGCGTTGATGGAGATGATCCCAGATCGCGTTCCTGACGAAGCCTGCACCAATCCAGCAGTCCGGCAGATCGAGGGCGCGAACTACCCCCAAAAGGTGCCAGCGCAGCGGATCGGAACGAAGAATAGCACGAACATCGAAAACAGTCATGATGGCAAACCTAGCATCCACGACTGAGCGGGTGAATGCCTGCTGAGGCGTCAACTCGAGCGCTGAACGGCATTCATGCAAGCCGGTGCATAATTCTTGAATTGTGCAATCCGAGCCCATCCGCTTCGCGCCCCCATTCAGGTCGTTCAGGCAGTCCCTACGTTTGCTGGAAACCGGACATTCGCTGGAATTCCTCATGATCCCAGCAATGAAATAATAAAAAATGGATATTTTTGAATTGAGGACTAGAATTTTTTCATTTCATTGATGAATTTTTTAAGCCACCAATTCACATCCTGAGATTTTATGCAGTCAAACATTGATTTCCAGCGTTCAATACGCTCTTCTCTCGGCATCCTCAGGGCATTCTCTATTGCTTCAGCAATGTCATCTGCGCTGTAAGGGTTAACCAGAAGCGCCTCTTTCAATTGTTCTGCGGCCCCGGCGAATTGCGAGAGAATGAGAACACCGGGATCGTCGGGGTCCTGCGCGGCGACATATTCCTTCGCAACAAGGTTCATACCGTCCCGTAAGGGCGTTACGAGACCGATCCGCGCTGCGCGATAGATTCCGCCAAGCATGCTTCGCGACATCCCCCGGTTGACATAACGAATGGGGACCCAGTCGATATCGGCATGCGTGCCGTTGATCAGGCCGGATTGTGCATTGAGCGCCATCCGGATGTCGCGATAGCTCTGGACAGCTTCTCGGGTGGGCGGCGCAATCTGCAACAGATAAACTTTTGCAGCGCGCTCCGGATGCTTGCTCAGGAAGCGCTCGTATCCGGTGAAACGTTCTTGCAGGCCCTTGGAGTAATCCAGCCGGTCGACACCGACGATCAGGTCACGACCAATCGAGCTCTCGACCATTCGACTGTAGGCCGTGATCGCATCCTTGTGCGACCGCGCCTCGACAAAATCCTTTGTATCGATGCCGATCGGGCAGGCGATTGCCCGGATCGTCCGTCCGCCAACCCTGATCTCGTCTCCCTCGATCGTCGCATCCAGGTGGTTTGCGACGTAATCACGGAATGAATCCAACCATTCCTCGGTCTGGAAGCCGACAACATCATAAGCGAACAAGGTTTCGACCAGCTCCCGATGCTCCGGCAGAGCTGTAAGCAATCGTTTGGGCGGCCAAGGAATATGGAGAAAGAAGCCGATCTTGTTCTGAATTCCCTTGGATCGGAGAATGTCACCCAACGGAATAAGGTGATAATCGTGAACCCAGATCAGGTCATCCGATTGAATATGCGACTTGATCGTATCTGCAAAATTTTGGTTTACGCGCCGATAGCCGCCCTGAAAATCGCGTTCATGCTCAGCGATATCCAGCCTGTAATGGAAGAGCGGCCACAGGGTACGATTGGCATAGCCATTATAGTATTCTTCAACATCCTGTTCAGAGAGGTCAATCGTGGCGGTTGTGACGTCTGAATTGACTTCGAAGCGGAGTTCCCTGGAATCGCTCGTATCCCCGGACCAGCCGAACCAAATGCCCTTCTGCTGGCGCAAGGCTGCGAAGAGCGCCACGGCAAGGCCACCTTGCGCGCCCTCGTCATCGCTTCGGGGGACCTGCACGCGGTTGGATATGACGATCAGCCGGCTCAGCGCACTGTCCTCCATGGTTTGGAGATCAATGCCGCACAATTGATGAGGCCAACAAGCGAGTATGTTTGCGGGTAGTTGCCCCAGAGCTCTCCGGTTGACGGATCGATGTCCTCCGACAAAAGTCCGGACTGCGTCCGCCGGGAGATCATTTCGTCGAATAGGATCCGTGCCTCCTCGGTACGCCCAGTGATATGCAGGGCCTCGATGAGCCAGAATGTGCAGACATTGAAAGCGGTGGCCGGAAGTCCAAAATCATCCTCGGTGTTGTAACGAAGCATGTGTGAGCCGCGCCGCAATCCTTTTTCCACTGCCGCAAGCGTGCCGAGATACCGTGGATCGTCCGGCAAAAGGAATCGCAGGTCGAGAAGCTGCAACAGGCTCGCATCGAGATCATCGCCGCTGAACGTTGCCGAGAGGCGACCGGTTTGCTCCCGCCACGAAGCCTGTTCGATCCGATTGTGCATGATATTTGCGCGTCCGCGCCAGAAGCGTGCCCGCTCTTCAAGACCCAGCGCGGCCGCGGCATTCGCGAGGCGGTCGCATCCGGCCCAGCACATCGCGGCCGAGTAGGTATGGATGTGGTTGCGGGTGCGCAGTTCCCAGAGGCCGGCATCCGGCTTGTCGAAAGCAAGCCAGGCGCGTTCGCCGATTGATTCCAGCGCCTGAAAGTCGCTGATTTCGGCCATGCGGAACAACCGATGATCGAAGAAGGCCTGGACGTTGGAGAGGATGATCTGCCCGTAGGCATCATGCTGTACTTGCTCATAGGCCTGATTGCCGAACCGGACCGGCCCCATGCCGCGATAGCCTTTGAGCGCCGGAGCGATGCTTTCCGGCAGCAATTCCTCGCCTCCGACACCGTAGAGCGGCTGGATCTTTCCGCCCTTCGTGTTGTCAACGATGTTCCGGAGGTAGGAGAGATAGCCTTCCAGCGCATCAAGCGCGCCCAGCCGGTTGAGGGCCTGAACCGTGTAATAGGCATCGCGCAGCCAACAATAGCGGTAATCCCAGTTCCGGCCCGACCCGGCATGTTCCGGAATCGACGTGGTCAGTGCTGCAACGATCGCACCGGTCTCCTCGTGCTGGCAAAGCTTCAATGTGATCGCCGAGCGGATCACGGCTTCCTGCCATTCCACAGGTGTTGCCAGTCCGCGCACCCAATGGCGCCATTCGTCGCCGGTGCGGGTGAGCATGCCGTTGAGGGTCTCTGCAAGGTCGCCGTCGAAGCTCTCGTCGGGTCCGAGGAAAAAATAGAGCGGGTGCTCGACCCGAAATGCATGTTCAGACTCAATCCAATCGATGGGCGAAGTCGTCGTCAGCCGCAGATTTTGCTGAGGGGCGATGTAGCGAATGTGGTTGGAGCCGCGTGTTTGAACGGGGCGGCCTGCGCGATAGCTATGGGCTGGCCTCAGTCGCACAGTGATGCGCGGACTGCCCGAAACCGGCCGGACGATGCGGGCAAAGGCAACAGGGCGATACATCCGTTCGTGGCGTTTGAAGCGTGGACAAAAATCGATGATCTCGACGGCATTGCCATCGCCGTCCTCATGGCGGGTAACAAGGATTGCCGTGTTGCGCAGATAGCTTTGCCGGGTTGAGACTCCGCCTTCAAGATCAATCGCCCAGAAGCCGAAGGCATCGCGCGGATGATCGGCGTCATCCAGCAACGAACAAAAGACCGGATCCCCATCGACCCGCGGGATGCAGCCCCAGACAAAATGCCCGGACCGATCCACCAAGGCCGACACCTGGCAATTGCCGATGGGCCACAGATCGAGTGTGGGCATTGTCATGCTGTCTTTCCTGCCAGCCACTCGCGCACGCGCAAGACGTCGTCCAGACGATAACGTGCAGCGGTCGGTCTTTGTGCCCCGACAAGGATGCCCGCACCGCCGTTGCTTTCACAGACGGCAAATCCAGATTCGTCCGTAAGGTCGTCGCCTAGGAAGACGGCCGGGTGCCCGAGGAAAGAGGGGTGTCGAAGCAGAGCGGCAATTGCCGAGCCTTTGTCATGGCCCGATAGCCGCAGTTCGATCATCATCTTGCCTTCCTGGATCGCAAGCCCGTTCTCACGGGCAAATGTCCCGAGAATGGCTCGCACCTCTGGTTCCGCCGAGGGCGCCAGCCGGTAATGTACGGCAACACCCAGGCTCTTGTTCTCCACCAGCACGCCAACATGGTCGGCAAACGCTTTCGAAAGCACATCTGCGGCTTTTGCCAGCGCCGCAGGGCGCGGCGGCCGCATCAGACTCCCATTCACGATCTTGAGTTCGGCCCCGTGGCTTCCGATCAAGGTCAGGACTTTTGCGCAATCGCCAAGCATGTCCTGGAGTTGATCGATGGGACGTCCACTGACAATCGCGACGCGGCCTGATTGCCGCATGACAAGGCTATGCAGCAGGGTGGCCAGTCCGGGATCAATGAAAACTTCCGTCGGTCTCGCAGCGATTTCGACAAGCGTTCCGTCAAAATCCAGAAGTACAGACTGGGCGCCAGTCAGAGGCGGCGGCTTTGGCAACGCACGTTCATCCATGGGTGCATCATAGAGACCGCGCGCAGCATGACCAGCATTCTATCATCGTCCCCTGATCTCGAACTGCTTCTTGACCCAATCTTGGTCGCGCTAAGCCAAAAAGGTGCTGTCAGACAAACCAAAAAAGTCTCGGAATGTCCCCTACCCCGCCATGGATCAGGCCGCGCAAAGCTGGCGCCACTCAGCAAGAGCGGCGGCGCGGCGTTCCTTGAATGCTGGCCTGGATGAGAGGTGTCGTTCCTGGTTGAAGTGGTTGAGAACCGAGCCGTGAACCGCGGCGAATTTCTGCAAACTTCGCGGCCTGGACCTGCGGTTCAATGCTGCCTTCTTGTCGCGGCGCTTTATGGCGAAGCTTTCGGGCACTTCGCCCTCGTGATCGACGGCGCGCCAAAGATAGTGTTTCACCCCCTTGATCTTCACGAAAACCTCGTCGAGATGCCATCGCCGATGCCGGAAAGACCGCATCGCCTGGACCCGACTCCGCCGGATCTCGGACGCAAAAATCGTCCCGAACCGGTTCCTCCAGAACCGCACCGTCTTATGCGTGATGTCGATGCCGCGCTCGTGCAGCAGGTCCTCGACGTTCCGGAGCGAAAGCGGGTAGCGCACATACAGCATCACCGCGAGGCGAATGATCTCGGGGCTCGTTTTGAAATACCGAAAAATGAGGGCGTTGCTCATCCGGTCCGGCTAGCCGCCTTACCCATTACCGGCAAGCCGATTTTCCTCTGACAGTGCCTATCCAACAAGCATGGTCACGCCGCTCCCGTCACATCGGTGTGGACGAAGTCATTGCCCTTGTAGAGCAACGGCTCCTGCCGCGACTTGGCGAGCGCATAGGCGAACACGTCGCCGAAGTTCAGCCCGGCGCGGTGCCGGCCCTTGCCAAACATCGCATAGGCGCGACGTGCCAGACGGGTGTGTTCCACCGTCACCGGCTCGATCGCGATGCCGCTGAGTTCGATGAAGGCGTCGAAGGCCTGTGTCGCCACCACACTGTCCTGCTGGTCAATCCGGATCGCCGCTTCAAGGTAATTGACGGCCGACATGCGCGGCGCTTCCGCCTGCGCCAGAAGCGCCGCGAATTGCTCCGCCTCCGGTTCGTCGAAGAGAATGGCGAGCAGTGCGGAGGCATCGACGATCATTGCGGCAGCCCCTGTTCGTCATAGAGGTCCGAATGATCCGAGCTCACGCCCTTGGCCTTCATGGCCGCCGCGCAGGCGCGGGCGACATCGAGCAGCTGCGCGGCAGAGCGGGCCGGCTTTCCCTCGCCCTGCCCCTTTTCAACCTGGCGCAGCCGGGCTCCGAGCGCATCGCGCACCGCCGCCGTGATGCTGGTGCCGGTCAGGCCGGCCAGCTTGCGCGCCTGGGCATGCACGGTTTCGTCCTTAATGTTGAGCGGCATAATTCCTCCATTTCCTCCAAAATATAACGAAATGGAGGAAAGCTCAAGAATATTCTCTCGTTTCTCGTCTATGAGCATCCTCTTTTGAGGGTGCTGTCAGACTAAACAAAAAAGTCTCGGAAAGTGCCCTACCTGAGCATAGATCAGGCCGCGCAAAGTTGACGCCACTCGGTCAGTGCAGCGGCTCGTCTTTCCTTGAATGCTGGTCTGGATGAAAGGTGTCGTTCCTGGTTGAAGTGGTTGTGTACCGAGCCGTGAACCGCGGCGAATTTCTGCAGACTTCGCATGCGCCGGAACCGGAGCATCGCCCGCTCTCGTCGTCGAAATGGCTGGTGAGAATTCTCGATACGATTATTCAGCCAGCGCCCAACTTCGCGTTTGTCGATGGCACCGATGGCTTTCAATGCCGCGCCGTATGAAGCAAGGCGATCCGTGACGATCGTATCGGTCGGACCATGCATGCGCAGCGATTTCCTGAGGAATTTCAACGCCGCCTTCTTGTCGCGACGCTTCGTGACGAAGCTTTCGAGCACTTCTCCCTCGTGGTCGACAGCCCGCCAGAGGTAATGCTTCACTCCGTTGATCTTCACGAAGACCTCGTCGAGATGCCACCGCCGATGCCGGAAATTCCGCATCGCCTGGATCCGACTCCGGCGGATCTCGGCCGCGAAAATCGTCCCGAAGCGGTTCCACCAGAACCGCACCGTCTCATGGGTGATGTCGATGCCTCGCTCGTGCAGAAGGTCCTCGACGTTCCTGAGCGAGAGCGGGTAGCGGACATACATCATGACCGCCAGGCGGATGATCTCGGGCGACGTCTTGAAGTACGGGAAAATGCGGGCGTTGCTCATCCGGTCCGGCTAGCCGCCCTCCCCGTCAGCGGCAAGCCGATTTTCCTCTGACAGTGCCCCCGCCGCTTGCGGGGCTGATCAGGGAACCGAGACGTGTTGAGGGGGTGGGTGGCGGAGACGGAGGGAGTCTACGCCAAATTTTCTATTTTTATTTATTTCAATAGGTTAGCGTGCATCGCAGACAGGATTTTGACCAATTTTTTGACCATGATTTTGACCACGATTTTAACCAGCCAGATATCCACAGACTAATTTCAATGTGGGCACGGCAACCGC
Organism: Rhabdaerophilum sp. SD176; assembly: GCF_030143245.1. GTDB lineage: Bacteria > Pseudomonadota > Alphaproteobacteria > Rhizobiales > Beijerinckiaceae > Rhabdaerophilum. The sequence goes on along the minus strand of NZ_JARJNS010000004.1, from coordinate 536,539 downwards.
ATCATTCCGGAGACGAAATGCTTGAAAAAGGGAGCGGAGATGATCGCAGGCTACCCTCAAAATGGTGACACGGTTACAGCGCCGCGGGTCCGAACTTGGATTGCCATAAATCAAAGGCGCGGTCGACAAGTCCCCTGGCCTTCAGGGCCTGGCCCATCCTTGGCGTTCCCGCTATTGGCTCGCGCTCTCTGTGAAGGGGTTGAGGATTTTTAAGTCATCTATTGTTCGGCCATGCTGCATGTCCTCGCTATAGAGCGTATCGCAGCCAGCCTCGATCGCGGCTGATCTGCTCCCGCCAAATTAGACCGTTTTTGGATAGAGTTTTCCGTGTCATGAGCCTGCCCCCGATGTTGGACCGGCTCGCTGGCTGACGCGGTGCTGTCAGACTAACCAAAAAAGTCTCGGAAAGCACCCTACCCCGCCATGGATCAGGCCGCGCAGAGCTGACGCCACTCGGTGAGAGCGGCGGCGCGGCGTTCCTTGAATGTTGGCCTGGATGAGAGGTGTCGTTCCTGGTTGAAGTGATTGTGGATCGAGCCGTGGACTGCGGCAAACTTCTGCAGACTTCGCATCCGCCGGAAGCGGAGCATCGCCCGTTCTCGTCGTCGGAATGGCTGATGCGAGTTCTCGGCGCGATTGTTCAACCTGCGGCCAACCTCGCGCTTATCGATGGCGCCCAAACTCTTGAGCGCGGCGCCATATGAGGCCAATCGATCCGTGACAATCGTCTCGGTCGGGCCATGCATGCGCAGCGATTTCCTGAGGAACTTCAACGCGGCTTTTTTATCTCGGCGCTTCGTGACGAAGCTCTCGAGCACCTCGCCCTCGTGATCGACAGCCCGCCAGAGATCGTGCTTCACGCCGTTGATCTTCACGAAAACCTCGTCGAGATGCCAACGCCGATGCCAGAAACTCCGCATCGCCTGGACCCGACTCCGGCGGATCTCCGCCGCGAAAATCGTCCCGAAACGGCTCCACCAGAACCGAACCGTTTCATGCGCAATGTCGATGCCGCGTCCGTGCAGCAGGTCCTCGACGTTCCGGAGCGAGAGCGGGTAGCGCACATACATCATCACCGCGAGGCGGATGATCTCGGGCGAGGTCTTGAATTAGCGAAAAAGACGGGCGTTGCTCATCCGGTCCGGCTAGCCGCCCTCCCCGTCCGCGGCAAGCCGATTTTCCTCTGACAGTGCCTTGGAACCCAAGGATTGAAACAAACAGAGAACGTGATAACAGAGCCTTAATCGAGCTGAGGGAAGCTGGCGGGGAGCCGCTTGTTGTCTGGCAATGCGAACTTAGGGACCTCGAAGAAGCCGTCGGCCGCGTCGAGGCCTTCCTCGGAAGCTAGGTTTCGCTGGTCAATCCAGCACCACACCGATATCATGAGTAAAGACGACGGGGAGCAAGGCATGGCTAGACCGATAGGAGTCGACCTGTTCGCAGGGGCCGGAGGTATGAGCCTCGGCTTTGAGCAAGCCGGCTTCGATGTGGTCGCGGCCGTCGAACTCGACCCTGTCCACGCTGCGGTGCACAAGTACAACTTCCCGCGGTGCGCCGTTCTCCCACGATCTGTCACGGCTGTCTCAGGCGACGATATCAGGGCGGCAGCCGGGATCGGCAACAGTCGTGTGGATGTAGTGTTCGGTGGCGCTCCGTGCCAAGGCTTCTCGCTGATTGGCCAGCGGGCCTTGGACGATCCCAGGAACGGACTCGTCAAGGATTTTGTACGCATCGTCAGAGAACTGGATGCCGCCTATTTCGTCTTCGAGAACGTGAAGGGGCTCACGGTCGGAAAGCACCGAAAATTCCTGTTCGAACTGATCGAAGAGTTCGAGGCTGCCGGTTACGCGGTGCAGAAGGATTGGCGTGTGCTGAATGCGGCCGACTATGGCGTGCCGCAGGATCGTCAGCGCTTGATTTTGATGGGTGCAAAGAAGGGCCGCTCACTACCAGACTACCCTAAGGCATTCGCTGAACGCCCGACCTGCCGGGACGCTCTTGCCGATCTTCCAAACGCGGAGGAGTTCGAGCGCCTTCGAAATTCGGACTCCATCGAGACAGCAGTCTTCGGAAAGCCGAGCGGATACGCAAAGCCGCTGCGGGGCATTGGCAACGACGCATGGTTGTATGGCCACCCTAGAATTTGGGATCCGAAGAAACTTACCTCCAGCGCGCGTACCGAACACACCGAGATTTCCCGTCGGCGCTTTCGTGAAACGGAACAGGGTCGCGTGGAACCGATCTCGCGCTTGTTCAAGCTGCCCGCCGACGGCGTTTCGAATACGCTGAGAGCGGGGACGGATTCTGCTCGTGGGGCGTTCACTAGCCCGAGACCGATTCACTACGCATTCGACCGGTGCATAACTGTGCGCGAAATGGCGCGCCTCCATGGCTTTCCAGATTGGTTTCGCTTCAACGTAACCAAGTGGCATGGCGCTCGCCAGATCGGAAACTCAGTGCCGCCCCCACTGGCGCGTGCAGTGGCCAGCGTCGTTATCGCTGCGCTGGGGGTCCGCGCCACGCGGCCGACCGAGGCCGTGGATCTCGGCGACGAAAAGCTTCTGAGTATGGGGAACATCGAGGCCGCTGCGTATTTCGAGATCCACAACCCTATCGGACGCCGCGACAAGAAGAGCGGTGCGCGAAAGCGGAAGCAGGAAGAGATCGAGGCTTCATATGCCCTTCACACGGGGGCGCAACTCGTAGATGGCGTCGCTGGCTAGGGTCAATTCCTGCAGCGCCGATGCTTCCGACCGCTCCACGGCGGTGAACTCGGTCAGGTAGAACCCGACGCCTTTGATCGTGCGCAAACCGATGGGAACGACCGTGTCCACCTCCGCTTCCGCGAAGGCGGCACGGACCTGGTTGATAATCTGACTCTGAATAAGCGGGTCCTTGGCCTGCTTCGCTTCGCAGGTGACTAGAACGCATTCCGGGCGTTGCGGATCGCCAGTCTTGCCAAGAAAGAGGGCGTCGATTTCAGTCGAGCGCAGCTTGATCCCCATTTGAAGATGGGCAAGTTCGAGCAATGGAAACGCGCCTGCCACCGCGAAATGGGTCTCGACAACACGCAGGTTGATCGCAGTTTGAACCAACCAAGTTTCGTCTGAACGCCCCAGCGACTTGGTAACGAGCGGAATACTGATCGACTGGACTGGATACCGCGGCGCATCTTCGCGAACTCCGAACGCATCGGGAAACGGCTCGGTCTGCCCAGGTCGGTAGGGTATGAACTCGAAGCACTCTCCGTCGCCGGTCCGCTGGACCGCGGCGAAGCGTTTTGCCGCGACCGAAGTCGGCCAGTTGCTGGAGGCATTTGCGCCGCGCAGCAGATCTTTCATGAAGTTCGCAGGATTGCGATCACTGAGCGTCGAACCGCAAAGATCGTTGCACTCGCGAATGGCCTGCGCGACGTCGTCCAAGCTCATAAGGCTCTTGTCCAGAGCGCCCGTCGAAGCGTTCCAGTACTTGTCAAACAGATGCTCCACGACCCTTGTTTTCTGCGAGCGTGCCAATCGACCTCTTCCCACTTGGAACTCAAGCACTTATCGCCCAAGTGTAAGCATCCAATCAATCCCAATCCGTCGAAGAAAACTGCGAAGCACTCCGATTCCCTGCCAAGTCTTCCACTGAAGTCGTCGATCCGAGCTGCTTGTCCAACCGTTACTGCTCGAACGAGGCAAAATTCGGCAGGTATCGGTAGAGCTTGGCGTAGTGTTTTCCGTCCGCCTCTGGGATCGGGCCCAAGTCCAGGTGCCCAAAATCGTGACAGGGAAGGCTGCGGTCAAGGTGACGCATTTCTCGGGGCGTGAGCATCGGAACCTTAACACGCAAGGCTTCGTCACCATCGCGAAAGAAAGGCAGGGCACGAAAACCAGCAGCCTCGAAATGACCGTTTTGGCCATGGTCGACAAAAACCCCGACAATCGTCGTCATCTTTGCACCATCCGCATATTCGAAAGCGCTGATCTGATGAAAGCGAAGGACTTGCCCAGCGTTGCGCCCCGCGTTAACGGATTTAAGCCCCGCATCAATCTCGTCACGGATTACCCGTCGAGATGTCTTAGAAAGCGACCATCCGCGCAGACCCGCTGGTTCAAGGTCTTGTGGTGTGCGAGCATCGCCGAAACAATCGCGAAATCCGTGAGCGGATGTAATCTCCAGCGGTTCCTCCAAATGAGGTCGCTTGTCGACGAGGCCTTCAGCCTGCACAGAGACGGCCAGAACCGTCCCGCTGGTTGCACGCGTCGCAACGGTTCTGACGTCGTCTAGGATCCCTGGGTTGAGCGGGTCATCGTAGTCGAGCCACACTATGGAACGATGTGCCCAATCCAGTCCTGGCAAGACATCTGCCGCAAACCCCATCATGAGTCGAATGCCTTTGTAAGGCTTGTTGAATTCAAATCGAGCCTTGTGTGCCTGCTCTTTTTCGATTGAAATGACATCTTCGACACCAAGGGCTTTGTGTAACAGAATGCAATCCGAAAACCAAATTGAGCCAAAACCGATGTAGCGATAGCTTTCAAGTGAAGCGAAGACTTTTAATCTTGAGCATACTTCGCTGATCATTTTTCTCTCAGCGAATTTTGCTGGCCGTAGCGAATAGTCAATAATCCTATAGCTGGCGGTCATTGATCTTCACCACCCTGCTCTTCGAAAATGATATCGAACGTTTTTTCTCCAACCGCTTTCGCCGAAGTGACTCCCAACGCGGCCATAAGGCTCTGAATCTTTGTCTCCTCTCTCGAGTACTGTATTTTTATCATCTTGGGCCCTGGGATTTGCGGAGTTCGGTTCCAAGAGAACGTCGTCGGGCCCCGAAACTTCTCGACTTCCTTCGCTAACGTCTCCTTGTTGAGCGCGACCAACAAGGGCGACGCTTTCGCGCCATATTCCTCAATGCTGCTGTCAAGAGCGTTCAAGAAATTGATGACCGTTCGAGTGTGATCCAGCATCTTCGGGAAGGTCAGTTGCCAAACCGTCGTAGACGCGTCGAGACCAGTTTTGGTCGTGTTCCATGGGAGCTTTTTTGAATCGCGACAACTGAAGAAGACCGCACCACGGAATCGAGCGTATTGGTTGTGGTACTTGGGTATTCCGTCCTTTTGTTCGGAAACGGAGTTCCATCCAGTTGCCTCGGATCTATCCGCTGAAAGAATCACTCGGCTATTGCAGATTACATACCAGCCAGCGGCTGTAGGAGAGGACTCCGAGACACCTGCGACGATACGAACGTTCACCGGTGCATCGGTGTCATCATCAACGGCAAACTCCTCGATTGCTGGATTAAACTGACCGCCTGACCGAATGCGAAGGTCCGTATTGGTCAAGTGCAGGCCGCCGAAATCTATTGCCAAACCACAAGCCAGAAACTGTCGCTGGTGTGAGCGGATCATCTCGGAGAGCTGGCGCTTGAAGTGCTCAGATGCGAACTGCCGCGACACCTCCGGCCGCAGGCGCTTCACTATGATTCTTGTTCCTACCTCGGCGTCTGCAAATTGACCCTCTTCAACATTCGCAAAGTCGAAAAACCAGTTTCCCTCGTCCCGTTCCCAGGTGTCTACATCGACATGCATCGACCATCTTTGCTTGGTGGTCGTGGAATGTACTTCGAAATAGCGCCCGAATTTGAACAGTGCGCGCTTCATGCCAACGCCGAATTGGCCTATCGAATAGTCGGTGGACGCTGCTTTTTCGGGCCTGCCGAACCGGAAGGCATAATTCCGAGCAGTTTCCACATCGAAGCCGCCACAATTGTCTGCAATCTCAAACCCGTCCCCGTCCAAGAGGACTGAAACGTTTAGCCCGGTAAAATCGGGCTCCTCTCCGGGGCGCATACGTTTCGCGCCATCAATACAGTTGTCGACCAAGTCAAGTACGGCACGCTCCAAGGGGATATCCCGAACCAGCATGTCGACAAAGAATGCCTTTGTCGGCATCGCATCAATGTGCAGTTCCTCGTTCGGCATAGGAATACGGCTCATGTTCCGGTTGCTCGCTTCACTCCAGTTTTCACCGTGATACTGTTCTATTACTGCGTCAAGGGAGCGTGGGCTCCTGACGATCGTTTCGGTCGGGCCGTGTAGGCGAAGCGATTTCCTGAGGAAATTCGCTCCGCGGACCTTCAGTTCAACGCTGCTTTCTTATCGCGCCGCTTTGTGACGAGTCTTTCGAGCACTTCACCCTCGTGATCGACCGCGCGCCAGAGATCGTGCTTCACGCCGTTGATCTTCACGAAAACCTCGTTGAAATGCCAGCGTCGATGCCGGAAATTTTGCATCGCCTGGACCCGACTACGCCGGATCTCCGCGGCAATGATGGTGCCGAAACGGTTCCACCAGAACCGAACCGTCTCATGCGTTATATCGATGCCCCGCTCGTGCAGCAGATCCTCGACGTTCCGGAGCGACAGCGGGTAGCGCACATACATCATAACCGCGAGGCGGATGATCTCGGGGCTCGTTTTGAAATACCGAAAAATGCCGGCGTTGCTCATCCGGTCCGGCTAGCCGCCCTCCCCGCCAGCGGCAAGCCGATTTTCCTCTGACAGTGCCCCTGGCGAAGCTAAAGCGTCTCGCGCGCGCGTGAAGCGGGAATGCCGGTAGACGAAGGGCTGCGCTGGGATCCAGGTGCTATCCGTGCTTATGGTCGAGACTTGAAAAGTTCATAAGTAAACGATATTTACAGGATGGCATATGCTATACATATTCATGTATCTCATATGCGGACCTCGCTCGGCACTGACGTGTCTCGCGGGAGGTCCCCTGCCCTCCGGGGGTTTAAGCCATGGCACCAAGACGCGGCCGCCCGAGGCGCGGCGAGGAAGAAAATCGAAAGGCACAGGTCAACGTTCGCCTGACGACCGCAGAGCATGAGGACCTGCGCCAGGAAGCCGATAGCGCTGGTCTCTCGATCGGCGATTATGTCCGCCGTCGGGTTATCGGTCGCCCAGTGGCAGCCCATGTCGACCGAGCGATGATCAACGAACTCCGCCGGTTGGGCGGATTGCTCAAGCTGGTTCACGGCGAGAGCAAAGGTTCATACCGCGCCGAAACGCGGGACACGATTCTGGCGATCCAGGCAGCAATCACTCGGGTCGGGATAAGCGACCAATGATCGTCAAAAAGGTCCCTGACCCCAAGCACTCCGCTTCGGTTGCGGACCGGATCCGAGCTTTGACCAATTATATCGTGCGCCCGGAGTTAACCGACCCGGCAGAGAAGTGCCTCTATGCCGGCGCCCGCGGCTTTATCTGCGCGGATCTCCGTGACCAACAGAACGAAATGATCGGATTGGCGACCGCGCCGCGCCGCGCGTCCAATCCGATCATCCATTATGTCCTGAGCTGGCACGAGGACGAGGTGCCCACCTCGCAAGATATCGAAGAGGCGGTCGATCTGTTCCTCGGCCATCTCGGCTTGGCCGAATGTCAGGCCATCTACGGGTTGCACGTGGATACCTCCAACGCCCACCTGCATATCTGCGTGAACCGCGTAGATCCGGTGGAGGAAAAGCTCATCCGCATCAATGGTGGCTTCGACCTGGAAGCCGCGCACCAGGCTATCGCGATCATCGAGGAGCATCAGGGCTGGCGGCGGGAAATCAACGCGCGCTACGTCGCCTCTGGCCCCAATGTTTACCGTTCTGGCTGGGACGCCGAGCGACCCGAAATCAGCGCGGCGGCACGCGACAAAGAACTCCGGACGGGTGAGATCTCGGCCGAATTAAAGGCGCACCATGTCCTGAAGCTCGCCCTCGAAAGCGCGCCGAATTGGGCAGAGTTCCACAGCATCCTCGGGCGCGCCGGCATGGTCTATCGGAAGGAAGGCAACGGCGCGATCGTCATCATCGATGGCGTGCAGGTCAAGGCCTCAAAAGCTTTGCGGGCAGCATCCTGGAGCAAGCTCGTCAAGCATTTCGGCGCCTATGAGGAGGCGACAGTAGCGCCAAAAGCAGACCCATATTTCACCCCCTGGCTGGATGAGCGGCGGGAAGCGACCTGCTCCATCATCGGCAAAGGCGAGTCCAACCAATCGCTCGGCTGGCACAAGGTTGAAGGGTTCGAGGCGTATCGTATCGACGGCCGAACCTATTACAGCCGCCGGCGTGGGGGAGCCGTTTCCTTTGTCGATGAGGGCGAGCGCATTCGGGTCCTGGCTTCCCGCGACGAGGAGGCTGCGCGCGCAGCCCTGAAGCTCGCAGCTGCGAAATGGCCGCAGGGCGTAAGCGTTGAGGGCAGCGCAGATTTCAAGCGCTTGATGATCCGCCTGGCGGTGGAGGAAGGCATCACCATCGGCAATCCCGAGCTGCAAGCCGACATCAAGAGGGAACAGGCGATCCACCGCACGAAGACTGTCTTGTTCGCGCGGCAGCACGATCTCAAACGTGCCGTCGCCAAGATGGTTGAACCCCTGGGGGCAGAACGTTACGAAGTCTTGGTACCAGGTCGGACAAAGGCAGGCGAGAAGGCCCGGGACGCTCGCCAGGTTCTCGCCAGCCCTGATGGTCGCGGGTTTACGGCAAGCGCTTTGGCAGCTGCCATCCACGATGCGCTGGCACGCGGAGCAAAGCCACCGGATATCAATCTTGCCCCTCGCGTGATTGGGCGCGATTACCTTTGGGCCTTACTGAATGAGCCGGCAGATCCGAAGGAGCGCCCGAAACTACCCGGTCCTGCTCGGATTGCGTGGCACCTCCCGGAATGCAGCCCGCTCGCCATCGGGTCGGTCCGGCGTAGCAACCGCCTCGCGCTTGGTTGCCTGGCAGCAGAACTCGCCGAACCGGGTCTTCATGATAAAGGCAATCCGAGCTTGGCACTCTCTCGCCATGCGCTGCCGCTCGGATTCGTGAACCTCGAGCGCGCTCGAATTATCGCAGCTTCCGATCATGATAATTCAGCACTCGCTAACCGCCTCGCTGCGATTGCGAAGGACTGGGACAATGCCGAGGCGTCGCTGAGTGCGATCGCTCTCTCCTCGCGACATTGCTTGCGCCCTCCGCCGACCCCGGCGACTTCAAACTCGGGCATCCAGCAATCCGACCACGACAGCTACACGCGGCTCAGGGCTCTCGTGATCCAGGATTTTCCCAACGACCTCCGCGTTCACCCTTCGCGCATCGATGCGGCCATTGCTCTCCGTCTCCGGGCGATGGGGCGATCGCCCGACGAAATCCAGAACATCATGATGGCCAGCGCAGCGGACCATGGGCGTGACACCTATGTCACGCCAGCCATTTATGCCGGGCGTATCCGGGATTTTTGCTGGTCAACGGCTGCCGAGCAATGGCTTAAGGACCACCAACATCTTGTTGAGGGCTGGCAGGCGATCGCCGTCGGTGGCGCGATCAAGTGGCCAGAGCCGCAAGCCGAGCCCCACCTTGAAGACGCCACGATCCGGTCGGGTACCGATGCGAAAGTCCTGGCGGCCGTCGAACACGTCCGTCGTCGTAGGCTGACAGCCGCCCGCGCCCGTGGGCAATCTAAAGGCCCTGGCAAAAATGAACCTCTCGCCGGCGCGCCTGGCGCTTCGGAGCACACGCAAAACTCGCCTAACCCTGCTAAACTGAGGTTGGGCTCGTCAGCGAATGAGGATCGGGGATCCGAAAGCCGGTCTGAGCAACCTCAGATCGGAACAGCCGAGGACCAGCGCGCACCCCAAAAAGGCAATGGCGGCACCGCTCACGCGAGTGATTTCCGCGCGATTTTGCAGGCCGGAGCCGATGGGGTCGGCAGTGAGATCGAGCTCGGCGGTCCGCTGGATCAGCAACCAATAACGTCCGCAGCCAATACACTGACGAAATCCGGGGCCGAAGGTCCCCAGCTCACAAACGGGACGACCGAAAAGACAATTTCGACAGGACAGCACAGGGCCGAGGTCCGCTCAACCGAAAAACCCAATGCCAAGATCATCGAGACGAAATCGTCACCGCCAGCAGCGGCACCCGCTGCCGCAACCGGCACACCAATCCGAGAATATTCGACGCCGGGACCGGCGACTTCAGCAGCTTCGCCACCCCCCTCACCTCCTGCACCGACCGAAAGCAAAACAGGTGGCGCCGCAGGTGGCGCCGTTGGAAGCAAAGCAACAACCGAGAGCGCGCCGGTACGCGTGATCGGTCGCGAGCCCGTGCCCGCTATAGCGAAGCCAACAGAAAAGCCAGCCCCGGCTGGGCTCACCGCGCCAGCCAAGACCCAGGTGCCGAAGCCCACGGAGCGTACCACTGGCCCGTCCATTCCGCAGGCGACGGAACAACATAAAGATCCAGCATCCCGCGTGCTTGATCCGCACATGGCGAAGCGGCAAGGACCGGGAACGGACGGGTCGGTCCAGCCTAAGCCTGACCAAGACGTGGAGGCCGCCCCTGCCAAGCACGCGGAGGTCAATAGAGGTGTTCCATCTCCGCCTCCCGAATTGTCACGGGCGAGCGGTCCGGCCAGCGCGTCTAACGCCCGGTCAGCCGGAACAACCCCGCAGCCCGGTCCCGTTTCCCGGCAGAACCAAGAGACGACAAAGGCACCTGGCGTCGCAGAATCATCTTCGCCATCTTCGGTCGCGCCGAAGCCGGGAACACCAGCGCCAGCGCCGACACCGCCTCCTTCAGGTCTGCCAACGGTGACCCCGGCGACCAAGGCCTTGCCATCCGCTGGGCCTATGGCCGCAGCCAGTCAGAAAGAACGACCGCCTCTCGGCAATTCCACCCCAACGGATCCGCCATCCCAGGGCGCCACGCCGTCCAACGTTGGAGGGCAACCGCAGGAGCCGAGCCTCCGGGAACTCATGAAGGGTTTGCCGAGGGAAGTCCCGATTCTGCTCGAGGCATCTCACCGTCGTGGATTTGACCCTGGCGATGACCAGCCTGCCCAAGATCCGCTCGCACCCGTTAAGCGCCTCGTGATGTCGTTTCCCGATTGCCTCGTGCCGACGTCTCCGGGAAACGACGAAACCTTTGAGATCTCGCACAGCCTCGACGTGCAGAAGGCCGTGCAAACGGCCTTGGCGAAAGGTTCCGCGGAAGCTGAGAAGACAAAGGCGCTGATTGATAAATCCGTCCTGGCCATCAGCAGGCTCATCAAGCCGCGTTGGCAAGAACTCGCAAAGGGTAGTCAATGTGCACTTTATTCATCCGAACCCAACTCACCCTTGCGAGCGCTTGTGAGGCTCTGGCTGGATCACCGCCGCGCGCTGGATCAGGAGGATATCAGGAAGCGTCCGGATGACGCCTATCGGGCCCATTGGGTCTGTCATCGCGTCAGCAAAGACCTCGCTGATCTGCTACCCGACGGCCTTCTGAATCCGCTGTCCAACTGGCGAGGCATCCAAATGCGAGTCGGCATGACGATCATTGCCGAGCTGACCCTTACCGCGCGCAAGCTGAGCGCCAAGACCTACGCGGACGTATTGGCAGCAGCGCACCAAGAAGCGGGCCTGATCAGGGCTTCACAAGCCCCGAGCGCGGATGATCGAGCCGTTTTTCCACCCATCCTGCCCTCGGATCTTCGCCCCGATCAACGAAAAGCCCTTGTTTTGGCTGCCCGCCTCGACGCCCATAACCAACACACCCTGACAAACAAGCTTCTCGCGCGAGATCCCGTTTTGCGCGCCCTCCATGAATTTGCGCGCCAGGCGATAGAGACCACCCCGTCGGGTCCTGATCGTGAAAGCCTGGCCGTTGCGATCAAGGCGACACGGCAGGCAACGCTGGACCGCCCATTTGTCGAGGCCATCCTCCAGCCACTGGGCGCATCACCCAACCTGATCAACCGCGTTCTGGATCAAGCCTCAAATAAGGGGCGGCAACGGTAATCGAGCGGGTTGCCAGTCTCGCGTCTAACGCCCCCGGTCAAAGCTTTACCTCCAGAAGTTTATCCCCGTGAAAGGCGCGCCCCTTGGGGGCCCGGCTTTGCTGACCCGACCCATTTTTTCCTTCTTCTGATTTTTTGCCTCTGGGACACCTCAAATCCCCCGAAAGGCTCCCCCTCCCCCTATCAGAAAGGAATAGCCCGTGCCGCGCGCCCGGGCGCAGACCCATGCCGAAACCTCCAGAAAACTCTCAGAAAACTCCAGAAACCAGCCTCCAAGCCGTGCTCGACGCAGTAAGCATTCGATCCGCTTTCGCGATGGCTCTTCCGGACCGGATCGATCGGCTCCAGCTCATCGAAACGACGCTCGCAACGTGGCGCGACGATGCCGACGCAAAACTCGTCCAGGAGCTCCACAGCCGTCGAACAGAGACGCTCCTCGCCCTTGCCAGTTATGCCACGAGCGACGAGGGCGAGTTTCAGATCAAAGCGGCAGCCATCGGAGGCGATTTCGACCTTCCCGACGGCAAGATCACAGATCAGCATCTTGTCATCATCATGATCCTGACAGCGCTGAGCGCGGATGGCCGACAACACGGCATCGAACTCCAGGTCAGCAGAAAAACCTCTGCGAAAGACGAGGTCAAAAGGCCTCACTAGCCCGCGCGCCAGCGCGACCACCGGGGCCAGCGTGTGCAATCGAGCCACAGGCTAGGCCCCCTCCCCTCCCCAAAAAAACATCACGCTTTTCCATCGAAGAAAGGACCGGCACCAGCCGGATCGAGTAAACATGTCCAAATCATCCCCCAAGAAGGCGCCGTCTTGTCCCAGCTCATTGGAGAACGAGCTCGCGCCCCTTCGCTCGCGCAATCCTCTCGTCAATCCAGCCAAGGGCACGCATCGCGTGATCGTCTACGCAGCAGGTTCGCGAGGGCTCATCAACTTTGCACGCCCGCTCGGGATCCCGCTTTACAAGATCGGTGTGACGTCGAGCCAAGACCCACAACGCCGAGTGGAAGACTTGCGCCGCAAGGGCTATGCCGCGCTTTGGGGCCGTCAAGAACAGCCGCTGGACCAACTCGTCCGCATCCCACAAGGCCATGAATGGTGCCTGTCACCATTTCGCGCGGCTGACCTGGATGGGGCGCTGCCGTCCGGCGTTCACTTGGTCGATGGTCATCTCGAGATCGAGGTGCCGTTTGGCGTGACAGTCGAGGCCATTGACCGAGCGGTGCATGCCCTCCTCGCGCGTCGTTCCCTCGAGCAATTCCTCAAGAGCGACGAAGGACAGAAAAGACTGGTCCAGGCTGGCCTCGATCCGACAGGGCAGCTCCTTACTCGCTACACGCTGATGACGCGTATCGACCGGATTTCGGCTGTCGAAGAACTCTATCTCATTCGACCCCAGCGCGATCTCGGCAAACTTGTTCGCGGGCTCAGCCTTGCCCTCGCCCCCTTCATGGCGAAGGGCCGGGAACGAGTGTGAGGCAGACATGAAGATGACCTCGACAGATCGATCCGGCCTGGATCGAAACCCCTTCGACGACCCGCTCGAGCTCGAACCCGATTTTCTGGCTGCTTCGGTAGAGATCCAGCCATCAGATCACGGTTCATCGTCGTTCCCGAAACAGGAAAACCCGCCGCAATGGCGGGTTTTTACGCCCGCCGAGGCTGCGGCACTTCTCGATGAAGCCGAAACAGAGGCAGATTTCGGCAAAGGGGCGTTCCGGGCCGATTGGATCCGTCGGATGGCAGAGGATCCACGCGATGGGCAACGGGACCTGCTTCGCCCGCATCAAGCGCAGATCGATGCGGTCGATGCCCTCAGCTCGTCTGCTCCACACTTTCAGCAATTCTTCGACATCGTGCGTCCTGCGCTCGGTGCTGCCTTGCGGACGGGGCGTCCCTTTTCTCTGCAACCCATTCTGTTGGTGGGCGAACCAGGTGTGGGGAAGACCCATGTCGCGCGTGAATTTGCCCGCGCGATTGGTCTCCCCTTCCAATCCTATTCGATGCCGAACCAACTCGGGGCAGGTCTACTGACTGGAAGGGACATGTCGTGGAAGACACCGGCCATAGGCATTGTGGCGAAGACGTTGATTGCCGGCGGCGTTGCCTCGCCAGTCTTCCTCCTCGACGAAATCGACAAGACGCCGGGCCGCGGCTCGGAATATGGCGATCCCCTCGGGCCACTTCATGATCTGCTCGAGCCTTCGAGTGCTCAACGCGTGGAGGATGATTGTCTCAAACTCCATTTTGACGCGCGCCACGTCATCTGGATGGCGACCGCAAACGACCTCGGGTCTCTCCCGCCGTCCCTCCTCGATCGGTTCCTCATCCTTGAAGTTCAGCGACCGAGCCAATCGCAGATGCAGATCGTTCTCGAGCATCTCTACCGCGAGGTAATCCTAGACTGGGGCGACTGGTTTGAACCGTCGCTTTCGCCGGAAGCCCGAGAGGGGCTTCGTGCCGCACATCCCCGTAAGGCGCGCCGCATCCTTGCGCAAGCTCTCATCATTGCAGCACATCACAATCGCCACAAACTTGACCGGGTTGACATCGCGCAAGCTGCTGAGATCTTCGAGCAGTCTCCAGCCTCTTCGCGAATGGGGTTCGTTTAGGCTGGTTTGGGGCCGGGAACGGAATGACGGGTTTCTGGAGCAAAATTGCTCCATGCAGACATCGCGCTCTATGAACGCTGTCGTAGCTACTGAGCCGTTACGGATATGGCTCGGCTTGGACTGCCAGTTGCAAGCGCCTTGCCCCGCTTAAGTGCGCCAGCAAGGGGCGTCCAAGTCGCCTCATGGGGCTCAGTTTACCTCGGGCATCGCCCCCTGTGGTGTCGAGTCCCGCAGCGGCCACCAAAACGACGCTGCTGGCTGTGGGTTGCTAACGGCAGTTTCTTGAACAGCAGCGATTAATCGTCCAGCTTGTTCAATCTACAGTGCGATGAAACGAGGCCTCAGTGTACGCGGGTGGCATTGCCGACAAGTTGGGCAATAGATACGAGGCCAAATGGCTCGTGCTTCAGTTCTTGGAGGTCCTTGGCGGCAAAGCCGACTCCATAAAGTTCGAAGGCATCGATGCCGCTTTCCAGGGATTTGAGTTTTCACTGGTACGCCATGGCACTACAGAATGGCATCAAACCAAGATAAATAGTCCGAACGGAAACTGGACAGTTCGCGCACTGGAGAAGGAGGGCGTTCTTTCTGCGTTCAAGCGCCGGTTATCGGCAAACGCGCGTGATCTTTGTGTATTTGTCTCACAGCATCCTGCAAAAGATATTGATGATCTTTCGAAGAAAGCTTCAATTGCCAAAGACTGTGACGAGTATCGGAAATCACTTGGTAAAGAGGCAAATGATGTTTTTGATCAGCTGAAAAAGATATGGTCTGTTGATGATGTCACCGTCTACGATTGGCTCAAACGCTCTCGTTTTCGGATAGAAAGTGAACCGTCGATCGAAGGCATTTCAGATACGTATTGTGACTTCTATTTTGAGCACACGGCCAAGAACGGCTTTGCGTCATTGCGAGATTTCTTAGAAAAACGTCTCAACACCGAGTTCACTACAGATATTGCGCGGGCAGAAATTCGGTCCGAGGGAAAGCTCAAGCTGAAGGACTATGCGCTTGATGCCACGCTTCCTCAGCGAATGCGTGACGCTACCGCCGCATACCTCGATACCTACATTCCCTTCGGTGCGGGGAAGGAGGTCATTCCGAGGCAAGAGGCCGAGCAATTGGCGGCAAAATGCCTCGACTCCAATGGCCCCACTGTTCTTTTGCTTACCGGAGTCGCAGGGGCAGGCAAGTCAGGGGTTATTCGAGAGCTAATTGCAAGACTGTCGTCAGCTTCAGCGCCGCATCTGGCGTTTCGAGTCGATCATCATCTGGACTGCAAGAGCCCGCAGTCGTTCGGGAAAGCAATTACAAATCGCGAAGAAAGCCCAGTTGCCACGCTGAAGGGTACGTCTGCCGATCGAAGATCGGTGCTCATTGTTGATCAGGTCGATGCTGTTAGCGAGATTTCCGGACGAAATGGCGCGACTAAGCAAGCCGTCCTCAGACTGGTGGATGACGCGCGCAATTTCGGCAACATTGTAATAGTCATTTGTTGCCGTACATTTGATCTTGAAAATGACGAACGACTTAAAGCTCTTAGAGAGTCGCTTGGCGTCGAACATGTAGATGTCCAACTGCTCGATTGGGAGGCGACGGTTAAACCTCTCTTGAAATCAAAGGCGATTGCAACCGATAATTTCTCAGCACGTCAAATTGAGCTTCTTCGTCTGCCTTTGAATTTGGCGCTCTTCATTGAGACATATGATCCTCTATCGCCATTCTTTACATCACGTAGTGAATTGTTTCGACGGCTCCTTGAAAAGAAGCGCATTTCGATTGAAGCTGACAAAAGTATTACGTGGGGATTAATTCATCCCATATCACGAATCGCAGAGTGGATGAGCGATCAACAACGACTGGACGCGCCTGAAACTATCGTTTCAACTTTTTCTCGAGCATTGAACATATTGCCGTCAGAAGGATTGATTGTTCGATCGAAGGGAAACATCAATTTCTTCCATGAGAGTTTCTTTGATTATATCTACGCTCTAACGTTTTCAGAGCGTGATCTATCTTTGGAGGCATTGCTTCTTCAAACTGAGCAACACCTCTTTCGAAGAACACAAGTCCGGCAAATCCTCGAAAATCTGCGGCAATCCGATCCTATCCGGTATCTCCGAGAGTTGCGCTCCGTCTTCGGCAATACGAAGGTGCGCTATCACATCCAGGTCGCCGTAGCGCAATGGCTCGGATCACAGGTCGACCCTTGGCCAGAAGAACGCGACATTCTGCTTTCGATCGATACGTCAATCGGATCGTTCCCGGCTTTGCTCAGATTGGCATTCTTCACGTCACCTGGCTGGTTCGACAGGCTACACACGGACGGTTGGGTTGATGAGCAGATATCGGGCGGTAACGCCGAAAGAGCGGAGGCGGTTCTTTGGTGGCTTTCTAACATTGCCGCCAGCCGGCCCTCTGAGATCGCCGCGCTGCTTGCAAAGTGGTGGGGCAGTGACAAGGAGCGGGGCGCGCGACTCCTAAACTGGTTCGGCCTCGTCAAACGCCAGAAGCCGGACGACGCTCTTGTCGACTTGTGCGCTGAGGTCACCCGTTCAAATCCGCCGGGAATGTTCGAAGGACGTGGCCATACCAGTCGCGATCTCTTGCTCCACACATGGGCTGGCGATAACCCGCGCGGCGCTGAGAAAGTCCTCAAAGCCTACTTCGACGCTTGGTTTGATGCGCATCCCGGCCAGCATCCGTTCGAAAGGGACGAGTTTCGCGATTTAGACGCGCATTCAATGGGGGAACTCGCGAAGAAGGCTCCCCAGGTCTTTGTCCAAGGCACGATCGAAGCCTTTGTCCGATCAGTGCAAATGATCCAGCAGGCGAACTCCAACGGCACCAACGACTACTCTTTTGGCATCAGGATCGCGTCGGGGCACCATTTTGGGGCAGATGCCTTTTTAAACATGTTCCGTAGTGCTTTGGGCGAGGTGGCAGCTAAAGTCCCTGATGATGCCGCAGCAGCATTGAGAAAAATTGATCCTTCAATACACCCGGTGAACGCACACCTTTGGCTGGAGACGATCGGCAGAAATGGCGAAGCACTCAAGGCGCTCTTTGTCGAGATACTGAACTGCAAGCACGTATTTGACGCAGGGTGGCAGGGCGCAGACTGGCAGTCATTTGCAACGGCCGCCAAAGCGGTATTGCCGCATTTGACCGCCGAGGAAGTGGCCAAGTTCGACGATCTAATCGCTAGCCACAAACCTGAATTGGATTTCGCATCGCGTCTCTTGCAGAAGATTTCCACGGACGGCGAGGAGCCGCCTTGGCGCAGACGATCTTCGATTTCATACTATCTCAAACGGTCAGGTCACGACATTTGGTGTATTCTTGAGTCAATTGGCGGGGAAGCACTCTCGGCGACCTCTAGGGTGAGGCTGGAGGAACTTCGTCGCAAATTTGGGGCTGAGAAAATCCCCGAACCGGATCACGCAGCAGCCCATCGGGTTCAATCGCCGATCAAGCGCGAGAGTGCGGCGCGCATGACCGATGAACAGTGGCTGTCAGCGATCAAGAAATATGACAGCGACGAGCATCGCCGATATGGGCGCACATTTGTGGAGGGTGGCGCTCGGCAACTGGCCACAGAACTTCAACACTTGGCGAAAGAGCAGCCGAGCCGATTTGCTGCCTTCTCGGAAAAAATTCCCCTGGACGCGCCTTATGCCTATCTGAACCACCTGCTGTGGGGTTTGGCTGAGGCGGAGCAGATCGCGATCGAAGATGTGAAGCGAGCAATCCTTGCGGCGCATCGGAGGCCCGACCGTGCATATGGCAGCGATATTGCTCGATTGATTGAGAAAAAGCCAGAAGTTGCGCGCGATACGGAGGTCTTTGATGTCCTTGCTTGGTACATAGAAAATGGCCACGCCGATGAACGTGACGACGTTGACCAATCCAACACCGAGCGTGAGATCACATCTGTTGAAGATCTGATTAGCCAAGGACGCCTTCATATTCGCGGCGTAAACGGTGCACGCGGAGCAGCGGCGGAGGCGCTGGGACAAGTGCTCTGGCACGTCCCCGAAGCCAATGAACGAGCGTGGCAAATTCTTGAACGTCGATCTGCGAATGAAGCTCTTGTTAGCGTAAGGTGCTGCTTAGTTCGCGCAGCATTACCGCTTTACAACTCTGACAAGGCACGATGTGCGAAGCTAATTAATGAGATTGCGCATCGGCCCGGATCAGCAACAACACCTACCTTGTTGCAGAAGGTGTGGTTGGAGGCCGCGTTTCCATCAAATGATCTTCCATCGATAGCAAAGATATTCTCGATAAAGACCGCATACTTGGCCGAAAGAGCTTTGCGCCTGAGAGCGGCCCACTTAGAAGAAAACGCGAACGCGTACTGGTTGGCACCCCTTGTAACACATCATGGAGTAATGTTGTTACCTTACATTATTCGTTGGGAGCCGTCTGTCGGAAAATTCATCATCTGTCGCATGATCGTCGAGGGCGACGACAACACGCGAATGGTCGCCGCTTGGCTCGTGTTCTGGCAGAGCTTCCATAGCGAAGAGTTTATCCGCTTGGCAGACGCACTGGCGCTAGACGGCGTTGTATACCGCCGGATTCTAGCCGATGTTGCCTCTCGCGCGATTGAAGGGGCTGAGTTTCGGCATCGAGCCGAAGCAGTCTTACGACGCTGCTTCAACGACGAGGACAAGCAAGTTAGGGGGCAAGCTGCTGACGTCTTTAGGAGGGCCAAGCCTAATGAGTTTGACCGTTATCGCAACTTGGCATCCCAATTTATTCGTTCCGGCGCATTCGAAAGCGGGTCGTATGCCTTCTTTCATGCGCTTGAGGAAGCAGAGTCGAAGGTCGTCGACCTTGTCGTACAAGCGACCGAAATACTGATCGATGACATAGAAAAGAACAGGAATGTCGCTGGTCGAAGATCAATGGACCTTCATGAGATTGTTGACATCATCAAGAAGGAGTACACGGCATCCGAAAACGATCCAATTGTTCGGGGAAAGCTGCTCGACTTGATAGATCGAATGATGAGAATGGAACTCTACGGTGTTGACTCCATCGTGAATCCTCACGAACGGTGATCTCAATTTGATTAGAGCGACAGGTCCTACGCTGCCCTCTTCAGGTCAGGCGCTTTCGACCACTTGCGCAGCGAAATCAAACTCGCAGGGTCGTTTCGGCCACGGTGAAAGTCACATTCCGTGCCTCCTGCCAGACAATGACCACAGCCGCATAGGAACTTTGTGAAGAAGAGCTGACATGCATTCGCATCGGCTAATCTGCATGATTCTGAGCCGCCCCCAGTTTGTCGAAGGCTGATAAAGGGTCAGAAATGTCTGCTTTCGGCGTCTACGCACCTCACCTTGAGTGTCCAAAATGGGGGCGCATTCCAGCCCTTCATTGCGGATACCGGCAATCGGCCAGCGTTGACTGGTTGAGATCATCGATGAAGGCGCGCTCCGCGCGGGCAAGGCGTGCCTTGAGGCGGCAATGCGGAAGGAGGCGGCACGTTCCGCCATCGGCCTCGAAACATTCGACAAGGGCATGACGCCCCTCGAGGGCGGCCACGACATCGCCGAGGCGGATTTCATGCGCCGGCCTCGCAAGCCGGAAGCCGCCAGCGGCACCGCGCTGTGTTACCAGAAACCCATGGCGTGCCAATTCCCGCACCACTTTCGTCAGGTGATCGCGCGACAACGCGAATTCAGTCGCAATCTCGTCTACCGTGTAGAGACGGTTTTCCCCGCCGGCCAGTTTCATGAGGGCGCGCAGCCCGAAATCTGTGAAGCTCGTCAATCGCACGCATGGTTCTCCAAAAGAGGTATTTACAATGCCGCTTTGGCTGCCGTAAATAGGCATTGTAAATACCGAATTGGAGATCGCCATGGAACTGAACCAAGCCATCCATCCCGACATGCATGTCGGTGAGCTTGCCGCCGCTCTCGCGGGAGCCACGGCCATCTTCAGGAAGCACAAGATTGATTTCTGCTGTGGTGGCAATGTCCCGATCGGCGAAGCCCTGGCGAAGAAGAACCTTGATGCAGGCCTTGTCCTCGGGGAATTGCAGGCTCTTGCGGCCAAGCCACCGGAAGCCCCCTCCGAGACCATGGCGCTGATCGAGCACATTATCCGGCGCTATCACGATGTGCATCGCGCCGAGTTGCCCGAACTGGTCAAGCTGGCGAAACGCGTCGAGGCCGTCCACCGCGATCATACGGATGTTCCGGCAGGGCTGGCGGATATCCTGGAGACAGCCCTTGAAGATCTGGGCGACCATATGGAGAAAGAGGAACTGATCCTGTTCCCGGCGATGCGTGGCGGCATGATCGGGATGGTCGATGGTCCGATTTCGGCCATGCGCGAAGACCATGACGACCACGCGCTGACGATCCGCGCCTTGCAGGAGATCACCCATGGCTACCAGCCGCCTGCGGGGGCATGCCGGTCTTGGCAGGCGCTTTACCAAGGCGTCGACAAACTCGTCACGGATCTGACGGAACATATGCACCTTGAGAACAACGTTCTGTTCCCTCGCTTTGAAAGCCGGTGAGCGATGCCGCGCCCATCGATCCGCGCGGCTACCCATGATCCGACCGTTGACGGCCTGATCCGCATTCTCGCCGGTATCAAGTTCGACTGCGATTGCAGGGAGCAGCTCGATACAGCCTTGGCGCGCTATTCGAAATTCTCGGATCTTCGCCGTCGAAAACTGGCCTTGTCGGGCGCGCGCGAGCGCGCCCTTCGCCTTTCAGGACTTCTGGACCTCCTGAAGGATCTGGACGAGCTTCCGGCTTCCGAGCCGGATCACTCGGTCTTCGCCGACATGGCTGATCTCTTCCGGGATGCGGCGACAGCAGCGTCCGAGGCAGAGACGCTGCTTCGATCGATTGCCGGCGATGTTGATCGCCTATAGACCGGAACCGCGAGGTTCCCCGCCGGAGCCGGCCGCTGCTGCCGGACCATAGCCCAGGACCGCGAGGAGGCCCGCAACGGTCTCGGCTTCGCCTTCGAGGGCGATCTCCTGACCCATGCCACCGGCAAAGGCGCGCCAACTCTCGATATTCCGCCAGGGAACCGCGATAACGAGGGGGATGCCCGATCCAATCACGGTGCTGATCAGCGGGCGGAAGCCACCGCCCTCGGATTCGGATTTGCCGAATTTGTTGAGGATCACGAGTTCTGGCTCCTGAGAGAGCGAATCCTCGACCATCAGCGAGGCTGTCAGCAACTGGCTGACATCGAGCATGCATCCCCGGGCTTCAGGGCCACGATCCTGGGAGATCGCGACATGGCGGCCGCTCCCGAGATCTTCAAGGACCATGTCGCAACGAGACCGTCCGGGCCGGGGCGCATTGTGCTGCACCAATCCGGCAAGGTTGACATCTTGTTCGAGCAGCACCATCGCAAGCTGCGTCAGCACCCGATCAGCCCCCGCAGCGTCGGTGTAGACAAGGGCTAGAAGTGCGGGGTCCTGGCTCTCGTGGAATCGCGACATGGTTGGCACTCCTGTTCAGGGGTTCTGGGAAGGACGAAAGGCCTGCAACCGTTCAGGGCGCGTTTCGAGACGCGCGGCACCGATCAGGTCGAGGCAGTAGGGAATGGCGGAAAAGACGGCATCAAGGCAGGTTGCGATGGCCGAGGGCTTGCCCGGCAGGGAGACAATGAGGCAGCGCCCCCGCAATCCGGCCTCCTGGCGCGACAGGATGGCGGTCGGAACCTCGCGAAGGCTGGCGCGGCGCATTTCTTCGCCAAACCCTGGCAGAAGGCGTCCGACGACCCGGGCCAAAGCTTCGGGCGTCACATCCCGCGGCGCCGGGCCTGTTCCACCCGACATCAACACGAGATCGCAATGGGCCTTGTCGACAAGATCGATCAGGGTTTCGGCAATGGCCTCGATTTCATCGGGAACGAGGCGATAATCGCCCTGCCATTCGCTGGTCAGCACATCGTCGAGATAGGCCTCGATGGCTGGCCCGGAAGCATCACGATACTTGCCTGCATGGGCGCGATCCGACGCGACGACAATCCCGATCCGGGCGGCAGGAGCTTTCATGAGCGGGGTCCTTCCAACCGCGCATCGCAGCAACAATCCGCGCCATGCTCGCCGGGCAACGCCTCGAACGCGGACAAAGCGTGCCTGCGCATGCCGCTGACAGGTTCGACATTCATGGTGACGCGGTGGTCGATCGAGGGGAGCTGATCGCGCTCTTCAACAGAAGAAAGATGGGGCCCAAGATCCCGCAGCAGCCCGTCATGGATGCCGTAGATCCAGCCGTGAAGATACAGTTCCTGCCCGCGCCGCCATGCATTTTCCACGAGCGGCGTGGCTGCGAGCCGCCGGACCTGCATCTCGATATTGATTTCACAGAGCCGGTCGAGTCGGTCCTCCGGCCTGAGGATCCGGTCAAAATGCGCCCGGTGCTTCCGGTAGAGCATGGTCAAAGGCTGGAGCCAGTGATCGAGCATCGCTCCGCGCTCCTCGGCGATGGCACGATAAACCCCACCACAGCCATAATGGCCGCAGACGATGACATGGCGAACGCGCAGGGTGTCGATCGCGAATTCCAGCACCGAGAGGATGTTGAGATCGCTCGTATGAACGATATTCGCGATGTTGCGGTGGACGAAAACCGCACCGGGATCGAGTCCCAGCACATCATTGGCTGTCACCCGGCTGTCCGAGCAGCCGATCCAAAGGTAATCGGGCGTCTGCTGTTCGGCCATGCGTCGGAAATAGTCCGGATCGAGCCGGGTTTTCTCGTTGGCCCAGGTGACATTCCGGTCGAATAGATGATCAAGCGTCTGTGACATGAAATGCCTCCCGACGGGCTTTCATGGCCGCGCTGAGCCCGTGCAATTCGGCCTTCCTGAGCCGGACGCCGGCAATGGCGAGCACCACGGCATTCTCGACCGCGAGGTGCCGGGCCTCCGTGGCGGTATAGGTCAAGATCAGGCCACAAAGCCGCCGTTCGAGCGGAACGGGATCATGATCAGCGTCCAGGATGACCGAAAGCCCATGATCGATCGTGCGGACCAATGCCTCGTTCATGGCGTGGTCCTGGCTCAATCGGGTCAGGACCTCGGCAAGGCCATCTTCCGGCAGGGCATGGCGGCGCAGGATCGGGAACAGATCCTCCTCTTCGTCAGCCCAGTGGAGGGGAAGCTCCGACGCGAGAAACAGATGCAATCGCGCGGCCTGATCCCGGGGGATCTCAGCAAGCGTCGCGGCATAGCGCAAGCCCGCGAGGTAGCTCCGGTGGCGGTGATGCTCCGCCATGAGATAATCAAGCGGCCGCTCCAGAAGCGCAGCCGGCAGCGGCGGCGGCAAAGGGCCGGGCGGCCGCGGCTTCGGCGATGCCGCTTTCGACGGGTTACTAGCGCGGGGCCTGGCCATGGTGATGATCCTCCCCACAGGAACATGCGGGTTGAAGGCCCTGTGGTGGGTTTCGCTCCTCGCTGTCGCGCTTCAGCGCCCAATGGAGAACAAAGGTAAGGAAGGCCTCAGCAGGGCGCTCGCCCCGTTCGAGCTTGCCCATGACGGCGAGCCAATCCTCATCATTGGCAAGGCGCGCGAACCGGCGCACCGCACCGACGACATAGTCCCCTCGCGTTTCCTCGAACAGGGCAGCTTCGGCTTCAATCGCCGTCAACAGAACCAGATCGCCAAGGCCGATCAGGGCCTCCTCGGCGAGCCTGTCGTCTGTCAGATTGCGCAGAATATGACTGAGCATCATGGGCGCCTCACTGGACAAGGGGAGTGGAGGAGACGTCCATCGTGACGCCCTCGATTGAGGCGAGGCTCGCCAGTTGCTGGAGGTAGTGCCGGGCGGCGATGGCCTGGGCACGCTCCCGGAGGAAAAGCGCGATGCGGTCCCTCACCTTTTCAAAAGGCAGGTCCCTCCCCTCGATCCGTCGATGCACGGTCACGATGTGAAAGCCGTAGCGGGACTCCACAATCGAGAAGCGATCCGGCCCGACCGGCAGTTGCGGCAGCATGATTTCAAATTCCGGGACGGTCTGGCCGGATGAAATCTGCCCGAGATTGCCGCCCATCACCCGGGATGGACAATCCGAATGGGCCTCGGCCAGGCTTGCAAAGAGCGCAGGTGTTGCTTCGACCTCGCGGAGGATCGCTTCCGCGCGCTCCCTGGCGGCTTGCAAGGCCACCGGCCCGCTCTCACGCACGCCAATCAGGATATGGGCAACTTCATAGAGATCCGGTGTGCAGAAGGCTTTGCGGTTATTGGCGTAATAGCGTTGCAATTCCTCCTCCCCGGGGACCGGTGAGGAGACTTCCTGTTCAAACAAGGCACGGATCCGCGCTTCCTCGTCTGTCTCGCGGCGCCCTTCGCCATCGCTCAGGGGATCGGCGATGATTTTGAGCCGGGCCGCTTCCTGAAGGAGCAATTCCCGGATGACGAGAGCACGGGCGGCCGCCTGCCAGGCTTCGATTGGCTTGGCGGCCGGGTGGTTCTGGGTTTCCCGCGCAATCGCCTCGCGCGGGATGGTGATACCATTGACCGTGACGGTGCGCGGCTTGGCGGAAACATTCGGGTTCACAGTGCAGCCGGCTTTGGGGGCGTCGAGAACAACACTCATGGCCGTTACTCCGCCGGCCGGTGCGTCGGGCGCTGGGCATCAGAGCCGGCCAGCGGGCGCCGGGTCCGAACGACCTGATAGCCCTTCCGGCCGAGATACCAGACCGGCGCCGACCAGATATGGACCAGCCGGGAGAAGGGGAAGAGCAGGAAGATCGTCATCCCGAGAACCAGATGGGCCAGATAGGGCCAGTCGAGTCCCTGCAATGTCTTCGCATCAACCGGCTGCACCGTCAGGATGCCTTGCGCCCAGTGCGAAAGCTGGATCATCACCGAACCATCGGAATGGGCGAGCGAGAACGGCAGGGTGATCAAGCCGAGGCAGAGCTGGACCCACAGGATCGTCAGGATCGAAAGGTCCATATAGGTCGAGGTCTGGCGGATCCGGGCGTCGAACAACCGCCGGTGCAGCAAGAGGCTGAGCCCGACGAAGCACACCGTCCCGGCAATGCCGCCCGCGACAATCGCGACAAGCTGCTTTTCCGCCGGTGTGAGGAAGATCGAATAGATCGCCTTGGGCGTCAGAAGTCCGACGGTATGGCCAAGGAACAGGAACAGAATGCCGAAATGAAAGAGGTTCGACCCCCAGCTCAGCTGCTTCTTGCGCAGGATCTGGCTGGAATGCGCCTTCCAGGTGTATTGCTCGCGATCAAACCGGATGATGGATCCGAAAATGAAGGACGAAAGGCAGACATAGGGATACCAGACGAAGAGGATGTGAAAGATGGTGTCGCGCATGGAACTCTCCCTCAGGGGTCAGCGGCGGAGCGCGGTTGACGTGGTGACGGCGGGCCGGAGGCTGGCCGGATCGGGGGTGGCAAGGCCGGGCGCCGGGCGCCGGGCCTGGCGCAGCTTCGAGGCGAGGCTGTCATGCCCGCAGCCATCAGAACCGGCTGCCGGCCCAAAACGGACTTCCTCTTCCTCCCAGGCGGCATCGAGGGCCTCGAGATCATCCGGCTCGGGATCCGGCTCGGCGAGCAGGCGTTCGAGCATCGCGGCATCCGGTTTCACGCGGGCAAGTGCCAACAACGCATCGAAGACCGGGAGATAGATCGCCCCGCGCTTGGCAAGGCGTTCCCGGAGCGCGGCCATCACCTGAAGCGGCTGCTGGATCAGATCCCGCGCTTCTTCCGGCTGACGGGTCGAAGCAAACTCTAGGAAAAGCGGCAGGAAATCCGGCAGTTCCTTGGTGGTTGGCGTGAAGCCGCCATCCTCGTAGAGCTTGATCAGGTCCACCATCGCCTGGCCACGATCCCGGCTTTCGCCATGGACATGCTCGAACAGGTGCAGCGAGAGCGAGCGGGTCCGGTCGAAAAGCAGGATGTAGCGTTCCTGCGCCTCGATCGGGTCGCTGGCGGCGAGCGTGTTGATCAGGCCGGCCAGCGCCTTGCGCTCCGATGCCGGCAGCCATGCCTCCCGTTCGAGAACCGGAACGAATTCCGGCAGGGCGGCGAGGAGATCAGCATCGGGATAGGTCAGCAGGGCTGAGAGAATACGTAGCGTTTTCATCTCAATAGGCCCCCACCTTCGGCTTATCGTTCTTCAGCTTGATGCCGCCGAAAAGGTTGGTGCTGCTGTCGGAAGGCAGGCAGCCATCGCCGAACGAAAAGCCGCATTGACCGCGCAACTCGTAGGCATCCTCGGTCACCTCGCGATGCGTGGTCGGGATGACGAAACGATCCTCGTAATTGGCAATCGCCATCACGTGGTACATCGCCTCGATCTGCTCGCCGGTGAGGCCCACGCGGGCAGCGACGGCCTCATCGATCACGCCGTCCACCGTCTTGGCCCGCATATAGGCCCGCATGGCCAACATGCGTTCGAGCCCGAGAGCCACCGGCTTCTCATCCCCGGCCGTCAGCAGATTGGCGAGATATTTCAGCGGAATGCGGAGCGATTTCACATCCGGCATGCCGCGATCGATGCCCATCTTCCCGGCCTCTGCCGCCGCCGTGATCGGCGAAAGCGGCGGGACATACCAGACCATCGGCAGGGTCCGGTATTCCGGGTGGAGCGGAAAAGCGACCTTCCATTCCATCGCCATCTTCCAGATCGGTGATTGCCGGGCTGCTTCGAGCCAGTTGTCTGAGATCCCGTCACGGCGTGCCTGCTCAATGACGGCAGGATCATTGGGGTTGAGGAAGATCCGCATCTGCGCTTCATAGAGATCGGTTTCGTTGGCTGCGCTGGCGGCTTCCTCGATCCGGTCGGCGTCATAGAGCATCACGCCGAGATAGCGGATGCGGCCGACGCAGGTTTCCGAACAGACCGTCGGCTGGCCCGCCTCGATGCGCGGATAGCAGAAGATGCACTTCTCGCTCTTTCCGCTCGACCAGTTGAAATAGATCTTCTTGTAGGGGCAGCCCGAGACGCACATGCGCCAGCCGCGGCACTTGTCCTGATCGATCAGGACGATGCCATCCTCCTCGCGCTTGTAGATCGCTCCGGACGGGCATGAAGCAACGCAGGCCGGATTGAGGCAATGCTCGCAGAGCCGCGGCAGATACATCATGAAGGTATTTTCGAACTGGCCGTACATCTCCTTCTGCAAGCCTTCGAAATTCACGTCGGCCGAGCGCTTGGCGAACTCACCGCCGAGGATTTCCTCCCAGTTCGGACCCCAGTTGATCTTCTCCATCCGCTCGCCGGTGATCAGCGAACGCGGCCTTGCGGTCGGAAAGGCTTCGAGTTCGGGCGCCTTCTGGAGGTGCTCGTAGTCGAAGGTGAAGGGCTCGTAGTAATCATCGATTTCCGGCAAGTCCGGATTGGCGAAGATATTCGCCAGGATCCGCCATTTACCCCCGATGCGCGGCTCGATCTTGCCGTTGCGCTTGCGGGTCCAGCCACCCTTCCAGCGCTTCTGGTTTTCCCAATCCTTGGGGTAGCCGATACCAGGCTTGGTCTCGACATTGTTGAACCACGCGTATTCCATGCCTTCGCGGTTGGTCCACACGTTCTTGCATGTCACCGAACAGGTGTGACAGCCAATGCACTTGTCGAGGTTGAGCACCATCGCGATCTGTGCGCGGATTTTCATGGCCGTTCTCCTTATTCGGCAGCCGTGGCAACCTGGTCCGGATGCGGGCGCTCCAGCCAGTCGACATTCTTGACTTTTCGGATCACGACGAATTCGTCGCGGTTGGTTCCAATCGTGCCGTAGTAGTTGAAATCATAGGCAAACTGGACGTAGCCGCCGATCATGTGCGTCGGCTTGAGCACCACACGCGTCACCGAGTTATGGATGCCCCCGCGCTGCCCGGTCATTTCCGAACCGGGCACATTCACGATCTTTTCCTGCGCGTGGTACATGAAGAGCGTGCCCTCCTTCATGCGTTGCGAAACTACCGCGCGGGCCACCAGCGCCCCGTTGGAATTGTAGGCTTCCACCCAGTCGTTATCGACGATGCCGGCCTTGCGGGCGTCGGTTTCGGACAACCAGACGATCGGTCCGCCACGGCTGAGCGTCAGCATCAAAAGGTTGTCGGTATAGGTGGAATGGATGCCCCATTTCTGGTGCGGGGTGATGAAGTTGAGGACGATCTCGGTTTCGCCGTTGGGCTTGGTGCCCTTGACCGGATGGATGGTCTTGAGATCGATCGGCGGCCGGTAATTGCAGAGCGCCTCACCGAAGGCCCGCATCCAGAGATGGTCCTGGTAGAGCTGCTGCCGCCCTGTGAGCGTGCGCCACGGAATGAGCTCATGCACATTCGTGTAGCCTGCATTGTAGCAGACCTTCTCGCTCTCGAGCCCAGACCAGGTAGGCGCCGAGATGATCTTGCGCGGCTGGGCGACGACATCGCGGAAGCGGATCTTCTCGTCTTCCTTGGGCAGGGCCAGATGGGCGTGCTCGCGACCGGTCGTCTTGCTCAGCGCCTCCCAGGCCTTGACGGCGACTTCACCGTTGGTTTCCGGGGCCATCATCAGGATGACCTCGGTCGCATCAATATCCGAGACGATCCGGGCCAGCCCCTTGTTGGCCCCCTCGAGATGGGTGCCATTGAGCGCTTTTAGGTGATCGACCTCATGGCCGGTCTTCCAGGCCATGCCCTTGATGCCGTTGCCGAGCGTGTCCATCAGCGGGCCAAGCGCGGTGAAGCGCTCGTAGATATGGGCATAGTCCCGCTGCACCGGCACCACGACCGGCATCGTCTTGCCGGGAATGGGCTCACACTCGCCTTTCTTCCAGTCCTTCGGATCGAAGGCCTGTGCCATTTCCATGGCCGTATCGTGCTTGATCGGGTTGAGAACGATGTCGGTCTCTTCGCCCAGCACTTCGGGCGCGACCTGCGAAAAGGCCTTGGCGATGCCCTTGTAGATCTCCCAGTCCGAACGGGCCTCCCAGGCCGGGTCTACCGCGCTGGTCAGCGGGTGGATGAAGGGGTGCATGTCGGAGGTGTTGAGATCGTTCTTCTCGTACCAGGTGGCGGTCGGGAGCACGATGTCCGAGTAGACGCAAGTCGTGGACATGCGGAAATCGAGCGTGACCAAGAGGTCGAGCTTGCCTTCCGGGGCTTCCTTGACCCAGTTCACTTCCCTGGTGCCGGCAGCCTCTGCCGAGCCGAGATCCTTGCCCAAGACGCCATTTGACGTACCAAGGAGGTGCTTGAGGAAGTATTCATGCCCCTTGCCGGATGAGCCGAGCAGGTTGGAGCGCCAGACGAACAGGTTGCGCGGCCAGTTCTTTGGATTGTCAGGATCTTCCCAGGCAAAGCTGACCTCACCTGATTTCAGGCCCTTGGCCACGTAATCCTTCGGTTCAAGGCCTGCTGCCTTCGCCTTGGCGGCGATATCAAGCGGGTTCTGCGTCAGCGTCGGATAGGCCGGCAACCAGCCCATGCGGACGGCCCGCACATTGTAGTCGATCATCGCGCTGTCCCAGGGGCCCGCCGGGGCGGTGGGCGAGACAATGTCCATCGCCTTCATCGTCTCGTAGCGCCACTGATTGGTGTGCACGTAGAAGGCCGAGGTGGAATTCTGCTGCCGGGGCGGACGGCCCCAGTCCAGCGCGAAGGCGAGCGGCGCCCAGCCGGCCTGCGGCCGCAGCTTTTCCTGACCGACATAATGCGCCCAGCCGCCGCCAGATTGGCCGATGCAGCCGCACATGATGAGCATGTTCATCACGCCGCGGTAATTCATGTCGGCGTGGTACCAATGGTTCATCGCCGCCCCGATGATCACCATCGAACGTCCGTTGGTCTTCTCGGCATTGGTGGCAAATTCACGTGCCACCTGGATGATCTTGTCGCGGGAAACACCGGTGATCTTCTCGGCCCAGGCGGGGGTGTAGGGCAGATCGGCATTATAATCGCCGGTCACATTCTCGCCGCCGAAGCCCTGATCGACGCCGTAATTCGCAACGAAGAGATCATGGACGCTGGCAACCAGCGCCTCGCCATCGGCCAGTTTCAGCCGTTTCACCGGGATCGCCCGCTCGAGGATCGAGCCATGATCGGAATGCGTGAAATGCTCGTTCTCGATATTGCCGAAATAGGGGAAGGCAACCGAGGCGGTTTCGTCCTCAATGCCCTTCAGCGTGAGGCGGAGCTTGGTTTCCTGGCCGTCCGAGGCCTTTTCCTCGAGGTTCCATTTGCCCTGTTCGCCCCAGCGGAAGCCGATCGTCCCGTTGGGAACGACGATCTTGCCGGAGCCCTCGTCATAGGCGACTGTCTTCCATTCCGGATTGTTCGCCTCGCCGAGACCCTTGTCGAAATCCGAGGCGCGCAGGAAGCGTTCCGGCACGAGCCGGCCATCCTGTTTCACCAGCCGGACCAGCATCGGCATATCCGTGTATTTCCGGATGTAATCCTGGAAATACGGAACCTGCCGCTTCACATGGTATTCGGTGAGGATCACATGGCCCATCGCCATGGCAAGCGCGGCATCGGTGCCCTGCTTCACCGGCAGCCAGATGTCCCCGAATTTCGACGCTTCGGAATAATCCGGGCAGATCACAGCACTCTTGGTACCGCGATACCGCGCCTCGGTATAGAAATGCGCATCCGGCGTGCGCGTCTGCGGCACATTCGAGCCCCAGAGGATGATGAAGCCGGCATTGTACCAATCGGCGGATTCCGGAACGTCGGTCTGCTCGCCCCAGGTTTGCGGCGAAGCTGGCGGCAGGTCGCAATACCAATCGTAGAACGACATGCACACGCCGCCGATCAGGCTGAGATAGCGCGAGCCTGCGGCGTAGCTCACCATCGACATGGCGGGGATCGGCGAGAAGCCAAGGATGCGATCCGGCCCGTAGGTGCGGGCGGTATAGGCATTGGCTGCCGCGATGATCTCGTTGACCTCGTCCCAGCTCGAGCGGACGAAGCCGCCATGGCCGCGCTTCGTTGTGTAGGAAGCACGCTTGTCCGGATCCTCGACAATCGAGGTCCAGGCCGCGACCGGCGAAAGCGTTGCACGGGCCCGCCGCCACAAGCGGATCAGGCGCGAACGGATCAACGGGTATTTCACCCGGTTGCCGGAATAGAGATACCAGCTGTAGGAGGCCCCGCGCGAGCAGCCGCGCGGCTCATGGTTCGGCAAGTCCGGCCGGGTGCGCGGATAGTCAGTCTGCTGGGTTTCCCAGGTGACGATCCCGCCCTTCACATAGATCTTCCACGAGCAGGAGCCGGTGCAGTTCGCGCCATGGGTCGAACGCACGATTTTGTCGTGCTGCCAGCGCTTCCGGTAGCCATCCTCCCAGCGGCGATCCTCAGCCGTGGTCACGCCATGGCCATTGGCGAAGGGCTCTGAGATCTTGTTGAAGAAGGTCAGGCGGTCGAGAAAATGGGACATGGTCTGTCGCCTCTCTGGCTAGCAATTCGGATCAGGCGGGATTGGCGACAGGCGTCGCCGGGCGGGGCGCACGGCCCCGCTCGATGTCGTGGAGGAGGCCGCCGCGCCGGGTGTAGAACCACCAGGTGATGGCGATGCAGGTGATGTAGAAACCAAGGAAGGCGTAGAGGGCGCCGGCCGCAGAGCCGGACATGGCGATCGAGGTGCCGAAGCTCTTCGGGATGAAGAAGGCGCCATAGGCGGCCACCGCCGAAGTGAACCCGATGATCGCCGCGCTTTCCTTGTCGGATTGCTTGACGAGATCCTGGCCCCTGAGCTGCGGCTCGAGCCGGGCCACTTCCTGCCGCATGATCGCGGGGATCATCTGGAAGGTCGAGGCATTGCCGACGCCGGTCGCTGCGAAGAGGAACAGGAAGCTCGCGAAGAAGACCGGGAAGGCGCTGGGGTTCCCCTTCATGCCGATCGCATAAAGGATACCGACCACGCCGAGGCACATGGCCACGAAGACCCAGAAGGTGATGCGCCCGCCGCCGATCCGGTCGCAGGCCTTGCCGGAGAAGGCGCGGGAAACCGCACCGACCAGCGGTCCCAGGAAGGCGTATTGCAGGGCGTTTACCTCGGGGAAGAGGATCTTCGAAAGCAGCGGGAACCCGGCGGAATACCCGATGAAGGAGCCGAATGTGCCTGTGTAGAGCCAGCACATCACCCAGTTATGGGTCCGGCGGAAGATCACCGCCTGATCAGCGAAGCTGGCCTTCATCGAGGCGATGTCATTCATCCCGAACCAGGCCGCGAAGGCCGAGGCGATGATGAAGGGCACGAAGACGAAGCCGGCATTCTGGAGCCACAATGTCGTGGTGACACCGTTGAGCGTGGCGGTTTGCGGCGAGCCGCCGAGTGCGCCGAAAACCCCGGCCGTGATCGCGAGCGGCACGACGAACTGCACCACGCTGACGCCGAGATTGCCGAGGCCGGCATTGATGGCGAGGGCGTTGCCCTTCTCCGCCTTCGGGAAGAAGAAAGAGATATTGGCCATCGAGGAGGCGAAGTTGCCACCGCCAAAGCCGCAAAGCAGGGCGAGCGCCAGGAAGATCCAGTAGGGCGTTTCCGGGTTCTGGACCGCGAAGCCCATGCCGAGAGCCGGGATCAGCAGTGACCATGTGGCAAGCGTAGTCCAGAGCCGGCCGCCGAACATGGCCGGCATGAAGCTGTAGAAGATGCGGAGGGTCGCCCCGGAAAGCCCGGGCAGCGAGGCCAACCAGAACAGCTGTTCATTGGTGAAGGCGAAGCCGACGCTCGGCAGACGCGCCACCACGACCGACCACACCATCCAGACCGCGAAGGAAAGGAGCAGGCACGGAACCGAGATCCAGAGATTGCGGCGGGCGATGGCACGTCCCTGCCCCTGCCAGAAGCCAGGATCTTCCGGCCGCCAATCCTGGATCGCGCCCTTGGCGGCGAGCGCACCTTCCTGTTCCGGGCCATGGATCGGCTGCATTTCCGGCAGTTGCGGCAGCTTGTTCAGCGTGGCGCCCATGGCCTGCTTTTCCATCGAGCGGATGGCGAGATGCATCCAGACGGCAGCGATGGTCACGATGGCGAAGAGCAGCCAAAAGCAGCTCTGCCAGACGCCCGTCAGGTCATTGAGCGCACCGAAAGCGATCGGCAGCACAAACCCACCGAGACCGCCGACGAGGCCGACAACGCCACCAACCGCACCCACGCGATCCGGGTAATAGACCGGGATGTGCTTGTAGACCGCCGCCTTGCCCAGGCTCATGAAGAAGCCGAGCACGAAGGCCGTGACGACAAAGCCAACCAGCCCCATCCGCGTGCTGAATTCCACCGGGCCGCGAATGCCTTCGACGATATAGCTCGTGGGCGGATAGGACAGGATGAAGGTGCAGACGATCGAGACCAGGAAGGTCCAGTACATGATCGTCCGGGCGCCATACTTGTCCGAGAGATGGCCGCCATAGGCGCGGAAGATCGAGGCGGGGATGGAATACATCGCGCCGATCATGCCGGCGGTGGCGATATCGAGCCCGTAGACGCCGATCAGGTAGCGCGGCAGCCACAAGGCCAGGGCGACGAAAGCCCCGAACACGAAGAAATAGTAGAGCGAGAACCGCCAGACCTGGATGTTCCGGAGTGGCTCCATCATGGCCGAAAGCGGTTCCGGCTTTGCACCGGTGGCGCGACGGCGGGCGAGGTCCGGGTCATCCTTGGTGAAGAGGAAGAACAGGATGCCCATGATCCCGAGGGCCAGCGCCCAGACGAGCGCGACACTCTTCCAGCCATAGGCGACCATAATGACCGGGGCGGCGAACTTGGTGACAGCCGCGCCGACATTCCCGGCGCCAAAAATGCCGAGCGCCGTGCCCTGCTTCTCCTTGGGGTACCATTTGGCGACATAGGCGACGCCAACGGAGAAGGAGCCACCGGCGATGCCGACGCCAAGCGCGGCAATCAGGAACGTCGGGTAATCATAGGCGAAGGTAAGCAGGAAGGTCATGACCGCGGCGGTCAGCATGGTCGCCGTATAGACCATGCGGCCACCATACTGGTCAGCCCAGATACCAAGCAGCAGGCGGATCAGCGATCCGGTGAGGATCGGCGTCCCAACCAGCAGCCCGAATTGCGTATCGGAAAGGCCCAGATCCTTTTTGATCTGGATGCCGATGATCGCGAAAATCGTCCAGACCGCGAAACAAACCGTGAAGGCAATGGTCGAGAACCAAAGTGCCCTGTTCTGGTCCGATGCGGTGACAGTGGCGACAGCCATGCTCGCCCCCTCTTCATGGAAAACGCGCTCTCAGGTCGAACGCGGAAGCCATGCTTGGCAGGGGGAAAGATCCGGGCCTTGATTTGAATCAACCCAGAAAAGGCCATAAAATCTTTCAAGAACAGGTACTTAATTTGTCAAGACGGAGCGCATTCTCGATCAAGACACAGCCTCGGTTCTGTCAAATCCAGGCTTGATCAATATCAAGGACGTGATTGCGCATTTGACGAAAGGTGCAGAAGGAGGTGCCGTCATGCGCGATGAAGACTTGCAGGAAATGCGGCAATTGCCGCTCTTTGACGGAGTAGGTGCGGCCTATGTCGACTCGCTCCTGCGCAGTGCCTTTGTCCAGCGGTTTCCGGCCCATGTCGAACTGGTGCATGAGGGCGATCCGGCTGATTTCCTCTACGTGATCGTTCAGGGTCAGGTGGAGATCTATGCCGGCTACCGCGATCGCGAGACCACAATTTCCGTCCTCGGGCCCGGCAACAGCTTCATCATCGCGGCGGTCTTGCTGGACCGCGTCTATCTCAAGTCGGCGCGGGGCCTGACGCCGACCCGGATCCTGATGCTGCCTGCCGAGGCGGTCCGGGAAGGCTTTGCCGAGGACGCGCATTTCGCTCGCGCCCTCGCGGTGGATATGGCTTTGGCCTACCGCGGCGTCGTGAAGGAACTGAAGAACCAGAAATTGCGCTCCAGCCTCGAGCGGCTGGCCAATTGGCTGATCGCAGAGGATGAAAAGGGCGGCAGCACCGGAAAGCTGGAAATTCCCTATGACAAGAAAGTGCTGGCCTCCCGTCTCGGGATGGCGCCCGAAGTCCTTTCACGCTCGATTGCCGCGCTGATCCCGTACAAGGTCGATATTCGCGGGCGGCATGTCCAGCTTAATGACCGCGAGGCGCTACTGTCCCTGGCGCGGCCCGTACCGACAATCGATGATCCCGCGTGCTAGGCGAAATCCCATGCGTTTCCTGCTCGTGCATCCCACATGATGGAATTTACGATCGCCGCCCTGACTTTCGGTGTCTCGCATTCCCTGCCGATGCGACCGCGCATCCGGGCAAGGCTCATCCGTCAATTCGGTAGCCGGACCTTCTGGACCCTTTATGGTCTTGTATCCCTGGTCAGTCTGGGCTGGCTGATCGACGCCGCCGCGCGGGCCCCGCATGTTGGACTCTGGGCGCCCGCGGCATGGCAGAGATGGGTGCCATTCTTCGTGATGCCGATTGTATTTGGGATCATCAGTTTGACGATTGCCGCGCCCAACCCGCTTTCCTTTGGCGGGCGGCATCCCGAGCGCTTCGAGCCCGAGAACCCGGGAATTGCCGGTTTCGCCCGCCACCCGCTGCTGGTCGCGCTCGCCCTCTGGGCCTTCGCGCATGTCATCCCGAATGGCGATCTCGCCCATGTCCTGCTCTTCGGTGCGCTGGGGCTCTTTGCTGTCATCGGCATGACGCTGATTGACCGGCGCCGGCGCGCGGAATTTGGCAACGCGGAATGGACAAGGCTGGCCAAAGGCACATCCAACTGGCCTCTTCATGCCTGGTTCACTGGCCACTCAACGCCGAAGATCATGGTCTCGGTGCAGCGTATTGGCTTCGCCATCGTCTTCTGGGCCTGCCTCATCTGGGCCCATGCGACGCTGTTCGGCGTTTCGCCGTGGCCGGTCTAGCAGCAACACTGGCTATGAAGCGGATACCAAAGGCGGCATAGGGGCTGGCGGGTCAGGGGCATGTGTCCCCGATGAATGTCTGCTTTCGGCTTGGCTTGCCAGGACCTTCAACGACCACTTTGGGGGCGCGAAGGAGACATTCAGGTTCAGGAAGCCCGAACCGGTTAGCTGCCATTGCGCGGTCTTCGCTCCGTGGTCGGTTTGCGGATGCAAAGCAGACTTCGAAAGTGCCCGGTCAAAGCGGTGTTTGGTACCTCAGTGAAACCGGATGCCGAATTCAAACCTGGCGGGTGAGACCCATGGAGTGGAAACAAGCTCGAGCCCAGCTCGACATGGCCCACACCGAGAGGAGCGTGCCTTCACTTCATCGGTTGGCGCGATCAGCAAGCGCTGCCGCCCTTTTCCGAATCCTGCAGCGTCTGACGATATTTCGATGGCGAGCAATTCTCCCATCGCCTGAAGGCGCGGTTGAAATGCGCGGCGTCGGAATAGCCAAGGGACATGGCGACATCAGTGATGGACTGTGTCAGGTCCGCCAGCCGCTTTCGGGCGAGCATCCAGCGCTGGTGATCGACAAGGGACTCAAAGGTCCAGCCGCTTTCGGCAAGTCGACGTTGCAAGGTGCGGGGCGAGAGGCCGAGCCTGGTCGATGCATTCGCGATCGTTAGCGCGGTGTAAGGCAAGCTCGCCTCTATCATCGGAAACAGAGCTTCGAAAAGACGCTTCGAGTCATAGTCGAAGCGTTCCATCTCCACGAGGCAGAACTGCCCGATCGGCATCATCTCGGCCAGCGATGGCGCATTGGTGCCCGACGGGTAGGACTTTCGTGTCGCGCTGAGCAGTGCCTTGGGGAAGTATATCCGCGCCTCGGCATGGATTCCAAAGACGACGGGCCCGCCGAAATGTGCCTCGTAGGCGGCGCGACGGCCCCGGCAGGCATGCGGAAAGGTGATCAATTCCGGAGCCCAGTTCGAACCAAGGATCTGGCGGATCAATTGCACAATGAACGCCATCGCTCCTTCGTAAAGGAGCCAAGCGGTCTGGTCGTCTCCGACAAGCCGGTGCGAGAAGATCGCACTCTGACCTTCAACCCAAAGCCGGTGCTCGCAATCATTCTGGAGCCGCGGCATCAGGGACAGGTGCCCGCGAAGGCAGGCCTCCAGCGATTGACCGGCCAGCATGGCAAGACCCGGCGGCCCCAGCTTCGCTGGTTCGGCAGCACCGCCGAGGGAAAGAGCAATTTCGGCCTGGCCGGCAGCACGGGCTGCCAGACCGAGCGCGGCATGGATCTGCGCGCGACGCACGATCAGCGGCGATACCATGTGGTCGGGTCCCATGCCGGCCTGCCGGAAGATCGACGCGGCATCGATCCCCATCTGTTCGAGATGGGCAGGAAGCATGTGGATGAGACTGGACCGCGCGATCGCACGAGACATCGGACCTCCCGGCAATAGTTAAATCAATTCACCGAAAGCCCGGCTGGCCATAAAAATCAGGGGTATCTGAGGCCGGGGCCCGAAGGCCCCGGCCGGCGTTTTCGGTCAATCCATCACTCAGTCGACCGAGGTAAAGTAGGCATCGTCATTGGGGAAGACGGGCGCGGGAGCATGCCGGCCCATATAGGCCTTGAACGTTTGCGCGAAGAACATCGAAGGCTTCATCTCCTTCGCCAGCGTGTCAATCCGCTTCTGAAGCGTGGCCACGATCTGCGGGTTCTCGGCCGATACATCCTTGGCCTCGCCCGGATCTTGCGTCAGGTTGAAGAGCTCCAGCTTGGCCGGCAGCGTCGACCGCATGACCAGCTTCCAGTCGCCCTGGCGGACGGCAGCCCGGAACATCTCGACATTGTAGACGATCTCTGTCCGCGGCGAAGGCGCACCCTCGGCGATGGTCTTCCAGACATTCATACCGTCGAGCGGTTGCGTGCCGTTGGTTGAAGCGCCGGCAAGACTGGTCAGGGTCGGCAGCATATCGACGATATGCATCATGCCGCTGACCTTCTGGGCCTTGATCTTACCGGGCCAGTTGGCAAAGGCGACAACGCGAGTCCCGCCTTCATAGAGCGAGCCCTTGCCATCCCGGAACGGCTTGTTGCTTGCCGGCGGCTCGCCCTTCGTTGCGATCTGGCCAGCAAAAGCAGCCGAACGGACGCCGCCATTGTCGGAATGGAACATGATCAGAGTGTTGTCGCGCATGCCTTTCTTCTTGAGCGCCGCGAGCACATTGCCAATCTGGTCATCCATCGCCGCAATCATGGCGGCATAGGTTCGGCGGTTCTCGTCCGGGATCGACTTAAACCGGTCGATGTATTCCTTCGGCGCCTGAAGCGGCGTATGTGGCGCGTTGAAGGCGAGATACATGAACATCGGCTTCTTCGGATCATGCGCCTCAATGTAGCGCACGGCATCGCGGCCGAAAAGCGTGGTGGCATATCCTTGCTCGTTCCGGAGCTGGTTATTCCGATACCAGTCCTTGGTGCCATGCACATCGTGGTTGTAGTAGTCGACCTCGCCGATCAACGCACCGTACTGGTAGTCAAAGCCCCGCTGGCGAGGCCAAAGCTTGCGATCGGCATGGCCAAGATGCCATTTGCCGATGATCGAGGTCGAATAACCCGCTTCCTTGAGCAATTGCGGGAGAAGCTTCTCTTCCAGCGGAATGCCGTAGGTCTGTTCCGGCAGGATGACGAAGCTCTGCATGCCGTAGCGGATCGGATAGCGGCCCGTCATCAGGGCTGCGCGCGTCGGCGTGCACATCGGCTGGACATAGAATTGATCCAGAACGGCCCCCTCGCTGGCGAGTTGATCCAGCGTCGGCGTCTTGAATTCGGCGCCCTGGAAGCCAAGATCGGCCCGGCCGAGATCATCTGCCACTATGTAGAGGATATGCGGCTTTTGCGGCGCCTGTGCTGTAACCCAGGATGGCGCCAGCGCCATCAGGGCAACACTCGCACCACGCAGAAACTGTTTCAACATGGTTCCCCCTTGCGGTTGGTTTGATGTCGAACCAGCGCGGCATCCTGTGCCGGCTGATCCACCGGCCTCAGAAATGCGATTGGATCCCGAGCAAAGGTCCATGCTGGTAGGCATCGTAAACGAAGGAGCCCCGACGGTAGTCGACCTTCATCGCGCGATACCCGGCAAAGGCAGACCAGCTCTTGTTGAAGTCATAGCCAATGCCGCCATAGACATCCCACATGTATCGTGAGCCGCCTGTGCCAACGAAGCCCATCAGGACGCTGTGCCAAGACGGAGCAAAATTCACCTTCAGGCGGCCGCCCACGACAGCATCGATCCATTGTTCGGAATTGGTCAGCTTGAGCGCGACCGGAACGACCTGAACCTTCAGCGAATTGCGCATGGCAAAGCCGCGGATCCCGGCAAAGCCATCCACCGAGTAGCGGGGATCATCGACCCAGCGATACCCGGCGGCAGCCATGCCGGTGAAGGAGCCGCTGACCATCTTCACACTGCCGGGATAGCCTGCCGGGTTGATCGCCTTGCCGGGCGAGATCTTGCTCGCCATGAAGTCGAAAAACCCGATATAGCGGCCGTAACGCATCTCGGCGGTCCCCATGAGGCCGCCGTCGAAATTCTTCATCACCTCGTCGAAGCCGATATTCACGTTCGCTGCCGGAAACGGCGGGAGCGTGCGGAGACGCCCCTCGAGGCCGGTGGCCCAGAGATAGGCCGAGGTGGTGAAGGTGAAGGCAGGGCCGACAACAACCGGCGCCTTGACCACTGGTGCCGGCCTTCCGAAATCCGCTGCCTGTCCTGCACCGGACATCAGGACAAGGCCTGCAACCATACCGCCAATCCCCCGAATGTGCTGGATCGGACTACGCTTCGTGACCGCCATGGCGGAACTCCCTTCTTGAATTCTCTTGATTGACGGGCGGCTCAGGAGGTCGGCGGCACGCAATAGTCCCAGTAGCCCCGCAGCTGGGTGTCATCGGTCCAGAACCAGCAAAGTGTTGAGGACGGCGCCTTTGGCGCAAGCCCTGCGGCCGTGACCACAATAACCGTTCCGATCGTCACGCCTGCCACCACGCGACCCCAATACCAGGGATGGACAACCGGAAGCGGCCGAACGGGGGCGACAATGATCGGGCGAGGCCGATGATGGTGGTGGTGGACATGGACCGGTCGCCGGGCTGGGGCGGCACCGGGCCTGCCGGCCGGCCGCGTGGCCGGGCCTGCTGGACGTGCCTCGACTGCGTCCCGGCCCGGAAGACCGGCGGGACCAAGCGAAAGCGCACCAAGGGCCAATACTCCCCCACAGGCGGCGGCAAGAAGTCTGGGCAACATTCGCAGGCTCCGGAGCAAATCAGAATTGCACGGAGACTATCGGTGGGACGGACACCCGGCTTGCCATTTGGCGCCAGATGGCGCGATGCGCTGGCGAAGTGCGGAAGGCTGGACCAGAAAGTAGGCGTGTTCTCAAGCGAAGGTCGCTATGGCCCCGTCATGATCCATGCCACTGCCCGCCATTTGCCGGTCTGGATCGTATTGACGATCGCCATGATTGGGGTTGCGATTTTCGCAATGATGCCCTTGTTGCCGAAAGCGCAGGACCGTCTTGCCAACCACCTGCCGGCAGAGCAGGGCTTCGTGGGCTCCGGAGCCTGCCGCGGGTGCCATGCCACGCAATTCGAGGCTTGGTCGGGCTCCCATCATGCCCATGCAATGTTCGCGATTGACAGGCCCGGCGCCGTGCTCGGCGATTTCGGCAATGCCACCACCTCTGCCGGGGGAAGCTCAGCCCGCTTCTTCCGCGAGCAGGGGAGATATCTTGTGGAAACCTCGGACAAGGCGGGTCAGCCGGCGAGGTTCACGCTCTCGCATACATTCGGCTGGACGCCTCTCCAGCAGTATCTCGTCACCCTGCCGGATGGGCGGTTGC
Organism: Rhabdaerophilum sp. SD176; assembly: GCF_030143245.1. Classification (GTDB taxonomy): domain Bacteria; phylum Pseudomonadota; class Alphaproteobacteria; order Rhizobiales; family Beijerinckiaceae; genus Rhabdaerophilum. The sequence goes on along the minus strand of NZ_JARJNS010000004.1, from coordinate 495,387 downwards.
AGGTGCTCCCTTGGGCCTGGGACAGCCGGCCGGCCGTTGATGGCGGGCAGCGCTGGTTTGCAATCTATGGCGATGAACCCATCGCCCCGGGAGATCCGCGGCATTGGTTGGGCCTCCAGCAGAATGCAAACCACATGTGCATCGAGTGTCATGTGACAGGGTATGAGAAGGGCTATCGCCCGGAGGCAGACCGGTTCGAGACCCGCTGGCGTGAACTGGGCGCCGGCTGCGAAAGTTGTCACGGACCGGCCGCAGGCCATCTCGGCTGGGCGGCCAGGGGAGCGCCGGGGGAGGAACCATTGAAGGGCTTCCCGGCCGGGCAGCCGCGGGTCGGTCCCCTCCCCGCAGCGTCCGGCAGAACCGGCTTGACGGGCCCTCCCGGCCCCTCGGCCGAAGTCGAGACCTGCGCCCGTTGCCATAGCCGCCGCAGCCAGATTGAAGCTGGCTGGCAGCCTGGCCAGCCCTTCCTTGATGGCCATCGCCCCGTCTTGCTGGCGCCGGACCTGTTCGAGCATGACGGCCAGATGAAAGACGAGGTGTTCAATGATCACAGCTTCCGGCAGAGCCTGATGTTCCAGAAAGGCGTGACCTGCGGCCATTGCCATGATCCACATGCCGGAAAGCTCCGTGCCGGGCGGGCTGAGATTTGCGGCCAGTGCCATGAGCCAGCGCGCTTTTCGGTGCCCGCCCATACCGGCCATGTCACCGGACCCGGATCGCCGGATTGTGTCGCCTGTCACATGCCGGCCCGGACCTACATGCAGATCGACCGGCGGCACGACCATTCGTTCCGAATCCCGCGGCCAGACCAGACAGCCCGGCTGGGAACACCGAATACCTGCCAGGCCTGCCATGCCGACAAGCCGGCCATCTGGGCCGCGGCTGCACTCGAGCGCCTGCACGGGCCACCCCGCAAGGGCTTCCAGGCCTTCGGGGAGGCCTTTCACGATTCTCGGGCCGGCGATCCGGGCGCACGCCTTGTCCTCCAGGCTCTGGCCATCGACCCGGCTCAACCGGCCACCGCGCGGGCAACGGCGCTTGCCGAATTGGGCAACTGGCCGGCGCTGGGCACTGCCCGGGTTCTTGCCATCGCCTTGGCGGATTCCGATCCGCTGGTACGAGCCACGGCGATCCGGGAGCACGAATCATTGCCGGTGGAGATCAGGCGTCAGCGTCTCCTCCCCAGCCTTGCGGATCCGATCCGAGTCGTCAGGATCGCCGCCGCCATCGCGCTGGCGGATCTCAGGCCCGATACACTGGCACCACCGGATGCCGGCCGGCTCATGGCGGCACTCCGTGAGGCGGAGGCTGCCGAAACAGCGCATCTCGACAGGCCAGAGGCCCGCATGGCCCTTGCCGTGCTGTTTCTGAAGCGGGGGCGCATCGCCGATGCTGAAGCCGAGTATCGTGCGGCATGGCGGCTGGACCCCGGTTCCGCCGCAACGGCCATCAATCTCGCGGATCTTCTGCGCCGGACAGGCCGTGAGACGGAGGCCGGCTCGATCCTGCGCGCCGCCCTCGCGCGCGATCCCGATGCCGCGGCCGCACGCTACGCGCTTGGACTGTCTCTGTTGCGCTCCGGCAAGCCTTCAGATGCGCTGACGGAGTTCCGGATCGCTGCTGAGCATCGTCAGCCACAGGCGCGTCATCTCTATGCCTACGCCCTGGCCCTCCAGTCGGCAGGGCAGCCGGATCAGGCTCGCGAAATCCTGCGCAAGGGCTCAGGCCTTTTCCCCGGCGATCTCGATCTCGCCGGGGCCCTATTCCAGGATGCAATCCGCCGCGGCGACAACGAGGCGGCCCGGGCGCTGGCCGCACGCCTGGCCCGGTTGCGGCCAGACGATCCCGGCATCCGCCAGTTGGAGCAGCGACTCAGCCGCCCCTGACGTCAAATGGCAAGTCGCGCCGCGCCCGACAGCCTATTGTCCGATTGCCGCCCCTTTCGGGCCGGATCGACATAGCGCAGGAGTTGACTTCATGATGTTCAGGTTTCTCAGGTCCCTTTGCCTTCTCGCCCCCGTCGTGATGGCCGCACCGGCACAGGCGCAAGTCACGCTGGACATGAGCAAGGTCACCTGCATCGACTACGCGACGATGGCACCTGAAATGCGGCGGGACTTCATTGCGTGGATGAGTGGCTGGTTCAACCAGAAGGAAGGCCAGACGGAGATCAACCTGCGAATCATGCGGACCAACATCGCGACGATGGAACAATGGTGTGCGCGTAACCGGGACCAGCGTGTGATGAGCCTGATCGAGGCTGCCTCCCGCAATCCGGGATCTGCACCGGGTGGCCCGCTGAGCATCGATATCGCAAAGGTGTCCTGCGCCGATTACCGGGCGAGCGAGGCCGAAGGACAGTTTCTCCTTAGCGCCTGGATCGCCGGATTTGTCGCGTCAGAGAAGAGCCAGCCGCGCATCGATACCAAGGGCTTTGCGAGGATCGAGCAGGCAACGGAAGCCGCTTGCAAGAAAAACCGCAAGGCGCTGCTGATGCCGACCGTGAAGGCGCAGATCAAGGGCTGATCACATTCCAGCCCCGGCTCTGTCTTCCGGAGGAACACCGCCATGTCGTTATGCCTCGCCGGTCGGACCATGGCGGCACTTTTAGCCTTGGGCCTCCTAGGCGCCTGTTCCTCGCGACCGGAACCCGGACTGATGGTCCCGGAATCCACGACCGGCACGCCCGGTATTCCGCTGGAGATCTTCGCGATCGCCACACGCAAGCCGTCGGCCGATCCCGGCCTGCGTTTTTCCGGTGAGCGGAACGACGTGCCCCAGTTTGCCCGGCTGGCCCTGTCGATCCCCAAAAATCGAACAATCGGCGAGATCCAATGGCCTTCGGGGGAGCCGGACCCGGGACGCCACTTCCAGCTCAGGGCCTTTGAGCCGTTGGACAGGCCTGGCTTCACCAAGCGGCTACGAAACAGGCTGGCCGCACAGCCGGACCGGCACGTGCTGCTGTTTGTCCATGGCTACAATACACGCTTTGACGAGGCGACCTTCCGTTTCGCGCAGATCGTTCAGGACAGCGGTGCGGCGGTCACGCCGGTTTTGTTCAGCTGGGCCTCTTGGGGTTCGGCACGCGCCTATCCTTATGACCGGGAGAGCGCCGCTCTGGCGCGCGATGGGCTGGAAGCCGCGCTTGATGCACTGGCTGCATCACCTGAAGTGGCGCAGGTCACGGTCCTCGCCCATTCAATGGGGGGCTGGCTGACCCTCGAGACCCTGCGCCAGATGGTTGTGCGCCGGAAAGGTATCAACCCGAAAATCCGTGACGTCATGCTTGCCTCGCCTGATGTCGATATCGATGTCGCGAGGGCACATGCGACTATTCTCCGGAGCGCCAGGACAAGGCCGTCGATCGTCCTTTTCACCTCCACGGATGACAAGGCCCTCTCGGCTTCACGCTGGCTTCTGGGCAGCAAGGCGCGGCTCGGAGCGATCAATCCGACCCAGGAGCCTTACCGGAGCGGGCTTGAGCGAGCCGGCGTGATGGTTGTCGACCTGTCGGGGGTCTCCTCCGATGATCCGCTGAATCATGGCAAGTTCGCGCAAAGCCCGGCGATCGTGCAGCTTATCGGCCGACGGCTTGCTGCTGGCCAAGAACTGAACCCACGCGATGGTATCGAAAACCCTGTGGCTGCAATCATCGGCGGTACGACCCGGGCCGCTGAACTGATTGTCACCATCCCGACCCAGATCAGCGAACCCTTGCCCCCAGGCGGCGTACTCGTCGAGTAGCTCCTTTTTTCCCAGAGCCCCTGTCCGAATGGCGCGGCCCGTTGATTGCGGATCGCGGCCAAAGTCTCCGGTATCCGACATCGGGCCTCAGGCGGCCCGTCGATTGTGCTGTGCTCTTGGGTGATTAGCGTCGTGGGCGACCGTAAGCCCTTTATACCTGTCGCACGGACAGTGCCGAAACAAATGTCCGGTTTCGGATGGACTCCTCGTGCTAGCCAAACGACCGAAATGGCGGCGCAATCCGGATCGGCAGGTTTCACTGCGAAGCTGGGACATCTTGTTGACCCGATTTCGAGCGAACAACAGGGCCAGCTCATTCAGCTTAGGCCAAAAATCAAGCATAGGTCGGCAATCTGATATGGCTGAAGTCGAGCCCCCGGAACTCAACCCTTTGAACTATCTCGTTTATTTTTCCGATCTCGTGGCCGCGACCATACTTCGCGTTCATGCTGGTATTCGCATGTCCCGTGACGCGCAAACGGAGCCTTTCGTCTTCGGTGACTTCCAACAGCTTATCGGTGAACAAGTGTCGGAACGAGTGAAATACGAATTCGGCACCACTGATCTCACTATAAGCTCGTGAATAACGTCGCCACCATTTGGAAAACCCGGCGGATTTCTCGGTTGAGGCAGAGGTAACGGCGGGAAACAAGCGAGTCTCACCATTCCGCTTCATTGCTGCGCAATAGGTGAGGAACCCGAGTTCGATGAGCTTCTGATGGATCGGCACTAGTCGGCGAGAGCTTTTCGTCTTGCGCTTGGTCGAGGCGATCGGATCATCATCGATGATCATGAGGTCCAGAACATCGACGCCTTCGAGGCGCTGCACATCCACCACGCGAAGCTGCGCCAACTCTTCCAGGCGAGCACCTGTAAAAAGGGCGAGCAGAGGCAGCCAAACTGCGGCCTCCCCTCCCCCGCCCTTCGGCCGAATGGTGGGATCACAATAGATCGGCATCGCAAAAATCCGGGCGAGTTGATCCATCGTGTAAGGCAGCCTCTTGAGCTTCGTCCCTTCTGCATTCTTAACGCGCACACCAAGACGAGGATTGACCTCGAGGATCATCCCGTCAACCGCCCACGCAAACATCGACGACACGGCACCAAGGCCGCGATTCTTCACCGTTTGTGGTGACAAACGCGGTGTTCCCGGTGTTTGATCGGCCCATTCCGCAAGGGCCTCTGGAGAGGCACCGGCCATCGCCCTTGGCACGATCGTCGGCAGCCGGAGCAGTAGGTTTCGGAACGCGATCATATCCTGCGCCGTGACCAGCTTGGCGGCGCGATCTCCCCTGAACTCTGCGAACATCAGGAGATAGCGGCGATAAAGCTGCTTTGTCTTCGCCGGCAGGTCCACCTCGGCCAGAAATCGCTCGGCAAGTTGGGTCAGAGTGGGGCCATCAGCGTCAGGGCGCGGCAGAATGGCTTCTGGCTGCGCTGGTGTTGGAACTGGCTTACCCTGCCGGCGAGCCAAGAGATCCTCATAGGCCCGAACGCGCGTACGAAGGATTGTCAGCGCCAGCACCCTTCGATCGGGATGCCCTGGCAGGATCGCGATGCCGCATCGCTCAAGTTCGCTATCAACGATGGATTTCGCGAGGAAAGGGCCGTCGTCGAATTCGAGCGTGACGGTTTCCTCAACGGGTGTGATGTCGACTGCGGCAAGGTCACGGCGCGCGGCCGCGAGGAGCGTCTCGTAAGCGTCGTCGATCCTTCCGCCATAGCTTGAATCGCGCGGGTCGAGGATCTCGCCCTCCTGCCCAGCCACCTCCGCCAGACCATAGATATCCCGCTCGGGATAGAGAGTCGCCTCGTCGTCAGTAGCGAGAAGCTCGGCATAGATCCGGTCGCCAATGCCCCGAATGACTTCGGGCGGTAGCCGGGGCACAAGTTGTGGCGACGGCGCCGCAACCCTCGCCGAAGGCTTGCGCTTCAGGGCCGCGATCAGCGGTTCGACCTGGCTACGAATTTTAAGCGCACGCTCACAGGCAAGCGTGACGTCATCGGTGCCCAAGCTGATCTTTATGGTGCCCTGCCCTTTGATCGCATAGCTGCGCTGTGCCCAGCCAAGCCTGACCTCACCCACGAAATAGGGACGAAAGCGGGCCGGAATCGCTCTGAGGTAAACATAGTCGCCCGTATCTGCGCGCCGGTGCAGATATGTCGGGCTCGATTTTTTCGAGCGCCCCATCAGCGGCCTCCCCGGCTTGAAGCATGCCGAGCAGAGACGCCGGAAACACTGCCGGAGATGGGAATTTTGACCAGGATTTTAACCAGGATTTTGACCATGATTTTGACCAATCGGGCTCACGAGAGCTGAACAGGCCAAAATCTATAGCATTATCAACGATTGAAGGCAAAAATGGCGGAGACGGAGGGATTCGAACCCTCGATACCCCTTTCGAGGTATGCTCATTTAGCAAACGAGTGCCTTCAGCCTCTCGGCCACGTCTCCGGCGCTGCCGAAGCAGCGAGGACGCTCTATGCCCGAGGGCGGGCTGGAGTTCAAGCCGCAATCCGAGGCGGAAGGATTGGTCCGCACAGCAAAAGGGGCGCCAGGAAGCACCCCCGTTGCGGGCTTAAGACCCACGGCGTCAATGGATCGACAGCCATTCCCGGGCGCGGCGCTGTGCAGCCGCAATCTCGGCCGCGCTCAGTTCGGCGGCGATTTCCTGCCGGCGCCGGGCGGCTTCTGTATCGCCACGCAGAGCGGCGATATTGAACCACTTGTGCGCCTCGACCAGATCGAAAGTGCCGGCCCGGCCGCAGGCATAGTTGACGCCCATTTCGAAGAAGTTCAGTTCCGGTTCGCCGGCTGCATTGATTTGCTGCACCATACCCATTGTAGCCCCCTGTATCACTTCTGTTGACGACTGCCCTGATCGAAGGATCTGCTGGCCTTGAGCCATGTCGTTGCCTTCGATGCGTCAAATTTGAAGCAAACTTTCAAAGAACCCCTGAATCGATGTGCCTAACGACACGTTTCCGAAATTACCAGCCTGTCCGGCATTCACGCTCCGCTAAGGCTGAAATCCTGATTTCCCTATTGGAATCAAGGATTCAGCTTCAGGCAAGATTCCTTTCCGGAAGCTTCTCTCAACCATTCCCAAGATTGACGCCCTGACGCGGCCTCGCGCGGCCATCTGACGAGGCCCTTGACGTTTTTTTGTTTATATGTGAACTGATCTCATAAGAACAAATTCAAACAGGGAGAATCTGACCATGCGAAACGCCCACGCAATGCTACTGGCTGCCACGATGGCTTCGGGCCTTGGCCTCATGGCCACCCCGGTCATGGCCAATGAGCTCCAGGGCACCTGGCAGCGCACGGATACGAATGCGAGCCGGGTCCGCTTCTCGAAATGCGGTGATGCGTCCTGTGGGTCGATCATCTGGCTGAAGGAAACATCCGGCCCGGCAAAAGTGGGCCAGCGCGTCTTTTTCGACATGAAGCCGAATGGTGACAATCGCTGGGTCGGCAAGGCGTTCAACCCGGAAGACGGCAAGAGCTATTCCGGCAAGGTGCTGATCAACGGGAAACAGATGATCACCGAGGGTTGCGCACTGGCGGGCCTCGTGTGCCGCAGCGTGAACTGGGTCCGCGTGGACTGAGACCCCGAGGGACCCCCATTCCCGAATCGGGCTGAACGGCTATAGAGGCGGGATGGAGTTCAGCCCGCAGCAGGATCGCGCGCTTGCCGCGATTTCCGATTGGCACAAGGCGGCCCGCCGGAAGCGCGGAGAGCCGGTTTATCGGCTGTTCGGCTATGCGGGCACCGGCAAGACAACCCTTGCGCGACACATTGCCGAGGGTATCGACGGCGATGTGCTGTTCGCCGCCTTTACCGGCAAGGCCGCTGCCGTCATGCGCGACAGAGGCTGCGGCGATGCCCAGACCCTGCATTCCCTCATCTATCGCTCGAAAGACAGCGAGAACGAGGAGCCGACCTTCGTCCTCAACCGGCAATCTGATGTGAAGAAGGCGGAACTGGTCATCGTTGACGAATGCTCGATGGTCGATGCCGAACTGGGGACAGACCTTCTGTCCTTCGGTGTGCCTGTGCTGGTCCTCGGCGATCCCGCGCAGCTTCCCCCGGTCAAGGGCGGCGGCTTCTTCACCGAGGCCGAGCCGGATGTGATGCTGACGGAAGTGCACCGGCAGGCCGCCGGCGATCCCATCATCCATCTTTCGATGCTCGCCCGGAACGGCGAGCGGCTGCCGGCCGGCGAATATGGCGACAGCCGGGTCATCCGCCGCGAGCAGATCGACGCGCAGCAGATCCTGGCAGCCGACCAGGTGCTGGTGGGCCGGAACGAGACCCGACGAAAATACAATGCGCGGATCCGCACCTTGCTGGGCAAGATCGATGCCCTGCCGGAAAAGGACGAGAAACTCGTCTGCCTTCGCAACAACCGTCAGAAGGGCCTGCTCAACGGCTCGACCTGGACCGTGAAGCTGGTCGGAGAGCGCGTGGGCGAGTTTGTCCATATGCGCGTGGCCCCGGATGACGGGAATGGCCCGACGGTCAAGGTTGTGGTGCCACGTGGCTTTTTCGAGGGGATCGGCGAGGAGATCCCCTGGGAAATCCGCCGGCATGTCGAGGAATTCGACTACGGTTACGCGCTCACCGTGCACAAGGCGCAGGGCTCGCAATGGGACCGCGTGGTGCTGTTCGACGAGAGCTTCGCTTTCCGCGAGCACCGCACGCGGTGGCTCTACACCGCCATCACCCGCGCAGCGAAGGCGCTGACGGTCGTCATCTGATTCCGGGGCAATTCGGCACCACGGTCAGCCAGTCGGGACTGGCCGAGGTATCATATACATAGAGATGGACGAAGCGATCCGGCTGGCCTGCGCAGCCGGGGACCGGCCCAACCAGCCGCCCGACCAGCCGCCCGGTATGCGCCTGTCGGCTGCGTGGCTCGCCGGCTTGCTCGGCCACGTCGCAGAGCGGCTCGCAATGCGGGAATTTCGGCTCAGGCCCGGTCTGGACATAGAGCATCGACTGGGTGCGCGAGAAGCGGATGCGATAATGGTGGCGGGCCGGGTCAGCGGCCACCGCCATGAAGGCCTCACGCGATTCGAGGCAGAAATCGCCGAAACAGGACCGGGTAATCTCGATGGATCCGGCCCTTGCCTCGGATGCGCAAAGCAGCAAGGCGAGGACCGCAAACCGCATCGATCAGGATTTCGCCTTGTTTCCGAACAGGATCTCCTGAACCTTGGGATCCTTCATGTTCTGCGAGGACGGGTCCCGCTTCTCCGAGCTCACGGCGAGGCCCCGCTGTACGGCCGGGCGTGCCAGGAAGGCATCGAGCCAGCGCTTTGCATGAGGGAACTCGGTAATGTCCTGGCCCTGCCGTTCCCAGAGCTTCGCCCAGGGGCCGATGGCAATGTCGGCGATCGAATAGTCGCCCGCCACCCATTCGCGGTCCTTCAGGCGCTTGTCGAGCACGCCATAGAGCCGCTTGGTTTCGTTGGTATAGCGGTTGATCGCATACTCGATCTTTTCCGGCGCATAGATCCGGAAATGGTGCGTCTGGCCGAGCATCGGGCCGAAGCCGCCCATCTGCCAGAACAACCACTGGTCAACCTCGACGCGCTTGCGCTCGTTGACCGGGTAGAGCTGACCGGTCTTGCGGCCGAGATACTGGAGGATGGCGCCGCTCTCGAAAAGCGAGATCGGCTCGCCGCCGACAGTGTCATAATCGACGATGGCCGGCATCTTGTTGTTCGGCGCGATTTTCAGGAAATCGGGCTGGAACTGCTCGCCCTTGGTGATGTCGACGAGGTGGACCTCATAGGGAAGCCCCATTTCCTCGAGGGCAATGGAAATCTTCCAGCCGTTCGGTGTCGGCCAGTAGTGAAGATCGATCGGCTGCATGAGGCGCTCCAGCATTCGGAATGTGCCCTGTCATATCGCGATGCGCCGCGCCGCAACAAGGGGGGAGCCGCGATAAGGCCGGGCACAAAAACGTGACGATGCCGGAAATGCAACGTCCGCTTGCTTTACGGGGCGAGAAAAGCGGCGCAGCATGTCGTTGTTCTTTCAGTTATATTTCAGGTTTTCCGAATGCATCGGCGTTTCCGGGCAGTCATTGTGGCCCTGCCCCTGCTTGTCCTTCTGTCACCCTCGCCCGGCCTGCCAGCCCAGCTGCCCGGGCAGCATCCGCTCCGGCCCGAGGACAATTCCGGCCAGGCCGATGCGGCCGGCCCCTTCCTCCGGCCCCAGCGAAAGGCCAGCGATCGGCAACGCGAAAGCCTCGCCCGAACGCGGCGATGCGGTCAGGAATGGCGCGCTCTCAAGGCGGGCGGACGCAAGGGCGAGCAGGATTGGCGCGCGTTCAGCCGGGAATGCCGGGAACGGCTGAAGGCGCGCGGTCACTGACCGGCGAGCGCCTTGCCGAAGCCCTCATGGCGTTGCTCGTAGCCGAGGTTGCGGTAGAACCGATGGGCATCGACGCGCTTCTTGCCCGAAGTCAGTGTCACTTCTGTCGCGCCGCCCTGCCGGGCGATGGCTTCCGCCGCCGCCACGAGCCTGGCGCCGACCCCCATGCCGCGGGCCGCAGCGGCAACAAACACGGAATTCAGCACAACCTTGAGCCGGCCATGTGAAGGCAGGCCACGCAGGAAATAGAGATGCACGAAGCCGAGCACCCGGCCCTCGTGGCGCGCGACGATCACGCGGTGATCCGGATTGGCAAGGATGGCTTCGAAGGCAGCCCGGTAGCCCGGCGCAAGATCATTCGTCCAGGCATCGCCTTTGCCCCCGACCTCGTCTTCCGCGAGGATCTGCACCAGCGCCGGCAAATCGGCCGCCAAAGCCCCCTCCACAACCGGCTGTTCCTGCACCATGTCTGCCTCTGTTCCGCCTTCCGGAATTCGTTCTTGCGCCTCGATTACCCATAACCTGGCACAGGCGCTAGACGGGGGCTTCCCGTCCCGCTAACACACCCTGCCCCGCCGCCTCTCGAACCCCGGTTCCCATGGCCATTGAGATCGAAACGTCCCGGATCCTCGAGTTCGTCCAGGCCAACCAGTCCATGGCACCGCTCGCCATCTTCCTGATGGCAATGGGCGAGACCATCGTGATTGTCTCGGTCTTCATTCCCTCGACATTCCTGCTTTTCGCCATCGGCGGCATCATGGCAGCTGCCGGGGTGCCCTTGATGCCCTCGCTGCTTGCGGGCTGGCTCGGCGCATCCCTCGGCTTCTCGATCATGTATCTGATCAGCGCCTCGATGGGCGACCGGATCCTGACCTTCTGGCCGTTCCGCACCTATACCGAGACTGTGGGAAAAACGATCGCCTTCTCACGCAAATGGGGTGTATGGGGCGTGATGATCGGTCATTTCGCCGGGCCCTTGCGCGTCCTGATTCCAATCGTCGCCGGAATCTCGCGAATGCGGCCAATCCCCTTCATGGCCGCGAACCTGCTCGGAGCCTTGGGGTGGATCGTCACCTTCTTCGCGCCGGGGCATCTCGTTGTCTCATCGGAATGGTTCCGGAGCATCTTCTCCGGCTTTCTCAAATTTACCTGAGACGAAAAACCCCGCCCTTTCGGGGCGGGGTCACGAATTCATTCCGGTCAGCCCGGCTTGCCCGTCATTCGCAGACGCGGCGAGTGACGCGGACCCAGCGGCCGCGATAATCGTCCCAGACGCGCTCGCGGACACGGTAGCAGACCGGCTCTTCGACATAGACCGGGCCGGGGGCGTGGTAAACCGGCGCGCCATAGGCGCGCGGGGCCAGCAGCGCACCGCCGATCAGGGCGCCGCCGATCAGACCGGCTGCCAGAGCGGCGTTCCGGCCGCGACGGGCTTCGGCTTCCTGCACCGGAAGGGCCGCGAAGGTCAGCGCGAGCGCTGCGGCGGCCAGAGCCGAGGTCTTCTTGAAAGAGATCGCGTTGATCATGGTCATTCTCCGCTGTTGGTCGAAGCCTGCGGGGCACCGCCCCTTCCTGCCAATCGGCTTCGTCGATATACCCATATACTTGCCGCCTGGATGCAAAAGTGCGCTATCGCACCTGTAGGGAAGCTGAATGAACCGGGGCAAGAACGAGGCAGGGACCGCGATCAAGAGCATGCCCCCATCCTTCAGAGCATCTTGGTAAATTGATACTCTGAAGTCCGCGAAATGTCACCCAGATCGCGGGTCTGCCCGGTCGCCTCGTAGCCAAGCCGGCGATAGAGGCCGTGGGCCGACGTGAAGCGCGTGTCGGACCAGAGGATCATCCGGCGCGCCTCATCGGAGCGCGCGAGAGCCTCAACATGGAGGACAAGCCGCGCCGCGATACCCTGCCGCCGGCAATCCGGCCGGACATAGAGCCGGTGCAACTCCGCGATGCCGGGCTCCGGCAGATCATAGGCGACGGAGGCACAGATGCGCCCACGCGTATCCTCCAGCACGAGAAAGGCCCCGCCCAACGGCATGGGGCGGCCATCCGGCCCAGGGCGCGTCCGTTCGAGCCAATGCCCGGGCTTCACAAGATCGGGCAGATCCTCATGCGGATCGACAAAACAGCCGGGATACTCGGCGAAACACAAGGCCAGCAGTCCGAACAGATCCTGCGCGTCCTCGTCACGGGCCGGGCGCAATGTCCAGAGCGGCAAGGCAGCTTCGAGAACGAGATGAGCGATGCCCGCTTCGGCATCGCCGCCGCAGGCGACGCCAGAGGAAACGGGCAGGAAGCCGTGCCGCCGGTAGAAGCCCAGCGCGCGGGCATTGCGTGGCTCGACCTCGAGCCGCGCATGGCGGGCCGCAGGAAAGGTTGCGAGCAGCTTCTGCAAGAGCCGGCGTCCGAGGCCGCCGCGCTGGAACTCGGGCAGGATGTAGATGCGGCTGATCTCGATCCAGCCCTCGGGGGCGAGATGTGCAGAGGCCGTGGCTATCACCCGGCCATCCGCTTCGGCAACAAGGAAGGCGCGTTGACCCGGCTGGGCCAGCATGTCCTCCATCTGACGCTGCAACGCTTCGGGCGAATGCCAGCGCGACGTTATCTCGGCGACCTTCGCCGCGCCGAGCGCCTCGTCATAAGTGGCATGCCAGGTCCGGACGAGCACATCCCGGACCGCGGCGAGATCCTCTTGCTGGACGGGCCGGATCACAGGGACGTTCACTCGATCCCCAGTTTCGACTTGAGCAGGTCGTTGACAGCGGCCGGGTTTGCCTTGCCGCCGGAGGATTTCATCACCTGGCCCACGAACCAGCCCAGCAGGGTCGGCTTGGCCTTCGCCTGCTCGACCTTGTCAGGATTGGCGGCGATGATCTCGTCGACGACCTTCTCGATCGCGCCGGTATCGGTCACCTGCTTCATCCCGCGCGTCTCGACAATCCCGGCGGGGTCTCCGCCTTCGGTCCAGACGATCTCGAACAGGTCCTTCGCGATCTTGCCCGAGATGGTGCCCGCGCCAATGAGATCAATGATTCCGCCGAGCTGGGCGGCGCTGACCGGGCTCTCGGTCACGCCGAGGCCCTCCTTGTTGAGGCGACCGAACAGCTCGTTGATCACCCAGTTCGCGGCGATCTTGCCATCGCGGCCACGAGCGACGGCTTCGAAGAAATCGGCGCTTTCGCGCTCCATGACCAGCACCGAGGCATCATAGGCTGTCAGGCCGTACTGGCGCATGAACCGGGCCTTCTTGTCGTCGGGCAGTTCCGGCAGACCGGCTTTCAGCACCGCGACGAACTCTTCCTCGAGCAGCAGCGGCAGCAGGTCCGGATCGGGGAAGTAGCGGTAATCATGCGCTTCTTCCTTCGAGCGCATCGAGCGGGTTTCCCGGTTGCCCGGATCATAGAGGCGGGTTTCCTGGTCGATCTTTCCGCCATCCTCGATAATGGCGATCTGACGGCGGGCCTCGACCTCGATGGCCTGACCGATGAAACGGATGGAATTGACGTTCTTGATCTCGCAGCGCGTGCCGAAAGGCTCGCCAGGCCGGCGGACGGAAACGTTCACATCGGCGCGGAGATTGCCCTTCTCCATGTCGCCATCACAGGTGCCGAGATAGCGCAGGATCTGGCGCAGCTTGGTAACATAGGCCTGCGCTTCCTCGGCCGAACGAAGGTCCGGCTTCGAGACGATCTCCATCAGTGCAACACCGGCGCGGTTGAGATCAACGAAGGAATTGGCCGGGTCCTGATCATGGATCGACTTGCCGGCATCCTGTTCGAGATGCAGGCGCTCGATCCGCACCATGATCGGCTCGGCTTCGCCGGGGATATCGACAATGACCTCGCCCTCGCCAACGATCGGCTCGGCGAACTGGCTGATCTGGTAGCCCTGCGGCAGATCCGGGTAAAAATAGTTCTTCCGGTCGAACCGGGACTTGCGGTTGATCTGCGCCTTCAGCCCGAGGCCGGTGCGGACTGCCTGCGCCACGCATTCGCGGTTGATGACCGGCAGCATGCCCGGCATGGCAGCGTCAACGAAACTCACATGGGCGTTGGGCTCGCCGCCAAAGGCCGTCGAGGCCCCGGAAAAGAGCTTCGCGTTCGAATTGACCTGGGCATGGATCTCCATGCCTATGATGATTTCCCAATCGGCCTTGGCGCCTTTGATCCAGTATTTCGGCGGGGCAGAACGGATATCGAGCGACATGATGCTGCTTTCACGATCGGTGGAGGATTCGCTTTTCGCGAGGGTCGCGGCCAGCGTCAAGGGTTTAGGACGTCCTGGGCGTCCGGGCTAGCGCGTATTGCGGGCGAGAGCCTTGCGCAACAGGCCGGCAGCGAGGCCTGTCGCGAGGAAGATACCGGCCCCGACAAGCGCCTGCCACCAGCGGATCGTGAGGTCGGCATCGAACAGGCTGCGGATGGCGACCATCACGAAAAGGGCTGCGATCGCGAGGCAGAGCACCCGCATCGCGACCAGAACCGCCAGCATGATCATGGTGGAAATGGGCATTTCAGGGCGCCAGCCAGCGCTTCAGGCGCGCCACGCCTTCGAGGATATCCGCTTCGCTGCCGGCATAGGAAAGGCGGATGAAGCGATGGCCCTCGCTGCGGTCGAAATCGAGGCCCGGTGTGATGGCGAGACCGGCCTCGTGCAGGGCCTTTTTCGAGAAGGCCATGGAATCGTTCGAGAACCGGCCGATATCGCAATAGGCGTAGAAGGCGCCATCCATCGGCAGCGGCTTCAGGCCAAGTGCCGGCAGCGCCTCCATCAGCACCGCGCGGTTGCGGGCATAGCCGGCCTTGATCGCCTCCAGTTCCTCCTCGGCCTCGAAGGCCGCGATCGCAGCGACCTGGCTGAGATAGGGCACCGAGATGGCAAGGTTCTGCGCGAGGCATTCCAGCGGCCGGACCATCCGCTCCGGCACGACCAGCCAGCCGATGCGCCAGCCGGTCATGCAGAAGTATTTCGAGAAGGAGTTGACGATGATCGCCTCGTCCGAGCCGGCAAGCGCCGTTGCTTCCTCACCCTCGTAGGTCAGGCCGTGATAGATCTCGTCCGAAACCAGCCAGAGCCCGAGTTCGCGGCATGTTGACGCGATGGCAGCCACTTCGCTGGCCGATGTCAGAACACCGGTCGGGTTGGCGGGGCTCATGACCAGTACGGCATCGAGCGGCGTGCGGGCATGGGCGGCGCGGATCGCCGCGGCAGAGAGCACGAAGCCTGTTTCCGGCCCGGTCGGGATTTCGACAGCCTCGATGCCCAAGGCCTGCAGGATGTTGCGGTAAGCGGGATAACCCGGCGAGGGAATGCCGATGCGCCCGCCGTGATCCAGCATGGCGAGAAAGGCCAGGATGAAGCCGGCGGAGGAGCCCGTGGTCACGGCGACGCGCGTGGCAGGAACATCGATCCCGTAGCGGCGGCGATAATGACCGGCAATGGCCTCGCGCAAGGCGGGCAGGCCAAGCGCCTCGGTATAGGCGATGCGGCCGGCCTCGAGCGCCCGCATGGCGGCCTCGCGCACGGGGCGCGGCGAAGGGGCGCCGGGCTCGCCGACCTCGAGATGGATGATCCCCGGCCGGCCGGTGCGGGCTGCCTCGCGGCCAAGATCCCGCGCCTCGCGCAGGACATCCATGGCGATGAACGCGGCGATCTGCGAGCGGCGGGAAAGGATAGGGCTCGGCATGGCGGCTCCTCGGGCTCAGGCGCCGGGCCTTCTCCGCCGTTCCTTCCCGCAAGTCAATAATCCCCCAGCCTGCAGGACATTCGCCTCGCCATCCATCACAAGACCGCGAATCCCGCTGCCCAGAATTGACCGCATTGGTCGCTATAGCCTATGCCGGTTCGACCTGCGGAGAAGTCATGGTAGTGGACGCGCTGCCCTCACATCCTGAAGCCCGGCCCCGGCATTGGGCCCGGAAGATGCTCTCGCTTGTCATGGCGGGCGTAATTGCTCTCGGCTCGCTCGTGCCGGTGGAGGCACAGCAGCGGCGGATCAGCTTCATCCGCGATGCCGAGATCGAGCAGGTCATGCGGGACTATCTTGACCCGATCCTCGGGGCGGCGGGCCTGCGGAAAGGCTTCATTCGCGTCGTGCTGGTGAATGACCGGAGCTTCAACGCCTTTGTCGCAGACGGAAAGCGGGTCTTCGTCAATATCGGCGCGATCATGGATTCGCAGACGCCGAACCAGATCATCGGCGTGCTGGCCCATGAGGCCGGGCATATTGCCGGCGGCCATCTCGCCCGGCTCCGCAACGAACTCGAAAAGGCGCAGGCCATCGCCATCATCGGCACCCTGCTCGGCGGCGCGGCTTTGATCGGGGCGGCACAATCCCGGCAGATCGGCAGCAATTCGACCGGGGCGATGGGCGCACTCCTCACCGGCCCGGAAATGGCGCGCCGTTCGCTGCTGGCCTACCAGCGCGGCGAGGAACAGGCGGCAGACCGTGCAGCCCTGACTTTCCTCGAAAAGACGCGGCAATCGCCGAAGGGCATGCTCGAGACGTTCGAGCGCATGTCGAATGACATGCTGTTCTCCTCGACGCGGCTCGACAAATACACCCAGAGCCACCCGCTGCCGCAGGATCGTGTCGCCTCCCTGCGCGAGGCGGCGGTGAAGTCACCCTTCTTCAACGAGAAGGATCCGCCGGCCCGGCTGATGAAGCACGAGATGATCCGGGCGAAGCTCTATGCCTTTACCGGCAATGCCAGCGAAGTGGCACGGCGCTATCCCGGCCACAACACCTCCCTGCCGGCCCGCTATGCCCGCGCGATCATCGACTACCGGTTCGGCCGGCCGGACAACGCCCTGAAGGCGATCGACGCCCTGATCGCCGAGCAGCCGGGGAACCCGTATTTCTGGGAGCTCAAGGGGCAGGCCCTGCTCGAGGCAGGCCGCGCGAGCCAGGCCGTGGCGCCTTTGCGGCG
Organism: Rhabdaerophilum sp. SD176; assembly: GCF_030143245.1. Classification (GTDB taxonomy): domain Bacteria; phylum Pseudomonadota; class Alphaproteobacteria; order Rhizobiales; family Beijerinckiaceae; genus Rhabdaerophilum. Next base: position 478,319 of record NZ_JARJNS010000004.1, on the reverse strand, counting down.
GGCGGTGTCGCTGGCGCCGAACCAGCCGCTGATCCGGACGATGCTCGGCCACGCGCTCGTGGCCGCAGACACACCGCAATCCATCGCCGAGGCAATCAAGGAACTGACCAACGCGACCAGCCGGGACCCCGACAATTTCGAAGGATTCCGCTATCTTGCGCAGGCCTACGGCCGCAAGGGCGACGAGGGCAATGCCGCCCTCGCCGCTGCCCGTGGCGCCCTGATCGAGGGGCAATTCCAGGATGCGCAGCGTTTCGCACGGCGCGCCATGCCCCTGCTGCCCCCGAATTCCGCTGCCTATCTCGCCGCCCGGGACATCGCCGAAGCGAAGCCCGAGAAGACCAATTGACCTCCCGATTCCGCAGCCCAGAAGGAACGACCATGCGCCGCCTCCCCCTCTTCGCCCGCATCCGGATGCTCGCGGCTTCCAGCATCCTGCTGGTCGCCAGCCAGGGCACAAGCTTCGCGCAGGGCACGCCGCCGGCCAGCCCGCCTGTTGATCGGAGCGCCATCGAATCCATCGTGAAGGAATATCTCCTCAAGCATCCCGAGGTGATCCAGGAGGCGATGATCGAACTGGAGCGGCGGCAGAAGGAGGAGGAGCAGAAGGCAATCCGGCGCCTCACGGCTGACCCGAAGAGCCCGCTCTACGTGTCCGAGCATCACACGGTTGTCGGAAACCCGAACGGCGATGTGACCATTGTCGAGTTCTTCGATTTCAATTGCGGCTTCTGCAAGCGCGGCCTCGCCGACATCCAGAAGATCCTCGATACCGACAAGAATGTCCGCGTCGTGATCAAGGAGTTCCCGATCCTCTCGCCCGGCTCGCGGGATGCCGCCGTGGTGGCCCTGGCGCTCCGCCAGCAATTCGACAAGGACAAGCTGTGGAAGTTCCATGCGAACCTCCTGAACACCCGGGGCAGTGTCGGCCGTGATCAGGCGCTTGCGGTGGCCAAGGATCTCGGCGCCGACCTGAAGAAACTCGAGACGGCGATGGCCTCGCCGGCCATTCCGCTGGCCCTCGAGGAATCTCGCGGGCTGGCGGATGCCCTCGGCATCAACGGGACGCCGAGCTATGTGGTGGCCGAGGAACTGATCATCGGCGCGCGCGGCTATGACGAACTCTCCAAGCGCGTGCAGGCCTGGCGCCAGTGCAAGAAGGCGGAATGCTGAGACCGGATTCGCAGCCTGCCCGGACTTCTCAACAGAGGGCGTTTCCGTTTTGCGATGTTTTGGGCTAGAGAGGGCGCCCTTGCGTAACGCAAAATGTGGCGGGCAGGCAGAAGCATGCGTCAGATTCACGTCCTGAACGGACCCAATCTCAACCTTCTCGGCAAGCGCGAGCCGGGCATCTATGGCACCAAGACGCTCGAGGATATCGAGGCTTCATTGCAGGCCATCGCCCAGCGCGAGCATATCCAGCTTGTGTTCCGGCAGACGAATTTCGAGGGTGGGCTTGTGACGCATATTCACGAGGCCGGTGAGGTCATGGCGGATGTCATCCTCAATGCCGGGGCCTATACCCACACTTCTGTGGCTGTCCGTGATGCGATCAAGGCAGCCAAGGTCCGGGCCATCGAGGTGCATCTGTCCAACGTGCATGCCCGCGAGGAGTTCCGGCATCATTCCTATATCGCACCGGTTGCCATCGGGGTGATTGCGGGCTTCGGCGCGAACAGCTATGTGCTCGCCCTCCGCGCATTGCTCGATATGCCGCCTGCGGCCTGACACAGCGAGACGACGAATTCATGAAAGCCCCATCCATGGCCAAAGACCTGACCATTGATCCCGATCTGGTGCGCCAGATCGCCCTGCTGATCTCGGAGACTGACCTGACCGAGATCGAAGTGGAGAAAGGGGATCTGCGGATTCGCGTGGCCCGGCAGGTTACCGTGGCGCCCGTCATGCAGACGGTCGCTGCCGCTCCGGCCGTTGCGGCGGCACCTGTGGCCGCAGCCGCGGCGGTGTCCGCCCCCGCTGCCGACAAGCCGGCGGATCTCGGGGCCCATCCGGGTGCCGTGCGCTCGCCGATGGTTGGCACGGCCTATCGCCGTCCCTCGCCGGGCGCCACCGCTTTCATCGAAATCGGCAGCCAGGTGAAGCAGGGCGAGAAACTGCTTCTGGTCGAGGCGATGAAGACCTTCAACGAAATCGTTGCGCCGCGCGCCGGCACCGTAACGCATATCCTCGTCGAGGATGGCCAGCCAGTCGAGTATGGCGAACCGCTGGTGGTGATCGAGTAACATGTTCGACAAGGTCCTCATCGCCAATCGCGGCGAGATCGCGCTTCGCATCCTCCGCGCCTGCAAGGAACTCGGGATCGCCACGGTTGCGGTCCATTCGACGGCCGATGCGGATGCGATGCATGTGAAGCTCGCCGATGAAAGCGTGTGTATCGGCCCGCCCTCGCCGCGCGATTCCTACCTCAACATTCCCTCGCTGATCGCCGCCTGCGAGATTACGGGCGCCGATGCTGTCCATCCCGGCTACGGGTTCCTGTCGGAGAATGCCCGGTTTGCCGAAGTGCTTGAACAGCACAAGATCGGCTTTATCGGCCCGAAATCGCAGCATATCCGCACGATGGGCGACAAGATCGAGGCGAAGAAGACAGCTGTCCGTCTTGGCATCCCCGTCGTTCCCGGCTCGGAAGGCGGGATTACCGAGGACGAAGAGGCCAAGCGTGTTGCGGCCGAGATCGGCTTTCCCGTGATCATCAAGGCCGCAGCCGGCGGTGGCGGCCGCGGCATGAAGGTGGCCCGCACCGAGGAGGATCTCTCCTATGCGCTGGCGGCGGCGCGCACCGAAGCCAAGGCGGCGTTCGGGGATGATGCGGTCTATATCGAGAAGTATCTCGAAAAGCCGCGGCATATCGAGATCCAGGTTCTGGGCGACGGCAAGGGCGGGGCGATCCATCTCGCCGAGCGGGATTGTTCGCTCCAGCGCCGCCACCAGAAGGTCTGGGAGGAAGGCCCCTCGCCCGCCCTCAATGCCGAGCAGCGCGAGAAGATCGGCGGCATCGTCGCGAAGGCCATGTCGGAGCTGGGTTATCTCGGCGCCGGGACGATCGAGTTCCTTTACGAGAACGGCGAATTCTATTTCATCGAGATGAACACGCGCATCCAGGTCGAGCATCCGGTGACGGAGATGATCACCGGGATCGACCTCGTGAACGAGCAGATCAAGGTGGCGGCCGGCTCTCCGCTCTCGGTCAGCCAGAGCGACATCAAAGTGTCCGGCCACGCGATCGAATGCCGCGTCAATGCCGAGCACCCGGCGACGTTCCGCCCCTCGCCCGGCATGGTGACCTATTTCCATCCGCCCGGCGGGCTCGGCGTGCGGGTGGATTCGGCCGTGTATCAGGGCTACCGGATTCCGCCGCATTACGATTCGCTTGTGGCGAAACTGATCGTCCACGGGCGGACGCGGAATGAATGCCTGATGCGCCTTCGCCGTGCCCTTGACGAGTTTGTCGTCGACGGGATCGAGACGACGCTGCCGCTGTTCCGAACGCTGGTCCGGAACCAGGATATCCAGAATGGACTCTATGATATCCATTGGCTGGAGAAGTTCCTGCGCGACGGCGGCATGGGTGAACTGGCCTGACGGCACACGCGCCGACAACGCGGCGCGGCACCGCGCCAGCCCCTTTCAGGAAACGGGCCGTAGCCATGCAGGATGACGACCAGGATCTCCCGATCACTCCGGATATCCTGCTGCGTGCCTATGCGGCCGGCATCTTCCCCATGGCGGAAAGCGCAGAGGATCCCGGCCTTCACTGGATCGAGCCGCAGAAGCGCGGCATCCTGCCGCTCGACCGGTTCCATGTCGGCTCCCGGCTGATGCGGCTGGTGCGGCAGGCACGCTATCGCGTGGTGGTGGACCGTGATTTTGCAGCCGTGATCGAGGCCTGCGCCGCGCCCCGGCAAGAGGAAGGCGCGACCTGGATCAACCGGCCGATCCGGCGGCTCTATGGCGCGCTGTTCGAGCAGGGATTCTGCCATACCGTCGAGGTTTATGACGGGGAGGCGCTGGTCGGCGGCCTCTATGGGATCGCGCTTGGTTCAGCCTTCTTCGGCGAAAGCATGTTCCACCGCGCGCGGGATTGCTCGAAGATCGCGCTGGTCCATCTGGTGGCGCGGCTCCGGGCGGGCGGGTTCACGCTGCTCGACACGCAGTTCGTCACGAGCCACCTCCAGCAATTCGGCGCGACCGAAATTCCGAGGAAGGCCTATCGCGCCCTGCTCGATGCAGCCTTGGACAGGCAGGGCGATTTCCATGTCTGGCCGGCCGAGGGGCCCGGCCATATCGGCACGGTGCTTGCCGCGCTCGGGCGGGCCAAGCCCCCGGCACCATAAAACTGGCGGTTGGACTTCAGTTCCTCGGGCCGGGATCATAGGCCGCGCCGCCGCGGGCCGGCCCGGTATTGGTGGGGAAGAAGCGCTGCTGTGGCTGGGCGCGCGGCGCAACGCCCGCCGGCGGGACCGGCGCACCACGGCCGGTGCTGTCCGGCAGGCGCAACGGGGCATTGGTAGCGGCCTGGCCCGGGCCACGCTGGACCGGAGAGACCGGCCGGGGCGGCTGTTTGCGATCGGCGGCGAGTGGCGGCGGCGTCTCCTCGACCTCGTCGGCTTCCGGCGGGGTCTTGATGATCTCCGTCCCGCCCTTGCAGTCGGTCAGCCAGACATCATAGACCGGGTGCTCAATGGCGTTCAGGCCCGGGCTGGCCGCGAACATCCAGCCCGCGAAGATCTTCTTGTACTGGTTGTCGGTGCTGACCTCCTCGACCTCGAGGAAGGTGGTCGTCTGCGGGTTCTCGTAATCCGGCCGGGAATAACAGATGCGCGGCGTCAGTTGCAGCGAGCCGAATTGCACCGTCTCGTCGACGGCGGCCTCGAAGGCGATGATCCGCCCGGTAATCTTGTCGAGACCGGAAAAGACTGCTGTGGGGTTCTTGATCTTGTCGGCAAGGGCCGGAGCCGCCATGAGGCCTGCAAGGCTCAGGCCGACAAGCGGGAGCAACCGAAAATGCCGGATCATGATGTTTCTTCGAATCCCTTCCCGCGCCAGCGCGGCAACGGCGCCTGCCCTATCACTGAAATCCGGACGAAAAAAGGGCGTTACGGGCGCCAAGGCTCGTATTCACCGCGCGTACCGGCCGGCTGCCCCTGCGCCAGGATCGACCCGGCCGGGCGATAGGCATCGGCCGTGCCGGTCGGGTTGCCCTGATGCGGCAATTCCCATTCCTTCGCGGCGTAATCCTCCTGCGAGGGCGGCATCGCAACCCGGTGATGCATCCAGCCATGCCAGCCGGGCGGGATCATCGAGGCATCAGCCTCGCCGTTATAGATCACCCAGCGGCGCTCGTGGCCAAGGGCCGGATCCTTCGCGCCGCCGCGCGTACGGTAATAGATGTTGCCGAACTGATCGGTGCCGACCTTCTCGCCCTTGCGCCATGTCCAGAAACGGGTGCCGAGGGTCTGGCCATTCCACCAGGTGAAAATCTGCAGGAGAAGGGTCTTCATCGTGGTCTTCCGGTTTTGCGAATCGCTGTCGGGCGGAATGTGATTCGTCCGCCTGCTCCAGCAAGCGCCGCATGACGCTGCTTCTCGCAAATTTGCTGACCGAGGTCCAGCGATTCCAAGGGTGGAGACCGGATTCACGCGTGATTTCAGAGCCCGGGACCGGCATTGCGCCTTGTGCCTCGGCTGCCCTGAGCCGCTACATCTGGTATCGGCCCGGCGCGGCCCGATGGGGAATCACCCCCTGGAATCTTTGCCGGCTGAACCCGCCAATGCGGCAAAATTCGCCGAAGATTCCGCTTGATTTTTTGCCGGTTCAGGAGGCCACCGAGTCACCCGCCGAGAAAAATCCTGACTCATCATACCGTTGCGAAGAATCGCCGAATTGTCCCCACGATTCACAAGTTAGTCACCAGATGTTGCGACCATCATGTGGATACCCAACTAGATATTGACGCCCTCGAAGCGGCTGTCCTAGCTTGGGCGTCTTCGCGACAGAGACCGCCGGGCCAGATCCGGCGTCAAAAAAAGCGGGGTTCGGGATACGGCCGGGGGGCCGGCTTTCCGGGCCACCCAAAGTCTCTTCCGCGAACAGGGTCGGGGGTTCTGGCACGTCAAACGGAGCAGGCGGGGGCCGTGAGTATTCACGGCTCAATGCGGATTCGCCTCTCCATAGCGGTTCGGGCGCTTCGCAAGAGCAAGGTCAGCGGTGCCGAGGCACCCAAAAGGGGACGAGAGATGAAGTTCGAACGGCTTTACACCCAGGCAGGCCAGACGCCCTATTCGGGCCTGGCCTTCCACGAGACACGCTCGGAGATCAAGAATCCCGACGGCTCGGTGGTGTTCCGACTTGAGAAGCTGGAAGTTCCCGAGAGCTGGAGTCAGGTGGCCGCCGACGTGCTGGCGCAGAAGTATTTCCGCAAGGCCGGCGTGCCGGCGGTGCTGAAGCGTGTCGAAGAGAACGATGTCCCCTCGTTCCTCTGGCGCTCGGTGCCGGACGAGGCCGCCCTCGCCGCGCTGCCCGAGAAGGAGCGCTATGGCTCCGAAACCTCCGCCAAGCAGGTTTTCAACCGGCTGGCCGGCTGCTGGACCTACTGGGGCTGGAAGGGGGGCTATTTCACCTCCGAGGATGACGCACAGACCTTCTTTGACGAGCTTTGCTACATGCTCGCCACCCAGCGCGTCGCGCCGAATTCGCCGCAATGGTTCAATACCGGCCTGCACTGGGCTTACGGTATCGATGGCCCGGGCCAGGGCCATTTCTATGTCGATTACAAGACCGGGAAGCTGACCCGCTCGAAATCCTCCTACGAGCATCCGCAGCCGCATGCCTGCTTCATCCAGGGCGTGCAGGACGACCTCGTCAACGAGGGCGGGATCATGGATCTCTGGGTGCGCGAGGCGCGCCTGTTCAAATACGGCTCCGGCACGGGCTCGAACTTCTCCGCGCTGCGCGGCGAAGGCGAGAAGCTTTCCGGCGGTGGCCGTTCCTCAGGGCTGATGAGCTTCCTCAAGATCGGTGACCGTGCTGCGGGCGCGATCAAGTCGGGCGGCACGACGCGCCGCGCGGCGAAGATGGTGGTCGTCAATGCCGACCATCCGGATATCGAGGCCTATATCGACTGGAAGGTGAAGGAAGAGCAGAAGGTCGCTGCGCTCGTCACCGGTTCGAAGATCAATGCCAAGGCCATGAAGGCGATCATGCGCGCCTGCCTCAATTGCGAGGGCGATGGCGATTCCTGCTTCGATCCGGAGAAGAACCCGGCCCTGAAGCGCGAGATCAAGGCTGCGCGCCGCGTGATGGTGCCGGACAACTACATCAAGCGCGTGATCCAGTTCGCCAAGCAGGGCTACAAGGATCTCGAATTCGACATCTATGATACCGACTGGGATTCCGAGGCCTATCTGACCGTTGCCGGCCAGAACTCGAACAATTCCGTGTCTCTGACGGATGATTTCCTGCGTGCGGTCGAGGCCGATGGCGACTGGAACCTGATCCGCCGCATCGACGGCAAGGTGGCCAAGACGCTGAAGGCCCGCGACCTCTGGGAGAAGATCGGTTATGCGGCCTGGGCCTCGGCCGATCCGGGCCTGCATTTCAACACGACCATGAATGACTGGCATACCTGCCCGGCTTCGGGGCGGATCAATGCCTCGAATCCGTGCTCGGAATACATGTTCCTCGACGATACGGCCTGCAACCTCGCATCGATGAACCTGCTCCAGTATTATGATGCGGAGGGCCGCGCATTCGATATCCGCGCCTATGAGCACACGATCCGGGTCTGGACGCTGGTGCTCGAGATCTCGGTGCTGATGGCGCAGTTCCCGTCGAAGGAGATCGCCGAACTGTCCTATGAATTCCGCACCCTCGGCCTCGGCTATGCCAATATCGGCGGCCTGCTGATGACGATGGGCCTGTCCTATGATTCGGATGCCGGCCGGGCGCTCTGCGGCGCCCTGACGGCGCTGATGACGGGGATGAGCTATCGCACCTCGGCAGAGGTCGCTTCCGAGCTGGGCCCCTTCCCGGGCTACAAGAAGAACGCGGCGCATATGCTGCGCGTCATCCGCAACCATGCCCGCGCCGCCCGTGGCGAAGCCACCGGCTACGAGGCCCTTGCGGTCAATCCGGTGCCGCTCGACCATGCGAATTGCCCGATCCCGGCGCTTGTCACGCATGCCGTGGCCTCCTGGGATGGCGCCCTCGCGCTCGGCGAGAAGCATGGCTATCGCAATGCGCAGGTCACCGTGATTGCCCCGACGGGCACGATCGGCCTTGTCATGGATTGCGACACGACGGGCATCGAGCCGGATTTCGCGCTGGTGAAGTTCAAGAAACTGGCCGGTGGCGGCTATTTCAAGATCATCAACCGCGCGGTTCCGGCGGCCCTGCGCACGCTCGGCTACAGCGAGGCCCAGATCGGCGAGATCGAGGCCTATGCGGTGGGCCATGGTTCGCTCCGGCAGGCGCCGGGCATCAACCACACCACCTTGCGGGCCAAGGGCTTCACCGACGAGATGCTCGAGAAGCTCGAAAAGGGCCTGCCCTCGGCCTTCGACATCAAGTTCGCCTTCAACCGCTGGACCTTCGGCGACGAAGCGATGAAGGCGATGGGCATCACCGACGAGCAGCTCAATGACATGAGCTTCGAGCTGCTGCCCTTCCTCGGCTTCTCGAAGAAGGAGATCGAGGCCGCCAATATCCATGTCTGCGGGGCGATGACGCTGGAAGGCGCGCCGCATCTCAAGCAGGAGCATTACGCGGTCTTCGATTGCGCCAATCCGTGCGGCCGGCTCGGCAAGCGCTATCTCTCGGTCGAGAGCCACATCACCATGATGGCGGCGGCGCAGCCCTTCATCTCGGGGGCGATCTCCAAGACGATCAACATGCCGAACGAGGCGACCGTCGAGGATTGCAAGAGCGCCTATCTGCTCTCCTGGCGCCTGGCGCTGAAGGCCAACGCGCTCTACCGCGATGGCTCCAAGCTCAGCCAGCCGCTCAACTCCGCCCTGATCGAGGACGAGGCCGAGGAAGCCGACGAGGCGGTCGAGGCGCTGGTGGCGATGCCGAACGCGGCGCGCGTGGCCCAGATCTCGGAGAAGATCGTCGAGCGCGTGATCGAGCGGATCGAGAAGGTGCGCGAGCGCGAGAAGCTGCCGGGCCGCCGCAAGGGCTATACCCAGAAGGCGATTGTCGGCGGGCACAAGGTCTATCTGCGCACCGGCGAATATGAGGATGGCCGCCTCGGCGAGATCTTCATCGACATGCACAAGGAAGGCGCCGCCTTCCGGGCCATGATGAACAATTTCGCCATCGCGATCTCGCTCGGCCTGCAATATGGCGTGCCGCTCGAGGAATATGTCGATGCCTTCACCTTCACCCGGTTCGAGCCGGCGGGCTTCGTGCAGGGCAATGACGCCATCAAGTCGGCCACGTCGATCCTCGATTACGTGTTCCGCGAGCTGGCCATTTCCTATCTCGGCCGCGAAGACCTTGCCCATGTGACGCCGGATGATCTCGGCGCGACGACCCTGGGCCGGGGCGACGATGCCGAGGGCCTGCCCTCGGGCTCGACGCCGGCGGCGCGGGTGGTTTCGAAGGGCCTCGTCCGCGGCCGCGCCACCAACTATCTCGGCGTGGTCGAGGGCGGTGCCGGCGGCGGGGCAATGGCGGCCACGGCCACCAGCACCACCACCGTCTATGCCATGGCCGGCGCGACAGCGCTGAAGGCGGATACCTCGATCGCGGAAGCCATCGAGAGCCTCGGCTTCGTGGCGCCGGCGGCGCGACCGGCCGGTGCCGCCGCGACTAACGATATCGCCACCAAGCGCTCCATCGCCAAGATGAAGGGCTATGTCGGCGAGGCCTGCCCGGAATGCATGAACTTCACTCTGGTGCGGAACGGCACCTGTCTGAAATGTGATACATGCGGTTCAACGACGGGCTGTTCGTGATCGGCGGTCCCCTTGTTTGATCCATAAGACATAAAGCCCGGCTCCGGCCGGGCTTTTCCGTTGACCGGCCCTCTCCGTCATGGCCGGGCCTGGCCCGGCCATCCACGACTTGGCGATCCTCCACGAGCAGAGCCGGTGGACAAGTCATGGATGCCCGCCCCAAGGGCGGGCATGACGGCCATAAGGGCACAACCGGGTTTCGCGTGCACAACCTTGCATCGCTTCCACGACGGGCTGGCTTCCGGCACGATCAAGAGATCGTTGACGGGAAGCGACTTCATGCCCGGCTATGTCTACATGATGACCAACCGGCCAAACGGAACCCTCTATTGCGGGGTTACGAATGATATCGCCAGATGAAGCTACGAGCACCGGAATGGCGAAGGCGGCCACTTTACCCGGCGCTATCGCCTGAACAGGCTGGTCTGGATTGAATGCCATGACGGCATTGCCGAGGCGATCCAGCGCGAGACATCCATCAAGCGCTGGCCAAGGGCCTGGAAGGTCCGGCTCATTGTCGCCGATAATCCGGATTGGGCCGATCTCTACGAGGATCTGAACAATTGACTGATTCCGAAGTCATGGATGCCCCTCCCCTTTGATCCCGATCATGGCGGGGGACCGGGAAGCCCGCCATGCTGGTTTCATCAGGCCCGGAACGGGCCGAGGAGGAGACCAGCATGAGTGTGTTTGCCAAGAGCGCGGTGGAGTTCTTCTACAATACCGGCCGGCCGAGCCGGAACGTGACCGGGGCGGTGCGGCTCGAGCACGACGAAATCACGGTCGAGTATCCGGGCGAGCACGGGCAGGAGCGCTATTTCGGCAAGGCGCTGGCGCCGGGGCATTATGAGTTGCGCTGTGTCGAGATCGGCGGGCGGGCGACGCTGCATCGCTTTCCGGAGAGCGATTATCTCGAGGGCTACTGGAGCCAGGACCATCATTACGGCATGTGGCGGATCCAGCTGATCAACGAGGATTGATCGCCCGGATCGCCGCAAGGGCGAGCAACCCCAGAACCGTGGCATTGAACAGGTGCCAGAGAAAATGGAGCCCGTAGGGCCAGGCGCTGCAGAGCGGCTGGTCCAGGGTGCGCAAAGCCAGCGACAGGGTGAAGAGCCCGCCGGCGAGCAGCAGGGCGCGGGCGATGGGCCGGGCGGCATCGCCCGTCAGACCGGCTCTTCCCGGCGCCGCCTGTCGGCTGCGGGCCGCCACAGCAAGACCGAAGCCATAGAGCGCCAGCAAGGCCGGGACATAGCCGATGCCGCCGCGCAAGGCGCTGGCACCAGCAAGCTGCACCAGACCGGCCGAGGCAGCGAAGAACATGACCGGGCCGGCCAGGGCCAGCCAGAGCGGCGCGCCGAGGAAACGGCGGATGGCGAGGCCGAGATAGAGAAGGATGAAGCCCTGGATCGGCAGGACATCCATCAGCACCGTCCGACGGTTGGGGATGGTGTGGAAGAGGAAGCTGCCGATGCCGATCGCCACCATCAGCAGGATCAGCACGAGGGCAGGCACATCCCGCGGGTGGCGCTGGCGCCAGAGCCAGAAGGCCATGCCAGCCGCCAGCACGAAGCCGGCATTGGTCAGCGCGTTCAGCGGTTCGGCCCAGAAGGCGGGCGAGCCGAGACGTTCACAATAGGCCATCAGGAAGCGGGCTTCCGGCTGCATCCGAGAACTCCTGTGGGCGGCGGGAAACGGCTGTCCCCCTGCGGGCGATTCGCGCTACAGATGGGCACATGATCATCGCGACCTACAACGTCAATTCGGTGCGGCAGCGTGAAGCGCATCTGTTGCGCTGGCTTCAGGCCCGGCAGCCGGACATTGTCTGCCTGCAGGAACTCAAATGTCTCGACGAGGCCTTCCCGCGCGAGAGTATCGAAGCGCTGGGCTACACTGTCGAGACGCATGGCCAGAAGACGTTCAACGGCGTCGCCATCCTGTCGAAACACCCGATGGAGGTGGAGAACCGTGGCCTGCCCGGCTTTGACGACAGCCAGGCGCGCTATATCGAGGCCGTCGTCTCGGTGCCCGGCGAGGCCCTGCGGATCTGCGGTGTGTATTTCCCGAACGGCAACCCGGCGCCCGGGCCGAAATATGACTACAAGCTCGCCTTCATGGATGCGCTGACCCACCATGCCCGCACCCTGCTGGCGCTCGAGGAAAAGCTCGTCATTGCCGGCGATTACAACATCATCCCCGATGCACGCGATGCGCGCGAGCCCGCCGCCTGGGCGCAGGATGCGCTTTTCCTGCCCGAGAGCCGGGCCGCCCTGCAACGGCTGCTGAATCTCGGTTTCACGGAAGCCCTCCGCGCCACCACCGATGCGGCAGGCCTCTACACGTTCTGGGATTACCAGGCTGGCGCTTGGCAGCGGAACAATGGCATCCGCATCGACCATCTCCTGCTTTCGCCGCGCGCGGCGGACAGGCTGGCCGAAGTCGGGATCGACAAGGATCTCCGGGCCGAGGACAAGCCCTCGGACCATGTGCCCGTCTGGGCACGGCTCACCTGAGCGGAGCCGCCCCGGCCATTACTGGAACCCCCGGCCTTTGGGGCCCTGCGGCACCCGTCCGGGATAGCGGTCGCCAGAACCGGGAAAGCGTGGCCGCCCGAAACCAGGCCCGATGATCAGGCCGGGAATGACCGGGACCAGAGCCGGATAGGCCGGCCGGCGATAGATCGGCTCATCAATGATCTCCTCTTCCTCGATCACCACGCGGCGTGGCCGCTGCGGGCGGGGGCGCGGCGCTTTCGGCGGCGTGGCGCGCGGCGGCCGGGCGGCTGGCGGAACCACCCCGCCCTGCCCCTTGATCTGCGGCGTGCAGCGATCGACCACGCAGAAATCGCCGGTGCATTGCGCCGAGTAGACCGGCAGGCGCGAGGACAGCCGCTGCGGCAGGGTCACGCCCCGTCCATCAACAGAGACATACGTGCAGGCCTGGGTCAGATCCATGCAGCGGCCGGAACGCGTGCAGACCTGCGCCGCGCCTTCATGCAGCGAAACATAGGTCCGGTTGTTGATGACGCTGACTTCGACCGTCGTACCGCGCAGCCCCACGGTCGCGACCGGCGTGCGGATGATGTAGCTGCCTTTGGGGCCATTGCCCGACACGAAACGCATCGCCCCGGCGGAGAGTTCCATCGCGGCGTTCTTCTCGCCGGAATAGACGAAGGCATCGAGCTTGATGCTGGCCTTCGGGCCGAGGCGGAGATCGGTTTCGTCCTTGAAGCGGAGGCGGGCCTGCGCCTTGTCCTCGGTCGTCACGCGTTCGTTGCGGTGAACCGGATCCGGAACAGCCAGCGGCCGCGGGGCCTCGCCCTGCTGGCCCATCACGCGGTTCTCGATCGTTTCGGCCTTGCCGATCACGTCATTCGCCAGGGCGGGCAGCGGCAGGGCTGCGGGCAGGAGGAGGAGGGCTGAAAAGGCGGCGCGCGCCATCCGTCCGGAGTGGCGCCGGTCAGGCGAGAAGGGCGGGCAAGGCTGAACCATGTTCATGGCAGGGGCTCCGTTTCCGCTACCTTATCGCAAGGAAGGCTGGAGACGGTGCGGAAAAGCACAGGACCTAACGCCCTTTGCCGCCCCCGGCCGACGCACCGGAACCGCCCGCTCCACTTGACGCGCCGCCAGCCGGGTCATAGCCACCGGGTGGAGCCGCTGCAGGGCCGAGGGTTCCCGTTGCGCTTGCGGTGCAGCCGGCGCCACCACAGGCGGCGCCACGACACGCCGTGCTGAAAGTCGGGATACTGGGGCTCAGCCGCCGGGCCGGGCTCACCTGCCCGCCGCCAGCCTCGATATAGTCACAGCGATTGGTGAGTGAAGCACAGCGATTGCCACTGCAGACCTGGGCCGCGCCATCCACCAGGGTGACGAAGGCCCGCCCCTGGCGGAGAACGATATCGACCGTGGTGCCGCGCAGACCAATCGTCGCAACAGGCGTTCGGATCTGGTAGGTGCCGACCGGGCCATTGCCGGAAACAAAACGCAAGGCGCCGCGGGTGAGCGTGACGGCCGTACCCGCCTGACCAGTATAGATTGCAGAATCCAGCCGGATCTGGGCCGACGGGCCGAGGCGGAGATCCGATCGATCAGAGAAGCGCAAGCGGGTGCTGGAGGCAGCCTCGGTCCGGATCAGCTCGCTGCGGTAGATCTCGGCTTCGGGCGCCAGCTGACGGCGGATGCCGGAAATCTCGCCAGAAACGCGGTTCTCGACAATCTCGGCCGAGCCGATGATCTGTGCCGGCTGGGCGACAAGCGGGCCGGAAACCAGCATGACCATCAAGCCAAAAGCAGCCTGAACGGGCAGGATACATTCGAGCAGAGGCTTCAAGGACGGCATGGTCATCTCCCCCAGCGGGCAAGACCTATCCGAGATCGACGGGCGAATCCACCCGGTTGTCAGCGGATGCCCTTGCCCCGCTTGCGCAGAAAGGCCTCCGACAGTTTCCGCTCGTCCTCGGTGGCGATTTCCCGGGCGCGCTCGTTCAGTTCGACTACCCATGGATAACGGGTCGGATCCACCTGCTCACGGGCCAGTTGCATCCACATCAGGCCACGCGGTGCCTGGCGCGGCACGCCATCGCCATTGAACAGCATCTGGCCGAACCGGGCCTGCGCGAAGGCATGGCCCTGCTCGGCGGCGAGATAGAACCAGCGCGCGGCCTGCTGGAGGTCTTTCGTGCCGTTGAGGCCATCAGCCAACACGCGTCCGAGATGATACTGGGCATCGGCATCGTTGTAATACGAGGCCGCATAATGGAACATTTCCCTCGCGCGGCCCGGATCCCGGCGGACGCGGGTATTCGGGATGCCGGTCAGGTGGTAGCTGCCAAGGGCGACGAAGGCCTGCGCTACCATGCGGGCATGAGGCGAATCCGGGCTCTCATCCGCACGCAGGTTCACGATCTGCGAGAAGTTCTGGTAGGCCTTGTAATCATCCCGGCGGACGCCCTCGCCCTCGCGATACATCTGGCCGAGTTTCCATTGCGCCGCGACATTGCCCTCGCGGGCAGCGAAAGTCAGCGGCTCGACGGCGGAACCGGGGTCGCCGCTGGACAGCGCACGCAAACCAGCGCGCAGGGATTCGCCCACCGACTTGAAAAGCGTACCCTTTTCGGCCGGGGCCGGCGGCGCTTCCTTGACATCGAAGGCCCAGGCCGCGGGAATGGCCATGGCCAGCGCCATCAACGCGCCAAGCACGCTGCCCGACCAGCGGGCGCCGACCGGGGCGAGGCCGGTGCCCCGGCTCAGGGTGTGCTCACAGATCTGCATAGCAATGCTTCTCGGCAACGCCGCCCGGATGGGTCACCGCGCCATCGCGCGCAGACCCGACCGTTTGGGCATATTTCCATAATGCGCCAGAGGCGTATTCGGTCTCTCGCGGCTTCCAGTTCTTACGACGCGCTTCAAGTTGGGCATCGGTAAGGCGAGTTTGCAGCACCCCCGTGACCGCATCGATTTCGATGATATCGCCATCCTCGAGCAAGGCGATCGGGCCGCCGACAGCCGCTTCCGGGCCGACATGGCCGATGCAGAAACCGCGCGTCGCACCCGAGAAACGGCCATCCGTGATCAGGGCCACCTTGTCGCCCATGCCCTGGCCATAGAGGGCTGCCGTGGTGGACAGCATCTCACGCATGCCAGGGCCGCCCTTCGGCCCCTCGTAGCGGATGACCAGTACCTCACCCTCGCGGTATTCGCGCTTCTTCACCGCCTCGAAACAGGCTTCCTCACTGTCGAAACAGCGGGCCGGGCCTGTGAAGCGGAGCCGGTCCGGCGCCATGCCGGCGATCTTCACGATGGCGCCATCGGGCGCGAGATTGCCGGACAGGCCGACCACGCCGCCAGTGACAGTGATCGGGTCATTGGCGGGCCGGACAACATCCTGCTCGTCGTTCCATTTCACGGAAGCGAGGTTTTCGGCCATGGTGCGGCCCGTCACGGTGAGGCAATCGCCGTGCAGGAAGCCATGATCGAGCAGCGTCTTCATCATCAGGGGGATGCCACCAACCTCGAACATGTCCTTTGCGACATAACGACCACCCGGTTTCAGATCGGCGATATACGGCGTTTTCCTGAAAATTTCGGCAACATCGAACAGGTCGAACTTGATGCCGACCTCATGCGCGATGGCAGGCAGGTGCAAGGCGGCATTGGTCGAGCCGCCGGAGGCTGCCACCACGGTGGCGGCATTTTCCAGCGCCTTGCGGGTGACGATGTCGCGCGGGCGGATGTTGCGGGCGATCAGCTCCATGACCATCTCGCCGGCCGTCATGCAGAACTGGTCGCGGATCTCGTAGGGCGCCGGGGCGCCGGCGGAATAGGGCAAGGCGAGGCCGATCGCCTCGGAAACCGTCGCCATCGTATTCGCGGTGAACTGGGCGCCGCAGGCCCCGGCGGAGGGGCAAGCCACGGATTCGAGCGTCTCGAGATCCTCGTCCGACATGGCGCCGACGGAATGCTTGCCGACGGCCTCGAACACGTCCTGCACGGTCACCGGCTTGCCCTTGAAGGAGCCAGGCAGAATCGAGCCACCATAGATGAAGATCGACGGCACGTTGAGGCGCACCATTGCCATCATCATGCCGGGAAGCGACTTGTCACACCCTGCGAGGCCGACCAGCGCATCATAGCAATGGCCACGCATGGTCAGCTCGACGGAATCGGCAATCACGTCGCGGCTGACCAGCGAGGATTTCATGCCCTGATGGCCCATCGCGATGCCATCGGTGACGGTGATCGTGCAGAATTCGCGCGGTGTGCCGCCGGCACTCGCCACACCCTTCTTCACCGCCTGGGCCTGTCGCATCAGCGCAATATTGCAGGGCGCCGCCTCGTTCCAGCAGGAAGCCACGCCGATGAAGGGCTGGCGCATCTGGTTCCGGGTCAGGCCCATCGCGTAGTAATAGGAGCGGTGCGGCGCACGCTCCGGCCCCTCCGTCACATGGCGGCTGGGCAATCTCGACTTGTCGAATACGCGATGATCCATGATCCGACCCTGTACGACCCCGGAGCTTTCGTTCCGTGGCTGTCCCGGATGCCATGCAAGGCCCCGATCGACAATCTGCCCGGCCGGATGAATTCCCGACATGGTTGACGGTCGACCCGCCTGCCCCGCCTTGGGAAACCACCCATTTTCGAAAGCTTTAGTGCCGCGAGCTACACGCTTCTTTGTGGCGCAAAAGCGGCGCATCGTGGCAGCGGTACAGGCCGATCCGGAATCATTCCGCGTTGTTGCGAAACAGACACAATGATGCGCCCGGGCCATGGGAAGAGCGAACCGGACAGGCGCAGCCCCGATCAAGGTCAAGAAAGCCGATCCGGCAATGCCGGACCGGGCATCGCCCTCACCCCAGCCGAGCCAGCGCCTCGTCGATCTTCGCCATGCGGGCTTCGGCCTCCGCGACGCGCTCGCGGTTTTCCTCGACCACCTCTTCCGGCGCCCGGGCGAGGAAATCCGGATTGGTCAGCTTGCGCATCGTGCCCTCGACATCCTTGACCAGCTTGTCGCGCTCGGTCGTCAGGCGTTTGCGCTCGGCAGCGAAGTCGATGATGCCCGCCAGCGGCAGGCAGGCAACAAGCCCCCGCACCACAAGCTGGACGCTCTGGCCCGGCGGAGCCGGCGCGAACTGTACCTCGGAGACGCGCGCGAGCCGCTTAAGGACATCCGTCGCCCGGCCGACGCGTTCCTGAGCAGCGTCATCCAGCCCGACAAAGACCACAGGCGCCAGTGTCGCCACCGGCACATTCATCTCGGCCCGGGCCGAGCGGATCTCGGTGATGAGATCGACCACGAAGCCGATCTCGGCCTCGGCGGCCGCGGAATCACGGCCGACGGGCTCGGGCCATGCCTCGACGCAGAGCAGGCCCGGCTTCTGGCCGGCCCATTCCCCGAAGACCTGCCACAATTCCTCGGTGATGAAGGGCATGAACGGGTGCAGCATCGCCACGATGCGGTCGAGGAGGAAGGCCGTCGTCGCCTGCGTCTCGGCCTTGAGCGGCCCGTCCTCGCCCTGCAAAACCGGCTTGGCCAGTTCGAGATACCAGTCGCAGAACGTGTTCCAGGTGAATTTGTAGGCCGACAAGGCGGCCTCGTTGAAGCGATAGCCCTCGATGCCGGCCACGATGCCGGCCAGAGCCTTGTCCGCCTCGCCGATTGCCCAGATGTTGAGCGCGCCGGTCGCGCCCGCCGGGTCAAAGCCGGGCGCGCGCCGGCAGGCATACATCTCGGCGAGACGCGAGGCGTTCCAGAGCTTTGTGCAGAAGTTGCGGTAACCCTCGGCCGTCTTCAGGCCGAGCTTGGGGTCGCGCCCCTGCGCCGCGAAGCTGGCAATGGTGAAGCGCAGAGCATCGGCGCCCATCGCCTCGATCACCTCCAGCGGATCGAGCACATTGCCGACGCTCTTGGACATTTTCCGGCCCTTCTCATCCCGCACGAGGCCGTGCAGATAGACGGTCCGGAACGGCACATCGAGCGGCTTGCCCTCATGCTCGAGGGCTGCCGAGGCCATCATCATGCGGGCGACCCAGAAGAACAGGATATCCGCGCCGGTCACCAGCACGGAGGTCGGGTAGTATTTGGTGAGTTCAGCCGTCGAATCCGGCCAGCCAAGCGTCGAAAACGGCCAGAGCGCCGAGGAGAACCAGGTGTCGAGGACGTCGGGATCGCGCGTCAGTGTCACGCCGGTGCCCCATTTTGCCTCGGCCTGACGCCGCGCATCGGCCTCGCTCTCGGCGACGACGTAGCTGCCATCCGGCCCATACCAGGCCGGGATCTGATGGCCCCACCAGAGCTGCCGCGAGACGCACCAGGGCTCGATATTCTCCATCCAGCGGAAGAAATCGGCCTCCTTGTTCGCCGGCAGGATGGTGATCGCGCCGGAGCGAACCCATTCCATCGCCTTCGCGGCCAGCGGCTTCACATCGACATACCATTGCTCGGTGAGGAAAGGCTCGATCGGCACGCCGGAACGATCGCCATGTGGCACCTGCTGGGCATGCGGCTCAACCTGCCGCAGCACACCGGCCGCCTCGAGGAAGGCGACAATCGCCTTGCGCGCCTCGAATCGCGGCCGCTCCGCCAGAGCCAGTGCTTCGGGCGAAAGGCCGGTGGCGAAGGCGGGATCCGAAAGGTCGATCCGGCCTTCCTTGTCGAGCAAGTTGACCATGGCGAGGCCATGGCGCTTGCCGACATCGAAGTCGTTGAAATCATGCGCAGGCGTGATCTTCACCGCGCCGGTGCCCTTTTCGGGATCGGCATAGTCATCCGCAATGATCGGAATGCGCCGGCCGACCAGCGGCAGGATGGCATGGCGCCCGATCAGGTGCTTCAAACGCTCGTTCTCCGGATGCACCGCGATGGCAGTATCGCCCAGCATCGTCTCGGGGCGGGTCGTCGCCACCGTGATACAGGTCGCGGGATCGGCCGGGTCGAACGCCATCCCCTCGATCGCATAATCAAGATAGTAGAGATGGCCGCCCGGCTCGCGGTCGAGGATCTTGCCCAAGGCGGCCGCATCAAAGCCGCGCGGGTTGCCTTCCTTGTCAGTCTCGCCACGCTTCCAGGCATAGCTGCCCTTCACTTCCTTCTGCTCGACCTCGAGATCGGAGATCGCGGTCAGGAGCTTGGGGTCCCAGTTGACGAGGCGCTTGTCCTTGTAGAGCAGGCCCTTCTCATGCAGGCGCACGAAGAAGGCGAGCACCGCGCGGGAAAGGCCCTCGTCCATGGTGAACCGCTCGCGCGACCAGTCACAGGAGGCACCGAGGCGCTTGAGCTGGTTGATGATCGTGCCACCGGATTGCGCCTTCCAGTCCCAGACCTCCTGCAGGAAGGACTCGCGGCCGAGCGTCCGGCGATCCGGCTTGCCTTCCGAGGCAAGCTTGCGCTCGACCACCATCTGCGTCGCAATGCCGGCATGGTCGGTGCCCGGCTGCCAGAGCACGTCCCGGCCCTTCATGCGCCAGTACCGGCAAAGAATATCCTGCAACGTGTTGTTGAGCGCATGCCCCATATGGAGCGAGCCGGTGACATTCGGCGGCGGGATGACGATGGTGAAAGGCTCGGCATTCGCCCGGCCGGCAGCCTGGGCCCGGAAGGCATCGGACTGATCCCACGCGCGGGCAATGCGCGCCTCGATCTGCTTCGGGTCAAACGTCTTTTCCATCGTCCATCACCGGCTGCGGTCCACATCCCGGGGGACGGGCCATTGAAAAAGGGCGCCGGTTCGCGCCCTTGTCTCTGGTTCCTGTAATTCGATGCTGCCGCGGGTTCAAGCTCCCGCATGCCGGCGCGACGGGGCTGGCGCCCCTCAGCCGCGGGCGACGCGCTCGATCTCGGCCTTGACCATCTTCTCGACGATGCCCGGCAGATGCTGGTCCATCCAGTCGCGCAGCATGGGACGGAGGATCTCGACAACGACATCCTCGATTGAACGGCCGATGGCTGGCATGGCCGTATGGCGGGCCAGGGTCTGGAAGGCCTGGCCGACCAGCACGCCCGTATTGTCTGAGACGATCCGCTCCTCAAGGGCAGCGACCGTGTTGATCGGAGCGCGTGGCGGCTCCTGCATGACAGGCGCGGGCTCGAACATCACTTCCGGCATGGGCTCCATCTCCGGTTCCGGCTCGATCTCGACCGTCTGCGGCGCGCTGGCGACCTTGGCCACTTCGGCAAGATCGAGCACTTCGGGCTCTTCCTCAACGACCGGCTTGGGCTCAGGCGCCGGCGGCTCCTTCTTGGCGGCCGACTTTTTCTGGACCGGTTCGTCCTTCTTCATCCCGAGGCTGTCATCCGCGATGATCTTGCGGATGGACGCCAGGATTTCTTCCATCGACGGTTCGTTTTCGTCCCGGTTCTCCGGCAGGGAAGCGGATTTCGAGGACATGACAGACGCTCCATCTTTGGGAATACAAGGCTGTCCGGGCTGCGTTCCGAGGGCACCGCGCCCTCCAGAATCACATCGGATAAGCACGAGTATGGCAGCGCCAGCCTTGTGATCAAGCCAGCGTTGTCAGGCAGTTGCGCTTGGATGGGGACAACCCGGATACCGGCCTTGCGGCCGGCGGGACATCACTCGCCGCTGGGCGTACGCAGGCCGAGCCAGCTGTCCTTGACCTGCTCGAAATGCACCTTCGGGTCATAGGTTGCGACCTTGAGGCCGAGCGACCGCGCCGAGAGCTGCCCCGTTGCCGAGAGCAGGGCATAGGAGGCCACAACCCGGTCGCGCTGGGCCGTGACCTGCGAAACCCGGGCATTCAGCAGTTCCTGCTGGGCATTCAGCACGTCCAGCGTGGTCCGCTGGCCGACGCGGGCTTCCTCGCGGACACCGTTCAGCGCGATTTCCGCCGCCGCCACCTGCGCATTGGCGCCCTCGATCTGGAAGCCGGTTGCTTCCATCAGTGCCCAGGAAGCAACCACCGCCTGGATCACGCGGTCACGGGCCGAATCAACCTGGAGCCGCCGCTCGCCGAGGGTTTCCTTGGCCGCGCGGGTTCGGGAATAGGTCGAGCCGCCATCATAGATCGGGATCGACACCGTGCCGAGCACGGAGCCGACATTGCGGCTGTCACCCTGCGTGCTGGAATCATAGCGACGCGCCAGCGAGCCGGTGAGCGAGACGGTCGGGTAAAGTTCACCTTCGACGATCTTCACCTGAAGGGACTGCGCATCGACGCCATGCAGGGCGGCCGAAATCGCCGGGTGATCCTTGATCGCGCGGTTGACCGCCTCGCCCTGGTTCTTCGGAAGCCGGGCAGCCGCGACGGGCTTTACCGCGCCGAGCCGCTTGGGCTCCATCCCGATGATCTGCTTGAACCGGGCCACAGAGCCGCGCAGGTTCGACTGCGAGACCGCGAGGTCGGACCGCGCGCCGGCGAGCCGCGCTTCGGCCTGGGCAACGTCTGTCCGGGTGACTTCGCCAACATTGAAGCGGTCCTTCGTCTGCCGGACCTGCTCGTTCAGAACATTCACGTTGTTCTGGCGGAGTTGCAGGATCGCCTGGTCGCGGACCACGTTCATATAGGCCGTGACGCCGTCGAGCAGCGTGTTCTGTTCGGTGTTCCGCAGCGTCTCGCGCGAGGCGAAAATGCTCGATTCCGCCTGGCGGATCGAATTGGAGGTGCGGTTGCCATTATAGATCGTCTGGGTGGCTGACAGCGTGACGCTGCGCGGCATCAGTTCGGTCTGCGAGCGGTTGCCGCCGGATTTGCCGTCGATGGCAGTATACCCGGCATCGCCCTGCAGGGTGATGCGCGGGCGATTGCCCGACTTCGCCGTGGGCACCCCTTCATCGACGCTGCGTGTATTGGCCCGCTGGGCGTTGAGATCCGGGTTTGCCATATAGGCATGCGCCAGCGCTGCGTTCAGATCCTGGGCGCGGAGCGGAGCGGCCACAACGAGACTGCCGGCCACAAGGGCCGCCGTTGCAACGCTTTGAAAAACCGAACTTTTCATGCTCAAACTACCCAGAAACCGACCACATGCCCAGCAGAGCGCAGGCGTATGCCTGCCAACCGGGTAGAGCCCATCCGGGCCATCGCGCTGACACAGATACGAAAGTGCATCGTTTTCGACTCCGCATTTCCGCCACCGGAACGATTACTAGCGGCACCCGGGCGGATGTAAACCTCGGGTTAACCCGCGGCCCGAGGCGGCAAACAGAAAAGCGTGTGGGTGAGACGAAAAGGTAACACTGCTGACTAATTGACAGGGTTCGTCAGCAACAGGGCCTCCGCCCCGCCAGGCTTGCTTCAGAATTCGAAAGCCGGCTTCCGGTCAAACCCCGGCAAGACTGCCGCCTGGACATCAAAGATCCGTCGACGGCCAATCGTTTCACCCGATTTGACATAGAGCATGGCACGGGAAGCGCCGTTCTCGTGCAGGATGACCGCGAGGCGCCCGCCTTCGGCAAGGAGCGGAAACAGGCCCGTCGGCTCAACTTCCGTCGCACCGCTGAGGAGGATGCAGTCAAAGCTGCTCGCCGGCAGCGCCACGCCCGAGCTCGCCGTCAGACCCGGCATGGCCGGCGCCAGGGCAACAGAAGCACCGGCAGCGGCTAAGGCCTTGCCGGCCGCCTCGAGATGACCGGCCTCGGCCTCGAGCAGCGTCGCGTCCAGCCCCATCGCGGTCAGCAGCGCAGCGGCGTAGCCGGTTCCGCCGAGGACATCGAGCGCCTTTTCGCCCGGACGGGCCTCGAGCGCCTGCAGCATGCGGGCAAGGATCAGGGGTGGCAGCATCGGCCGCGCGGCCAGCCCGGCCCCGACCTGCAGCGGGCGATCGGAATAGGCGATCCGGCGATCGGCCGAGGAGACGAACATTTCCCGCGGCACCGTCTCGAATGCGAGCAGGACAGCCGGATCCGTCACGTCGAAAGTCCGGATCTGGTTGTCCACCATGACACGACGGGCGTTGCGCATCTCGTCCATTTCAGCCCCCCGGGAATCCATCGCCGTATTGCGGCACCACTCCCGCGCTTTTGCGCGAGACGCGGAGCGAAAGCAAGCCATCTCGAGCATCGCGGAAGGCCCCCGGGCGAGGGTCGGAGACCGCCCGTTGCATGCGGCGGACCAGCGCGCGCAGAAGCGGGCCGCGATCGGCCGGTGCACCTATCCAGAACGTGACGGGAAAATTGGAGGCCTCGGAGGGAATCGAACCCCCGTACAAGGATTTGCAGTCCTCTGCGTAACCACTCCGCCACGAGGCCTCGCGGGAAGAGGAGCGGCTATAACCCTAGTTGCCTGCCCGAAGCAAGCGGCGGGGCGTGCGTTACAATGAATTTTGCGCCCTGCTTCCGGCACAGGGCCTGCGTTCAGAAAATTTTAGGGGGACCGCGCGAAAACAGGTTTGCGTTCCCTGCGGATTTTGCTACACGGCACGCCTCATTCCTCGATAGCTCAGTTGGTAGAGCGTTCGACTGTTAATCGAATGGTCGCTGGTTCGAGTCCAGCTCGAGGAGCCAAACTTTTCCCGCTTTTTTTCAAAGCCTCCGGCCGCGCAAGCATGCCACTGGTCAGGGGTGACGCATGGTCAGTCGTGACGTCACCAACTCGGACGAGCAATCGTGCTGAATCGCGGATATGCGGCGTCGGCTCCGCGCCTGCCCTGCTGCTGATCGGGGATCCCCGTTAAACGATCCGGCCTTGCACGACCGTTACGGCATCTCGCCCAGCGAGGTGGTGCGGCGCGAGACAGGGCCGATCGGCTAGACCCGCTTCCGCGTCGCGCCAAGCAAGCCCATTAGCAGAGCGGCAACGATCAGCGGCACAGGTGCCACTTCGACATAGCCGCTGATGACGAGCCAGCCCGCGAGGCCTATCATCAGCAGGACAGCGATTTCCATCAGCGCCACCTGCGCCGAGCCTGAGCCCCGCCGGCGCATCCGATGACGGGAGCCGTCAATGGGCTGATGCCAGAGGTTGACCAGAATGCCGGTGGCCACGGCGAGCACAATGCCGATAACGGCAATGGCGGCAGCGGGCCGGTTCGCCCAGGCGATCAGGAGCAGCGGAACCATCGCAATGCTGCTGGCGAGGCTGGCGACGGCCGCGAGTTTGGCGCGGATTTGCGTCTTCTCATCCACAGGGGCGGCCGTGACCATATCGCCGGCATCATCGGCAGCCATCGCCACAAAGGTGAGGCCGCCGGCGATCTGCCCCGTCGTGATGATCACGACGGCAACAAGCGTCGCAAAATCGACATTGCCCGACCTGGCGTTCTGGAAGGCGCTCAGCCCCACTGGCAGGAGGAACAGACAGGGCATCAGCACCTGCGAGATCGCCGAGGGATCGCGCAGCACGAGCTGGCGCTCCTTCCAGAAAAGTGCGCCGAGAGGGCTGCGCCCGAACCGCGCATTTCCTTTGGCGACACGGCCGCGGGGCGCCGCAACGGCGCTACCGGCCATTTTGACCGCAGCCTTGACGAAAGGCTCCGCCAGAAGCGAAAGCGCCAGCGCCGACAACGCCACGCCTGCGACAAGCGTGACGGCCAGCGCGCCCGGATCGCCCAACGCCGCGCGTGTAGGCATCTCCAGCCAGATGGGCAGGCCGCCGCTGAAGGCCGCGTCGATCAGCTCATTGACCTCCACCGGCAATAAAACGCGCCGCTGAAGCATGAAAACCGCCGAAAGCGCGGCCATGGCCGAGAAAGCCTGGGCCAGAATGCGGATGCGATTTGTGCTACCCAGCGCCATCAGCAGCAGGATGATGGCGATGGCGATGCAGGTCGCGATCATGGCCATGGCCAGCAGCACGCCGTAACCGGCAAGAAAGTGATTGCCATGCCGCCAGACCATGACGTTGATCAGCGGCGCGCTGTAGAGCAGCACTCTCGTAAATGTCACCAAAGCCACATTGAGCGCGCGGATGAGGAAGATCATCCGTGGCGGCAATGGCGCCGAAAACAGGAGATCATAATCGGCACGCTGGTGAAGCGCATGCACTGCGGAATCGATGGCGGCCGCAACCAAGATCATGCCGGCGAAGATCAGCATGGGTGCCAAGGCAGCGAGATCGGCCTCGCTGGCGTGGGAGAGCGGCGCCATGGGCATCATGACGGCCGCGAGCCCATGCGCTCCGGCAATCATCGCGGCAACCACCAATGCGAAAGCGATATTGCGCAGGCCGCCGCCTCCCGATCGGCTCGTGAACCTGCGGAGCGCAAGGCGCACCTCATGCGCCAGCACTGTCCTGATCGGCAATCCGAGGGAGGCGCTCATGCGGCGGCCATACCCTGTCCGTCGGAGTCCTGTCCGCGGGTCTCTTGTCCCTCTGCGACCACATCGAGGAACACCTCCTCGAGCGTGCCGTCGGCGCGCTCGAAGCGTTGACGCAATTCCCCCATCGTCCCTTCGGCGACGAGCCGGCCCCGGCGGATGATGCCGATCCGGTCTGCCATGCGCTCAGCGACTTCCAGGATATGCGTCGTCAGGATGATTGTCGCGCCTTCCGCCGTGCATTCGCCAAGGATATCCTTGACGACGCGCGCCATTGCCGCGTCGAGACCGGTGAGCGGCTCGTCGAGGATCAGGAGCCGGGGCTGGTGGATCAGCGCGCCGGCGAGCGCCACCTTCTGCTTCATGCCGCGCGAGAAGCCTTCGCAGCGCTGATCGGCCACCGGCGTCAACTCGAGGCGCTGCATCAGTTCATCGGCGCGCCGCCGCGCGGCCGCCCCATCGATCCCCCAGAGCGCGGCGACGAAGGCGAGATATTCGGCTGGCGTCAGCTTGTCATAGACCGTCGGCTCGTCCGGCACCCAAGCCATCACCTGCTTGGCGGCGAGCGGATCGCGTAGCCGATCGATGCCGAAGACCTCGACCGCACCCGAATCCGGCGACAGCAGGCCAGCGACGATGCGGAGCGTCGTCGTCTTGCCCGCGCCATTGGGGCCAAGCAGCGCGTAGAACTCCCCCTCCCGGATCGAAAGATCGAGATGATCGACAGCGGATTGGGCGCCGAAGCGCTTGACAAGGCCGCGAACAGACAGCGCGGATGGCATCAGGCCTCCTACCGGGAGCTGGCCTAGATTGTTCGAAACCTCTGTACGCCCGGTTAAGCGGGTTGGTTAAGAGGCCGAGCGATCGGGATTGGGGGTGATGGTGCCGAAAAGGCTCTGGGGCGGTCGCGGGCGGATGATCTCCGATGACGCGGCAACCCGCGTTTCGAGGATATCTCCACGGCCCTTAAAGCGGATTTACTTGGATATTCGCGTGGGGAAATGCGGAAATTCGCTATCGATTTCAGTGAGCGAACGCATCCCGCAAAATCGGGTTAAGCCGTTGATTTCATGAGAATGTGGCTCGACAGCTCGAGGAGCCAACATCTTTTCTGTCCCGAGCAGGTTTCTGAGTGCTGGCGGCTGATGCCGCCACAGGGCTATACCCATCAGCAGCCAGCCAGTTCTTAAATGTGGACATAGTAATACAAAGCGCTAAGACCCGTCCGCCAAGGCGCGTGCCGGGTTGAAGGGCTGCAATGACGTCTCAAGACAATCATCTCGTCGCGCCGGTGGCAAAGCCCGGCATATTGCAGCGCGCATACGATTGGGTGGTCTCCTATGCGAACCACCCGAATGCGGTTTGGGTGCTGGCTGCGATCTCTTTCATTGAAAGCTCGATTAGCCCCATCCCCCCGCTGCCGCTGCTGATCCCGATGTGCCTCGCGAACCCAAAGAAGGCCTGGCACTATGCGATGGTCTGCGCGATGTCATCGGTGGCCGGCGGTTTGGTCGGATACGCCATTGGCTATGGGCTCTATGAAACGCTAGGCCTCTGGATCATCTCGCTTTATGGCCTCGGCGACAAAGCAGCTGAGCTGCAGAAAAGCACGCATGATGCGTGGTTCTGGATCTTGATCACGAAGGGGCTGACTCCGATCCCATTCAAGATCGCAACCATCATGTCGGGCTTCCTGCATTTCGATCTGCTGAAGTTCACGTTCGCGACAATCGTCGCCCGCGTCACGTTCTTCTTCATCTTTGCGGCCGCGTTGCGTGTCTATGGCAACAGGATCCGCGAATTCATGGAGAAACAGCTGAAGCTTGCGACCTTCATCCTGCTGTTCTTCCTCGTCGGCGGCTTCTTCGTGCTGCCGCTTGTTCTGTAGGGATTGGAGCAGATCGGGATCGACCCCGCCGCACGGAAAGATAAACACGCGGCGCTTAAAACGGATTTACGCAGATACTCGCGTGGGGAAGCGCGGAAATTCGCTATAGATATCAGCGAGCGATCTCATCCCGAAAAATCGGGTTAAGTCATTGATATTCCATCCACGTGGCCCGACAGCTCGAGGAGCCATCTTCCTAACCAATTGGTGCCCGCGCTTTTTGCGGCTGAGCACAAGAAGCGGGGCAGCATCTGGTCGTTCTGGAGGCCAACCACCGCCGGCCGTCCCGAACCCGCCGAGCCAAGGGCCGAACGGCTTGCCCCTTGAACTCCCGTCTCACAGGTCAGGCGCGTACCATGGCAATTATGTTCATGCCTGCATTGCGGGCGACAACCAGCCCATCTTGGAAGACGTTGTTCACCCGCGCAGTCAATTCCTCAGGGGCTTGCCGGATTCAAGCATGTGCGCGATCCGCTCACGGCTTTTGGGTTCGGCCAGAAGGCCGATGAATGCCTCGCGTTCCAGTTCCAGCAGCCGAGCCTCGTCGAGGACCTCGATCAGGTTGGCCCCGCCACCCGTCAGGACATGCGCCAGCCGGGCGCAGATCGTGACATCATGGTCCGTCGCAAGGCCCATGCGGGCCATCGCCTCGGCCGATGAGACCAAAAGCGTCTCGCCCGATAGGCCCGGCAGCTGAAAGCGCGGCGGTTCGGAAGGGACCCGACGTGTCACCATCTCGCGCGCCTTCGTCTTCGCGTCCGTCAGAAGCCGCCGCCGGTTCATGGTGATCCCATCACCCGGTCTCAGGAAGCCCATCTCTCTCGCCTCGGCTGCGGAGCCGGAGACCTTGGCCGTCGAGATGGTTTCGAAGGCCTTCATGGCTGCCGGCATCGGACCGCGCGGCATCGCCTTCGCCGTGGAAAGGCGCCAAAGCAGCTCCTTGCACCCGCCCCAGCCCGGGATCAGCCCCACACCAACTTCGACGAGGCCCATATAGCATTCCGCATGCGCCTGAATGGCATTGGCGTGCAACGCCAGTTCGCAGCCGCCGCCCAGCGCCAAGCCCGCCGGCGCGGCAACGATCAGGATATCACTGTCGCGCAGGCGCGTCATGACGTGCTGGCCATAGGCCACGATGTTGGCGATGGCATCAGCGTTGTCGAGCGCGCCGGCCAGCTGTGCAAGATTCGCCCCGGCCGAAAAATGTGGCCCGTCGCTGTAGATGACCAGGGCGTCGAAGTCTTTGTCCGCGCGCTCGAGGCTGGCCTCGAGTTGGGCAAGAACCTGGCCATCGAGCGTGTTCATGCGCGTCGTAATCTCGAAACACGCAACGCCATCGCCGATATCCCAAAGCGCAGCCGACTCACCGCCGATCACCGGCGGGCTCGTGCGCTTAACATCGTCCAGAAGCAGGACCCCATCAGGCCGCACCATGTCCGTATAGCCGCCGGAACTTTGCAGCACCTGCCGGCGTCCGCCGCTCGCGTCGTAGAACGGCCGGGCCCCGGCCACCTTCAGAAGCTCTGGCACCGCGAGCCCATCGGCCTTGAGCCGTGCGACAAATGCTGTGATGCCGATCCTGTCGATCAACTCGAAAGGTCCGCGTTCCCAATCGTAACCCAGCCTCATTGCCTCATCGATGGCCTCGACGCTGTCGGCCGCGTCGCCGACAAGACATGCGGCGTAGGATAGGGTCTCACCCAGGACGCGCCGTGCAAAACGGCCATACTTGCTGTCATCGTCGATCAAGGCCAGCGGTGTCACGCGGGCATGCTTCAGGATCGGGATGTCGACCCGCATGGCTGGGCGATACTCGCCGGTCTGAAGGTCGACTGCCTCCTTGCGATTGCCAGCCGCGCGGTTCAGCCGGTAGAAGCCGCCCTTGCCCTTCCGGCCGGTATATCCAGCGGCAACCAGCTGCTCCATGATCGGTTGCGGGCGCAGCAAGGCATGGAAGGAATCCTCGGGCGGCAGCGCGTTGCCAAGACTTTTGGCCACGAGCGGCATCAGATCCAGGCCGACGAGATCGGCCATCCCAAAAATGCCCGTCTTGGGGATGCCCAAAGGCCGACCCATCACGGCATCGGCCTCCTCGACGGTCAGGCCCAGATCTATGGCCGCGTTGATCGCCGAGAGGCCCCAGTACACGCCAAGGCGATTGCCAATGAAGCCCGGCCGGTCGTTGCATCGCACAACGCCCTTGCCAAGGCGGTGATCGCAGAAGTCGCGGACCGAATCGATGGCCGTCGGGCGCGTTTGCGAACTCGCGACAAGCTCGAGCAGTGGCATGTAACGCGGCGGATTGAAGAAATGCGTGACGACAAAATCGGCGGCAAACGCCTCGCCAAGCCCTCCGGTCAGCACAGATAGCGGGATGGTCGACGTGTTCGAGGACACGATCGATCCCGTCTTCCGATGCGCATCGATCTTGGCGTAAATCGCGTGCTTCACATCGAGCCGTTCCGTGACCGCTTCGATGATCCAGTCACACTCGGCCAGCGCCGGAAGATCATCCTCGATGTTGCACGGGACCACGCGTTTCGCCGCCGAGCCCTGCATGAAGGCCGGAGGTTTGGCTTTTTGCAGCGCGTCCAGCGCACCCTTGGCAACCAAGCTGCGGTCGCGCGCCCCTTCGGGCACGATATCGAAGAGCAAGACAGGCACGCCGGCATTGGCGACATGGGCCGCGATTCCGGCCCCCATGACGCCGGCGCCGATGACGGCAACTTTCTCGATCCCGGACATCAGACGGCCTCCAGGACGGTTGCGATGCCCTGGCCCCCGCCGATGCATTGGCTCGCGAGCGCAAACGCGCCGCCCTCGCGCTTCAGTAGCATGGCGGCCTTGCCCGTAATCCGTGCACCGGTGGCGCCAAGCGGATGCCCGAGTGCAATTGCGCCACCGTCAATATTGACCGTGTCGGGATCAAGGCCGAGATCGCGCATGCAGGCCAAAGCCTGGCTCGCGAAGGCCTCATTCAGTTCGGTCACGTTCAGATCCTTTGCGCTGAGCCCCGCCCGATCCAACGCCTTTCTGCTGCTCACGACCGGGCCAATGCCCATGATCTCGGGGCTGCATCCGGCCACCGCCATGCTGCGAATCCGGGCCAGAACCTGCATTCCGTGCGCCTTGGCATATTCCTCCGAACAGACGAGCATGGCGGCGGCTCCATCGGTCAGAGGAGAAGACGTGCCCGCTGTCACCGAGCCTGTCTGGCTGAATGCCGGCTTGAGTTCGGCAAGCGCCTCGGCCGTGGTGCCGGGACGCAGACACCCATCCTGCAACACAGGTCCGGCGGGGCTGTCCACCGCAACGATCTCGTCGGCCAGCTTGCCGGCAGCCTGCGCAGCGGCGGCCTTTGCCTGACTAATGACGGCGAAGACCTCCTGATCAGCGCGCGAAATCTGCCAGCGATCGGCAACATTCTCGGCCGTCTCGCCCATGCCCATATAGGCTGCGGGCATGCGCTTGGCGAAGGCCGCGTTGGGCATGGGGTTGAACCCCAGCATCGGCACGCGCGTCATGCTTTCCACGCCTGCACAGATGAAGGCATGGCCCGCCCCGGCGGCAATCGCCCCGACAGCCATGTGGAGCGCGCTCATCGAGGATCCGCAGTAACGGTTCACCGTGGCCCCGGCGACGCTCTCCGGCAGCCCGGCCATGAGTGCAACCATCCGCGCGATGTTGAAGCCCTGTTCGCCCTCAGGGAAGGCGCAGCCCACAATGAGGTCCTCGATATCGGCGGGTTCCACACCCGTCCGCTCGATCAGCCCGCGAATGACTTGCGCCGCCATGTCATCGGGGCGCACGGAACTGAGCGCGCCTTTCCGGGCCAGCGTGAAAGGCGACCGGGCATACCCCGCGATTACAGCTTTTGTCATGGGCGTGTCTTTCTCAGGTGTAACAGGTTATGCGTTTCGCTGCCTTGAACTGGCCTTTGTCATTTCTGGCAGTCAGAAGCAGGCCGGTGAATGGCCGGAGCGCGCGCTCAGGCCAGCTCCAATCAGCTGTTGGTCCCCTCGAAGACCACGGCATCGGTTCTGGGCCTGGCAATCAGATCGGCATATTTCTTTTCAACCAGATTGCGTTTGATCTTCCTCGTCGGGGTCAGAAGGCCGTTCTCGATCGTCCAGGGCTCCTTGGCCACCACGATGTGGCTGAGCTTTTCATGCCCCTCAAGGCGCGCATTGGTCTTCTTCAGCGTCTCGGCAAGGCCCGTCTTTTCTTCCCCAAGGCTCATGATGTCACCCACCGCGTCACCCCTGACCACCACAGCCACCGGCTGCGGCAGGCCTGAACCCATTACGCAAATCTGCTCCACGTAAGGATTCTCCGCGATCAGGCTCTCGATCGGGACCGGGGCGACATACTTCCCCTTGCCGGTCTTGAACAACTCCTTCACACGGCCCGTGATCTTCAGGCTGCCATCGGTGTCGATCTCGCCCATGTCTCCGGTATGGAGCCAGCCGTCGCGGAACGTCTCGGAGGTTTTCTCGGGGTCCTTGTAGTAGCCTTTGACGATGCAATCACCCGCAATCAACAATTCCCCTTCATCAGAGATCTTGATCCTCGCCTCCTTGGCAGGGCCGCCGACCGTGCCGATCTTGGAATGCCTGAATGGATAATTGACGGTCACGAGGCCCGAAGTTTCGCTCATCCCGAACCCTTCGGTAATATTGATGTCGAGGCGCGAGAACCATTCCAGCACAGCAGGCGAAATGGGTGCTGCTCCCGAGCCGCAAATCCGCGTGCTGCTCAGGCCCAGAAGTTTCTTGATCTTCTTCTTCACCATGCCCCGGACGACGGGGATACGAAGCAGTCGATCCAGCTTCTTCTGGGGCAACTTGGCGAGGATTCCGCTCTGGAACTTCATCCAGAGCCGGGGAACCGAGATAAAGATGGTCGGGGACGCGTTGCGCACATCTTCGGCGAAGGTATCGAGGCTCTCGGTGAAGGCAACCGAACAGCCGTGATAGAGCCCGACATGCTGAACCATCGCCCGTTCGGTGATATGGGCGAGCGGCAGATAGGAAATCAACCGGTCATTTTCGGTATAGTTGAGAGCCTCGACCGCTGTTGTCGAACTGTAGCCGATATTCCTGAAGGTCACGACGATGCCTTTGGGATTGCCGGTCGTGCCCGAGGTGTAGATCAGCGAGAACGTGTCATCCATCTTGGGGATGTTGACGTCGACCAACGGCGCGTGGCAGGCGATCAGGTCCGTCATCTGATGATCGCAGGGCAGCGTCTCGTAGGGCTGGGCAATCGTCATGACGCCCGCGGGTATTCCCTGCCGTGCAGGCTCGAGATTGTCGAGTTTCCCGAGGATGATCGCCTTGGCCTCGCTGTGCTCGAGCACGTAACGGATCGTGTCGGCGCCTGCGGTAAAATAGATCGGCGCCGGGATAAGGCCGGCTGCTGCGATGGCAAAATCCGAAATGAACCACTCTGCCGTGTTCTTGCCGAGGATCGCAACGACATCGCCTTTCTTCAGGCCTAACGCACGGAAAGCCGCTGCCAGGCGCAACACCTCATCATGCGCCTGTGCCCAGGTCTTCTCGCGGTAGACGCGGTTGACGGGCTGGCGAAGATAAACCCGGTCGGGCGTCTTGCTTGCCCATTGGCGCAGCATCTCATACGGCACCGGATAGAGCGTGTCGGGCATCGTGTTACCTCCCTGGGACCGCTGGCCTTTGGCGGCGGCTCTCGTTTTTTTCTTTTCTCGCCGACCGATACCACGCCAGTCGCGCCGAGTTTGACCATTAGTGGACAAACCCGGCGCATCGATACGCCTAGGCTGCTTCGCAACGAGAAAACCAAATCGGCGGGGGGACGAAGTCCATGGTGGGAGAACTCGAGCAGGCAGTATCGGCGATCGTCGTGTGTTTCATCATGTTGGGGATGGGCGCGTCGCTCACGCTCGGGGATTTCGGCCGGGCGTCGAGGCGGCCACAGGGACTCCTTGTTGGCCTCGCTTGCCAATACGGGATCATGCCCATGCTCGGGTTCGCCCTGGTCAAGATCCTTGACCTGCCAGACGCCGTGGCCGTCGGGGTCCTGATCATCGCCTGCATGCCCGGCGGAACGACCTCGAACATGTTCACCTATTTCGCCCGCGGGAACCTGGCATTATCCGTCATGATGACTGTGGCCTCGACAGTCGTTGGCGTCGTGGCGATCCCGTTGCTCCTCACCTTCTATGCCGGGGCGCTAAAACTGACGATCCCGCACAAAAATATCATCATCGCGCTGGCGATCATGATCGTGCCCGTCGCGATCGGGATGTTGATTCGGCGGGCCAGCGGGCGGCTCGGCGCGATCACCGAACGGACAGGCTCGATGCTCGGCATTGTCTTCATCCTGTTCCTGATCGCCGCCTGGGTGCCGCGCAACTGGCAGTTCCTGATGGAAACGCGCGGCGGCGTTTACACCGCTGCTATCACGCTCGGCATCGCCGGCATCGCGCTGGGCTATGGCGTTGCGCGGCTGCTGCGGATGGATGAGACTGACGCACGCACGGTGGGGATCGAGACAGGGCTGCAGAACGGGCCGCTGGCCTTCAGCATCATCGCCTTCACCTTCACCGGGCCTGACCAGCAAAGCTACATGGCCGTGCCGGCGCTCTATTCCTTCTTCATCGTGATCGTGGCTTCGCTGGTCACGTTGCTCTTCAGGGCAACGGCCAAAAAGGTATCCAGCGAACGTCCAACATCAGCGCCGGGCGGATGACATGCGGCTTGCGTTCCCGTGGCGGAACATGCCTGCATTGCTCCTCCGATTGGGCGCACCACCCCGCCCTCGCCTTCGCAAACGTCCTTTCTCGCGACATAATGCCGGCATCAATGGACTGGTCGGATGTTTTCATCGGCCTCGGATCTGGACCAGCTCTACACTGGACCTGAGGAAAGCATCGGTTCGGCAACACATTGGAAAGCTTGCCCATACTGGTCAGAATTTGCGCGAGACAGCGAATTGGCCCGAATAGCTTCGGCGCTTGAAAATATTGGTCAGCGCCAAGTTCGTATCGGCCCGATAGATCTGGCCTGCGCCAAGCTCCCACGTGAAATCGAGCCCTGTAAATGGCGTCCAGACGAGGTTGAGTGCGGCCCGTCCGACCTGAACCTGGCCGCGTACCGGACCATCGGCCAGCTGCAGATCAACATAGGTGGCGAAGGCGTTTGACCGCCAGGTCGTCGACCAGCCATGGCTGTAGGCCAAAGCAGCGGTCCAGCCACGCATCGTCTCCAGAATGACAACCGAGGCATTGCGCGGTAAGGTGAAATTCAGAAGGCCGCCGGGCTGGGCAATGCCGAGAAATCCAGGCGCCGTATCGGCATAGGTTAGTTGCGCGATAACATAATCACCGGTGCCGAACCAGGCAATTTGCCGCTGAACGCCGACGATGGCTGCATAGCCATACCGCGTCGCGCGAGTGGGCGCTTCGAAGCGCAGCTGGCGCAGCGCGCCACCCAGATGCAAAGTGGTGCTGTCATTCTCGTACTGCCAGCGGGCCACGAAATCCGGCACCGCAACCCCTCCATATCCGGTACCGGCCAGCCGGCGCGTGATGGGGTCCTCCGCCGAAAGGACAAGCGTGCTTTTTTCGCTGGTGCGCAGGGCAAGCGACGACAGGAAGGTCGAGGCCGAGGGCGCCGTTGCCCTGAACCCGAACTCGTCGCCGGCCCAGAAATCGAAGTGCGAGCCCTTCAAACCCAACGTCACCGGACCAAGGCTCATCCAGATGCTGTTCGCCGATCCCGAACTGGTGCCCGCGGCGCTGGACCAATCGAGTTCAATGGCGGCGCGAAAGCGACCGATCGGCAAATCCTCGATCATCTGCAAACCGAAGGTGGTGCGTGCTTCCTTCAGCAGGCGGTCGCTGGCGCGGCTGACTCCGTTGGTCCCGTCATTCAGCGTTACCGAATAGGTCGCGGCCCCCGAAATTTTGTAGCACGGCCCGCGCTGCAGGCCCGACCGCGCGTGCGCCGCAATGAAATTGCGCACGGGCGGTTCCGAATCCTCGGTTTCCTCCTCCTCGTCGTCGTCGTCCTCTTCTTCCTCGCCATCATCGTCGGCTTTCGCGCTGTCGTTCTTCTGCGCAGATTTGGCGAAGCCTGCTGTCAGTTGACGCAGGTCGAGCCCGTCGAAAACCGGAAAGGGAAGATAAGCATCTGTATCTTCTGAGAAATGGCACGCAGCCAGCAAGGGAGCATTTGCCGGCCTCGCCTTGAGCAACCGCGCTGAAGCAGGATCAGACGCAGCAAGGATCGAACCGAAAACGACGATCCCGGCCGCCGGCCAAGCCAATCTTTTTGCGCGCAATCCAGAGACCATGCGATCGGTAAAGCGTAGATCGACAGACGGGTCAATGCGCCTCGTCTGCCCATTCCGGGAGACAATTTGACGAATTGCGACAAAGAAAAATCAATTGCCGGGCGAAATTAATTGTTATAAAACAAATACTTACGCCAGGACGTCGCTGGATCTCTCCGGCTTACCGAATTCGCGAGATCACTTCCTTGCCGCCACATCTCCTGTCGTGATCGACATCGTGAACCGAACGCGCAAGGCGGATGCGACAAACCCCTTCCCCCGGCGCGGAATCATCGACGTTGCGGCCATGGAGAAAGCCGCCCTGGCCAAATCGAAAGCTGGAACGGCACAGGAACAGGACAGTACCCTCCCTGCGGAGTAACGCGTTGTGCCGCTGAGGGTCCAGACCCATAAATCGGGCGCATTTTGACGAGAGGAAATCTGGAGATCAGAGTTTCTGGCCTGATCCGCAGGAAGCAATCGGGCTTGTGAGGATCAGGACGGAAGGTCTGACCCGGATCTGCCGCGCCTTCGGTGGTCCCGGGGTTTGAAAAATGGCCGAATTCAGCCATTTTCAAACCCCAAGGCCGTCAAGATCGCTCCATACTAATTTATCCTAGGCTCCATCAGGTAGCACTCGGAGGTCGTTTGCATGCAGATTGCCGTCAACGGAGCCCCGCAGATCGTAAAGGCTGCGGCCGATACGCCGCTTCTTTGGGTCTTGCGTGATGAACTGGGGCTCATGGGAACAAAGTATGGCTGCGGCGTTGCACTATGTGGTGCCTGCACGGTCCATGTTGACGGTCAGGCGGTCCGCTGGTGCCAGGTCCCGGTCGGGACGCTCGAGGGCGCAGCCGTCGTGACCATCGAGGACCTGGTGTTGTCGCCCCTTAGTTTCGGCCACGGCACGGATCTGCTGGAGAAGATCCCGATGAGCAAACCGTGCGGAAGGATAAAGACGCAGCGCTTAAAGCCGCCCTACCGGGATATCGGCATGGGGAAGCGCGGAATTTCGCTATAGATATCAGTGAGCGATCTCATCCCGCAAAAACTGGTTAAGTCCTTGATTTTCCATCAATGTGGCTCGACAGCTCGAGGAGCCCTCCCCTGCTTTCCGCGTCGGGTAGCCGACCGCTCTTCCACACGGCTTTCGTTTGGTGATTCACGCAGCCTCAGCGCCGGTAGACCGAGGCATCGGGCGACACAGCGCCCCGCACGATCAGGATTCGTGTCTGGTCGCCGCGGATGCCAAAATCATTGTCATTGATAAGAACCATGGCGCCGTCGCCAAGAAAGGCGACACCTTCGATCTTTTCCGGCGCACCGGGAAAATCGCGCGCACTGTCGAAGCGCAGGGACTTGGCAACGGGAACAAGGGACAGCTTCGCCAGATCATTCTCGGCTTCCAGCGACGGGCTGGTCTCTATCCGGTCCCAGGCACTGCCGAGAATGTTGGTCGCGCCCGCCAGAACGATTTCATGAAGCTTGGTGGTTTTCTCCGTGCGTTCCAAAACCAGCAGGCGGTCCGGCCCAAGGGCGGTCAGTTCCGATATGCGCGGATCGTTCTGCTTCTCCGATGGGTCGAGCGCGAAGGTCCGCGGCTCATCCAGCTGATAGACCCACTCGCCCACGAGTTTGCCGGCCACACGATCGAATTTGAAGAGGCGGCTATTCCGCGATTTTTCGTAGGTTGCGGCATTCGGGTTCGCGAGTGGATTCTGGATGATGAAATACAGGAATTGCTCATCCGGCGAGATGGCCATGGATTCGATGCCCCGGTTGCCTTGCCGCCGGGAGAGGATCGCCGGGAGCGCTCCAATGATCTCCGCTTCCGAGCTCCGGTAGTCATCGACCTGGTTTTCCGGCACGAAACGCCGCAGGATCCGGCCGTCCGCAGACAAATGTGCAATGGATGGCCCCATTTCCTCGCCTATCCAGAAGCTGCCATCCGAAAGCCGGACGATCCCCTCGAGATCGAGATTGTCCGCATTGTCCGGCAGAACCGTCCCGGCCATGTCGAGGCCGGTATCCTTCGTCGCCTTCGTCTGCGGGTTGAGCAGGCCGGCGATCGGCTTTCCAGAGCGGGTCTTGACGGGAATCGTATCGAGAACGCGGAAGCTCTTGCCGGCCAGATCGAGTTCCACCTTGTAGATCGAAGGGGTGTAGTCCGGCATCGGATAGACGCGCCCGTTCCGATGTTTCTGGCAAAGCCCCGCAATCGCCTTGGAAAGAAGTTTTCCGGCCTCCCCGCAAGTCATGTTCGGGCCGCGATCCCCGACTGTCCAGATGACATTCGCGGGGTCCTGCGGGTGACGGAAGGCAGCGGAGCCGATGCCAACCGAATAGTTGAGCGTCGTCCCGCCCGGCGCCGAGATGCCCGGCAAGCGTTGCGCTGGATCGCTCTCGGACAGAACCGTCACATCCAGCGCCCTTGCCGAAATGGAACCGAACAAAACGCAGAGAATTCCCAGGCCGATACGCTTCATGGCTACCCCTCGCGATAGATCTTTGCATGACAGATCGCATGCACATGAACAGTTTATGACGGGCGTCAGGTCTGCGGAAATTCGCTATCGATTTCAGTGAGCGATCGCATCCCGCAAGATCGATCTCACCCATTGATATTCCATCGATGTGGCTCGACAGCTCGAGGAGCCCAACGTCTTTCTGTGCGGCGGCATCGGCACATCCGTTCGGGCCAAGGCAGAACGCCGTCAGCGGTCAGAGAACGACACCACGCATCGGTACGGCATCCGGCCGCAATGATGGCCTCGCTCAACACTGGATGTCACGAAACCAGGGCTGTCCGCCGCGCGACACGGGCGAAGCCTGGTTCAACGGCCCCGTCCCGATGCAGAATGGGGCTGCCTTCCATCATACGCCCGTTGCGATCCTGATCCGGGCCTCAAATGCGCCATCGTTGGTATGCCGGAACGTCAGCTCTCCACCATGCAGCCGGGCGATGCGGGCGACGATGGGAAGGCCGAGGCCGGCGGAGCGGCCGTTGTCCGACCGGAGTTGCTGGAAGGGCTGGAGCAGCCGTTCGACATCGTCCGGAGAAATGCCGATGCCGTGGTCGCGCATGGTGATATCGATGGTGTGGCCATCGAAGCTGGTGCTCAGCATAAAGGGCGGCTTGCCGTATTTCAGGGCGTTTTCGACAAGGTTCTCGATGGCGCGCTCGAGCGCCAAGGGGCGAATGGCAACCTGCGGCAACTCTCCCGTTTGAAGATCCAGTTTCGCGCCGGAATGACGATGGCTTTCGGCCACCTCGGCAACCAGCCGGTTGATCTCAGCGTAGACAATCGGCTCGGCAGCCTCGTCGCGCGCAAATGCGAGGAACTGGCCGAGTGTCCGGTCGACCTTGTCGATACTGTCGACGATGCGCGCGGTGAGATCCCTATCAGCGCTATCCCCGAGCACCTCGACGGCAAGGCGCGCCCGAGTCAACGGAGTTCTGAGATCATGGGAGATGCCGGCAAGCATCAGGGCGCGATCCCTCTCCATTGTTTCAAGATCGCGCACCATCCGGTTGAATGCTGCAGCGACGGCGGCCAATTCGACCGGCCCGTCCTCGGGCAGTTGCGGCACGGCAAGGCCCGCCCCGACCTGGCGAGCCGCTTGTTCAAGTTCCGCCAGTGGCCGGTTGACCTTCCGGTTGATCAGCAGGGCCCCGGCAAGCCCGATGGCGATGCCAGCACATGACATCATCAGCCAGGAGTAGAAGTTGCTGGCCACGATGCCCTTGGCTTCGGTCACCACCCAGAGCCGTTCAGCGCCCGCCTTGGCTTCCAGCCAGAGCACTTCGTCAGGGGCTGGCGTGAAGACGACCTGTCGTCCCGGCAAGAGGACCTCCATGCGCCCAACAAAAACCCGCGAGAGCCAGTTCGAGTCCGATGCCGCCGGTGGTCCGTTGCGTTCGATGCGTAAGGTGCCGGTGGATGCGGCCGCGATGATGCGGTCGCGCTCGCCAGTCTCCGCCGATGCCAGTGCCTGTTCGAGCACGGTCAGGTAACGGCCTGTCAGTTCTGCCAGCTGGTTGGCACGCGGCACCTGAACCATCAGCAGATGGCCCAGGATGGTGATGATCTGGCCGCCGAGCACCAAAGCCACAATCAGGGCCGCGTTGCGCGCGAGCAACGACCGTGGCCAGCGAGGCAAGCCATGTCCGCTCATGATGGCTCGTCGTCCAGCCGCGGCACATAGACATAGCCATGACCGCGCACGGTCTGGATGAGCTCGGGCTTGGTCGGGTCGTCCTCGATGAGCTGCCTGAGCCGGAAGATCTGGATGTCGACGCTGCGGTCCATCACGGCGACGTCGCCGCCCTTGGTGAGGTCGAGCAATTGTTCGCGTGACAAGGGCCGCCCCGGCCGCAATGCCAGGGCATGCAGCATCGCGAATTCGCCGGTGGTCAGGCGATGCTCGGTGTCGTGCCGCGTCAGCTTGCGGGTATTCAGATGCAGGGTGAAGCCGCCTATCGCGATCTGGCCGTCGGCTTCCGGCACCCCTGTCGTCACTTTTGGACGCCGACGCAAGACGGCACTGATCCGTGCCAGGAGCTCGCGCGGGTTGAACGGTTTGGCGAGATAATCGTCGGCACCCATCTCCAGCCCGATGATCCGGTCGATGTCGGTTCCCTTGGCAGTCAACATGATGATCGGGATGTCGTTGCCCTTGGCCCTGAGACGGCGGCAGATCGCGAGCCCGTCCTCTCCGGGCATCATCAGGTCGAGCACCAGACAGTCGAAGCTGTCGCGCGCCATCATCCTGTCCATCTGACCAGCATCTGCCGCTGTTCGTGCAGAAAGCTGGTTGCCTCTGAGATAGCGCTCCAGCAATGACCTGATCTCGATGTCGTCATCGACGATCAGGACAGAGTGCAGTTGGTTCATGAAGCCTCCTGTCTAGTGCGGACATTCTCGCGGCTTCCTGTGCATCGGTCCAGAGCCCAGGATGTTTCCAAATGTTTCAGGACGGTGATCTCGAAATCCACCGAAACAAAAACGCCGTTCGTCGAAATGCTGGTGGAATGCAGCACTCCCAGTTTGGGGACCGACGCCGCTGATGGCGCCGCCACCCAAGGAGTGTTTCTGATGTCCCGCCTGCTCACGACCATTGCCACCGCCACCATCCTCATCGCCGGCACAACCCTGGCTCAGGCCCAGTGGAGCCGCAACGGCAGCGCGACCGGCCCCGGTGGCCGTTCCATCACAAGCCAAGGCGGCGGTTCGTGCGCGGGCGGCACCTGCAATTTCGGCGGCACCACGACCGGCCCGCAGGGCCGTTCTGCAACGCGTTCAGGCAGCGTCACCCGCACTGCGCCCGGACAGTTCCAGTCCAACGGCACCTATACCGGCCCCGGTGGCCGATCTGCGACGCGCAGCGGCTCCTTCACCCGCAACTGAGGCCGCACATCCACCATCATGAGGGTTGCCGGTTCGGCTCGCGTCGAATCCGGCAACTTCCAAGCCGCGAGGAGGGCCGCATGTCTGACCTGATGATCGAGACCCCGGCGGGCACCTTGCCGCTGGTTGTCGCATTCGCGATGATCCTTGGCGGAGTGGTGTTCCGAAGCGCCATCATCGTCGGAGCCGCCTTCCTGTGGCTTCGATTCTCGACATTCGCTCGCAGCCGAAGGGTTTTCCGCATCGCTTTGCCGGATGGCCAGCTGAGGTCGGAACTCATCGCCGCCATTCCCGTCCTCATGCTTGATGCTGCTGCTGTCACGGTCATGGTCTATGCCGGGTTGCTGACAACTGTACCCGCGACCTGGAGCAACGCGCTTGTCACCTTCGCGCTGATGTTCGTCTTTTTCGAGGTGTGGTTCTACGTCACGCACCGCGCCCTGCACACGCGCGCGTTGTTCTTTATCCATCGCCAGCATCATACCGCGCAGGTCACCGATCCGCTGACATCGCTGTCATTCTCGCTGATCGAGCGGCTGATGCTGCTCTTCGGTGCCCTCGGCGCTGCGATTGTATTGTCCTGGACCATTGAGATCAGCGTTGCGGGACTCGCAGCTTACGGTTTGGCCAACTACGCCCTGAACGTGCTCGGCCATTCCAATGTCGAGGTGTTTCCGGGCTGGTTCGCCCGCTCGCGGCTCGGCCGCTGGCTGGTCACGCCGACCTATCATGCCCTGCATCATGCGCGCTATCGCGGCCATTATGGATTGTTCACCTCGGTGCTGGACCGCATCTTTGGCAACGTCTACCCGGATTACGAGCTGGTGCAGGACCGCGCCAGTGCAGGGCAAGGCCTCACGCGACAGGGCGAGCGCCTGAAGCGAGAGGCCTGAGTGCCCTTGCCGAGGCCCGGCGCGACAACGACCTGCGCCAGGACCGGCAGCAACTTTGCCAGAGTTCTCGTCACACGGATGGCGTCTCGCCCTCGAACCAGCCGACATCGAGAGTCGCGACTTCGCTGAAGGGCACGCCTTTATCGATCGCGAGCCGGATGATGGGCCAGGTCGTCCAGGTCATGGAGAGCGCTGGCATCGGGTCGCGCCAGGACCATGTCACATCGCGGGTGCCCAGCAATTGCTGCATCACCGAAAAATATCCCCGCCGGAACATGACGCCCGACAGAACTGTCAGCACCGAATAGAATTGCTGCAATCGTGTCTCGGCCCTGGGCACGGCGGGCAAGCCCTCAAGCACTGCTGCGGCGATGCTCCGATTCTCGAAAAAATGGAGACCAGAGGTCGTCCGGGGATTGCACTCGATGCCCCAGACCTCGCCCTCGGCATCGAGGATGAGGTCAAACGAAATGAAGCCGGTATGGCCGGAGGCGGCAACAAAGCGCGTGATCCAATCCGCGATGCGCGCTTCCTCCACCCGCTCGAAAAGGATGGCCACGGACCCCTGAAACATCCGGCCCCGATAGATGATGTTCCCGACAATGCGCCCCTCATGCGCGATGGCGCATGACGAGTAGATCTCTCCGTCTACGAAGCGCTGGACCACGCAGGGGACGTCTTCTTCAGGCACGGCACTCCCCGCAGGCAGGATCCGGACGCCGCGCCCGCCGCATGAGTGGATCGGCTTCACAACAACCTTATTGCGTGCCGCCAGGCCTGCGGCCTCGGGCGTGCCAAGACGGTGGGTTTCAGGAGTCCGCACGCCATAGGCAGCGCAAAGCCGGGTGAAGCCATATTTGTCGTACAGCGGCAGCAGCGTCCCGGGCGGTGGCGTGAAGATCGTGACGGTCTCCGGGACCAGATCGCGGAGAAACGAGACATGCATCGTCTCCTCGGAGATGGGGATGACGATATCCACCGCTTCCTCCTGCACCACCCGGGCGAGATCTTCGAGATAGGCCCGCTTGCCGGCACTGGGCGGGCGCACCACCACCGATTTCGCGACCGACCGCGAGACGCCGGTCAGATGCCGCGCGAACGGCTCTGCCACCACGACCTTGCAGCCCAGCGAGGCGAAACTGCGCGCGACATCGAGGGCCTTGGGCAAACGTCCCAGCGTGATGAGGACGGTCGGCGCGCTCATCGGCCGGCCCGGGTGACCGTGCAGACGATCTGCTCGGTCGGGCGGGTCGTGAGACGGGCAGCGGGGAGCACGCGCTCAGGCGCCCGGATATGGAAATCAAAGCGGCGGAACAGCCGCGCGATGAGGAGGATGGCCTCCGTGGTGGCGAACGCCGCACCGGCGCAGACGCGCGGTCCCTGGCCGAACGGGATATAGGTGCCAGGCATGATCTCGCCCTCCCGCTCGGGGCTGAACCGGTCGGCATCGAAGACATGCGGGTTTCTCCAGTAGCGCTTGTGCCGGTGCAGCACCCAGGGCGCCACCATGACAAGCGCCCCGCGCCTGACGTTGAGGTTGCCGATGGTCGTGGCCTCCAGAGCCACGCGCGGCAGGAAAGTAATGGGCGGATAGAGGCGCAGCGTTTCCCGGAAGACGTTCCGGATGAAAGGCAGCCGTTTGGTATGCTCGAATTCGACCGGCCCCTCGCCGCAGACCTCACGCAGCTCGGCGCGCAGCCGTGCCACCATTCCCGGATGGGTCGCCAGGAGGTAGAAGACCCATGTCAGCGCGCTGGCGCTTGTCTCGTGGCCGGCAAGAAAGAGCACGCCCAACTGGTCGATCAGCTCTTCCCGACTGAAGGGAGTGTTGGTGTCGGGATCGCGTGCGCCGAGAATGGCGGTGGCGATATCGTCGAAACGCGCCGCATCAGCCCCGACATGCGTGTCGATGAGGCTCGCCAGATGGGAGCGGATCGTGGCACAGGCCGCCAGAACCTCGGGCTTCTGGGGGGCGCTGGTCCAGGCCGGGTCGAAGATGAGGCGCTTGATCTCCACCTGCGCGACGCTGCGCTCGAACAGGGTGAAAGCATCGAACACGTCATGTGCGGCCTGGTGCCGTAGCGTGGTCGAGAAAACCGTCCGGCAGATGATGTCGGCCGTCAGGTGGCTCATTGCAAGATCGAGGGAAAAGGGTTCGGCTTCCGCCGCAGCGCGGTCAAGCATCTCCTCCGTGGCCTCGCAACCGGCCACCATCGCCGGGTAGGCATTCGTGACCCGCATCAGGCTGAGCGAGGGGTCGATCATGCGCCGCTGGCGTTTCCAGACCGCCCCGGACGACACGAAGATGCTGTCGCCGATCAACGGGTCCAGCGCCTCGACCATCAGATCGCTTTTCGGAAAAATGCCCTCGGGATCCGAGAGCAC
The DNA here is from genome assembly GCF_030143245.1 of Rhabdaerophilum sp. SD176. Classification (GTDB taxonomy): domain Bacteria; phylum Pseudomonadota; class Alphaproteobacteria; order Rhizobiales; family Beijerinckiaceae; genus Rhabdaerophilum. The sequence continues at coordinate 433,749 of NZ_JARJNS010000004.1, read as the reverse complement.
ACGGCGCACCTGATCAGGACGGTTCACGATCACCGTCTGGCGACGCGACCAGCCCAGATGCCCCACCTCCACGCGATAAGCCGAGGACGGCAGCAGCGACAGCAGGTCGCCGTCCCCCCGCAACAGGACACGCATCAGGGCCAGCAGGGCCGCAAAGGAGGTCGGTTTTGGGGGAGTGAAGATCTCGGAGCCCTTTGGGGGCGTGACAGCAAGGTTCATCGCGCAGTGCCGTTCATCGACAGCGTATGTGATGCTTTACACATAAAACTGTCAAGTGATATTGTCACTTCAAGGCAAGCCGAGGGCACGTCGCATGATCCTGTTTCATAGCTTTGTTGCCCTCCATATCGTGACCGGCAGCATCGGCGCCATCGCCTTCTGGGTGCCCGTGAGCGGCCGGAAGGGCGGCGTCAACCACAAGCGCTGGGGCAAGGTATTCAACGTCTGCCTGCTGATCACCAGCGGCCTCGCCGTCGGGATGAGCCTGTTGACGCTACTCGATCCTCTCGGCACCCATCCCCATCTCGTGGGCCTGTTCGAGGCCGATTTCGTCCGCGGCATCTTTGGATGGATGATGCTGCATAATGGCATCCTGACCGTGAATCTGGTCTGGTATGGCTGGCAATGCGTGGCAAACCGGCGCGACCATGCCGCCAACCGGACGCCGATCAATCTCGGCCTCCAGGGGCTCCTCCTCGTATCGGCCTTCGCCTGCGCGCTCGATGGCTGGCGGATCGGGCAACCTCTCATGATCGGCATTGCCATCGTCGGCTTTGCGACAGTGGCGACCAATCTCTGGTTCATCCTGAACCCGAATCCCGGCCAGATGGACTGGCTGAAGGAGCATATCAAGGGCCTCGTCGGCGCCGGCATCAGCGTCTACACCGCCTTCTTCGCCTTCGGCTCGGTGCGGATCATGCCGTGGCTGGCGCTCCACCCCGCAATGTGGTCCATCCCGCTTGCGATCGGCGTCGGACTCATCATCTGGCACCGGCGCAAGGTCGATCTCGGCATGAGGGCGCGGCGGGCTGCAGCGGCCTGACGGGCAGCAACGCCCGCAGCGGACCGACAGCTCCGTCCGGGCTCAAGGTCTTCAGATACGGGGTATCTGGAAGCTCGCCGCCTCCGGAACGACCTGATCCAGAACACGGGCCGAGGCGATCACGCCCGGTACGCCGGCGCCCGGATGCGTGCCCGCCCCGACGAGAAACAGGTTCTCTACCTCCTCGCTGACGTTGTGCGGACGAAACCATGCGGACTGGAACAGTTTCGGCTCCATCGCGAAGGCTGCGCCGTCGCGGGAGTTCAAGCGGTCGCGGAAATCGAGAGGGGTCATGATCCTCTGCGAGATGATGTGACGTCCGAGGCCTGGCATCACGGTTTCTTCCAGCCGCCGAAGCACGCGGTCGCGATAGGGTTCCGCTTCTCGCGTCCAGTCGACACCCCCACCGAGATTGGGCACAGGCGAGAGAACATAGAAACTGTCGCAGCCAGCGGGTGCCAGCGAGGGGTCGCTCGCCGTCGGCCTATGGAGGTAGAGGGAGAAATCCTCGGCGAGCGTCTTGTGGACGAAAATGTCGCGCAGAAGCCCCTCATAGCGCGGACCCATCACCATGGTGTGATGGTAGACATCATCGAAGCGCCGGTCGGTGCCGAAATACCAGACGAACAGCCCCATCGAGAAGGCGGCGCGGTTGAGCTTCGCGTCCGTCCAGCGGCGGCGCCTGATGGTGCCCAGCAGCTTCCCATAAGTCCAGGCGGGATCGGCGTTCGAGACAACGATCTCGGCCGGGATCACCTCTCCCGAGGCCAGCCGCACACCCGCGGCCTTGCCATCGCGCGTGAGGATCTCTGCCACCTCGCTCTTCATCCGCAAGGCACCGCCATGGCGGGTGATGAGTTCAGCAAGCGCGCGCACGATCGCACCCGTGCCGCCCATGGCGTAATGGACACCATGCAGCTTCTCGAGATGCGCGATCAGGCAGTAAAAGGCGGTGGTGCTGAGCGGGTTCCCGCCGATCAGAAGCGGATGGAAGCTGAAGACCAACCGCATCTTGGGGTTCTTGAAATTGGACGAAACCTTCGCGAAAACCGATCGATACCCCTGAAGACGGATCATGTCGGGAATGGTTTTCAACATGGTCGTGAAGCGGTGGAACGGCTGGTCAGCCAGTTCTGCGAAGGCGACCTTGTAGATGGCCTCGCTCGCCGCGAGGTGGCGCTCGAAGCCCTCCAGATCCTCGGGCGCGATGCGGGCCACCTCGGCGCGCATCTTCGTGACATCGGCACTGGCGCGGAACTCCGTTCCGTCGTCGAAGCGGATGACATAGAAGGGGTCGATGGGCCGCAGATCGACCGCGCCCTGCATCCGCTCGCCATGCAGGGACCAGAGCTCCTCCAGCAGGTAGGGCGCCGTGATGATGGTCGGCCCGGCGTCAAAGGTGAAGCCATCCTGGTGGAACGTGTAGGCACGCCCCCCCGGGGCATCGAGCTTTTCCAGCACCGTCACCCGGAAGCCTCGCGCCAGCAGCCTCACCGCAGCGGCGAGCCCGCCGAATCCCGAGCCGATGACAACGGCGTGGGGGCGAGGCGGGGACGAGATCATGTTCATCGAAACTCCATCCTGGGAGAGGCTCAGCAGAAGCCGCAGCTTCGCGTTTCCGGGCCAGGAAACACAAGGGGATGTGCGGCAGCCATTACGTCGCACCCAGCGTGACGAGGGCGAGCACGACGTAGCGGGCCGTCTTGGCGATCGCAACAAGGAGGATGAAACTGGGCAGCGGCTCGCGCAGGATCCCGGCGACCAAGGTCAGCGGGTCGCCGATGATAGGCGCCCAGCTGAGCAGCAGCGACCAGCGGCCCCACCGATGGTACCAGTGCCGGGCGCGATCCAGCGAGGCCTCGCTTGCAGGGAACCAGCGCCGGTGCCGAAATCGCTCCACCATTCGCCCCAGTCCGTAGTTGACGAGCGAGCCCAGCGTATTGCCGACGCTTGCCACTGCAACCAGCAGCCATGGCTCGACATGGCCCGCGAGCAGCAGCCCGATCAAGACGGGTTCGGAAGCCACAGGCAGCAGCGAGGCCGCGCCGAATGCGACGAAGAACAGGCTGGTCAGGGTGGCGGCGGTCGTCGTCATGCAAGGCGCATCGGCTGGAACTCGAAAGGATACGAATGGATGGATTTGCCCGGCGATTGTGCTCGATATCGACAGGGCGCTCGCCCTCACCTGCCCGTCCGGTTGCCGTTTTGCCGAACGACAAGCCAAAGGCCGGCAACGCGAAACGGTCAGGAAGACAATCCGCCGAGCAGGCGAAGCCTTCCCGGCCCGCTACAACCAGCACGAGACCGGCCCCCGGAACCTGCCCTATCTCAGCGATGCGGTCCATCGACCTGACTTCCGCCTGTGTCCAATTCAGTTGACACAGATTACCGATGCGGGCTGTTGGCACAAGTTGCTTTCCGGCTGTCGACGCGCAAATGAAGCGTGGAATGCTCCTCCCCAGCAACCATCAATCGGCAGGCCGAGCCCGCTGCCATCGGTGAAGTGGTCCTCTGAGTGCGGGGCCCGGAAGCCGCGCTCGATCGACATGGATAGCCCCCTGCGGAAGCGCGAAAACTCGCGAGCAATTTCAGTGAGCGGTCTGGTCCCGCAAAATCGGATTAAATCACTGATCTTGCGAGAGTGTGCCTGACAACTCGAGGAGCCGGTTTTCTTGCGGCTGCACCCGCTGCCCCCTCCTTCAGGGCCCGGCCCATTCCGCGAATTCGGGAAAATCGGGCTTCCGGCCCTGCGCTGCGGCGAAAGCCACAAAATCGCGTGCGATGATGGCGTCGAGATGTTCCTGCGTCTGGACGATCATCTGATAGCCGCGATCGAAGATCACCAGCGTCTCGCCGCCCCGAAGCACGGACCGCATCAAGTCAGGAATAACCGACGCCTTCCAGAGGTCGGGCCTTTCCGGATCGACGAACAGCACCACCGCCTTCTCCACCGGATCCCGGTGGAAATAGGCTCCGGCTTCAAGGGGATGAGGAATGCGGTTCCTGTCCGGGCTGTCGGTCAGGCGCGCGGAGAGGTAGGCGCAATTATAGCTGAGGCAGGCGGCAGGCCGCTCCGGCTGCCCGAACAGGCTGCAGCCCTGGTCACGGATATGGGCGCAGCGCCGGTACATCGGCTTGTCGAGGGCCATGATCTTGGGCAGGACACAGCAATAGGTGCATGTCCGGCACCAGCTGATCCGCGCGCCGGCCTGCCGTTTCTGTTTCGCCTGTCCCATGCGGTGCTCCCAGAACCCTGCCGCGCATAGGCGATGCGGGGCATCGAGACAATCGGGATTCGCGTCCGGCTTCCGGGCGATCAGGCGGCGCGGATGCCCGCCAGGAATTCCTCGACATCCTTCTGGAGGCGCTCGCTCTGCGTGGCGACGTCGGATGAAGCCGCCTGCACCGTGGAAGCCGCCTCGCCGGTGACGCTGGCGCCCTGACTCACCACGGTGATGTTCGAGGAGACCTCGCCGGTTCCCTTGGCCGCTTCCTCGATGTTCCGGGCGATATCGCGCGATGTGGCGCTCTGCTCTTCCATGGCCACAGCGATGGAGGTCGTGATCATCGAGATCTCGCTGATGGTCTTGCCGATATGCTCGATCTTCGCGACCGAGTCGATCGTAGCCGACTGCATGGCGCGGATCTGGGCGGCAATCTCTTCGGTCGCCTTCGCGGTCTGGCCAGCCAGTGCCTTTACCTCGGAAGCGACGACGGCGAAGCCGCGCCCCGCCTCGCCGGCACGGGCGGCCTCGATGGTCGCGTTCAGGGCGAGGAGATTGGTCTGGGCCGCGATGTTGTTGATGATCTGGACGACATTGTCGATGCCGGTTGCCATATCAGCCAGCATCTTGATGTCATTGATCGTCGCCGCAGCTTCCTGCACGGCCTTCCGGCCGATCCCGTCGGATTGTTCGACCTGCTTGCCGATCTCGCTGATCGTGGAGGTCATTTCCTCGGCAGCCGCAGCAACGGACGAGACATTGATCATTGCCTGTTCGGACGCCGCCGCCACAGAGGCTGATTGCTGTGTGGTTTCCTCGGCTGTGCGCGCCATGTTGGCGGCGGTGCTGTTGAGTTCCTCCGAGGCAGCCGACAAGCCCTTCAGGGCAATGGTGATTTCCTTCTCGAACTGGGCGATCAGCACGTCCATGTTCCGCTGCCGCCTGGCACGATCCTCGATCATGGCTTCCTGGTAGACCGAGATGGCGATATCCATGTCAAGCATGAGGGCGCTGTTGACGGCCGCGAGCGCCGCCCGCATCTTGGCCGGACGCCAGCGGAACTGCGAGACGACAACATCGTTCAGCCTTGAGAGAACATAGGCATAGCCGCCGATAAACCAGCGCGGCTCGAGCCCGATCTTGTTATGGACAGCGCCGATGGTGCGAACGCCGTTGATATAGTCCGCATCGAACTTGCCGTTGAACAGCCTTTCCCAATGGCTGCCCTGGACTTTCTTGAGCCGTTCGACCTGCGTCCCCATCATGTCCGCGAGCTTCTGCTCGCTCGTCACATGGCGGTAGAAGCCATCGAGGACATCCGGCATGGCCTTGGCCACGTGCGGCCAGAGTTCGCGGAGCAGCGCACTGGTCTTGGCATTAATGCGCAGGAAGCGGAGACGGACGTCGCGTTCCTGCATGTCCATAGCCGTTGCCATAGCCACTTTCATGCTGCCTCTTTTTTGATCAAATGATGGCCGACATTGCTATAATTACTCTAGGTTGCTAAATATTCGTAAAATTTGATACAATTCCAACTGCGCTCGAAAGCCATATTACTGGAAAATCAATTGATTATAACAATCTTTGTTATGTCAAAAAACTGCTCGCTGGCTCCCGCCCGCAATGGCCTCGAGCGGGTCAAGGATGCCCGCAGAATCAGGCCGGCGAGAGACGCGTGACCCGGCTTGGATTGGCTTCCGCAAGCAGCAGGGATCCATCGCCTTGCCCGTAGATTCCATGCGCACCGTTCAGCATGGGTCGGGCCCGGCCGATCCTCTGGCCATCCGGGCCGAGACAGGTCAGGCTCGGCGTCTCATCCGTGACATAGAGCCGCCCGGCTGCATCGCCCCAGATCGCGACCGGACGCCGGAAGCCGCCCCATTCCGTGAGATAATGGCCCTCGGCGTTGAAGACCTGCAGGCGGTGATTGCAGCGATCGACGACGACCACCCTCCCATCCGGCAGGCACCAGAGGGCATGGGGCTCGGCGAATTCGCCCGGGCCCGTGCCGAAGCTTCCCCAGGTGGCGAGATGGCGGCCGTCGGCTGCGAAACGATGGACATGCCAGCCAGCATAGCCATCCGAGACGTAGAGCTCCCCGGAGGGCGCCACGGCGATGTCGGTCGGGTGATTGAAAGGCGCATGCGGCACGCCGCGGGTGCCGATCCCGCCGAGCCGGACGCCTTCGGACGAGAAGATGATGATCTCGTGCATGTCGCGGTCGACAACGAAGATGCGGCCGTCCGGATGGGCGGTCAGGCAATGGCTGTCCGCAATCTCCTCCCCGCCGAAGGCTCCGAGAAAGGCGCCGTCCGGCGCGAGGATGATGACGCGCGGATCATCCGGGTCGACCAGCGGATCATGGCGCAGCAGCACATAGATCCGGCCATCGGGCGCGACCGTCACATCCGAGACCTTGCCGCTATTGGCGGGCCAGGTGCCGAAGGGCCGCGTAACCGTGAAGACGCGCTCGCCGAGGGCGACGGCCAGCCTGTGGAGCGGCGGCGTGTTCCTTGTCATCGCTCAGGATCCGGGAAAGGGATGGGTGGCAGCCCAGTGGCGGGCAATGTCCAGCCGCCGTGTAACCCAGACGCCCTCGTGGCCCTGGATATAGTCGAGGAAGCGCTCGAGCCCTGCCGCCCGGGCAGGATGGCCGATCAGCCGCATATGCAGGCCCACCGACATCATCTTCGGCTGCGTCTTCCCCTCACGCCAGAGCATGTCGAACGCGTCCTTGTGCCATTCGAAATAGTCGTTCGAGGTGGCGAAAGCGCCGCAGAACTTGCCGTCATTATTGGCGAGCGAATAGGGCACGACGAGATGCGGCTTGCCCGAGACCGTCTTCCAGTAGGGCAGCTCGTCATCATAGGCGTCGGAATCATAGAGGAAGCCGCCCTCCTCGACCACAAGGCGGCGCGTGTTCACGCTGGGCCCGTAGCGGCAATACCAGCCGAGCGGGCGCTCGCCGAGCGTCTTGCGGAGAGATTCGACTGCGAGGCGGATATGCTCGCGCTCCTCCTCCTCGCTGAGCAGGAAATGCTTGATCCAGCGCCAGCCGTGGCAGCAGCAATCAAAGCCGGAGGCGCGGATCGCCGCTGCAGCCTGCGGGTTGCGTTCAATGGCAAGGGCGCAGCCAAAGATGGTCATCGGCAGGCCGCGCTCCTGGAACAACCGCATCAGGCGCCAGAAGCCGACACGGCTGCCATAGGCGAACATGCCCTCCCCCGCGAGATCGCGGCCCGGCACGCCCTGGTTGAGGCCATGCGCCTCGGTCAGGCCGATTTCCGTGAAATCCTCTCCATCCTGGATCGAGGGCTCGGAGCCCTCCTCGTAGTTCATCACGAAATTGATCGCGATCCGGGCGCCACCGGGCCAGCACGGATCGGGCGGGTTGGCGCCATAGCCGATCAGGTCACGTTCGTAGGTCATGGCGGTCTCACATGCTCATGCGGCGGGTCAGGTTGGTGAGCCGGTCCATCACGATCATCAGGACCAGCACGACAACAATCAGCGCACCGGACATCGCTGCGACGCGGACATCCAGCGTTGTCTCCATCATGCCCCACATCCGGATCGGCAGCATGTTGGTCCGGGCGTTCGACAGGAAGAGCGAGACCGGCACATTGTCCATCGAGGCCACGAAGGCGAGGAAGGCCCCGGCAGCGATGCCCGGGGCAATGATCGGCAGGGTAATCCGGCGGAACGTGTAGAGCCGCCCGGCGCCGAGGCTGGCGGAACTTTCATGCAGCGCCGGATCCAACTGCGTCAGGCTTGCCAAAGTGGTGCGGAAGATGAAGGGCGCGATCACGACGATATGCCCGGCGATCAGCAAGTTGAGCGAGGGCCGGAAGCCGAGGATCGAGAAATACATCAGCGTGGCGAGGCCGAAAGCGAGGCCCGGCAGGATCAACGGCGAGAGGAAGCCGGCCTCCATGGCCCGGGCCGAGGGGCGGCTGACCCGGTTGAGCGCTAGCGCGGCCAGGGTCGCGAGGATCGCCGCGAGCGCCGTGGCGCTGAGCGCGACCCAGAGCGAGTTCGACAGGGCGACATGGACATGGCGCGAGCGGACGGGATCGAGCAGCGCCTCGTACCAGCGCAGCGAGAAGCCCGGCGGCGGGAATTTCAGCACGGTCGAGGAGGTGAAGGAACTGAGCAGGACGATGATGACCGGCACGATCAGGATGCCGAGGCCGATCACCGCCAGCGTGCCCATGACCAGCGAATAGCCCCGGTCGGTCGGTGTGTTGAGCTGGCGCGTCATGCGGTCCTCGCGAAGCGGCCGAGCATGGCGAAGAGGCTGACGCCGGCCAGAACGGCGACCAGCAGCGTGACCGAGGCCACGGCGGCGAAAGGCCAGTTATAGACCACCATGGCCTGCTGCCAGATCAGGGTCGGGAGATAGACAAGCCGCGCGCCACCGATCACGGTCTGCGAGATGAAGGCCGTGGTCGCCGAGGCGAAGACGAGGGTGGCACCGGCAATCCAGCCCGGCAGCGAAAGCGGCAGGATGACCTTGCGGAAGGTTCGCCATTTCGAGCCGCCGAGGGCACGCGAGGCATCCGACAGGCTTGGATCGATCTGGCGCATCACGGTGATCAGCGGCAGCAACATCAGCGGCATTTCGATCTGCATCAGCGCGATGACGAGGCCAAGTTCCGTCTGGAGCAGGTTGAGCGGTGCGGTGGTCAGACCGAGCGCCAGAAGCGCCTGGTTCAGCACGCCTTCCCGGCTGAGGATGGCGATCCAGGCGAAGGTCCGGATCACCACCGAGGTCAGCAGCGGCAGCAGCACGATGAAGAGCAGCAGGCGCTGCAATCCCGGCCCGCTGGCGATGAAGAGCAGCGCGATCGGGTAGGCGAAGAGCGTGGTCATGGCCACGGTCACGAGGCCAAGCCGCAAGGTGTCCCAGACGACGCCGCGATAGAACGGGTCGCCCCAGAACTTGGCCCAGGCGGCCAGCGAAAACCCGCCGAGATTGTCATCCACCGAGAAGGACATCACCAGCAGGATAAGGAGCGGGGCAGCGAAGAAGGCGAGATAGGTCAGGCCGAGCGGCGCCGCGAGGCGCCACTCCACTCCTGCCGTCTCCCCTGTTGCCGCCCCGCTCATGTTCCCGCCACCTTACTTGGTGATTTCCTTGTTGAAGCGCTCGATCCAGGCCGCGCGCTGCGGATTGATCACGTTCCAGTCATGCGTGACCATCTTCGCCACCTCGTCGAGCGACTTCACGTCGAGATTGTCGGAGAGCTTCACATCCTTGTTGACCGGGATCATGTTGTAGGGCGAGAGCTGCAGCTTCGACTGCGCATCGGCTGCGATCACCGTGTCGATATATTTGTGCGCGGCCTCGCGGTTCTCCGAGCCCTTCACGATATGCAGCGTGGTCGAGAAGGTGATGGCCCCGCTTTCCGGCGCGATGAACGCGATGTCGACGCCCTTGGCCTTCAGCGTCGCGGCATTGTTGGTGTTGGTGTACATGATGTCGATCTGGCCCTGCTGGAACAGGCCCGGCAGCGCGGCCGGCGTCGATACGGCAGCGACTTTCGGCAGGACTTCCTTCAGCTTCTTGAAGATCGGCTCGATATTCGTGGCCGAACCGCCGAAAGCCTTGGCCATCTCGACGAGCGACACAGTGCCGAAAGTCGTCTGGAAGCCGGTCAGGCCCAGCCGCTCGACATAGGGCGACTCGAAGAGCTGCGCCCAGGTCTTGGGCGGGTTCGGAACCTTTTTCGGGTTGTAGCAGATGCCGACGACCTGCAGGTTCACCGTCACGGCATCCGGCGCGATCAGGCCGGCCGGGAGCTTCGAGGCATTGGGGAGCTTGGAGGCATCAATCGGATCGAACAGGCCGGCCTGCCGGGCGGCAGCAGCCGGGCCCGGATCCAGCACGAAGCAATCGAAGGGCGGCACGCCGCGGGCAGCACGCACCTTCGTCACCTGGTCGACGGCCCAGAGCGTGTCGAAGGCGACATCGACGCCGTGCTTGGCCTTGAGCTGCGGTGCGATGATCGCGCGATAGGCTTCATCCCAGGTGCCCGGATAAATCGCAGCATTGAGGGATGTCGAGGCGCGGGCGGGCAACGGCAGGGCAGCGGCGGCGCCGAGCGCAGCAACGCCCTTGAGGGCTGAACGGCGGGTCAGATCGGTCATGTCGGCTTCTCCTTGTGACGTCGTACGCCGCCTCATGCGGCGGGTTGGGGAAAGAGGATCGGCCTCGCATGCGGGGCCAGGGCGCAATGCGTAGCGGCCATCGGGCTGGCGGGTTCGCCCGGCCTGCGACCGGCAGCAACCTTGAAGGCCTCGCCGGAGCGGGTTTCGACGTCATGAATCAGCTCGCCGCCGATCGGCAGGCTGAGCTTGAGCGTGACAGGGATGCTCCCGGCGGTGGCTTCATCCGTCAGGACGAGCTGCTCGGGCCGGATCGTGGCGACAACCCGATCTCCCGGCGCGAAGGGCTTGCGGCTGGTCACCTGCCAGAGCGCGCCGCTGGCGAGGCGGACAGAGTAGGCGCCCTCGCCCGCGCTCTCGATCACGCCGGCAAAGCGGTTTGAGGAACCGATGAAATCGTTGACGAAAAGGGTTTCCGGCTGGTCGTAGATCTCGACCGGCGAACCGAGCTGCTCGATCCGGCCCTTGCTCATCACGGCGATCCTGTCGGCGATCGACATGGCCTCGTCCTGGTCATGCGTTACGAGGATGGCCGTCAGGCCGAATTGCCGCTGAAGGCGCTTGATCTCGATCTGCATGTCGAGGCGGAGATTCTTGTCGAGCGCGGCGAAGGGCTCGTCGAGCAGGAGAATGCGCGGCCGGACCGCCAGGGCGCGCGCAAGTGCCACGCGCTGCTGCTGGCCACCGGAAAGCTGCCGGGGCTTGCGGTCCGCGAACCCTTCCATGCGGACGGTGGCGAGCATCTCCTTGACCCGCTCGCGGCAGGTGGTCTTGCTCTCGCCGCGGGCTTCAAGCCCATAGGCGATGTTCTCCGCAACCGTCATGTGCGGGAACAGCGCGTAGGACTGGAAGACGATGCCGACTTCTCGCCGGTTCGGCGGCAGGGCGTCGACAACCCGGTCGGCGATGACGACGCGGCCCGAGGTCTGGTTGATGAAGCCTGCAACGATCCGCAGGAGGGTCGATTTTCCGCAGCCGGAGGGACCCAACAGGGCGATCAGCTCGCCGGCCCGGACTTCCAGCGTAACCTCGTTGACCGCCAGCGCATCGCCATAACTGTGCGATATGGCGTCCAGCGTCAGCGGCTGGCTCTGGATATCCGGCGGGATGGCAGGGGCTTGCAGGGACACGCGGTTCTTCCGGACGACACGACTTGCCAAAGGTCCACGCAACGCCCGTGCCACCCTGAAAGGGGCGGTCGGGGGCCTTGATTGCCTATCTCCTGAGCGAATTGTAGAATTTTTTATACAAAATACGCAATGCTGCCTAAAATTCAGGCAATCGCATGCCGGCGGCAGGAACGGGCACCGGCACTGCCCTTGCTTGATGAGGAAGAACTGCCCCTACGCCCTATCCGATGGCTTCAACCTTGCCTGCCCTTTCCGAGGCCCCCATGACGAATGACCTGACCGGCTATGGCGGCACATGGCCGGACATCCGCTGGCCGAACGGGGCCAGGCTCGCCGTCTCCGTTGTCGTCAATTTCGAGGAAGGCGCAGAGATGCAGGTCGGCTATGGCGATCCGGCCAGCGAGCGTATGGGCGAGGTGATCAGTGTGGTCGAGCCGGGGCGGCGGGATCGCGGGCAGGAGCAGATCTTCGCCTATGGCATGCGGGCCGGCCTCTGGCGCATGCTCGACGCGCTGGACCGGCATCGCTTGCCCGCGACCTTCTTCCTCTGCGGGCAGGCGGTGGAACGTTCCCCTGCCCTCGCCGCCGAGGTGGTCCGGCGTGGCCATGAGCCTGCCCTGCATGGCTGGCGCTGGCGGCCTCATGCGGATTATGCCAGCCGCAAGGACGAAGCGCGGGATCTCGACCGCTCCCTTGCGGTGATCGAAGCCGCCTGCGGCACGCGTCCGGCCGGGTTCTTCTGCCGGGGCGCCGAAAGCGACTGGACGCGCGGGCTGCTCCGCGAGCGCGGCTTTGCCTATGCCTCGAACGCCTTCGACGATGACCTGCCCTATTGGGACCGCGAGGATGGCGCGCCCCTGCTCGTCCTGCCCTATGCGCTGGATACGAATGACATGAAGTTCTTCCATCCCAACGGCTTCGTCCGTTCCGGCGAGATGGTGGAGTATGTCTCCGATGCGCTGGACGTTCTTCTCGCCGAAGCCGATCAGGGCCGGCCAAGGCTGATCAATATCGGCTATCATCTCCGCATCTGCGGGCGCCCGGCGCGCTTCCCCGCCTTCGAACAGGTTCTTGCCCGGCTCGCCGCCCTCGGCGACCGGGTCTATGTCGCCCGGCGTGATGCCATTGCCCGCGCCTTCGCCGCGGCTTGTCCGCCATGATGAGAGTTCGTGAGGATCAGCCGATGATGCCCGAAACCGTTCTCGTGGCCGGCGACCGGATCATCGAAGGTTTTGCGCCGGACGGCGCGCCGCAGATCCATGAGGACGCTGCCCTCCTCGTCGAGGCCGGGCGCGTGGTGGCGATCGGCCCGGCGGCAACGATGCGGGCAAGCCATCCCGGCGCCCGCGAGATCGGCGGGCGCGGCAAGGTGATCATGCCCGGGCTGATCAATGCGCATCACCATGTCGGGCTGACGCCGTTCCAGCTCGGCTCGCCCGATCACCCGCTGGAATTGTGGTTCGCCTCGCGCCTCGCGCTGCGTGACATTGATCTCCGGCTCGATACGCTGTTCTCCGCCTTCGAGATGATCGCCAGCGGCATCACCACGGTGCAGCATTTGCATTCGCGGGCGCCGGGCGATGCCGAGGCTGTGCTGGGCGCGGCGCGCAAGGTGATCGGCGCGTATCGCGAAATCGGCATGCGGGCCTCCTATTCCATGGCCCTGCGGGACCAGAACCGGCTGGTCTATGCCGATGACCGGCGCTTCACCGAGAGCGTTCCGGATGCGCTTCGCCCGGCCTTGCGGGCCTATTTCGAGCGGTTCACGCTGCCGCTGGATCAGCAGGTCGCGGTGTTCGACGCCCTGCTTGCGGAGCTGGCCGGGGACAGCCGCATCCGCCTGCAGATCGCCCCGGCGAACCTGCACTGGCTGTCAGACGCGGCACTCGGGCTCGCGGCCGACCTATCCGCCCGGCATGGCCTGCCGATGCATATGCATCTGCTGGAGACGCCCTATCAGCGGGAATATGCGCGGCGGCGGACGGGGGGATCGGCTTTGGCGCATCTGACGCGGTTCGGGCTCGTCCATGACCGGCTGACGCTCGGGCATGGCGTCTGGATGGGCGAGGCCGAAATCGATCTCTGCGCGGCGCATGGCGTGCGGATCTGCCACAATTGCTCGTCGAATTTCCGGCTCAAGAGCGGCATCGCGCCGGTAAACCGTTTCCTCGCGAAGGGCATCCCGGTCTGCATCGGTATCGACGAGGCCGGCCTCAACGATGACCGCGACATGCTGCAGGAAATGCGGCTTGTGCTGCGCGCCCATCGCGAGCCGGGCATCGACGCGCCGCATCCTTCGGCAGCGGATATCTTCCGGATGGCAACCGAGCATGGCGCCGCAACGACGCCCTTCGGCAGCGCGATCGGCTCGCTCCGGCCCGGCTCTGAGGCGGATCTCGTGATGCTGGACCATGCGCGCGTCACCCGGCCCTACCAGCATGCCGGGACGCCTCTGGTCGACGTGCTGGTCCATCGCGCGAAACCGGAGGCCATCGAGGCGGTCATGGTTGGAGGCGAGGTGATCTATGCCGAAGGCCGGTTCACGCGGATTGACCGTGAGGCCATCCATGAGGCGATCCGCGAGAGCCTCGCCGCGCCGCTCACGCCGGGCGAGATCGACCGGCAGCACCTGGCCGAGGCGGTGTTCCCGCATGTGAAGACCTTCTATGATCGCTGGCTGCCGGAGGAGCCACTCCCGCCGCACACGCATTACAATGCGCGCTGATCAGGCACCCCGGAACAGCGAGAAGCCGAAGGGCGTGAACTTGAACGGCAGGTGATAATGCTCGGCGACCTGCCGGACATGGAAGCGGAACGGGACCAGATCGAGGAAAGGAGCCTCCCGGCCCGCCGCCGCGAAGAAGGCGCCGAGATCGAAACGGACCTCGTAGAGCCCTGCCGTGATGCCCTCGCCCGACGCAGAAGGGTGGTCGAGCAGGCCGTTCGGGCCGATCATCCCGGTCGCGACCAGAGCCGGCAGGGGTTCGAGCCGGTGCAACTCCACGGCCAGACCCGCCGCGACCCGGCCGGTCGAGACATCAACCGCGTGGATGGAAATGCCGCCTGCCTTGCCCATGGACCCCGTTCCGGTTTGCCGCCCGGGAAACACTAGGCGAAGCCTTCGGCTGAATCCATCCCGCCGGGGATCAGTTCCAGGCGCCGATCAGCGCCTCGGCGTCGGTGATGACGGCCACATTCTGGAGCGCGTAATTCACCGAGGCCGTGTGCCATTCGGCATTCATGGTCGAGCAGCAATCCTCCGGCACGACCATGAAATAACCCTTGTCCGCACCCGTCCGCGAAGTGTGCTCGATGGACATGTTGGTCCAGGCGCCGGTCACCACCACGATGTCGCGCTTCAGGGCCTTGAGCACGGTTTCGAGGCGGGTGCCTTCCCAGGCGCTCATGCGCTGCTTCTCGACGACATGGTCGCCCGGCTGCGCCTCCAGCCCCGGCACCGGGGCGACACCCCAGGTGCCGCGCACCAGCGCCCGCGCGTCGGCCAGCCCCTCGAAGAGCGGGGCGTTCATCGTCACGCCCGGGCAGCCGGGCTCGACCACGAACCAGACATGGATCACCGGGATGCCCTTGGCCCGCGCCGCAGCGGCAAGGCGCGCGGCATTGCCGATCGCGTTCTGCTCGCGGCAATGCACGGGCGAACCCGATGCGGCAAAGGCCCCGCCCTCCATCACGACATCGTTCTGCATGTCCTGGATGATCACCGCGCAGCGGGCGGGATCAAGCGCATAGCCCGGCGCGGCCTTTTTCGTGCCGTTCCGGGCGATGCTGGCGCCGGCCTGCGGCGCCGCGCTGCTCCGGGCAGGCGCCTGGCGCATATAGGGCTCGCTGCGGGGGCCAACTTTTGTATCCACCGCATAGACCGAATGGGTGGCGGTGAGGAACAGGGTGCGGAAATCCGGCCCGCCCCAGGCGAGATTGCCGACGAGTTCCGGCACGCGCAGCTTGCCGATCAGCCGGCCATCCGGCGCATAGACCCAGACGCCGCCGGGGCCGCAGACCCAGACATTGCCGAACAGGTCGCATTTCATGCCGTCCGGCACGCCAGGCTCACTGGCCGAGACGATGCCGGAGGCAAAGACCCGGCCATTGGCCAGCAGGCCATTGGGCTGGACATCGAAGACGCGGATCACATGCTGGACCGTGTCGTTGATGTAGAGCTTGCTTTCGTCCGGGCAGAAGCAGAGGCCGTTCGGCTGGTCGAACATCATCCGCTCGACCAGCAATTGCGGCGCACCACCGCCGGGCGCGATGCGATAGACGCCCTGGAAGCCGAGCTGGCGCGGCCGCTCGACGCCGTAAACCGGCATGCGGCCATACCAGGGGTCGGAGAAATAAATCGCCCCGTCGGATTTCACGACAACATCATTCGGGCTGTTGAGCTCGCGCCCGTCGAAATGGGAGGCGAGGATTTCCCGCCGGCCATCGGACCGCTCGCGCACCAAAGTCGAGGTCGCGTGCTCGCAGACGATGAGGTTCAGATCGGCATCATAGGTCATGCCGTTGCATTTGTTGGCCGGGCGCATCACCTCGGTGATGCCGCTCCGGTCCCAGCGGCGGCGGACATCGCCGGGCATGTCCGAGAACAGCAAATACTGGTCCCGCGGGTGCCAGACCGGCCCTTCGGTGAAGTCGAAGCCGGTGCCGATCTGGCGCACGGGGGCCCAGAGATCGACCAGATCGGCAAAGGCCGGGTCAAGCGCGACATGCGTGGTCATGGGCGTTCCTCCGTCTTCCGGATCCTCGGGGTTCGGGCGGTTCCCGGTGTCAGACCGGGAACCAGTTCCGCTTCGGCACGCTCTGGACCATCGGGCCCGGCACGGCCATGTCCAGCCGGCCGACCACCTGCCCCGCCTCGATCTTCGCGGGCTTGTCGTGCACGGGAAGCAGGAAGCGCGAGGTGTTGAGCAACTTCTTGATCGCTGCTTTTTCCTGCCGCTTCGTGGTGCCGTGATTGCCGGTGACGCGCGGCTCGTCGGCATGGATCTCGTGATACGGGTCAACGATCTGGTCGTTGAAATCGTAAATCACATCGCCGCAGATCGTCGCGCGGCCCTCGGCCGTATCGACATGGACATTCATCGAGCCCTCGGTATGGGCGCCGGCCGCTTCGAGATAACAGCCGGGGAACAGTTCGATCATGCCGCTGAGCTCGAGATCCTCCAGCCGCAAGGCATGCTTGGTGTGGAGGCGGTCGATCAGATGCTTGATATCCGGCGCGGGATATTGCGGATGCATCAGCCCGGATACCGAATATTCCAGTTCGCGCCGGTTGATGATCACCGTGGTGTTCATCGGGAACAGCTCATCTTTGCCGGCATGGTCGATATGCAGGTGGGTATGGGCGACATAACGCACATCGCCCATGCGGACGCCGTGTTTCTGAAGCTGGTTCTCGATCATATTCTCGTGGAATTGCAGCCCGCGCATGCCGAGGCTTTCCATGATCTGGTTGTGGCGATAGCCGGTATCGACCACGACTGGCCAGGGGCCGCCGAGGATCAGGAAGCCATAGGTATAAACGCGCTTGCGCTGGCCGCAGCCGCGCCCCAGCACGAGGAAGCTCGATTCCAGCTCGATGTCGCCATAGTCGAGCACCTTGATTTCCAGCGGCATGGGGGTTCCTCCTCGTTATGTCAGTTTGTAGGTTTTGCGGGCGGTGCCCGCGAAAATCAGCGCCCTGTCCGCCTCCGGCAGCGCGGCGGCGGCGGAGCGGTGGGCGGCGACAAGGTCGGCATAGGTCGTCCAGAGCTTCTCAATCGGGAAATTCGAGCCGAACAGGCAGCGCCCGGCGCCGAACAGCGCGACAGTCTCGCGCAGGATAAAGGCGGTATGGGCGGGGTCGTTCTTCCGCAGGAAGGTGCCGAGGCCCGAAAGCTTGCTGACGATATTCGGCTGCGCCGCCAGCCGGGCCATGCCTTCACGCCATTGCGCGATCCCCGCCTCCGACAGGTCTTCCAGCATGCCCGCATGCTGGAGCACGAATGTAACGCCCGGACAGGCGGCGGAGAGTTCTGCCGCGCTCTCCATCTGCCCCGCAAAGACCTGAAGATCGAAGCTCCAGCCAAAGGCGGCGAGTGCCGCAACATTGCGTTGGAGCACGGGGTCGCGGGCAAGATCCGGCCCGGAGGCAAACCGGTAGAGCGGATTGGCGTGCCAATGGAGCTGCATGCGGACACCGCGCACCGAGGGCTCTGTGGCGAGCGCGTCCAGAGCCGGGCGTATATCCCCAGCCAGCATGTCGGCATAGGCGACGATCGCGACGGGGAAGCCGGCCCGCCCGGCGGAATCCGCCACGAAGCGCACCTCGTCCAGGGCCCGGCCCGGCGCCCAGTTCGCCTGGACATAGACCGCGCCGGTCATGCCGGCCGCCGCGGCATCGGCGAGATATTCCTCGATCGGATAATCGCGGCGGATCGGCTCGTAGGGGCCGAAAATGCGCTGTTGCATCGGTCCCACGAGCCAGGGCAGGTCCGCCTGCCGCCAGATATGGAAATGTGCGTCGATCATGCCGCCCTCCCCGGCCGGGCGGGGCCTTGCCCGAGCGCCAACAGGTGCCGGCAGATCGCGGCGGTCGAATTACCATTGGCGAGGCTGCCCAGCATCGGCCGGATCGCCGCCAGCGCCTCGGTCTGCGGCTGGTAATCCGGGTCGGCCGCCAGCGGCGAGAACCAGTCGATGCGGAAGGCGCGGGTGGCCAGACGACGGACGGCGCCGATCATGGCGGCGGGATCGCCGCGTTCGAGCCCGTCCGAGAGGATCGCCACCACGGCGCCGCGCGCATAGCCCGCAAATCGCGGCACGGCGAGGAAGGCCGCCAGCGCATCGCCGATCCGCGTGCCGCCATCCCAATCCGCGACAAGGCCGGATGCCGTGGCGAGGGCCTGCTCGCGGTTCCGCAGCTTCAGCGCCCGGGTGACGCGGGTGAGCCGCGTGCCGAAGGTGAACACCTCGACGCGCGGCGCGCTCTGCACGATCACATGGGCCAGCGCGAGATTGGCATCGCTGCGCTGTTTCATCGAGCCGGACACGTCGATCATCAGCAGGATCGGCCGGGGCCGGCTGGCGCGGCGGCGGCGGCTGAGGGCCATCACATCGCCATCGGTGCGGATCGCGGCGCGCAGGCTGCGGGCGAGGTCGATCGTCGCGCCGCGGCGGGCCCGGCGGTAGCGATAGCCGCGCCGGCGTGGCAGGGCGGCCGGCAGGTCGCGGGCGAAGCGCGCCAGCGTATCGGCGGCATCCGGCGGACGCAGCGCCCGGATGGCCAGAGCCTCGGCCTCGATGGCCTGCTGGCCGGTCTCGTTGATGCTCTCGCCGATCAGGATCTCGCGGCTGCCCTCGTCCTCCTGGACCTTCAGCTCCTCGTCGGGCTGCCAGTCATCCGCCTCGCCCGGTTCGGCCAAGCCACCGAGGAAGTGGAAATCGAACAGGGTGTCGAAGGTCCCGCGCTGGTGCGGCTGCGGCGCCAGCGTCGCCCAGGCAGCCTGCCGGACCTGCTCCAGCGAGCGCGGCCCGAGCACGGTGATCGCCTCGAGGAAGGTCAGGGTCTGGTCGGGTGCCACGGCGAAGCCATGCTCGCGCAGCAAGGCGGGGAACGCGACAAAGGGGCGGCTCGCGGCCGGCAGGGGGTTGGCGCGCCTGTCCGTCATGCCGCCACCGCCGCGATGAGGGAATCCAGCCGCGGGCGGAGGAAGGCGAGATCCTCCTCGTCCTTCAGCGCTGCGCCAATGGACCGACGGAAGGCATCCGGCCAGGCGGCGCCCGTCCGCGCCAGGGCGGTCGCGGCCTCCGCCCAGTCCACCGCCTCGGCCACGCCGGGCGGCTTGGTCAGCGGTTCCTGCCGCAGCAGGCCGACGGCCTGGACCACGGCGCGGGCGGTCTGCTCGGCCACGGCCGAGGAGCGGAGCATGATGATCGCCGCCTCTCGCGCCGGATCGGGATAGGCGATGTAGTGGTAGATGCAGCGGCGGCGGAGCGCCTCGTGCAGGTCCCGCGTGCGGTTCGAGGTGAGGATCACGACCGGCCGTTCCGCGGCCCGCAAGGTACCACGCTCGGGGATGGAGATCGAGAAATCCGACAGGAATTCGAGCAGGAACGCCTCGAATTCATGGTCCGACCGGTCGATTTCGTCGATCAGCAGCACGGTGGATTCCGGCCGCCTGAGGGCCGAGAGCATCGGCCGCTCGATCAGGAAGTCGTCGCGGTAGAGATCGGCGCTCTCGCCCTCCCGCGCCTGCCGGATGGCCAGCATCTGGCGCGGATAGTTCCATTCGTAGAGGGCCGCGTTGGCATCGATGCCCTCGAAACATTGCAGGCGGATCAACTGGCGGCCGAGAATGCCGGCCAGAGCCTTCGCCGCCTCGGTCTTGCCGACGCCAGGCGCCCCTTCGAGCAGCAAGGGCTTCCCGAGCGCCAGCGACAGGAACGCCGCCGTAGCGATGCCATCATCGGCAAGATAGAAGGCCGCGCGCAGGGCCTCCGACAGGGCCTCGGGGCTGGACAGACCGTTGGGGAGCGCGCGGATCGTCATGGCTCAGAGCGCTCCGCCGCGCCGCGCCTGCGGCTTCGCGCCGCCATTCGCCCGGATGCCGCGCAGGATCTTCTCAGGCGTGATCGGCAGGTCGTTCACCCGCACGCCGACGGCATTGTAGACCGCATTGGCGACGGCCGGCAGGACCGGGTTCGCGCACATCTCGCCCGGGCCCTTGCCGCCGAAGGGCCCGTCCGGCGCAGGCCGTTCGAGGATGGTGATGCTGTAGGGCGCGAGATCGCCCGGGCCGGGCATCAGATATTCGTTGAAATCTCGCGGGCCGTGATCCGGGTTCGGATAATAGGGCTCCGGCGTCTCGTAGAGGGCATGGCTGATGCCCATCCAGGCGCCGCCAACGAGCTGCTGCTCGACCATTTTGGGGTTGATGACCCGGCCAAGTTCATAGGCCGAACTCATGCCAAGGACGGAGACCTCGCCGGTCTCGTCATCCACCTCGACATCCGCCACGAGGCAGGCATGGGCGAAGGCGGTGTTCGGGTTCATCTCGCCCGTCTCGGGATCGACAGAGGAGAGCGGGATGAGGAAGATACCGCGCCCGGCAATCGTCTTGCCCTGCTTGAACTGGGCCGCCTGCGCGGTGGCGCGGACTGTGATGGCGCGCGAGGGTGCGCCCTTCACATGGATATTGCCCTTGCCGTCAGTCACGAGATCGGCGGCATTGACCTCGAGTTCCTCGGCCGCCGCCTCCAGCAGCACGCCCCTTGCCTCGCGGGCGGCCGCGATGACGGCATTGCCCATGCGATGCGTGCCGCGGGAGGCGAAGGAGCCCATGTCATGCGGGCCGGTATCGCTGTCGGCGGTGTCGACATAGACATCCTCGATCGGCACGCCCAGCGTTTCCGCCGCAACCTGCCGGGTCACCTGCTTCATGCCCTGGCCAAGATCGATCGCCGAAAGTGCGACGGTGAATTTCCCGTCCGGATTGGAATGGATCAGCGCCTGGCTGGGATCGCCGCCAAGGTTCATGCCGATCGGATAGTTGACGGACGCCATGCCACGTCCCTTGTAGCGGGCCATCTCAGCGCCTCCTTGTGCCGAAGACCGATGAGAAGCGATGCGCGCCATGCTGCGAGGCCGGTGCCGGGCTGGGCGATGGCGCGACCGCGGGAGGTGCAGCCGGCGGCGGAGGCGCGGTCATTGGCGGGGCCACGGGCGGCGGTGCGGCAGCCGCCGGGCGATAGGGCTCGTATTGCGGCACGGCAGGCGCCTTGGGTCGGTTCTCGGTCGAGCCTTCCATGATCGGCTGCTTGGTCATCGGAACCCGCATCGTGCCGGCCGGGAGGGTCTGGGTCGGGCGACCGCCGCGCGTTTCCGGACGGTTGATGCGGCCATTCTCGTCGATCGGCGTCGCGGGGATCTCGGCGCGAGCACCGCCGCCGCCGGTCAGCGAGGATTGCCGCCGCGCCTCGTCGGAGAGCGGCCAACGGGCCTTTTCCGCTGCGACCTGCACACATTCGATGAGGGCCGTGTTCTTCGCCACACGGCGATGGGCCTTCATGTCGCCATCACGATAGGCGTTGAGGATCCGGAACTCCATCGGATCCAGCCCGCAGGCCTCGGCGCCCTTGTCCATATGGACCTCGAGGGCGAAATCAACAGCCGTGATCCCGAAGCCGCGCATCGCGGTCGAAGGGCAGCGGTTGGTATAGGCGACATAGATGTCCGAAGCGACATTCGGGATCGTGTAGGGCCCCGGCAGATGGGCCGTGCATTTGATCGCGGCATAGCTCGACAGCCGGGTATAGGCGCCGGCATCGAAATAGGAGCGGATCTGCCGCGCGAGGATGCGGCCATCGCGGGCAATGCCGTCCTTGATATAGATGCGCTCGGCGCCGCGCGGGCTGCCATAGAGCATCTCCTCCTCGCGATCGAGGACATAACGGACCGGGCGGCCTGTCATCATCGCGCCGAGGATGGAGAGCGGTTCGGTGAGGGAATCCACCTTGCCGCCGAAGCCGCCGCCCACCGTACCGCCGATGAAATGCAGGCGGTTGGAATCGAGATTGACGATCTTCGCTGCCGTGCCGAGCGAGAAGAACAGGCCCTGCGCGCAGGAATGCACGACAAAGCGGTCATTCTGCTCCGGCGCGGCGATCGAGCCGTTCGTCTCCGTCGGCGCATGCTCGATCGGCGACATCTGGTAGCGGTCCTCGACGATATGGTCCGCCATCGCGAAGCCGCGTTCGACATCGCCGAAGCGCAGCTTCTGATGGTCGTATTTCTCGTGATATTCGAAATAGTTGCCAGGATAGGTATCGTTGATGACCGGAGCGCCGGGCTTCAGCGCCTCCTCGACGTCGAACACGGCCGGCAACGGCTCGTACTCCACCCGAACCAGCGCCCGCACCGCCAGCGCCTGCGCCTCGCTCTCGGCGATGATCGCGACGATCGGCTCGCCCTTGTAGCGCACCTTGTCCACCGCAAGGGTCGGTTCGTCATCCTTGCCGAAATTGATCAGCGAAAGCAGCGTGTTCTTGTTAACCGGTACATCGGAACCGCGCAGGATGCGCTTCACGCCCGGTGCTCTTTCGGCGGCAGCAATGTCGATCCGGCGGATCCGCGCATGGGGGTGCGGCGAGCGGACCACCTTGAGATGCAGCAGGCCCTCGAAGGCATGGTCATCGAAAAAGGGCGAGCGGCCGGTGACATGGCCCGGCATGTCCTGCCGTTGCACGCCCTTGCCGACGACATTGAGATTGTCGTCGCGCTCGTTCTGGAAGAGGTCCTTGCGGAATTCCATGGCGGGTTGCCTCCTCAGGATCGGCGCTGCGCCGGCAGCGTCCGGGCCGCGGCGAGGATGGCCTGGATGATCGGCTCGTAGCCCGTGCAACGGCAGATATTGCCGGCAATGGCATCGATCACGTCTTCGCGGCTGGGATTGGGGTTGCGGTCCAGCAGCGCTTTTGCCGCCGTCAGCATGCCCGGCGTACAGAAGCCGCATTGCGCGGCGAAATGCTCCATGAAAGCAGTCTGCAATGGATGCAGGTTGGGCCCATCAGCCATTCCGGAGACGGTCTCGATGCTTGCTCCCTCGCAGGAAGCGGCCAACGTCAGGCAGGCGAGGCGCAGCCCGCCGTCGATCAGGACCGAACAGGTGCCGCAAGTGCCCTGCCCGCAGCCATATTTCGGGCCGAAATCGTTCAGGCCGCGCCGCAGGACGGTCAGCAGGCTGTCCGCCGGATCGGCGAAGGCGGCTCGGTCGGAGCCGTTGAGGCGGAATTGCACGGGAACTTTCGCCATCCTCGCCTCCTTCAGCTCTGGTTGGCCAGCAGCCGGCCGAGATGGACCGGCAGGACCTCGCGCCGATACCAGTCGCTGGCGATCGCGTCGGTCACGGGTTGGACGCCCTCGAGCGCGGCGGCCCGGGCCGCGGCGATGCCGTTGGCGTCGAGCGCCTTGCCTTCAAGGGCACGCTCAACCCCTCGGGCCCGGACCGGCAACGGCCCCATCGCGCCATAGGCGACTCGTGCCTGACCGATCCGGCTGGCATGGCCCGGCAAATGGGTGGCGATGGAGAGGACCGAAAGGCCTTTCGGCTTGACGCGGCTGACCTTGAGGAAGCGGAAATCGCCCGGCGCGACCGGCCGGTTGAACTGGACCGAGGCGACAAGGCGAGCTTCCCCGCGCGATCGCCCGGCGAGGAATTCCTCGATCGGAACGGCACGCGGGCTGCCATAGCCGGCAAGCACCATCACCTGGGCATCGAGCGCCAGCAGCGCAACCGCGAAATCGCCATAAGGCGCGGCCGCGAAGAGGTTGCCGCCGATTGTCGCCATGTTGCGGATGGCCGGCCCCCCCACCGCCCGCGCGGCGGCGTGGAGGAAGCCGAGTTCGCGCTGGGCGAGGATCGCAGCCATGGTCGCGCCGGCACCGAGCTCGATCCGCGTGCCAGAGACCTGGATCTGCTGCCAGGCCGGGTCGGTCACGCGCAGGAGGGTGCCATCGGTCAGGCGGCCCTCGTTGACGTCGCGCATCACGAGGGTCCCGCCCGAAAGCAGGGTGGTGCGGGAATCCGCGGCGAGGATGCCGGCGGCTTCGGACAGGCTCTGGACCACACGCAGCGCAAGGGGCATGTCAGGCTCCCGTCTCAAGAAGTTGCGGCATCTGGCGGACGGCTTCCATGCCGGCGACATAGACATCCTCGCCCACCATCCGGGCGAATTCCTCCTCACGGCCGGCGGGGGTTGTGAAGCGGCTCTCCCAGTGCCAGAAGCTCCGGTTGCCGTCGGTCACCGGCAGCAGCCGGATATGCGCGACATAGTTGAAGAGCGGAACCGGCGTATCGAGCAGGCAATAGGAATAGCTCATCTCGAGGTCGGAGAGGCTGAGCAGTTGTTCGCGCAATTCGCTGCCGTCGCGCAGGGTGAAGCGCCGCACGCAGCCGACCTTGTCCACCGGATGACCCCGCTCGATCTGGCTGGTGGCCACGATCGGGTGATACTGGTCATGGGCGTTGAAATCGCGCACGACAGCCCAGAGGCGGTCAACCGGCACATCGATGATCGTGCTGCGCACCACTTTGGGCATGTCAGCCTCCGAAAGCCCGCTTCAGCGCGTCGAACCCGCCCTGGAAGACATTACCGCCGATGCCACTGACCAGATCGGCCTCCTTGTCGGCCGCGCAATCGAATTCGGCCGACCATTCGATGAAGGTCCGGTCCTGATCGGTGACCGGCGTCAGGCGCAGGGTCGCGACATAATTGGTCAGCGGCATGGGCGAGTCGAGGATCGAATAGGTGCAGAACATGTCGTAATCCGACAGGCCCAGCAGCTGCTCGCGCAGGCGGTCGCCGTTCCGGAGCGAGAAGGCCCGGATGCAGCCGACCTTGTCGGCCGGCTCGCCATTCTCGATCCGGCTCTCGGCAATGGCCGGGTGCCAGTTCGGCAGGCCGTTGAAATCCCGCACCCGGGCCCAGACCCGGGCCGCCGGAGCATTGATCACGCTGGAAGCGTAGACGCGTGCCATGGGTCACCTGCTCACTTTACGAAACCTGATTACTTTTTCTCACCGCCGCCATCCTTGCCGCCACCTTCCCTGGGCTTGGGCGGCTGGGCATCCTTGGCGACGCGCTGCATGTCGGAGGCCTCGCGCATCAGCCCGCCCATCTTGGCGAGGCTGCCGCCCTCGATGCCGATCTCCTTCAGCACCTCGTCGATCAGCGGTGCCTGGACACGGTAGCGCAGCGCGCTCTCGATCACCTCGTCGGTCGGGGTGCGGCCGGAGCCGGAACCGGAGCCGGACAGGCCATCGACATGGAGGATCTTGATGCCGTCGATCTTCTCCATCGGCTTGACGCTCTCGCGGACGATACCCTCGATCCGGTCGAGCAGGCGGCGACGGAACAGGCCATAGCGGGCGCCATCCGTCAGCACATTCTCGGCCTCGTAGAGCAGGCGCTGGGCCTCGGCCTCGACCGCGCGACGGACCTTGTCAGCCTCGGCAGCAATGCGGGTTTCCTCGGCCGCTTTCTCCGCCATCATGACTTCCACGGTCTTGCGGCGCTTCGCCGTCTCGCGCTCGCGCACGGTGGTGACCATCTCCGCGGCCTCGACGGCCTTGGCCTTGGCGATTTCCGCCTGCACCGCCGCCGCACTCTCCTCGAGTGACTTGGTGTAGAGCGTGATCGCCTTTTCCATCGAGGCATTCTCGACATCGCGCTCGCGCTCGATCTCGAGCTTGCGCAGGTCGCGCTGGCGGCCGACCCGGGCGGCATCGAGGCCACGATCCGAAGCGATCCGGGCGCGCTCTACCTCCTCGTTCGAGACGATCTGCGCTTCCTGCAGCGCCTGGACCCGGGCAATTTCCAGCTGCTCGATCACGCGCTTGCGTTCGAGGCGGGCAGCCTCCAGCGCCTGCTCGCGGGCGACATCGGTCCGCTCGACCTCCTGCTTGGCGACGATCTCGGCCTGACGCAGCGCCTTGTCCGCATCGGTACGCTCGGCCTTCTTCGCGGCGAGCGTGATGGCGCGGTCTTCCTCGGCCAGTTCGACGACGCGCTTCTGCTCGATCTGCAGAATCTCGCGCGTCCGGGTCGAAGCGATGCGTTCCTCATCGATCTTCAGCTCGGCGGCAATACGCTGCCGCTCGACCGCATCGCGGCGGTGAATCTCGGCAGCTTCGAGTTCCTCGGTCCGGCGGATTTCCAGCCGGCGGGTCTCGAGTTCGGAGGCGATGCGCTCGGCAGCGATGGCCTTTTCCTGCGCAATGCGGGCGGCTTCGGTGGCCTCGCGGGCGGTGATCTCTGCCGTTTCGACCACCTTGTTGCGCTCGATTTCCAGCTTGCGACGGCCTTCCTCGAAGCTGATCCGCTCGGCGGTGACAGCGTTTTCCTGCGCGATCCGGGCCTTCTCCACCGCTTCGCGGGCGGCAATCTCGGCCTCGTCCAGCGCGCGGTTCCGGGCGATCTCGAGATTGCGGATCTCCTGCTCGCGCCCGATCCGCTCTGCATTGACGAGGGCTTCCTGCGTGATGCGGGCCTTTTCGGTCGATTCCCGCGCGGCGATTTCCGCCGCCTCGAGCATCCGTGTCCGCTCGATCTCCTTCTGGCGGGTTTCCAGTTCGGAGGCGATCCGGGCAGCCTGGATGGTCTTGTCGTTGAAGATCCGGGCCTTCTCGATCTCCTCGCGGGCGAGAATCTCGGCGGATTCAACCGCCTTGGTGCGTTCGATCTCGCGCTGGCGGACTTCGCGGTCGGAGGAGATCCGCGCCTCGCTGATGGCGCGCTCATTGGCGATCTTCGACTTCTCGATCTCCTCGCGCGAGAGGATCTGCGCCTGCTCGGCCTCGGTATCGCGGGCCGCCCGCTCGCGGGCCACCTCGGCGCGCTGCATGGCCCGCCGGATCTCGATCTCGCGCTGCTGGTCCAGCCGGGCGGTCTCGCTCTCGCGCTCGATATCAAGGGCCTGCCGCTCCGCCTCGAGATTGCGGGTGCGGATACGGATCATCGAATCCTGCTCGATGTCATTGCGGAGCTTCCGCTTTTCCTCAATCTCCTCGATGATCCGCGTCAGACCTTCGGCATCAAACCGGTTGGACGGGTTGAAATATTGCAGGTCGGTCTGGTCGAGATCCGTAATCGCCACCGATTCCAGTACAAGACCGTTCTGTTCCATCATGTCGACGGCGGCATCGCGCACGCGCTGAACATAGAGGCCGCGCTGCTCGTGCATTTCCTCCATCGACATTTCCGAAGCGACCGAGCGCAGGGCGGAAATGAACTTGCCAGAGAGCAGCGCATTGAGCTGGTCGGGCTGGAGGGTCCGCCGACCCAAAGTGGCAGCGGCGATGGAGACCGAGGGCTTGTCCGGGCGAACGCGGACATAGAATTCCGCATCGATATCGACGCGCATCCGGTCCCGCGTGATCAGCGCGTCCTGGTTGGCCCGGGTAACGGCCATGCGCAGGACATTCATGTTCACCGGCGTGACATCATGGATGATCGGCAGCACGAAGGCGCCGCCATTGATCACCACCTTTTCGCCAAACAGGCCGGTCCGGACGAAGGACACCTCCTTCGACGAGCGGCGATAGAGCCAGTTCACCAGATAGACGATGATCGCGATCACGATCACCGCCACGATAAGCCAGAGAATGAGGGTTCCGATCAGTTGCCCCGTCATGTCACGTTCCTCCCTCAGCCTGCCTCACGCCGGACCCGGCGTGCCGCCCGTGCGGCTGATTGTCTTGAAAGCCCTCGTCTGCTCGCGGATCGCCACTTCCACCGGCAGGCGCTCCATCGAGGAGGCGCCGTAGAAGCCGTGGCAATGGCGGGTGTTCTTCATGATGAAATCGGCATCCGGCGGTTCGGCCACCGGCCCGCCATGGACGAGGATGATCGCATCCGGCTTGACGGCGAGGGCCGCCGCCGCCCAGGCATCGACAATGGCCGGGCAATCCTTCAGCTTGAGCGCGGTTTCCGCGCCGATCGAACCGCCGGTCGTCAGGCCGAGATGGCAGACAATGATATCCGCCCCCGCGCCGGCCATGGCGGCGGCATCAGCCTCCGAGAAGACATAGGGCGTGGTCAGCAGGCCCTTCTGCCCGGCCAGCCGGATCATCTCGACCTCGAGGCCGAAGCCCATGCCGGTTTCCTCGAGATTGGCGCGGAAGACGCCGTCAATCAGCCCGACAGTCGGGAAGTTCTGCACGCCGGAAAAGCCGATCCGAGCGACATCGTCGAGGAAGACATCCATCGAGCGGAAGGGATCGGTGCCGCAGACCCCGGCAATAACCGGGGTCTTCTTCACCACCGGCAGCACCTCGCTTGCCATGTCCATGACGATGGCATTGGCGTCGCCGTAAGGCATCAGGCCGGAAAGCGAGCCGCGCCCTGCCATGCGGAACCGGCCGGAATTGTAGATGACGATCAGGTCGATGCCGCCGGCTTCCTCGCATTTCGCGGAAAGGCCGGTGCCGGCACCGCCGCCGACAATCGGCTCTCCCCGCGCGATCATCGCGCGGTAGAGAGCGAGCAATTCGGTGCGGGAAAAGCGGGGCATGTCTCAGGTCCTGCCGGTGGCGCCCCGGAAGCGGCCCTGATGCAGCGCACGGAAATGCTGCACGAGGGCCGCCGCAAAGGCGGGGTCGTTGATGTGATGCGGAAGCCGGATGAGCTGCCGGGTTGCGGTGACGCGGATCGTCGAGGCCAAGGCGTCGAAAAGAGCGGCATCGGCGGCGGGATCCCAGAAGGGCTGCCCCGGCGCATCAAGAGCCGAGACGCCGCCTTCCGGAAGGAGGAAGCGCACGGGCCCTTCCATCTGGTTGAGGCGCTCGCCGATCCAGCGGCCCATCCGGGCATTCTCCTCCGCCGTAGTCCGCATCAGGGTGATCTGCGGGTTGTGCGGGTAGAAGAGCCTCTGGCGATAATGCTGCGGCACGGTTTCTGGCGCGCCGAAATTGACCATGTCGAGCGCACCGACCGAACCGACATACGGAATCCTGGTGCGGATCACCGCGCCGAAGCGATCTTCGGTGGCGGGCAGGATGCCGCCCATCATCATGTCGCAGATCTCAGTGGTCGAGACGTCGATCACTCCGGGCACGAGCCCGGAATCGATCAGCTTCTCCATGGAGCGGCCGCCCGTGCCGGTGGCATGGAAGACAAGCGGCTCCCATTCCCGCTCGATCAGCCGCGTCACCTGCTGGACGCAGGGCGTGGTGACGCCGAACATGGTCAGCCCGACCAACGGTTTTTCGGCCTCTGGCCGGCGCGTCGCGGGCCCGTGCTGTTGTTCATGGAAATTCCGCGCCATGGCTGCCATGGCCTGCGCAGCATTGCCGAGTACTGTCCGCGAGACGCGGTTCAGCCCCTGAACATCGGTCACGGAATGCATCATCGTGATGTCGGTCGCTCCGACATAGGCCGCCACATTGCCCGAGGCCATGGTGGAAACCATAAGCTTGGGGACCCCGACCGGCAGGGTCTGCATGCCGGCGGTGGCGATGGCAGTGCCCCCCGATCCGCCAGCCGAGAGAATGCCGATCACGCCCTGCTGGCGGGCCATCCAGGCGCGGAAGGCCTCGGTCATCGCGGCGACGGCCTTGCCGCGATCGCCAGAGGCAATGCCGGCCGAGCCGGTCGGCAGGGCCAGGGCCACTTCCTGCGCCGAGACATCGGCGCCCTGGTTGCGGCCATTGGTCGAGAGATCGACAAGGCGGGTGCGCAAGCCCGCGGCCTTGATCGCGTCGCGCAGGAAACGCAGTTCGTCGCCCTTGGTATCGAGCGTGCCGGCGATGATGACATGCGGCTCCTGCGGCGCGCGGGCCGCGAGCGGTGAGACATCGCCGACACGCCGGCCGTCGATCGTGGCGAGGGTCGGCCGCGAGATGGTGCGGGCCTGCGCCTCGATCCGGGCGGCCGGCACATCCTGCGACCAGCGCGTCGGGAGTGTGGGATTGGCATTGTAGACCCGGATGGGGCCCTGCGGGGCCGGGGCGGCCGGGCCGGCAGCGCCGGAAGGCGCTCCGGTAGCGGCGGGCTCGGTCTCGTCATGGCTGTGCCGGCCGACGCCGAGCAGGCGCTGCTGGAGATCGCGGTCGGCGGCGAGGATCGACGAGGCGATGACGCGGTGGATCCGGCCATTGACCATGATGGCGATCGTGTCCGACATCTGGGTCGCAACGCCGATATTCTGCTCGATCACGAGGATCGAGACGTCGCCCTCGGCCGCGAGGCGCACCAGCGTTTCCTCGACATGGGCGACGATGACCGGGGCGAGGCCCTCGGTGGGCTCGTCCATGATGAGCAGGCGCGGATTCATGAGCAGGGCGCGGCTGATCGCCAGCATCTGCTGCTCGCCGCCCGAGAGCTGGCCGCCGCCATTGCGCCGCCGTTCCGCGAGGCGCGGGAAGACTTCGTAGATGCGCTCCGGCGTCCAGGCGCCTTTCCCGCGCGACATCAGGCGGAGATGCTCGTCCACCGTCAGCGACCGCCAGAGTCGCCTGCCCTGCGGCACATAGCCAATGCCCAGCCGGGCAATCTCAGCGGAGGTGCGGCCAACCAGTTCCTCGCCCATGAAGCGGATCGAGCCGGACGAGACCGGCACGAGTCCCATGATGGCCTTGCACATGGTGGTCTTGCCCATGCCGTTGCGGCCGACCACCGAGAGTACGCCCGAATGGAGGGCGAGATCGACACCCTGCACGGCATGCGAGCGGCCATAGAAGACGTTGACGCCCTGGAGTTGCAGGATCGGCGCGCCGGCGCCGCGGACGGGGCGTTCACTCATGGCCGCCTCCGAGGTAAAGTTCCTGCACCTCGGGATCGTCCTCGATCTCCTCCGGCCGGCCTTCCTTGAAGATGCGGCCATTATGCATCATCGTCACGCTCTCGACGACGCGCAAAGCCACATCCATGTCGTGCTCGATGATGATGTAGCCGATATGGCCGGGCAACGTGGTGAGGATCGACACGAGGTCGCGCCGCTCGGTCGGCGAGAGGCCCGCCGCCGGCTCGTCGAACAGGATGAAGCGCGGCGCACCGGACAAGGCGAGCGCGATTTCGAGCTGGCGCTGCTGGCCATAGGCGAGTTCGCCGACGAGCCGGTCCTTCTCCGCGCTCAGATGCACGGCCTCGACCAGCGTCTCGGCCGCATGGACGAGGGCATCGTCGCGCCGCGGGCGGATCAGCGAGAAGCGATTCCGCGAGACGCCCCGGCAGGCCAGATAGACATTGTCGATCACCGAGAGGCCGGCGAAAAGCGAGGAGATCTGGTAGGTACGGCGCAGGCCGCGCCGGATCCGCTCATGCGGCGGGAAGGTGGTGACATCCTCACCGAAGAAGCGGATCAGCCCGGCTGTCGGCAGGAAATCGCCGGTGATGCAGTTGAACAAAGTGGTCTTGCCGGCGCCGTTCGAGCCAAGCACGGCGCGCCGTTCGCCCGGGCGGACCGAGAGCGTCACATCGGATATGGCAGCCAGCGCGCCGAACATCTTGGTGATGCCCCGCAGTTCCAGCGCGTTGCCTGCGCTGACATGGCTCTGGCCAAGGGCGACCGGCCGTGGCGGTGTGACGGGGGCGTTCATGCCGCACCTCCTCCTGCCTGCTGGTCCTGCTGCTGCCTGCGGCGCGCGCGCCAGCGGTCCCAGAGGCCGAGCACGCCATCGGGCGAGAACAGCACGACCGCGAGGAAGCCGAGGCCGATGATCAGCTTGAAACGCTCGGCGGAGAAGCCGAAAAAGCCGAGGATATCCGGCGAGAAGACTTGCAGCATCACATAGATGAAGGCGCCGATGAAGGGCCCGAGCGGCCTTCTCATGCCGCCGACCACAGCCACGACGAGCACATCGATCGCGGCGGGAATGCCGATCGTGCCCGGCGCGATCTGGGCATTTTGCCAGACCAGAAGGATGCCGCCAGCCGAGGCGAAGACGCTGGCGAGCGCATAGGCCGCGACACGATGGGCGGTGACGTTGAAGCCGAGCGCGGCCATCCGGCGGGGATTGTCCCGTACGCCCTGCAAGGCGAGGCCGAACGGCGAGCGCGAGACATAGACCACTGCACCATAGGACAAGGAGGCCAAGGCGAGGCTGAGATAGTAGAAGGGCACGGGATCGCGCCAGTTCACGCCGAAAAGCTGCGGCGGCAGGACAAGGTTGAACCCGGAATAGCCGTTGAAGATCGTGTAGTTCTGCCGGGTGAAATAGAAGAATGCCGCCGCGATGGCGAGCGTGATCATGATTGTGTAGATGCCCTCTGTCCGCACCGCGAGGGCACCGGAAACCGTGGCAAAAAGCGCGGCGATCAGGAAGGCGGCGGGCAGGACGATCCACCAGGCAAGGCCGAGGCTGACGGTGACCGTGCCCGACGTCCCGAGGATCGCCACCATGTAGCCGGCCATCCCGGCCACGGTCATCTGCAGCAAGCTGACCATACCGCCATAGCCGGCAAGAAACATCAGGCTGAGCCCGATCATGCCGAGAATGAAGGTCCAGCCCATGATCTGGAACAGCCAGAAATTGTTGGCCACGACCGGAAGGAACAGCAGCACCACCGCCAGCGCCCACCAGGGCGCGGGGATGCGCTCGAACCAGAGTTTCTGGTCGGCGCGGTTGGCGAAACGGGGGGCGTGGTCGGTCATCGCCATGGCCTAGCGCCTCACCCCGAGCAGGCCATGGGGGCGGAAAGCCAGCACGGCGGCCATGATCAGGAAGGTGAAGACCACCGAATAGGTTGGCGCATAGACGAAGCCCATCTGCTCTGTGACGCCGATGATCAGCGAGCCGAGGGCCGCACCGACAATCGAGCCCATGCCCCCGACAATGACAACGACGAGGCTGGCCAGCAGGAATCGCGTATCCTCGCCCGGCGAGAGCGACTGGAAGGTGCCGCCGATAATGCCCGCCATGCCCGCAAGGCCGGCGCCGAAGCCGAACACAGCGAGGAAGACGAGCTGGATTCGCACGCCGGAAGCGGCAAGCATCTCGCGGTCATCCACGCCGGCGCGGATCAGCATGCCAAGCGCTGTCCGGTTCAGGACCAGCCACATCGCCACGCCGATGACGATGGCGGCAATCAGGATCCAGATCCGCACCGCCGGGTAGCGCAGCCAGTTGGTGGCGCCGGTGCTGGCATTGATCGAGTTGATGATCGGCAGTTCCATCGGCCCGGTGAGGAAGCCGGGCGCGAGGATCGAGTAGGACTGGCCGCCCCAGAGCCAGAGCATAAGATCGGCGAGGACGATGGAAATGCCGATGCTGACCAGCGTTTGCCGCAGTTCCTCGCCCTCCATTTTCGAAAAGATGAAGCGCTGCATGAGCAGGCCAAGCAGGCCGACAACGAGGAACACCACAGGAAAGGCGATGAACCAGGAGCCGGTAAGGCTGGAAATTTCGTAGCCGAGATAGCCGCCGAGCAGGAAAAGCGAGCCATGGGCAAGGTTGACGACCCGCATTAGGCCGAAGATCAGCGTGAAACCGGCGGCGACGAGGAAGTACAGCGCGCCAAGCGTGATTCCGCCGAGCAGCGCGTTGAGGAAGATCTGCTTGCGGCCCCATTTCGCCACCAGTTCCGGCGGCCAGGGCGCGAAGACAAGCCAGAGGAACACCGCGATCAGGATCGCGATGATCAGGCTCCGGAGCGGATTGCGCTTGATGATGTCATCCATCGCGGCGTGTCTCGGAAGACCTTGTCCTCGGGCCGGCTTCCTGTCTTCGCAGGGATATGCCGGACCCGGATGGCGCCCTTTCGCCACCCCTCGCGGCCAAGACTAGAATGAGCGCCGGGCGGCACGCTTTCCCGAACGTCTTTTCTTTCGGGAAATGCGGGGCCAGCCTCAATGGACGGCCCCGAGCACGCTGCGCCGGTAGGCGCTGGGGGGCACGACACCATTGGCGATGAAGAAGCGCGAGAAGCTGGCCGGCGTGGCGAAGCCGAGATCGAGGCCGATTTCCGAGACCGTCTCCTCGCCACGCGCCAGCCGCTCGATGGCGCGTTCCATGCGGAGGGCGTTGAGATAGAGCGTCGGCGGCAGGCCAACCTGCTCACGGAACAGCTTGAAGAAATGCGGCCGCGAAAGGCCCGCCGCGCGCGAGACGGCGCTCAGATCGATCGGCTCGCCCAGGGTCTCGCTCAGCAGGCTGATCGCCCGCCGGATCCGGAAATCGCGGAAGCCGAGGCGCAGACGGTCGCCGCCCTGCCCGCCCGCCTGCCATTGCCAGGTCTGGTCGAAGGCCGCTTGCGTCAGGGCGCTGAGCCTGTCCTCGAAATTGCCATCGCCGTCGGAATAGGCAGCAAGCTGCCGCGCGGTTTCGGCCGCAAGGCGGGCGATATGGTCATCCATACAGACGACCGGACGGCCGAAACGCAGGATTTCCGACGCCTGACCGCTGGCCTCCACGAACCAGCCGGGACGGATATAGAGCACCAGTGTCAGGGTCGGGATGCGGCGATCCACCGGCATGAAGTAATGCGGCTGCCAGGGGCTGATCGCTGTCGCCTCGAGCGGATTGAGCGGATAGGCCCGGCCATCGATCACGACCTTTGCCGCCGGTCCGCGGACGTGGAAGATCAGATGCCCTTCCCGATGGGCATGCGGCACCATCGGCCGGTCCAGCTCGTAGAGGCAAGCCCGCCCGAACGCACCATGTGCGACAGCGTGAGCGATGCTCATCGGTTTCCTCCCGCTTGTTTTTCTTCGCGGATTACGACGAATGTATAGGCAGCCGGATAACTGGCAACCGGTGATTGGGAGAGAGGCTGCATCGGGCTCACCATGCGGCCTCAAGGATGCGGCGGCAGTCGCCCGGGGTCAGGCGGCGCGGATTGGCAAGGGCAGCCGGATCATTCGCCGCCATCTCGGCGAAACGGTCGAAACGCCGCCGGTCGATGCCGATTTCCCGCAGGCTTGTCGGCAGGCCGAGGCCACGGGCGAAGGCGCCGATCTCGGTGCTGAGCGAGACCTGCCCGTCCCGGCGCGCCAGCGTCATGGCGAGCGCGGCATAGCGATCACCCACGGCCTGGGCGTTGAAATCGGCCATCGCCGCGAGAAGCGGGGCGTGGAGGTCACCCGGTAGAAAGCCGGACTGTAATTCCGGCTCGATGGGCAAGGCCAGCGCATCGACCCCGCCCACGGCCTTTTCGAGCGCGAGGCCGGCAGTCATCGCCGCCGCCATGATCTCGCGCCTCGCCTCGCGATGGCCCGGCACGCCGAGAACCACCGGTAGCCAATGCGTCATGCGGCGAACGGCCTCGAGGGCGAGGCCATCGGCAGGCGGGTTGTAGCTCGGGCTGGCATAGGCCTCGATCGCATGGACCATGATTTCCATGGCCGAGGCGGCAATCCGGCGGATCGGCACCTGTTCGAGCACGGTCGGATCGACGATCACCCGGTCGGGCCGCGGGCATGGGGCCGGCCGGCCATCGCGCGGGCGGACATGACGACCGAGGCCGAGATCGAACAACCCGACCGGCACGGCGATGACTGTCAGCCTCTCGCCGTTCCGGGATGCCTCGGCCGCCGCCAGCCGCGCCTGACCGACAGCCTGGGCCCCGCCGACAGCGATCAGGGTGGAGGTGCCAATCTGCCGCAGGCGGGCCAGCAGGGCGCGGGTTTCCCCGCGCGATGGGGCGCCGGGCGGAAGGGCATGGACAATCAGCGGGATGCGGTCCAGCGCCTCGCGAACGCGGACAAGAGCGGCGCGGGCACCGGGCTCTTCATCGGCCAGCACCAGAGCCTCGGACAGGGCCCCGGCTTCCTCGGGCAGCGCATCCTCAATGGCTGCCTCGGCGAAATGGGTCCGGGTCAGATAGCCTATCAGGGTCATCCGCAGCACTCCCGGCGAGGGCGATCTGGCGCCGCCCCTTTTCTGTCTGCGCGAAGGAGAGAGCGGCTGGCCCCCGGAGGGCCAGCCGCATGTCGGCATGTCGATGAGGAGGGCTTCTCAGCCGCCCGAGCGCAGCTTCGCGCAATCCACCACGTTGCGGGACGGGAGGCCGAGAGCACGGAACTGATCCACAGTCATACCCAGCGTCTGGGTGACGTTGTCGGACTTTGCCACCATTTTCGTGGTCATGTTGCCATCCGCCCCATCAACCACCTCGTTGATGAACACCGTGCCGGTGGCCTGGCGGTTCTCGTTGAGCGTGATCTTGCCGACCGGGCTGTCCAGCTGGAGCTTGTTGAGGGCTTCCTTGAACTTGGCCTGGCCGTTCGACAGGTCGCCGCCGGCCGCTTCCAGGCCCTTGATGGCCGCGAGCGTGGCCGTGTAGTAGCCCAGCCCGAACAGCGAGGGCGATGGCAGGCGCTGGTTGGCCGGGAAGGAATCCTGGTAGAGCTTCACATAGGATTTCCAGGCCGGATCGGGATTGTCATTGGCAAAGGGACCGGAAACCGGTGTGCCGAACAGGGCTTCCTTGGCCTTGCCCCGGGCCGTCAGGACGGTCTGGTCCGCCATGATCGTACCCCCGATGAGACGGGTCTTCTCGCCGGCCTGCTGGTACTGGTTCAGGAAGTTGATCGCGTCCGTGCCGCCGAGACCGAGATAAATCGCGTCGACGTTTTCCGGCAGCTGGGCGATGATGCCGCCGAAATCGGACTGGCCGAGCGGCTGCCAGAAGCGCTGCACGATATCACCGCCCGCCTTGCAGTAATCCACCGCGAAGCCCATGAAGTTCGTGTAGCCGAACGAGTAATCGGCCGCGATGGTTGCGATCCGCTTGAAGCCCTTGGTCTTGACCGCATAGGAACCAAGGCCATAGCCCCATTGGGCGCCATCGAGGTTGAACCGGTAGAAATTCGGCGCGGGATCGACCCAGGTGGTCTCGAGCGCACCGGAAATCCCGTTGATCACCACCTTGTCGGGGATGGTCTTGGCGAAGTCGCGCATGGCGATACCTTCCGAGCCGGAAAGCGGGCCGATGATGAGATCGACCTTGTCCTGCTCGATCAGCTTGCGCGCCATGCGGATCGTGGTGTCCGGCTTGGTGTCGGTCGGCGCGACGACCGTCTCCACCTTCTTGCCGGCAATGGTGTTGTTGATCTGCTTGAGGGCGAGTTCGACGTTGCGGACGCCATCCTGGCCCCCGGTCGCAAACGCGCCTTCAAGCGCGACGAGAATGCCGATCTTGATGGTTCCGCCCTGCGCCATGGCTGCGCCTGGCAGCATGAGGGCGGTGATCGCAACGGCTCCGAGCAAAGTCTTGCGCATAGGTGTTCCTCCCTGTGACGTGGCAGGTCCCGCCGGCCATGACGCCGTGACAAGCCTGCTCGTCTCGCAGCGCGATCTTCAGCCGCGCCTCGTGGAAGGCTGCCGTTCAACCCCGAAACCGCCCATATCCCAGCGTCTCATTTTATGGCGAAGGGCCGGCCGCATGCCCGCTTGACGCCCCGGAATGAACCGTTTCGACTGCAGCGTCCCATCGTGGTGGCAAGAAAGCGGCTTATGACACGCCTGCGTTTCGGAATGATCGGCCTCGGCATGGCAGTGGCGCCACATGCCAGGAGCCTGCAGGACCTTGCGGGCGAGATCGAGCTTGTCCATGCCTTCAGCCCCAGCCCGGAGCGGCGGGCCGGCTTCGCGAAGACGTTCGGGTTTCCCACCTGCGGACGGGTCGAGGATATCGTCGAGGATCCAAGCCTCGATGCGGTGATGGTGCTGACCCCGCCGAACACCCATCTCGAACTGGTCGAGCGGATCGCCGCCACTGGCAAGGCTATCCTCCTTGAAAAGCCGCTCGACATCTCGACGCGCAGGGCGGAAGCGCTCGTCATGGCCTGCGAGCGGGCCGGGGTGACACTGGCAATCATGCTCCAGCACCGGTTCAAGCCGGCGGCCGAACGCCTCGCCGCCCGCGTCCGCCAGGGCAGCCTTGGGCCGCTGATCCGGTGCAGCGCGGCGATTCCGCTCTGGCGGCCGCAAACCTATTACGACGAGCCGGGCCGGGGAACCCTGGCGCGAGATGGTGGCGGCGTGCTGCTGACGCAGGGCATCCACACGCTGGACCTGATGATAAGCTTGGCCGGGCCGGTGAGCCGAGTCTGTGGCGATGCCCTCACCAGCCCAGTCCACCGCATGGAGACCGAAGATCTCGTGACCGCCAGCCTGCGTTTCGCGTGCGGCGCTGTGGGCACGCTCGATGCGACAACCGCCTGCTTCCCCGGTTTTCCCGAGCGGATCGAGATGATCTGCCGCAACGGCACGGCGATCCTCGCCGGCTCCTCTCTCGACATCCATAGCCATGATGGCGGGCATGAAACCATCCGGCCGGACAATTCGCCCGGCGGGACGGGGGCGGATCCGATGGCCTTCCCGCATGATTACCACCGGGGCGTCATCGCCGACTTTGCTGCGGCCCTCCGCGAGAAGCGGGCGCCGCGCATTCCCGGCCGGGACGTGCTGCATGTCCACCGGCTGATCGATGCGTTGCTGGAATCGGGCCGGACCGGCCTGCCGGTCGATCTTGCCGGCTGAGGCCGGAAAGCGCGTTCCTATCGGGTTTTCTTCTCGATCAGCGCGGCAATCAACACGTAGCCGCGCCGCATCGCATGGTCGAACGGCGTCACTCCCTCGCGATCGGCAAGGCGCGGATCCGCGCCGGCTTCGAGGAGGGCATCGACGATCTCGACATAGGCGGGGCCTCCATCGCCGAGAATGACGGCTTCCAGCAAGGCCGTCCAGCCGAGGCGGTTGACGTGATTGACGTTGATCTTCGTCTTGAGCAGCCGGTAGACCACCTCGACATGGCCGTAATGGCAGGCGGGGATCAGCGCCGTGCCGCCATAGCGGTTGGTCGATGTAAGATCGGCACCATGGGCCAGCGTCATCTCGAGGATCTCCAGTCGGCCTCGGGCGCCAGCCAGCAGGAAGGGCGAGTCGCTGATCGAGTCCTTCGCGTTCACATCGGCGCCGGCCTGGATCAGGATCCGCGCGACCTCGACATGGTTGCCCTGCACGGCGGTCAGCAGGGCCGTCCGGCCTGTCCGGTCGCGCACATCCACCGGCACGCCGATGCCGAGGAACCGCGCGACAGCATCGGCATCGCCGGACGCGGCGGCATGGATCATGGCGATGGCGGAGGCCTCGTCGCGGGATTGCGCGGAAGACAGCATCACCAGCAGCGTGGATGCAGCGGACAATGCGATCAGACGTCTCCGGCTTTCCATCATCGGACTCCCCCGGGTCCAGCTCGGCAGCCGCCCCCTTGGGAAGGCTAGCATAGCGGGGTGCCGACGCGATTCACATTGTCTCGACGGCCTTCCCTTTGGAGCACGATGCGATATCTCGGAACGATGACACGCCTCGCCTCATCTTCCACCGTGCCCTCTCCAGTCGCCCCCTCCCCCGACCGGGTCCTCATCTGGTTCCGCAGCGATCTCCGCCTGACCGACAACCCTGCCGTCGTTGCTGCACGTGGAGCGAAGGAAGCCCTGTTCGTCTTTATCGACGAGACGAATGATGGCCTGCGTCCACGCGGCGGAGCCAGTCGGTGGTGGCTGCATCACTCGCTGGAGAGCCTCGGTCGGAGCCTTGCGGAACGGGGGCAGAAGCTGCTGTTCTTCAAGGGGGATTCCCGGCAGATCATCCCTGCATTGGCCAAACGGTGCAGCGCGGGCCGCGTGGTCTGGAACCGGCGCTATGGCCAGCCGGAGCGGGATATGGATGCCGGCATCAAGGCCACGCTGAAGGCCGACGGCATCACGGCCGAAAGCTTCAACGGTGCCCTGCTCTTCGAACCGATGGAGATCCGCTCGAAGGCCGGGGGCCCGATGCGCGTCTTCACCCCGTTCTGGCGGGCCTGCCGTGCCCTGCGCGAGCCGGACCAGCCGGTTGCCGCGCCGGAGCGGCTTCCGCCAGCGGCTGCCACGACGCCGACCGACAGTCTCTCCCTGTCTGATCTTGCGCTGCTGCCGACCCGGCCGGACTGGGCCGGCGGACTCCGGGCCAGCTGGCAACCGGGTGAGACCGGGGCAGCCGGCAGGCTGGCGGATTTCCTTGGTGGCCCGCTGCGCGATTACGGCGAGAACCGCAACCGCCCGGATTATGTTTCTACCTCCCGGCTGTCGCCGCATCTGGCGTTTGGCGAAATCTCGCCGCGGCAGATCTGGCACGCGACCGAGGCTGCCCGCATGGCCGGGCAGGCCGCCGGGAGCGCGGACGATATCGAGAAGTTCTTTTCCGAACTGGGGTGGCGGGAATTCTCTCACCACCTGCTGTTTCACTTTCCCACCCTGCCGAAAACGAACTATCAGCCGAAATTCGATTCCTTCCCGTGGGAAGAGAACCCGGAGGGGCTCGCAGCCTGGCAGCGTGGCCGGACCGGCTATCCGATCGTCGATGCCGGGATGCGCGAACTCTGGGAGACCGGTTTCATGCACAACCGGGTGCGGATGATTGTCGCATCCTTCCTCATCAAGCACCTGATGATTGATTGGCGGCTTGGCGAAAACTGGTTCTGGGATACGCTGTGCGATGCGGATCCGGCGAACAATGCGGCAAGCTGGCAATGGGTTGCAGGGTCAGGTGCCGATGCGGCGCCCTATTTCCGGATCTTCAATCCGGTCACGCAGGGGGAGAAATTCGATCCGGACGGCGACTATGTGCGTAAATTTGTTCCGGAACTGGCCCGTCTTCCGGACAAGTTCATCCACAAACCGTGGGAAGCGCCGCATCCGATCCGGCAGGCTGCGGGTATCGTGTTGGGACAGACCTATCCCGCGCCTGTCGTCCAGCATGAGCATGCCCGACAGCGTGCACTCGCTGCCTTCCAGTCTCTCTCCGGGGAGCCTCTTTGAAAGGACACGCCTTGCGAATTGCGATTATCGGGAGCGGCATTGCCGGTCATGGCGCCGCCTACCAGTTGACCAAGGCCTACGGAGCTGCCGCCGTCACCGTCTTCGAAAAGGAAAACCGCCCGGGAGGCCACAGTGCGACGGTCGATATCGTCTATGATGGCACGCCGATTTCAGTCGATACCGGGTTCATCGTCTATAACGAGCTGAACTATCCGCTCATGTCGGCCCTGTTCGCGGAACTCGGCGTCGAGACGCAGCTTTCCGATATGGGTTTTGCGCTGTCGCTTGATGACGGCGCCTTCGAATGGTCCGGCCAGGACAAGGATGTGCTCGCCTCGATGTTCGCGCAGCCCGCCAACGCGCTGCGGCCGGCGTTCTGGCGCATGCTGGCGGATATGATGCGCTTCAATTCGAAGGCCGTGAAGGATCTCGAGGCCGGCCGGCTGGCCGGGCTCCGGCTGGGCGATTACCTCGCCGCCGGCGGCTATGGCGCCTTCTTCCGCGACAATTACATCCTGCCGATGGGTGCTGCGATCTGGTCGATGCCCTCCTCGGCCGTGCTGGATTTCCCGGCGCAGAGCTTCGTGGCCTTCTTCAACAACCACCGGCTGCTGCATCTGTCGCGGCCGCGCTGGCGGACGGTAACCGGCGGAAGCCGGAACTATGTCCGGGCGCTGATCGGCCGGTCGG
Source organism: Rhabdaerophilum sp. SD176 (assembly GCF_030143245.1). Taxonomy (GTDB): domain Bacteria; phylum Pseudomonadota; class Alphaproteobacteria; order Rhizobiales; family Beijerinckiaceae; genus Rhabdaerophilum. The sequence continues at coordinate 392,196 of NZ_JARJNS010000004.1, read as the reverse complement.
GCCACCAGACGGTTTATGGCGATCCCGTGCTTGAGGTGCAGCGCGAGGGCAACGGCGTGCGCATCGTTCTTGAAAGCGGCCGCATCGAGCATTTCGATGCCGCTGTGATGGCCACGCATTCCGACACCGCCTCCGAACTGATCGCCGCCCACTGGCCCGAGGAAGCGGCGGTGGTTGCCGATATCCGCTATGCCGAGGCCGATGTATACCTGCATCGCGACCCTGCTTTCATGCCGCGGCGCAAGCGGGCCTGGGCCGCCTGGAACGTGCTGAGAAAGCCCGCGCGCGATGCCGCCCCGGTGACGGTGACCTACTGGATGAACCGGCTGCAGGGGATCGACCCCGCCCGTCCGCTCTTCGTGACGCTGAATCCGCCCGCACCGCCAGCCGAGGGCACGGTGTTTGGCCATTACCGCTACGCCCATCCGCAATATGACCAGGCGGCGATCACCGCACAGGGCCGGATGCCCGGCCTGCAGGGGCAAGGAAGGCTGTATTTCGCCGGGGCCTGGATGGGGTATGGTTTCCACGAGGATGGCCTTCGGGCCGGCTTCGACGCGGCAGCCCGGCTGATCGCGGATCAGGCCGGCCATCACGTGGCCGCCGATCAGGCTCTGGCCTGAAGGGAGCCCGATGACACGCGCCGATGCCATGGCCTTTCCGCCACCGGATGTCCCGGCCGTCTTCTATGTCGGCCCGGTGATGCATGCCCGGTTCCGGCCGGTGCCGCACCGCTTCCAGTATCAGGTCTTCTCGCTGCTGGTGGACCTTGACCGACTGGACGAAGCGGACCGGCTGTCGCGCTTTTTCTCAATCGGTCGATTCAACCTGATCGGTTTCGACATGCGGCCGCACGGGCCCCGTCCCGGCGATGATCCACGCCGCGCCATCCCCCGTATGCTGGAAGAGGCCGGCATGGCCGAGCCGGTGGAGAAGGTATTTCTCCTTTGCTATCCTAGGGTTATGGGTTTCGTGTTTAATCCGCTTTCCGTCTATTTCGCCTATGGCCGGGGCGACCGCCTGATCGGCGTGGTCTATGAGGTGCGGAACACGTTCGGCGAGCGGCATTCCTATGTCGCGCCGGTGCAGCAGGGCGAGATCAGCCCGGCCGGCCTGCGGCAGAGCGCGAACAAGCTGTTCTATGTCTCGCCCTTCCTGGACCAGACCATGCAATACCTTTTCCGGCTCCTGCCGCCTGGCGGCGAACGGCTCAGCCTCCGGATCCTCGAGAAGGATCCGGACGGACCGATGCTTGCAGCGACTTTCACAGGCCGGCCGGAAGCCATCACCGATCGTTCATGCCTGCGCCTCAGCTTCGGCATGCCGCTGATGACGCTGAAGGTCGTTGCAGGGATTCATTTCGAGGCCTTGCGGCTCTGGCTGAAGGGGATACGTTTTTTCTCCCGACCGGCGCGACCGCCCGCGATCAGCCATGACGGGCGGTTTCTGGACGGCCATCATTTGGGGAAGAAGCCCGGTTCGACCGGGACAGGGGAGACCGGGCATGCAGCCTGAAACACAGCAACCCGTTGTGCTGACGGCCGAAAATGTCGGCAAGACCACGCGCGGCCTGCCGCAAACCATGCAGGCCGCCTTGCGTTTTGCCACGGGGATCCGGCGCGGCCGGATCGATTTCATCCTGCCGACGGGACATCATTTCCGGATTGCCGGCCCGGAAGCCGGCCCGCAGGCTCAATTGCACGTCCTGAACTGGCGTTTTGCCCGCCGCGTGATGTTCGCCGGCGATGTCGGCCTCGGCGAGACCTATCGCGACGGTGACTGGGACAGCCCCGACGTGACGGCCGTGGTGGCGCTGTTCGCGTCCAATGCCGATCTTGTCGACAATTTCCTCGCCCGGTCGCCGCTGGCGCGGTTTGCCCTCCAGCTCCGCCATCTCGTGCTGAACCGAAACACAAAATCCGGCTCGAAACGCAATATTTCAGCGCATTACGACCTCGGCAACAGCTTCTATTCGAGCTGGCTTGACCGTGGCATGACCTATTCCTCGGCGATCTTCGAGCCGGGCGACAATGACCTGACAGCCGCGCAGGACCGGAAATACCGCATCCTCGCCGATGCGATGGGGGTTCGCCCCGGCGACCACGTGCTCGAGATCGGTTGCGGCTGGGGCGGATTCGCGGAATTCCTCGCGCGGGAACGTTCGGCCCGCGTTACCGCGCTGACCATCAGCCGCGAACAGTATGATTATGCGCGCGAGCGCATCGCGCAGGCCGGGCTGTCCGACCGTGTCGAGATCCGCTTCCAGGATTACCGCGACGAGACCGGAACCTATGACCGGATCGGTTCGATCGAGATGTTCGAGGCGGTCGGGGAAAGCTACTGGCCGCATTTCTTCCGGACGCTCCGGGAACGGCTGAAGCCGGGCGGCACAGCCGGGCTGCAGATCATCACGATCCCCGATCATTTCTTCGAGGATTACCGCCGGAACGTGGATTTCATCCGCCGGCACATCTTCCCGGGCGGCATGCTGCCCTCGCCCTCGCGCCTCGGTGATCTCGCTCGCGATGTGGGCCTCAAGCTCGAGGCCGAGCGTGTGTTCGGCGGCGATTACGCCGAGACTTTGCGGCAATGGCGGGACAATTTCGAAAGTTCCTGGCCCCGCCTGCTGCCGATGGGCTTCGACGAGCGCTTCCGCCGGCTCTGGCGCTATTATCTCTGCTATTGCGAGGCGGGGTTCGATGTCGCCACGATCGACGTGCGGCAGATCGTCTATCGGCGGCACTGAGCGGGGTTGGTCGGGGCAAAAGCTGGGACCTGCCTCCGCCCCGGCTCAAGCGGCGTCAGGCAAGGGATCGATCAGGGCTGCTTGCCCTTGTCGTTCCATCCGGTCGACCAGCTGACGAGCGGCAGGTACCAGCTGCGTGGCAGCATGCGCAGGAATTTCAGGAAATAGGTAAAACGCCGCGGGAAAGTGATCTCGAAGGCGCGGCTCTCCATCCCGTCCAGGACGCGGATGGCTGCCGGCTCGACATCCATCAGGAACGGCATCGGGAAGGGGTTGGTATCGGTTGCCGGCGTGCGGATGAAGCCGGGATTGACGACCTGGATCAGGATACCGGAGAGTTCGCCGTCGAGCCGCAGCGATTCAGCCATATTGATCAAGGCGGCCTTGGTGGCGCCATAGCCGGCAGAAGTCGGCAGGCCGGAATAGCCGGCCACCGAGGCGTTGAACACGATCTGACCCCGTCCCCGCGGCACCATATGGGGCACCAGCGCATCGAGCGCGTTGATCGTGCCGCCGACATTGACCGCGAAGCTGCGATGCATCTTGCCGGCCTCGAACGGAAACAACCGCACGGGCAGGTAGATGCCGGCATTGAGGAAAGCGCGGGTAATGGGGCCGTGTTCCGCCTCGACCTGCCGGACGAGATCCGCCAGGGCGGCGGCATCGGTCACGTCAGCCGGCGCGGGGATGATGCGGCCGGGAAACCCGGTGGCGGCCGCAGCCAATGTGGCGAGTTCATCGGGGCGCCGGGCCGTGGCAACAACGCGCCAGCCGCGGCGGGCGGCTTCGAGGGCGACGGCATAGCCGATCCCCGAGCTGGCGCCGGTGATCCAGAACAGCCCGTCTTCCGGTTTCGAGACGGCCGGTTTCAATGGCTTACGAAGCGATTGACCAAGCGGCCGAACGTGCCCGTCAGGCGCAAGGGCGCATCCATCACGGCGAAGCAGATGCATTCCTCGTCGGCATCCGCAACCGGAACATGGTCGAGATGCTCGTCGGCGATCACCATGTCGCCACGGCGGTAATGACCTGTTTCATCCGTGAAGCCACCCTGCAGGACGAGTGTAACTTCAGCGCCCTCATGCGAATGCTGCGGCATCTTGCGGCCGGCCCGGATGCGGTAGAGGACGGCGCGGGTGTCGTCATCGGTTTCGAGGCGGAATTCCTTCACGCCCGGCAGAACCGTGCGGAAGGTCAGATCGTCAATCGACTTGCCAAAGAAGTGGCGCAGGGCACGAGGCTCGAGCGCCTTGCGCTCGGCGATCGCGGCTTCCACCGGCCCGGCAGAGAAGATCGCGTCCAGCCGGGCATCGCGCCCCCGGATGGCCACAGGCTTCTGCGCAGCAACATTGCGCGAGAGCCCCTCTTCCAACCGGGCGACAAAGCCACGATTAACCGGGGAGAGCTCCAGATGAGCCCCGACAAGCGCGTGGAGGGCACGCGGGAGGGTGCCGGCGGCGTAGCCTGCAAGCATCAGCTCCAGAGGCTGTCCATCCTGAATGGCGTTCATCGTTTCCACGAAGTCCTGCTCCTGCCCGTTCCAGAAAAGCGTCTTGCCAGAAAATGTCCTGCCCGATTGACGACTGGCTGTCGAAGATCGTGCACCTAACTGTTCGCTCTACGCCCTGCAACCGATTTTGGATCATCGGCGGCGAGTCGTGCAGCTGGAAAGAAGGCGTAGTCCCGCGCGGGTCCCGTGCGCAACGGGGCTCATTGCCGCAGAAACAGGGGTGGACGGGGATCGCGGCACGGCTTCTCTCCCGCCGGCGCTTCGCTATAGTGGAAGTCAATTCCCCCCTGCCAGCGAGACCGGCCTTGAGCGAAACGTCCGAATTGCCGCCCTTTCCGCCGACCCACCTGCTCTTTCGTGACGATGCCTATCTGAAAAGCGCCAAAGCGCGGGTAATCGGCCGATATTCGGACTTCCTCGTTCTGGATTGCACCCTGTTCTACCCCGCCTCCGGTGGACAACCCTCGGATGCGGGGTTGATTGTCAAATCCGGTGGACACAGCTTCCCGGCGGGCGAGTTGCGCTATCTTGACGCAGCAAAAACCATCGTTGGCCACAAGCTGCCCGAGAGCGAGCACCCGGCCGCCTGGGACGGCGCGGAGGTCGAGATGCAACTGGATTTCGAGCGCCGCTACCAACTCATGCGCGTTCACTCAGCGCTGCATCTGCTTTCTGTCGCCCTGCCCTATCCGGTGACGGGCGGCGCGATCGGTGTCGAGGATGGCCGGCTCGATTTCGACATTCCCGAAGCGGGGCTGGAGAAGGAGGCCATCACGGCCGAACTTAACCGGCTGATTGACCAGGCGGCGGAGATTACCTCGCGCTGGATCACCGACGAGGAACTCGACGCCAATCCGCAACTGGTGAAGACCATGTCGGTCAAGCCGCCGCGCGGCTCGGGCCGGGTTCGGCTGGTCGAGATTGCCGGGCTCGACCTCCAGCCTTGCGGCGGCACCCATGTGCGGAACACGCGGGAAATCGGGCCGATGCTCGTCACCAATATCGAAAAGAAGGGCAAGCAGAACCGCCGCGTTCGGATCGGTTTCGCCTGAAAACAAGGACGCGCAGCATGATCAACATCTTCAAGGACATTCCCTTCGTCACCACGGCGGAGGTCGCCGCAATGATCGGCAAGCCCGGAATCCGGGTGGTGGACGGCTCCTGGCACCTGCCGCCGACAGGCCGGAAGGGCGCGGCGGAATATCTCGAGGCGCATCTGCCGGAGGCGGTGTTCTTCGATATCGACGTCATCTCGGATCCGGCCAGCTCCCTGCCCCATATGCTGCCCGAACCCGCGTTCTTCGCGGAGAAGGCCGGCGCGCTCGGCCTTTCGGAGGGCGACACGATCCTCGTCTATGACCAGCTCGGCCTGTTCACGGCGCCGCGCGTGGCGTGGATGCTGCGGCTCTACGGGGCCCGCGATGTGCGGATCATGGAGGGCGGCCTGCCACGCTGGAAGGCGGAGGGGCGCCCGGTGGAAGCGGGCATGGCCAGCCCCGCGCCGGCGACCTTCACCGCCCGGCTTGACCGGTCCTCCGTGGCCGATCTCGACCGCGTGGCCGAGGCCTTGCAGAACGGCTCGGCGCAGGTTGTCGATGCCCGGCCGGCCGCCCGCTTCCGCGGCGATGCGCCGGAGCCGCGCCCCGGCGTCCGGGTGGGCCACATGCCGGGCAGCCTCAACCTGCCCTATGATGCCATCGCTGCCGATGGCGCCCTCAAGGACCCCGAGGCGCTCCGCGCTGCCATCGCCGCGGCGGGGATCGACCCCGCGAAGCCGGTCATCTGTTCCTGCGGGTCCGGCGTTTCGGCCTGCATCATCGCGATGGCCATGAGCCGGGCCGATATGCCCGTCGCGGCGATCTATGACGGCTCCTGGGCCGAATGGGGCAGCCGCGAGGATCTGCCGGTGGGGATGGGCGCACCAAAAGGCGCCTGACCCTTCCGGGTTACCCTTGCCGGTTCCGGGGCCGGCATCACGAAAAAGGGCGCCTCAGGGCGCCCTTCTTGTTTCATCCCAGGCCAATCGCGCTCAATGCAGGATCTGGCTCAGGAACAGCTTGGTGCGCTCGTGCTGCGGGTTCTTGAAGAACTCGTTCGGCTCGTTCATCTCGACGACCTGGCCCTGATCCATGAAGATGACCCGGTCGGCGACCTGGCGGGCGAAGCCCATTTCATGGGTCACGCACATCATCGTCATGCCCTCTTCGGCGAGGCTGACCATGGTGTCGAGCACTTCCTTGACCATTTCAGGGTCAAGCGCCGAGGTCGGCTCATCGAAGAGCATGATCTTCGGGCTCATGCAGAGCGAGCGGGCAATCGCCACGCGCTGCTGCTGGCCACCCGAGAGCTGGCCCGGATACTTGTTCGCCTGTTCCGGGATCTTGACCCGGGCGAGGTAGTGCATCGCCACTTCCTCGGCATCCTTCTTCGGCATCTTCTTCACCCAGATCGGGGCGAGCGTGCAGTTCTCGAGGATGGTGAGGTGCGGGAACAGGTTGAAGTGCTGGAAGACCATGCCGACATCCCGGCGGATCTCGTCGATCTTCTTGAGGTCGTTCGTCAGTTCCGTGCCGTCGACCACGATGGAGCCCTTCTGGTGCTCCTCGAGGCGATTGATGCAGCGGATCATCGTGGACTTGCCGGACCCCGAGGGACCGCAAACGACGATCTTCTCGCCGCGCGTGACCTTGAGGTTCACGTCCTTCAGGACGTGGAATTCGCCATACCACTTGTGCACGCCGATCATCTCGACCGCAGTATCATGCGTCAGCGGTGTCGGCTTCAGGTTCAAGACAGCCATGAGGTTACTCCCTTACCTCTTGTCGGCCACAGAAAGCCGCCGCTCCATCGCGCGGGCGTAGCTTGCCATGCCATAGCAGAACAGAAAATAGACGATCGCGGCGAAGGCATAGCCTGTCGTCGAGGTCGTCGGCGCGGCCCATTGCGGGTCGATCCGGGCGGTCTCGATCGCCTTGAGGAAGTCGAAGATGCCGACAATCAGCAATAGCGACGTATCCTTGAACAGGCCGATATAGGTGTTCACGATATTGGGGATCGTGACCTTGAGCGCCTGCGGCAGAATGATGAGACGCATCATCTGCCAGTAGCCCAGGCCCATGGCCATCGCGCCCTCATACTGGCCCTTCGGCAGCGCCTGGAGGCCAGCGCGCACCACTTCGGCCATGTAGGCCGAGGCGAAGAGGCCGATCCCGACGAGAGCCCGCAGCAGCTTGTCCACCGTGATGTTGTCCGGCAGGAACAGCGGCAGCATCGTGTTCGCCATGAAGAGCACCGTGATCAACGGGACGCCGCGGACGAACTCGATGAACATCACCGAGAAGAACTTGATGACCGGAAGTTTCGACCGCCGACCAAGCGCGAGCAGGATGCCGAGCGGCAGGGAGGCCACGATACCGACCCCGGCCACGACCAGCGTGACCATCAGGCCGCCCCAGCGGGCCGTGTCGACCGCCGAGAGGCCAAGCCAATCGGCTCCACCCAGCAGGAAGTAGGAAATGAGGGGAAGCACGACCAGGAAATAGATCATGCCGATATCGCGGCGCGGAGCCTTCAGCCAGAGCATCCAGGCCACGCCGATCGCCCCGAGGACGAAGAATACATCCACCCGCCAGCGTTGGTCGACGGGATAGAAGCCATAGATGAAGAAGTTGACGCGCTCGCGCACGAAAGCCCAGCAGGCTCCGGGCACGACGCCATTCTTCGCAATGCAGGCCTCGCGGTCAGCCCCGGTCCAGACCGCATCGAAGATGAGGAAGTTCAGGAAGCCGGGGATTGAGATATAGGCCACGGCCGCAGCCACGACCGTGAGCAGTATGTTGCCGGGCGACGAGAACAGGTTGTCGCGCATCCAGGCAAGGGGACCGACCAGGCTTCCCGGCGGCGGCAGGACCGCGGCGGGTTCCTGCCGGACATAGGCCTTCGACGAGGCAGAGACGATTTCGGTGTTCATTCGCTCCTCCTCAGCGCTCGACCAGGGCCTTGCGGGAATTGTACCAGTTCATCACCAGCGAGGTGAAAAGACTGATGGTGAGATAGACGGCCATGGTGATGGCGATGACCTCGACCGCCTGACCCGTCTGGTTCAGCACGGTGCCCATGAAGACCTGCACGAGATCCGGATAGCCGACAGCGACCGCCAGCGAGGAATTCTTCGTGAGGTTCAGGTATTGCGAGGTCAGCGGCGGGATGATCACGCGCATCGCCTGCGGGATGACGACGAGATCGAGGGTCGGTCCCGGCCGGAGGCCAAGGGCATAGGCAGCCTCGGTCTGGCCCTTGGACACGGCCTGGATACCGGCGCGCACCACTTCGGCGATAAAGGCCGCCGTGTAGATGACGAGCCCGAGCAACAGCGCCACGAATTCCGGGTAGACCTGAACCCCGCCGCGGATGTTGAAGCGGCCCAGATCCGGGATGTTGAAGCTCAGCGGTTGCCCCGCCGCGATGTAGATCAGCAGCGGCACAGCAATGACCAGGCCGAACCCGACCAGCAGGACCGGCGATTGCTGACCGGTTCTTTCCTGCCTTTTCCTGGCCCAGCGCCCGTAGGCAAAATAACCCATGAGGCCGGCACTCAGCGCCCAGGTGACCCAGGAGAAGCTGGCCCCGAAAACGGGCTCGGGCATGAACAGGCCGCGATTGTTGAGGAAGAAACCGCCCGGCATGGCGACCGAGTCCCGCACTTCCGGCAGCGCCTTCAGCACGGCATTGTACCAGAACAGCAATTGCAGCAGCAGCGGCGTATTCCGGATCACCTCGACATAAATGGCTGCAAGCTTGTTGACGAGCACATTCTTCGAGAGGCGCGCCACGCCGATGATGAAGCCGAGCATGGTCGCGAGGACAATGCCGATTCCGGCCACCAGCAGCGTATTGACCAGCCCGACCCAGAAGGCACGGCCATAGCTCGATGTTGTTTCGTAAGGAACGAGACGCTGGCCGATATCGAACCCGGCGGTGTTGTTCCAGAAACCGAAACCGGTAGCGATCTTCTGCTTGGTCATGTTGGCGATCGCGTTTGACGCGGCCTCGTAGACCAGGAACATGACGATGACAAAAAGGAGCGCCTGAAACAGATAGCCGCGTTTTTCAGGGTCGTTCCAGAAGGCAACGCGCGGCTTCTCGTCCCCGCCCGTTTCGCCCAGTTTCGGGGCATCGACCGAACTCATTGAAGTCTCCCCACTTCAATTATGCGGGAGAAATGCATGCGCTTGCAACCTGTGCTTGCAAACCCGGCAACCACCCCGCCCGGGCCCATCACTCCGGGCCTTGGTGATACGCCGCCAACTGACGTTGACCGATCTCCGGCCGACGGCAGTCACGCTCCCCCGAAAACAATAAAAAGGGGGATGGCCGACAGCAGCCATCCCCCGGATTGGCAATCCTCAGCGGATCGGCGGCGCGTATTGCAGGCCACCCTTCGACCACAGCGCATTGACGCCGCGGGCGATCTTCAGGCGCGAACCGGCGCCGACGTTCCGGTCGAACGATTCACCGTAATTGCCGACCTGCTTGATGACCCGGTAGGCCCAGTCGTTGGTGAGGCCAATGGCTTCGCCAAACTTGCCTTCCGTGCCGAGCAGGCGCTTCACGTCCGGATTGCCGGACTTCAGCATCTCGTCGACATTGGCTTTCGTCACGCCATATTCCTCGGCGTTGACCATGGCATAGTGGACCCACTTGACGATATCACCCCACTGGTTGTCGCCATGGCGCCAGGCGGCACCGAGCGGCTCCTTCGAGATGATTTCCGGCAGGACGATATGGTCATCCGGGGCCGTCAGCTTCAGGCGCTCGGCATAGAGGCCCGAGGCGTCCGTCGTGAACACGTCGCAACGGCCGGCATCATAGGCCTTGATCGTCTCGTCCGACGAGGCGAACGCGACGACTTCATACTTCAGCTTGTTGGCGCGGAAGAAGTCCGCGAGGTTCAGCTCGGTGGTCGTGCCCTGCTGGGTGCAGACCGAAGCGCCCGAGAGTTCCATCGCCGAGGCGATCTTCAACTTCTTGCGGACCATGAAGCCCTGGCCGTCATAGTAGTTGACGGGACCGAACTCGAGGCCCAGCTGCGTATCGCGCGACATGGTCCAGGTGGTGTTGCGGACGAGCACGTCCACTTCGCCGGACTGGAGCGCCGTGAAGCGGTCCTTCGCGGAAAGCGGAACGAACTTGACCTTGCTGGCATCGTTGAAGATGGCCGCAGCGATCGCGCGGCAATAATCAACGTCGAGGCCCGTCCAGTTACCCTGCGCGTCCGGCTGGCCGAACCCGGCAAGACCGGTGTTCGAGCCGCACTGCAGCACGCCACGGCTCTTGACCTGGTTGAGGGTTTGCGCGGAAGCCGAACCGGCCGCCATCACGAAGGCGGCGCCAACGGCAACCGACATCAGTACTTTCTTCATCAACTCGTCTCCCCGAGTGTTTCATTGCTCCCGTCGCAAGCGCTCGGATACGGCGCCGTCGGGTTTGTCCCAATTGCGACAGGAGTTTTCATTGCAGGCGATCTTAGACGAAAGGTCAAGGGCAAATCGGGCAATTTTGCCCTGCCAATGTGCCAAAACGTGAAATTCCGGAACGGGATTTCCGGATTTCCGAAGGCAATTGGTGAAAAACCGGCAGGGTGAGAGCCAAAACGGCAATCCGACCAATTTCGAGGCGAGCGGCCGGTTGGCTTGAAAAAGTCTTGTCCGCTGATATGATCCGACATAAGAGAATTTTTCCGGTTCAGAACCACAAATGAGAATAATGTTATGAAACTGATGTCTCCTGAAGAAAAACGATCCATGGGCGATGATACCCGGCTTGTCCTTGCCGGCCGCAACACCGCCGAGACGCACGGGTTCGTCAACGTACCGCCGTTCCGCGGCTCGACCGTTGTCTATCCGGATGCGGAATCCTGCCTGGCGGGGCGGAACCGCTTCACCTATGGCCGTCGCGGCAACCCGACCATGGAAGCCCTGCAACTGGCCTGGTCGGAGCTGGAAGGCGCGGCGGGCACCGTGATCTGCCCCTCCGGCGCCTCGGCCTGTTCGACCGCCCTGCTTTCCTGCCTCAAGACGGGCGATCACCTGCTGATGGTCGATTCGACCTATCGGCCAACCCGGGCGCTCTGCAACGGGCTGCTGGCCCGCTACGGGGTGGAGACGACCTATTACGATCCGATGATCGGCGCCGGGATCGAGGCGCTGATCCGGCCGAATACCCGCGCAATCTACATGGAAAGCCCGGGCTCGCAGACATTCGAGGTGCAGGATGTGCCCTCGATCGTCGCGGTCGCGAAGAAGCACGGGATCACCACGCTGATCGACAATACCTGGGCGACGGCCCTGCTGTTCAAGCCGCTCGATTTCGGGATCGACATCTCGATCAATGCTGCCACGAAATATCCGTCCGGCCATTCCGACGTGCTGATCGGCCTTGTTGCCGCCAACGAGAAGGCGCTGCCGGCCCTGCAGGCCACCCATGGCGATCTCGGCCTCTATCTCGGCCCGGACGACGTGTTCCTCACCCTGCGCGGCCTGCGGACCATGCCGCTACGGCTGCGCGAGCAGGGCGCGAACGCGCTGGCTGTGGCGCGGCATCTCGACCAGCATCCGCGCATCCGCCGCGTGCTGCACCCGGCCCTGCCCTCCTGCCCTGGCCACGAATTCTTCAAGCGTGACTTCAAGGGCGCCTCGAGCCTCTTCGCGATCGTGCTTGATGCGACAAGCGATGCGCAGGTCATCGCGTTCCTCGACCATCTGAAGCTGTTCGGCATGGGCTACAGCTGGGGCGGGTTCGAAAGCCTTGCCGTGCCCTTCGATTGCACGGCCTACCGCTCGGCGACGTCGTTCAACCTCGGTGGACGGGCAATCCGGCTGAATATCGGGCTGGAAACCCCGGCTGACCTGATCGCCGATCTCGATGCGGCGCTGGCGGCCATGCCAAAGGCGTAAGGCAGGTCAGGGCGCGAGCCAGTCCTTGCGGACAAGGGCCGCGCCTTCCCAGCCGAAGGCGGCGCGGCGATGGCCGCCATGCGCGAGGTAGAGCGTTTCCATCGTCTCGATGGTCATCCGCAGGACTGCGAAATTGGTCTCGCCTTCGGCCAGTTCCGGTGAATGCGAGGCCGGCAGGGAAAAACCATCGCCGGTCTCGATGGGCGTACCCGGCGCCGGCCGGGTGCCATAGCAGGCCTTGCTCATCGGCTGCGCGTTCTGCCACGCCATACGGGCCGTGGCATCGCCGTGGCTGATCGTGGCGAGGCCGGTCATCCGGACCTGCAGCTTCATGCCGGGATCATAGATATGGACGGCCACACTGCCGTTGGCTGCAACATCGTTTGCTTTCGCGGCGCGGATATCGGTATGGAACCGCAACCGGCGGATCTCCGGTTCGACGCCGCGCAGGATCATGGTGCGCAGGCGCGGCGCGCCGTCAGGCCCCATGGTCGCGATGGTGGGGTGATGGAAAGCCGAGCGGCGTGTCGAGGCGCCGGCACCCAGGCAGCGCCAGACCTCCGCGAGGGTGGCTTCCAGATCGTCCCAGAGCGAAGGGGCGGGCTGCTGCACGGTCAATCCCCCTGCGAGGCCACCTTGCCGCGTTCGCGCCGTTCCTTCGCGATCAGGGCGAGGTTGCGGAAATAGATGAAGAAGCTGAGCGCCTGCCCGAGGATGATCACCGGGTCGCGCTTGTGGATGCCGTAGGCCAGCACAATCGCCGCACCGCCGATCGAGAAGAACCAGAAGGCCAACGGCACGACGGAGCGCCCGGCCCGCTCGCTGGCAATCCATTGCACGATGAAGCGGGCGGCGAAGAGCAATTGCCCGAACACGCCCAGCACCGCCCACCAGGTGAAGTTGGTGATGAAAACATCATGCAGGAAGGAATTGAGATGGGTCGAGAGCTGGATCAGCATGTCAGGCTCCCGGCGCGGCGCCGACCTCGACAACAGGCGGGGTGGGACGCTTTCGCTTGATCAGCCACCAGACCCCGGCAAGATCGAGCACGCCAACGCGAAGGCGCCCCCAGAAGCCATAATTCGACACGCCCGAGCCACGCGGCCGGTCAACCACGTCGAGATGCGCCACCGCATAGCCCTCGCGCTTGACGAGCGCCGGCATGAAGCGATGGATCGCATCGAAATATGGCAAGGCGAGATAGACCTCGCGGGGGAAGGCCTTGAGGCCGCAGCCGGTATCGCGGGTACCGTCCTTGAGGATCGCACCACGGATCCGGTTGGCCTGCCGCGACTGCCAGCGTTTGAAGGGTGTGTCCTTCCGACCGACGCGCTGGCCCTGCACGATGCCGACGGCGCCCTCCCCCTCCTGCAAGAGGCGGATCATCTGCGGGATGAAGGCCGGGTTGTTCTGGCCGTCGCCATCAAGCGTGGCGATATACGTGCCGTGGGCGAAGCGCACCCCCGAGCGGATCGCGGCTGACTGGCCACCGCTCCGGGCATGGCGGAGCTGGCGCAATTGCGGGTAGCTGCCGCGCAGGTTCGCGAGGATCGTGGGCGTCTCGTCGGTCGAGCCGTCATCAACGAAGAGCACCTCGAAAGCCGGGCCACTTTCAAGCGCAGCGACAATCTCCGCCAGAAGCGGCGCGACATTGCCCTCTTCGTTCCGCACCGGAACGACAACCGAGATCAGCGGCAAGACCGCGGTTGCGGCCTCCGTATCCCCGGCGGTGCTGTCAGACTGGTCCACGCGGCGCTCCGTCGATTGGCTCAGCGGCGGACATACACGGCGATGTCGAGCACGCGCAACCGTCGCTGCTTGTCGAGCGCCGCATTGATGTTGACCCCGCGTACCCGTGTGACGAGGGCCGGCGCGCTGCGGCCCTGCAGGGCGGAACGGAACGCCTCCTCCGAGGCCCGTTCGATGAAGGCAATGCGGCAGCCCTCGCCCTCGCGGTCAATGAAGGCAGCGGCGCCGGCGGCATCGGTCATCAGCAGGGCGGTATCTGTGAGGAAGACGAGGCTCGGTTCACGATAGCCCACGGTCGCATAGGCGGGGCTGGCACAGCCGGTTGCCCGGGCCGCCTCGGCGAGGCGCGGCGACAGGTTGAAGGCCTTGAGCATGGGCAGGCCATTCGGGTAGGCCGCCAAAGTCAGCATCAGGCTTGCGGCAAGGCCGGCGACCAGCGCACGGACCGGCTTGGCCTGCCGTGCCAGCATCCAGGTGCCGTAGGCGCCGAGGGCAAAGGCAAGCGCGAGAAATGGCAAAGCGAGGAAGGGCAGCCGGAGGATGGTGAGTCCCTCTTCCAGCAGAAGGAACAGGCCCGGCACGCCGATCAGCAGGACCAGCGGCACGAGGAGCAGCAGGAATGCCGCCAGCCCGCGCGCCCAGCGCTGCTGCATCAGGCCGGAGCGCTCGGCCGCGATCATGATCAGGATGGCGATGGCGGGATAGACCGGCAGGACATAATGCGGAAGCTTGGTCGGCACGGCCTCGAGGATCAGCCAGAAGGGCACGATCCAGGCGAGGAGGAAGGCCACGCCGTCATCCCGCCTTTCGCGCCAGGCGAAAGGAATGGCCAGCAGGGCCAAAGGTGCCGCCGGCCAGAAGGTCAGCCAGAACACGCCGAAATAGGTACCGGGTGGCGCGCCGTGCTTTTCCTGCGCCGAGCCCACCTTGGCCAGCATGTCCTTGCCGAGCGATTCGGCAAAAAAGCTGCTGCCGGCCTTGGCAAGGATCAGCGACAGCCAGGGCAGCACCACCAGCGCGACGATCAGCAGGCCGAGACCGGGGCGCATGCCCTTCGCCCAGCCGAGATCGCGGTCGCGCCAGGCAAGGACGGCGATGGCAAGGGCCGCAACCAGCGGCGTGATCGGGCCCTTGACCAGCACCGCCGCGCCGATGGCCAGCCAGAACAGGACGAGGTGACGTTGCGTCAGGCCGGGGGCAACGCCCGGCGACCGGCTTGAAAGATAGGCGCGGGCCATGAAACCGAAGGCGGCGACACTCAACGCACCGAGGACGGCATCGGTCTTCGCGAGGCGTGCCTCGACGCCAAGCAGCACGGAGCCGGCCATCATCAGCGCGGCCAGCAGCGCCCCCTCGCGGGAGAGGAAGGCCAGGGCTGCCCAGTAGGTCAGCAGGACCATCGCGATGGCGCCGAGGAAGGAAGGCACACGGTAGAGGCCGATCGTCCGGCGGGCATCGGGCACGCCGAGCCATTCGCCGATCGAGACGGTGGCGCTCTGCAGCCAGTAGATGCCGACGGGCTTCTTGTGGCGCGCCTCCTCCTGGAACCGGATATCGACAAAGTCACCCGTCTCCAGCATCTGCTTCGAGGCCTGCGCGAAACGGGGTTCGTCGCGGTCCATCGGCTGGAGTGACATCTGCCCCGGCAGGAAGAAGCAAGCCGAGATGAGCACAAGAGCCAGCATGGCGCGCCGGTGCGTGCGCGTCAGCGCATGAAGCACGCCGCGCCAATCATGCTGGAACAGGGCCGAGACGGGATTGGGCATCAGCGGTCACTCGCTTGGCCGGCCCTCCGCGCCGACAGGGCGATTGCCCCGGGGCGCAGATGCCGCTCAAATTTTGATTCACCCGCAAAATCAACGCGCCAACCGGCGAGGATCACGTGGTTTCCGGACGCGTATGTGCGCCCTCTGAGATTTTGATTCAAGACGACAATGACAGAAAGTTACTCTCGCCCGGTTGAAACCGAATCTTAACATCGGCGAGTCTATCTGCCCCGGCCCTGCGAGAAGGTTTATGGCCCTGCGCCCCGGTTTTCCGCCTGAAATGATGTGAATCCGGGCTCATGCGGCACATGAAGCGCCAGAATCATTTTCTGAAGATATATGGATAACGCTTTGTTATTCCGTGTATATTGGCGACCCCTGCAGGGCTCGAACCTGCGACCTCATGCTTAGAAGGCACGCGCTCTATCCAGCTGAGCTAAGGGGCCGATCCGCGCGGGGCGCCGATCTCAATGTGTCCAGGTGCCGATCCGGTCGAAGCGGAAATTGTCGGAATAGGCCATCGGGCGGCGCGAGGCCTGGCGCGGTTCCTCGACGCGGTAGGCGAGGCCGTTGCGGGTCGCGTAGGCGATCGCCTCTTCCTTGGTGTCGAACCACAGCTTGACCTGAGACAGTGTGTCGGCAGAGCTGGTCCAGCCCATCAGCGGCTCGATGCTGCGCGCCTGCCGGGCCGGCTCGAATTCCAGCAGCCAGCGCCCGGTCTTCGCCGTTCCGGACTGCATGGCCGTCTTGGCCGGGCAATAGATTCTGGCGGTCATTGCGGAAGACCCCTCTTCAAGACACCGCGCCGGGCGAACCCGATTCGCGGCCAGCGCTGAACCCGTGAAACGCTGGCCCATCGGGCGGGCGGGATCAACGGGATTCCGATCGTCAGGCGTTTGCACGCTCGCGCGGGGCGCGTCAACCGCCTGCCCTCGATGTCGCTGCGTCGGGGAAACGAAAATGGTCGGGGTAGCAGGATTCGAACCTACGACCTGTAGTACCCAAAGCCATGCCCGAGCATTGATTTTTATGGACTTTCCTTGCAAAAAACGGACCCTTCGACGACGAATTTTCAACGGGTTACGGGCGGTTTGCAAAATGAAATTGCCCGCTTAATGCAATTACCGCTTAGTCGAAATTGATGCATCGCCGATATCAATAAACATGCGCCTGTCAGGACTACCTTCGCTGAATTTCCATTCGTGCTCGATCAGGCTTAGAGCGCTGCCGACACGGTCGGCAGCTCTAGGCTCACGACAGGACAGTTTCAGTAAGCTCAGCTTTCGGTAGCGCCTTTGCCCGACGCCGTGACGTTGCGCTAGCTGCTTCATATCTCCGTCGAGCGCAACCAGAATTGCCTCATTGGCTTGAGCTACCGCGCAAACAAGTTGATCCGGCGAACCAGATGCAGTAGCATCCTGCAAATAAATGACTAAATGACCATTATCCGAAAGGCGGCGTCCTACAGCGCGCGGAACACCCTCATCCAAAAAGAACCTCAACTTCGGCTTTTTCGTCACGCAGCCTTGCTACCTTGCTCAAAATCAATTGCCGCTTTTACATCCGCTGCGCTTAGGCTTGGATATTCGGCGAGGATTTGCTCAATGGTGTATCCATCTTCATGAAAATTCTTGATTGCCCTGACCGGGATACGGGTTCCTGAAATCACCGGAGCATTATGCGATACATTTCTGCTGCGTTGGATTTTGCCTATCTGCTTGGCGTCTCGTTCCGACAGATCCTTAATGTCTCGGCGTGTGTCGGAAACCACTTTTTCAAGCGGAATCCCGATAGAATATTGACCGCTAACCACTTCCCGTTGGCGCCCATCCTCGGGGTCATCGAAATTCACTCGCCGATTCAGAACGTAAAGCGTAACTCGTGACCAAGCACTGTTATCCAGTGCACAGAGCTTTTCCGCGACCTCTCGCAGATGCTGAACCGAAACAGAGTACTGCTTCGTGAGAACATTGAGGACGCGGAGTGCTGTAATGTCCTGAAATGAATAAACACGGCTGTAAGCTGCCCTACGGTTCTCATCCGCGAACTGCGGCGAGAACAGACCAGTTCGATCCCAATATCGAAGTTGATGCACGCTGATCCCGGACAGGCGCGAAGCCTGATCTTCGGTGAATGCGGATACAACCTGTTTTTCTGACTGTATGGTCATAGTGCATCCTAACCCTGGATTTTGCCCGGACAAAGCGGGAAATACGGCTAACGGATGGCCTGCCAATCTTGGTTCCTGGAGCGCTGATATCTAATCGATCGCCGAAATTTAGGATACAGCCTCTGCAAAATGATCTGCAAAACGCTCACCCCGAAAGTGAGCTAAGTCATTGGTCGGGGTAGCAGGATTCGAACCTACGACCTGTAGTACCCAAAACTACCGCGCTACCAGACTGCGCTATACCCCGAGGGCCGAACGGCCGAGGTTGTCCGGCTAGCATGCCTGCCGGGGCGGGACAAGCCGGCATCAGCCGGCACCACCCTCAGCGGAACATCGGATGGACGATCCGGTCTCCCGGCTTCAGGCCGAGCCGGTTGGCGACATTGGCATTGAGTTCCAGCACGGCGCGGACCGGAACGCCGGAGGAGATCATCTTCTCGGATTCCGGCTCGGTGCGGCTCTCGATCCGGTGGACGCGGCCATCGGCAAAGATGAAGACCATGTCGAGCGAGAGATAGGTGTTCTTCATCCACATCGTGACCAACTGGTCGCGCTCGAAATCGAACAGCATGCCCTGATCCGGCGGCATGGATTGCCGGAACATCAGGCCCCGCGCGCGCTGGGCATCGTTCCGGGCGACCTCGACATTGAAAATGTGGCGCCGATCACCGGACTGGATCTCGAGCCGCTCGAGCTGGTCGGCACTGGCCACGCTGCCGCCCTGCCCGCTCGCGCCCTGCGTGCTCTTCGCCGTCTCGTCCCATTTCTGGTACATGCGGGTGAGATTGGTCGTCAGGGAAATGCCGATCACCCCGACCAGGACGACAACCAGTGCAAAGATAAAGACGCGCGATCGGGTTTTGCCCCGCTCGACAGCCTTCGTATGATCCAGCTTCTCGCTCATGTTGCCGACGCCGTTTCCGGGCGCCCTTCCAATCCGTGTTGAACTCGGGAGGCGGCCCTTTCGGGCGCCTTCCCAAGCAACTATCCACGATTATGTTAAAAAATTAAGTCAACCGCGATGCGAGAATCCGCGTGGGTCAATGTGATGCAGGCGGATTTCCATCCTCTGCGATCCGGACCTCGGAAGCCATCAGCCCTTTCGGCCCGTTCCCGAACCGGACATAGACAACCTCGCCGGGCGTCAGCTCGGCGATACCCGTCCGGCGCAGCGTTTCCATATGGACGAAAATGTCCTCGGTCCCGTCGCCCCTGGTGACGAAGCCGAAGCCCCGGAGCCGGTTGAACCATTTGACCACCACGCGTTCGAAGCCGCCCGTCGGCGTAACCTGCACATGCGTGCGCGCCGGTGGAAGCTGGGAAGGGTGGGTGGCCGTGGAGACATCCATGGAAAGAATGCGGAAGGTCTGATAGCCGCGCTGCCGCTCGATGGCCTCGACCACGATGCGCGCACCTTCCGGCGCGGTCTGGTAGCCATCCCGGCGGAGGCAGCTGACATGCAGGAGGACATCCGGCATGCCATTGTCCGGAATGATGAAGCCGAAGCCCTTGGAGACGTCGAACCATTTGATCCGACCGGAAATCTCGACCAGGTCGAGCGGCTGGTCATCCTGCCGCAGATCAGCCTCCCCGGCCGACCCCGGAACCAGGAAGCGATTGCCAAATCCCTTGGCGCCGAAATCTTCACCCATCGCAACACACGGCCCGCGTTCAGTTCGTTGTGCCGGTACTCTCCGAACGGGCCGGAGATTACCGACGCACAACGAATCTTTCTCCTGCGTTAACCATGCCTTCAACTCCGTGAGTTCGGCAATCCCTAAACATCACGCGGAAGCATCAGGAGCGATGAATATCCACGACCACTTTCGCTTTTGCCGGTTTTCGCTTCAACCGGCGTCAATCTGCCTGAAAATCGAGCCGATCTCGCCGCGCCAGACGTGATCCGCCAGATCATCGAGCGGCGTCGGCTCACGGTTGATGATCACCAGCGTCGCCCCGTTCTGGCGGGCGAGGACTGGCAGCTCGGCGGCGGGATAGACAACCAGCGAGGAGCCGGCCACGAGAAAGAGATCACAGGATCGCGCGAGTTCCACCGCCCGGGCCATGGCCCCGGCCGGCATGCGCTGCCCGAAGGAGATCGTGGCGCTCTTGACCAGTCCGCCACAGGCGTCACAGGCGGGGGCATGGCCATGCGCCTCGAAATGGGCGCGGATGGGCGCCAGCTCATGCCTATGGCTGCATTCGAGGCATGTGGCGTAGGTGCCGTTGCCATGGATCTCGACCACGTCCTCCGGCGGCAGGCCGGCCGCCTGGTGCAGGCCGTCGATATTCTGGGTGATCAGCCCGGCGAGCCGCCCGGCGCGATGGAGGCTGGCGAGGGCGCGATGGCCCTCGGCGGGCTGCGCATCGCGGTAGAGATCGTCCATCGTGAACTTGCGCCGCCAGGCTTCGCGGCGGGCTGCCGCGCTGCTGACAAAGGCGTCGAAGGGAATCGGCTTGTTCGCCATCCAGGGCGAACCGGGCGAGCGGAAATCCGGCACGCCGCTTTCCGTCGACATGCCCGCACCGGTGAAGGCGACGATCCGGCGCGCCTTCGCGAGGATGTCCAGCAGGCCGTCAGGCGCCGTACTCATTGCCCGAGGGCGGCCGCTGCCCGGGCAAGCGCCGTGATCTCGTCCCAATGGCCTGCAGCGATGGCCGCCTTGGGCACCATCCAGGAGCCGCCGATGCAGAGGACATTGCCGAGGGCGAGATAGGTGCCGGCATTGGCCGGGGAAATGCCGCCTGTCGGGCAGAAGCGCAGGTCGCCGAGCGGGCCGGCCACGGATTTCAGGTAATCGACGCCTCCGGCGGCTTCGGCGGGGAAGAATTTCAGCTCGTGGAAGCCCATTTCCATCAGCGCGACCATTTCCGACACGGTCGCCGCGCCGGGCAGGCAGGGAATGCCGCTCTCTGCCACGGCGTGGCCGAGCTTCTCCGATGTGCCCGGAGTGACGAGGAAGCGCGCACCGGCATCCCGTGCCTCGCCGATCTGCGAGGGCGTCAGGACCGTGCCGATGCCGAGCACGAGATCAGGGCATTCCCGGGCGATCGTCTCGCAGCCGCGCAGGGCGGCATCCGTCCGCAGCGTGACCTCGACAACATCAATCCCGCCGGCCTGCAGGGCACGGGCCAGAGGGACGGCATCCTCGACGCGGTCTAGCGTGATGACGGGGATGACACGGGCCTTGCCGAGGAGCGGGGAAAAGCGCGGGAGGACAGTCATGGGCACCTTGAGGGCTGGAAGCGCGACGCCAAGTGAGGCACAAAGCGTTATCCCCGAGCGCCCTCCCGGCGCAAGCATCCAGCTTGAGGAAAGATCATGGAATATCTGCACACGATGGTGCGCATCCGGAATGTCGAGGAAAGCCTCCGCTTCTACCGCGATGCCCTGGGCCTTGTCGAAACGCGGCGCATCGACAATCCGCAAGCGCGGTTCACGCTCATCTTCCTGGCCGCGCCGGGTGATGTCGAGCATGCCAAAGCCCACAAATCCAAGGAAGTGGAGCTGACCTACAACTGGGATGACGAGGCTTATGCCGGCGGGCGGAATTTCGGCCATCTCGCCTATCGCGTCGACAATATCTACGAGACCTGCGCCCATATCCAGGCGATGGGCTACACGATCCACCGTCCGCCCCGCGAGGGCCGGATGGCCTTCGTGAAGTCTCCGGACGGCATCTCGGTCGAGTTGCTCCAGAAGGGCGACAACCTGCCCGTGGCCGAGCCCTGGGCCAGCATGCCGAATACCGGCAGCTGGTAACGACTTAACGGCATTCGAAGAAATCGGGCGCATGGTGCGGCAAGTTTCGCCCGGATGCGCCCGATGGATATGCTCAGAGAACTTGGCCAGTCACTGGCCCGCCCCGTCACCGGCCTGTTCGATCCCGGCAATCCGGGATCGCTCTACATGCTCGGCGCAGCCCTCCTGTTCACCCTCGGCTTCGTGGTGATCGCACGCCGGCGGCGTGGCACGCGAGAGACGCGGCTCCGCGCCTTCTTCCGCTTCATTTTCAGCCCGCGGGTCTGGCGGCATCGCTCGTCGTTGCTCGATTACAAGCTCTACGCGGTGAACACGATCCTTCTGGCCTCTGTGCTCACGGTCTTCATGGTCGGTTCGGAATTCTGGGTCGATCTCGTCGGGCCCTGGCTGGCCGCGGCCTTCGGACCGCCACCCGTCAATGCCTCGCCGAGCTGGTGGATCTGCGGAATCACAACCCTGGCGCAGATCCTCGCGCTCGATTTCGGCTACTGGCTGGCGCATTTCGGCTTTCACCGCTCGGAGATCCTGTGGGAATTCCACAAGGTGCACCATTCGGCCGAGGTGATGACCCCAGCCACGGAGCTGCGCCAGCACCCGGTCGAACTGGTCGCCTTTCCGATCGTGTTCGGCTTCACCACGGGCATTACCTTCGCCGTGATGGTCCAGGTTTTCGGTGCGGAAGCGCAGAAGCTGGGCCTGACCGGCCAGAACATCATCCTCGTCATCCACCTGATGACGTTCCACCATTTGCGGCACAGCCATGTGGCGATGCCCTTCACCGGATTCTGGGGCCGATTGCTCCACTCGCCCGCGCATCACGAGATCCACCACTCTGCCGATCCGAAGCATTTCGACCGGAATATGGGTTATCTCTTCTCGATCTGGGACTGGATGGCCGGCACGCTTGTCATGCCGCGCAAGGGCGAGAAGATCACACTCGGGATCGGTCATGAGGGCGCAACCCATGACAGCGTTGGAAATGTGATGTGGCTCCCTTTCCGCAATGCCGGCCGACTGATCGCTGCCCGCTGGCGTGGGCGGATGCCAGAAGAAGCGCCCGCCCGCGAGGGCTGAGAGCCCGCTCACCTCACTGGTTCGTGACCGTCGTGGTGCAACGGCCGTCGATGCAGGTCGTCGTCTCGATCCGGCAGACATTGTTGACGCAATTGCGCTTGGTCGAGGTCGAGCGGTTCTCGCGCTGGAAGGTGCTCGTGTTCACATTGGCAGGGCGCGGCGGCTGGACGACAGCCGGGCGCACCGCAGGTGCCGTGGTCTGCGGGCGCGGTGCCGGGCGCGGCGGATTCAGCGCCTGGATCAAGGCCTGCCGGTTGCGCTCGGATTCGCGGCGGTCCGCCGCTTCCCGGCGCAGGTCATCATCGGGGATGGGCATCCCGCGCGAGGCCAGAGCCGCGCCAGCCTCGGTGTTCCCCCAACGGGCGGACTCGGTCAGGTAATAGACGATCACGTTCTCTTCCTGCGGGAAGCCGGCAACGCCGCGCTGGTGGCATTGCGCCACCGCGTAGAGATAGGTTCCGGAGCGCGGAAAGGCCTTGGCAGCCTGGCACCAGGCCGGTGAATAGGCCGGCTCCGTCTGGAGCTGAAGTTCCGGCGTGCACGCGCCAAGCGCCATGGCCATCGTGATGGCCGCGATCAGTTTCTTCATCGTTCCAACCCCTGTTCTTGCGCGGGATTGAAACAGCCATCCTGCTGACAGACAAGCGAAAAGGCGGTGGCTCCACCAAAATAACCGCCTAGTCCAAATTGCGCTAGGACGGCATTCTTGCCACCGCTCCCGGGCCGGCGAGAATGCCGGCCGGGCTGACGGAAATCGGATGCCCCGCCCCTGCGGGCGGGCAGTTTCAGCGGCGCCGGACCATGGCCAGACGCCGCTTGCTGGATGTCATTCCGCGGCTTCCAGCCGGCCATAGCCGCCCGGGGTCGGCGTCTCGATGATGATCGCCTCGCCGGGCTGCAGCACGGTCTGGTCGCAGCCCTTCAGCACCTCGACCTCGCCGGACAGCCGCCGGACGCTGTTTTTCCCGACAAGGCCGTTGGCGCCGCCCTTCAGGCCGAAGGGCGGAACCCGGCGATGGCCGGAGAGCAGCGCGCAATCCATCGTTTCGAGGAACCGGATGCGCCGATGCGTGCCATCGCCGCCGCGCCACTGGCCGGCCCCACCCGAGCCGCGCCGGATGTGGAAATCCTCCAGCACAACGGGGAAGCGCAGTTCCAGGATCTCCGGATCGGTCAGACGCGAGTTGGTCATGTGGGTATGGACACCCGGCGTGCCATTCCAGCCGGGGCCGGCGGGCGAGCCGGAGCAGATCGTCTCGTAATATTGATGCTTGTCGTTGCCATAGGTCAGGTTGTTCATGGTGCCCTGCGCACCGGCCATCGCCCCCAAAGCGCCGAACAGGCAGTTCGTCACGGCCTGGCTGACCTCGACATTCCCGGCCACCACGGCGGCCGGATATTTCGGCGTGAGCATGGTACCCGGCGGCACGATGATCCGGATCGGCCGGAGGCAGCCGGCATTCATCGGAATGCTGTCTTCCACCATGACTCGGAACACATAGAGCACCGCAGCCCGGGTCACCGGTTCGGGTGCGTTGAAATTATCGTCCCGTTGCGGCGAGGTGCCGGTGAAATCGACCGTGGCCTCGCGCTTTTCGCGGTCGACCGTGATCTTCACCTTGATGCGGCAGCCCTGGTCCATCTCATAGTCGAAGACGGCATCGTGAAGCCGGGCGATGACGCGGGCGACGCTCTCGGCCGCATTGTCCTGCACATGGCCCATATAGGCCTGAACGACATCGAGGCCGAAGCCGTCGATCATCTTCTCGAGTTCCGCCACGCCCTTGGCATTGGCGGCGATCTGGGCCTTCAGGTCGTTGACGTTCTGGACGACGTTGCGGACCGGATATTTCGCGCCGGTCAGCAGCTTCACCAAAGCTTCCTCGCGGAATGTGCCTTCGTCCACCAGCTTGAAGTTGTCGATGTAGACGCCCTCTTCCTCGATATTCACCGCCAGCGGCGACATCGATCCCGGCGCAATGCCACCGATATCGGCATGATGCCCGCGGCTGGCGACCCAGAAAAGCAGCGTCTCGCCCTGCGGGTCGAAGACCGGCGTGCAGACGGTAATATCCGGCAGGTGCGTGCCGCCATTATACGGGGCGTTGATCGCGTAGACATCGCCCGGCTTGATGACGGGGTTGCCCTTGATGATGCTCTCGACCGAACGGTCCATCGAGCCGAGATGCACGGGCATATGCGGCGCGTTGGCGACGAGGCGGCCCTCATTGTCGAAGACAGCACAGGAGAAATCCAGTCGCTCCTTGATGTTGACCGAATAGGCCGTGTTCTGCAGCGCCACGCCCATCTGCTCGGCGATGGACATGAAGAGGTTGTTGAAGATCTCCAGCAGCACGGGATCGGCTTCGGTGCCGATGGCCTTGGCGCGGCGGAGTTCCTCGCGCCGGGTCAGGACGACATGATCCTTCGGCGTGACGCGGGCTTCCCAGCCCTGCTCGACCACGATGGTCTGGTTCGGCTCGATCAGGATGGCCGGGCCCATGAAGCGCGCACCGGGCTTCAGATCGGCCCGGAGATGGATATCCGCCTCCTGCCAGGCACCCTGGCTGAAAAAGCGGGTCCGGTGCCGGGCGACGGGCGTGGATTCCGGCGCGGCCATGCTCGGCTCCTCGAAGCCCGAGCCGCCGCCGATCGCCTCGACCGAGATCGCCTCGATCACCACCGGCTTGGCGCTGTCGGTAAAGCCGAACCGGGCGCGATGCGCGCTCTCGAAGCGCGAGCGGAGGGCCTGCGGGCCATCGCCCGGCTTCCAGGTGATTTCGATCGGGCTGTCCGTGCCGGCATAGCGCAGATGAAGCTCGATCACGAGGCGCACGGCCTCGCGGGAGATGCCCTGCTGCGCCACTTCCGACACTGCCTCGGCGCCGATCGAGCTCTCGGCCTTGCGGACATGCTCGGCGACATCGCCACCAAGCGGGACCTCGGACGCGACCTGCCGCGTCGCCCGGATCGAAGCGAGGCCCATCCCATAGGCCGAAAGCAGGCCGGAATAGGGATGGATCAGGATTTCGGTCATGCCGAGATGATCGGCGACAAGGCAGGCATGCTGGCCGCCGGCACCACCGAAGCAGTTGAGCGCATAGCGCGTGACGTCATAGCCGCGCTCGACCGAGATCTTCTTGATCGCATTGGCCATATTCATCACGGCGATCGCGATGAAGCCATCGGCGATCTGCTCCGCGCTCTTTCCGGGCACCCTGGCAGCAAGTTCGGCAAATTTCGCCTTCACCGCCTCGACATCCAGCGCCTCGTTCCGCTTCGGGCCGAAAATCGCGGGGAAGAAATCCGGGTTGAGCTTGCCGACCATGACATTCGCATCGGTCACGGCGAGCGGGCCGCCATTGCGGTAGCAGGCCGGGCCGGGATTGGCGCCGGCGGAATCCGGTCCGACGCGGAAGCGGGCGCCGTCAAAATGCAGGATCGAGCCGCCACCGGCCGCAACCGTATGGATGCGCATCATCGGCGCGCGCATGCGGACACCGGCCACCTCGGTCTCGAAAGCGCGCTCGAACACGCCGTCATAATGGGCCACGTCGGTCGAGGTGCCGCCCATATCGAAGCCGATGACGCGGCCGAAGCCCGCGGATCTGCCGGTTTCAGCGAGCGCGACAACGCCGCCGGCCGGGCCGGACAGGATGGCATCCTTGCCCTGGAACAGTTCCGCCGCGGTGAGGCCGCCGGAGGACATCATGAACATCAGACGGATGCCGGTCCGCCCGACATCGAGTTCCTCGGAAACCTGACCGACATAGCGCGAGAGGATCGGCGAGAGATAGGCATCGACAACCGTCGTATCGCCGCGGCCAACCAGCTTGACGAGCGGGGAGACCTCATGGCTGACCGAGACCTGGGGAAAGCCGAGGGCGCGGGCCATCGCCGCGACCTTCCGCTCATGGGCGGGGTAGCGATAGGCATGCATGAAGACGATGGCGATGGCCTGGACACCCTTCGCCTTCAGCGCCTCCAGCGCCTTCAGCGTACCAGCCTCGTCCAGCGGAGTTTCCACCGTGCCATCGGTCAGGATGCGCTCCTCGACCTCGACGACATCCGAATAGAGCAGTTCCGGCTTGATGATTTCCTTGGCGAAAATATCCGGCCGCGCCTGATAGCCCAATTCGAGGGCATCACGGAAACCGCGCGTCGTGATCAGCACGGTCCGCTCGCCCTTGCGCTCGAGCAGGGCATTGGTGGCCACTGTGGTGCCCATCCGGACCTCGCCGACGAGGCCGGCGGGGATCGGCGCGCCGGTCTCAAGGCCGAGAAGCTCGCGGATTCCCTGCACGGCCGCATCCCGATAAACACGCGGATTTTCCGAAAGCATCTTCCTGGCATGAAGGTTGCCAGCGGGATCGCAGCCGATCACATCGGTGAAAGTGCCACCGCGATCGATCCAGAAATTCCAGACTTTCTCGTTGCTTGACCTGTTCGTCGCGGACATCGCAGCCTCCCGGATTGCGCCATTCTTGTGTCACATATGTAAAACGTCGATAATTTGTTGACAAGATGAAAATGTGAGATAGCTTTGTTCACAGGCGCCGACAATCGGCAATCCTCAACCGGCAACAAGACCGGGCGAACAGGAAGGGAGATCCGCATGAGCCATGCGGTGAGTTCTGTGGCCGAGGCGCCCCGGGCGCTGCCGGCCCATGTCCGGATGTCGGCGGAGGCCGCGCGGCAGGTGATCCGCGCCGGCGAGTATGCCGGCCCGACCAGCGGCCTCGCCCCGGGCATGGTGCAGGGCAATCTCTGCATCCTTCCAAAAGATCTCGCAGCCGATTTCCTGCGTTTTGCCCAGCTCAACCCGAAGCCCTGCCCGATCATCGGCATGAGCGAGCCGGGCAGCCCCAAGGTGCCGCTTCTCGGCGCCGGCATTGACCTTCGCACCGACCTTCCCCGTTACCGCATCTGGCGGAAGGGCGAACTGGTCGACGAGCCCACGGATCTGATGGCGCATTGGCGCGATGATCTCGTCGCCTTCGTGATCGGCTGCAGCTTCTCCTTCGAGGAAGCCCTGATCGAAGACGGGATTCCGCTCCGGCATGTGAGCTGCGGCAACAATGTCGCGATGTACCGGACCTCGATCACCTGCAACCCGGCTGGGCCCTTTGCCGGCCCGATGGTCGTCTCGATGCGGCCGCTGAAGCCCTCCTATGCCATCCGCGCGGTGCAGATCACCTCGCGCTTTCCGGCGGTACACGGCGCGCCGGTCCATATCGGCAAGCCCGAGATGATCGGAATCACCGATCTTGCCCGGCCCGATTACGGCGACCCCGTCGAGATCCGCGAGGATGAATTGCCGGTTTTCTGGGCCTGCGGGGTGACGCCGCAGGCAGTGATCGCGGCCGCCCGGCCCGATTTCGCCATCACGCATTTCCCGGGATCGATGCTGATCACCGATCTGAGGAATTCGCGGCTTGCCGCGTTGTGACGAACGGCCGGCCGCCTCCGGGCGGCGGGCCAAAGGCCGTTGACCGAAGGGCCGGCGGTGAAACAAGCTCTGGCATGCCGGCTTTCCCTGCCGGTTGCCACAAAATGGGAGAACAGGGATGAAGACGACGACCATGCTGCTGGCTTCGGCCGGCCTTGCCCTCTTCGCCGGCTCGGCGAATGCGCAGACGAAATGGGACATGCCGACCCCTTACTCGGACGGCACGTTCCAGACGGTCAATGTTCGTGAATTCGTGGCCGATGTGGCCAAGACCACGGGCAACAAGCTGCAGATCACCGTGCATTCCAATGCCAGCCTCGTGAAGATGCCGGAAATGAAGCGCGCCATCCAGTCGGGCCAGGCGCCGATCGGGGAAATCCTGATCTCGGTCCTCGCCAACGAGGATGCGATGTTCGGCTTCGAATCCGTTCCGGGCCTTGCTCCCTCCTATGCCGGGGCGCGCAAGCTGCACAATCTGGCCAAGGCGTCGATCGCTTCCCGGCTCGAGAAGCAGGGCATGATGTATCTCTATTCGGTGGCCTGGCCGCCGCAGGGCATCTATACGAAGAAGCCGATCAATGCCCTCGCCGACCTGAAGGGCACGAAGTTCCGCTCCTACAACCCGGCTACAGCCCGTTTCGCGCAGCTGATCGGCGCCGTTCCGACCACCATCCAGGTGCCGGAAATCGCGCAGGCCTTCCGGACCGGCGTGCTCGACGCGATGATCACCTCGGGTGCCACCGGTGTCGACCAGCAGGCCTGGGACTATCTCAACCATTATTATGACACCCAGACCTTCCTGCCGCAGAACCTTGTCTTCGTGAACAAGAAGGCCTTCGACGCCCTGCCGGCCGATGTGCAGAAGGGCGTGCTCGAGGCTGCTGCCCGCGCCGAGGATCGTGGCTGGAAGAAGAGCGAAGAGCTCAACGAAGGCTACAAGAAGACGCTTGCCGAAAAGGGCGTGAAGGTCCTCCCGGCCACCGACGCCATGAAGGCCGAGATCAAGACGATCGGTGAAACCATGGCCAAGGAATGGGCTGAAAAGGCCGGCCCGGACGGCGCCAAGCTGGTGGCCGATTTCAAGAAATAAGCCGCCTCTCTCCCGAGGCTGACCCTGCGGCGCGAGTGGCGCCGCAGGGTTGGTCCCCCCTTCCCTGACGCCCTGCAACGCGGAGGCCGCCATGCGACGCGCGCTCGATGCCCTGTATCTGTTGACGGCCTGGATTGCGGCTTCGAGCCTGATCGCGATTGCCGGCCTCATCCTCGCGCAAGTGTCCTTGCGTGCCTTCGGATCGCAACTGCAATCCGCCGACGATTTCGCCGGTTTCGCGCTGGTCGCCACAACCATCGTGGGCCTTGCCCCGACCTATCGCCATAACGCCCATATCCGCGTCAGCCTTCTGATCGAGCGCTTCGCCATCGGAACGCCGGTGCGGAAGCTGCTCGAGCGGCTGGTCACCGCTGTCTCGGCCGTGCTTGTCGGCTGGGCCGCGTGGAATTCGGTGCATTTCGTCTACGAGAGCTACATCTACAACGAGGTCAGCCAGGGGCTGCTCCCGATCAAGCTCTGGTACCCGCAGACATTGATGGCCTTCGGCTTCATCGTGTTTTTCATCGCGCTGGTCGACGACCTCGTGACCGACCTCCTGGGCGGCACGCAGAGCCATCTCGCCCATGCCGCGGCCGGCGACGAAATGCCGGTCGAGAAGTGAGGCTGTCATGGATCCCGCAACTGCTTCCCTCTTTCTGATCGGCCTGATGTTCCTGTGCCTCGGCACGGGTGTCTGGATCGGTCTTGGCCTCGGCTTTGTCGGCTACTTCTCGCTGGCCTTCATTTCCGGAAAGGACCCTTCCCTCTCCTTCGCCACCACGATCTGGGGTTCGATGAACTCCTGGACCCTGACCGCCCTCCCCATGTTCATCTGGATGGGCGAGATCCTGTTCCGGTCGTCCCTCTCGGACGACATGTTCAAGGGTCTCGCGCCATGGATGCAGCGCCTGCCCGGTCGCCTGCTGCATACCAACGTCTTTGGCTGCGGGATCTTCGCCGCGATTTCCGGCTCGTCGGCCGCCACCGCTGCCACGATCGGGCGCATGACGATCCCGGAACTGCGCAAGCGCGGCTATGACGACTTCATGAATATCGGCAGCCTCGCCGGATCGGGCACGCTGGGCCTGCTCATCCCGCCCTCGATCATCCTGATCGTCTACGGGGTGGCGGCCGAGGTCTCCATCGCCCGGCTCTTCATTGCCGGCATCCTCCCGGGCATTGTGCTGATGCTCGTCTTCTCGGGCGTGCTGATCACCTGGGCGCTGATGAACCCGTCCAAGGTGCCGCCTCCGGATGCACCGATGACCTTCAGCCAGAAGCTCAACGAGAGCCGGCGGCTCATCCCGATTGTCGGGCTGATCGTGATCGTGCTCGGTTCGATCTATACCGGGATCGCAACACCGACCGAGAGCGCCGTGCTCGGCGTGGTCGGCTCGCTGCTGCTGACCGTGATCACCGGCACGTTCTCGTGGAAGATGCTCAATGACAGCGTGATGGGTGCCGTCCGCACCAATGCGATGATCGGCATCATCCTGGCGGGCGCCTCGTTCCTGACGGTCGCGATGGGCTTTACCGGCCTGCCGCGCATCTTCGCGGAATGGATCAACACGCTCGGCCTCACCCAGTTCCAGCTGATCCTCGCGCTGATGATCGTCTACATGATCCTCGGCTGCCTGATCGACGGCATCTCGATGGTGGTGCTGACGGCAGCGGTGGTGATGCCCGCGGTAAAGGCGGTCGGGATCGATCTCGTCTGGTTCGGCATCTTCGTGGTGCTGGTGGTCGAGATGGCGCAGATCACACCGCCGGTCGGGTTCAACCTGTTCGTCCTGCAAGGATTGACGGGCCGGAGCATGGGCTATATCGCGCTGGCAGCCCTGCCCTTCTTCCTGGCCATGGTAGCGATGGTTTTCGTCGTGATCCTGGTGCCGGACCTCGTGACCTGGCTGCCGAACCAGATGCTGGGCCAGAAATAACCCGCAAGGAGATGCGCCGATGGCGAACGATAAGACCGCAGCACCGGAGCCGCAGGCCCCGCTCACCAGCCTGCTCGGTCCTATCGTGTCCTCGGCGCATCTCGCCTCCGGCGCAAGCCCGGCTCTTTCCGAATTCGAGTTCGGGCTCATCCTTGTCGGCCATGCCTTCGACCGCTGGATGGTGCGCTGCATGGCGGCGGCGGGGGTGAAAGACCTCTCGCCGTTGGATGTGCTGGTGCTGCACACCGTCAATCATCGCGGGCGGGCCAAGAAGCTGGCCGATATCTGCCTCGTGCTCAATGTCGAGGATACGCATACCGTTTCCTATGCGCTCAAGAAGCTGGAGCGGCTCAAGCTGCTGAAGGCCGGCAAGGCAGGCAAGGAAAAGACCGTCACGATCACCGAAGCCGGAGAAAAAGCCTGCCTTGCCTATCGGGAGATCCGCGAGGCGCTGCTGGTCCGGGCGGTGCGTTCGCTGGGGCTGGACGAGGCCGTGCTTCACGATGTCGCGCAGCGCATGCGCGCGCTTTCCGGCCATTACGACCAGGCGGCCCGCGCGGCAGCCAGCCTCTGAGCCGGAACGCCTGCGCCGGGCTCAGGCCCGGGCACGCCGCTCCCGCAACATGCGGCGCGCCGTCATCACGGCAAAGGTGATGCCGAGGACCAGGCCGAGGAAAGGCCCGATCGTGAACGCATAGCCCATGGCGAGGCCGCCATCGCGGTCGAACACGCCGAACACGCTCGTCTGGATGATATAGGCGGCCATGCTCAGCACCCAGCCCCCGACAAGGCCGGCCAGAAACGCGAGGACGGTGAAAACCACGATCGCCATGGGGCCATCATGCCGGTTCAGAGATATCGCGCAAGGGCCGGCAGCAAGCCGACCGAGGCAACGCCATCCGGCTGCGGCGGCGGAACCACGGCCGGCGGCGCGGCGAGTGCGGCTGCAACCGCCCGGAACCCGGCCTCGACCGAGCAGATGACCGGCACGTCGACGAAGGGTTGCACCCGTGCGGCAAGACCGATCAGCCCTGCCCCGCCGAGAATGACGCGCTCGGCGCCAAAGGCTGAAACACAATGGCGGCAGGCATCGGCGAGGATATCGCGGAACGCATCCGGATCCGAAGCAATGGCGCCCCCGGTCGGCGGAATCGTGTGGATGCCGGCCAGCGTGGCATCGAGGCGGCGCAGGCGCACCATTTCCTCCAGCATCGGGCCCCAGCGCAGGCCGCCGGTCACGATGGCGTAGCGGGCGCCGCCGGCCGCGGCCTCGATTGCCGCCGCTTCGACGAGGCCGACAACCGGGACGGGTGCGATTTCGCGCAGCGCATCGAGGCCGGGATCGCCGAAACAGGCGAGCAGCACGGCGTCGCACCCCTCGCCATGCTCAGCCCAGGCCTCGATCGCGGCATGGCCGGCAATCGCGAAAGCCGCGCGGCTGGCAATGTAGAGACCGCCGAACCGCCCCGTCGCCGGCCGGATCTCGACCTCGGGCAATGCAAGACGGGCCGCGTCCACAACCATGGCGGTCATGTCGGTCCGGGTGTTCGGATTGATCACCAATACGCGTTTCATGCCTGTTTTTTCCTCACATCCCCGGGGAATGCACAAAAACCATGCATCCCGTTCCATTGCATGCAGTTCGGGCCCGGAAAGGACCCGGATTCTGGTCGGAACTCCCCACCTGCGCACAGCATGCCATGGCATAGGCGTTGCTTTCCCATGCTGCACAGACCGCCGCAAGACAGGATGCAAGGCGGTGCAGGGAGAACAGGATGCACTTCAACGTCAGACAGATCATTACCGCCAGCCTGCTGGCCGGCTCGATGCTGGTCGCCCCCGCCATGGCGCAGGAAAAGGTCCTGCGGATCGGGATGACCGCCGCCGACATTCCGCGTACCCATGGCCAGCCGGACCAGGGCTTCGAGGGCAACCGCTTCACCGGCATCCCGATGTATGATGCGCTGACCGCCTGGGACCTTTCCTCGGCTGACAAGGCCAGTGTCGTTGTTCCCGGCCTCGCGACGGAATGGGCGGTCGATGCCAATGACAAGACCAAATGGGTCTTCAAGCTGCGCCCCGGCGTGAAATTCCATGATGGCTCGGCCCTGACAGCCGACGCCATCGTCTGGAATGTCGAGAAGGTGCTGAAGAAGGAAGCCGCGCATTTCGATGCGAGCCAGGTCGGCGTGACGGTCTCGCGCATGCCGACTTTGCGTTCCGCCCGGAAGATCGACGATCTCACCGTCGAGCTGACGACATCGGAACCGGACAGCTTCCTGCCCATCAACCTGACCAACCTCTTCATTGCCAGCCCGGCCCATTGGAATGCCAAGCTGGCTGCCGTGCCGACCTCGGTGACGGACCCGGCCGAGCGGGCAAAGCAGGCCTGGGTGGCCTTCGCGGCCGAGCCGTCGGGCACCGGCCCGTTCAGGGGTGTGCGCCTCCAGCCGCGCGAGCGGTTCGAGATGGTGGCCAACAAGACCTATTGGGATCCGAAGCGCACGCCGAAAATCGACCGCGTTGTCCTGCTGCCGCTGGCGGATGCCAATGCCCGCACCGCCGCGCTGCTTTCGGGCCAGGTCGACTGGGTGGAAGCGCCCGCGCCGGATGCCATGCCGCGGATCAAGTCAGGTGGCTTCACCATCTATTCCAACCCGCAGCCGCATGTCTGGCCGTGGCAATTCTCTTTCGCGGAGGGCTCGCCCTGGCTCGACAAGCGCGTCCGCCATGCGGCCAATCTCTGCGTGAACCGCGAGGAACTGAAGACCTTGCTCGGCGGCATGATGGGGATTCCGAAGGGCTCGGTCTCGCCGGACCATCCGTGGTGGGGCAATCCGAGCTTCGACATCAAATATGACCTGGCCAGTGCCAAGAAGCTGATGACGGAAGCCGGCCATTCCGCCGCGAAACCGCTCAAGGTGAAGGTGCTGACCTCGGCCTCGGGTTCGGGCCAGATGCAGCCGGTGACGATGAACGAGTATCTCCAGCAGGCGCTGAAGGAATGCTTCTTCGATGTCGAGCTGGATGTCATCGAGTGGAACGCCGTCTTCACCAACTGGCGTGAAGGCGCCAAGGATCCGAAGGCGCGCGGCGCGAATGCGATCAATGTGACCTTCGCCACGATGGATCCGTTCTTCGCGATGGTCCGGTTTGTCTCGACCAAGGCGTTCCCGCCGGTCTCCAACAACTGGGGCTATTTCGGCAATGCCGAGTTCGACGGGCTGATCGCCAAGGCACGCTCGACCTTCGACGGCAAGGAACGCGATGCCGCGCTCGCCAACCTGCACAAGCGGATCGTCGAGGAAGCGCCGTTCCTCTGGGTGGCGCATGACGTGGGCCCGCGCGCGATGAGCGCCAAGGTCAAGGGCGTCGTGCAGCCGAAGAGCTGGTTCATCGATATCGCGCCGATGTCGATCAACTGACGTGTCATGCCCTGCCGGATTCCCCGGCAGGGCCTTTCCTTCCCCGTTTCCGGAGAGCTGCCATGCGCCGCGTGCTTCATACCCTGACGGCCATGTCCGTCCTTACGCTTACCTCGCCCGTTCTGGCGCAGGGCACCCTCCGGATCGGCATGACCGCATCCGATATTCCGTTGACCACAGGCCAGCCCGACCAGGGGGGCGAAGGTCAGCGCTTCATGGGCTTTACTCTCTATGATGCCCTTGTGAACTGGGACCTGACCCGTTCCGACAAACCTTCAGTGCTCATTCCCGGCCTTGCAGCAAGCTGGAGCGTCGATGCGAATGACAAAACGAAATGGATCTTCAAGATCCGCGAGGGCGTGAAGTTCCATGACGGCTCGACCCTGACGGCGGATGCGGTGGTCTGGAATTTCGACAAGCTGCTGAAATCCGACGCTCCGCAATTTGACCAGCGGCAGGCCTCGCAGGGGCGCTCGCGTATTCCCGCTGTGGCCGGCTACCGCGCCATCGACCCGCTGACGCTGGAAATCACCACGAAGGCCCCGGATGCGACCCTGCCCTACCAGCTCGCCTGGATCGGCATTTCCTCGCCCGCGCAATGGGAAAAGAAGGGCCGGAACTGGCAGGAAGTGGCCAAGGAGCCGTCCGGCACCGGGCCGTGGAAGCTGGCCGGCTTCACCCCGCGCGAACGGGCCGAACTCGTGCCGAACAAGGATCATTGGGACAAGACGCGGATTCCCAAGCTCGACAAGCTGATCCTCATTCCGCTGCCGGAGCCGAATGCCCGCACCGCCGCCCTGCGCTCTGGCCAGGTCGACTGGATCGAGGCACCGGCGCCGGATGCGGTGCCGACGCTGAAAAGCAACGGCTTCCAGATTGTCACCAATGTCTATCCGCATAACTGGACATGGCATTTCTCCAGCGCGGAAGGCTCGCCCTGGAATGATGTCCGCGTGCGCAAGGCAGCCAATCTGGCGGTGGACCGCGAGGGGCTGAAGGAATTGCTCGGCGGCCTCATGGTTCCGGCCGAAGGCTTCATGCCGCCGGGCCATCAATGGTTCGGCAAGCCGACCTTCAAAGTCAGGCGTGATCTTGCCGAAGCGAAGAAGCTGCTGGCCGAGGCGGGCTATGGCCCGAACAAGCCGCTGCAAACGAAAATCCTGATCTCGCCTTCCGGTTCGGGCCAGATGCAGCCACTGCCGATGAACGAGTTCATCCAGCAGAACCTCGCCGAGGCCGGGATCAAGATCGATTTCGAAGTGGTGGAATGGAACACGCTCATCAATATCTGGCGGGCCGGCGCGAAGCATGAAAGCTCGCGCAAGGCGACGGGGATGAACTACTCCTACTTCATCCAGGACCCTTTCACCGGCTTCGTCCGCCACCTCCAGTGCAACCTGCAACCGCCGGCCGGCACCAATTGGGGTCATTACTGCGACAAGGAAATGGAGAGCCTGTTCGACCAGATCCGCACGACCTTCGATGCCGATGCACAGACCAAGGTCCTGGAAAAGGTGCATGAGAAATACGTCAACGAGGCGCTGTTCCTCATGGTGACGCACGACGTCAATGCCCGCGCGATGAGCGCCAAGGTCAAGGGCTTCGTGCAGGCGCAGAACTGGTTCCAGAACTTCTCGTCGATCACCATGACGCCGTGACCGGGCAAAAGAGCGGACGATGCTGAGCTACATCCTCAAGCGACTGGCCCTGACCATTCCCGTCGCCTTCGGCGTGAGCATCGTCTGCTTCATGCTGGTCCACATTGCCCCGGGCGATCCACTGACCTCGGTGCTGCCGCCGGATGCCTCGGCGCAGTTGCAGGCGGAAATGCGAGCCCTCTATGGCTTCGACCGGCCATTGCCCGTGCAATACGGACTTTGGGTTCTGAAGACGCTGCAGGGGGATCTCGGCGTTTCCATCGCCACGGGCCGCCCCGTGGCGTCGGAACTCGGCAAGGCGCTGGGCAACACGCTCATGCTCGCCGTGCTGGCGACGTTGATCGGGTTCCTTTTCGGATGCCTGTTCGGTTTCGTGGCCGGCTATTTCCGCGACAGCTGGATCGACCGCCTCGCCTCGTTCGTCTCGATCATCGGTGTCTCGGTGCCGCATTACTGGCTCGGCATGGTGCTGGTGATCATCTTCTCGGTACAGCTCAACTGGCTGCCCGCAACCGGCGCCGGGCCCGGCGGATCGGCCGACTGGGCCTGGGACTGGGTGCATGTCCGCCATCTCATCCTGCCGGCCGTGACGATGTCCGTCATCCCGATGGGCATCATCGCGCGCACGGTCCGGGCGCTGGTCGCGGAGATCCTGAGCCAGGAATTCGTTTCCGGGTTGCGCGCCAAGGGCCTGCTCGATTTCGGCGTGTTCCGCCATGTCGTGAAGAATGCCGCGCCGACCGCCCTCGCCGTGATGGGCCTGCAGCTTGGCTACCTGCTCGGTGGCTCCATCCTGATCGAGACCGTCTTCTCCTGGCCCGGCACCGGCTTCCTGCTGGGCCAGGCGATTTTCCAACGCGACCTTCCGCTGCTGCAGGGCACGATCCTCGTGCTCGCCATGTTCTTCGTCGCGCTCAACCTGATCGTGGATATCGTGCAGTCGATGCTCGATCCGCGCGTCCAGAGGGCCTGAAATGAGCGCTGCCGCCCCCGCCCTGACCGCGATCGCCGCGATCGAGAAATCGCCCGGCTACTGGGCCGGTGTGATGCATCGCTTCCGGCGTGACCCAGTCGCCATGGCCGCCCT
Organism: Rhabdaerophilum sp. SD176; assembly: GCF_030143245.1. Taxonomy (GTDB): domain Bacteria; phylum Pseudomonadota; class Alphaproteobacteria; order Rhizobiales; family Beijerinckiaceae; genus Rhabdaerophilum. The sequence goes on along the minus strand of NZ_JARJNS010000004.1, from coordinate 354,817 downwards.
GATCATCGTGCTCGCCCTTGTGCTGATGGCGATCTTCGCGCCATTCATCGCGCCGGCCGATCCCTACCGGTCCTCGATGATCCGCCGGCTCCGGCCGATCGGGACGCCGGGCTTCCCGCTCGGCACCGACGAGCTTGGCCGTGACATGCTCTCGCGGCTGATCCTTGGCGGCCGGCTCTCGCTGCTGATGGGCGTCACGCCGGTCTTTATCGCCTTCTTCATCGGCTCGGCCATCGGGATCACCGCCGGCTTTGTCGGCGGGAAAGTGAATACCGTGCTGATGCGGACGATCGATGTGTTCTTCGCCTTCCCCTCCGTGCTGCTGGCGATTGCGCTGTCGGGGGCGCTGGGCGCCGGCATTTTCAACGGGCTGCTCTCGCTGACCATCGTCTTCGTGCCGCCCATTGCCCGGATCGCCGAGAGCGTGACGACCGCCGTGCGGAAGATCGAATATATCGAGGCGGCCCGGGCCTCCGGGGCCTCCGCCTTCCGCATCGTCCGGATCCATGTTCTGGGCAATGTGATCGGGCCGATCTTCGTCTATGCGACGGGGCTGATCTCCGTCTCGCTGATCCTCGCTTCCGGCCTGTCCTTCCTCGGCCTCGGCGTGAAGCCGCCCGAGCCGGAATGGGGGCTGATGCTCAACACCTTGCGCAACGCAATCTATGTGCAGCCGTGGGTTGCTGCCCTGCCGGGGCTGATGATCTTCATCACCTCGATCTCCTTCAACCTGCTTTCCGATGGATTGCGCTCCGCGATGGACATCAAGGCATGAATCCCGCTTTCGCCACCGCGTCCGATCCCGTTCCCCGCCCTCCGCTGCTCTCGGTCAACGGCCTGCGCAAGCATTTCCCGCTCAAGGGCGGGCTGTTCGGCCGGACCACCGGCGTCGTGCGCGCGGTGGATGGCGTCTCTTTCGACGTGGCCGAGGGCGAGACGCTCGGCATTGTCGGCGAGAGCGGCTGCGGCAAATCCACCACGGCGCGGCTGCTGGTGGACCTGATCACCCCGGATGACGGGCAGATCCTGCTGGAATCGCGCCGGCTCGGCGTCGATCTCGATGTGCGCGAATTGCGCCGGCATGTGCAGATGGTGTTCCAGGACAGCTATGCCTCGTTGAATCCGCGGCTGACGATGGAAGACGCGATTGCCTTCGGGCCGCGCGTCAACGGCATGCCGGCCGCACAGGCAACGGCGCTGGCGCATGAACTGCTTGCCAAGGTCGGGCTGGAGCCGCGCCGCTTCGCCGGCCGCTACCCGCATGAACTCTCGGGCGGGCAGCGCCAGCGCGTGAACATTGCCCGGGCGCTCGCCTTCTCGCCAAAGGTCGTCATCCTCGACGAGGCGGTTTCCGCGCTCGACAAATCGGTCGAGGCGCAGGTGCTCAACCTGCTGGCCGACCTCAAGAAGGAACTGGGCCTGACCTATATCTTCATCTCGCATGACCTGAATGTCGTCCGCTATATCAGCGACCGCGTGATGGTGATGTATCTCGGTGAGGTGGCAGAGATCGGCCCGGTCGAGACGCTCTACGCCAACCCGACGCATCCCTATACCCGCGCCCTTCTGGCCGCGATGCCGTCAATGGATCCGGACCGGCGCACGCAGGAAGCGCCGCTTTCGGGTGATCCGCCGAACCCGATCAACCCGCCTTCCGGCTGCCGGTTCCACCCGCGCTGCGCCAAAGCGGAGAGCGTGTGCAGCGCAGGCAGCCCCGGGCTGTTCAAGCTGCCGAGCGACCGGCATCTCGTGGCCTGCCACGCCGCCATTCCCGGCTCCGGCCACAGCCTTGCGGGGGTGACCGCATGACAGACCCGCTGGTGGAGATGAAGGATGTGACCGTGCGCTTCCATGGCACACGGACGGTCCATGCCGTCAATGGCGTCAACCTGACGCTGATGCCGGGCGAGACGCTGAGCATTCTCGGCGAGAGTGGCTCGGGCAAGAGCGTGACGCTGAAGACCCTGCTGCGCCTGCTGCCGGAAAACCGGACCGAGATCGGCGGCGAGGTCCGCGTGGCCGGCGCGGATGTGCTCTCGCTCGACGGGCGGGCGCTGGCCAACCATCGCGGCGGCGTGGTCTCGATGATCTTTCAGGATCCGATGCTGGCGCTCGACCCGGTCTATACGATCGGCGACCAGATCGCCGAGGCGGTGATGCGCCATGAAGGGATCAGCCGGCAGGCCGGGCTGGCCCGGGCGCTCGACATGCTGACCCGCGTGCGCATTCCCTCGCCGGAACGGCGGATGAAGGCCTATCCGCATGAAATGTCCGGCGGGATGCGCCAGCGCGCGATGATCGCGCTCGCCCTCTCCTGCCGGCCGAAACTGCTTCTGGCGGACGAGCCGACCACCGCGCTCGATGCCACGGTGCAGATCCAGATCCTGCTGCTCCTGCGGGAATTGCAGCGCGAATTCGGCATGGCGATGATCTTCGTCACGCATGATATCGGCGTCGCTGTGGAGGTGTCAGACCGGATCGCCGTGATGTATGCGGGCGAATTCGTCGAGACCGGCACCGTGCGGCAGATCATCCGCGAGCCGCGCCATCCCTACACGAAGGGGCTGCTCGCTGCGAACCTGCATGGTGCGGTGAAAGGGGAGCGGCTCGATGCCATTCCCGGCGCGCCGCCGGCGCTGGAGACGAAGCCGACCGCCTGTTCCTTCGCGCCGCGCTGCCTTGTCCGGCAAGACAGGTGCGAAACGGCCCGGCCGCCGGTCGTGAATTTCGATCCCGGCCGGATGGTCCGCTGCATCCATGCTGTCGAGCCGGCCATGGCCTGATGCCCTCCGGCTTGCCGGCACGGATCCGGCAGGCCAAACTCCGCGCCCCGATTGACGAGAATGCTATGCTGCTCCCTGAAGATCCCGCCCGCGCCTTCATGCCCTACCCTGCCGTGCCCGTGCCGAATGCGCCGGACGGGCCGCTGGCCGGGCTGACCTTCGCCGTGAAGGACCTGTTCGATGTGGCCGGCTACCGCACAGGCTGCGGCAATCCGGTCAAGCTGGCGCAATCGCCCGTGGCCGAGCGCCATGCGCCGCCGGTCCAGGCGCTGCTCGATGCCGGAGCCCGCTTCGTCGGCAAGGCCCATACCGAGGAGCTGGCCTGGTCGCTCTATGGCACCAACGCGCATTTCGGCACGCCGCTGAACCCGGCCGCCCCGGACCGCGTGCCCGGTGGTTCCTCCTCCGGCTCGGCCAGCGCGGTTGCGGCCGGGCTCTGTGACATCGCGCTCGGCTCGGATACGGGCGGTTCGGTGAGAGCGCCGGCCAGTTTCTGCGGGCTCTACGGACTCCGGCCAACCTTCGGTGCCATCGCGCTGGACGAGTGCATGCCGCTGGCCCCGACTTTCGATACCTGCGGCTTCTTTGCCCGGGATCTCGCAACCTTCGGCCGGATGGCCTCGGTGCTGCTACCGGCCGATACGGCCGATCTCTCCATGCCGCATCTGATGGTCGCGGCTGATCTTTTTGCGCGGCTGCCGGCCGCCAGCCAAGCCGCACTGGCGCCAAGGCTGGCGGCTATCGGCGCGATCTCGGGTGAGCCGGCACCGGCCATCGTCTATCCCGATGCGCAAGGGCCGATCTACGATGCCTTCCGCAAGCTGCAATCCTACGAGATCTATGCCGTCCATGGCGCCTGGTTCGAGCAGCAGAAGCCGGTTCTCGGGCCGCCGATCGCTGAACGTTTCGCCTATGCCCGGACCGTTACCGAGGCGCAGGCCGCCGAGGCGCGCATCATCCGCACGCGGTTCGCGGAAGGGTTCCGCGCTCTTCTCGGCGCGCGGGGCGTGCTGGTCAGCCCGGCCGTGCAGGGCCCGGCGCCGCGTCTCGATGACAGCCCGCAGGGCCTCGATGCCTATCGCCACGAGGCCATGGCCTTCCTCTGCCCGGCGGGTCTTTCCGGCCTGCCGCAGCTGGTGGTTCCGGCCGGCACGGTCGATGGCGCACCGATCGGCCTGTCGCTGATCGGACCTGCCGGTTCGGACCGGCAGCTTATCGCGCTGGCGGCGCGGCTCGGCCTGTGAGAACAGGCCTGTGAGGAAAGGCGGAGCGGTGAAAAAGACGACGCGCACCGACACGATCCTGACGCGGTTGACGCAGGACATTCTTGGCAAGCGGCTGGCCCCCGGCACGTCGCTCGACGAGACGCGCCTCGCAGAGCAGTTCGGGGCTTCGCGCACGCCCATCCGGGAAGCGCTGCGGCAGCTGGCGGCCAGCGGGCTCGTGGAGTTGCGGCCGCACCGCGCGCCGCTCGTGGCACCGACCAACGACCTGCGGCTCGCGGAAATGTTCGATGTGATGGCCGAGCTCGAGGCGCTCTGCGCATCGCGGGCCACGCTGGCCATGAATGCCGACCAGCGCGCCGAACTGGATGCGTTCCATCGGTCGATGGCGCCGATCGTCCGCGAATCCGATGTGGCGGCCTACCGGGCGGCGAATGTCGTGTTCCACACGATGATCTATGACGGCGCCCGCAACGGCTATCTCAAGCAGATCGCCCTCTCGACGCGGGAGCGGCTGGCCCCGCATCGCGGCGTGCAGCTCGAGGCCCCGGCCCGGCTGGCCCAGTCGCATCTCGAGCATGGCGAGATTGTTACCGCGATCCTGCGCGGCGATCACGAGGCTGCCGCCAATGCGATGCGCCGGCACCTGACCATCACACGCGAGACGCTGGCCACGCTGGCGCCCGCCCGCGCTTCGGGCGACTTGCCTAGAAACTAGACAAAACATCTGCTCTGCATACAATGTGAGCAGCCTCGCCCAGGCCCGTTTGCGGCGGAGTTTGCAGGCCTGCCCCGGGAGGAAGCCGTCACTTTCCCGCGGGATTGCCGCTCCCGTCATCGCCATTGCCACAACAACGCATCCGCCCCGGAAGGCTGCCCCCTCTTGGCACGCACCTTGCTGAACCTTGCGAGGGAGACAACGCCATGCCGACCAGCCATCCGACGATCGCCACGCTCCACCAGCGCTACAGCCAGGGTCTCCGCCCCGAGGCGGCGATCGAAGCGGCTTATGCGCGGCTGGCGGCGGTCAACGATCCCGGCATCTTTATCACGCTGGTGCCGGAAGCGGATGCGCTGGGAGCAGCCGGACGGTTGCCCGCTTTCGATGCGGCCCGCTACCCGCTCTGGGGTGTCCCTTTCGCGGTGAAGGACAATATCGATGTAGCCGGCCTTCCGACGACGGCAGCCTGTCCGGATTTCACCTACATGGCCGAACAGGACGCGCCGGTCGTCGCGCGGTTGCTGGCTGCGGGCGCGATCTGCCTCGGCAAGACCAATCTCGACCAGTTCGCCACCGGGCTGGTTGGCGTGCGTTCGCCCTTCCCGGCGCCGCGCAATGCCTTCGATGCCGGGCGCGTGCCTGGCGGCTCCTCCTCCGGCTCGGCCATCGTTGTCGCACAGGGGATTGCCTGTTTCAGCCTCGGCACCGATACGGCCGGCTCCGGCCGCGTTCCGGCGGGGCTGAACAACCTTGTCGGGCTCAAGCCGAGCCTCGGGGCCCTGTCCGGCCGGGGCATGGTCCCGGCCTGCCGGACGCTCGACACGATCTCGATCTTCGCCGCCAATGTGGATGACGCCGCGCGCGTACTCGGCATCGCCTCGGGTTATGATGCCGCCGACCCCTATTCCCGCCCGCTGCCGGAGCAATCGGACAAGCCGATGCGGGTTCTCGGCATTCCCGGCGAGAAGGACCGGCATTTCTTCGGCGATACGCTGATGGCCCGCGCGTATGAGGCCAGCCTCGACAAGCTGGCTAGCCTCGGCGTGACCCTGCGCGAACTGGATTTCGAACCCTTCTTCGCCGTGGCACGGCTGCTCTATGAAGGTCCTTGGGTCGCCGAACGCCGCGCCGCGCTCACGCCCTTCATGGACGAGAATCCCGCCGCCCTGCATCCCGTCACCCGAGCGATCATCGGCAAGGCTGACGGGATTTCTGCCACCCAGACCTTCCAGGCCTTCTATGCGCTGGCGGCCCTGCGCCGGCAGACCGAACCGGTCTGGCAGGAGGTAGATGGCCTTGCCGTGCCGACCTGCCCGATTGCGCCGACCCTCGCCGAACTCGAAGCGGATCCGATTGACCCGAATTCGCGCCTCGGCACCTACACGAATTTCGTCAACCTGCTCGATCTCTGCGGCCTTGCCCTGCCCGGCCCGTTCCGCAGCGACGGATTCCCGGCGGGGATCACCCTGCTGGCGCCGCGTGGCCATGATCAGAGGCTGGTCAAGCTCGGCAGGCAATTCTTCCCCGGCATCGGCGGATGCGAACGCTTCTCAACCAAGGAGGTCGCTGCATGAGCGCGGACCAGGCATCCGAGATGATCGAAATCGTGGTTGTCGGCGCCCATCTCTCGGGGATGCCGCTGAATGGCGAACTGACCTCGCGCGGCGGGCAGTTCCGCCGGGCGGGCGAGACGACGAAATCCTATCGCCTCAATGCCTTGCCCGGCGGCCCGCCCAAGCGACCGGGGCTGATCCGGATTGCCGAGGGTGAAGGCCATGCCATCGCCGTCGAGGTCTGGGCTCTGCCGGCGGAGGGTTTCGGCACCTTCGTCGCCGGCATTCCCGCGCCGCTCTGCATCGGCACCGTCCGTCTGGCGGATGGCACCAGCCCGAAGGGCTTCCTCGTGGAGCCGGAGGGCCTGATCGGGGCAACCGACATTTCCGAATTCGGCGGGTGGCGCGCCTACATGGCCGCCCTCGCCGCAACAACGACGAGCGCCGCCTAGAGCGCCCGGCCTTTCCCTTCAGAATGCCTACAACAGCGAGGACCGAACCATGATCAATCGCCGCCATCTTCTCGCCAGCGCCGGGGCCGGCCTTGGCGTCATCGCCATGCCGAACATCCTCCGCGCGCAAACGCGCACCGTCAAAATGGGGTCGCTCCGGCTGATCCATTCGATGACCCCGCATTTCTACGAGAAATTTGCACCGTCGAACCTCAAGATCGAGATCATCACTTTCGACAGCCCGACGGACGGCAAGAATGCCGTGGTGACCAAGTCGGTCGATTTCGGCGGCTTCGGCATTGCGGCGGCGACGCTCGGCGCTGCTGCGGGCGAGCCGGTGGTCGTTGTCGGCGCCTTTTGCAACAAGGGCATGGGCGTGATCGCCAAGGCCGGTTCGCCCATCAAGACCGTGAAGGACCTCAAGGGCAAGAAGGTCGGCATCTGGCCGGGCTCGACGCAGGAGGTCTTCATCATGGAGCGGCTGCGCCTCGAGGGTCTGTCGATCCGCGATGTCGTGGCAACCCGCGTTCCCTTCGGCGAAATGCATGCCATGCTCTCGCGCGGGGATATCGATGCCTATGTCGGTGCCGAGCCGGGCCCGGGCCTCTCGCTGGCGACCGGCGTCGGCCAGCTGGTCGAATACCCGTACAATACCGCGATGGGCGGCCTGAACATGATCTTCGCGACCTCGGAAGAGATGGTGGCGAAGGACCCCGAGCTGGTGAAAACCATGCTCACCGTGCATGCCAAGGCCTCCGAGTTCATGATGAAGAACAAGGATGCCGTGGCCGAGATGACGGTGGCCAAGCTCGGCGCCAACAAGGCGGCGGTCGAGAATGCGCTGAAGAACGACAACGTCGAGTATATCTGGAAACTCGACGAGACCGTGCTCAAGCAGGCCCGCACCTATGCCGAGCAGATGCTGGCGTTGAAGCAGATCCGCGCGCTGCCGGATTTTCCGAAGTTCCTGAACGCCTCTTTCTCCAACGCCGTCAAGACGGCCTGATGCTGCGGACCCGCGCCGCCGGCCGGCGCGGGCCCTTTCCCCAACCCGGGCGCTTTTCCTGATCGGAGAGAGTTTCATGGTGGATGTGACCAGTTCCGCCCCGGCTGCCGAAGAGGCGCCGCCGCGGAAGGCCAGCCTGCCCCACTTGGGCAAGGCGAGGGATTTCGCGCTGGCGATGATCGTGCCCGGCCTGCTGCTGCTGCTCTGGTATGTCGCGACCACGCAACGCTGGACGCGGCTGATCCCCACCCCGGCCGAGACGGCCGAATACATGGTCGATTTCGCGGTCGGTGGCATCTATGACGATGCCTTCTCGGCCACGCTCCATATCCATCTTCTCGCTTCGATGAGCCGCGTCTATGGCGGCTTCCTGCTGGCGGCCGCGGTCGCGCTGCCGCTTGGCCTGCTGATCGGGCGCATTCCGCTGGCCCGGAAGACGCTGGACCCGTTCTTCCAGCTGATGCGGCCGATCCCCGTGACCGCATGGCTGCCGCTCTCGATGATCCTGTTCGGGCTCGGGGCCAAATCCGCCTTCAGCCTCGTCTTCCTCGGCGCCTTCTACCCGATCCTGCTCAACACGATCTTCGGCGTGAAGAATGTCGATCCAAAACTGTTCGAGGCGGCCTCGATGCTCGGCTGCCGGGGCAATGCGCAGTTCTTCCGCGTGGTGCTGCCGGCAGCGCTGCCTTCGATCTTCACCGGCCTCCGGCTTGGCCTCGGCCTCGCCTGGTTCGTCATCGTCGTCGGCGAGATGACCGGCGTGCCGCAGGGGCTTGGCGCCGTCATCATGGACGGGCGGACGCTGTCGCGCACCGAACTCGTCATCTGCGGCATGATCATCATCGGGATTGTCGGCTACCTGTCCGACCGGATCGTCATGATGATCGGCAACCATCTCCTGCGCTGGAGCCCGACCCATCATGGCTGAGACCGATTCCCTGTCCGCTCCGCTGCCGATCATCGAAATCCGGAATGTCTCGAAAACCTTCTGGTTGGGTGAGCAGAAGATCGAGGCGCTGTCCGGCGCCAATCTCGAGATCCGCAAGGGCGAGTTCATCTGCCTGATCGGCGCCTCGGGCTGCGGCAAATCCACCCTGCTGCGCATCATGGCCGGGTTCGAACAGCCGACCGGCGGCGAGGCGCTGATGTGGGGCAAGCCGATCACCGAGCCCGGCCCGAGCCGTGGCATGGTGTTCCAGGATTACGCGCTGTTCCCCTGGCTGACCGTGCGCAACAACATTGCCTTCGGGCCGAAATCACAGGGCCGCTCGACCGGCGAGGTCAAGGAGATCTGCGACCGCTTCATCGAGATGGTCGGGCTGCAGAAATTCGCCAATGCCTATCCGCACCAGCTCTCCGGCGGCATGCGCCAGCGCGTGGCCATTGCCCGTGTGCTCGCCAATGATGCGGAACTGGTGCTGATGGACGAGCCCTTCGGCGCGCTCGACGCCATGACGCGCGAACGCCTGCAGGATGAACTTCTGGAGATCTGGGAGCGGACCAAGCTGACCGTGGTCTTCGTGACCCATGCGATCGAGGAGGCGATCTTCCTCGCCGACCGCGTGGTGGTGATGTCCCCCGGGCCGGGGCGGATCGACAGCGACAACCGGCTGACATTGCCACGCCCGCGCGACGTCGCCTCGCCGGAATTCAACGAAATCCGGCGTGATCTCTCCGCGCGCCTGCACTCGCACCACGGCAAGAAGGCGGCGTGATGCGGCCCGAAGACCGCCTGCCCTATCGCGCCAGCATCGACCGGCCGCCCCTCGTGCTGCCGGATGGAAAGGCCGTCGCCTGCTGGTTCATCGTCAATGTCGAGAACTGGCTGATCGACAACCCGATGCCGCGCCAGGTGCTGGTGGCCCCGACCGGGGCTGCCCTTCAGCCGGATATCGCCAACTGGGCCTGGCATGAATACGGCATGCGGGCCGGGCTCTGGCGGCTGCTGGCCGCGTTCGAGAAACGGGGTATCCGGCCAACGCTCTCGATCAACGGCTCGGTCTGCCACGCGTATCCACGTGTCGCCGGCGCGGCGCATGAGGCCGGCTGGGAGTTCATGGGCCATGGTTTCGTGCAGGTGCCGACGCATCGCATCGAGGACCAGCGCGCGATGATCGGCCAGACGGTGGAGACCATCCGCGCCTTCACCGGCAAGCCCTGCCTCGGATGGCTGGGGCCGGGCCTGACGGAAACGCTGGACACGCCGGACCATCTCGCCGAAGCGGGCATCCGCTATATCGCGGACTGGGTGGTGGATGACCGGCCCTGCCGGCTGGCGACGCGGCACGGCCCGGTCCTGACCATGCCGTATACGGTCGAGCTCAACGACATCCCGACGATCATGATCCAGCACCACCCCGCGGAAGAGCTGGCCCGCCGCGCCCTGCGCACGGCGGAAAGGCTGGTGCGCGAGGCCAAGGCCGGCGACGGCGGCAAAATCATGAGCATCGCCATTCACCCGTATATAACCGGGGTTCCACACCGGATTGACATATTCGAGGCGCTTCTCGACGATCTGATCCTCCTGGGCGACCTTGCCTTTCTGCAGGGGCGCGACCTTCACGATTGGTATCTGGCGAGTGGCGATGACACCTGACGTTCGGGCCTGGCGGCACTTCAGCCAAAGTGAACTCGACGCTGCCTACAACAACATGGCCGCAGTGGCTCGCTCCGGCGAGATCCTGAATTCACTGACCGCGCGGTCGATCAAGACGCGCGAGCGGACAGCCATCGCGCTCGACCTCGCCTATGGGCCCGGCGCGCGCCAGACGATCGACATTTTTGCCTGCGGCCATCCGCATGCACCGATGCTGGTCTTCCTGCATGGTGGCTACTGGCAGCGCAATGCCAAGGAGATGTTCTCCGTACTGGCCGAGGGGCCGTTGGCCCACGGTTTCGATGTGGCCATGCCGGGCTACACGCTGGCGCCGGAAGCCTCGCTGACACGGATCGTCGAGGAATGCGAGACGGCGATCCGCCTGCTCCGGGTGGTCGGGCCGTCGATGGGTGTTGCCGAATCGCGCCTGATCATCAGCGGCTGGTCGGCCGGCGGGCACCTCGCCGCGCGCCTGTCGGAAATGCCGGAAGTCGATGCTGCCCTGGCCATTTCCGGCATTTTCGACCTCGAACCGATCCGGCACAGCTACCTTCAGGAGGCGCTCAGGCTGAGCTCCGAGGAAGCGCATTTCCAGAGCCCGCAGCATCGCGTGGCGCAGGCGACCAAGCCGGTCTCGGTGATCTGGGGCGGGGCGGAACTGCCCGAATTGCAACGCCAGAGCCGGGATTACATCGCGGCCCGCGTGGCGACAGGCAAGCCGGTCAGCGGCGGAGCGATCGAGGGCGAGGATCACTTCACGATCCTCGCGCAGCTGGCTGACCCGACCAGCCAGGTCACCGGCCATCTCCTCGCGCTCGATTCCGGGCTGGGGGACTGACTGCCCAAGGGCGTGCCTCCTCCCGGCCAGCCGCATTGACATCCGCAACACGGCGCGGCAGCGCACGATACCGCTTCCCCAAAAGACAACGTCCCGCCTGGAGGGGCGGGACGCCGGTGTGGCACAGGGATCAAGGGGAGATACGCGTGCCCTACCCCGGTTCCGGGGGAAGGAGGCCTGCCCCCGGCAGTTTCTTTCAGCGTGTCATTGCGCCGGAGGCGTGGCCGGCCACCAATCCGGATTTTCCGGAACGATGCCGTGCTTGATGCCCCAGTCATACCAGTTGTCGACAACCGTGCCGGTGAGCAGGATGCCGATGCCACCGGTGATCGGGCAGAGGATGGCGAACCAATAGGCCCAGCGATGGATCGATTCCATCGAGGCGTTGAAGCCCATCGTCCAGCGCCAGAACAGGGCTGCACGCTCCGAGGCCGTGCCACGATCGGTGATCTGCTCGATCTCGCGCTCGCCGCCATAGCGGGTGACCGCAAGGATGGTGCCGGCATGCATCGCAAAGAGCAGGACGGAGCCATACAGGAACACGATCGAGAGGGCATGGAAGGGGTTGTAGAAGAGGTTGCCGTAGCGCAGCGAGAAGTTCTGCGTCCAGTCGAGATGCGAGAAGATCCCGAAGGGCACGGCCTCGCTCCAGCTGCCCATCATGACGGGCCGGATGAAGCCGGCAACCAGAAACAGCCAGATGGCGGCGGCAAAGGCCCAGGCCACATGGGTGCCAAGTCCGAGCGCCCTGGCCCGGCGATAGGTTCGCACCCACCACAGGATGACCGATGCCGTCAGGAAGAAGCCGGCAATCTGCCACAACCCGCCTTCGGCGAGGGGCGGGAGGATGGTGAGCCCATATTCCGGCTTCGGCGGATCGAGCGAAAGCCAGAAGAGCTTCCGGACGAACTGAACCGGATCCCAACCGACGGACGCCCACATGTGCAGCCCGATGATCTCGAAGGCGATGAAGCCGCAGATCAGCGAGGTGACGCCCGTCCAGCCGAGATAGATCGGGCCAAGCTGCGCATCCCCGATCTTGCCAAGCCAGTAACTATGCGCCGTCGTCTTGCCGCGCTCGTAAAGGTGGGGGGCGAGCGGGATGCCGAGATCCGGATCCCCGTGAACCTGAACCCGCGTGAAGATGTTCTGATAATAGGCCATGATGCGTCCCTCGCTTCAGGTTCGGCCGTCAGGTCTGCGGTGCAGTGGCGGGATTGGCCCAGTAGGACCAGTTCAGCCACCAGTTCCACCACTCGGCCCAGCCCTGGGTCCAGACGGGCCCGCTGATGATGATGCAGACCGCGCTCCAGAAAACCGCGCTCAGCGCCAGAAAGAGGCCGAGCCGGTGCACGCCGAGCGTGCCGATCGAGTATCCGATCGTGTCGCGGAAATAGCTGTTCTCGTGTTCGGGCGTCTTCACCTGCTCGCCACGGCCCGGATTTGTCGCCGAGAGGATCAGCCCGCCATGCAGCGAAAGTGCCAGCGTTGTCGCGAAGAAGAACGTGATCGCGATCATGTGTGCCGGGTTGTAGTGGAATTGCAGGTACTGGTACCCGACATTCGACACCCATTGCAGGTGGCTGAAGATGCCATAGGGAAAGCCATGGCCCCAGGCGCCGAGAAGAATGGGCCTGAAAACGACCAGCGTGACATAGGCAAGGATGGCGAAGGCGAAGGCAAAGGGCACATGATAGCCCATGCCCAGCTTCCGGCAGATCTCTACTTCACGGAGCGCCCACGAGACAAAGGCACCAATCGCGCAGAAGGTGATGACCTGCCAGAGTCCGCCCTCGGCAAGGGGCGCAAAGGCGAGGCCGTATTTGACGTCCGGAGGATTGATGCTGATGAGCCAGATGTTCCAGGTCGGGCCGAGGCTTGCGCCGAAGATGATCAGCGCTGTTCCAAGGATGGTGAAGAACGCCGCAGCGACCCCGAAGAACCCAACGTAAAACGGCCCAACCCAGAAATCGAAAAGATCGCCTCCGACCAAAGTGCCACCACGGACCCTGTATTTTCTTTCAAAGCTCAATAATGCCATTTTGACCTCCGTACAAGATTCGCTCTATGACCTACTTCTGGCCAATCGATCTTCGACTTGTTGATTAAAGAGGAGCGGACAACGATCTTTTATTTAAAGAACTCAATGTCCGCTCCATTTTTTATTTCTGGGCAGCCTTCGCAGCAACTGGCGCATTGAGCCAGCTATTGTAACGGGGCGTGCTCAACTGAATGAAGTGATTGAGCATCACCATCAGGAAGGCGAACGTGCAAACTGCGACCAGCGTGCGACGCGGATCGAAAATCAGCCAGATTCTCCACATAGATTGATCTCCATCTCTAGCGGGTTGGTTTAGAACCAGGGCCGCCACATCCAGATCAGGATGTGTGCGACGAGCGAAACAGCGAAGAATCCAAGCGTTCCTTGCACGAAGAAACCGTGGAATTCCTGCGCTTCCGCTCCAGTGAGGCCCGTCAAGGACCCTCCCTTGTCAGCCATTGTCTGACACTCCTACAGGTGGCCCGAAGGCCCGTACCGTGCATCTCCCGCACGGCTGGTTAGCTGCAGCTCGCCTACAGCATGACCCATGGCCGGAGGGGTCCGGCCAGGGGGCAAGAGTTACCCCATGAAGATGTAGGGGATGATCGCGCTGGCATCGGCGCGGGCCTCGGTGAAGACCGAGACCGGCCGGCTGCCGGAATGTTGCCCCGCAAGGCGCCGGAAGGCGCGGCGAAGCAGCACAAACGGAACGAGGAAAGCGGCCGTGAGCAGCGTCATGCGCTGGCAAAGTCGCTTCTGCTCGGCATGGGATTTCATCCGGGTGGACGTGTCCATCTTGACGGCGTGAGCCATGCTCATCTCCTCTCAACGTTCGGGCAGGAAAGGGCGGCGCTCCGGTCCCGCTCCAGGAACCGGACCGGAGGCACCGCCAGTGACCGAAGGGGTTGGCCAGAGGGCTTCATGACGAAACCTCCTCGCGCTGCCGGGCTTCGGGATCGAGATGTTCGGGCCGGACGCAATCACCGCCGGCGGCACGCGCCGCGCGCTCGGCATTGTCCCGCAGCCTTTTGGCAGCGGAGATCCGGACCAGAACGGGTTGTAGTTCGAGGAAGCGGTCGAGCATGGCCTTGGCCTCGCGCTCCCAGGCCAGCTCGCGATGCGCGCGGGCCGGAGTCCGGTCGACAGCGTCCATCTGGCCGGCCAGCGGCAGGATGTTGAACAGCGCGTCGAACAGCGCGTTGCAGACCTCCTGCACGAGATAGGTCGCGCCGGAATAACCCATGAAGGGCGTGCCGGTATGCCTGCGGATGATCGCGCCCGGGAAGGAGGCAGGGATATACATCGCCCGCGTCCCGGCCTCGGCCATGTACATCCGCTCGTTGTAACTGCCGAACAGCACAAGCGGCGGCTTCTCGCGGATCATCCGGATGATCGCCTCGTTGTCGGTTTTTGTTCCGGCGCTTCGCGACACGGCGAAGTTGCAAGGCAGGCCCATTTCCTCCTCGAGGAAGAGGCGGACTCCGCGTGAATAGGTTTCGTTCGCCACGATACCGAAGGAGGCGGTGCCGAAGAAATCCTGCGTGACCGAACGCCAGAGATCCCAGAGCGGCTTGATCGTCGTGTGTTTCTCACGCTCGATGAAGGGCTCGGGGTCGAGGCCGAGCAGATCGCCGAGGGTCCGAAGGAATTTCGTGGTCGAATGCAGGCCGATCGGCGCCTGGAGATAGGGCCGCTCGAGCTGCTCGCAGAGCATGCGCCCGAATTCGCGATAGAGGCAGACATTGACTTCTGCCTCGGCCAGCTTGCCGATATCGGCGAGATGGGTGCCGAGCGGGAAGGTCATGTGGACTTCCGCGCCGATACCCTCGATCAGCCGGCGGATCTCCGCCAGGTCGGAGGGCATGTTGAACATGCCATAGGCCGGGCCGATGATGTTGACCTTGGACTTCGCGCCTTCCGCACGCGGCTTGAGCTTCGGCACCTTTTTCGGGCCGAATTCCGTCCAGAGCCACATCATGGCCCGGTTGGCGCTCTGCCATTGGTCCTCGTCGATCGTGCGTGGCAGGAACCGCTGGATCGAGGTTCCCTGCGGCGTCACGCCGCCACCGATCATCTCGGCGATGGAGCCGGTAACCACCACCGAGGGCAGGCCGCTGTCGAGCACGGAATAGGCCTGCTTCATGGCGCCTTCGGTGCCATGCTGGCCGAGTTCTTCCTCGCCAAGGCCGGTGACGACGATCGGCAATTCATGCGGCGGCAGCGCATCCGTGTAATGGAGCACCGATGTCACCGGCAGGTTCTCGCAGCCGACCGGGCCATCGATAATGACCTGCAGCCCCTTCACCGCAGTGAAGACATAGACCGCGCCCCAGTAGCCCCCTGCCCTGTCGTGATCGAGGATCAACATCACGGAATCTCCTCGGCGGCGCGCTTCGCCTTGATGGCCCTTGCCTCAAGGCGCTTGCGCTGGTCCGGGTTCTCGTGCGGGGTGTCCTGCCAGATGCCGGCATTGTAGCCGGTGCCGACACCCGCGAAGAATTCCGTCATGATGTCGAACCGCGCCTTGTTGCCGAGCGCGGCATTGATCACCGTGGCGAGGCTACCGGCGCCGGCTGGGCCGAAAAGCGGGCGGGCCGAGATCAGGTTGGTGAAGTAGAGCGCGGGAATGCCCTGCTCCTTCGCCTTCTGCACAACCGGCGTGGTGCCGATCGCAAGGTCGGGCTTGAATTCCTCGATCGCGGCAAAATCCTGCTCGATGGCGGCCCGGAAATTGACGATCACGCCGCGCGCCTCGAGCCATTCCCGGTCGGCGGCGGACCAATCGGTTCTCGGGCAAGCCGTGCCGACATAGCGCAGGTCGGCACCGCTCTCGACGAGCAGCCGGGCCACCAGCAGTTCCGAGCCTTCATAGCCCGTCAGCGTGATGCGCCCCTTGATCGGGCGGGACGCCAGGGCGCCGCGGATGGCGGGCAAGATGGCATTCTGGGCGGCGGCGATGCGGTCCGCCGGGACATTGCAGGCTGCGCCGATCCCGGCCAGCCAGGCGGCGGTGCCATCGACACCCACCGGGGCCGAACCGACGACCGCACGGCCCGCAGACTGGAACTCGCGGATCGAGGCCGTGTAGAACGGGTGGATGGCCGCCACGGCCGCGCAATCGAGCGCGGCATAGAGTTCGCGCCATTCGCGGGTCGGGACAACAGGGCCAGCTGCGAGGCCCATCGGCTCCAGCATCATGCCGATGCCAACCGGATCGGCCGGAAACATCTCGCCGAGCAGCGTGACGGTGGGTTTTTCCGACTTGCCGCCGCGCGGCGCCTGGACCGGGCCGAGTTCGGCTTCCTGACGGGCATAGGCCAGCATCGCGCCAGCGAGGATGTCCTTCGCCTCGGCATGGGTGGGCACGCCGAAGCCGGGCACGTCGATCCCGATGATACGGACGCCGTTGATATCCTTCGGCAGCAGCCGCAGGGGCACGCCGGAGGCGCTGGGCACGCAGAGATTGGTGATGACGATCGCGTCGTAAAGCTCCGGATCCGCCATCTTGAAGACGGCCTCGCGGATATCCTCGAACAGCTTGCCGGTAACGAGCGTCTCGGAGTTGAAGGGCACATAGCCCACCGAGCGCCGGGCGCCATAGAAATGCGAGGTGAAGGTCAGGCCATAGACGCAGCAGGCCGAGCCGGAGAGGATCGTCGCCGTCCGCCGCATCCGCAAGCCGACGCGGAGCGAGCCGAAGGCCGGGCACATGCTCTGCGGCTTGTCATGCGGGCCGGCGGGATAATCCGCTGCGTAGCGTTCCAGCGTCTCGCCGAGGCCGGCCCTGGTGGCCGCCGCGCGCATCGCGTCCTTGCCCGTATGGCAGCCGATCCCGTCCGTCATCTCGACGGGTTTGGCCATGACCATTTCCGCCGGGGCCGGGGCGGCCTGCAGAACGGGTTGGGGCTGGTGGACAGTCATGGACGTCACTCGCGAGGGAGGGCGGGGTTCAGGCGTTGTCGTAGATCACTTCCAGGGTCGGCTTGGTGATGTCGGACTTGCCGCACATCTGTTCGATCGTGGCCGGAATCAGCACCACGTCGCGTCCGACGGTGTCGCCGTCGAACAGGCCGAGCAGGGCATCCGGCGTAAGGGGGGTGGGGCGGACAGGCGGGGCCTCGGCGACGCTGCTGGCAAGGCCCTCGAACAGCGAGGCCCATTGCGTGCCGGGCCGGCCGATAATCTCGTATTTCGCGCTCTTGCGACGGATATCCTCATCGGCCGGAATGGCGGCGAGGATCGGGATGCCGACAGCCTCGGCGAAGGCTGCTGCCTCGCCCGTGCCGTCATCCTTGTTCACCACGATGCCGGCGACGCCGACATTGCCGCCCAGCTTGCGGAAATACTCCACGGCCGAGCAGACATTGTTCGCGACATAGAGCGATTGCAGGTCGTTCGAGCCGACGATGATGACCTTCTGGCACATGTCGCGGGCGATCGGCAGGCCGAAGCCGCCGCAGACCACATCGCCCAGGAAGTCGAGCAGGACATAGTCAAAGCCCCATTCGTGGAAGCCCAGCTTCTCAAGCAACTCGAAGCCGTGGATGATGCCGCGCCCGCCGCAGCCGCGGCCGACTTCCGGCCCGCCCAGTTCCATGGCAAAGACGCCGTCCCGGACGAAGCAGACATCGCCGATCGCGACATTCTCGCCGGCCAGCTTCTTCTTCGAGGAGGTTTCGATGATGGTCGGGCAGGCCTTGCCGCCAAAGAGCAGCGAGGTGGTGTCGCTCTTCGGGTCGCAGCCGATCAGCAGCACCTTCTTGCCCTGCTGGGCCATCATGTAGCTGAGATTGGCGAGCGTGAAGCTCTTGCCGATGCCGCCCTTACCGTAGATGGCAATGACCTGCGTTTCCTTGGTGGCAGGGCCGGTTTCCGGCGCGTCCAGCTCCTCGCTGGCTTCCTGGCGGAGCTTTTCTGCCATGGCTTCCTGCGCGGATTTCCCGGCATGGGTAACGAGCGCGTTGCGCTGCTTGTCGAGGGCGCGAAGCTGCACATTCATGGATGGGCTCTCCAATCGAGGATCATCTTGAGGCAGCGGGCATCGCTGAAAGCGGTCCGATAGGCCGCTTCGGCATTGCAAGCCGGTTGGGTATGGGTGATCAGGCCGTCGAGACTGAGACGGCCGGACGCGATCAGGCGGCGCGTGAGATCGAGATCGGCCTCGCGCCATTCGGCGGCGATCCGGATCCGCGCCTCGCGCATGAAAGCAGGCGCGAAGTCGAATTTGATCGGCCGCTCATAGAAGCCAGCCAAAACGAGCTCGCCGCCCGGAGCCAACCTCGAGATCAGCAGATCGATCAGGGATTCGTCTCCCGAGACATCGTAGATGGTCGGGTAATCGCGGCGGGAATCGGCATCGGGATCCAGAACGGTGTAGCCGGCTGCGCCCGACTGGCGGTCCTGGTTCTTTTCCCAGACGACCGGGCTCGCCCCCAGCGCGACCGCAACCCGGGCCAGCAGCCGTCCCAGGACACCATGGCCGACGATGAGATCCGGGAGGGCCGCACCCTGGGCCTGAACCGCATGGATCGCAGTGGCCGCGAGGGCCATCAGCACGCCCTCGGGGCCGGAATCAGCGGCATCGAGGGTGACGGCACGGCGACCGGCCACGACGAGCCGCGAGGCGGCGCCGCCGAACAGCCCGCGGGCATCGCGGAACCCGCGGGAGCCCGGCACGAAGACCGACTCGCCGACACGGTGGCCGGAAGCCTCTCCCGCCATCACGACAGTACCGACAGATTCGTAACCGGGAACAAGCGGATAGCCGAGGCCGGGGAATTGCGGCATGCGCCCGGTCCAGAGCAGGCGCTCGGTGCCGGTGGAGATGCCGCTCCAGGCAATGTCCACCACGATGTCATCCGCTGTTGCCTCGACGAGATCGAGGCGGCGGAGCGAGAGGTGCTCCGGCTTCTCCATCACGACAGCTAGCGTTTCCATGGCGTTGTTCCTAACCGTCTGTTCATCAAACGGCCTGCTCCATGTGTCAGCTTAGAGTGACAGTTTTTAATGTCAATCCAACCTGACAATTAATTGGGCAAAGTGTCGGGCCGCCGGAACGCGGGCTTCGATGGCGCTGGTCAGGAGCGGACGACGGGTGTGCAGGAGTCGGATATCGTGGAATCCCGCCTGCTCGAGCATCTGCCGGATCTCCTGCGGGCGGCGGGCCCGGCCGGACCCCATCGCCAGCAGATAGAAGCCGAAATAAGCATCCGCCATCGCCTCTGCGCCGCGAATGCCGGCCATCGGCTCCGCAATCAGCAAGGTTCCGCCAGGCGGCAGTGCTGCACGGATGTTCCGCAGGATGGCCATGGCTTCGGGATCATCATGATCATGCAGCACGCGGATGAGGGTGACGAGATCGGCTTCACCGGGGATCGGCCCGGCAATCGCATCGCCGGCGACGGCCGAAAGCCGGGCGGATTGCGGTTCTGCCGCCAGCCGGTCGCGGGTTTCGGCAATCACGCCGGGCAGGTCCAGCACGCCGGCGGCGAGCCCCGGTACACGCTGCGTGACCGCGATGGCGAATCGACCCGTGCCGCCGCCGATATCCAGCATCCGGCGATGACGGGCAAAGGGGAACGCGTCCAGCACGTCTTCGACCACCAGCGAAAGCGAGTCAGCCATGAGCGCGCTGTAGGCGGAAACCGTTCCGCCGGTTTCCTCGCGCTCGCCGGCAGCATAGGGCCAGAAGGCTCCGAGGCCGGTTCCGGAATGCTCGCCCCGCAGCAGGGCAACGGGATCGGCAAGGTCGCGGTAGAGAATCCGGTGATGCTCGATCATGCGCATTGCGCCGGGATTGCCGAGCAGCGCCGCGCCCTTCATGCCGAGGCCATGGCGGCCACCCTGCCGGGGCGAAACAAGGCCAAGAGCCTGCGCGGCGCGCAGGAGTCGCTCCATCGCGGGAGGTCCCAGCTTCGTCGCTGCTGCCAGCTCGGCGGTGTCATGCGGGCGCTCGGCGAGGCGCGGCAGGATGCCCAGCTCGACCACGGCCGCCAGCACCTGGGAATAGACAAAGCCGGCGCAAAGATCGAAAACCGCGCGGGATTGCCGCTCGGCAACGGGCCGCGTCAGGGGAAAACGCGCCGCGAAACGCTGGAAGCCGGGGCTGCTGACCAAGCGGTCACGCCAGGCCAGCAGGCGGTCTGGAACGGCCATGGCGCGCGTCACGCGGCCCGGCGGGCCAGCTCCTCGGGCAGGAAACTGTTGGCCTGGATGCGGATCTGGGCCTGCAATTCCGCCCGGCCCGGGCAAGCCGGGACCCGCTCGATCGCACTCACGATCATCGAATCGAGGTGGCGGACCGCACCGGACAGCCCGAGCTGGTGCACGACATTGGGCCGGTGCAGCATGGCATCCTGCCCGTTCGGCTTGCCGATCTCCTCTGGCCGCCCTGCCACATCGCGGATATCGTCGGCAACCTGGAAAGCCGCGCCGATCTGCTCGCCAAGCGCACGCCATTCGGCATAGGGCATACCGGCAGCCGCAGCGCCAGCCATCGTCGCCCCGGCAAAAAGGGCACCGGTCTTGGCCTGGTGGTAGCAATCGAGATCGATCTCGGGCTCGGCCTCCCAGGCCTGCCCGGCGGTGATGCCGCCCCGGCTTCCCACCGCGCCGGCGATGATCCGGACCAGATTTCCGAGCCGGGCCGGCGCCACGCTGGCAGAGCGCGTCAGCACCTCGAAGGCGAGGACGATCAGGGCATCGCCGGCCAGAACCGCCAGCGGTTCGCCGAAGGCACAATGGACCGTCGGCTTGCCGCGCCGGAGATCGGCATCATCGAAACAGGGCAGATCATCGTGGACCAGCGAGGCGCAATGGAGCAGTTCGATCGCTGCTGCAGCGGACAAGGCGAGCCCGGGATCCCGGGCGCCGCAGGCCTTGGCCACGGCGAGGACCAGCCTCGGCCGTATACGGGCTCCGCCCGGAAAGACCGAGTAATGCATCGCCTGACCCAGGCGCGGCGGGCATCCGGCGCCTTGCGCCTCCCGGAGCACAGCCTCCAGCTTTTCTTCAAACCGGATCATGCTTTCCTCCCTGTCAGGCGACCCTGATCGGCGATTTTCTGAGTGTAAGGTTGCCTTGACAGTTTTCATTGTCAAGAGAAGATGTCATGGTAGCGGCATGGCGAATGTGACAATGCAGGATCAGGTGGTGATCATCGGTGCCGGGATCGGCGGGCTCAGCGCGGCCCTGCTGCTCGCGGCCCGCGGATTCGGCGTCACCGTGGTCGAGGCGGCCGGGGGGCCAGGTGGCAAGATGCGGCAGGTCACGGTCAATGGCCATCCGCTTGATGCCGGGCCGACGGTCTTCACGATGAAGGCGGTGTTCGAACAGCTCTTCGCCGAGGCCGGGCTCGATTTCGCTTTGGCCGTCCCGCTCCGGCGGCTGGATGTGCTGGCCCGCCATGGCTGGCCCGACGGCAGCCGGCTCGATCTTCATGCCGAACGCGAGGCCAGCCGGGATGCGATCGCAACCCTTGCCGGCGCGGAAGCGGGCCGGCTCTATGCCGAATTCGCGCGCGAGGCGGAAGCGATCTGCCGCTCGCTTGAACAGAGCTTCATGCAGGCGGAGCGCCCCTCCCCGTTCGGGCTTGTCCGTCAGGCGGGGATCGGCGCAATGCTCCGCACAAAACCCTTCTCGACCATGTGGAGCGCGCTGGGTCGTTTCTTCCCCGATCCGCGGCTGCGCCAGCTTTTCGGCCGCTATGCCACCTATTGCGGCTCCTCGCCCTTCCGGGCCCCGGCCACCCTCATGCTGATCGCCCATGTCGAGCAGGATGGCGTCTGGCAGATCGAGGGGGGCATGCACGTGCTGGCCCAAGCGCTCCGGAAGGCGATCGAGGGGCTGGGCGGCGTTTTCCGCTTCGGGCAGCGGGTTGACGCCATCGAGGTGCAAAATGGCCGGGCCAGCGGCGTCCGGCTGGCCAACGGGGAAACCATCCCGGCAGATTTCGTGATCAGCAATGCCGATCGCGCAGCGCTGGCCACCGGGTTGCTTGGCCAGGAAGCGACACGTTCCGTCCCGCCCCTGCCCCGTGGCGGGCGCTCGCTCTCCGCCATCACGCTCAGCGGGCGCAGCCGGTTTTCGGGCTTTCCGCTGCATCACCACACCGTCCTGTTCTCGGCCGATTATCCGGCCGAATTTGCCGCACTCGATAGCGGCATCGTTCCTGCGGATCCGACCCTCTATCTCTGCGCGCTGGACCGGCATGGCGCCGTGGCGCCGGAGGGCGAGGAAGGCTTCCTCATGCTCATCAATGCGCCGGCCCGTGGCGACGAGGCCGGGGCCGGCCTACCGGAGATCGAGACATGCCACAGGCTCCTTTCGCAGGCCCTGAACCGCCATGGCCTGGCACTGGACCCGGGCCCCACACCGCCGGTCCTGACGCGGCCGCAGGATTTCGCGGCCTTGTTTCCGGGCACGGGCGGGGCGCTGTACGGGATGGCGACGCATGGAGCGATGGCCTCATTCCAGCGCCCGGGCTCGCGGAGCCGGCTGCCGGGGCTGTACCTGACGGGCGGGAGCGTGCATCCGGGTCCGGGCGTTCCGATGGTGGCGCTTTCAGGCCGGCTGGCCGCCGAGGCGCTGATCCGGGATCGGGCTTCGACGCGCCGGTTCCTTTCGACGGGTATGCCTGGTGGTACTGCGATGCGATCAGCGCTGACGGCCGGTTCGGGCTGACCGTCATTGCCTTTGTCGGTTCGGTCTTCTCTCCCTATTACGCGTGGGCGCGGCGGCGAGGCGAGGCCGATCCGATGGCACATTGCGCCATCAACGTGGCGCTTTACGGCCCCGGGGCACGGCGCTGGGCGATGACCGAACGGGGTGCCGCTGCGGTTGAGCGGGCGCCCGGCCTGTTCCGGGTTGGCCCGAGCGCGTTGGAGGAACGGGGCGAGGATCTCATTATCCGGGTCTCGGAGCGCGGCATGCCAATCCCCAAGGCTGTGCGCGGCGAGATCCGGCTCCGGCCCGAGGCCCGCGGCGACACCAGCTATCTCCTGAACCCGCATGGAGAGCATATCTGGCGGCCGCTTGCGCCGCGATGCCATGTCGAGCTGGCCTTCGAGGCACCGGCACTCCGCTGGCAGGGCACAGGCTATCTCGACCATAATCGCGGCTCGATGCCGCTTGAGGCCGGGTTCATTGATTGGACCTGGTGCCGGGGCGATACCGAAACTGGCTCGCTGGTGGGCTATTCCGGCCGCCATCAGGACGGGACGCCGTTCTCGCTGGGCCTCGCCCAGGACGCGGATGGCACGGCGCACCGCTTCCCCCTCCCCGCCAACCAGAAGCTGCCGGGCACGTTCTGGCGCGTTCCGCGCGCCGTACCCGCCGATGCGGGGACGCGGCCGGAGGTGCAGGCGACGCTGGAGGACACGCCATTCTATTCGCGCTCGGTCATCCGCACGCAGCTGGCCGGCCAGTCGGTCACGATGATGCATGAGAGCCTGTCGCTGACCCGATTCACCCATCCGGTCGTCCAGGCCATGCTGCCGTTCCGGATGCCGCGGCGCGGGTGAGACCACTCTCCCCCAGGGCGGCCTTCAGGCGGCAGGATCGCGGCCGCCGGACGCGGCTTTGCCGGCCGCCTTTTCGCTTGCCCACTTTTCCTTTGCCTGCTTTTCCCTTGCCCGGCGGAGCGACCAGAGCTGGTGGACGCCCAGGCCGATGCCCAGGGCGCCGAAGACCAGCAGCTTGATCAGGCCAAAATAGTGCTCGTCCATCGAACCGATCCCCGAAGGGGCTACGTCTGGGGCTGCCGCATCGGATTGCCGCCGAGGGCGATGTCCCGCTCGGCCCGTTCCAGCTTCTCGAGGATCGGGAGGATGGTCAGCAGCCGGCCGGAGAGATCCCACCAGGCGAGGCCGGCCGATGCAGGAACGGCCGGAAGCGACAGCTCCGGCAGGCCCGGCATCATGAAGCGGACAGCCTCATGTGGCGCCGGCAATGCCTGGCGGGCATGGGTCAGGCCCTCATCGGGCAGGCGGACCAGCGCCGAGAGCAGGAGCCGCCATTTGCGGCTGCGCGGCACCACGGTCCGGTGCAGGATGTCGGCGCGCGGATTCCGGAGGATGGCGCGACCGATCTCGGCATAGATCAGCCGGGCGGCACGGATGGCGGGCCGGCAATCCGGCGGCAGCAGCGCGATGCCGAGTTCGGCACGGCGATAGAGCCGATCAGCCTCTTCCAGAAGGCGGTGAGCGGCCAGGCGGATCGCCGGGTGATCCTGCGGGTCAGCCAGCCAGGCCACCGGGTCGAGCCCGGCCTCGCGCAGCCAGAGGCGCGGAAGGTAGAGCCGACCGTTTCGGGCATCCTCGCCGATATCGCGGACGATATTGGTAAGCTGCATCGCCATGCCGAGATCGGCGGCGCGGGCCAAAGCGGCGTCCTGCGGGCGACCCATGATGGCGCTCATCATCACGCCGACGGAACCGGCGACGCGGGCGGCATAGTCCATCACGTCATCCAGGGTCTCGTAGACGCGCTCCTCGGCATCCCATGCGAACCCCTCGACCAGCGCATCGACAGCCGGACGCGGCACCGCGCAGGCCCGGACCACCGCCGCGAAGGCCCGGTCGGCCGGATGGGGAAAGGGCTCGCCGCGATAGATCTGGTCGACCCGCAGCCGGACCAGCTCGACACCGGCCTCGGCCTTGCCGGTCATGTCGATCAGGTCATCGGCGATGCGGCAGAAGGCATAGAGCCCCGTGGCCGCAGCACGAAGACGACCGGGCAGCAGATGCGAGGCCAGCGCGAAGGATTTCGACCCCTGTGCGAGCAAGGTGCGGCAGGCGACGAGATCGCGGGGGGGAAGATCGGGGAGCGGATTACGCATGGGTTGCATGGGGTGCCACCTCGTCGAGAATGCAGTCAAAGCGCCGGATGCCGGGACTATCCGCACCGAAAGCCGTATCCGCTCCGGGGAACCCGGCGGGCGGGGGCGTGTCATGCGGGGCGGGATGGGTGAAGGCAGGTTCCGGCAGTTCTGGCTGGTCCATGGCTCCCTCCCCTCAGGCCGCTTCGGCGAGGCCGTGATCGGCGGCGACCCGATCCACGAGTTCGACAACCTTGGCCGGCTGCTCCTCATGGCAGAGATGACCGAGGCCGGGCAGGAAATGCAGCCGGATCGACGGCATGGCCTGCTTCAGGCCACGCGCCTGTTCCGGCGAGACGGCCTTGTCGCCGAGACCGACAATCAGATGCAGCGGGACGGCCAGATCCGGCATGGCCTTGCGCAACGAGGCGAGATCCCAATAGGCCATCATCGCGAGGGTCGCGCGGATATGGTCGCGCGAGCGGAACAGCCGCTGATAGAAGGCCAGGCCTTCGGACGAAATGCGGGAACCGGTGGATTCCATCAGCCGCGAAATTGCCGCGAGATCGGTCGCCTGCCAGGTGAAGAAGCGAGGCACGAACGGGTTGAGCGTCAAAAGTCGGGCGAGCGGCGGGAATATCCGTTCGGCGGCGCCGCCGAAGGGCACGAGCGCGGCGTTGATGCCAACAATGGCCTGCGGCGTGACCGAGCCATCGAGCGCCATCCGGATCGCGATCGCCGCCCCGGCGGAATGGCCGATCACAAGATCGACCTCGGCATCAAGGGCCGTGAGGAGCGCAGCCACCGCCTTCGCCATTCCCGGAAGCCCGGCCTCGGATTCGGGCAAGGGGTCGGTAAAGGCATGGCCGGGCAGATCCGGCACGATCAGTTGGAAATGCGGCGCGAGCAGCGGGATCACATCGCGCCAGGAATGGGTGGAGGCGCCGGTGCCGTGGAGGAGCAGCAGGCTCGGCCCCTGGCCGAAAATCTGTACATGCCATTTCAGTCCACCAGCCTCGACGAAGCGGCTCGCCTCGCGATGCGGCCAGTCCGCCCCTTCATGATGCCAGTCGAGCCGACCGGTCATGCCCTGTGCGCGGCGCGGGGGGCCGGCCTTTCCTGGCTGACGGCATGCACCACCAGTTCCGGCGCGGCATAGGGCAAAGGCAGGTAGCGGGCCTCCATGGCATCGGCGAGGACCGCCGCCGCCTCGCCAGGCTTGTTTGCCGTGTCGATGAGGATTGTCGTCTGGCAGAGCGCGGCGAGTTCCCGCGCTGCCTGCCGGGCATCCGCCATGGCACGCTCGCGGCCGGGCTGGCCATCGCGCCCGATATTGGCGCGGGCATCGGTCATGAAGACGAGAACCGGCGTCCGGCCCGAGCGCATGATGCCCTCCGCCACCTGCCGCGCCGTATCGATGGCGGTGGCGAGCGGCGTTCCGCCGCCCCCGGCAAGGCCGGCAAGGGCGCGGGCCGCGCGCGCGAGGGCGCGGGTCGGCGGCAGGACCATCTCGGCCACGCGGCCGCGGAACGTGATCAACGCCACCTCGTCGCGGCGGACATAGCACTCGGCAAGAAGCAATTGCACCGCGCCCTTCGCCTCGCCAAGCCGCTGGAGCGCGGAGGAGCCGGAGGCATCGACAATGAAGAGCGTGGTCGTCCGGCGGCGGGCCCGACGCCGGACAATCCGGAAATCCTCGCGACGGACGGCGATCGTGCCATCGCCGAAGGAGGCGCCGCGCCGGAGTTTCTGCCAGGGCGCTGCCGCCCGGAGCGTGTCGATCAGGCCGAGCCTTGCGCCGGTCCGGGGATCGCCGGGCTTGACGCCGACGGCACGACCACGCCGGGCATTCTTCTCGCGGGCGCCGGCCTTGCCGGCGGAACGCTGGCGGCCGGAAGCCGCGCGGGCCTTCAGATCAGCCAGAAGCCCGGCCGGAAGGGCGGCGAGCGCCGACTGGCTCATCACGTCATCGGGCGGATCGCCCGACTGGTCCTGCGGCGGCTGTTCCGGCGGCGGCGTCTCCGCATCTGGCGGCGGCGGGGGCGGTGCCTCCTCCTGCTGCTCCTGCCGGCTCGGCCATTGCACGGCGCGCGGCGCCAGCACGAGCGCGGCGGCGAGGATCGCATCCTCGTCGGCCACGTCGAGCCGGCCATGCAGGGCCGCAAGGGCGCGGGCCACGCCGACGGCCTGCAGCGAAGGACGCAGGGAGGCGAGGCCGAAACCGGCGGCGGCGGCGCAGAGTTCGCCGATGATCCGGGCCGAGGTCGCCACGAGGGGCAGGCGCGCGCGCGCAGAAGCCACGGTCTCGAAGGAGAAGGGCAAGTCACCGAACCGTGCATGGGCGAGATCGAGGACGAGGCCGAGGCGCTCGGTCAGGATGGCCGGCGGGGCCTCGTCATCAATGCCCTCATCCAGTGCCACCATCGCAAAATGGGCCGGCAGGGTCTGGGTCACGCCGTCGCGCTCGACATGCAATTCGCCGGTTTCGGCCGTGGCCGCGACAAGGCTCGCCAGCCAGGGATCGAGCCGCTCGGCCATGCTGATGACGAGATAGCCGCCATCGGCCTCGGCCAGCAGGCCGCGTTCGGTCACCGGCAGGCCGGAAGCGAGGGTCGCGGCCAGATCGAGCCCACCGATCAGCCGGGATTCGGCAATGCCCGCCGGCATGCGGCGGAAAGGCACGCCCGGCACGGCATGGCTCCGCAGGGCGGCAAGCCAGCGATCGCGATCGGGGCCTGCCTGTGCACGCAGCCAGATGCCGCCCGCCGCTTCCGGCGCGACAGCGAGCACCGCCAACGCCAAACCGGCCAGATCTGCCCCGGCCGGATCGCTTCTGGCCGGATCGGGGTTCATGAGCCGAAGACCTCGCCGATCGCGCGCTCGACCCGAGCCGTGGCACGGGAATCATCAAGGGGCGAGCGACGCAAGCGATGGCGGAGCGCCATGGGCGCGACGACGCGCACATGCTCTTCCTCGACCGTATCCTCACCCTGATAGGCGGCAAGGGCCCGTGCTGCCCGGATCAGCGTGAGTTCACCGCGCAGGCCGTCCGTCCCGAGTGCAATACACAGTTCCGTGGCGCGACGCAGGGCAGCCTCGCTGGTTGTCATGCTGCCGATCCTCTTGCGGGCGGCGGAAATTCGGCGACGGATACCGGCATCGCGGCCGCGCCAGGCATCGGCGAAGGCCTCGGGATCGCGGTCAAAGGCATCGCGGCGGCGGACGACCTCGATCCGCGTTTCCAGATCGGTGGGCGTCTCGACATCGACCGAGAGGCCGAAGCGATCCAGCAATTGCGGGCGCAATTCACCCTCTTCCGGGTTACCGGAGCCGACCAGCACGAAACGGGCGGGGTGACGGATGCTCAGCCCCTCGCGTTCGACAACGTTCTCGCCGGAGGCCGCCACATCAAGCAGCACATCGACGAGATGATCTTCGAGGAGGTTGACCTCGTCGATGTAGAGAAAGCCGCGATGCGCCTTGGCCAGCAGGCCGGGCTGGAAGGCCTTCTCGCCACGGGCCAGGGCCCGTTCGAGATCGAGCGCGCCGACGACACGGTCTTCCGTCGCGCCGAGCGGCAGGTCGACGACCGGCACGGCAACGAGATGGGATTCGGCCTGCCCGCGCCGGCCCTTTTCGAGCGAGAGCCGCTGGCAATGCTCGCAGGAGGCTGCAGGGCGACCGGGTTCGCAGCCATAGGGGCAGCCGACAATGGCGCGCATGCGCGGCAGCAGGGCCGCGAGGGCGCGGATCGCGGTGGATTTCCCGGTGCCGCGATCGCCAAAGATCAGTACGCCGCCGATCGTCGCGTCGATGGCAGAGAGGATCAGCGCGTTCTTCATCTCTTCCTGCGCCACGATGGCGGAGAAGGGAAAGGGCACGCGCTGGCGAGGCGCCGGTGCCGGCGTGACCCGGACCGTCCGGTTGGCGCGATCCACCGTCTGCATGTGCCCGCCGAGTGTTTCGCGCAGGTTTTCTTCCCGTTCCGGAAGGGGGCGCTGGGCGCCATAGGCTTCTGCCGACATGGCGCTCTCCTCAGGTTCGTGCGGTGTTGGCAAGCCGGACGGGCAAGCGGAACACGACATCTTCCTCGACACCTTCCAGTTCGGTGATGGACACATCCCGGAAGTGCCGAAGCCAGTCGATCGTGGCCTGGATCAGCTCTTCCGGGGCGGAGGCGCCTGCGGAGAGACCGAGCGTGGACACGCCCTCCAGCCAGGCAAGATCAATGGAAGCCGGCCCCTCGACGAGATAGGCCGGCACGCCCAGCTGCGCGCCGATCTCCCGGAGACGGCTGGAATTGGAACTCTGCCGCGAGCCAATGACGAGGATGACCTCGGCCCGGCCCGCCATTTCCTGGACGGCGGCCTGACGGTTCTGCGTGGCGTAGCAGATGTTGCGCGTATCGGGCCCGACAATGTCCGGAAAGCGCGCCTTCAACGCCGCGATGACATCCCGCGTATCCTGCACGCCCAGCGTGGTCTGGGTGATATAGGCGACGCGGGCGGGGTCCGCGATCTCGAGATCCGCTACCTCTTCCGGCCGGGCGATGAGATGAAGGCGGCCATCGATCTGGCCGCGTGTGCCCTCGACCTCGGCATGGCCGGCATGGCCGATCAGCACCACGTCATGACCCTGCTCGGCATGGCGGCGGCCCTGCACATGAACCTTCACCACGAGAGGGCATGTCGCATCGATGACATCGAGGCCACGCTCCGCAGCCATGGACTCGACCCTGCGCGAGACGCCATGCGCGCTGAAGACAGTGATCGCGCCTTCGGGAATCTCGTCGACCTCGGACACGAAAACCGCGCCGCGCGCGCGCAACTGTTCCACGACATGCGTGTTGTGCACGATCTCGTGGCGGACATAGACCGGCGCGCCATGGATCTCAAGCGCACGCTCGACAATCTCGACCGCGCGGATCACGCCGGCGCAAAAGCCGCGTGGCTTGGCCAGCAACACTTCCAGCGGCGCGAGATCGGGTTCGAAGTGGCGTTGCGGGGCATGACGGTTCATGAGCCGGCAGCTCCCTCTACCTGGAATTCCGGCTGGCGCAGCACGGCCCTGGCGGAAGGGTCGGCCAACGCAATCAGCCTCGGGCCGATGCCGCTGATGATTCTTCGCCGGGTTGCCGGCTGGACGATGCTCATCGCCAGCCGGATAATGGCGTCGCAATCAAGCCCGGCCTCGGCATAGAGCCGCGCCTGCGTATCCTGGTCCTGGAACCGATCCGGAAGATGCATCGAGCGCAGCTTCAGGCCATGATCGAGCCAGCCGTTATGGACAAGATACTCCATGACAAGCGCGCCGAAGCCGCCGGTCGAGCCATCCTCGATGAGGATCAGCGCCTCGTGATGCCCGGCCAGCTGTTCCACGAGAGCCCGGTCGAAGGGCTTCGCGAAGCGGGCATCCGCCAGGGTCGTCGAGATCCCGAGATCATCGAGGCGTTCGGCCGCAATCCGGCATTCCTGCAGGCGCGTGCCATAGGAGAGAATGGCGAGGCGGCTGCCTTCGCGCAGGACCCGCCCCTTGCCGATCGGCAGGGGAATGCCGGTTTCGGGCAAGGCCACGCCGGTTCCGTCGGCGCGGGGATACCGGAAGGCGATCGGCCCGGCATCATGCGCTGCTGCCGTCGCGACCATATGGACAAGCTCGGCCTCGTCACCTGGGGCCATCAGAACCATGTTGGGCAAGCAGGCCATATAGGCAATGTCGAACGAGCCGGCATGGGTGGGCCCGTCGGCGCCTACGAGGCCCGCGCGGTCCAGCGCGAAGCGGACCGGCAGGTTCTGCAGCGCCACATCATGCATGATCTGGTCATAGGCGCGCTGCAGGAAGGTGGAGTAGATCGCGCAGAAGGGCTTCATCCCGTCACAGGCAAGGCCGGCGGCGAAGGTGACGGCGTGCTGCTCGGCAATACCGACATCGAAGAAGCGCTGCGGGAAGCGCTTCTCGAACAGGTCGGTGCCGGTGCCGGAGGGCATGGCGCCGGTGATTGCGATGATGCGATCGTCCTTCTCGGCCTCCTTCACGAGGCTCTGGCCGAACACCTTGGTGTAGGACGGCGCGGCGGCCTTGGGCTTTTCCTGCGTGCCCGTGGCCACATCGAACTTGACGACGCCGTGATACTTGTCGGCGCTGGCCTCGGCCGGGGCATAGCCCTTGCCTTTCTTCGTGATGACATGGAGCAGGATCGGGCCCTGATCGGCATCGCGGATATTCCGCAGGATCGGGACGAGATGATCGAGATCATGCCCGTCGACCGGTCCGACATAGTAGAGGCCCAGTTGGTCGAACAATGTACCGCCGGTGAGATAGGAGCGGGCATGCTCGATGGCGCGGGTGATCGTGCGGTCCATCCGGTTGCCGAACTTCCGCGTCAGCTTGCGGCCGGCCTCGCGCATGGTGAGATAGGTCTTGCCCGAGAGCAGATGGGCGAGATAGGTCGACATCGCACCGACCGGCGGAGCGATCGACATGTCGTTATCGTTGAGGATGACGATCAGCCGCGAACCGAGCGCGCCCGCATTGTTCATCGCCTCGTAGGCCATGCCGGCCGACATCGCGCCATCGCCGATCACGGCGATAACATGGCCGTCCTTCTGCTGGAGATCCCGCGCGACGGCATAGCCGAGTGCGGCGGAAATCGACGTCGAGGTATGCGCGGCACCGAAGGCGTCATATTCGCTCTCGCCGCGCTTGGTGAAGCCCGAAAGGCCTCCCCCCTGCCGCAGGGTGCGGATCCGGTCACGCCGGCCGGTGAGGATCTTGTGCGGATAGGCCTGGTGGCCGACATCCCAGATCAGGGTGTCCTTCGGAGTGTCGAAGACATGGTGGAGGGCAACCGTCAGTTCGACCACGCCGAGGCTGGCGCCGAGATGGCCGCCGGTGGTCGAGACCGCATCAATCGTCTCGGCCCGCAATTCATCGGCAACCTGCTTGAGGTCAGAAGCCGGGAGCGCGCGGAGATCGGCGGGCGTGGCAATCTGGTCCAGGAGAGGAGTTTCCGGCATCGGCTTGACCTCCACGACCGAATGTCTTCATTGAGTGACATTCTTGTGTCTAGCATTCTTGACACTTTGGAGAATTCCGCAAGGGGAAAATCACCCGGCCCGTCGAATTCACGGGGCAACATCTGGCTCAGTCCCGGTCCGTCCGACGCAGTCTACGTGCGAGATCAAGGGCGTGGGCAAGGCCGCCGAGCATCAGCAATCCGGCCATCGCCCAGTCCGACCCACCGGAAAGAGCCAGACGGAGAGCCAGAATCAGCGTCAGGCCCGCCCCTGAAACGAGCAGGATGGTTCCAACGGGCAAACCACGGCCTGTCAAGACTCGATGACAGATCAGTGCGGCGGCCTCGATGACCAGAATCGCCAGCGCGAGATCGACCCCGAACCGAACCCATTCGCCGAGCATCGCTACATTCATGGACCGGACCTTCCGAAGGGGCCATTGAGCAGCAGGATCGCCCGGTTGAGGAAGCCGGCAGTCGTCACCCAGAGGATGTAAGGGACCAACAGCAGGGCCGCGCCGCGCGAGAGCGGCCAGAGCACGAGGATCATCGCGAGGATCGACAGCCAGAGCAGCACCAGTTCGGCCAGCGCCCAATCGGGCCGGCGGAAGGTGAAGAACAGGAAGCTCCAGGCAATGTTCAGGGCTGCGTTGACCGCGAAGACCGCGATCAGGACCGTGCGGGCCTCGGGGCCGGGCGCATCGCGCCAGCCGAGGGCGAAAGCGAGCACGGCCAGCGCGAAGATCGTGGTCCAGACCGGACCGAAGATCCAGTTCGGCGGCTGCCACGAGGGTTTCCGCAAGGCCTGGTACCAGACTCCGGTTTCCGTTGCATAGCCGCCAAGCACGGCGACGATAACGGCAGCGCCGGCTGCCCAAAGCAGGATGCGCGTTTCGAGGCCCGCGAGATCAATCACGCGCGGGCAAAGCCGAGGAGGTGGCGAACATCGTTGAGAAAGATCCGGACATGGGCCATGAAGCGCCCCTGGACCAACGCCTTGTTCATGTAGGATTCCCAGGTCAGTTTCTGCACATCCGGATCGCGGCAGATCTTCACGAACTGCTCGCGGCTGCGATCATTGCGGTACCAGAAATACTGGAGCAGGCCGAGCACCCAGAAGACCCTGCCATGCTTGGCCATGAAGGTCTTTCGGGCGCCGGCCAGAGCCCGGGCATCGCCTGTGCGCAGGACAGTGGCCGTGGCCTCGGCGGCGAGACGGCCGCCATACATGGCGTAATGGATCCCCTCCCCCGAAGCCGGCGCCACAACGCCGGCGGCATCGCCGGCCAGCAGGACATCGCGGCCATTATCCCAGCGCTTCAGCGGCTTCATCGGGATCGGCGCGCCTTCCTTGCGGATGGTTTCCAGCCCCTCGAAGCCAAGCGCCTGGCGCAGGTCGGCGATCGAGCCCCGCAGCGAGAAGCCCTTGTGGGCGCTCCCGGTGCCGATGCTCATCGTCTCGCCATGGGGAAAGACCCAGCCATAGAAATCCGGCGAGACCTTGCCCTGGTAGATGACATCGCAGCGGGCGGCATCGTAATGCGGCGAGCCCGCCGCCGGGGCACGGACAATCTCGTGATAGGCAAAGACGAAGGGCACACGCTTCACATCCGGCAAGGCAATGCGGGCGACCTGAGAATTCGCACCATCCGCGCCGATGACCAGCCGGGTGCGGAGCGAGACCAGCCGGTCCTCGTCACCTTTCGGCCGGAACTGGACGACCGGGCGGCCCTCGTTGTCGCGGATGATCGTCTCGAACGTGCCGCTGAACCGCCTGGCACCGTAAAGAGCGGCCCGCTCACGCAGGAATTCGTCAAAATGCTCGCGGTCGACCATGCCGACAAAGCCGTTCTCGATCGGCATGTCGACGCCGATCTCGGACGGGGCGACCATGCGCGCCGAGCGGATCCGCGCGACGATCTGTGAATCCGGGATCTGGAATTCACGGATGCAGCAGGGTGGGATCGCGCCGCCGCAGGGCTTGATGCGGCCAGCGCGGTCAAGCAGCGCGACGCGATGACCGGCCCGGGCGAGATCCTCGGCCGCAATGGCGCCGGACGGACCGCCGCCGATCACGACGACATCGAACCGGGTGTTTTCGGCTTCATCCATGCGTGTTCCCTCCCTGCCCGTCATTCCGCCGGGCGGCCAAGTGCGAGATCCGGCAGATCCGGCTCCGACCGCCGGCTTCTGGCCGGCTGCCCCGCCTGCCTGGCAACACGATCCGCCAGAACTGCCGAGATGACGAAAAGAACGCCTTCCGCCGCGAAAACGGTGGCATAGGCCGAGACCTGCGAGGTGATGAGATACCGGGCGATATCCGCCGCCAGCGCACCGAGGAAGCCGCCTGCCCCGAAGGCAATGCCCTGCGCAGCACCCCAGAGGCCCATGCGCACGCCGGCCCTCTCCGGATTGCCGGCATTGACGAGCCGCATCATCGCGCCGATGGCGGCCGCAGCGAAGGCGCCATTGGCGACGCCAAGCAGAAAGACATTCGGGCGGAACGGGAATTCCGGCCCGATCAGCGCCGAGGCGACAAGGCCGGCCAGCGCGAAAGCTGACGCGATGCAGCCTCCCACGGTCCAGAAACGCGTGGTCCCAGGCCCGCGATTGCCATAGAGCGTCGAGACGATGGCCACGAGGATCATTCCCGCCAGCACGCCGCCATGCTGGAGCCCGGCCAGCTTGGTCGTCTCGCCGGGCGTATAGCCGAAGACCGCCCCGGCGAAGGGCTCAAGGATGAGGTCCTGCGCGCTGTAGGCGATCATCGACAGGAAGATGAAGATGGCGAAGAGGCGCGAATGGGGCTCGGACCAGACCTCGCGCAGCGCTTCGGGGAATGAAATCGCCGGTGCGGTCTCCCCGGCGGCCGGCGCGGAGGGCGATGTGTCCTCGACGCCCCAGACCGCTAGCACGCTGACGATGAAGGCAATAAGGCTGACCGCTGCAGAGACAGCGACCAGCCGGCCCATCGAGAAGGGATCGAGGAAATGGCCGGCGGTGCCAGCGGTCACGATGAAGCCCATGATCATCATGACCCAGACGATCGTGGCCGCTGCCGGGCGTCGGGCATCGGCCACGCGGCGCGAGAGCAGGACCAGCAGCGAGGTGCCGCTGGCACCAACGCCGATGCCGATGCCGAGAAAGGCGAGAACGGAGAGCAGCAGGCCGGCCACAGGCATGGTCGCCATCAGCGCGACCGCCAGTGCGGCACCGAAACCACCCAAGGCCAGCATGGCCATGCCGCCGATGATCCAGGGCGTCAGCCGGCCACCGATATCGGCACCATGGCCCCAGCGCGGACGGAGCACCTGTACCGCGTAGTGGAGCGCCACCAGCGCCCCGGGCAGCATGGCCGGCAGCGCAAGCTCCACCACCATGACGCGGTTGATGGTCGATGTGGTGAGGACCACGATGGCGCCGAGTGCGGTCTGCACGAGCCCGAGCCGCATGATGCCAAGCCAACCCAGCGGAGTCATGGTGTACCTCCCGAAGCAAGCATGCGCAGGGCAAAGGCCGACACCATCATGCCCGAGACATAGAGGGTGATGCCGGTGGCGTTGTACCAGGGCGCCCGCCCGCGCGGATCGGAGAGCAGGCGCTTCATCAGGGCGATCTGGGCTAGCAGGATGCCGGCGACGAGGCCGGCATGGACCGGTGCATTCCAGAGCCAGAGCAGCAGGATGACCACGAGCTGCGGCAGGGCCATGACCCAGCAGGCCAGCAGCGCAGCGCGTTCGGCGCCCAGTTGCGCCGGCACGGAGCGCAGCCCCATCTGCCGGTCGCCCTCGATCGACTTGAAATCGTTCAGCGTCATGATGCCGTGGGCGCCGAGGGAATAGAGCAGCGCGATCCAGACCAGCCGGCTGTCCGGGAAGGTGCCGAGAATGGCTGCAGCCGCCGTGAACCAGGGCAGGCCTTCATAACAGAGCCCGACTGCGGCATTGCCGACCCAGCCGTTGCGCTTGAGGCGGAAAGGCGGCGCCGAATAGGCCCAGGCCAGAGCGAGCCCCAGCACGGTTGCGGCGAGAACCCACGGGCCCAGCAAGGCGGCTACCAGCGCCGATACGGCTGTCCAGACGATGGCGAAGCCAAGGCCCCATCGCCCCGGCACCCGGCCGGAGGGGATCGGCCGGTTCGGCTCGTTGATCGCATCGACATGGCGGTCGAACCAGTCATTGACGACCTGGCTTGTCCCGCAAACCAGCGGACCGGCCAACAGCACGCCCGCCGCGGCCGCCATCCAGCCGCCGGCGCCGGCAATGCCGACAGAGGCAATACCGCAGGCATAGGCCCACATTGGCGGAAACCAAGTGATTGGCTTGAGCAATTCGACCATGGCGCTCAGCGCAGGCCGGTTCAATGCCGCGGCAGGAACCGGCTGCGAGCCACCGGAAGGGACAGGCGCCTCGATCATGGGGCAACGGTAGTGCCCGCCACCCGATCCGTCAATTTAGATTTACACTATTTTGTCGCGACAGGCTGACATATCGCAGCCGCCTGTGATCACTCCTCGCCCGGCACATCCGGATCGAGATCGCCAAGGCCGTGGCGGCGCATCTTGGCGTAGAAGCTCTGCCGGCTCAGCCCGAGCATCTGGGCAGCGGAGGCGCGATTGTCACCCGAACGTTCCAGGGCGGCCTCGATGCAGAGACGCTCGATCATGTCGCTCGACTCGCGCACCATGTCCTTCAGCGACACCCGGCCGACCAGTTCGGTGAGCTGCTCGACAGAGCGGTGGAGGGACCGACCGCGATGGCCATTCAGCGCCTGGCGGATGCCGTTGTTGCGGATGACGAAGCCGTAGGTCGGCACTTCCCCCGTCAGGGCGGGCACGGCCGAGACCTCGACCTGCTCGACACTGCCATAGGAACCGCGAAGCACGGTCGCGAAGGCGCGCATCGCCCGGCTTTCCTCGAGCCGCGCCATGATGAGATCCATGTCAACACCCGGCCGGCCGAGCCAATGCTCGAGAGGCTCGCCGAGCGCCTGCGTCTTGGCGCCAAGCTGGGCCAGATCGAGGAAGGCCTGGTTGCACTCGACGATCTTGAGGTCGCCGTCGATGACGACAAACCCATCCGGCAGCTGCTCGATGACGCCCATGACCTTGCTGGCCAGCCCGTCGCTCCCCGCCAGTGGCTGGGTGCCGGCATGCGGCGTCAGCCGGACGAGCAGGAAGACCACCTGGTCCTGCCGGAAAACCGAGGCCGCGACGGAGAAAAGCTGTCCGTTCTGGGCGAGGCGCGCCTCGACCTCCGGCACCTTACCGGCCCGACGGGCGGTTTTCAGCGCGGCTTCCAGCGCCTCGGCGCCATCATAGGTGAAGCAGGAGAGAATCGACTGGTTGACCAGCCGCTCCGCGCCATTGGCAATCTGGCGCAACGCCGCCGGGTTGGCCTCGACGATGCGCAGGGTGATGGAATCGACGATCAGCACGGGCTCGGAAGCGAGGTGGAAGAGCATGCGGTAGCGGGTCTCCGCCGCACGCATGCGGGCGTATTCCTGCTCCATCGCTTCCTGGGTCTCGACCAGGCGACGCTGCAGCTGCGCCAGGCTGCGCAGATCGCGGCCAATGGCAACGAAACGGCCGCTCTTGCCCAGAGCCATCGTGGAATAGCGGATGGGGACGTCGATCCCTGAACGGGCGGGATGATTGATCTCGCGCGGCTGGACGAGCCCGCCACGGAGAGAACCGCGGATCAGGTCATCGACTTTGGGCCGGCTTTCCCGGGTGACGATCTCGCTCCATTTGCGGCCGCGCCAGTCCGGGTCGACTTCACGGGCCAGTTCGGCATTTCCGAGCACCACATCATGGATCACGCCCTCGGCATCGATGATGAGCGCGATATCGGACATCGACGCGAGCAGCTTTTCAGCAATATCAGGCGACAGGCCATCGGCCCAGCCCACCCTCAGGCCGTCAGCGTTCGTGCTGCTGGATGATCCGAATTCCATGTTCTTCTCGGCTTCCTTGGGTCGATTTACCTCTGGGTCGTCAGCTCAGGCAAGGTTCAGGCCAAACAGGTTGACCGACGAAGTGTGTGCAAAGGGCGGCAGCATCGCGACTCAATCAAGACGCGCCATCTTCATCATACGATTGACTGCTGCAACAACATCGGGCCCGGCGCAAGCCTCGATATCGGCTCCGAGGGAAAGAGCCAAGTTCGGCTCCACAAGAAACGCCGCTCCGCCCAGCAGCACCTTCACATCGGGGTTGAGTGATGATTCCCGGATCCGGCGGACGAGTGCCGTCAGCTGGTGCACCGAGGCATCACAGCTCGCGGTCAGGCCGACGACATCGAACCACTCTGTCCGGACCCGCTCGAGCAGCTCCATCCGCGAGAGCCCGACCTCGGCCAGAACGTCCCAGCCCGCCCGGATGAAGAAAGCCTCTGCGATCGAGGCCCCGAAGGTATGGGTCTCGCCGGGGACGGCCGTGATGAAGATCCGGTGCGACTCGAGATCAGGGTCGAGTTCCGGTGCGAGGGCCGGTCCATAGACGCGGATCAGCTGCTGGAGGCGCGACATCGCGATCGTGACCTCGACGAAGCTCAGCACATCTTCTTCCCAGAGGCGCCCGAGCTTGCGTGCCGCCGGCTCGATCAATTCGAGGATGAGCCGCTCGAAAGGCACATCGTTGATCAGCAGATCATCAACAAAATCGATCGCGGCATCGACGGGCTGATCAATCAGGATCCGGAGGAACCGCTCCGCGATGGCGGGGGATTCCACATTCGGGATAGCCAGCACCCTCGCGGATAGCCCCTCGCTGGGCTGCCGGCGAGGCGTTGCCTCACGGTGGAGCAGCATGAGGCGGGGAATGATCTCGGATTCAATGGTGCGGGCAAGCGGCGCCATATCCGGCCGCGCGGGCGCGTAGCGCGTTGGCTCGGGCCGGTGACGATCGGACATATGGTGATCAGGCATATGACGATCGGGTCTCTGGGGCGTCGCGCGCGGCATCGCACTCTCCGTGCCTGACCGCGTTACCGCTTTATCATCCCCGTGATCGGGAACGGCGTCAGCTCCGATCATGTCGTCCGAAGTGCTCGCCATCCCACTCCTCCCAGAGTGTTTCGCTGCGTGCGGGACGTCTTGGCTTCCGCGCCCTCTCTGACAGAGCTGCGGGAGTTTCGGCATGCTGGAAAAGATGTGACAACCAGGCGAGACACAATCTGGCAGAACGCCCGCCCTTCCGCAAATCTTTCCGGTTTTTATCACCCAGAAATTGCAGCGACTGTGGAATGCCGTTGCACCAGCTCGATGGCTCGACCGGGAAAACTCTGTGTTGGCAACACCCTCCACCATCTGGACGCGTCCCGAACGCGCCTTGTTGAGTGACCATATTAAATGACAACCAAAGTGTCTAGTTAGATTGACAGATGTTTTTTTGGAGCCCACACTCTGTGCAAATTGGTGTCAACCCGAGTGAGGGGGATACCGGACAGGGAGTACGCCATGAGCGAGCGTCCACGGGGTCGCAAGACTGCCAAGCCGCTCTACACACCGGATGAGCGCCGCCGCCGGGACGCGACGCCCTGGACGCTGGTTCAGGGCATTCTCGCCCCCGTCCAGTTCGTGGTTTTCCTGGTCAGCCTCGTGCTGGTCCTGCGCTATCTGGCGAGCGGGCTGGGCTATGAGGCCGCGACCACGTCCATCATCGTGAAGACGCTGGTCCTGTATCTGATCATGGTCACCGGCTCGATCTGGGAACATGCGGTATTCGGCAAATACCTGCTGGCGCCGGCCTTCTTCTGGGAGGACATGGTCAGCTTCGTGGTCATTGCGCTGCACACGGCCTATCTCGTGGCCCTGTTCACCGGCTGGGCCGGACCGCATGGCCAGATGGCCATCGCGCTCGCGGCCTATGCCACCTACGTGGTGAATGCGGCGCAGTTCCTGCTCAAGCTGCGGGCGGCCCGGCTGCAAACACCACCGGATGTCGAGTTGACCTCTGAAGGGCTGGAGGTCACGCCATGACAACCAGCCCAGCCATCCTGCCCGAACTGCCGGCCTCGTCCTGCTCCAACCCGCCGATCCTGCGCGAGCGTGGGCAACGTGAGGTTTTCTGCGGCCTCACCGGCATCATGTGGCTTCACCGGAAGATCCAGGATGCGTTCTTCCTGATCGTCGGTTCACGGACCTGCGCCCATCTCATGCAATCCGCCGCCGGCGTGATGATCTTCGCCGAACCACGTTTCGCGACGGCGATCATCGAGGAACGTGACCTTGCCGGCCTCGCCGATGCGAACGATGAGCTGGACCGTGTGGTCATGCGCCTGCTCGAGCGCCGCCCGGATATCAAACTGCTGTTCCTCGTCGGCTCCTGCCCGTCGGAAGTGATCAAGCTGGACCTGTCCCGCGCGGCGAAGCGGCTGTCGGAGCGCGTCTCCCCCGCCGTGCGTGTGCTGAACTATTCCGGCAGCGGCATCGAGACCACCTTCACGCAAGGCGAGGATGCCTGCCTTGCGGCCCTCGTGCCGAGCCTCGCCGCCGCGCCGGCCGATGCCCCCGAATCCCTTCTCGTCGTCGGCGTGCTGGCCGATGCGGTGGAAGACCAGTTCCGCAGGATCTTTGCCGAGATCGGCATTCGCCACGTCGATTTCCTGCCTGCCCGCAAGGCCGGCGCCATGCCCAGCATCGGCCCGGGCACCCGTTACCTGCTTGCGCAACCGTTCCTTGGCGAGACCGCGCGGTTGATCGAAGGCCGCGGCGGCCAGCGCATCACCGCCCCCTTCCCGCTTGGCGCGGAAGGTGCGGCCGGCTGGATCCATGCCGCCGGGGTCACATTCGGTATCGCGCCGGCGGTCATCGACGCCGCGATCGCTGCACCGCTCGAACGCGCCCGCAAGGCCGTGTCACGCTACCGCGACATGCTGGCCGGGCGGCGGATCTTCTTCTTCCCGGACAGCCAGCTCGAAGTGCCGATCGCGCGGTTCCTGCATCGCGAGCTGGGCATGGAGCTGGTGGAGGTGGGCACGCCCTATTTCCACAAGGACCATCTCGCCGCCGACCTCGCCATGCTGCCGGCCGGAACGGCCTTCAGCGAGGGGCAGGATGTCGACCGGCAGATCGATCGCTGCCGCAAGGCTGCACCGGACATCGTGGTCTGCGGGCTCGGCCTTGCGAATCCGCTCGAGGCGGAAGGCATGACGACGAAATGGGCGATTGAACTCGTTTTCACCCCCATCCAGGGCTTCGAGCAGGCCGGCGATCTCGCCGAACTGTTCGCGCGGCCCCTCAATCGCCGCGCCCGGCTGGAGGTGTAGGATGCAGCTCACGGTCTGGACCTATGAGGGACCTCCCCATGTCGGCGCGATGCGGGTCGCCACCGCGATGCGCGACCTGCATTACGTCCTGCACGCGCCGCAGGGCGATACCTATGCCGACCTGCTCTTCACGATGATCGAGCGCCGGTCCAAGCGGCCGCCGGTGACCTACACCACGTTCCAGGCCCGCGATCTCGGCGGCGATACGGCCGCGCTGTTCCAGACGGTGTGCCACGAGGCCTATGAGCGGTTCAGGCCCAAGGCGATGATCGTCGGCGCCTCCTGCACCGGCGAGCTGATCCAGGATGATCCGGCCGGACTCGCCAAGGCCGGCGGCCTGCCGATTCCCGTGATCCCGCTGGAGCTGCCAAGCTACCAGAAAAAGGAAAACTGGGGCGCGGCGGAAACCTTCTACCAGATTGTCCGGCATCTCGCCGGTCCGCATGCGCTGCCGCCGAATGCCGCCCGGCCTGTCCGCGCGGCCGGCGAGAAGCCGCGCTGCAACCTGCTCGGCCCGACCGCGCTCGGCTTCCGCCATCGCGATGATGTCCGGGCCATTTCCGGCCTGCTGGAACGGATGGGCATCACCATCAACGTCACCGCGCCGTGGGAAGCGAGCCCGGCCGATATCGCCCGGCTCGGCCATGCCGATTTCAACGTGGTGCTGTATCCTGAAATCGCCGGCCCTGCCGCGCAATGGCTCAAGCGGTCCTTCGGGCAACCGGTTGTCTCGACCGTGCCGATCGGCGTCGGCGCGACGCGCGACTTCATCACCGAAGTGGCGCGGCTGGCGGAGATCGATCCAGCCCCTTTCCTGAAGGCCGAGGAAAGCCGCCTGCCCTGGTATTCGCGCTCGGTGGACTCGACCTATCTCACCGGCAAGCGCGTCTTCATCTTCGGCGATGCCACCCATGCCATCGCCGCGGCCCGCGTGGCGCGCGAGGAACTCGGGTTCGAGGTGGTCGGGCTCGGCACCTATAGCCGCGAGTTCGCCCGCGATGTCCGCGAGGCCGCTGCCCGCCACGGGATCGAGGCGCTGATCACCGACGATTACCTCGAAGTCGAGGCGAAGGTGGCGGAACTCCAGCCTGAACTCGTACTGGGCACGCAGATGGAGCGCCATATCGCCAAGCGTCTCGGCGTGCCCTGCGCCGTCATCTCGGCGCCCGTCCATGTGCAGGATTTCCCGGCGCGCTATTCGCCGCAGATGGGTTTCGAAGGCGCCGATGTGCTGTTCGATACCTGGGTCCATCCGCTGATGATGGGCCTTGAGGAACATCTGCTCGGCATGTTCCGGGATGATTTCGAATTCCATGACGGGGCGGCTCCCTCGCATCTCGGCCATGCCAGCCGTGCCCCGGCGGCGGCGGCACCTGCCCGCGCCGCGGAACCGGCATTCGAGGTTCCGGCGCCGGCCATGGCTGCGGCCGAGACGGCGGATGTCGGCGTCCTTGAAGGACCAACCGGCTGGGCCCCCGAGGCCGAGCAGGAACTGCGCAAGATCCCGTTCTTCGTGCGGGGAAAGGCCCGCCGGAATACCGAAAGCTTCGCTGGCCAGCGCGGCATCCGCCTGATCACCGTGGAGACGCTGTACGATGCAAAAGCGCATTTCGGACGCTGACCCCACCCCGATCCGGGTCGTGATCGTCACGATGGACGATCACCTGACCGGTGCGATCGCGCGTACCCGGCCGCGGCTGCGGCGGGAAATGCCGGGCCTCGTGCTGCAATTGCATTCGGCCGCCGAATGGGGCCGCCATCCCGAAGCGCTCGCCCGCTGCCGTGCCGATATCGCCCAGGGCGACATCATCATCGGGAGCATGCTGTTCATGGAAGAGCAGTATCTGCCGATCCTCGATGCGCTGCAGGCCCGCCGCCCGCATTGCGATGCGATGGTTGCCTGCATGTCGGCGCCGGAAATCGTCCGCCTGACGCGGATGGGCAGCTATGACATGAGCGCGCCCGTCACCGGGTTTGCCGCCTTCCTCAAGAAGTTGCGCGGAAATACCAAAGGGGGCACCGGCGCCCACCAGATGAAGATGCTGCGGCGCATCCCGCAGATCCTGAAATACATCCCCGGCGCAGCGCAGGATATCCGCGCCTATTTCCTGACCATGCAATACTGGCTGGCGGGTTCCGAGGACAATGCGCTGAACCTGGTTCGCTTCCTTGTCAGCCGTTACGCAGCGGGGCCGCGCCAGGCCTACCGGAATGGCCTCAAGGCGGCGCTGCCGGTGGAATATCCCGAAATCGGCGTCTACCACCCGGCCCTGCCAGGGCGGATCGCCGACAAAGCCGATGCCCTGCCCAGCCGCCGCGATTTGAAAGGCGTCATCGGCCTGCTGGTGATGCGATCCTACCTGCTGGCCGGCAATACCGCCCATTATGACGGCGTGATCGCGGCCATCGAGGCGCGCGGCTACCGGGTGATCCCGGCCTTTGCCAGCGGGCTCGATGCCCGGCCGGCGATCGAGCAGTATTTCATGCGCGACGGTCAGTGCCGGATCGATGCCATGGTCTCGCTGACCGGCTTCTCGCTGGTGGGTGGCCCGGCCTATAACGATGCGGAAGCGGCCGAGGCCATGCTGCGCCGGCTCGACGTGCCGTATATCGCGGCCCATGCGGTCGAGTTCCAGTCGCTGCAGGAATGGGGCGCCTCGGATCGCGGGCTGCTGCCGGTCGAAGCCACCATCATGGTTGCCATTCCGGAACTCGACGGTGCGACCGGCTCGATCGTCTTCGGTGGCCGGGCCGATCCGTCCGCTGGGGCCTGCACGGGCTGTGCCCGCAATTGCCGCTTCGAAGGCGCCAGCGACGACCGGCCGATGCAATCCTGCCCGGACAGGGCCGAGATGCTCGCGGCGCGGCTCGACAAGCTCGTCGCCCTGCGCCAGACGCGGCGCGAGGCGCGCAAGGTCGGGATCGTGATCTTCAACTTCCCGCCCAATGCCGGGAATACCGGCACTGCCGCCTATCTCGGCGTGTTCGAATCGCTCTTCAACACGCTCAGGGGCCTCGCTGAGGCCGGCTATCGCGTCGAGATGCCAGACAGCGTCGACACGCTCCGCAAGGCGATTGTCGAGGGCAATGCCAGTCGCTTCTGCGCGCCGGCGAATGTCCATCACCGGATTCCGCTTTCGGACCATGTCCGCCGCGAAACCTGGCTTGGCGAGATCGAGAAGCAATGGGGCCCGGCGCCCGGCCGCCAGCAGACCGACGGCGCCAGCCTGTTCGTCCTGGGTGCGCGGTTCGGCGATGTCTTTGTCGGTGTCCAGCCCTCTTTCGGCTATGAGGGCGATCCGATGCGCCTGCTCTTCGAGAAGGGCTTCGCGCCGACCCATGCCTTCTCGGCCTTCTATCGCTGGCTGCGCGAGGATTTCGGCGCGAATGCCGTGCTGCATTTCGGCACGCATGGCGCGCTCGAATTCATGCCTGGCAAGCAGACCGGCCTTTCCGGCTCGTCCTGGCCCGACCGGCTGATCGGCGACCTGCCGAATGTCTATCTCTATGCCTCGAACAATCCCTCCGAAGGGGCGCTGGCCAAGCGCCGTTCGGCGGCGACGCTGCTGAGCTACCTCACGCCGCCGGTTGCCCATGCCGGGCTCTATCGCGGCCTGCTCGACCTCAAGGCCTCGATCGATCGCTGGCGCAGCCTTGCGGGC
This sequence comes from Rhabdaerophilum sp. SD176, assembly GCF_030143245.1. Lineage (GTDB taxonomy): Bacteria > Pseudomonadota > Alphaproteobacteria > Rhizobiales > Beijerinckiaceae > Rhabdaerophilum. The sequence continues at coordinate 309,843 of NZ_JARJNS010000004.1, read as the reverse complement.
GGTGCCGAAGCCGATCGCAGCGCGCTGGCCGAACTCATTCAGAGCCAGGCGGCAGCCGTCGATCTTGTTCCGGCCGAGCCGCTCTGGCCGGACAACCACGAGGCCGAGATCCGCCGGCTCGGCGAGAAGGTGCTCGAACTCGAATATGCGCTGATCCCGCATGGGCTGCATGTCGTCGGCGAGCCGATGGATCGCGAGGCACGGATCGAGATGCTCGCCGCCATGGCGGATGCCGGAGATGGCTGGCACCCGAGCCGTGCGGCGCTGGAAAGACTGGCCGACGGTGATCTGCCGGATGCCGAAGATGCCAACGAGGCTGCCAGTTTCGCCAAGCTTTCGCGGGCGAACGGGTTCCTTTCGGCCGATTCCGAGTTGCCGGCCATCCTGCAGGCGCTCGAGGGGCGCTTCATTGCACCGGCCCAGGGCGGCGACGTGCTGCGGACGCCGACCGTGCTGCCGACCGGGCGCAACCTCCATAGCTTCGATCCGTTCCGTATCCCGAGCGCCTATGCCCGGCTCGATGGCGCGCGGCAGGCGGAGAAGCTGCTTGCCCGCCATGCCGCCGAAGGCCATGGCCTGCCGCGCAAGGTCGCCCTCGTCCTCTGGGGCGCGGACAATGTGAAAACCGAGGGCGGCCCGATCGCCCAGGCGCTGGCGCTGATGGGCGCCGAGCCCCGCTTCGACGGCTATGGCCGCCTCGTCGGCGCGCAGCTGGTTCCGCTTGAAACGCTGGGCCGCCCGCGGATCGACGTGATGATGACGCTGTCCGGCATTTTCCGCGACCTGCTGCCGCTCCAGACGCGCCTTCTTGCCGAGGCGGCCTATCTCGCGGCAAGCGCCGAGGAACCGGAGCATCTCAATTTCATCCGGGCCCATGCTCTCGCCTATCAGGCCGAGCATGGCTGCGACCTCGAGACGGCGGCCCTGCGCGTCTTCTCGAATGCCGACGGCGCCTATGGCTCGAACGTCAACCATCTGGTCGAGAACGGGAAATGGCAGGAAGAGGATGAGTTGGCGGAAACCTATTCCCGCCGGAAATGCTTCGCCTATGGCCGACAGGGCAACCCGAACGCCCAGCCGGCTTTGCTCAATTCCATGCTGGGCCGGGTCGAGCTGACCTACCAGAACCTCGAATCGGTCGAGGTCGGGGTGACCAGCCTCGACCAGTATTTCGACACGCTGGGCGGGATCAGCAAGGCGGCCAGCCGCGCCCGCGGCGGCGCCTCGGTCCCGGTCTATATCGGCGACCAGACCCGCGGCGACGGCCTTGTCCGGACGCTCGGCGAGCAGGTTGCCCTTGAGGCGCGCTCACGGGTGCTGAACCCGAAATGGTACGAAGGCATGCTCAAGCATGGCTATGAAGGCGTGCGCCAGATCGAGGAGCATGTCCGCAATACGATGGGCTGGTCGGCGACGACCGGCCAGGTTGCGCCCTGGGTCTACAAGCAGATCACCGCAACCTTCGTGCTCGATCCTGAAATGCGCGAGCGCATGGCCGAACTGAACCCGGTCGCGGCAGCGAAGGTCGCCCAGCGCCTGATCGAGGCGCATGAGCGCAATTACTGGCAACCCGATGCCGAGACTCTCGACGCGCTCAGAAACGCGGAAGAGACGCTCGAGGATCGGATCGAAGGGGTCGGCATGGAGGTCGCAGCATGACATTACTTTATCGCCATCCCACCCTGAAGGACCGGCCCGAACGGGGCGCCGGCGACGGCGATGGCAGCGTCCAGGTCCATCTCGACCCGACGACCCAGATCGAGACGGCGAAGGTCTTCGCGGTCTATGGCAAGGGCGGCATCGGCAAGAGCACGACCTCGTCGAACCTTTCGGTCGCTTTCTCCAAGCTGGGCAAGCGCGTGCTCCAGATCGGCTGCGATCCCAAGCATGATTCGACCTTCACGCTCACCAAGCGGCTTATTCCGACGGTGATCGACGTGCTGGAGACCGTGAACTTCCATTCCGAGGAACTCCGCGTCGAGGATTTCGTCTTCGAGGGCTATAACGGGGTGATGTGTGTCGAGGCGGGCGGTCCGCCGGCGGGCACAGGCTGCGGCGGCTATGTCGTCGGCCAGACGGTGAAGCTGCTGAAGGAGCATCACCTGCTCGACGATACCGATGTCGTGATCTTCGACGTGCTGGGCGATGTGGTCTGCGGCGGCTTTGCGGCCCCGCTCCAGCATGCCGAGCGGGCGGTCATCGTGACGGCGAATGATTTCGACTCGATCTTCGCGATGAACCGCATCGTCGCGGCCATCAAGGCCAAGTCGAAGAATTACGACGTCCGCGTGGGCGGTGTCATCGCCAACCGCAGTGCCGGCACCGACGAGATCGACCGGTTCAACGAGGCGACGGGGCTGAAGCGCATTGCGCATTTCCGCGATGTCGATGCCATCCGCCGGTCGCGCCTCAAGAAATCGACGATGTTCGAGATGGACGACACGCCCGAGCTCAATGCGGTGCGGGCAGAATACATGCAGCTGGCCGAGACGCTCTGGGCCGGCACCGACGTGCTGGATGCGCGCCCGATGAAGGATCGCGAGATCTTCGACTTCCTGGGATACGAATAATGACAAGCACGACGTACACCAAGCGCAAGGGCGAACTGGAAACCTATTTCGACCGCACGGCGGCCGATGCCTGGGCCCGGTTGACCTCGGATGCCCCGGTCAGCGGCATCCGCGCCACGGTGCGGGCGGGGCGGGATTCAATGCGCCAGCGCCTGATGGGCTGGCTGCCGGACGACATGACAGGTTTCCGCCTTCTGGATGCCGGCTGCGGCACCGGGGCGCTCTCGGTCGAGGCCGCCCGACGTGGCGCTGAAGTGGTGGCGATCGACATTTCCGCAACGCTGATCGCGCTGGCCCAGGAGCGCAGCCCGCGCGATCTCAATGGCGGTTCGATCGATTTCCGGGTTGGCGACATGCTCGACCCGGCGCTCGGCCGGTTCGATGGCATGGTCGCGATGGATTCGCTGATCCATTACGACACGCCCGATATTGCCCGGGCGCTGGCCGGGCTGGCCGACCGGGTTGCCGGCCCGATGCTGGTGACCGTGGCGCCGAAAACCCCGCTCCTCACCGCCATGCATATGGCCGGACGGTTCTTTCCGCGCGGTGACCGGGCGCCGGCCATCGTGCCGGTCAGCGCGGCGCGGCTCGGCCGGGAAATGACGCGGCACCTGCCGCTGGCCGGCCGGGCGATCCGCGAGACCTATCGGGTGTCGCGCGGTTTCTACATCTCGGAAGCCCTGCGCATCGCTCCGGCGGAGGGCCATGCATGATCAACCTGAACCGCCTTATCCTGGAGCGGCTGAAGCGGATCGACACCCGCTACCTGCCCTTCGCCGATGCGGCCACGCCGGAGCTTCCGCTCGGGCGGCTGATGCGGCTGGCGCTGTTCCAGGTTTCGGTGGGCATGGCGACCGTGCTGCTGCTCGGCACGCTCAACCGGGTGATGATCGTCGAGCTGGGCGTCTCGGCCTCGCTTGTGGCGGTGATGGTGGCGATCCCCTTCCTGGCAGCGCCGTTCCGGGCGCTGGTCGGGTTCCGGTCGGACACGCATCGCTCCGCCTTCGGCCTGAGGCGCGTACCCTATGTCTGGACCGGCACGCTGCTGCAGTTCAGCGGGCTGGCCATCATGCCCTTTGCGGTCCTCCTGCTGGGCACGGACCATAACGCACCAGCCTGGGTCGGACAGGTTGCAGCCGCCCTCGCCTTCCTGCTGGCCGGCACGGGCCTGCATACGACGCAGACGGCCGGGCTTGCCCTCGCCACCGACCTCGCCGCCGAGGATCAACGGCCCCGCGTCGTCGCGCTGATGTATGTCGTATTCCTGATCGGCACGATCGTCAGCGGCTATGTCTTCTCGCTGTTCCTGGCCGATTTCAGCCCGGTTCGCCTGATCCAGGTGGTCCAGGGCGCGGCGGTGGCGACCTTCATCCTCAATGTGGTCGCGCTCTGGAAACAGGAGGTGCGCCGCGCGCCGCCGCCGAGGACCGAGACGAAGCCGAGCTTCCGCGAGGCCTGGGCGCTGTTCGCCGCCAACAGGCAGGCAAGGCGCTTCCTCGTCGCAGTCGGCTTCGGCACAGCCGGTTTCAACATGCAGGACATCATTCTCGAACCGTACGGCGCCGAGGTGCTGGGGCTGTCGGTCAGCGCGACGACGATGCTGACGGCCCTTCTCGGTGCGGGCTCGCTGCTGGCCTTCGCGCTCGCGGCGCGTTGGCTGGCGCTCGGGCTCCATCCCTGCCGACTGGCGGCGATCGGCGTGCTGGCCGGGCTGGTGGCCTTCCCGATGGTGATCTTTGCGGGGGCACTGCAATCGCCGATCCTGTTCCAGGCCGGAGTTTGCCTCATCGGCTTCGGCGCTGGACTCTTCGCAGTCAGTACGCTGATGGCCGCGATGTCGCTGGAAACCGGCGGCCTGACCGGCCTCGCGCTCGGCGCCTGGGGTGCCGTGCAGGCCAGCTGCGCCGGCCTCGCCATCGCCGTGGGTGGGATCGTCCGCGACAGCATTGCCATGCTGGGCAAGGCGGGGTCGCTCGGGGCGGCGTTCACCTCACCCTCCGCTGCCTATGGTTTTGTCTACCACATTGAAATCCTGCTTCTTTTCTCGACGCTTGTCGCGCTCGGGCCGCTGGTCCGCACACGGTTCAGCCGCGAGGAAAGGAGCTCGACCCGACTGCGTCTTGCCGAGTTCCCCAGTTAACCCCGCTTCGAGGAGGACATCCCATGGAGCCACAAAGTTTCGCCAACCATTACGATCTCGCGATCGTCTCGCTTTACGTGTTCTGGGTCTTCTTCGCCGGGCTGATCTACTACCTGCAGCGCGAAGCCCAGCGCGAGGGCTACCCGGTCGAGGAAGCCACGCAGCCCGGCAAGTTCCGGCTGAAGAGCCTCATGTTCTACCCGCCGGCGAAAACCTTCCTTCTGCCTGATGGTTCGACCAAAATCGCCCCGGATGGAATTCCTGATGCCCGCCCTGTTCCGGGCAAGGCTATCTCGCGCGTCCCGGGGGCCCCTCTGGAACCCAATAACGCCGTTCCACTGAATGATTGCATCGGGCCGGGCTCCTGGGCCGAACGCGCCGACAAGCCGGACCTGACCACCCAGATGACGCCGCGGATCGTACCGATGCGCGTCGCCACCAGCTACACCACAGCCTCGCGCGATCCCGATCCCCGCGGCATGCCGGTTGTCGGCTGTGACGGCGCAATCGGCGGCACCGTCGTCGATATCTGGGTCGACCGCTCGGAAGCCCTCGCCCGGTATCTCGAGGTCGAGACAGCCAAGGGCAAGCGCCGCATCCTGCTGCCGATGACCTTCTCAGTGGTGAAGACCTGGCCGGGCCGCGTGGTGGTGGATGCGATTACCGGCGCGCAGTTCGAGAACGTCCCGGGCACCGCGAAGGCGGATGTCGTGACCCTGCTCGAGGAAGACAAGATCTGTGCCTATTACGGCTCGGGCACCCTCTATGCGACGCCGGACCGTGCGGAGCCCCTGATATGAGCGATCACGACGATTTCGCCGTAGAGCCGGTGCGGGGCCTTCCCGCCCGGCTTCCGGAGGGCGAAACCCTGCTCTGGCAGGGGGCGCCCGACTGGAAGGTCCTTGCCTGGCGCGGCTTCCATCTGCGCTTCGTGTCGGCCTATTTCGCCGTGCTGATCGGCTGGACCGCCTTCAGCACCTGGTGGGTCGGCGGCGGCTGGCCGATGGTGTTCCGCTCCGTCGTGCCGATTACTGTCGCGGCCCTCCTGGCCATCGGCCTGCTGGCTCTGGTGGCCTGGCTGGTTGCACGGTCGAGCGTCTACAGCATCACCTCGAAGCGCGTCGTGATGCGGATCGGCGTGGCCCTGCCGATGACGTTCAACCTGCCCTTCGCCTGCATCGAAGGGGCCTCGGTCCGCCGCTGGGCGGATGGTTCCGGCGATATCAGCCTTGCGATGGGCAAGAACACCCGCCTGAACGCTCTCGTGCTCTGGCCGCATGCCCGGCCCTGGCATCTGAACAATCCGGAGCCGAGCTTCCGCGCCCTTGCAGATCTCGATGCCGTCGCCGCCGTATTGGCCCATGCCCTCCAGGCGGCCAGCCCGGAAGGCGAGACCAGCCTCAACCTGCCGGCGGCGCGCCCTGCGCCGCAGCCTGAAACGCCGCTGATCGAGGGCTCCTCCCTCGCCTCGGCCGCCCGCTAGGACTGGAGACGCACATGGCCACCACCACCAAGGGTTCGGTCTTTCCGGGATGGTTCCTGGCGGGTGCCGCCAGCCTGATGGTGCTGGCCGTCGTCTCGGCCGGCATCGGCCGCTACCAGAAGGCAATCAACGGACCGGCGCCGATGCCGGCCGTCGTCGCCGAAGTCTTGATCCGGTTCGAGGCCAGGCCGGATGGCAGCATGCTGATCCGCCGCCTCCCGGATGACCGGGTGATCGAGCATCTCCCCACCGATGGAAGCGGCTTCATGCGCGGCATCCATCGCAGCCTCAACCGCGACCGCGCGATGCGGCAGCTCGACCGGGACGCGCCCTATCGGCTCGTCAAGCGCGCCAATGGCCGCCATTCGGTCATCGACCCGCTTTCGGGCGAGAGGATCGAACTCGACGGTTTCGGGCCCAGCCACAGCCAGCATGTCGGCCGGCTGATTGACCAGGGACAAAGCCAGACCGGCCTGTCCACGCCTAGCCTGTCAAAGCACCAGAACTGAACGCAAAAAACCCGAACGAAACGGAGGATACCGATGCAGCCTGGAACCCATTCCCCCCCCGACATCAACGCCCGAAAGTTCGATGTCGGCTGCACGATCCGCGTCTCGCACACCTTCGAGAGCCTGCATGCCCATGTCGAACTGGATGACAACGTGCCGATCTTCCCCGGCGACGAAGTCATCGTCCATGGCTCGCCGGTGAAGGTGCCCTATGGCGAGACCGCCGAAATCCGCCGGACAGCCACCGTCGTCCGCGCCGGTCCGATCGAGCGCCTGTGGACCAAGGCCACAGGCCGTCTCGAAATGATGGAACTGCTTGAATTCAGCTTCTCGGAAAGGACCCGGCTATGAGCGCGACCACCACACTCGATGTCCGCAATGCCCCGGCGATCGACACCACGGAAGCCACGCGGATCGCGCAGGCGGACACAGTCCTGACGCCCCGCTTCTACACGACCGATTTCGACGAGCTCGACAAGGTCGACGTCACGCCCGTCCGCGAGGAATGGGATGCGCTGCTCGCCGAAATGAAGAGCGACCCCAACAAGGGCCATTTCCAGCGAAATGCCGAGTGGAATTCGGACATGTCGCATCTCCAGGGCCAGCTCCGGAAGGAGATGATCGACTTCCTGATCAGCTCCTGCACGGCGGAATTCTCGGGCTGCGTGCTTTATGCGGAAATGAAGAAGCGCGGAACCAACAAGGAAATCTGCGAGCTCTTCAAGTATATGAGCCGCGACGAAGCCCGCCATGCCGGGTTCATCAATGATGCACTGAAGGACTTCGGGGTCGGCGTCGATCTCGGCTTCCTGACGAAGGCGAAAAAATATACGTATTTCAAGCCGAAATACATCTATTACGCGACCTATCTCTCCGAGAAGATCGGCTATGCGCGCTATATCACGATCTTCCGGCATCTCGAGAAGCACCCGGAACTGCGCATCCACCCGATCTTCAAGTGGTTCGAGGAATGGTGCAATGACGAGTTCCGCCATGGCGAGGCCTTCTCGCTGCTGATGCGAGCCAACCCGCATCTGCTGCGCGGCTACAACAAGTACTGGATCCGCTTCTTCCTGCTCGCGGTCTTCGCGACGATGTATGTCCGCGATCATGCCCGGCCGGCCTTCCACAAGGCACTGGGCATCGATCCGAAGGAATACGGCATGCGCGTCTTCCGGGTAACGTCGGAAATTTCTCGCCAGTGCTTCCCGCTGGAACTGGATATCGACCATCCCGCCTTCCGCAAGGGCCTCGACCGGCTGCTGGTGCTCAACGAGAAGATCGCCGATGCCGACGAGCAGGGCGGCGTGATCGGCAAGGTGAAGCGCTACGCGGCCATGGCCCAGATCGCGGCCACGATGGCGAAGCTCTATTTCCTGCCGGTCAAGTCGAACACGATCCCGGCCACCAGCCGGCTCTATCCGACCTACTGAACCGGAACCGGCCATGGACGCGCTCGCCCTCCCGATCATCATGACACTCTTCGTCTGGTGGATCTCCACCGGCGCGGTGCTGTTCCTGACCGGGCTGCCGCGCGCGACCTATGGCTGGAGCATGGCCATCGCTACGCTGGTCGGGCTGGGCGGCCTCGCCGCCCTGTTCGCCAGCGCACGCATGACGACTCCGGCCGGCGCCTATATCGCCTTTTTCGGCGCAATGGCCGTCTGGGCCTGGAACGAGATCGGCTTCCTGCTCGGACATGTCACCGGCAGCCGCCGCACGCCCTCGCCGCCCGGCATCCGGGGCTGGGCACGGTTCGTCGCCGCGACGCAGACGCTGATCCATCATGAATTGCTGATCCTCGCTTCGGCCCTGGCCATCCTCGCCGTGACCTGGGACGAGCCCAATCAGGTCGGGACGCGGCTGTTCCTCGTGCTCTGGCTGATGCGGCTCAGCACGAAGTTCAACATCTTCCTCGGCGTGCCGAATGTGACCGTGGAATTCCTGCCGCCGCATCTCGCCTACCTTGCCACCTATTTCAAGAAGCGGCCGATGAACGGGCTGTTTCCCTTCTCGGTCACGATCTCGACGCTGGTAACGGCCTGGCTGTGTCACAGCATGCTGGCCGCGCCGGCCGGCAGCTTCCAGGCGACCGGCCATGCCCTGATCGCCGCGCTGATGGCGCTGGCGGTGCTGGAACATTGGTTCCTGGTCATTCCGCTGCCTTTCGGCGAACTCTGGTCCTGGGGTCTCGCCTCCCGTCCGCCGGTGCCGGAAGCACCGAAGCCGACCGAAGCCACGGAGCGGGTTGCCGCCTGTCCGGTGCTTCTTGCCATAAGCCAGCCTGGAACGGCGCCCGCCGTTGCGCCGGAAGCCTGGCCGAAGTCCCTAGTCTGTGGAGGAACCAGCCGATGAAATTCGAGACTTTCTTTCGCCGCGAGCTGGCCTCGCTCCGCAACGAGGGCCGTTACCGCGTTTTCGCCGATCTCGAACGCAAGGCCGGGCAGTTCCCCCGGGCGATGTTCCACGGACCATCCGGGCCGCGCGAGGTCACCGTCTGGTGTTCGAACGACTATCTCGGCATGGGCCAGCACCCGACAGTGCTCGAGGCCATGCACGAGGCGCTCGATACTTGTGGCGCCGGTGCGGGAGGCACGCGCAACATTGCCGGGACCAACCATTACCATGTGATGATCGAGAAAGAGCTGGCCGCGCTCCACAACAAGGAAGCGGCACTGCTCTTCAATTCGGGCTACATGTCGAACTGGGCCGCGATCAGCACCATCGCCTCGAAGCTGCCGGAATGCGTTATCCTCTCGGATGCGCTCAACCATGCCTCGATGATCGAGGGGATGCGGCACAGCCGGGCGAAAAAGGTCGTCTTCGAGCATAACAACCCGAATGACCTGCGGCGGCACCTTCGTGCGCTGGATCCGAAAGTGCCGAAATTCGTGCTGTTCGAATCCGTCTATTCAATGGATGGCGACGTCGCTCCGGTCCGCGAGATCGTCGAGGCGGCCGAGGATTACGGCGCCCTCACCTATATCGACGAGGTCCATTCCGTCGGGCTCTATGGCCCGGGCGGAGCGGGCATCGCGGCGCGGGACGGGATGAGCGACCGTATCGACATTATCGAGGGCACGCTCGGGAAGGCCATCGGCGTGTTGGGCGGCTACATCGCCGGCTCGGCGGCGATGTGCGACTTCGTGCGCAGTTTCGCCTCGGGCTTCATTTTCTCGACGGCCTTGCCGCCGGCCATTGCCGCAGGTGCGCTGGCCAGCATCCGGCACCTCCGGAACAGCGATGCCGAGCGGATCGGGCATCAGGAGCGTGTGGCGCAGGTGCGGGCGGCGCTCGACGAGGCCGGCATTCCGCACATGCCGAATCCCAGCCATATCGTTCCGGTGATGGTGGGGGATGCAGCCCTGTGCAAGAAACTCAGCGATGACCTGATCGAGCGCTTCGATATCTATGTCCAGCCGATCAACTACCCGACCGTGCCACGGGGCACGGAACGGCTGCGGATCACGCCGACCCCGTTGCATTCCGACGAGGATATCCGCAAGCTTGTGGAAGCGTTGTCCTCGATCTGGTCCATGGTCGGGCTGAAACGAGCGGCGTGACATTCTGTCATCCAGTCCAGACCTTGCCGCGTATATCCAAAACGTCGCGGATCAGTCCCGCGAACCAAGCCGAGGAAATGCCATGAGAGCTCTTGTATTTTCGGTCGCCGCGCTTGCCCTGACGCCGTTCGCGGCAAAGGCCCAGGATGCCGAGGCCGGCGCGCGGATCTTCGCCCAGTGCCGCACCTGCCACCAGATCGGTGAAACCGCCAAGAATGGCGTCGGCCCCCAGCTGAATGGCCTTTTCGGCCGCAAGGCGGGATCCGTTGCGGGATATTCCTATTCCAACGCCTACAAGGCGCTGGACAAGGTATGGAGCGTCGAGAACTTCACCGTCTACATCAAGGATCCGCGCGGCGTGACGCCCGGCACCAAGATGGTCTATCCCGGCCTGAAGGATGAGACGCAGATCAAGAACCTGATCGCGTTCCTCAGCCAGTACGGCGCGGACGGCAAGAAGAAATAAGCTCGGCCGCGCGGCACACCGCTCCGTGCCACCGCTTCGGTTGATCGGCAATTGATGATCCGGCTCTCGACAAGGAGAGCCGGATCTTCTTTTTTCTGTCGCACTCTTCAGACACGGCTAGGAGAAAAGAAAAGCTGGGTCGACGTGGAACCGCATCGGGGGCATTGATGGATAAGCTGAAGCAATTCGTCCAGGATAACCTGCTTCTTTCGATGTTTCTGGTAAGCCTTCTGACGTCGGTCGCGACGGTCAGCGTGCTGACACCCCGACAGGTTGTCGGCCCGGTCGGTCCGCAAGGGCCTGCTGGCCCGGCGGGACCGGCTGGCCCGGCCGGAGCACAAGGCCCGGCCGGAGCACAAGGCCCTGCCGGGGCACAAGGACCTGCCGGGGCTGTCGGGCCCGCCGGGGCCCAGGGCCCGGCCGGAGCACAAGGCCCTGCCGGGGCACAAGGCCCTGCCGGGGCACAAGGACCGGCAGGAGAACGTGGTCCGGCTGGTGAACCCGGTCCGGCCGGCCCGCAGGGGCCCGCTGGAGAGCGTGGCCCGGCCGGTGTTCCTGGCCCTGCCGGTCCGCAAGGTCCCGCCGGAGAACGCGGGCCGCAGGGCGAGCGCGGCCCGGCTGGCGGCTGATCGCCGCTCAGGTCAGCGCCCCGCGCGCCTCGACTTCCGTCCGGCCGATGATCTCGTCGCTGCGGACAAGGACAAGGCTGCCGACGACATTGACGACCGGGCAGACATGGTTCGGGATGACACGGACGATGTCACCCACTTTCGGCCGGTCATTGCAGCGGGAAAGGTCGAGGAACCCATGCTCCTCGGCGAAGCGGGCCACCTCGCCCTCGGGATGCTCGAGAATGTGGCCATAGCCCGTCAGGCCCCAGCCGGTATCGGTTGTGAAGACCTTTGAGCCCGCATCGAGAATGCCACGCTCCGGCCCGCCGCGGCTGACCACGGTGGTATAGACCATCAATGCGCAATCCTCCTGACGGGCATAGCCGGCGGCCATCATCATCCGGTCATTGAAAATCGAGGTGCCGGCACGGTGTTCGGTCTGTCCCTCAATGGCGCCGAGCGTCAGCAGGTTCGGCGTCCCGCCCGAGGACAGGGCTTTGAAAGCGATACCGTGTTCCGCGAGGCCGTCCCGCACAGCCTGTACGAAGGCATTGGTCACCGCTGCACCATCTTCCGGCGGATAGAGCATCAGCCCTTCGAAAACGAGTCCGGGGGTCGCCGCGATCTGCCGCGCAAGGGCGATGGCCTCGCCCGGCGTTTCGACACCGGCGCGCTTGCGGCCAGTATCGCATTCAACGCGAACAAAGAGCGGGGTACCGGCCTGCGCCGCCGCCCGGCCGAGATGCTCGACCACCAGCGGATTATCGGCCGCGACGCGCATCGTCACACCCTGCATCAGGCGGGCAAGGCGGGCCATCTTCTCCTCACCGAGCAGATTGTAGGAGATGAAAATGTCGTCGGCGCCGCCGGCCGCCATGGCTTCGGCCTCGCCGATCTTCTGGCAGGTGATGCCTTTCGCACCGGCCTCGAGTTGCCTCTGCATAAGCTCGACGGATTTATGCGTCTTGATATGCGGGCGATTGGCGATGCCCTTCGCATCGCAAGTCGCCTGGGCTTTCGCGATATTGCGATCGACCACATCAAGATCGACCACAAGTTGCGGCGTCCCGAATTCCTGCGCGATGCGCGTCTTCAGATCGGCCATGGCTCAGCCTTTCACCAGCAGGATCGCCTCGATCTCGACCGCCATGCGGTTCGGCAGCGAGCCCATGCCCACGGCTGAGCGGGCATGGCGGCCGGCCTCGCCCAGCACCTCGACCAGCAGGTCGGAGCATCCATTGATCACCTTGGGATGATCGGCGAAATCCGGTTCCGCATTGACCATGCCGAGCAGTTTCACCACGGCTTCGATGCGGGAGAGATCGCCCAGAGCGGCTTTCGCCACGGCCAGCAATTGCAGGCCGGTCAGCCGCGCTTCCTGATAGGCCTCGTCGATCGAGATGTCGCGGCCGAGCCGGCCGGCGCGGTAGGTGCCGTCGGGCCGCTTCGGGCCCTGCCCGGAGAGGTAGAGCAGGTTTCCGGCAAAGCGATAGGGCACGTAATTCGCCACCGGCACCGGGACGGGCGGCAGGACAAGGCCAAGGCTGGCCAGGCGCTGTTCGGGCGTCATGAATTCACCTTCGGAAAGCGCGTCGAGCGCTTCGGATGCCACCATTTGCCCTTGAGGACCACGCCTTCGGAGACGATCTTCTGGTTGCCGATCAGGTGTTCACCGGTCACGTCGACATAGTCGAACTTGCCCTCGCGCACGGTCAGGATCGTTGCATCGCCGAGCGCGCCGACCTTGAGCGATCCGTATTCCGGGCGCTTCAGCATCATCCCGGCATTGACGGTAGAGGCCTTGACCACCTCGTAGAGGCTGACGCCGAGGCAGAGGAATTTCGACATCGTCGTCACCTGGTCGAAAGCCGGTCCGTTGATGCAGAGCTGGTGAACATCCGAGGAGATGGTATCCGGCAGGAAGCCATTGGCCAGCATGGCGCGCGTCGTCTTGAAGGCGAAGGAGCCCTTGCCATGGCCGATATCGAACAGCACGCCGCGCTTGCGGGCCGCGAGCACGGCCGGCTTGACCGTGCCCTGCGCCGTGGCGGGCGAGTTCGGGAAAGGCCGGAAGGCATGGGTCAGCACATCGCCGGGGCGGAGCATCTCCAGCACTTCCTCGTAGGAGGGCGGCGGATGGTCGATATGGCACATCAGCGGCATGCCGACTTCCTCTGCCACCTGCAGCGCGATGTTGAGCGGCGCAGTGCCCTGCTCGCCCGAGGCATGGAGCCCGACTCGGACCTTGATGCCGACGATGAGATCGCGGTTCGCATCCGCCACCTCGGCGCAGGCGATCGGGTTCATCATGCGCATATCGACGCTCTCGCCCACCATGACACGGCTGTCAAAGCCATAGATGCCGGCATGACTGACATGGAGATAGGCGAGGATACGGGCCTGGCTGTGCTCGATCACATGCTTGCGGAAACCGGGCCAGTTGCCCGGGCCAGCCGAACCGGTATCCACCGAGGTGGTGACACCGGACATGCGGCAGAATTCATCCGCATCGATGCCCAGTGACGTGCCGCCCCAATAGACATGGGTATGCATGTCAATGAGCCCGGGCGTGACGATACAGCCGGAGACGTCGCGCGTTTCCTTCGCGCCTTTCAGGTCCTTGCCGAAGCCGGAGACCTTGCCGTCGGTGAAGGCGACATCGAGGATGCCGTCATGTTTCTGCGACGGGTCAATCACCCGGCCGCCTTTCAGGATCAGATCATGCATGGCGTCCTCCCTGGGTTGCGCCTGTCGGGAATGGTTGCTCGTCATCGCCAGCCCGGCCCGGCCATGACCTGACCGGCTCAGTCCGGCAGCACCGCGCCCTTGCGCTCGACGATCATCCGGTATTGCGCGGGCTCGCGGTGGCGGGCGAAATTGAAGGTGGAGTTCCTGTAGCTCTGGCCGAGATCGAGATCGCAGCGCGCGACGACAAGCTCGTCCTCGCGCGTCACCGCCTGCGCCACGATCTCGCCGGTCGGGGCAATGATGCAGGAGCCGCCGATCATCTCGCAGCCTTCCTCGACGCCGCATTTCGCTACGCCGATGACCCAGCTGGCATTCTGGTAGGCACCGGCCTGCATCACGAGATGGTTGTGGAAATCGCCGAGCCGGTCATGCGCCGGGGCCGGCGGGTTATGGACCGGGGTGTTGTAGCCGAGCAGGATCATCTCGACGCCCTGCAGGCCCATGACGCGGTAGCTTTCCGGCCAGCGGCGGTCATTGCAGATCATCTGGCCGAACAGGCCGGAATGCAGGTCAGCCCCTGCCCGGACGACCGGCCAGGACAGGTTGCCGACCTCGAAATAGCGCTTCTCGAGATGCTGGAAGGCCCGCCACGGCTCATGCTCGGCATGCCCGGGCAGATGGATCTTGCGGTATTTCGCGAGGATCCGGCCATCCTTGCCAACGAGGATCTGGGTGTTGAAGCGGCGGGTCCGCCCCTCCTCCTGCGTGAGTTCCGCATAACCGAGCGTGAAGGCAAGGCCGAGTTCGCGCGCGGTGGTGAAGAGCGTCGCGGTCTCGTTCGAGGGCATCTCGCGCTCGAAGAAGCTGTCGATCTCCGCCTGATCCGCCATGAACCAGCGCGGGAAGAAGGTGGTCAGCGCCAATTCGGGAAAGGCGACGAGATCGCAGCCATTCCGGGCGGCCTCGCGCATCAGCGTGACCATCCGGGCGACGACCGCCGAGCGGCTGTCGCTGCGCTGGATCGCGCCGAGCTGTGCAGCGCCAATGGTGAGGACACGGCTCATCCCTCGACCTCCTCCGGTGTGCGCCCAACAATCGCCGTGTAGACGGCGGGATCGGTGGCACCTTCCGTGCCATAGAACAGGATGCGGGAAGTGGCGTCGATGCCAAGCGCTGCCCGCCATTCCGGATGCGCGCAGACCTGCCGGAACCCGGCCAGCCCGGCCACGCCGGATTCGCCACCGACCACGCCCTCCTCCGCCAGCCGGCGCATGGCCGCTGCCGCGTCCTCGTCGGTGACGGTCATGAAAGCATCAGCGCCGGGATCGAGGATCGTCCAGGCGAGGATCGAAGGTTCGCCGCAGGCCAGCCCGGCAATGATCGTCTCGAGATCGCCGGTGACATTGGTGATCGTGCCCGCCTTCGCGCTGGCGAGCAGGCAGGCGGCATTTTCCGGCTCGACCACGATCATTTTCGGGCGGCCTGAACCGAACTTTTCCCAGCGATAGGAAAGAACGGCCGCGGCGATGCCACCGACGCCGCCCTGCACGAAGACATGGGTCGGCTTGCCGCCCTGTTCCTCGACTTCCATGGCGAGCGTCGCATAGCCCTGCATCACATCCCGCGGGACATCCTCGTAACCCGGCCACGACGTGTCGGAGACAATCTGCCAGCCATTCCGGGCCGCCGCTTCGGCCGAGGCGCGCACCGAGGCATCGTAGTTGAAGCCCTTGCGGACAACCTCGGCGCCATAGGAGCGGATGGCCTCCGCCCGCCCCTCGCTGACGCCCTCATGGACATAGATGACGGCGCGGATCCCGGCCCGCCGCGCGCCCCAGGCCACGGCCCGGCCATGATTGCCATCGGTGGCGCAGGTCACTGTCAGCCCCTCGCGGCCGCTTTTGGCCACCAGCCGGTCAACAGCGTAAGCTCCTCCCAGCGCCTTGAACGAGCGCAGGGTGAAGCGCTTGCCTTCATCCTTGTAGAGAATCTCGGCCACCCCGGCCTCCTGCGCCAAAGCGGGCAGGCTGCGGAGCGGGGTGGGCGCGTAGCCCTGCCATTGGCGGATGGTTTCGCGGGCCTCGCCAGCCCCTTCCAGCGAGAGAATGGCCTGCAGCTCGGGGCCGTAGGGACGGGCCCGGTCGAGATGCGGGTTGAGCAGGAAGTCAGGCATTGTCGGTCCCGGACGGCTCTTCGGCCGCTTCGATGAGATGGCAGGCGGCGACATGCTGGTTGCCCACCTGGCGCAGGACGGGCTCCTCGCTGCGGCAGCGATCGACCACGAAGGGGCAACGCGTGTTGAAGCGGCAGCCCTTGGGCGGGTTGATCGGGCTCGGCACATCGCCTCGGAGGATGATGCGTTCGCGCCGGATTTCCGGGTCCGGCACCGGCACAGCCGAAAGCAGCGCCTTGGTATAGGGGTGTTGCGGATTGGCGAAGATCGCCTCGCGGGGGCCCTTCTCGACGATCTTGCCGAGATACATCACCGCCACGCGATGCGTCATGTGCTCGACGATCGCGAGGTCGTGGCTGATGAAAAGCAAGGCGAGGCCGAGTTCCTGCTGCAGGTCGCAGAGCAGGTTCACGATCTGCGCCTTGACCGAGACATCGAGTGCGGAGACAGCCTCGTCGCAGATGATGAGATCCGGCTCGGCCGCCAGAGCCCGGGCAATGCCGATCCGCTGACGCTGCCCGCCCGAGAATTCATGCGGCCAGCGATCGATCGCATCGGGCGGCAGGCCGACCTTTGCCATCAGCGCGCGCAGGCGGGCATCGATCTCCGCCCGGGTCTTCAACAGGCCGAAATTCGTGATCGGCTCGGCGAGAATGTCGCGCACGCGCATTCGCGGGTTGAGCGAGGAGAACGGGTCCTGGAAGACCACCTGGATGCGCTGGCGGAGCGGGCGCAGGGCTGCGGGCGAGAGATCGTCGATGCGCTGGCCATCGAGCACAACCTGCCCGGAGGTCAGCTCGAACAGGCGCAGGATCGCCTTGCCGACCGTGGACTTGCCGCACCCGCTCTCGCCGACCAGCGACAGGGTTTCGCCTTTGTCGATCGAGAACGACACACCATCAACCGCAAAGACATGGCCGGTCACGCCGGAAAGGACGCCGCCCCGGATCGGGAAGTGCTTCTTGAGGTCGTTGACCGCGAGGATGGGCTGGTTCATGCGACCGAGGCCTCCCGTTCGGCATGGTGACAGGCGACGATCTGGCCGGGCGCCTTCATTTCGAGCCCTGGCGCGATGCGGCGGCAGAGTTCGGTAACCTGCGGGCAGCGGCCGGCAAAGACGCAGCCATCGATGCGCTTCTTGAGGCTGGGCACCATGCCGGGAATCTCGGCGAGGCGCTGGAAGCCCTGGCCGGAAAGCGAGGAACCCAGCTTCGGTACGGCGCCGAGCAGGCCCTGCGTATAGGGATGCTTCGGCGACCGGAAAAGCTGGCGGACCGGCGCTTCCTCGACCTTGCGGCCGGCATACATGACGACGACCTGATCAGCGACTTCGGCGACGACGCCGAGATCATGCGTGATCAGCATGATGGCGGCACCGACACGGGATTTGAGATCGCGCATCAGATCGAGGATCTGCGCCTGGATCGTCACGTCGAGCGCCGTCGTGGGCTCATCCGCGATCAGCAATTTGGGCGAGCAGGCGAGCGCGATGGCGATCATCACGCGCTGGCGCATGCCGCCGGAGAGCTGGTGCGGGTATTCATGCACCCGGCGGCCAGGCTCGGGAATGCCGACCAGCTTGAGCATCTCGACGGCCTGCGCAAGCGCCTCCGCCTTGCCGAGGCCCTGATGGAGGCGCAGGCTCTCGGAGATCTGCCGCCCGATGGTCAGGACCGGGTTGAGGCTGGTCATCGGCTCCTGGAAGATCATCGAGATCTCGTTGCCGCGGATATGGCGCATCTCCTCCGGTGTGCAGTCGAGCAGGTTGCGCCCCTCGAAGCGGATCTGCCCGGCCATCTTGCCCGGCGGCTCGGGGATGAGCCGCAGGATCGACATGGCGGTGACGGATTTCCCGCAGCCGCTCTCGCCGACGACCGCAAGCGTCTGCCCGGCCTCGATGGAGAAGGAGACGCCATCCACCGCGCGGTTGATGCCATCCGGCGTGCGGAAATGCGTCTGGAGCTGGTCTATTTCAAGCAGGGCCATGATCAGAGCCTTTTCGCCATGCGCGGGTCCAGCGCGTCACGCAGGCCGTCGCCGACAAGGTTCACCGCCAGCACGGTCACCGACAGGAAGATGGCGGGGAAGACGATGATATGCGGGCGCACCTGCCAGAGCGTCCGGCCATCGGCCATGATGTTGCCCCATGTGGGCACGGTCGGCGGAATGCCGGCTCCGATGAAGGAGAGGATCGCCTCGACGATCATGGCGCTGGCGCAGATATAGGTGGCCTGCACGATCATCGGCGCCAACGTGTTCGGCAGGATGTGGCGGAAGATCAGCCGCGGCATCCGCGTGCCGGCGGCGATGGCGCCGTCGACATAGGGCTGTTCGCGCAGGGTCAGCACGACGCCGCGCACAAGGCGCGCGACACGCGGGATTTCTGCAATGGTGATCGCGATGATCACATTCTGCATCGAGCCGCGCGTCAGGGCCATCAGCGCGATGGCCAGCAGGATCGGCGGGATCGACATCATGCCGTCGATCATCCGCATGATGAGGCTGTCGGCCCAGCGGACCATGCCGGAGACGAGGCCGATGACGAGCCCGGCAATCGATGCGAGGATGGCCACCGAGAAGCCGACCATCAGCGAAACACGGGTGCCATAGAGCACGCGGGAATAGATGTCGCGGCCCAGCATGTCGGTGCCGAACCAATAGGCTTCCGACGGCAGGCGGGTGCGGCGGGCGGGCGAGAGCGAGGTCGGATCCACCGTACCGAGGAAGGGCGCGAAGACGGCGAGGCAGACCATCAAAGCCAGCAGGAAAACCCCGAAGGCCATGGCCGGGTTGGTACGGATGAACCCGATCACGCCCTTGCGCGGCTTCCGGGCCGGCAGGATGTCCGGCAGGACCGGCGCCACGACAAGGCGGGATTCATCGACGGGAGGGAGCGGTCCGGGCTGGTTCATGGCTCAGTACCGGATTCGCGGGTCAAGCAGGGTGTAGATGATGTCGACCACGAGATTGATGAGGACATAGACGAAGGAAAACATCAGCACGACGCCCTGGATGACGGGATAATCGCGACGGAGGATGGCATCGACCGTCAGGCGGCCCAGGCCGGGAATGGCGAAGACGCTCTCCGTCACCACGGCGCCACCGATGAGCAACGCGATCCCGATGCCGATCACCGTGACGACCGGGATGGCGGCATTCTTCAGCGCATGAATGAAGAGGATGCTCGGCTGGGCGAGGCCCTTCGAGCGGGCGGTGCGGATATAATCCTGCTGGAGCACTTCGAGCATGGAGGCTCGCGTGATGCGGGCGATCAGCGCGATATAGACCATGCCCAGCGTGACGGCCGGCAGTACGAGGTTTTCCAGCCACGGGCCGAACCCGGCCGAAAGCGGCGTGTAGCCCTGCACGGGGAACCAGTCGAGTTTCAGCGCAAACACATAGGCCAGCAGGTAGCCGACCACGAAAACCGGCACCGAGAACCCGAACACCGCGAAGGCCATGGCCACACGGTCGATCCAGGTGTTGGCTTTCCATGCAGCGACCACGCCCATCGGCACGGCGATGATGATCGCGAAGAACAAGGTCACCACCATGAGGCTGACCGTGGGCTCGATCCGCTGCGCGATCAACTGGGTCACCGGCAGCGAGGTGAAGATCGAGGTTCCGAGATCGCCCTGCAGCACGCGGAACAGCCATTCGGCGAAGCGCACGAGATAAGGCCTGTCGAGGCCGAGCCCGGCGCGGATTCGCTCGACATCGGCGGGGCTGGCCTGATCACCGGCAATGACGGCGGCCGGATCCCCTGGCGCGATGTAGAGCAGGGAAAAGACGAACAGCGCTACAAATCCCATGACGGGAATTGTCGCGATGATCCGCCGGACGATGAACGCAAGCATCGGGGATGAGGTCCTCGCAACGGAGAAGGAGCCGGAGCGCGGATCCCACCCTCACGGGCGAGGAGGATCCGCGCTCCCCGTACTCGGCGGCCTCAGGCCTTGGACACGCCCCAGAAGAAGGGCAGCGGGCCCTTGGTCACACCCGACACGTTCTTCCGCCAGGCCTGATAGGTCAGGAAGAAGCCGGTCGGCGCAAAGACGACATCCTCGAGCGCGGATTTGTTGAGGCGCGCGATCGCGGCCTTCTCGTCATCGATTGTGGCGGCCTGGAACCAGTTGTCGACTTCCTTCTCGACACCCGGGCTGTTCGGCCAGCCGAACCAGGCCTTGTCGCCATTGCCGCGGACAGCGGTATAGGGGGCCGGGTTGATGCAATCCGCACCGGCATGCCAGGTGTGGAACATGTTCCAGCCGCCCTGACCGGGCGGGGTCTTCTGCGCGCGGCGGGCGCCGACCGTGCCCCAGTCGGTGGCGACGAAATCGACATTCATGCCCATCTTCTTCAGAAGGTCGGCCGTGACCTCGCCCATCGCCTTGAGAACCGGAAGATCCTGCGCGACCACGCAGGTGACCGGCTGGTTGCTGTAGCCGCCTTCCTGCAGAAGCTTCTTGGCCGCATCAAGCGACCTCATCTTCAGGATCTCGCCACCGGATTCGGTGTAGAGCGGGGTGCCCGGCGTGAAGAAGCCCGGCAGCGGCTTCCAGAGGTTGTTGTCGTCGCCGACAATCGCCCGCATGTAGTCTTCCTGGTTCATCGCCGCGAGGACGGCGCGCCGGATCTTCACATTGTCGAAGGGCGGATGCAGGTGGTTCATGCGGAACGCGCCGATATTCCCGAGCGGGTCGGCGATATCGACGTTGATGTTCCGGTTGGCCTTCAGCACCGGCACGAGGTCGGAAAGCGGGTTTTCCCACCAATCCACCTCGCCGTTCTGCAAGGCGGCCGAAGCCGTGGCGGGATCGGGCATGATCACCCATTCGATCCGGTCGACCATGATGCGCTTGCCGCCCGCCAGCCAGGAGGCCTTCTCGTCGCGCGGCTTGTAATCGGCGAATTTCTCGAACACCGCCTTGGCGCCGGGTACCCATTCGTTCCGGACGAATTTCATCGGGCCTGAGCCGATATACTCGGTGATCTGCTGGAACGGATCAGTCTTGGCGATGCGCTCCGGCATGATGAAGGTGCAGGGCGAGTTGTTCTTGCCCAGCGCCAGCAGCATCTTCGGATAGGGCTTCTTCAGCGACCAGCGGAAGGTCAGGTCATCAACCGCGACCAGCTCGTTCTGGAGCGCGCGGATCATCAGGCCCATCGGGTCGCGGGCCGACCAGCGCACGAGGCTCTGCACCGCATCCTTGGCGAGGACAGGCGAACCATCGTGGAATTTCATGCCCGAGCGCAGCTTGAAGGTCCAGACAAGGCCATCCGGCGAAACGGTCTCGCTCTCGACCATCTGGCGCTTCGGCGTCAGCGTCTCGTCGACACCATAGAGCGTATCCCAGACGAGCGCCGCCGCGTTGCGGACAACATATTGCGTTCCCCAAATCGGGTCGAAATTGGCGAGGTTGGCCTGCGGCACGAAACGCAGGGTGCGCGCATTGGCGCCCTGTGAAAGCGCGGGCGCGGGAAGCCCGCCGCTGGCCGCTGCCAGCATCACGCCGCCTGCCGATTTTACGAATGTCCTGCGATCCATTGACTCACTCCCAGTGCGGTCCACCCCGCCGGCACATGGATGTGCCGGTCGTTTTCGTGGCAATGTGTCCCCGGTCGCAAACCGCGTGCCAAGCCATTGCCTTGGTATACAGTGTTCCACCGATTATCCGGGCTGGCAAGCTTCAGTGATCACAGATTGTGCAGACCCGTTCGAAGCTGGGGAAACGGGCTCGCCGCTTCGAAGGCGCGGGCGGCCCGCAGCACCGTGAGATCATCGCCAAAAGCCCCGACAATCTGCAATCCGACCGGCATCCCGCCGGAGGTCAAACCTGCGGGAACGGAGATCGCCGGCTGCTGGGTGAGATTGAACGGATAGGTGAAGGGGCTCCAGTTCGTCCAGACATCGCCATAGCGCCCGTGCCCGGGGGTGAGGCGTCCTGCCTCGAAAGCGGGCAACGGCATGGTCGGAGAGATCAGCAGGTCGAAGCGCTGGTGGAACCGCGCCATGGTCTCCGCCAACGCGTTCCGCTTGTAGAGCAATGCCTCGACATAGGTGGCGGCATCCAGCCGGGCGCCGGCCTCCGCCGAGGCGACAAGGCCCGGGTCCATCCGCGTGCGATCCGCCGGAGGAATGCCTGCCAGCGCAAGGGCGGCACCGGCATTCCACAGGGTCAGCAGCACCTCGACCGGATCGGTGAATCCGGGATCGACCTGCTCGACATGTGCGCCCAAAGACTCGAAAGTCCGCGCCGCCGCCGCGACCTGCCGGGCGACATCGGGATCGACCTCGACGCGCTGACCGAGGGCCGGGGAATAGGCGATGCGCAGCCCGCGCACGCCATCCTCCAGGCCATGGCCCCATTCCATCGGCGGCAGGGTCGCCATCATGTCGCGCGGGTCAGGCCGGGCGATCACCGCCATGGCCTGCGCCGTTTCTTCCACGGTCTGCGTCAGCGGCCCGAGATGGGCAAGCACGCCCATCACGGAGATCGGCGCCGCGGCCACGCGGCCGAAGGTGGATTTCAGGCCCACCAGCCCGGTAAAGGCGCCGGGAATGCGCACCGAGCCGGCGCCATCGGTGCCGATATGGATGCGGCCGATGCCGAGAATCGCCGCCGCCGCCGCACCGGCTGAGGAGCCGCCGGTCGTACAGGCCGGGTTCCAGGGATTGCGGGTAATCCCGGTCAGCGGAGAATCGCTTGTGCCCTTCCAGCCGAATTCGGGCATCGTCGTCTTGCCGAGGATCACCGCGCCGGCATCGCGCAGGCGGGCCGTCCCCGGGGCGTCGAGCGCCGCCGGCACAGCCGACACCACCGCCGATCCCTTGCGCGACGGCCAGCCGGCGACGTCGATATTGTCCTTGATCGTCACCGGAACGCCATCGAGGGCCGAGAGCGGCGTTCCGTCGCGCCAACGCGCCGCCGAGGCCGAGGCCATGGCGAGGGTCACATCGGGTTCGACATGGCAGAAGGCGTTGAAGGCCTGCTGATGGTGCTCGATTGCGGCAAGGCCGGCTTGCGCCACCTCCACCGGCGAAAGGCGGCGGTTGCGATAGGCTTCCGCCAAGGCCGAAGCCGTGAGTTTGCTCAGGTCAGACATTCCGGTGCTCCCTGTCACGCCATCGCGGCGTCGTAGGCGACATGCAGGAGGACATTCGCCCCGGCCACGAGATCGGCATCGGTGGAGAACTCCCTCGGGTTGTGCGAAAGCCCCCCGATCGAGGGGATGAAGATCATACTGGTCGGACACAGGCCGGCCATGATCTGGGCATCGTGGCCGGCGCCGGAGATGATCCGCCGGCAGGACAGGCCAAGCGCGCCCGCCGCCTGCTCCACCTTGCCGATCATGGCGGGGTCGAAGGGCGTTGGCGGGAAGCGGGCGAGATCGCGGATCGCCAGCGTCAGGCCGGCCTTTTCCGCTGCGCCGGCCGCGAAATGGCGGATGGCCTGCTCCGCCGCGTCCAGCAGCGCCTGATCGGGGTTGCGGAGATCCAGCGTGCAGACCACCTGTTCGGGCACGACATTGACATTGCCCGGCATCATCCGGACGAAGCCCATATTGGCGAGAAGATCAGGCACAGCCTGCGTCTGCTCATGGGCGAAAACATTGATCCGTGCCGCCAGAAGCCCGGCATCGCGGCGATACTTCATCGGCGTGGTGCCGCCATGGCGCGGCTCGCCGCCGATCGTGAATTCGAGCCAGGTAATGCCCTGCACCCCGGTGACAGCACCGATCTGCAGCGCCTCCTGTTCGAGGACAGGGCCCTGCTCGATATGCAGCTCGAAATAGGCCCGGGCAGCAAGAAAGCCCGGTATTTCCGGCCCGGCATAGCCGATCCGGCCAAGCTCCGCGCCGAGAAGAGCGCCATCGGCATCCCGCTGCCCGAGCGCCTCCGCCAGCGGCAGGCCGCCGCCCCAGACGAAGGAGCCCAGCATATCCGGCTGGAACCGGGCGCCTTCCTCGTTGGTGAAGGCGATAACCGCCATCGGGCGGCGCGGCGTGATCCCCGCCTCCCGCAAGGTGGCAAGAACCTCCAGCCCGGCGACGACGCCGAGCGCGCCGTCATATTTGCCGCCGGTCGCCACCGTATCGATATGCGAGCCGAGGATCACCGCCGGGCCGTGCTCGGCACCGGGGAGAATCCCGACAATGTTGCCGATCGCATCGACCCGCACATCGAGATCGAGGCTGCGCATCCGCGCAACCAGCCAGTCGCGGCCGGCGCGGTCTTCGTCGGTCAGGGCGAGGCGCCGGCAGCCGCCTTCCGGCGTGGCGCCGATTTCCGCGAGGGCTGCCAGCCGCGACAGCAGGCGCGGTCCGTCGATCCGCAAATTGGTCGCCATTCTCGCTCCTCTTCAAAATCGCTCACGCCGCCGGTTGCCCATTCCAGCGTTGTTTCCGCCAGCACGCCAAGGGGGCGAACCGTTCGATGCTGCACGTATCCTTGGCCCTCAGTCTGTCGTCCCCAGCACGACAATGGCAAGCAGAACCGCCAATATGAGCGGTGGAACAAGTCCGGTGAAGGCGACTACCAACAGGACAAGGATCATCGCAGGAATCGTCAACACCAGGATCATGCGCCGGAGCGCCGGCCTCCCGGCCAATGCCGCCCATGAAAAGACAACGCGGAGTGTGATGCCGACGATGCCGCTCCCGATGACAAGGAAGACACCAGCCATGACGATCAAGCCTGTCAGGTCTTCCCCGGATGCGGCCGGCGATCCGATCCGGAACCAGAGCCCTGCGGATGCTCCAAACCCGACGAACAGCGCAACCGCGCCCATGGCCAGCAGGGGCAGGCCGGCAACCACGGCTACACCTATGCGGAAACCCTTGTGATCGCAGAGGGTTCGGCATAAAAGCCGGATTGAATGCAGCGTTGACATGCTGGCTCTGCGACTCCCTGCCGAAAAACTGCACCTGCCCCGCGAAACGCCCGACAGGCACTTCGTTGCCGGGCCTCCCAAGCCCGCCGGTCCGCCCGCTGGCGTGTGGCGCTTACCTGCGCCGTCGCCAGAGTTCGACGACCCCTGCAGCAATCAGGACCACTGGGAGAAGCGCCAAAGCGGGAAGTATTCCGAACACGATGATGGCAAAGGGAATGCCCCAGTTGCCCCCGCCCTGCCAGGGCTCGGCGGTTGCCAGAATGTAGCCGGAGAGCAAAGCAACCCAGAGTGCTGCCAAAACGAGCCAGATGCGGCTTGCTTGTTTCAGCCAGCTCATCCGGCCTCCTGGAAATCCGATCCCGAGGCAACACTGGCGATAGCCGCACGCTTCTGTCAACCGGAGGCCTCTGCCGGATCAGGACAGCATGACCTCGCGCCGGAAGTCGCGCAAATGATGGCCGTTTTCGGGGAAAATCTCGTGGCGCGCCCTACGGGAATCGAACCCGTCTTTACAACGTGAAAGGCTGTCGTCCTAACCGATAGACGAAGGGCGCCCGCGAGAGCCGGTCTAATAGCGAGGATCGCGCGGTGGGGCAAGCACCCGATTGCAGATTTCGTGAAAAACCTTGCGGCCAATTCCGGCCCCCCCGGGAAACGGATCTTGCGCATGGCGTCGCTTCATGTTTTGCCCTGCCCAACCGAGAGGATTGACCCCACGTGACCCCTCCCTCCCCGCCCGACCGGACGCTTGCCGGAATCGGTTTCATGCTCGCGGCGATGTTCGCCTTCTCATTGAATGACGTCATGGGGAAATGGCTGGTCGCCACTTATGGCGTCGCGCAATTGCTGCTGATTCGCTCCTTCGCCGGGGCGCTGATGCTGGCGCCGGCCATCCACCGGACCGGCTGGCGCGTGGTCGCCTTTCCCGAACGGCCGTGGCTGCATGTGCTCAGGGCATTCTGCTCGACCGCCGAGGTCGCGTTCTTCTACTGGGCCGTGATCTACCTGCCGCTGGCCAATGCGGTGGCCTTCTATCTCGCCGGGCCGATCTTCGTGACGCTGATGGCTGTACTGTTCCTGAAGGAGCAGGTGGGATGGCGGCGCTGGACAGCTGTCGGCCTCGGCTTCATCGGCGTGCTGATCGCTGTCAACCCGACCGGCGACGGCATGGGCTGGCCGGCGCTGATCGCCCTTGCCGGGACGATCCTCTTCGCGGCGCTCAATATCCTCACCCGCAAGCTGGCAGGGACAAACGAGGTGACGCTGGTTTCCTGGCAAGTGGCGAGCGCGCTGCTGTTCGGGCTGGCCGTGGCGCCGTTCCGCTGGGTGCCGCCTACGCTATTCGACTTCCTCGCCCTGATGCTGCTGGGGATCGTGGCCAATCTCGCCCATATGGGTGTGAACCGGGCGCTGCGTTATGCGCCGGCCGCCGTTGTTGTGCCCTACCAGTATACGCTGATCGTCTGGGCCGTGCTGCTCGGCTGGCTCTTCTTCGGCGACTGGCCGGCCCTGCATGTCTTTATCGGGTCGGCGATCATTGTCGCCGCGGGCCTCTACATCTTCCTGCGCGAGCAGGTGCGCGCACGGGAAAAGGCCCGGGCGGAAGCCTAGCCCGCCGGGGCGAAATCGACCAGCCGCGCGCTGACGCGCGGCTTGCCGCCCCACATATCACGCGAGACGGAGACGGCGGCATGGATCTTCCGGCCGCGATGGGCGGCAAGCGCCTCGCCGAGCGGACGGCCGCCAGCCCGGAAGGCCATCGCCTCCAGCCTTGCGCCGCCCTGGCTCGCCAGCGTGATGCGCAAATGGCCGTTCCGCAATTCCCGCAGGTCGAGCAGGGTATGGGCCGGCAGCGCGAAGAGCGGCTCTGGGTTGCCCTGGCCGAACGGGCCGGCCCGCTGGATCTCGGTGACGAAATCCGGAGTCAGGCTCTCGGCAGTCAGCGCAGCATCCAGCCGCAGGAAATCCGCCTCGCGTGAGATCGCGACAGCGGCGGCGAGTCGCTCCTCGAGAAAGGCCGAGAAGGCGGCCAGGCCCGTTTCGTCGAGCGTGATGCCTGCCGCCATGGCATGGCCCCCGCCCTTGCGCGCAAGCCCGGATTCCACGGCAAGGCGCACGGCGGCGCCGAGATCAACCCCGGAAATCGACCGGCCGGAGCCCGTCAGCAGCCCCGGATCACCCGGCGCGAAGGCGAAAGCCGGGCGCTGGAAACGCTCCTTCAGCCGGCCGGCCACGATGCCGACAATGCCGGGATGCCAACGTCCGCCCGCCACGACCAGCACCGCCCTGCCCTCGCCTTCGAGGCCGGCAAGGCGGATCGCCTCGTCCTCGGCTTCGGCGAGCATCGCTTCCTCGACCGCCTGCCGTTCGCGGTTGAGATGGTCGAGCTGCGTGGCGATCCGGGCCGCCTCGTCGCGATCCTCGCTCATCAGCAGCCGTGCGCCGAGGGCGGAATCGCCGATCCGGCCGCCGGCATTGATGCGCGGCCCCAGCAGATAGCCGAGATGCCAGGCCTCGGGCTCTGCATCGAGCCGGGAGACATCCGCCAGGGCGACAAGGCCCGGGCGCTCGCGGGCGCGCATGATCTTCAGCCCCTGCGCCACATAGGCGCGGTTGAGGCCGGTCAGCGGCACGACATCGGCCACCGTGGCGAGGGCGACGAGATCGAGCTGGCTCATCAGTTCCGGCAGGGCATGGCGGGAACCGCGCAGCTGCCGGTTCAGGCCGACCAGAACGAGGAAAACCACGCCCGCCGCGCAGAGATGGCCTAGGCCGGAGAGATCATCCAGCCGGTTCGGATTGACCAGCGCTTCAACGTCCGGAAGGACTTCCGGCGCCTGGTGGTGGTCAAGGACCAGCACATCCATGCCGATCGACCGGGCCTCGGCCAGCGGGGCATGGCCGGATGTGCCGCAATCGACGCAGACCAGCAGCGTGGCGCCGCGCCCGCGCAGCTGGCGGATCGCCTCGGCATTCGGGCCATAGCCCTCGGTCAGCCGGTCCGGGATATGGATCAGCGGATCCAGCCCGGCATGGCGGAGCGCATGGCCGAGAAGGGCCGCCGAGCAGGCGCCGTCGACATCGTAATCCCCGAAGATCGCGACGCGTTCGCCGGTCTCGATGGCGCGGGCCAGGCGGAACACGGCCTTGTCGAGATCAAGGACGGTCGAGGGGTCGGGCAGCCAGTCGCGCAGGCGCGGCTCCAGCCGGCGTGCGGCATCTTCCAGCGTAGCACCGCGCCCCGCCAGCAGGCGGGCGAGGATGGACGGCACATCGAGCTGCCGGCTGATCATCTCCGACTCGCGCGCGGCGGCCTCGTCCAGCCGGTCGGCCCAGCGGCGACCGAGGACCGAGCGCGAGACCCCGAGATAGGCGGCCTTGTCCATGCTCAGAAATTGTGGCGGTAGACGATGAAGCCCGAGCGCTCCGCCACCTTGTTGTAGAGCACCTGCGCCACGGCGTTGGTTTCATGCGTCTGCCAGTAGACGCGGTAACAATCCATCGCCTTCGCCTCCCGGTAGACATGCTCGATCAGCGCACGCGCCACACCCTTGCCGCGCGCCGCTTCCACCGTGAACAGGTCCTGCAGGTAGCAGTTCCACTGCACGCTCCAGGTGGTGCGATGGATGACGCATTGCACGATGCCGAGCAGGGATTCGTCCTCGAAGGCGCCCCAGACATGCATCGGCTCGGCCGGGTCCATCAGGCGGCGCCAGGTGGTTTCCGTGACTTCCGCCGGCAGGCTGGCCTTGTAAAAGGTAAGATAGCCCTGCCAGAGCGGCTCCCAGCGGGCACGGTCGGCAGGCAGGAGGGGACGGATTTCGAGCGACATCAGCGCTTTCCTTTCAGCATACCCCTCCGGCCGGACGATGCGCGAAGCAAGGCTCGCTGTCCAGCAACCGGTGGATCAATCCAGGTGGAACTTGTCCAGCTGGCGATGCTCGCCCGCGATGCGGCGCACGGTGCCGGTGAGCGAGCGATAGACGATGGTTTCGGTCTCGATGATGTTGCCCGAGAACTTCACGCCCTTGAGCAAGGCGCCATCGGTGACGCCAGTAGCCGCGACGACGACATCGCCGGAAGCCAGCTCGTTGAGTTCGTATTTCTTCTTGGGATCCTTGATGCCCATCGTGGCGGCGCGGGCCACCTTTTCCGGGGTATCGAGGATCAGCCGGCCCTGCATCTGGCCGCCGACGCAGCGGAGCGCGCCGGCCGCGAGCACGCCTTCCGGCGCGCCGCCGATGCCGAGATAGATGTCGATGCCGGTCTTCGCGGTTTCGGCGCACTGGATGACGCCGACCACATCGCCGTCGGTGATGAGGCGGATCGAGCAGCCAATCGCGCGCAGCCGGGCGATCAGCTCGGCATGGCGCGGCCGGTCCATGACCAGGGCGGTAATCTCGCCCGTCGGGACGCCCTTGGCCTTGGCGAGCGCCATGATGTTGTCCTCCGGCGAGGCGTCAAGATCGACGATGCCCTTGGGATAGCCCGGGCCAATGGCGATCTTGTCCATATACACATCCGGCGCGTAGAGCAGGGTGCCGGCCTGGGCCATCGCCATCACGGCGATCGAGCCCGGCATGTCCTTGGCGCAGAGCGTGGTGCCTTCCAGCGGATCGACCGCGATATCGACCTTCGGGCCCTTGGTCGTGCCGACCTTCTCGCCGATGAAGAGCATCGGCGCCTCGTCACGCTCGCCCTCGCCGATGACGATGGTGCCATCGATCGGCAGGCGGTTCAGCTCGCGCCGCATCGCATCGACTGCCGCCTGGTCCGCCGCTTTCTCGTTACCGCGCCCGCGCAGCTTGGCCGAAGCCACCGCGGCCCGCTCCGTCACACGGACGAGTTCCATCGTGAGGATGCGTTCGATGATTTTGTCTTCGGAAACGACGAGATCGACCATGGGTTAGCCTTGCGGTTCTTGTTTGTGATTGCATGACAACAGATTGCGCGGCTTCTAGCAGGACCGCGCGCCTTCGTCACGCTTTCGCTAGCGCTCGATGCGGATGACCTGGGGCGGGCCATCGAGCACGCCGTCCTCGGCGATGGCCGCCACGGCGTTGCGGATCAGCAGTTCGGTGGTGGCATAGGTGATCAGGATCACCGGCACGGAGCCATTGGCGTTGCGCCGGGCATCGCGCCCCTTCTGCAGGATGGATTCGAGGCTGATGCCGCGCTCGGCCATGCGGGTCGCGATGATCGCCGCAGCGCCCGGCCGATCCATGACCTGAAGGCGGATGTAATAGCCGCCCTCATGGCGCTGCATCGGTGCGCGGACCGGCTTGTCCAGTTCGTTCGAGGGCCGGCCGAACGTGGCGACCCTGTTGCCACGGGCGAGATCGACGATATCGCCCACCACGGCCGAAGCCGTCGCGCCGCCGCCGGCACCGGGGCCGACCAGCGTGATCGTGCCGACGGGATCGGCATCGATGGAGACGGCATTGGTGACACCCATCACGCCGGCAAGCTGGCTCGACCGCGAGACCATGGTCGGGTGGACACGCTGTTCGATGCCGGCCGCCGTACGCTCGGCCACGCCGAGCAGCTTGATGCGGAAGCCGAGCTCCTCGGCCATTTCGAGATCGAGCGGGGTCACGCCGGAAATGCCCTCGACATAGACGGCATCGCCATCGACCTCGGTGCCGAAGGCCAGGGATGTCAGAAGGGCCAGCTTGTGGGCCGTGTCATAGCCCTCGATATCGAAGGTCGGATCCGCCTCGGCATAGCCGAGTTCCTGCGCGGCCTTCAGGCATTGCTGGAAATCCAGCCCCTCGGCCTCCATCCGGCTGAGGATGTAGTTGCAGGTGCCGTTGAGGATGCCCGAGACCCGGCGCATCGTGTTGCCGACAAGCGCCTCGCGCAGCGCCTTGATCACCGGGATGCCCCCGGCCGCCGCTGCCTCGAAGGCGATGGTGGCGCCATGGCTCTCCGCCGTCAGGGCGAGGGATTGGCCATGCGCCGCAAGCAAGGCCTTGTTCGCCGTCACGACGGGCTTGCCCGCCGCCAGCGCAGCCTCGACCAGGGCTTTGGCCTGCCCGTCAGAGCCGCCCATCAGTTCGACGACAAGATCGACCTCCGGATCCTGCGCCAAGGCAACCGGATCATCATGCCAGCGATAACCGGAGAGATCGACGCCGCGATCACGGCCCTTTGTGCGGGCGGAAACGGCGACGATCCGGATCGGCCGGCCGGCACGGACAGACAGTTCATTGTGGGCTGAAGTGAGGATCCGGATCGTCGCGGCGCCGACCGTCCCGAGCCCGGCAATGCCGATCCTGAGTGCGTCTGCCATGGCCTGCTCCTTCGCCGTCGATTCCGGTTAATCCGGGTTGGCTTCTAGAACAGGTTCGGGAGGCACGGAACCCGCATTCTTGCATAGGGCCGGGCTTGTGGCGGTTTCCTGTGCGCAGGAGCGCGTTATCCCATCGAAATGACGATGCTGCCGGTCTTGTGGCCCCCGTCGATCAGGGCATGGGCCTCGCCGATCCGCTCCAGCGGGAAGCGGGCGCCGATGGCCGGGCGAAGCCTGCCGGTTTCGGCACGCGCCATCACGCGGGCCAACCCCTCGGCATTGTCCGGCACCATGCCGCCAATGACCGAACGGCCGGACCGCGCATTGAGCCAGGGCATGGCCATGAAATCCCAGAGCGAGGCTGTGAGCGCAACGAGCCGACCGCCTGGGCGGGCGAGCCGCACGCTTTGCGCGGCCGGCATCGCCCCGACCGTGTCGATCACGAGATCGAAAGCCCCGTGATAGGCATCCGGCCAGCCCGGCGCGCGATAGTCGATCACACTCTCGGCGCCCTGAGACTGGACCCAGTTCGCCTTTCCGGCGCTGCAGCAGGCACTGACCTTTGCGCCAGCTTCGCGTGCGAGTTGCATCGCAGCGACGCCCACAGCTCCGCCAGCACCGATCACGAGCACTGTCTCGCCGGGTGTAACCGGCGCCTTGTCCTCAAGGAAATGCCGCGCTGTCATGCCGCCGAAAATCACGGCAGCCGCTTCCTCGAAGCCGAGAGCCGCCGGCTTGGCGGCGATGGCCTTGCGCTCGCCGATCACACGGAATTCGGCATGGCATCCTTGCGCGGCACCGGTGCTGGCGACCACCTTGTCGCCGGGGCGGAACAGGCTGGTTCCGGGCCCGACCGCTTCGACGATCCCCGCGAGGGCCGTACCGAGGATTGGCTGGCGGGGCCGGCCGAAGCCGAAGGCCAGCCGCGCCATCGGCCCGAAGCCCGGCGGCATGTCCAGCGCGCGGACGCGCCGGTCGGCAGAATCCAGCGTGCTGGCGAGAATGCGCACCAGCACCTCGCCGTCACCCGGAACCGGTTTCGGGACCTCCGCGACACGAACGACCGAAGCATCGCCGAACCGCTCGCACAGGGCGGCGCGCATCATCGGAAGATCACTCATTTTCTGCTCAGATACTCGGCCGGGCGCTGAGCTGCTTCTTCAGTTCCTGCGTCATCTCGCCGAGCTTG
This sequence comes from Rhabdaerophilum sp. SD176, assembly GCF_030143245.1. Taxonomy (GTDB): domain Bacteria; phylum Pseudomonadota; class Alphaproteobacteria; order Rhizobiales; family Beijerinckiaceae; genus Rhabdaerophilum. The sequence continues at coordinate 277,265 of NZ_JARJNS010000004.1, read as the reverse complement.
CGCTCGACCTCCACGCGCTTGCGGCGGCCCTCATCCTGCACTTTCAGCACGCCGGTGATCGTGTCGATCAGGTCGCGGTTGGTCTTTTCCAGCGTCTCGATATCAATGATGCCGCGCTGCGACTGCCGCTCGATCTCGATCGCCTGCGTCTTCATCATTTCCGAGGCCTGTTTCAGCATCTCGTTGGTCGCATCGGTGACCGTCTTCTGCATTTCGAGCGCCGAGTTCTGGCGCGACAGGCCGAGCAGGAGGATCATCTTCTGCTTCCAGACCGGGATGGTGAGCTGCGTCGTCGCCTGCAGGTTCTCGATCAGCGTCTCGTCACCCGCCTGCACGATGCGGATCTGCGGCAATTGCTGGAAGCCGATCTGGCGCGCCTGCTGGAGATACATCACGCGCTTTTCCAGCCGGTCCAGAGCTTGCAGCGCATCCTGATAGACCTGAGCAGCCATCAACCCCTCGGTTGTGTTCGCCTTGGCATCCGCCTCGGCCTTCAGCTCGGCAAGGCGGCCCGCCTTGAATTCCTCGCCATAGGTCTTGCCGGCCTCGATATAGACGTCGAGCTCGGCAATGGCGGTCTTCGTCTGCTCGTGCAGCTCGTCGAGCATGGCGATGTCACTGCGGAGCGTCTCCTTGTGGCGGTCGAGCTCGATCGTCACGCGGTCGACCTGCCCCGCCACATCCTCGAACCGCTCCTTGAAGCGGCGCACGCGCGCTTCCATGCTGGTGAAGAGCCGCTGGAACCAGTTGAGCTTGCCGATGGCCGCCGGATCGAGCCCGCGGGCCTTGGCGAGAATGTCGGAGAGCAATTCGCCGGTCTTGCCCATCTCCTTGTTGCGGGTTTCCGCCAGGATCCGGTCGGCGAAATCGGAGACCTGCCGCTGGGCGGCATCGCCATAGGTGACGATCTGGGAGCGATCCTCGATATCGAGCTCCTTGCGGGCCCTGTCGACGGCAGCCTTGTCAAGCTGGATCGAGGGCAGATGGGCCTGGGCCCGGAGCTGGTCGGTTTCGGACATGGATCGCTTCCTCTTCTGCCCGCCAGCGCCATCGGGCGCGGCAGGTCGCGCGTAAGGTAGGGATGCGACAGATCGATGTCAGGAGGTGGCGTAAGATTTCGTTGCAGCGGTGCCCGTCGAAAGGTGCGCAATCGCACATTGGCAGCGCGGCCTGTCCGGTATGGAAAGGAGCATTGCAGGGGATGTGCACATGAAGTTGAACGCGTCTGTCCGGGTTGCCCTCGGCCTTGGTGCCGCCCTGCTCTGCACGCCCGTGCCGGCTTGGTCGAACCCTGCCGCCTGCGATGCCATCCAGAACGGTTTCAACGCGGTGGCCAGCGTGCCCGGCTACCGCCAGGTGGTTGAACTCGGCCGGACCGGCGAGCGGATGGAGGGTGTCGTGATCGGCGAGACCGTCTATATGCGCGTCAATGACCGATGGACCCGGATGCGCCTCAAGGCCGGCGGCCGGAAGGGCATGCTCAACCAGATCCTGTCCATGTCGTCGATCACGGATTGCCGCGAAGTGCGGGCGGAAGCCCTGCCCTCGGGCATGCGGGCCAAGATCTATGAATTCATGATGACCCCGCCGCGTGGGCTGCCCGGTGCATCGGACAAACCGATCCGCACGCTTGTCTGGATCGGGGTAGAGGATGGCCTGGTCTACCGGCAGGTGAGCGACGAGACCTCGCTCACCCTGTCCTACGACAAGGTGGTGCCGCCGATCCCGTGAGGGGCCGGCTTTTCACCTCACGGTTCGCGCAGGAAAAAGCCCCACTTTTCGGAAAAATCGAGAACCTTGCCGGCGAAATGCCGCGCATCGGGCTCTGTCGTGAAGAAGATGACCTCGAGCCCGCACAGCATCTGGATATGCCGCTCAATCTCCGGGCGCATGCTTTTCAAATAAAACGAAATCATCGGCATTTGCTGCTTTCTCCCGTTGTTGTAATGCACATAAGCCCACGCCACGGAGACGATGTCTGGCTCTTCGGAGGGGAATTCCTTGATCCACGCCTGACGAAGTTTTTCGATCTCAGGGATAGTTCTTCGAGAGAATGTGAAATTTATCGGTGGGCATTTATCGTAGGACGGCATAGCAATTGGTAATCATTTTCCAAATAACAACGCATTTTTAATTTTCTCATCGATAGATTATCTGACCTTCTTCCATTTCAAACTCGCCGCCCGATGCCCATTCCTTCGCTGGTGGTATACACACAATAAATCCAAACTGGTGATCCGGGCATCGAAAAGGAAACCGCGGCAGTTTTTCGTGCTTGATCCATCCCAATCCATATTTTGCGGGAAAATTTTGGATCAATTGACCCGTCTTGTTATCCTTGACAGTTCCGCCCAAACTCCAGGCCACGAGAGGAAAGGCATCGACGCCTAGTCGGACACCCACGACATCATCTGTCATTTCCTTTGCAATGACTGCTCTTAATTTTGCCCAAAAACGAAACATTTTCAATAATCCTTAGTATTTAATATATCCGTCGGGACAGTTATTGCCTTCATAAATTACACTGAAATGATAATTGAATGCCTTATCATAGAAGGTACAGATGGACTGGTCGGCTTCGCTCAGATAATTTCAGCCAGTAAGCACGCCGCTGAACTGAACGCGGCCCGCAGTAAGATAACCTCCCCCGCCGCCACTCGTCCATTGCCCGCCATCGCTGTTGCCGGCGGGGACGCGCGGCTGGCTTGGGCTGTATTTCCGGCGGAGGGCCGCATATTCGGCTTTCAGCGCGAACAGCCGCAGGTGGAGATCGGCGAGAATACGGCCACGGCTGAGTTCTTCAGCCGCCAGCCTCTCGCGCTGGGCGATCTTGAAGGCGGGCTCGAAGCGGAGATCGAACGGGGGCTGACGGCGGAAAGGGATCATGGCAGCGCCTCCTTGATGCGCCGCCATGATATAGATTTAAATTCCTATAAAAGGAACATAATCCGCTTCTGTTTTCCCCGTTCCCGTCACACCGCGCGTTTGATGCCGATCACGTTGTGCAGGGTCGAATCAGCGCTGTCGAAGAACTTCTTGAGGTTACGCGCGGCCTGCCGGATGCGCTGCTCGTTCTCGACAATGGCGAGGCGCACGAATTCATCGCCATGCTCGCCGAAGCCGAGGCCGGGCGCGACGGCGACTTCCGCCTTCTCGACCAGCAGCTTGGCGAACTCGACCGAACCGAGATGCCGGAACTTTTCCGGAATCTGCACCCAGGCGAACATCGTCGCCTCCGGCACCGGGATGTCCCAGCCGGCCTTGCCGAAGCTCTCGACAAGGGCATCGCGCCGCTTGCGATAGACATCGCGCATTTCGCGGATGCACTCATCCGGGCCGTTGAGCGCCGCCGTTGCGGCAACCTGGATCGGCGTGTAGGCGCCGTAATCGAGGTAGGATTTCACCCGTGCCAGCGCGGCGATGAGCCGCTCGTTGCCCACGGCGAAGCCCATGCGCCAGCCGGCCATGGAGAACGTTTTCGACATGGAGGTGAACTCGACCGTGCAATCCATCGCGCCCGGCACCTGCAGCACGGAAGGCGGCGGGCTGGCTTCGTCGAAATAGACCTCGGCATAGGCAAGGTCGGAGAGCAGGATGATCTCGTGCTTCTTCGCGAAGGCGACGAGATCGCGGTAGAAGTCGAGCCCGGCGACAAAGGCTGTCGGGTTCGAGGGATAGCAGACCACAAGCGCGATCGGCTTGGGCACCGAATGCATGATCGCCCGCTCGAGCGCGGGGAACATGGCCGGGGTCGGCTCTGCCGGGACCGAGCGGATGACGCCGCCGGCCATCAGGAAGCCGAAAGCGTGGATCGGATAGGAAGGGTTCGGCACGAGAACCACATCGCCCGGGCCGGTAATCGCCTGGGCCATGTTGGCGAAGCCTTCCTTCGATCCGAGCGTCGCGACAACCTGGGTGTCCGGGTTGAGCTTCACGCCGAAGCGGCGCTCGTAATAGGCTGCCTGCGCGCGGCGGAGACCGCCGATGCCCTTGGAGGCGGAATAGCGGTCGGTGCGCGGCTTGCCGGCCGTCTCGACCAGCTTCTCGATTACATGCCGGGGAGCCGGCAGATCGGGGTTCCCCATCCCCAGATCGACGATATCGGCCCCGTTAGCTCGCGCCTGCGCCTTGATCTTGTTGACCTGTTCGAAAACATAAGGCGGCAATCGGCGGATGCGGTGGAACTCGTTCATCTCTCTGGCTTTCGTTGTCTCTTCTCAAAGGGGTGGCCTGCCAGCCGGCAGGCCGGCTCAACCGGCGGGGAACCGGCAGCATGCCGATGACGCAGCATGACGCCGAAGTCTAGCATGAAATGGCGATTCGGGATGCCGGATCGCCAATTTGCCTGCCGGAATGCCCCTTACCGGCCCTTCGGACAGGCAAAGGGAAAAAAGGTGCTGGCCATGCCGGCATTCATGCCCCGGATCACCAGCGCGTTGGCCAGCCGCAGTTCCTCCGGGCTTTTCGGGCAGACATCCCGTTCGCCCTGACAGCCCGTGGCGAGGAACGCCTCATGCCGGGCGAGAAATTCGGTGCCGAGCCCGGTCCGCCCGAAGCGCTGCAGCGCTTCTGTCGTGGCTTTCGCATAACGCTCGCACTTCACACGCGGCCAATCCTCCTGACCAGGCTGCTGCGCGAACGCAATCTGCGGCAGGACGGCGAGAGCCGCGACCGGCAGGCGAAAGCGCATGGCTCACTCTGCCTGTGCCGGCGGAGCCGTGCGGAGGCGCGGCGGCACGCGGCCATCATAGGGCGAAGGCGGCTTCGGGCGGTTCGCGAAGGCCCGGCTCCGCTGGCGCTGGGCGTCGAGTTCCTTCTCTATCGATTGCAGTTCCGTCGCCGAACGCTGCACACCGGTCCGCTGCGGCGTTACACCCACGGGGATGTAATCCTGCTGGGCGGGGCGCGCTTCCCGGACAAAGGCGGCCGGCTCGCCAACCGTCGTGGTAACGCGGAGCCGGTTCGTCAGCGCATTCTCCACCGGCTTCTCCCCTGTCTCCGGAGCAGCCGGAGCAGCCGCGACCGGGGCCGGCGGCGTCCCGTCAGTGGCGCAGGCGGCCAGCAGCCCCGCAAGGGCCGGAACCAGCAGGATCATGCGCGAGGATCGGGGCATGGCGAAATTCCTCATCGGGCCGGCCGGGATGCTGCCAGGAGTGTCGAACCATCAGACCGCATCACCTTTAGTGTTTGCTTAAACCCGCGAACAAGGCACAATTCAGGCCCGCTCCGTCTTGTCCCTGCCCCGCCGGGACTGCTTCGACAAATTCCGCACTGGCCAAGATTGCGGGGCGCGTTAGAACAAGGATAAGCCCGGCATCTGACCGGGCATACGGAGGAAACCATGGACGCCGCCGGAAGCAAGTCGGGACGCCGGAAGCCGGGCCGGGCCGTCGTGCCCGAGGCACGGCGTCCGCAGGACAGCGCCACTTCCGCCAAGTCCGGCAAACCGGCGGCGAAGCGCGCGGCAATCCCCACCGCCGGCAAGGACAAGTCCGCCGGAAGCGGAAAGGCGCCCGGCAAAGGCAAGGCGGTTGAGAAGGGCAAGGCTGTCGCAAGAGACACAGGAGCCGGCACGATCAAGGCGGCGGAGAAGGCTCGGTCGGCCGACAAGAGCAAGAGTGCGCCGGCTTCAAACGCGCCTTCGAAACCGACAGGGGCCGTGCCTCCGGTGATGACCAAGGGTCGCGCGGGGGTGATCGAAGTCAGCGTGGCAGCGCCGCCCGCCAAGCCTGCTCCCGCCAAAACTGCTCCCGCCAAGACTGCCGCCAAAGGCACCATTCCTCCCCCGGCGAAGCCTGCGGCAGCATCCGAGAGACCCGCACCGGCGCCCGAAAGGCCGGCCGCCGCCAACCAGAACGCTGCGACGCCCGAGCCCGCCCTGCCGGCGCTTGACGTGGAGAAGCTGACGCAAGTCTCGACCGAGATCCTGACCGAAAGCGGCAAGGCCGGCGCGGCCATTCTGAAGGCGCTCGAAACCGGCGAGACGGCCAGTCTTGTTCCGGATGAAGGGGCGGAGATCGCCAAGACGCTGGGCGCTGTCGCGCAATACTGGCTGCAGGACCCGAAGAGGCTGGTCGAGGCGCAGAAGAACATCTCGCTCGACCTGATCACCTTGTGGAACGCCACATTGCATCATGTCAGCGGCGACAAGCCGGAACCCGTGGCGCCGATGCCGGCGCGGGATGCGCGCTTCGCCGATCCTGACTGGAACGAGCATCCTTATTTCAATTTCCTGAAACAGGCCTATTTCCTCGGCTCGAACTGGGTTCAGGGGCTTGTCGACAAAGCCGAGACGCTGGACGACCACACCAAGCTGAAGGCCGCCTTCTATGTCCGCCAGCTGGCCAGCGCGCTTTCACCCTCCAACTTCGTGATGACCAACCCGGAGCTGCTCCGCACCACGATCCAGGAGCAGGGCGAGAACATTGCGCGTGGCATGAAGATGCTCGCCGAGGATATCGATGCCGGCAAGGGCGAGTTGCGCATCCGCCAGACCGATGGCAGCGCCTTCGAAGTGGGCAAGAACCTCGCGACCACGCCGGGCAAGGTGGTCTTCCGGAACGAGCTGTTCGAGCTGATCCAGTATACGCCGACAACGGAAACCGTCTTCAAGACGCCGCTGCTGATCGTGCCGCCCTGGATCAACAAGTTCTACATTCTCGATCTCAACCCCGAAAAGAGTTTCATCCGCTGGGCTGTCAGCCAGGGGCTGACCGTTTTCATCATCTCGTGGATCAATCCGGATGCCCGCCACCGGACCTATGATTTCGAAGCCTATATGAAGAAGGGCGTTCTCGAGGCGATCCGCCAGATCGAGGAAGCCACAGGCGAGAAGTCGGTCGACACGATCGGCTATTGTGTCGGCGGCACGCTCCTCGCCGTGACTTTGGCCTATATCGCGCAGGGCAAGCGGCCGGAACGGATCCGCAGTGCGACCTTCTTCACCACGCAGGTCGATTTCACCCATGCCGGGGAACTGCTGGCCTTCGTGGACGAGCAACAGATCGCGGCCGTCGAGGAGATCATGGGCAAGTTCGGCTATCTGCCGGGCGAGAAGATGGCCGGTGCCTTCAACATGCTGCGGCCGAATGACCTGATCTGGTCATATATGGTCAACAACTATCTCAAGGGGAAGCAGCCGCCGGCCTTCGACCTGCTGTTCTGGAACTCCGATTCCACACGCATGGCCGAGGCCAATCACAGCTACTACCTGCGCAATTGCTATCTCCACAATCGCCTTGCCAAGGGCGAGATGGTGATCGGCGGGCGCAAGCTTGACCTGAAGAAGGTGACGATTCCGATCTACAATCTCGCCGCGAAGGAAGACCATATCGCTCCGGCGAAATCGGTCTTTGTCGGTTCGGCTCTGTTCGGCGGCCCGGTCACCTATGTCATGGCCGGGAGCGGCCATATTGCCGGCGTGATCAACCCCGCCTCCAAGCCGAAATACCAGTACTGGACCGGCGGCCCCGTGCGCGGCACGTTCGAGCAATGGGTCAACCAGGCGACCGAACATCCCGGCACCTGGTGGCCGAACTGGCTGGACTGGGTGACGAAGGGCGGCAAGCGGGTTGCCGCGCGGACGCCCGGGGATGGCAAGCTGAAGCCACTGGCTGATGCACCGGGCACCTATGTGCGGATCAAGTCCTGAGGCCGCAGACCCATTCTCCCGCCGCTGTTGACTGAGCACCGAGGTCCGACTTGCATAAGGCCCGCCTCGGTACGGCCTGCCCTTGTTTCCGCATAGGTCGAGTTTGCCGGGAAGCCGGGCCGACAGCCCTTTTGAGCCGGACCACCCGCAGACCATCAATGCATAAAAAAAGGGACCGGTTTCCCGGTCCCCTCGCCCCCTGCAGGCTTATGGGGTGGAGCGGCGGGCCGCTCAGAACTTCGCGATAACCGGCGCTTCCTTCTTCACCGGCGCGCCCCAGCGCGAGGTCAGGCCGAAGGAGAGGAGATGCGCATCGGCCTTCGATTCCCCGACAAAGACGGACCCGGCCGTCAGCGTCTGGTTGATCGGGGCCTTCTTGATGTGGAGGTACGAATACGAAGCATTGATGCTCAGGCGCTCGGACCAGTCATAGGTCAGGCCGGTCGAGAGCCAGAGGCGGTCATTATCGGGCAGCGAGGCGCGGCGGACGGCATCCGTTACCGGCGAGATCTCGTAGCCGATACCAGCACGCAGTGTCAGCTTGTCGTTGTAGCGGTATTCGCCGCCGAGCGAGAAGAACCAGCCGTCGCTGTAGCCGAACGGCAGGACCGCCGGGAAGCCGGCAGCCTGATTCTTGAGCGCGGCATGGCCGATACGGCCCCAGTTCTGCCATTCCACCGAGGCGAGCAGGTCGAACTTGGTGTGCAGCGTCTGGCGCAGCGAAAGGTTGACGCGGTTCGGAAGGTTGAGCGTGCCCTTCGAGTTCGACGACGAGGCCGCGCCGAACACCGTGGTGCCCTCGATCGGCTGGTCGACGAAGGAGCGCCAGCCAAGGCCGATCTGCGTCGTCTTGGTCGGGGTGAAGGTCACGCCCGCGGTCACGCCGAAGCCCCAGCCATCGGCCTGGGTGATCCCGGCACCGGCGGCACCGGCCGGCGGCAGCGGAACGAGCTGTCGGGCGCTGGCATACTGGATCTGCAAGCCGACGCCGAACGACCACATCTCGTTGAGCTTGTAGGCCACGGAGGGCGTCAGCGTGATGATGCGAAGCTTGGTCGTCGAGGCGAGGAAGCTGGTGCGCGAGAGCAGATCGGCCTTGGTCGTGTTGCCATAGGTCGAATTCAGCGAGACACCGAGATAGATCTTCTCGCTCAGGGGATACACCACGTAGGTGGCGGGCACGAAGTAATCCATGCCGACATCCCCCGAAAGGGGACGCGCGTTCAGGCCCGGGTTCAGCGGCGAGGCGCCGGTATAGGTGCCGGTGATTTTCGTCGTCGGAATGCCGAACGTGTAGTTCGAGTCCAGCGTGAACCGCGTGAAGCTGGTCATCGTCGCCGGGTTCATGAACATGGTGGCCGCCGAGCTCGAACCGGGCGCCGCAGCGCCGGCATAGGCGGTGCCATTGAAAACCGCGCTCTGCGAAGAGTTGATAAATCCACCCGCCAGCGCCGGTGACGCAAAGGCGCCCGCCAGGGCCAGGCCCGTGCTTGCGGCGAGTGCGGTTTTCAAAATCGATTTCATACCATGCCCCTTGCGTTACCCGGCGCTCATGTGAATCGGACGCCGTTTGTCCCGTCTTCACCATTTTGCAGAGCCGATTTCGTCATGCAACAGTCGCATTTTGAGGCGACCTGCCTGCAAGGGGGCATGCGGAGCAGCCGAATCCGGCAAATTGTCGAGCAATTCTGCAGGCGCTTGCAGAAAGCATCGGCAGACTTGGTTCATGGGTGAACTTTAGCCGGGAATCTGACCGCCCCGCCGAGGCGCGATACCGTTGAATTGGACCTCGGACTATTACGCTTTTGTAACCAGTGTTGCGCGCCGACAACAGTCAGCCGGCTGCCACCCGCCTTTTCGCGGAGACCACGCGAAGTCCCGCCTTGCAAAGCCTTGACGTTCGGCGTTGTATGCGCCCGGGGAGTACGATCGAGGCGTAACGCGGGGTATCCAATGAAACTGGTCAGGTTTGGGCAACCGGGAAAAGAAAAGCCGGGGCTCATCGATGGGCAGGGCAAGATCCGTGATCTTTCGGACCATGTTCCGGATATTGCGGGCAACGCCCTTTCCAGGAAATCACTCGCCAAGATTGCGAAGCTGAAGGCGGACAAGCTGCCGCTGGTTCGGGGTCGTCCCCGCCTCGGAGCCTGTGTCGGCGATGTCGGCAATTTCATCGCGGTCGGGCTGAATTACGCCGATCATGCGGCGGAGACCGGGGCGCCGATTCCGGTGGAGCCGATCCTCTTCAACAAGGCACCGTCCTGTATCGTCGGTCCGAATGACGATGTGACGATCCCGCGTGGCTCGCAGAAGACCGACTGGGAAGTCGAACTGGCGATCGTGATCGGCGAGCGCTGCAGCTATGTCGAGGAAAAGGACGCGATGAGCGTCATTGCCGGCTTCTGCGTCTGCAACGACGTGTCGGAGCGTGCCTACCAGACCGAGGGCACCGGCCAGTGGATGAAGGGCAAGGGCTGCCCGACTTTCGGACCGCTCGGCCCGTGGCTGGTGACGCCGGACGAGATTGCCGACGTGCAGAAGCTCGGCATGTGGCTCGACGTGAACGGCAAGCGGATGCAGAACGGCTCAACCGCCACGATGATCTTCGGCGTGGCGTTCCTGGTCTCGTACATCTCGAAATTCCTGATGCTGGAACCAGGCGATGTCATCACCACCGGCACCCCGCCGGGTGTTGGCATGGGCATGAAGCCGCCGGTCTATCTCAAGCCGGGCGATATCGTGCGCCTCGGCATTGACGGGCTCGGCGAGCAGAAGCAGCTCTTCAACGCCTGGCAGGGCTGACCGGTCAGGGCATCCCCTTGCGGGCGAGCAGGCTCATATTGCCGCCCGTCAAGGCGTCCCAGACCTCCTTTTCCCCGAGCACGGCGGCAGCGCCCGCAAGGCGGCCGGGGAACCGTTTCTCGTAGAAGGCAAGCCAACCCAGCGCGTTGCGCTCGAGCGGACGTTGTTCGGTCCCGGCAAGCCGGGCCATGGCGGATGAATCGCCGAAGCCCTTGAAGGTGAGCAGGGCGAGGCGGTGGATCGCGCCGTTTCCGGCGGCATAGCCGGCCTCGCCCCGGCGTTCCGACAATTCCGCCAGGATGACAAGGGGCCGGATCGCGAAGTTATGGTAATGGAGCGCCATGCGGCCGCGCGCCACCTCCCGCGGGAGCGAGCCATCCGGCTGGATATGGGTCAGGGCATCGCGGTAGATGGCCCTCGCCTTGCTCCAATGCCCGGCATGGCCGGTGGCGCTCGCGACGGCGCCCAGTGCGGCACCGGCCCAGTAGGTCAGGTTGTTCGGATTGCGGGAACGCAGCGTCGGTTCCGTTGTGACCGCATCCGCGACCCGGTCGAGCCAGGGCTCGATCACCGCCCGATCGGCGGTCGGGATTTCGGCCTTGATCATCAGATAGGCCATCGCGATCGCCGTGAGTGCCCATCGCCGCTCGTAATGGGCCTGCGTCTCGTTCATGCGCCCCAGCAAGGCCCCACCGGCTGCCCAATGGGCGATCCAGCGCCCGGCGCACTGGCTCCAGCCCTTGCTGCCCGCAAGTCCGCGGCTGGAGAACCGTGTCACCTCGCGGCGGAAATCCTCGAGCGGCTTCACCGAGGCCATCCGGCGATCCCAGGCAGCCTGGTCGACGATCGAATGGGCCTTGTCCGAGTAGAATCGGTTCGACGTGATGTCGGCTACGGCGGCCGGCGGCGGCGGGCAAGTCTCCTGCCCCCGGGCGGACGAGGCGATGCATCTCGGTTCTCCCGCCCCGAAGCATCGCCCGAAAGCGGCAAGGAAAGGTTACATCCCGACCATCAGCTTCAGGTTCTGCACGGCCGCGCCCGAGGCCCCCTTGCCGAGATTGTCGAGCCGGGCAACCAGCACCGCCTGGCCCCGCGCGGCATTGCCGAACACAAAGAGTTCCAGCCTGTTGGTGCTGTTGAGCGCCTCCGGCTCGAGCTTGCCCTTGAGCGCGAGGGTCTCCTCATCGCTCGCGACGCGGACGAATGTGCTGCCCGCATAATGCGCGGCGAGCGTCGACCGGAGGTCCTCGACGCTCGTTCCGGCGCGCAGGGTGGAGAGATGGAGCGGCACGGAAACCAGCATTCCCTGCCGGAAATTGCCAACGGAGGGCACGAAGACCGGCATGCGCGAAAGCTTGGAATAGGCCGTGAGTTCCGGCAGATGCTTGTGGGACAGCCCGAGCCCATAGAGTTCGAAAGCCGGCGCGTGGCCGGTCTCATAGGCCTCGATCATGCCCTTGCCACCGCCGGAATAGCCGGACACGGCGTTGATCGTCACCGGATGGTCTTTCGCCATGATGCCGGCATCGACAAGCGGCCGCAGCAACGCGATGCCGCCCGTCGGGTAGCAGCCCGGATTGGCGACACGCTCGGCCGCGGCAATCCGCGCGGCATGGCCGTGCGCGAGTTCGGGAAAGCCATAGACCCAGCCCGGCGCAACGCGATGGGCAGTCGAGGCATCGATGAAACGCGGGCATTCGCTGCCCAATGTCTCGCCGAGGGTCACGGCTTCCTTCGCGGCCTCGTCAGGCAGGCAGAGGATGACAACATCGACGCCGGCCATCAGCGCCTTCTTGGCGCTGACATCCTTGCGGGCTTCCGGCGCAATGGACCGGATCTCGAAACCGGGCTCGTTGGCCAGCAGATCGCGGATCTGGAGGCCGGTGGTTCCGGCTTCGCCATCGATGAACACGGCAGGTTTCGCACCCTTGAGAGGGGAGATCTGTGCAGACATGGGTTGACTCCAGGAATGGGCGGCAGGCAGCGGTTAAGCCCGCAAGATGTCAGAGGGATGAATCCGGCTACCGGATTATCCTCGTCGTCGAATCACGATGTGACCGGCCCTGAGGGGCATCACGCTCTCCCGGATAGCGAGGGCGCCGATCCCGGGCGCCAATCTCGCGATGCATGCCGGCTTCACGCCGGAATTGCAAGCGGATTTGCGCAGGCCGCCTTCCGCGTCACGAGGTGCGGCGGCTGCGGTTGAGGAAGGCCGCGAAGAACAGCCAGGGCAGGATCAGCCCGCTGCCGGCCAGGATCAGGCCGATCAGGCGCCCGAATTGCATGGCCTGCGGCGCATTGTTGGCCAGTGCGGGCATGAACTGGATCAGCCCGAAGGCGAGGATCGGCGTGAAGAAGGCTGCAAGGCTCCAGCGGATGCGGATGCCGAGGGCCTTGCCCGGCGCGAACAGGATAAGGATCGCCGGGAGAAAAACCAGGAGGGCAATCAGGCCGAGAGCAAAAGCGCGCATGGGATTCCGGTTCGCGTTGGGTTCGGGCATTCCCTTAGCTGCCGGCGGCCGTCCCCGCTAGGACGAAATCTCGCCGGGCGCGTGGGGATGCGCCGGATGGAGGAGAATGGGTCTGGGCTTGTCGGGGCCATTCGATTAGCTATTCGTGAACAAAGAAGGAAATGTGCATGATCCTCCCGACCGGCAATGCCCGCCTCGATGCCTATCTCGCCCATGGCTATGCAGAGGTCCGGGGCATGTCGTCGGGTTTCGCGGCGTCGATCACCGGCCATCTGATCAGCCGGCAGGCCGAAATGGGCATCCGTGGCCATGTGGCAGAGATCGGGACGTTCGAGGGGCGGTTCTTCATCGCCATGGCGCTGGGGCTGCACCCTGGCGAGCACGCGATCGGCGTCGATGTCTTCACCTGGCCAAGCGAGAAGGTGCTTGACCATCTCCATGCGAATTGCCGCCGCTTCGGCCTCGGACCGGCGGAGTATACCGCGATCAAGGGCAATACACGCGGCATGACGGGAGCTGACCTTCTCGCCCCGGCCGGCGGTGGCCTGATCCGCTTCTTCCATATCGACGGCGAGCATGACGATGCCAATGTCACGCAGGATCTCGACCTCGCTGCTCCGCTGATGCACGAGCACGGGCTGATTTGCCTCGATGATATGCTGCATCCGGGCTACCCGGAACTCACCGAGAGCGTGCATCGCTGGCTGCGCGCGCACCCCGAGTGGCGGGTCCTGGCCATTCTCGACCGCGAGGATATTGTCGCCGCGGCGAAATATGTGCTCTGCCGGGTGGAGAGCGTGGCCCTTTACGAAAAAGACCTGCTCGCGGCCTTCGCCGCGCAGGTCTTTCCGATGGGTGCCGATTGTGTCGGCCATTTCACGATGGTGCTGAGCCCCGCACCGCGCCTTGCGATCGTGGACTGATCAGCAGGCGGCGTGTTGCTGCCAGATCAATCCGTTCGAACCTGCCGGATGCGCTGTCCCTCCGGCTTCGGGCGGACGACATTGACGGGGCCGTTGGCCTGCGGAGCATGGCGATGGCGCGGGCCCGTGACCACCACGGCACCGGAACGGCCAGGCGTGACAAGGGCATCATCCGAACGCAGGACCGGGCGGGCTGCCGGGGCACGCGGGTGCACGATGACAATCCCGTCACGGCGGGTCCGCCAGGAGCCGGCATCCTCACGATAGGCCGAGGAATAGGTGTTGCGCGGCTTCGGACGTGGCCGGTAGGCATAGCCATAGGGCCGGTCGACCTCTGCGTAGGACTGGACCATCGGGCGCCGCGGCCGGCGCACCAATTCGGTCTCGACGTAGATGTCGGGGCGGAAAGCCCGTCGACGGTGATAGCCCTGCGGGTGATGCCCATAGGCCCGCCACGCATGCCGGGCATGAGCCGGCACGCAGCGACAGCCGTCATCCCAGCGCGCATGGCGCATGCCGTAGCCGCGATGGCCATAGCCGTAGATGCCGCCAGAGGAAACATCCGGCACGGGGTGGTAATAAACCAGCGGGAAGCCCGGCTGGTAATGCTGCGACTGCGCCTGGGCAGGGGCGACAAAGCCGAGGAAGGCCAGAAAACCGGAAGCCAGAACTGCGCGGAACATGATGGACCTCTAACGCGAAACAGGCTCCCACTAGGACTCGCTTCGGCAATTGCGTCAATCTGGGACAGGCCGGCGTGGCGCATTTCCTTTCCGTTAACATTACCGCCGACATCGATTTCCCACGCCGGCCGACGGATTCCGGGAGGGCCAAAAGAAAAAGGCCCGGTTTCCCGGGCCTTTCGTAAATCTCGGTTCGACGAGGCGCGATCAGCGCTTCGAGAACTGGAAGGACCGGCGGGCCTTCGCCTTGCCGTACTTCTTGCGCTCGACCACGCGGCTGTCGCGGGTCAGGAAGCCGCCCTTCTTGAGCACGCCACGCAGTTCCGGCTCGTAGAAAGTGAGCGCGCGCGAAATGCCATGGCGCACCGCGCCGGCCTGGCCGGAAAGGCCGCCGCCATTGCACGACACCATGATGTCGTACTGGTCGACACGGCCAGCGGCCACGAGCGGCTGGTTCAGCAGCATGCGCAGCACCGGGCGGGCGAAATAGACCTCGAGAGCACGGTTGTTGACCGTGATCTTGCCGGAGCCCGGCTTGATCCAGACGCGGGCAACCGCGTCCTTGCGCTTGCCGGTAGCATAGGCACGACCCTGCTTGTCGAGCTTCTGGACATGGACCGGCGCTTCAGCCTGGACCGACGCCTTGGCGCCGAGATCGGCGAGAGAAGACAGAACCTCAGCCATGATTACCCGAGCCTCGTATTCTTGGAGTTGAGCGATGCCACATCCAGCACCTGCGGCTGCTGGGCATCATGCGGATGGGCGGCACCCTTGTAGACGCGGAGATTGCCGAGCTGCTGGCGACCCAGCGGGCCGCGCGGGAGCATGCGCTCCACGGCCTTCTCGACGATGCGCTCCGGGAAGCGGCCCTCGATGATGAACTTCGCCGACCGTTCCTTGATCCCGCCGGGATAGCCGGTGTGGTGGTAATAGTTCTTCTGGGCCAGCTTGCGGCCCGTGAACACCACCTTCTCGGCGTTGATCACGATCACGTTGTCGCCCATGTCGACATGGGGTGTGAAGCTGGCTTTGTGCTTGCCGCGAAGCCGCATGGCGATGATCGAAGCGAGGCGGCCCACGACGAGGCCGGTGCCATCGATCACAATCCACTTCTTTTCGACTTCGGCCGGCTTCGCCACGAACGAACGCGTGGCAGAGGTCAGGGCCTTCATGGTCATCCTCGAAGGGTTGCATCCGAAAACAAGAAGCGACGCCGAAGCGCCGCCATCGGGAGCAAGCGTATAGGCGTTCGCGGCGAAGCGGTCAACGTCTTTCTTGCTTAGTACGCCAGTCAAAAAACATTGAAAATCATCGCTTTAACAATCGTGGTATTATTTTACCCTATCCAATAGCGCCCGGTGGGATGGAATAGGTGCCGGTCACGTGGGCGACGGGCTCGTCGCCGGCCTCGGAAAACAGCGTCACCTCGCCGACGCAGAGCCGCTTGCCGGCTTTCAGCAGCCGGCATTCGGCGATCAGATCGGCCTTGTCGGGCTTGCGGAGGAAATTGATCGACAGGTTTGTCGTGACCGCCAGCGCCACCCGCCCCGAAACCGAGAGAACGGCGACATAGAGCGCGAGGTCGGCGAGCATCATCATGGCGGGGCCGGAGAGCGTACCGCCCGGCCGGACATGCCGGGGATGATAGATCAGGCGCAGCCGGCAGGTGCCGTAACCGACCGCCTCGATGGCCACGCTTCGTCCGCCATGGTGGATCTCCGGAAAGACCTCGTCGAGGAAGGCTTCCATTTCGGCGCGGTCAAGGGCAGGTTTCTTGTCGGGTGCGGCAGACATCGGCAGGCACTTTCGGTTTCGGGGGCGAGGCGCTCGCCTCTCCGGGCCTGCGGCGCCGCGACGGGAAGTCGGGCACCGGGCTCGTTTCGACGCGAGGACAAACGTGATGACCACAGCCGCACTTGTCGAGGGCCCTGCCCCGCTGATCCACATCGAGGATCGCGGCGCGATCCGCATCCTCACGCTGGCCAACCCGCAACGGCGCAACCCGCTTTCAACCGCGATGATCGCGGCTCTGCATGGCGCGCTGGAGAAAGCGGGCAAGGACAGCAGCGTCCGCGTGGTGCTGCTGGCCCATGAAGGGCCTGCCTTCTCCGCCGGCCATGACCTCCGCGAAATCCAGGCGGCCCGCGCGACGGCAGATCACGGGCGCGGCTTCTTCACCGAGCTGATGGCGGCATGCTCCGCCATGATGCTCCAGATCCGCGCCATGCCGCAGCCGGTGATCGCGGTTGTGGAGGGCGTGGCAACCGCAGCCGGCTGCCAGCTTGTCGCGACCTGTGATCTCGCCGTGGCCGGCGCCGATGCGCGTTTCGCGACGCCCGGCGTGAATATCGGGCTGTTCTGCTCGACGCCGATGGTCGCGCTGTCGCGGAATGTCAGCCCGAAACATGCGATGGAAATGCTGCTGACGGGGGAGCTCGTCGATGCCGCGACAGCCGCCCGGTTCGGTCTCGTCAACCGCGTCATGCCAACCGGGGCGGCACTGGCAGAGGCCGAAGCGCTGGCGCGGCAGATTGCCGGCAAGCCTGCCGCCGTGCTGAAGATCGGCAAGGAGGCCTTCTACCGGCAGAACGAGCTCGACCTTGAGACCGCCTACACCTATGCGAGCGGCGTGATGGTCGAGAACATGCTCATGCGCGAGGCACAGGAGGGCATCGGCGCCTTTGTGGCCCCGAAACGCTGAAACCCGGCATGGCGCCGCCCGATTCCCCCTAGCGAAAATCCGCCTTCTGCGTCAGAGGAAAGGAATGAACCACGATTCCTACTCCGACGCGGCCATCCGCAGCATCCTGAAGCGCGTCCGCCGGATTGCCATGGTGGGTGCCAGCGAGAACCCGGCCAAGCCGAGCTTCCTCGTGTTCAAATACCTTGTCGAGCGCGGCTATGACGTGATCCCGGTCAATCCCGGCCGCGTCGGGACCGAGATGCTCGGCCGCCCCTTCCTGCCCAACCTCGCGGCGATCGAAGGGCCGGTCGACATGGTCGACATCTTCCGGAACTCGGAAGCCGCGCTGCCGATCGTCAAGGAAGCACTGGCCCTCGAGCCGAAGCCGCAGGTGATCTGGATGCAGCTGACGGTCCGGAATGACGAGGCGGCCGCCCTTGCCGAGGCGGCGGGGATCGAAGTGATCATGAACCGCTGCCCGAAGATCGAATTCGGCCGTCTCTCCGGCGAAATCTCGTGGCAGGGCGTGAATTCACGGATTCTCTCCGCCAAGCGACCAGCCCTCTCGACCAAGGGGTTCCAGAAGCTGACGCTGGACCGGAAGACATGAGGGACACCTCGGGGACAGCCGGGATGGATCGTTCGTCAAAACGAACAATCCCGATTGACGAACGAATTTCCGCTTTATAGAACAAACCTGCTTCTGGAGGAGACCCCGATGACCGATCACGCCCCTGGCTTCTCAACCCTTGCCGTCCATGCCGGCGCCCAGCCGGATCCTGCGACCGGCGCGCGCGCCACGCCGATCTACCAGACCACCTCCTTCGTGTTCGACGATGTCGACCATGCCGCCTCCTTGTTCGGGCTGCAGGCTTTCGGCAACATCTACACCCGCATCGGCAACCCGACCAATGCCGTGCTGGAGGAGCGCGTCGCCGCGCTTGAGGGCGGCACGGCCGCGCTCGCTGTAGCTTCCGGCCATGCGGCCGAACATCTTGTCTTCCACACGCTGCTGGAGCCGGGCGACGAATTCGTTGCGGCCAAGAAGCTCTATGGCGGCTCGATCAACCAGTTCAACCATGCCTACAAGAAGTTCGGCTGGAATGTCGTCTGGGCCGAGAATGACGAGGCCGAAAGCTTCGAGAAGGCGATCACGCCGAAGACCAAGGCGATCTTCATCGAATCCATCGCCAATCCGGGCGGGGTGATCTTCGACATCGCCGCCATCGCTGCCGTGGCCCGCAAGGCCGGCATCCCGCTGATCGTCGACAATACGCTCGCCTCGCCCTACCTCGTGCGCCCGTTCGAGCATGGCGCCGACATCGTGGTGCATTCGCTGACCAAGTTCCTCGGCGGTCACGGCAATTCCATCGGTGGCATCATCGTCGATGGCGGCACGTTCGACTGGCTCAAGGCCGGGCAGAAATATCCGTCGCTGACCGCGCCGCGGCCGGAATATGCCGGCATGGTGCTGGCCGAGACCTTCGGCAATTTCGCCTTCGCCATTGCCTGCCGCGTGCTCGGCCTGCGCGATCTCGGCCCGGCCCTCTCGCCGTTCAACGCCTTCCAGATCCTGACCGGCATCGAGACCCTACCCCTGCGCATGCAGAAGCATTCGGACAATGCCCTCGCCGTGGCGAAATTCCTGTCCACGCATCCCGCCGTTTCGTGGGTATCCTATCCGGGCCTCGAGAGCGACAAGTACCATGCCCTCGCCCAGCGCTATACGCCCAAGGGTGCGGGCGCCGTCTTCACCTTCGGGCTGAAGGGTGGCAACGCGGCCGGCATCGCGTTGGTCTCGAACCTCAAGCTCTTCTCGCATCTGGCGAATGTCGGCGATACGCGCAGCCTCGTGATCCACCCGGCTTCGACGACGCATCGCCAGCTGACCGACGAACAGAAGGTCATTGCCGGCGCCGGCCCGGATGTGGTGCGCCTTTCTGTCGGGATCGAGGATGTGGCGGATCTGATCGCCGATCTCGATCAGGCGCTGAACGCCGGGGCCTGAGCGGCCAGGATCATGCGGGGCCGCCCCGTGCGGCCCGTCACGACAGTCACGGCGCCGGTTTCACGACCGGCGCCATTTTCATGGCATGCATGACGGCATAGGCGAGGACGAGGAAAGCCAAAGCCTGATGGGCAAGGCCAGCCCAGATCGGCACGACGAGCAGCAAGGTCACGATGCCGAGCACGGCCTGCGCCGTGACCAGCCCGAACAGATGCGAGGCGCGCCGGGCCAGAGCCGTGCCCCGCAGCGCGAAAGCATGCCAGAACGCAAGCGCGAACAACAGATACGCCCCGATCCGGTGGTTGAACTGGACCAGCGTCGGATTGTCGACGAAGTTCTCGCCCCAGGGCTGGGTCACGAAGAGCTTGTCGAGCGGCGGAACCAGCGCGCCATCCATCAGCGGCCAGGTATTATAGGTGAAGCCGGCGCGCGAGCCGGCAACCAGCCCGCCCAGCGCGATTTGCGCCAGCACGCCGAGAACCAGACCCCAGGCGGCGAGGCGCATCCCCGCCCCTTCGGCGCGGCCGGAACCGAAAGCCCCGTAACGCGCCGCCATGGCCACCAGCCCGATGAAGAACAGGCTGGCGAAGGTCAGATGCAGGGTGAGCTTGACGGGTGCCACCGCAATCATCCCCGGCTCGAGGCCCGAGCGCACCATGATCCAGCCGATGGCGCCCTGCAGGCCCAGCAGCAGGCCGAGGCCGAAGGTGGCGAGCGCCAGCCAGCCGCGGATCACCCCCGTCAGCAGGAAGGCAAGGAACCCGCCGAGCATGACAAGGCCGATGAAACGGCCGAGCTGGCGATGGCCCCATTCCCACCAGTAAATGAACTTGAACTCGCCGAGCGACATGCCGGCATTGAGCAGCTTGTATTGGGGGCTGGCCTGATAGAGCGCGAATTCGCGCGCCCAGTCCGCTGCATTGAGCGGCGGGATGGCGCCGATCACCGGCTTCCATTCGGTAATGGACAGCCCGGAGCCGGTGAGCCGGGTCGCCCCGCCGACCGTGACCATGACCAGGACCAGCACGATCAGTGTCAACAGCCAGATCCGGAACGCCCGCGCGCCGGAAGCCCGCAGGCCGCCGGCCATGCCGGTGCCGAGGGCGTTGGGATGGGTGTCCATCAGCGTCACGGTGCCGCTTCCTTCTTGCCGGATCGGATTTCATGGTCGATATGCACGATCGAACGCGACGGACAAGTGCCCAATGGTCGCGGAAGCCCAGAGAGACAGCATGAACCCCCGGATCAAGAAGTTCATCGGCGCATTGGCCATGGTCCTGTTCGTGGCCTTTTATGCGCTGGTCATCGCGGCGCTCGCTCCCCGGATCCTGACGGGCGCCTCCAAGGTGACGGAGATGCTGTTCTATCTGGTGGCCGGGCTGGCCTGGGTGCTGCCGCTGCTGCCGCTGATCCGCTGGATGGAGCGGCGCAAGGCCTGATTCAGCCCTTCAGGGCAAAGGGAACGCCGGAAAGCAACGCCCGGAGATAGCGTTCTTTCTGGTAGTGGCCATTGACCGAAATGCGCGGCAGGGCATGAACGGGCTGCCCCGGCTTCAGCACGCCCGGTCGCGTCGTCACCGCAAGGCTGTAGCCCGCTTCGCGCGCCATCGTGAATTCACGGGTGCCGGCCGATCCGGGATCGCCGACGGGATAGGCAAAAACAAACGGATCGACATCCAGTTCCTCGCGGATACGGCGGCGGCTTTCCTCGATCTCGACCCGGGCACGTTCGGCCGGGATGCGCGCAAGGCGGGGATGGCTGACCGTATGGGCGCCGATGCTGGCCAGCGGGTGCCGGGCGAGATAGCGCAGGTCCTGCCAGTTCATGCAAAGGCTTTCCACCCGGCCGAGCGGATCAAGGCCCGCCGTATCCACCAGCACGCGCATGGTCTGTTCGAGCACGCTCTCGTCATGCCGGCGGAGGCGCCAGTAGATCCGGCTCCACAGGGCCAGTTTTTCTTTGGACGTGCCCGCCGGTCCTTCCACCATGCCATCCGGAAAGGCGAGCCGGAGGGCCGGCTGGCTATCGATCGCCTCCTCGAGGTCAAGCCACCATAGCGGAGCGGTCCTGTCGGCGAAGCCGGTGCAGACGAACATTGTGAAGGGCGCACGATGCGCCTCGAGCACCGGCAGGGCATGGCGTGCATTGTCGCGGTAGCCGTCATCGAAAGTGAGCACGGCGAAGGGCGGCCCCTCTTCGGACAGCCGGGCCGGCACCTCGGCCAGCGGCACGATGGCATAGCCGAGATCGGCGATGAGGCGCAGCGTCTGGTCGAGAAAGTCCGGCGTGATCGAGAGGCCGGCATTTTCCGGCATCTGTGCCACCGGTTCCGGCGCGACATGGTGGAAGGTGAGGATCACGCCCCGCCCCCGGCAGCGCGGTGCGAGCCAGCGATCAGCCCCCGTCATGGCGATCGTGGACAGGACGGTGCGGATCAGGGCATGGCGCATGGAATCGCGCGGGCTCCAGCGAATCGTGGCATGCACCATCTTAGACATGTCCAACGTCAAGTCGTCGTGAATTCACCATGGCCGAGCCATCGCTCCTGCGCGCCGAGATCCTGCTGCCCGAGGCGGCCAGTTTCGCTCGCCTTGATGGCGCGTTGACGACACCGTTCCAGGCCACGGGCTGGTTGCAGCATTTCCTCGAGGCGCACCGGGAGACCGGACGGCTGCGGCTGCTGCGGCTGCTCACGCCGGGCGGTGCGGAGATCCTGCTTCCGCTGCTGGTGCACAGGGCCCGCGGCGCAACTCTCGCCGTGAAGATTGGCGGGGCCCATGCCAGCTATTTCACGCCGGGCCTTGTCGGCGAGGTCCCGGCGCTGAATGCGGCCGAGCTTGTTCCGGCGTTGCGGCAGGCGGCCCGTGCAGGGGCGATCGACGCACTTCTGTTCGAGGATATGCTGCCGGCCTGGCGCGGCCGGAAAAACCCGCTGATGACCCTCGATGCCCGCATGGCGCCGAACGACGCAGCCTTCCTGACGCTCGGCGATGATGCCGAAGCGCTGCTCGGCTTCCTGCTTGACAAGGATGCGCGCAAGAAGCTGCGCGCGAAATCCGCCCGGCTTGCGGAAATGGGCGGTCTCGCGGCCCACTGGGTCGAAGAGCCGGCGGCGATCGAGACCGCCCTCGCCCTGTTTTTTTACTGGAAGACGCAGCAATTTTCCGCCCGCGGCCTCGCTGATGCGTTCGGCGACGAGGCGGTGCGCCGGTTCATCGTCCGGGCCGCGCATGACCCTGCCGGGGGTCTCAAGCTCTTTGCGCTCTCGCTGGCCGGGCGGCCGGTCGCGCTGATCGGCGGGGCGATGCATGACGGGCATTTCGCGGGGATGTTCACCGCCTATGATCCGCGACCCGATATTGCCAAGCACAGCCCGGGTGAAGTCATGCTGCAGGCTCTCCTGCCAGCTCTGGTCGAGGCCGGCTGCCGAGGCTTTGATCTCGGCGCCGGCGATGCCCGCTACAAGACGCGGTTCTGCCCGGAAAAGCAGACCCTGTTCGATGCCGCCCTCGGCGTCACGTTTCGCGGTCGCTTCCACGCACAGCTTTGGCGCATTGCACGGCGGATCAAGGGGCGAATCAAGCGCAATCCGCGCCTGATGGCGCTGGTGGAAGCGTGGCGCCGACGGCGCCGCAAGCGGGCACCCGGCCCGGCCTGACCCGAACCGTCAGGCCGTCTCGTCCTGGAAGCGGGGCATCGGGTCGTTCGCGGCGGCATATTCGCCGCCGGTCTCGTCACCCAGCACATAGACCGGAGCATCCCGGCAGGCCTCAAGCCGCGAGACCACCTTCTGCAGGACCGGATCATCATCGGGGCGTTGCGAGAGCACGATCACGACATCGCCCAGTTCGGTGAAGAACTCGCCGGGCCCGCCGACGGCCCCCAGTTCGATGATGATATGGCTGTAGCTCTGGCGGAGGGCATCGACCAGCGTGACAACGGCGTTCCGCCCCGTGGGCTGAACGATCTTTGCCCCGAGCACCATGCCTGCGGGAATGACATGCAGGCGCGAGCGGGCGTCGCGGTGGATGATGTCGCCCAGAGGGGCCACCCGGTCGAGCCAGGCGCCGAGGCCGGGTGCCCCATGTGGCAGCAACCGCGAGAACAGGTTGCCCGAACGGCCCTTCTCATGGCCGACAAGATCAACCACGATCGCCGCACCATCCTCGGCGAGGCGGCGGGCAAAGCGCAGGGCGCTGAGGCCGGGTTGCGGCGAGGCGTCGAGTGTGAAGACCAGGACCACCTTGCCCTGCCCCGTGAAATCCATCATCGCCAGTTCGGCCGCCAGAAGATCCGCCGGCGCGGTCTCGGCGCCGGGCTTGCGGCGCATCCCCGCCGCCACCGCCGGCGCGGGCGTGGGCGCGTTGAGGAAAGGTTCCTGCGCCTTGCGGCCAAGGCCGAAGGGCAGCAACAGCCCCCCGAGGAGAGAGGGCTTCTGCGGTTCCCATGGCAGGGGATGCGGGTTCGCACCCGGGCCCGTGCCGGAGGCCGGCACCTGAGCCGCTGGCATGTCATAGCCATAGGCGTCGAGATAGGCCGGCATGGCCTGCCGGGCCATCAGCGCCTGCGTTGCGATCAGCGTCGAGGAAACAACGAGCGTGCCAAGGGTCGCCAGCAGGATGATCGGGATCTTCTTCGGGAAGGTCGGCTCGCTCTGCGGGAAGGCACGGGAGATCACCCGGGCATCGGCGGGCTGGGTGCTTTCTGTCGAGCGCGCGGCGGCGTCGAGGAACTTGTTCCGGTAGGAATTAAGCTGCTCGCGGAGGGCCAGCGCATCGCGCTCCAACGCTTTCAGCTGCACCTCGTCCTCGTTGGACAGGGCCGTCGCCTTTTTCTGGCTGTCGAGTTCGGCCTGCATAGAGGTGACGCGGGCACCGGCCGCGCGGGCATCATTCTCGAAGGCACGGGCCGCGCGTTCGGCCGCTGCCCGGACCTGGCCCTCGAGATCCTGAAGCTGCGAGGCCAGTTCCTTCATGCGCGGATGGCCGGGCAGCAAGGTCCGCTCTTCAAGCGCGATCTGCGCCTTCAGCGAGGCGCGCTGCTCCAGCAGGCGGCGGACCAGCTCGTTGTTGATGATTTCCGAGGTCTCGAACACCTTTCCGAGGCGCAGGGCATCCCGGATGATTTTCGCGCGGGCCTGCAGATCGGCTTGCTGCGAGCGGGCCAGCGAGAGTTGCGTGTTCAGCTCCGAAAGCTGCTGCGTGGTGATGCTGGTGTTGTTGGTGCTGACGAACAGCCCCTTGGAAGACCGGAAGGCCTCGACCTTGGATTCTGCCTGCTGGACGCGCTTCATCAGCGGTTCGACGGCCTTTTCCAGCCATTCCGAGGTGACCCGGCTGGTCTGGGTTTTTGCGCCTTCCTCGCGCGCGAGATATTCTTCGGCAATCCGGTTGGCGACATTCGCTGCAACCTGCGGGTCCTGGGACTGGAACTCGATCGCGATCACGCGGGACTTGCCGAGCGGATAGACCAGCAGGCGGCGGAAATACATTTCCAGCACGCGCTCGTCCTGGGGAATGGTCCGCGGATCCTTCTGGAGGCCGAGGGCGATCAGGATCGTGCCCGACAGCCCGACGCCGTTCTGGACAGGGTCATATTCGGCGCGCTTGTGCAGGCCCATCTCGTGGATGACCTTCAGCGCGAGGTCCTTCGACATGACATTCTGGACCTGGCTCGCCACGGCTTCCGGGTCGATGGCCGGGTCGCTGCCGCGGGTATCCCGATCGGGCCGCGAATAGACCGTCTCGCGGTTTTCCAGCAGGACGCGCGCCTCGCCGGTATAGCGGGGCGTCAGGAGGCTGACTGCCACCATCGCGAGGCCGAATGCGACGGCCGTCGGGACGATGATCCAGAATTTCTTCCGCCACAGGGCCGCAGCAACGCCGCCGACGCTGTCATGCGTCGCAGGCGGCACAGCCGGGATGCGTTCCGCCGAATCCATGCGGAAACTCCTTTCACTTCAAAAGAAAGGCTGAACGAACATGGTTTCATTCGCGTTAAGACCGGCCGCAGGCGCGCGGAAACCCCGGCGAATTGATCATTCGTTAACCATAAGCGGGCAAGGTCGGCGCTGTAGAAACTGCCTCGAGTCTTGTCATGCGCCTGGTACGGATCCTTGGAACCCTCGCCTTCGCCCTGGCCGTTTCGGCCTGTGCGAACGGCGTGCGTTACAATCATCAGTATCTCGAAATGGAAGCGCACGCGCCCTACACGCTGGCCGGCGGTGACCGGCTCCGCGTGATCGTCTTCGGGCAGGACAGCCTCTCCAATTCCTATGCCGTCGACGGGGCCGGCCGGATCGCCATGCCGCTGATCGGCGTGATCGAGGCCCAGGGCCGCACCACGCTGCAACTCGCCCGGGCGATCGAGGACAGGCTCCGCGCCGGCTATCTCCGCGAGCCGAAGGTTTCAGTCGAGGTCGAGACCTACCGGCCTTTCTTCGTGCTCGGCGAAGTGAATTCATCCGGCCAGTTTCCCTATGTCAACAACATGACCGTGCAGACCGCCATTGCCATTGCCGGCGGCTTTGCCCCGCGCGCAAACCGGAACTATGCCGAACTGACGCGCGCAACGCCGGAAGGCATGATGACTGTGGCCGTTCCAATGACGATGCCGGTGCGCCCCGGCGATACGATCGTCATCAAGGAACGCTTCTTCTGATGTCCGACGGAGCCTTGCCCGCACGCGCCGAGCGCCCGCTCCGGATCCTCTACGTCTTCCGCGCCCCGGTCGGCGGGCTGTTCCGCAACGTCTTCGACGTCATCCGCGCCCTCGCCGCGCGCGGGCACTCGATCGGGCTGCTCTGCGACAGCCAGACCGGCGGCGAGCGGGGCGAACGGCTGCTCGGGCAACTGGCGCCGCTCCTGCCGCTCGGGATCCACCGGATACCGATGCATCGCAACCCGCACTGGACCGATATCCCGGCCCTTATGAAGATCCGGGCGCTGGTCCGCGACCATGATGTCGATGTCGTGCATGGCCACGGCGCCAAAGGCGGCCTCTATGCGCGTTTCCCGAGCTTCCGGCGGCGGGGCGGACGGCCGATCCGCTGCTACACCCCGCATGGCGGCAGCCTGAACTACTATCCCGGCTCGCTCGCCCACAAGGGGTTCATGCTCGTCGAGAAGCTGCTCGAATCGTCCACGGACCTGTTCCTTTTCGAAAGCCGGTTCATCACCGACCGCTATGTCGAATTTGTCTGCCAGACCAAAAAGCCGGTGGTGATCGCGCTTAACGGGCTGCACCAGCATGAATTCGAGCCGGTCGTCCCGCGGGAGGATGCGACCGATTTCCTCTATGTCGGGGAATTCCGGGAGGCCAAGGGCATCGACACCCTGGTCGAGGCGCTGTTCCTGCTGGCTGCAGACAGCATCTTTCCGACGATTACCATGGTCGGATCCGGCCCTTCGGAGGCGCGGATCCGCCAGATGATCGCCGAGCGTGGCCTCGAAGGCAGCTTCCGCTGGCAGGGCGTCACGCCGGCCAGCGAGGCGTTCCGGCTCGGCCGGATCATGGTGGTGCCCTCGCGCTTCGAATCCCTGCCCTATATCGTGCTTGAGGCCGTGGCTGGCCAATTGCCGCTGATCAGCACCCATGTCGGCGGCATTCCCGAGGTCCTGCCCCGGGATTACCCGCTGCTGATCCCGCCGAATGATCCGGCCCGGCTGGCCGAGGCGATGCGGAAAGCCGTAGAGACGCCATTCGATACACTCCGGGAAACCGCGGCGCGGCTTTCGGCCGATGTGCAGACGCGGTTCACCGTTCCGCTGATGGTCAGCACCGTCGAGGGCTCCTACCGCCGTGTGCTGGAGCATGGCTGAGCGCCTGCCCGGCTTAACCGGATCTTGATCGCTGCCGGCTAGCGTTTCCCGCGCAGGCGCGTTTTCCGCCTGCGCGTGGAGTATGCGTTGCGTTCGAGGTTCCAAGGCGGAAAGCTGCCCGGGCCAAGCCTGCCCCGGCCCGGCTGGATGCGCCATTCCCCCTTCCCTTCCGGGTTGCTGATGCCCGCCCATGCCGGCGAGCCCTTCCTGCTGCTCATGATGGCGCTGATGGTGTTCACCGGGGCCTTCGTCATCTTCGACATTGCCTACAACCTCACGAGCATCGCCACTGTCGGGCTGTTCGCGCTGATGGGCCTGCGCTTCGACCGGCGGAATGCCCCGCTCCTGCTCTTCCTCATGGTGTTCAATATCGCCGGCCTGATCGCGCTGCAGCCGCATCTCGACTTTGCCGAAAGCCGTGACTTCATCATCGGCACCTGCTTTGTCGCGACAACGGCCGCCTTCTTCTGCATGGCGATGAACCAGAACGCGATCCAGCGCCTCGAGGCCATCAAATGGGGCCTGCTGGCCGGCGCGAGCGTGGCCTCGCTGGCCGGGATCATCGGCTATCTCAACATTGCCGGCCTCGGCGCGTTCTTCACCATGCATGAAGGGCGCGTCTCCGGCACGTTCCGCGACCCGAACGTGCTGGGCTCGTTTCTTGTCCTGCCGGCGCTGTTCCTCATCCATGACTTCCTACGTGAACCGCGCTTGCGGCTGCTGCGCGTGGCTTTGCTGGGGCCGATCCTGCTCGGCCTGTTCCTGACCTATTCGCGCGGGTCCTGGGCCGCGATGGTGATCGGGACGGCGGTGCTTCTGGGGCTGATGTTCGTGACCGCCCGCAACGACCAGTTTCGCGCGCGACTGACCTTGCTGACTCTTGCCGGGTTCTTCGCGCTCGCTATCGGCTTCGCCGCGATCCTCTCGGTCGACCAGATCGCCGAGGTCTTCGCCGACCGGTTCACTCTCCAGAAGGACTATGATTCCGGCCCGTCCGGGCGTTTCGGCAACCAGCTCCGCTCACTGCCCGACCTGCTGTCGCGTCCTTTGGGGCACGGCCCGAACCGATTCTGGCTCTACTATCCCGAGAACCCGCACAATACCTACCTGATGGCCTTCGCTTCCTATGGCTGGCTCGGTGGCATCACTTTCCTGGCCTTCATCATCTCCACCTTGTTGATCTCGTGGCGGACGGTCCTGCTGCGCACGCCGTTCCAGCCCTATGCCGTGGTGATTTTCGCCGGCCTCATCCCGCACCTCGTGCAGAACTTCCAGATCGACACCGACCGCTGGCGCCATCTCTTCATGATCTATGGCCTCAGCTGGGGGCTGGCCGCGGCCTCACGCCGGTGGCTGGACGAGTATCGCTTCTATGCGCATCTCGCCTATGCGAGCGCCCGGGACCGCATCCGCCCCTCCACGGCCCCGCCGCTTCAGCCGCAGCCGGCCGAATAGCGGCGGCTACTTGCGGGCGATGAGCCCGGCATAGACCTCCTCGAGCCGGCGACAATGCCGTTCGAGGCTGTAGGGATCCGCCCAGTACCGGCGGTAGGCCCCTTCGGAAAGCCGCCTCACGGTGCCATCATCCGACAGGGCCGCCAGGGCCCGCGCCAGGTCAGCGGGGTCGGCCTGCCGGAACCACAATCCGTTCTCGCCATCGATGACGCTGTCCCGGGCGGCGCAGCCATCCGCGGCGATAACCGGCGTTCCGAGTGCGAGCGCTTCGAGGACGGTCAGCGGCTGGCCCTCGTGCCAGAGCGAGGGGAAGACGAGCGCCCGCGCCGCCCGGAGGTGGCGGCGGACCCCGGCTGCATCCTGCCAGCCGACCAGCCGCGCCTCGGGATAGCGGCGGCGCAGCTCGCCAGCCAGCGGCCCGTCGCCCACAAAAACCGGTGTGATGCCGGCAATCCGTGCGGCTTCAGCAAAAACGAAGATGCCCTTCTCCGTCGACAGGCGGCCGAGATAGATGATCTCGCCCGAGGCCGGATCGGGCTTGGGGCCGAGATTTTCGGCCTCGATCGGGTTGGCGACCTCGTGCAGGCGGGTTCCGGCCGGCAGGTGCGGCGCGATCACATCCCGCTGGTAGCCGTGGAAATAGACGATATCCGGCAGGGCCTCAGGCAAATGGTGGACATGCTTCATGGCCGTAGTCCGGACCACCCGCCAGGCCTTGTGGAGACGGGAGCGCGAATCGCAGGCCGTGGCGAGGCATGCCGCCGAGAGCGGCTTCAAGGTGCAGTGCCGATGCTGGACATAGTTGTAGAAGCCGCCATTCGGGCAGAGCAGGAAATATTCGTGCATCGTGTAGAGCGCCGGCAGCCCGGATTTCCGGATCGGACCGGCAATCGACGAGGACAGCGCCTTCGCCCAGCCATGAACGTGGATCACCGTGTCGCCGAGCGGCTGCGCAGCCAGCAGCGCCTCGAGCGCCTCGGCGGCGGTTTCGTTGTGAATGCCCCGCCAGGCCGCGCGCAGGGCCGAGCAATCCTTGATCAGCTCGCTCTGGCCCAGCACATGGACCGGGATTCCGGCTGCCTCCAGTTCCGCTGCCGCCGGGCCCACCGCCGCGAAGACGACCGGCTCGTGCCCGAGCGCCTTCAGCCCGAGCGCCGAATCGAGCGCGACCTTCGCCTGTCCGCCATTGACGAACGCCGTATCCAGAACCAGCACGATGCGCATGGGCAGCCTCCCGGCCGATCCGCCTAGCGCAAAATCATGAATTTTCCGGCTAACCTGCCGTGCCGCGGCCCGTTCCAGGCGCCCGCTTTCCGAACCCGGAGACGGACCGGCAAAAGACATTGCCAGCCCCGGCAGGACCCCCTATAAGCCGGGGCTCGTCGGAGTGTAGCGCAGCCTGGTTAGCGCACTAGTCTGGGGGACTAGGGGTCGTGGGTTCGAATCCCGCCACTCCGACCATCTTACCCGCCATCGAATACAAGCTTGTTTCCGATCTCCGGAAGCGTGCCCTGTGCACGGCTCGGTGCACGGCTCGCGGCATCGTCCGGACGGGCGGGGGGAACCTCAAACCGGTCGGATCACGCTTCGTCCAGCGTCTCGACATAGCGCAAGCCAGCCTTGGCGAGGCCCTCGCGCATGGCATACATGTCGAGACCGAGCTCACCCGAGGCGAGGCGCTGGCGCTTCTCGGTTTCGTTGGCCTCGCGTTTCGCGCCGAGTTCAGCGATGCGCGCGGCATCGGCCCGGGGCACGACGACGACGCCATCATCATCCGCGACAATGACATCGCCCGCATGGACCAGCGCACCGGCACAGACAACCGGCACATTCACCGCGCCGAGCGTGGCCTTCACCGTGCCCTTGGCGGAAATGGCCTTCGACCAGACCGGGAAACCCATCTCGGTCAGGGTGCGGACATCGCGCACGCCGGCATCGATGATCAGCCCCTGCACGCCGCGCGCCTTGAGGGAGGTGGCGAGGAGATCGCCGAAATAGCCATCGGTCGACGGCGCCGTCACGGCAACAACGAGCACGTCGCCCGGCCGGCATTGCTCGACCGCGACATGCAACATCCAGTTGTCGCCCGGCTGGGCGAGAACCGTGATGGCACTGCCGGCAATGGCGGCACCGGGATAGATCGGCCGCATATAGGGCTGCATCAGGCCGATCCGGCCCATCGCCTCATGGGTGGTGGAGACGCCGAGGCCGGCAAGGCGCTCGATGGCCGAGGGCTCCGCCCGCTCGACCCGGGTGACGACGACGGTTTTCATGCGAGTTCCTCCAGCGCCTGCGGGAAGAGACGCTGATAGGCCTCGCCATAGGTCATGGCGCGGCCGGAATTGCGCCCGCCCTGCATGCCGCGATTGAGCGCGACACGGGTGTAATATTCCCAGAGATGCTTCTGCGCCGCCAGGACCTCGAAGGCCCTGCGCTTCGTCTCCCAGACGTCATCGATGTTGAGGATGACATTCGGCTTGAAATTGCATTGCTCGGGCTGATGCGGCTCGAACAGGAAGACCGGAGGCGCGGCATAGGCGCGGTCCGGATCCGGCTTGTGCCCGGCTGCCTGTGCGATGATGCGCGCTTCCTGGGCCAGCCGCGTCGCCTCGGGATGGTCGATATTGTAGGGATCCTCGAGGCTGTGCGTGAGGATGAAGCTCGGCTTGAGCTCGTGGTTGATGTCAACGAGCCGGTCGATGATCGCCTCGGTGCCGCGCAGGGGGTAATCTCCCGCGTCGAAAAACTCGATCTCCGCCCCGAGGATCGTGGCGGCACGCTCCGCCTCGTCGCGGCGCTGGGCCTTGACCTCGGCAAGGCTGACCCCTGCCTTCTTCCAGGCGAACTGGCTTTCGCCGCGCTCGCCATAGGAGAGGCAGGCGATCTTCACCCGGTAGCCTTTCGCGACATGAAGCGCGATGGCGCCCCCGGCCCGCCAGACGAAATCCCCCGGATGGGCGGTGACGACAAGGCCGGTCTTGGTGGATGCACTCATACGTTGGGTCCCGATCATTCGGCAGCGTGGTGGATGGTGCCGGCCTCGGCGGGCTGGCGGGCGAAGGCAATACCGTCGAACAGCTTCCGTGCGGTGCGCAGGAGGCCAGCGCGCGTGACCACCGGGGCCGCCTCGGTCCCGTCGACTTCGAGGCGGACAGAGAATTCGCCGGTCGGATGCTCGACCGAGAGGGTCCGGATGCGGCCGGAGGGCATCCGTGCCACGGCAGCGGCCGGCGAGCCGGGGAGAACGGCTGCCGTCGCCACCGTGACGGCCGCAAAAACACCAATCGATGCATGGCATTCATGCGGGATGAAGCTGCGGGTCAGGATGTGACCGCCCGCCACGGGCGGCGCGACGAGGGCGATTTTCGGCACGACCTTGCCCGAGACATCGCCGAGATTCATCAAGGGGCCGGCCTCGAGCCGGATCGCCTCGATCCGGGCCTTGAGTTCGGCATCCTTGTCGAGCTGGTCGCGCGGTTCTTGCCCGGTCCGGCCGAGATCGGCCGCGCGCATCACGATGACGGGCATGCCGTTGTCGATCAGCGTGCAGGGCACGCCGCGGATGATATCGACCACGTTACCCGTGGGGAGAAGCTTGCCGCAGACCGAGCCTTCCGCATCAAGGAAATCGATCGCGATCGGTGCCGCCGTGCCGGGCGCGCCGTCGATCCGGGCCTCGCCGAGATAGTTCACCACGCCGCCGGGTGTTTCGACGAGGATCTCGGCGATCGTGCCGGTATTGAGCGTGCGCACCTTCACCCGCGTCTCGGGATGGCAGGCCGGTATGAGGCCGCGCTCGATCGCGAAGGGCACCACGCCGGCAAGGATGTTGCCGCAATTCGGGGTTGTATCGACCATCGGCTTGTCGACGCCGACCTGCGCGAACAGGAAATCGATGTCACAGCCGGGCTCCACCGAGCGGGAGACGATGGCGACTTTCGAGGTCAACGGATGCGCGCCGCCCAGCCCGTCAACCTGACGCGGATCGGGCGAACCCATCAGGCTTAGAAGCAGCGCATCCCGCGCGGCAGGCTCGGCGGGAAGGTCCTCGGCGAGGAAATAGGCCCCTTTCGAGGTGCCGCCCCGCATCATCATGCATCGAACGCCCCGGAGCATTTTGGCTTCCCGTTTCCCTGGGGGACCAGACCGGCCAGAGCCATGCCGGCTGTCCTTCTTGACCGAGACAGATGCTCCGCCCGGTTTGATGAATCAAATGATCGTTTTGCACGGATTGATGAGCTGCATTCAAAGCCCTTCCCGGCCGCCTCCGGTTTCGAGGCCGACGGCCAACCCATGCAAAGCCTTCATCAATAGACGCGAAAATCCAATTTGATTCAGCAGCGAGGCGCCCGCATCCTGCACACGACCAGAAGGCCGAATGCCCGCTCCGAGGAAGCCCAAGCCCATGTCCCTGACCGAGCCCTGCCACGATATCGCGCATCTCGCCCATGTCGAGATGTATACCGATCGCTACGCGGAGAGCCTGCGCTTCTTCACCGAGATCTACGGCCTGACCCTCACGGCGGAGGACGAGCGTTCCGCCTATCTCCGGGCCTTTGACGATTACGAATTCCACAGCCTCAAGCTGACGCGCCATGACACGACCGGCATCGGGCATGTCGCCTACCGCGCCAGCTCGGAGGCCGCATTGCAGCGCCGCGTCGCCACGATCGAGGCGAGCGGCTTCAAGGTTCACGGCTGGACCAAGGGCGACCTCGGCCATGGCCGGGCCTTCCGGTTCGAGGATCCGTTCGGCCATGTGTTCGAGATCTACTATGATACGAACCGCTATGCGCCGCCGGCGGGCCAGAAGGCGGCGCTGAAGAATATCGCCCAGCGCTATCACGGCCGGGGCGCCTGCCCGCGCCGGCTCGACCATCTCAACCTGCTGGCGAGCGATGTGCGCGAGTTCCGACGTTTCATGGAAACCTGCCTCGGCAGCCGCGTCACCGAAATAATCCAGCTCGACAATGGCCGGATCGGCGGCTGCTGGTTCACGATCAACAACAAGACCTATGATCTCGCCTGCACCGAGGAGCATGGCGGCGGCACGGGGCGCCTGCACCATGTGACCTATGCCACCGACCAGCGCGAGGACATCCTGCGCGCGGCGGATATCTTCCTCGAGAACGGCGTCCATATCGAGACGGGGCCGCACAAGCACGCGATCCAGGGCACGTTCTTCCTCTATGTCTGGGAGCCGGCGGGCAACCGCGTCGAGCTGGCCAATGCCGGGGCGCGGCTCATCCTCGCGCCGGACTGGGAGCCGATCGTCTGGACCGAGGCCGACCGGAAGAAGGGCCAGGCCTGGGGGCTGAAGACGATCGAGACCTTCCACACCCATGGCACGCCGCCGGTGAAGAAGGACTGAGTTCGCTCAGGCCCTCGCCAGCCTTGTGCCGAGTTCGGCCAGCCGCTCCGCTCCGACATTGGCGAAGGCGATGCGGAGATGGGTTTCCTGCCCCGGCCCGAAATAGGGGCCCGGCAGGGCGAGCACGCCGGATTCCAGCGCCAGCTTGCGCGCCGCCTCCCGCGCCGGCATGCCCGGGAACGGATGGGCGGCGAAGGCGAAATAGGCGCCGAGGGAATCGAGCCGCCAGCCCGGCAGGGGCGCGAAGGCGGCCCGGCAGGCTGCAGCGCGGCGGACGAGATCATCGCGCTGGCCATGGCGCCAGCTCCGCAGGCCCTCGATGGCCCAGGCCACGACCCGCTGGGCCGGCCGGGCCGGGCAGATCTGCATTGTATCCAGCACCTTGGCGATCTCGGCCATGGTTTCCGGCGCGGCGGCCATGGCCCCGAGCCGATGGCCGGGCACGGCATAGGCCTTCGAGAAGGAATAAAGCTGGATCGCCACATCCCCCCAGGAAGAATCGGCCAGCAGGTCATGCGGGCGGCCACTGCCGGCGGGCAGGAAATCACGGTAGGTCTCGTCGAGGATGAGGGCCAGCCCGCGCATCCGCGCCAGTTCGGCGAAGGCCGCGATGGTGGCCGGCGGGTAGATGGCGCCGGTCGGGTTGTTCGGCGTGACGAGCATGATGGCCCGGGTGGCGGACGTGATCCGCGCCGCGGCCTCCGCCACATCCGGCACGAAGCCGGCCTCGGGACGGCAGGGCAAGGACAAGGCCTCGATGCCGAGCATGTCCAGCGCCATCTTGTGGTTGAAATACCAGGGCGTGGGCAGCATGACGGCATCGCCGGCGCCGGCAATCGCCATCACGGCGACCATGAAGGCTTCATTGCAGCCGGCGGTGATCGCAACCGATTCCACCGGGAGCGAGGCGCCATAAAGCGCGCCCGTCTCCGCTGCATAGGCCTCGCGCAGTTCAACATCGCCGAGGATCGGGCCGTAGCGCGTGCAATCGGCCTCGCCGGCCGCCGCGGCGAGGCGCTCGAGCATCGCGGCGGGCGGCGGCTCGCCGGGCACGGCCTGCGACAGGTCGATCATCGGACCATGGCGGCCGTCATAGTCGCGGCGCCAGCCCTGCGCCTCGGGAATCGGGGGAGAATCGACCGCGAGCAGGCGCGGGTTGAGGCGGTAGGCGAGCTTTGTCACGGAGGATCCTCGGTAAATCCCGGCGACCTTAGCCGGCCATGGCGGCGGTGCAAGGGCTGGCTTCGCACTTGCATGCCATGCCGCATTGACGGAACGCGCGTCCATGCCATGTTCGATGGATAGAGAAGGAGACGTCCCATGCTGCGCCCTCTCGTTTTTGCCGCCTGGCTGCTGGTCTCGGCCCTGCCCGCCCTTGCCGAAGCCTGCCTCGGCCCCATCGCCCGCACGCCGGATGGCACGCCCATTTCCCTCGCGGCGCTCCAGAACGGCGAAGTGCGGATCACCTATGTCGGCCATTCCACCTTCACGATCGAGAGCCCGCAGGGCGTGACGGCGGCGACCGATTACAGTGATTACTTCCGGCCCCCTTTCCTGCCGACCATCGCAACGATGAACCACGCCCATTCGAGCCACTTCACCTACCGGCCAGACCCGGCGATCCGCCATGTCCTGCGCGGCTGGGCGCATCAGGGGCGCACGCCGTCCTTCGATATCCAGGAACGCGACATGCGCGTCCGCAATGTGCCCACGAACATCCGCGATGGCGGCGCGACCGAATTCTCCGGCAATTCGATCTTCATCTTCGAGGTTGGCGGCCTGTGCATCGCGCATCTCGGCCATCTCCATCACACGCTGACGCCGGACCATCTCAAGGCGATCGGTCAGGTCGATATCCTGATGGCGGCCGTGGATGGCTCCTGGACGCTGGATCTCGACGGGATTGTCGAGGTGATCACGCAATTGCAGCCGAAAGTGGTGCTCCCGATGCATTTCATCACAGAATATTCGCTGCAGCGCTTTCTCTCGCATATCGGAACGCGTTACCCGGTCGAACCGCTGGCCAGCGACAGCGCGGTCTACTCGCGTGCAAATTTGCCAACGAAACCGGCAATTCAGGTGATGATCGGCCGGTGATTTTTGCTGTAACGCAAACTATCTTGGGGGGATGACACTCACCCTTTCTTCCCTCCCCGAAACGCCGGCCATGCCGGTTCTGTTCATCGGCCATGGCTCGCCGATGCATGCCATCGAGGACAGCGCGTTCTCGAAAGCCTGGGGCGAGATGGGCGCAAGCCTGCCCGCCCCCACGGCCATCCTCGTGATTTCCGCCCATTGGATGACGCGTGGCGTCAGCCTCGTGCATATCGGCCGCAAGCCGCGCACGATCCATGATTTCGGCGGCTTCCCGCGCGCCCTGCACGAGGCGCAGTATCCCGCGCCCGGCGCGCCGGATGCGGCGGCGGCCACGCTGGAACTCCTGCGCGACCATCATGCCGAGGCTGATCTCGAATGGGGTCTCGACCATGGTGCCTGGTGCGTCTTGCTGCGCATGTTCCCGAAAGCCGACGTGCCGGTCTACCAGCTCTCGCTCGATCTCTCGCGGCCGCTGAAGGACCATATGGCCCTGGCGCGGGACCTGCGCGCCCTGCGCCGCAAGGGCGTGCTGATCGTCGGGTCCGGCAATGCGGTGCACAACCTGCCCGCGATGCGCTATGGCGTCGATGCGTTTGACTGGGCGCGGGAATTCGACGGGCGCATTGCCTCGGCTATCGAGCGCCGCGATTATGCGGCTTTGGCGGAGATCGACCCACGCGATCCGTTGACGCGGATCGCCCATCCGACGATCGAGCATTTCCTGCCGCTGCTCTACACGCTCGGCGCCGCCGAGGAGGCGGACAAACCGAGCTTCTTCGCGGAGGGCTTCGATCTCGGCTCGATCTCGATGCGGAGCGTCCTGCTCGCGGCGTGAGAGCCTTGTCCCATCCATAAGACAAGGCCTGACCGAGTGGTCAGGCCTTGTCGTGATGCGTTCCGGCCTATTTCCCGAAGCGCGAGAAGGTCATGTCCGGAGAAGACATGTTGTGCCGCGACGGCCAGTAACGGCCGGCCCAGAACTCGTTCGCCTCACCGCCCTTGTAGTCGAGCACATGCTCCTCGCCCCAGCGGGTCTTGCCGGCCTGACGGAAGGCGACGCGCGAGACATCATTGTTGATGTCGGTCACATACATCGAGCGGAGGGCCGCGAAGGGCTTGTCCTTCGGCAGGTTGCCGGAGAGCCGGACCTCGAGGCTGATATGATCCTTGTCGAGCTTGTCGAGCTTCAGGCTGCCCTCGCCGCCATCGCGGAAGGGGAAATGGAAGGTCATGGTCTCGGGATCGAAGCGGATCTCCTTCAGCGCCACGACCGGGCGGCCCTCCATCGTCACCGGCCCGATCATGAAGCTGGAGCCATAGGCGGTCCAGCCCATATGGGCCGGCGGCAGGGGCCGGGCACGCCAGTAGCCGTCCGGCGGATAGACGACCAGCATCTCTTCCATGCGCTGGCCGATGCGCTGGTAGACCTGGATGAGGTGGAGGCCGTTCTCAACGCGGTCGCCCACGCGCACCGGCACGTCAGCCGGCCGCCAGAAGCTCGGATAGACCTGCCCGACAATCGAGATCCACGGCGTTTCGTAGAGCGTGACCTGCCGCGGCTGGCCGGGGTTGAAGACGGGATCACCGGACATGTCGCAATCGGTGAAATCCGGCAGGGCGAGATCTTCTTTCAGCGTGGCGATATAGGCCGGGTGGACGGCCTGCACGCGGAAGCTGCGAACCTCCGGATTGATGAACCGGATGTCGATATTGTCCTTCTCGGCGCAGACTTCCGGCTCGGAATGGTTCTCGACCTTCACCGTCAGGCTCGGTGGCTTCTTGTTATGGGCGCCGAGGACGGTCTG
Organism: Rhabdaerophilum sp. SD176; assembly: GCF_030143245.1. Taxonomy (GTDB): domain Bacteria; phylum Pseudomonadota; class Alphaproteobacteria; order Rhizobiales; family Beijerinckiaceae; genus Rhabdaerophilum. The sequence goes on along the minus strand of NZ_JARJNS010000004.1, from coordinate 239,495 downwards.
GTCGGGCGCCCCGGCATTCTGGGCCTGACTGATTTCGGACGAGCACATGAAAACCCCCAGGGTCAGCAGCAGGGCCGGCAGCAGGCGCCCGGGTTCAGCCACGAAATGTCGCATAGACATCCCCCGAATTGGCCGCATGCGGCAAGGACAGGATATGGGCAGCCATGTCGCCGGCGGAAATGGGCTCGTCGAAATGAAGCTGCTGGCTCTCGCCGAGCGCGATGTTGAAGCGGTAGGGCCGGAGCGCGGCCAGAAGCGCAATGCACTTGCCGGCAATATCGCGCTGGATCGTCGTGAATTCGAACGACAGGGCCCGGACGGGGTGGGTCAACCCCGAAAGGACATCGGCTTCGAAGCCCTCGACATCGATTTTCACGAAATCCGGCATGCCATGCGCCGCGATCAGGTTGTCGAGCGTCGTCACCGGGACCTCGATGGCGCGGTCCCAGACCTGCCCCTCCCAGCCCTCGGCGCCATCAGCCGCCTTCACGAAATCCGTCGAGGCCGTGGTGACGGTGGGGTTGGCGGAATTGACATGCAGGGTCAGCCGGCCGGGCTCAGGCCCGCAGGCCGCCTCGACAAGGGCAACCCCTTCGTCCGCGCGATAGATCTCGCGGATGGCCGCCGCGCAATCCGGCTGCGGTTCGAGCGCGACGACACGGGCGCCGACGCGGCGGAAGGCGCCGATCCTGTCGCCCACATGGCTGCCGATATCGAAGGCAAGGCCGCCCGGCTTCACGAAGCGGGCATAGAGCGCGTCCATCGCCGCGTCGCGCGGGGCGTCACCGTAATAGACCTCGAAGGAGCGGCGGAGGCCCGGCCAGCGTGTGGAAAGGGCGGAAATCTGTTCCGGAGGCAGGCTCACGCGGCGCTCCCCTGGCTCTGGGCCTTCAGGACGATTTCGGGCTTCTCGATTTCCTCGGGAATGGCATAGAGGCCCTTGCGGGTCAGGGTCTCGCCAAGTCCGGGATCGGCGCTCCAGACCGCGAAGGGAATGGCCACGAGGAAGCCGAAGGTCAGCGGCAGCGACCAGAGCGCGAATTCGATCGAGGTGACAGCCATGAGCCCGACCACCACGAAGCCGAACAGCGTCTGCGGCCAGAGGTTGGAGGCCGCGATATCCCACGGCACGCCATGGGCATCGCGCGCCTGACCACCCCAGGTAACCGATTTGCCGATCAGCAGGCCGAGAATGAAGATCGTGGTCTTGAACGTGTCCGCAGCGCCGAGGACCCAGGCGAAAAGGATCTCGGTGATGCCGGCGAAGAGGAATTTGCCGGTGCCGCCATAGCGCGCCGTACCGCCCGGAGTGAGCATGATGTCGATCAGCCCGGCGATTTTCGGCATCAGGTTCATGACCGTGAACAGGATATAGAGCGTCAGCGCCGAGGCGACGGGGAACAGCGCGAGGCTCTCGCCATCGAAGGGCTTCAGCGCGGCCAGCGGCAGCATCAGCGTCCAGGCGGGAATGCCGAGGAACATCAGGATGGCCCAGATCAGCTGGAAGCGGCTGACGGCATAGAGGCCCGGCAGGTCGAGGAGCTTGAAGTACTGCAGGTTGCCCTGGCACCAGCGGGTATTGCGCTTCATGAATTCGAGCAGGGTCGGCGGGTTTTCCTCCCAGGAACCGCCCTCTTCCGGCATGACCCGGACCTCGTAGCCGGCACGGCGCATCAGCGTGGCTTCCACCTGGTCATGGCTGAGGATATGCCCGCCGAAGGGCGGCTTGCCCAGCAGCACGGGCAGGTGGCATTCGTCTCGGAAGGGGGCGATGCGGGCCAGTGCGTTATGGCCCCAGAACGGGCCGCATTCGCCCACCCACCAGGCCTGTCCCATCGTATAGGCGCGCATGCCCTGACGCATCCCGAACTGGAAGATGCGGGCGAAGGCCGATTTCGACGGCATGCCGACGACGAGGCTCTGCAGGATGCCGAGCTTGGGGTTGGCCTGCATGATCCGGACATGATGCAGAATGGTGCGCGCATCCATCAGGCTGTCGGCATCGAGCGGCAGCATCAGGTCGAAATCCGCGCCCCATGTCTCGAGGAAATCGCGGACATTGCCGGCCTTGAAGCCGGTATTCTCCTGCCGGCGGCGATAGGTGATCGGGGCGTCCGGCCCTGCCTCTTCCTTCCAACGGGCAAACCCGGCCTCTTCCTCGGCGGCGACATCCTCGCGGTTGGTGTCGGAGAGGAGGAAATAGGCGAATCGATCCGCCGCCGGGGTGGCATCGAGTTCGGCCTTGATCAGCTTCATCCGGTGCAGGGCGCGGGCGGGGTCCTCGTTGCGGAGGGTCATGAAAATCGCGGTCTTCAGGGTGACCGGCATCTCCGGATCGGGCAGATCGGCGAAGGGGGCCACTTCGCGCATGGGATCACGTCGGCCATGAAGCAGCCAGAGGCCGAGCACGGCATTCCAGAAGCCGAGCACCGCCCAGGGCGTCCCGAAGACCATGCAGATGAAGAGCAGGATATCGACGACGCTCCAGCCGCCGGCGCCGAGGATCGAGCCGGCCCAATAGAGCAGCGCGACATAAAGCGCGACATTCAGGCCGCCGACAATCACGCGGCGATAGGTCAAAGCCTCCGCGCTCTGGGTGCCGGTCGGCGTGAGGGGGATGGCGATGCGGGGCGCATTCGTCTCCGGGGGCATGGTCAGCGAGGCCTTTCGCGTTACGTCTGCTCTTTCGCATCCGGCCTTGCCACATGCACCTTTGCATGAAATGGCTCGGTCGGACTGTCTGTCCGTGCGATATCGCGGATGGAAGCTGAACGAAAGCAAACCAGAACTCTCATGTCCCGGCCATCTTCCTCCGCCCTCTTCTACACCGCGCCGATGACGGCCGAGCGCCGCATCCTGCCCTTGCCGGCACTGCAGCCCGGCGAGGCGCTGGTGCGGACGGAATTCACCGCCCTGTCCCGCGGGACGGAACGGCTGGTCGCCTCCGGCCTCGTGCCGCCGGAAGAGCAGGCCCGCATGCGCTGCCCGCTGCAGGAGGGCGATTTTCCCTTCCCCGTGAAATACGGCTATTGCGCCATCGGCGTGGTGGAAGATGGGCCGGCGGAATGGATCGGCAAGCGGGTCTTCGTGCTGCATCCGCATCAGGATCGTTTCGTCTGCGCCGCCTCGTGGCTGAACCCCGTGCCGGATTTCCTGCCTTCGCACCGGGCGGCTTTGGCCGCAAACATGGAAACCGCGCTGAACGCAATCTGGGATTCCGGCGTTTCGGCGGCGGACCGCGTCGTGGTGGTAGGCGGCGGGCTGGTCGGCCTGCTCGTGACCGCCCTTGCCGCGCGGATGCCCGGCACCGAGGTGACTCTGGTCGATCTCAACCCGCTGCGGGCCGACATTGCCGGCCATCTCGGCGCGCATTTCGCGATGCCGGACCATGCGCCCAAGGGGGCCGATATCGTGTTCCATACGAGCGCCAGCGCGGCCGGGCTTGCCACGGCCATCGGCGCGGCAGGGCCCGAGGCGCGGGTGATCGAGCTGTCCTGGTACGGGGCGAAGCCGGTCCAGGCGCCGCTGGGCGGCCTGTTCCATGCCGGGCGCGTGAGCCTCGTCTCGTCGCAGGTCGGCACGGTCTCGCCCGGGCATGCCGCGCGTGGCTGGACCTATTCATCGCGCCTTCAGGCGGCCCTGCGCTTATTGGCCGATGACAGGCTGGATGCGTTGATTACCGAAACCCTCCCCTTCCCCGACCTGGCTCCGGCCATTCCCCGCCTGCTGGCGGCGGATGCCCCGGGGCTTGCCACGCTGATCCGTTATTGAGGAAAGACCGATGTTTGCCGTTGAAGTCCGCGATCGCATCATGATCGGCCATTCGCTGCCTGACCCGTTCTTCGGGCCTGCCCAGAACATGCACGGCGCGACCTTCGTTGTGGATGTCGCCTTTTTCCGCGAGACGATGACGAAACAGAATGTCGTCGTTGATATCGGCGCGGCGCTCGATACGCTGGCGGCGGTTCTGAAGCCGCTGAAATACCAGAATCTCGATACGCTGCCGCAGTTCAAGGGTGTGCTGACGACGACGGAATTCCTCGCCCATCATATTTTCGGCGAGATGGCCAAGGCCGCGAAATCCGGCGCGCTGGGCGAGGATGGCAAGGGCCTGACGAAGATCCGCGTCACCCTGCACGAGACCGATCTCGCGCGCGCCTGGTTCGAGGGTCCGCTGACCTGATGCCCGGCCAATGAGTGACATCGCCTTCCTGATCCCCGGCGACCTGAACCTGCCCACGGGCGGTTATGGCTATGACCGCGCGGTCATCCGGCTGCTGCCCGAACACGGCGTGCAGGCGATGCATGTCGCCCTGCCCGGTTCATTCCCGATGGCCACCGAGGCGGATCTCGCCGATTGCGCGGCCATCGTGCAGGGGCTGCCGCCCGGTTGCCCGCTGCTGATCGACGGTCTGGCCTATGGCGCGATGCCGGCCGGGCTGATCCGCGCGTTCAACCGGCCGATCATCGCCCTGTGCCATCACCCACTGGCGCTGGAAAACGGCATTTCCGCAGCGCGCGCCCAGGCGCTCCACGCCTCGGAAGCAACGGCGCTGAGCCTGGCGGATCATGTGGTCGTGACCTCGCCGCTGACGGCGAAAATCCTCGAGGGGGATTTCGCCGTGCCCGCCGGCAAGATGACGGTCGCCATGCCCGGCACGGCGCGAAAGCCGCGCGCGACCGGCTCGGGCGACGCGGCGCTGAACCTCCTTGCGGTGGGCTCGATCGTGCCCCGCAAGGGCTATGCCGTGCTGGTCGAGGCGCTGTCCGGGCTGAAGAAACGGGGCTGGCACCTGCGCATTGTCGGAGCTGCCCATGCGCTCGACACCGTCAACGCGCTTCAGCAGCAGATCAGCCAGGCGGGCCTCGCTGACCGGATCCAGCTGCTCGGCGCAGTCCGCGAACGCGATCTCGATACGCTCTACGAGAAGGCGGATCTCTTTGTGATGTCCTCGCTCTTCGAGGGCTATGGCATGGTGCTCGGCGAGGCGATGCAGCGCGGACTGCCTATTGTCACCACCACCGGCGGCGCGGCCAGCGATACCGTGCCCGAGGGTGCCGGCCTCAAGGTGCCTCCGGGTGATGCCGGGGCCCTGCAGGGCGCGCTCGAACAGGCCATGGCCGACCCTGCCCTGCGGGCGCGGCTGGCCGACGAGGCCTATCGCGCCGGGCAGTTACTCCCCGATTGGGCGGATACGGCCCGCATCATTGCCGGGGCGGTTGCCCCCTTCCTCACGTCCAGAAAGGTTTCCGCATGAGCGGCTTCTCCGCTGACTGGCTTGCCCTGCGCGAGCCGGCCGACCATCGTTCGCGCAATGCCGAGCTCGCCGGCCGGGTCGGAACCCGGTTCGCCGGGCAGGATGTGACGCGCATCGTCGATCTCGGCTCCGGCACGGGCTCTAACCTGCGCGCCACCGCGCCGCTGCTCGGCAACCGGCAGGAATGGACCCTGGTCGATTACGATGCCGGGCTGCTCGAGACCGCCGCGAAAGTGCTGTCCGGCTGGGCCGACGAGGCGCGCGCCATCGGCGATGATCTCGTTCTCGTCAAGGGAGAGGCGACGATCGGCGTGAAGTTCCGCGTTGTCGATCTCAACCGCGATCTGGATACGGTGCTGGCCGGCAAGCCGGATCTCGTGACGGCCTCGGCGCTGTTCGACCTGATCTCCGAGGCGTGGATGAAGCGCTTCGCCTCGGCCCTCAAGGCGGCGGGCTCGGCTTTCTATACGGTGCTGACCTATAACGGCCAGGACCAGTTCATCCCCGAGCATCCGTTCGATTTCGGGGTGACACGCGCCTTTGCCATGCACCAGCGCCGCGACAAGGGCTTCGGGCCTGCCGCCGGGCCAGAGGCCGCGGCTGCACTCGTCGCGGCCCTGCGGCACGAGGGCTATGCGGTCGATACGGGCGATTCTCCGTGGATCCTGAAGCCTTCAGATGCGGAGCTTGTCCGGGAACTTCTGAAGGGGATTGCCAAGGCGGTCGAGGAAACCGGTTTCATCGTCGACAAGGGCCTAGCCGACTGGCTGTTCTACCGCGACGCCATGTGCGACCAGAAAGGCAGCCGCATGATGACCGGGCATACCGACATTTTCGCGACGCTTCCAGCCTGAGGCATCCGCGTTGCCGGAGGCGCGGCTGCCCTCAGGGCAGCATGCGCCGAAGGACACCGTCCTTCAGCACGAGGCGGTGGAACAGGGCCGCACCGACATGCATCGCGATGAACCCGGCCATCGCGATCGCGGCATAGCCGTGATATTTCAGGATGGTCTCGCCGAGTACCGTGTCCTTGCCCAGCAGAGACGGCAGGGAGAAGCCACCGAGCAGCCCTGTCGCGCCATAGGCCGAAACGCCGAGCCAGCCGAGAACCGGGACCAGGACCATCAGCAGGTAGAGCAGGCCATGCGTTGATTCCGCCGCGATGACCTGAATCCGCGCCAGACCGGGCTCCGGCGCCGGCGCGCCCTTGCGGATCCGCACCGCGATCCGGAGCACGATCAGCAGCAGGGCGAGGAAGCCGAATGTCTTGTGCGCCGTGTAGAGCTGGTTGGTCACGGCGTCGAAATTGGTCGCCGCGCCGCGTTGCACCATGTAGATCCCGACCGGGATCAAGGTCAGCAGCATGAGGGCGATGACCCAGTGGAGCAGCTTCTGCCCGCCGGAATAGCTGATGGGCCGCGAGGATGCCTTACTCATGCCGCTCTCCGGAATGTGATGCGCGTGTCAAGTCGCAATCGAATAGCACATCGCCAGCGCCGAGCGAAACCACCTCGACATGAGGGCGGATCGCCTGGCTGATCCGGTCGATCGGCGCGAGTTCGAGGCCGGCCTGCCCTGAACCGAGGATGATCGCGGAGACCATGAGATGAAGGCGATCGACAATCCGGGCATCAATGGCGCGCGAGATGATGCCCGCCCCGCCCTCGATCAGCACCTTGTCGAAACCGAGATCGGCCAGCGCGCGCGCAAGGTCCGGCATGCGGAAATGGCCGCGCGCATCGGTGGCGAGCCGGATGATCTCGACCTCGCCCGGCAGCGGCTCGCCCCGGGCGCCGGCATCACGGAAGACGATCCGCCGGACATTGTCGTGCCCGGCGAGGCATTTGGCCGCAGCGGGCAGCTTTCCGCGGGCATCGATCACGATGCGGGCCGGATTCGGCCCTTCGCAACGGCGCACATTGAGCTGCGGGTCATCCGCCAGCACGGTACCGATTCCCACAATGACGGCATCGACATGGGCACGGATGCGGTGCAGGTGGTCAAGCGAAGGGGCCGACCCTATGTACCGGCTGTCGCCCGTCCGGGTGGCGATCCTGCCATCAAGCGATTGGCCCAACTGGGCCACGATGAAAGGCCTTTCGGCAGAAACACGCCGGAAAGCCTGGAAAAGGGTCGCGGATTCGGGGGGCATCGGAGTCCTTGCAGGGCGACGGCATGAGCGGGTTTCACGCCTGAACGGAGCGGAATGAAATCAGACATCAGCCGTTCATCTTGCGAGCCCCATAGAGATATGGACCTTAACGATACGGTGTCCATCCGGCGGAATAACCCAGCCGAAATGACCGTAAACATGGACGAAAGAGGCGTAAATGGGTGACGTCAGTGAAATTCTCGGCCTTTTCGACACCGCCGGAGAGCGGGCCGTCGATCGTGCCCTCGCGGAGTACCGCGCAGGCCGGCCGGTTGCGATCATCGAGGGCGGCGAAGCGCTGCTCGCGCTGAATGTGGAATCGCTCGAGGCGGCCGTGGCCGTCGCGCTCGACCGGCTGGCACCGGGCCGCCCGCGCCTCGTCCTGCCGGCAGCGCGCCTGCGCCGCCTCGGGCTCGAGCGCACCCAGCCGGGTGTCGTCTCCTTCCCGGTTCCCAACGCGGAACGGGCGGAGATGCTGGCGCTCAAGATCGACGGCCGCATCGATGCGCCCGTGGCGCCGGTGGTCGCGCTGGACGAGGCTGCCCTCGAACTGGCGCGCCTCGCTCTTGTCACGCCGGCCGTCTACGCGGTTCCGATGGCCATCGAGGCGGTGAATGGCGGCGTTGCCCGCGTCACCGCGGCCGAATTGCGGGAGTACCGCGCCAGCCAGGTCCGGGCGACGAAAATCGTCGGCCGGGCGCCGGTGCCGCTCGAATTCGCAGCGGAAACGGAGTTTGTGGTGTTCCGCGGCGGCGAAGGCCTGCGCGACCAGGTGGCGATCATCGTCGGCAAGCCCGACCTGTCGAAGCCGGTGGCCATCCGCATGCATTCGGCCTGCCTGACGGGCGATCTCTTCGGCTCGCTGAAATGCGATTGCGGCGACCAGCTTCGCGGGACCGTCCAGAAAATGGCGGAGAGCGATGGCGGGATCCTGCTCTATCTCGACCAGGAAGGCCGCGGGAACGGCATCGCCAACAAGATGCGCGCCTACAAGCTGCAGAGCCAGGGCTGGGATACCTACGATGCGGACGAGGTTCTCGGCTTCGGCCTCGACCAGCGCCGCTTCGATTTCGCAGCGGTGATGCTGAAGCAGCTCGGCGTCACCTCGGTCCGCGTGATGACCAACAATCCCGAAAAGATCGGCGCGCTGAAGGCCGCAGGCCTTGAGGTTGTGGCGGATAACCGCGCCTATGGCCGGCCGACGGCGGAAAACATCCGCTATCTCGCCTCCAAGCGCGACCGGGCGGGCCATTTCATCGATTTCGATGCGATGGTCGCCCATGCTCCGGTCAACGGCTAGCCTTTCCGGCTAGTCGCCCCCGGGAGGCGACCATGCTCCAGCGCCTTCAGCGCCGAATGCGGGCTGAACCCGGCCTGCGGGACATCAGCCCTGCAAGCCATCAGCCCATGCTCCAGACGCGCGGTCGGGAATGGCTGGTGGCACTGGCCCTCGTGCTCGCCTCGGCCCTGTTTCTCGCCTGGCCGTGGCTGTCCGGGGCGGTCACCCTGCCCTGGGATGGCAAGGCGCATTTCCAGGCCCAGGCTGCGTTTCTTGCCCGCTCGATCCATTCCGGCGAGAGCCCGTTCTGGGCGCCCTACGTGTTCTCCGGCCATCCGCAGATCGCCGATCCGCAATCGCTGATCTTCAATCCCGGCTTCCTGCTGCTGGCCTTCCTGACGCCCGATCCCAGTTTCGCCATGGTCGATGGCGTGGCGCTCGGGTCACTGGTCTTCGGCGCGCTGGCCATTCTCGGCTTCGCGCGGGACCGGCGCTGGCACCCGGCGGCGGCTGTGGTCGCGGCGCTTGCCTTCGCCTTCGGTGGCAGCGCAGGCTGGCGGATCCAGCATATCGGACAGGTGCTCAGCCTCGCCTATTTCCCCTGGGCCTTCTGGATGCTCGACCGGGCGCTGCGGCTGTCCTCGGCACGGTTCGGCGCCCTGGCCGGGCTCTTTGCCGGGCTGATGGTGCTCGGACCGGACCAGGTGGCCTATCTCGGCCTCGTCTGCCTTGCAGGCATCGTCCTTGCGCATCTCGTGGCCGGCCCCGGCCGGCTGCCGCGCCTCAGGGCCAGCCTGCGGCCCCTGGCTGCCGGCGCGGCGACGGGTGGCGTGCTCATCACCCTTCCCCTGTTGATGGTGCTTGGCTTTGCCGACAGCTCGAACCGGGCCCAGATCGCGCTCGAACAGGCCTATATCGGCTCGCTGCATCCCACCAACCTGTTGACCTTGGTGGTCGCCAACCTGTTCGGAACGATCGGGCCGGCCGAGGAGTTCTGGGGCGCACCCAGCGTCCACTGGCCCTTCATCGTCATGTCCAACGTGGCCAGGAACATGGCCAATGTCTATATGGGCCTGCTGCCTTTGGCCGGCATCCTCGCATGGATGGCCTGCCGGGAAGCCTACCGCGCGCGGATGATCGCCCTGCCGATCCTTTTCGGCCTGATGATCGCCTATGCGCTGGGGCGCCATACGCCGGTCTATTCGATGGCCTATCATCTGCTGCCCGGGGTCGATCTCTTCCGACGACCGGCCGATTCGCTGTTCCTGGTCGGGGCTGTCGGCGCCCTCCTGGCGGGGTTCGGCCTTGACCGCGTGCTCAAGAGTGGACCGGGTCCGCTTCCAACGGGCGTGGTGTGCCTCTGGATCGGCTTGGCCGGGCTGGCGCTGACGGGCGGGCTGGCCATGGCCTTCTGGCTGGGGAAGCTCGGGCAGGCTGTGCCCGAGCTCCTTGTGGCCTCCGGCTGGCTGGTGGCGGCAGCGAGCATCCTCGCCCTCGCCCGGCATCAGGCGCGGGCGCGGCCGATGCTCGTGGCTGGCCTGTTGGCCCTCGCTGTCACAGCCGATCTCCGCTGGAATCTCCGACCCAATGATTCCACAGGCCTGGAGCCTGCAGTCTACAGCGCCGTGCGGCCGGACAGCGACAACGAGACCCTGGCCTGGCTGAAGGCGAATATCGTGCGCGATGGCGAGCGGCGCGATCGGGTGGAACTGGCCGGGCTGGGCTTCGAATGGCCCAATATCGGCCTGATCCACGGTATCGAACATGTGCTTGGCTATAACCCGCTCCGGGTGGCCCATTATGCGCAGGCCACCGGTGCCCGCGACCATGTGGCCGGCTGGGACCAGCGCCGTTTCTCGGCCCTGATGCCGGGATACCGCGCACCCATCAGCAATCTGCTCGGGCTGCGCTGGATCGTGACCAGTGTCCCGATCGAGAAGATCGATCCCTCGCTGGCCCAGGCGCCTCCGAGCCCGGTTGCGCGGACGAAGGATGGCTATATCTACGAGAATCCGGAAACGCTGCCCCGCGTGATGATTGTGCCGGAGGCGCAACCGATCGACCAGGACCGGTTGATCCGGTCCGGCGAGTGGCCTTCCACCGACTTCCGGAACGTTGTCTACGTCGAACACTCGGCCCTGCCGCTGCCCCGGCGGGGAACGGGCGGGACTGCCAGCATCACCCGGTATGGCCATGCAGCGATCGACGTTGCCGTGGAAGCCCCGCGTGGCGGCGTTCTGGTGCTCAATGATGTCTGGCATCCCTGGTGGTTCGCCGAAGTGGACGGCATGCCCGCCAAGATCCTGCGCGCCAACGGCATTTTCCGGGCGGTGGTGCTGCCCCGTGGCGCCCGCCAGGTAACCTTCCGGTTCGAGCCCTTCCGCGGTTTGATCCGCAGGGCGCTGCAGAAGCGTGGGCTCATCGACAACCCGGTCCCTTGACCGGGCGCTGCGATCATACCGGCTGGCGGCGCGCCAGAACCCGGTCGATCATCGAGCGACAGGCCACCAGTTCATCCAGCGCATAACGCATGGCCTCACGGGCGGAAGCCGAGATGCCCTCAGGCGCGCTGTCGCGCTCGACAGGGAAAGCCGGGCGTGCTGGCGGCGGAGCCGGCATGACGCCCTCGCCGCGCGCCAGACCGCCGCGGAACATCGAGACCTGCGGGGGGGGCGGCGGGGCCGGCCCTTGTTCCAGCGTGATGGCGATGCCCGAATCGGCCGGTTCCTCCTCCGGTTCCGGCCGCCAGTTCTCGAGCGCCGGGTTCGGCGCATCCGGAACCGGGGGCGCGGCAGCCGCCTCGATGGCAGGCACGAGAACAGGCGGGGCCGGCGGCGGAGGTGGCGCGAAAACCTGGATCTCGACCGGCATCTCGAGCGTCGTTGCCGGTCGCTGGATCACGGCCGGCGCAGGCGGAGCCGGGGGTGTCGCCTCGACCGGCGGCGGCGGCAAAGGTGCGGATTCGGCCTCGGCCAGCCCGCGGGCGAAGACCTGCACCGCTCGGGCGCCCTGCTCCTTCAGGATGCGCTGGACACCCTTGATCGTGTAGCCTTCCTTGTAGAGCAGGTGGCGGATGCCCTTGAGCAGCTCGACATCATCCGGGCGATAGTAGCGCCGGCCCCCGCCGCGCTTGAGCGGCTTGATCTGGCTGAATCGGGTTTCCCAGAACCGCAGCACATGCTGCGGCAGATCGAGATCGTCGGCGACCTCGCTGATCGTCCGGTAAGCGTCCGGTGCCTTGTCCATGCCCGCCTCGCCTTACCGTCGGATCAATCCTCGTCAGCCGTTTCGAGCCCGTTGATCCGGGCCTTCATCACGTTGGACGGCTTGAAGACCAGCACACGGCGCGGCGTGATCGGCACCTCGACGCCGGTCTTCGGGTTGCGCCCGATCCGCTCGCCCTTCTCGCGGACGATGAACGAGCCGAAGGAGGAGAGCTTCACCGTCTCTCCCTTGGCGAGCGTGTCGCTGATCTCGCGCAGGACAGCCTCGACCAGATCGGACGATTCGGCACGGCTCAGGCCCAGCTTCTGATACACGGCCTCGCAAAGGTCGGCCCGGGTGATGGTCTGGTTGGCCATAGGCTTGATCCCCGTGAAAACTTAAATCGTGATAATTGAATTTAACTCAAGCACTTACGAGCTTAGGCCTTTGATGCATCCCGGTCAATCGACTTGGCCGGAAGCCGCCCGGACTAAAGCCGGAAAAGTGCCGAGCCCCAGGTGAAGCCGCCGCCCATGGCCTCGATCAGCACGACATGCCCTTTCCGGATCCGCCCGTCCCGGACGGCCGTGTCGAGCGCCAGCGGAATCGAGGCCGCCGAGGTGTTGCCATGGTCCTGCACGGTCATCACCACCTTGTCGAGCGGGATGTCGAGCTTCTCGGCGCTGGCGGTGATGATGCGGGCATTGGCCTGATGGGGCACGAACCAGTCGATCGTCCCGGCCGAGAAGCCTGTGGCGGCGAAGGCATCGACGATGACATCGGTGATCATCCCGACCGCATGCTTGAAGACCTCGCGGCCCTCCATGCGCAGATGGCCGGCAAGCTGGTTGGTCGAGGGGCCGCCATCGACATAGAGCTTCTCGCGGTGGCGGCCATCGGAGCGCAGATGCGTAGTCAGGATTCCCTGATCCGCCATGGTTCCGGCGGCCTCGTAGCCTTCGATGACAACCGCGCCGGCACCGTCCCCGAAGAGGACGCAGGTGGTCCGGTCATTCCAGTCGAGGATGCGCGAGAAGGTCTCGGCGCCGATGACGAGCGCGCGCTTCGCCGCGCCGGAAGTGACGAATTTCTCCGCCGTTGTCAGCGCGAAGACGAACCCCGAGCAGACAGCGGCAACATCGAATGCCGCGCCATGGGTGATGCCGAGATTGGCCTGGACCTGCGTCGCCGTGGCGGGGAAGGTGTAATCCGGCGTGGCCGTGGCCAGGACGATGAGGTCGATCTCGCTGGCGGCGATCCCGGCGGCATCAAGGGCGCGGCGGGCGGCTTCGGTGGCGAGCTGGCTCGTGGTCTCGCCCTCGGCCGCAATGTGCCGGGCGCGGATGCCGGTGCGCTGGGTGATCCACTCATCCGACGTGTCGACCTTCCGCGCGAGATCCGCGTTGGTCACCCGGTTGGCCGGCAGGTAGCTGCCCGTGCCGATGATTCGCGTACGACGCATTACTGGCCTTCCGTCCGATGGCTCCCGGATGAATCCGGGGCGGATTGAGCCTCCCCCTCGGCAGCCTCGACCATCGCCGAGGAAGCACCGGGCAGCACCCACTCGCCGCGATCCGCAAGCGCATGGGAGATTTTCGAAAGCAGTTCGTATTTCACCATGTCGTAGGCCACATCGATGGCGCTGGCAAAGCCGAGGGCATCGGTGCCGCCATGACTTTTCACCACAATTCCATCAAGCCCGAGGAACACGCCGCCATTGACGCGGCGCGGATCCATCTTGTGCCGGAGCGCCCGGAAAGCGCCACGCGCGAAGACATAGCCGATCTTGGCGAGGAGCGAGCGCTGGATGGCGCCACGGAGATATTCCCCGATCTGCTTGGCCGTGCCCTCGGCAGTCTTCAGGGCGATATTGCCGGCGAAGCCTTCGGTCACCACCACATCAGTGGTGCCCTTGCCAATATCGTCGCCCTCGACAAAGCCGCGATATTCGAGGTTGGGCAGGTTGGCCTCGCGCAGGATGCGGCCGGCCTCCTTCACCTGTTCGAGGCCCTTGACCTCCTCGACCCCGACATTCAGCAGGCCGACCGTCGGGCGGTCGATATCGAAGACGATCCGTGCCATGGCCGATCCCATGATCGCCATGTCGACGAGGTTCTCGGCTTCGGCCCCGATCGAGGCCCCGACATCGAGGACGATGGATTCGCCGCGCGCGGTCGGCCACATGCAGGCAATGGCGGGGCGGTCGATCCCCGGCATCATCTTCAGGCAGAATCGCGACATGACCATCAGCGCGCCGGTATTGCCGGCGGAAACGCAGACCTGCGCCTCGCCCTTCTTCACCGCGTCGATCGCCTGCCACATCGAGGATTTGTAGCGCCCCTGACGCAAGGCCTGCGAGGGCTTGTCGTCCATCGCGATGGCGATATCGCTGTGATGGACGCTCGAGCGGGCCGCGAGGGCCGGAAACTTCGCCAGCTCGGCGCGGATCTCGGCCTCGCGCCCGAACAGCAGGAAAAACGTGTCGGGGTGGCGTTCCAGCGCCTTGGCCGCGCCGGGAATGACCACCGAGGGGCCATGGTCCCCGCCCATCGCGTCGAGCGAGATCCTGACCTGAACCGAAGCCGCGTCACTCATGGATGAATAGAGCCTCCGAATGCGACAGGCGTCGCGGTCTCCCGGATGTCGTCTGCCGGCAGGCGGGGGTGTGTCGGCATAGAATTACTCATCGAGCGGTGCAAGCCGAAAAGGGCAAAATCGGGGCCGAACCCTCGCCTTTTCGCGCCGAACGCGCCAACTCACTCCTCGCCGTCCTTCAGTTTGAGCGCGAGCAGCGCCTCGAAGGGCGACTGGCGGGCCGGTTCGGGATCGCCACCGGCAAAAGCGGCGCCGGGCTTGCGGGGATAGGGATCCAGTTCGAGGGCAAGGAATTCAACCACGACGGCGCCGAAATCGATCTGCCCGTCGACGATCAGGTCCGGTGGCTCGAAATCCTCGTTCTCCTCCTCGGCAGCCCGTTTGGTCATCCGCTCGATAAGCCCTTCGGGAGCGAACTGGATGGCGACTGGCGCCTCGATCTCCTGGGGAAACGGGTCGAGCGAGACGACACAAACCGGCTGGACCCGGGCTTTCAGCGTGCCCTCGATATCAACACGGCCGTTATTGGCCTGCGTGATGGCGAGAACCGCCTCGAAAGCATCGACCGCATGGAGGCCCAGCATCGCCGCAATGCGGGCGCGGGCCGTCTCGTCCGGACGCAGGACGAGATGCGTCTCGCCATGCAAGGTCGCGACAGGGACGGGATGGGAAAACGGCAGGTCGAGGGATTTCCGTGCGGCCATGCTCAATCTCCGCTCAGGGTGGTGCCGGCGAGCAGCGTGCCCAGATCGGCGGCGTCGAGGCGGCGACGCCAGGCGTCGATCTCGGCCAGAAGGCCAGCATGGATCTCTGCCGGGGCAACACGGCCCGACAGCAGGTTACGCGCCAACACCTCGCGCAGGGCGCCCTCGCCGGTCTCGAGCGCGGCGGTATAGGCCTCGGCACGGCCATAGAAGCCCTGGGCCAGCTTCTTCACACGCTTGCCGACGGCAAGATCGCTCACGCCGGCGCGGCGGAGACCATCATCGAGATCCTCGAAAAGGCGGTCGACCAACGCCTGCGCCAGGGGCTCGGCCTCGCCACCGAGCGCGCGGAGGCGGCGCAGCACGAGGGTGGCGACGATGACAAGCCGCTCGAAGCGGCCCTCGAAATCATCGGCGACGCCGAAATGGCGAAAGGCCTCGGGCGCGCGCGAGGCGGCCACGATATCGCCATAGAGGGCCGCGATGGGAGATTCACGCGGCGTGAAGAACGGAAGTCGGATCATCGAGGGCGTTCTTTCAGGCTGTCAAACCGGGGACCGGCCGGGAATTTTGCCGCGTCTTCCGGGCAGGCTTGCGGAAGTCGATTGTGTTTGTTCATGAATTTGGGCATCCATAGCGGCGTTCCGGAAACGGTGCAATTCGCTCGTGCCCGAAAGGGGCACCAACAGGCCCCAGAGGCCGTGATCGTGGAGTGAGAGTCGTGACGAAAGCCCAGCCCCGCGCCCGTTCCATCGCGCTTCGCCTGAGCGGAATCGCGCTTGCCGCGACCCTGCTCGGCGGCTGCCTTTCTGACCAGAGCCCCGGGGTGCGCGGGTTCGTGCTGGACGAGAAGGCGCTGGACCAGATCCGGCCGGGCTCCTCGGCAGAGCAGGTCATCCTCGTGCTTGGCACGCCCTCGACCACCTCCACCGTCGGCGGGCAGACCTATTATTACATCTCGCAGAAGGTCAGCCAGCGCTTCCAGTTCATGAACGAGAAAATCACCGACCAGCGCGTTGTTGCGGTCTATCTCGACAAGAACAACCGGGTCGAGCGCGTTGCCAATTACGGTCTGAAGGATGGCAAGGTCTTCGACTTCATCTCGCGCACCACACCGACCGGCGGTGTCGAGAACAGCTTCATCTCGAGCCTGTTCCGCCGGATCGGCGCACCTTCGGTCTGACCCCGACTTCACCGCCGGGACCCACACCGGAACCAAAAACCCCGCGATGCCTCGCGGGGTTTTCTGTTGGTGTGCACCGGAAGGACGGGCGCCGGAGCGCCCGTCCGCGGTTCATGCCTCAATGGGCGAGGATCGCCAGGAGCAGCAGGGCCACGATGTTGGTGATCTTGATCGCCGGGTTGACAGCCGGACCGGCCGTATCCTTGTAGGGATCGCCGACGGTATCGCCGGTCACCGAGGCCTTGTGGGCATCGGAGCCCTTGAGGTGGCGAACGCCGTCCTTGTCCACGAAGCCATCCTCGAAGGACTTCTTCGCATTGTCCCAGGCGCCGCCGCCCGAGGTCATCGAGATGGCGACGAAGAGGCCGGTGACAATGACACCGAGCAGCATGGCGCCCACGGCCGAGAAGGCCGCCGACTTGCCCGCAAGCGCGAGGATCGCGAAGTAGAGCACCACCGGCGAGAGCACCGGCAGCAGCGAGGGCACCACCATCTCGCGGATGGCGGCCTTGGTCAGCATGTCGACGGCGCGGGCATGGTCCGGCTTCGAGGTGCCGGCCATGATGCCGGGATTTTCCCGGAACTGGCGGCGGACTTCCATGACCACGTCGCCGGCCGCCCGGCCGACCGCCGTCATGGCAATGCCGCCGAACAGGAACGGGATGAGGCCCCCGAGCAGCAAGCCGACCACCACGTAGGGGTTGGAGAGCGAGAAGTCGATCGCGACGCCCTTGAAATAGGGATACTTGTCGGCATTGGCGACGAAGAACTTGAGATCCTCGCTGTAGGCGGCGAAGAGCACGAGTGCGCCGAGACCGGCCGAGCCGATCGCATAGCCCTTGGTGACCGCCTTGGTCGTGTTGCCGACAGCATCGAGCGCGTCGGTCGACTTGCGGACTTCCTTGGGCAGGCCTGCCATTTCGGCAATGCCGCCGGCATTGTCCGTCACCGGGCCGAAGGCATCGAGCGCCACGATCATGCCGGCGAGGCCGAGCATGGTGGCCGTGGCGATGGCCGTGCCGAACAGGCCGGCGAACTGGTAGGTCGAGATCACGCCGCCGACGATCACGAGGGTCGGCAGGGCGGTCGATTCCAGGCTGACCGCGAGGCCCTGGATGACGTTGGTGCCATGCCCGGTCACCGAAGCCTGGGCGATGGAGACGACCGGGCGCTTGCCGGTGGCGGTGTAGTATTCGGTGATCCAGACGATCAGGGCTGTCACCGCGAGGCCGATCAGCCCGCAGATGAAGAGCGCCTTGCCGGTGATAACCTGCCCCGCAACGGTGCCGATCGGACCCCAGCCGATCGTCAGCGAGGTGGCCGCACCGAGGCCGATGACCGACAGGACACCGGTGGCGATGAGGCCCTTGTAGAGCGCACCCATGATCGAGCCATTGGCACCGAGCTTCACGAAATAGGTGCCGATGATCGAGGTGAGGATGCAGGCGGCGCCGATCGCCATCGGGTAGAGCATGGCCGCGCCAAGCGAGGCCTGCGTGCCGAAGAAGATCGCGGCGAGAACCATCGTGGCGACGAGCGTCACCGCATAGGTCTCGAACAGGTCGGCCGCCATGCCGGCGCAATCGCCGACATTGTCGCCCACATTGTCGGCGATCACGGCCGGGTTGCGCGGGTCATCTTCCGGGATGCCGGCCTCGACCTTGCCGACAAGGTCAGCGCCCACATCCGCACCCTTGGTGAAGATGCCGCCGCCGAGACGGGCGAAGATCGAGATGAGCGAGGCGCCGAAGCCGAGCGCGACCAGCGCGTCGATCACGGTGCGGCTGGCAGGAGCCAGGCCAAGCAACTGCGTCAGGACCGTGTAATAGACAGCGACGCCCAGCAGCGCGAGACCGGCCACGAGCATGCCGGTGACGGCGCCCGCCTTGAAGGCGATGTCAAGGCCGCTGGCGAGGCTCTGCATCGCCGCCTGCGCCGTGCGGACATTCGCGCGGACCGACACGTTCATGCCGATGAAGCCGGCGAGACCGGACAGGATGGCACCGATGGCGAAGCCGATCGCCACCTGCCAGCCGAGCAGGGCCCAGGCCGCTGCAAAGATCACAATGCCGACGAGGGCGATGGTATTGTATTGCCGCTTGAGATAGGCGCTGGCGCCTTCGGCAATATTGCCGGCAATTTCCTGCATCCGTTGATTGCCCGCATCCTGTGCCATCACCGAATTGATCGTGATGATGGCATAGACGATGGAGAGGGCGCCAAGCGCGATGATCGCGAGAAGAGCTGTCATGGGTTTACTCTTTTTTCTGCACTCGATCCGATGTCATCAGCCCGCGGCAACCGGCCTCCCTGCCCCTGCCTGCTGATCCCGGCGGTGTTAGCAAAGCTTTCACGATGAATCCATGCCGACTTTCGCTGCCGCCCCCGTCGTCCCATGCTTTGACAGGGGCGGTTGGCATCCCGCTTGACCAAGGCGGGGCATCGGCTCACGCTGGGGGCGCCGCGGCTGGCGCGGCAGACGGGGGAAGTCCATGAAAAAACTGATGATTGCAGCCGGTGCCGCCCTGATCGCAAGCACCGCCTTCCTTGCTTCCGCGCCCGAGGCCTCGGCCTGGGGCTGCGAGGCGCGCGGCAACGGCACGACACGGGGATGGAGCACGCGCTACCCGACCCGCGCCGCCGCCGCGAACCGCGCCCTGCGCGAATGCATCCGCCGGCCAGGCGCCCGGCGCTGCGTGATCACCTATTGCGATCCCTATCGCTGAGCCCCGCTCACGAGGCGCGGGGCTGGGGCTGGCGCATCAGCCAGAGGACCAGCAGCCCCGCGCCCACCACGAAGGGGAAGATGGTCACGTTGAGCGTGGCCCAGCCGAACCAGGCCAGAATCTTGCCGGCCATCAGCGAGGCAAAGGCCGTGGTGGCGAAGATGATCATGTCGTTGATGCCCTGGATGCGGGTGCGCTCGGCCGGGCGCAGGCCGTCGACAACCAGCGTCGTGGCACCGACAAAGGCCAGGTTCCAGCCGAGGCCGAGCAGGATCAGCGCCAGGAAGAAATGGGAGACGCTGATCCCCGCCAGCGCGACGATCCCGCAGCCGGCGAGCAGCGCAAGGCCGATCATCAGGATCGGATAGACACCGAACCGGATAATGAGCGCGCCGGTGAAGAGCCCGGGCAGATACATCGCCACGATATGCCACTGGATGGCGAGGGTGGAATCCGTGTCGGTATGGTTGCAGCCCAGCATGGCCAGCGGAGTCGCCGTCATGATCAGGTTCATCAGCGCCTGGGCCACGGCACCGCAGAAGATGGCCACGCGCAGGCGCGTCGACCGGAGGATCTCGCGGACCGGCCGGGCCTCGCCCGCCGGGCTCGTATCGATCTTCGGCGGTGGACCGTCGAACAGGCCAAGCACGAGGATGGCGAGCCCCGCCACCGCCGCCTGCCCGAGATAGGAGGCGAGGAAGGTGAAGGGCGGAATCAGATCCTTCGTGTGGATGACGAGCTGCGGGCCGACAATCGCCGAGGCCAGCCCGCCGAGCGTGACATACGAAATCGCCTTGGGGCGGAAGGCCGGGGTGGCATTGTCGGCCGCGCCGAACCGGTAGGAGATGACGAAAGCCTGATAGGCCCCGCACAGCGCGGTGGAGGCCATGAAGGTCCAGAACGAGCCGGAATGGACTGACCAGGCCGAGAGCAGGCCCGCCAGCACGCCGAGCAGCGCGCCAAGGCGATAGGCATCGCGCCGGCCGATCCGCCGCATCAGGCTGGCCGCCGGCATGGTCATCAGCGCGGTGCCGATGACGAAGGTGGTGATCGGCGCCGTCGCCCATTCCGGCGAGGGCGCAAGCATCCGGCCGACAAGGGTGCCGGTCGCGATCACAACCGAGGCATTCGCGCCGGCGAGCGCCATGGCGAAGGCCAGGATCAGGGCGTTGCGGCGGGCAAGGTTGTCGTCGACGATCATGGGGAACTCCGGCTGGCAGGCGGGCGGGGCCGACGTGCCAGCGAGCTAGAAATGCGCAAAGGACCGGCGGGGGAAGCCTCTCTCCAGGCCGGTCCCCATGCGCCAGACAGCGCCCGAACCCTCGCGAAGCAACGCTCCGATCTTGACGACCGGAACACCGCATTGCAAGGCATCCCGCTCGAAAGCCCCGGCTTTTTCCGGCGGAACGGCCGCGAGGATCTCGTAGTCGTCGCCGCCGGTCAGAGCGAGGTCCAGCAGGGCCGGATCGGCCGCGACCAGCGCCCGCGCAGCAGGGGAGAGCGGCACGGCCTCGACGGCCATGTCACGCCCGAGCCGGAAGGCGAGCTTGTCGGCATCGCCGACCAGCCCGTCGGAGATATCCATCGCGGCGCGGGCATGGGCGAGCAGGACAGGGACAAGCGCGAGCCGGGGCTGCGGCCGGAGATATCGGTCGAGCAGGAAGGCGCGGTGGGGCTGCGCAAGGCCTTGCACGGCCGGCGATTCCGGCTTCAGGCGCAGATGGAGGCCCAGCGCGGCATCGCCAATCGTGCCGGAGACATAAAGCGCGTCACCGGGCTCGCCGGCCTGCCGCAAGACCATACGCCCGGCCGGAACCTCGCCGAAAGCCGTGACGGAGAGGAAGGGCTGGCCGGTCCGCACCGTATCGCCGCCCAGCAAAGGGCAGCCCCAGAGGCGCGAATCCTCGGCAAGGCCGGCGGCGAAGGCGGTCAGCCAGTCCGCATCGAGCGCCGGCGACCGGCCGAGGCCAAGCAGGAAGCCGACAGGCCGCGCGCCCTTGGCGGCAAGGTCGGAGAGATTGGTGCGCAGGGCCTTGCGGGCGATCTCCGCCGGCGGATCTTCCGCGAAATAATGGACATTCTCGACAAGGACGTCCTTGGTGAGCACGAGGTCATGCCCGGGGGTGGGCGTCAGCCGCGCGCAATCATCCAGCAGGCCAAGCCCGCCCTCGCCCGCCATCGGGGCGAAGAGCCGGGCGATCATCTCGAATTCGGGCAGGGTCTCGCGCATGCTCCCTCCCCTCGCGCCCGGTCAGCTGCGGGCCGGCCGTGCCAATTCCTCGGCACGCGCTTCCTTGGCGAGCCGGTCGAGGACGGCATTGATCATGCCCACCTCGTCCCGCTCGAGGAAGGCGGAGGCGATATCAACATATTCCGAGATCGCCACCCGCACCGGCGTGTCCGGCCGGTGCATCAGTTCGTAGGCGCCGGCGCGGAGCACCGCGCGCATGATCGCCTCGATCCGCTTGAGCGGCCAGCCATCGGCCAGCAACTCATCGACCTTGCGGTCAATCCCGATCTGCTCGCCCAGCACGCCCTCGACAATGGCGCGGAAGAGCTTGCTCTCGGCCGGCTTGTACTGGTCGCCCTCGATCTCGCGGCCCATCCAGAAGCTCTCGAACTCGGCGAAAACCTCGTTCAGCCCCTTGGCGGCGATTTCCATCTGGTAGAGCGCCTGAACGGCCGCCAGCCGGGCGGCAGAGCGGAGCTCCCCGCGTGAGACCGGGGCCCGGCGCGGACGGTCTGGTTTCTCGCCCGCCATGTCAGGCGCTCCGCTTCAGCGCATAGAGCGCGAGAGCGGCGCGGGCGGCATCACCGCCCTTGTCGCCCCGGGACGGATTGGCCCGCGCCTCGGCCTGCGCCATGTTTTCAACCGTCAGGATACCGTTGCCGAAAGCGAGGCGATGGCGCGTGGCGAGTGCGATGAGTTCGCGCGCGCTTTCGTTCGAGACGATCTCGTAATGGGTGGTCTCACCCCGGATGACCACGCCAAGCGCCACGAAGCCATCGGCCTTGCGGCGGCCGGATTCCGCCTGCTGGCGCAGGATCTCGATCGCCACGGGGATTTCGAGCGCGCCCGGCACGGTAACGACCTCGCTCGTCGCGCCGGAGGCTGCGAAGGCGGCCACGGCGCCGGCGATCAACTGGTCGTTGAGACTGTCATAGAACCGCCCCTCGACGATGATGAAATGCGCGCCTGTCGCATCCACCAGCGGAAGGGCCTCGCGTGTGGCCTCGGCCATCGGGAAACTCCTGTATCGAGCAGCGGGGATAGAGCGGGCGGCGCGGCGGCGCAAGGCCCGGATGCGAATTGGCCGCATGCGCGGGCGGAAGAGCGGGGCTTGCCCCACTCCACTCTGCCCTCCCCCGTCATGGCCGGGCCTGGCCCGGCCATCCTTGACTTTGCAGAAGAACCGCGAAGTCGTGGATGCCCGCCCCAAGGGCGGGCATGACGGCAGGGCGCCTTCCTGATACGCCGTTGCACCAGCGCGCGCCCACCTCTCCCCCACGGGGAAAGGTCGCGAGCGAAAGCGAGCGGGTGAGGGGTTAGAGCCCCGACGGACCGGCTCAGCCCTGTTTCAGCGTCTCGGCCAGGCGGGCAGCGTAGCGCGCCATCATGTCCACCTCGAGATGGACCTTGTCACCGGCCTGCCTTGCGCCCCAGGTGGTGACCTTGAGCGTGTGCGGGATCAGCAGCACGGTGAAGCGATCCTCCTCGACGCTGTTGACCGTGAGCGATACGCCGTCGAGCGTCACCGAGCCCTTGGCCGCGATGAAGCGGTGCAGCGGCGCCGGGACGCGCAAGGTGAAGCGGGCCGTTGCGCCCCAGTTCGCCTCGTCCGGCGTCACATCCTCGCGGGTGACGATTTCGGCCAGGGCATCGACGTGGCCGGTCACGAGATGGCCGCCAAGCTCGTCGCCAAGGCGCATCGCCCGTTCAAGATTGAGCCTCGTGCCGACCTGCCATTGCCCGGCTGCGGTGAGGCGCAGTGTCTCGGCTGCGGTCTCCACGTCGAACCAGCGCCGGCCTTCCGACTCGCCCCTCGCCACCACGGTCAGGCAGATGCCGGAACAGGCGATCGAGGCGCCGATCGCGATCGTGGCCGGATCATAGGCCGAGCCGATGCGGAAACGGCGCAGCTTGCCCTCGCCTTCCGCCGCGATGATCTCGCCGATATCGGTGACAATCCCAGTAAACATCATCTGTCCTTCATGATGGGCGCGCCGGCCGGCATAGACCCGCGCGTGATCGCGGTCGAGAGCGCGTTCCTCGCAGAGATCGGCATAGCGTAGCCATCCGGCAAGACCCGGCCCGATGGCCTGCAGGCCATTGCCCGCCGGGTGGGGCCCCGTGAGCCGGACGAATTTATCGCAGAAGCCCGACGCGGCGAAGGCATCGGCAAGGGTCGGGCCGGCCTCGACCATGGCGCGGGTGATGCCCCGGGCTGCGAGCGCCCCGAGCAGGGCGGCAAGGTCAACCCGGCCACGATCCGCCGGCATGCCGAGAAGCTCGACGCCCGGGCGGTCTCCGAGCCGGGCACGCAGGGAGGCGGGGTCGAGCGTAGCGATCAGCACCGGTACCCGGCCGGCATCGGCGAGCATCCGCCGGTCGGGCGTGATCCGGCCATGGCTGTCGAGGATGACCCGGAGCGGGGAAAAGCCGGCCATGCCGGGCAGGCGCACATCGAGCATCGGATCATCGGCCTGCACGGTTCCGATGCCGGTGATGATGGCATCGCAATCGGCGCGGAGGCGATGGACAAAGGCGCGGGCGGCCTCGCCCGTAATGGCAATGGGGCGGCGATCGGCTGTCGCGGCAAAGCCATCCGCCGTCTCGGCGAGCTTGATGCGCAGGAAGGGCCGGTTCTTCTGTACACGCAGGACGTGGCCGGCATTGAGCGCGGCGGCCTCCGGCTCGAGGACGCCCTCGGTGACGGCAAGGCCGGCCTCCTTCAGCCGGGTCGTGCCCTCGTCGGCGGCAAAAGGCGAGGGATCGCGCGCGGCGATGACGACGCGGGCAAGGCCATGGGAGAGGATCAGATCGGTGCAGGCCGGCCCGAAATAGCGCGTCGAGCGACGCGAACAGGGTTCGAGCGTGACATAGAGCGTGGCCCCCCGCGCCGCCTCTCCCGCTTGCCGGAGCGCGAGATCCTCGGCATGGGGGCGGCCGCTGGGCGCCGTGACGCCACGGCCGAGCATGACGGGAGGCTCGCGCGTCTCATCAACGACAAGGGCTGCAACGGCCGGATTGGGCGCCGTGGTGCCGAGGCCGCGCCGGGCAAGGGCAAGCGCGGCGCGCATGAAGGCCTCGTCGCGGGACGAGGCGCTCATCAGTCCCGCTCCCCGCCGGCCTCGTCGACCGCAGCCTCGCGGCCATCGCCGGAAATCTCGTCCAGCAGCGCGCTGAATTCCCGCGCTTCGGTGAAGTTGCGGTAGACCGAGGCGAAGCGCACATAGGCCACGTCATCGAGCGCCTTGAGCGCCTCCATGACCAGCGAGCCGATCTCTTCCGAGGTGATCTCGCCCTCACCCTGGCTTTCGAGCTGGCGGACGACGCCGTTGATCAGCCGCTCGACGCGCTCCGGCTCGACCGGCCGCTTGCGCAGGGCCACCTCGATGGAGCGGGCCAGCTTGTCGCGGTCGAACGGCGTGCGGCGGCCCGAGCGCTTCACCACCGTCAGTTCGCGCAACTGCACGCGCTCGAATGTGGTGAAGCGGCCGCCGCAATCGGGGCAGACGCGCCGCCGGCGGATGGCGGAGGAATCCTCCGTCGGCCGGCTGTCCTTCACCTGCGTGTCGAGCGATCCGCAATAGGGGCAACGCATGAGGGCGCCCTCCGTTCAGGCCAGCCGGCGGGCGGGAGGCCGCTCAGTAGATCGGGAAGCGGGCGGTCAGCGCATGAACGCGCGTCTTAACGCTGTCCTCGATGGCGTGGTTGCCTTCCTCGCCGTTCTTCGCGAGCCCGTCGATCACCTCGCCGATCAGCTGCGCCACCTGCTGGAACTCCGCCACGCCGAAGCCTCGCGACGTCGCGGCCGGGGTGCCGAGGCGGATGCCCGAGGTGACCATCGGCTTTTCCGGGTCGAAGGGAATGCCGTTCTTGTTGCAGGTGATATGGGCGCGGCCGAGCGCCTTCTCGGCCATCGTCCCTGTCACCTTCTTGGGCCGCAGGTCCACCAGCATGAGGTGGTTGTCGGTGCCGCCGGCGACGATGGCGAAGCCGCGCGTCTTCAGGCCTTCCGCCAGCGCCTTGGCATTGGCCACGACCTGGTGGGCATAGGTCTTGAATTCCGGCTGCAGCGCCTCGTGGAAGGCGACGGCCTTGGCAGCAATGACATGCATCAGCGGGCCGCCCTGCAGGCCGGGGAAGATCGCCGAGTTGAACTTCTTGGCGAGGTCCGGATCATTCGTCAGGATCATGCCGCCGCGCGGGCCGCGCAGGGTCTTGTGCGTGGTGGTGGTGACGACATGCGCATGCGGGAAGGGCGAGGGATGCGCCCCGCCCGCCACGAGCCCGGCGAAATGGGCGATATCGACCATGAAATAGGCGCCGACGAGATCGGCGATGCGGCGGAAATTCTCGAAATCCCAGTGGCGGGAATAGGCCGAGCCGCCGGCGATGATGATCCGGGGCTTGTGCTCGAGGGCGAGGCGCTCGACCTCCTCCATGTCGATCAGGTGGGTTTCCGGATGGACATTATAGGAGACGACGTTGAACCACTTGCCGCTCATATTGACCGGGGCGCCATGGGTGAGATGGCCGCCGGCGGCGAGGTTCAGGCCCATGAAGGTATCGCCCGGCTTCATCAGCGCCATGAAGACGCCCTGGTTGGCCTGGCTGCCGGAATTGGGCTGGACATTGGCGAAATCGCAGCCGAAGAGCTTCTTGGCGCGGGAAATCGCGAGTTCCTCGGCGATATCGACGAACTGGCAGCCGCCGTAATAGCGCTTGCCGGGATAGCCCTCGGCATATTTGTTCGTGAGAACCGAGCCCTGCGCCTCGAGCACGGCGCGGCTGACGATGTTCTCCGAGGCGATCAGCTCGATCTCGTCGCGCTGGCGGCCGAGTTCCAGCTGGACAGCCTTCGCGATCTCGGGATCGGCATCGGCCAGGCCCGCGGAGAAAAAGGAATTCGAGCGGATCGGGGCGGTGGCAGCGGTCATGGGATGTCCTGCTTCTCGAGGGGTGGCCAGCAAGCGAGGCTGCGGTTTATCGCAACACCACCACCCGGGCAAGGTTCTTGCCCGCATGGCTGGCGCGTCAAAAACGCCCTTCGGGACGGCTCAGGCCGCCCATTCCGCCGCGCGATGCAGGTCGACATTGCCGCCACAGAACAGGATCCCGACCCGCGCACCCGGTTCAGGCCGGTATGCGCCCGAAAGGACAGCACCGAGCGCGGCCGCGCCGCCGGGTTCGAGCATCTGGTGGAAATCCTGCCAGGCGGTGCGGATCGCCGAGAGAATCGCCGCGTCCGATACCAGCGCGACCGTGTGGACGCCCGCGGCGCAGATCTCATGGACCAGCGGCCCGACATTCCGCGCACCCAGCGAATCGGCCGCAACCGACTGAACCTTCACCTCGACCGGGCCGCCGGCCTGCAGCGCGGCATCGAGCGCGCGCGACCCTTCCGGCTCGACGCCGATCACCTTCACATCGGTCCCATGGAACCAGGCCGCCGCACCGGAGACGAGGCCGCCGCCGCCCACGGCAATCACCACTTCGTCAAGTTCGGCCTGGTCGGCCCATTCCAGCCCGAGCGTGCCCTGCCCGGCAATGGTGGCCGGCGCGGAGAAGGGATGGATCTTCAGCGCGCCGGTCTCGGCGACATAGAGGTCACAGGCGGCCTGGGCATCGTCATATTGCGCACCGCCGATCACGACCTCGGCGCCGTAGCGGCGGATGGCCGCGATTTTCGGCGCCGGCGAGATTTCGGGCACGAAGATGCGCGCGGGAATGCCGAGCGCCCTGGCCGCAAACGCCACCGCCGCGCCGTGATTGCCGCCGGAGGCAGCAGCAACGCCGGATTCCGGCACCGCCATCGAGAGCAGCGAATTGAATGCGCCGCGGGCCTTGAAGGAGCCGGAAAGCTGGCTGTGCTCGAATTTCAGGACAGGCGTGAAATCCCCGCCCAGCGCGCCGCGCGGCAATTCGATCACCGGGGTCTGGCGGATATGGGAGCGGATCCGCGCATGGGCAGCACGGATATCGTCATGGGAAACAGGCAATGGGCTCATGGGCTAGGGCTAGCATGCCCTTGCCGCAGGCGGCAACCGCTCATTCAACCGGGCGGTCGTCACCCTCGCGCAGGGCCTCGGTCACGGCGCCGGGGCCGACACCGTCCTTGCCGTAGATGTCATCGCGGAACTGGATGACACCTTCCGGCGTACCCCATGCGGTGATGTAGACCCAGTAGACCGGGATCGGCTCCCGCGGGGTGGCATCGATGCGCTGGCCCGACCGCATGGCCGCGTCGATGGCCTCACGCGTCCATTGCGGGTTGTCCTGGAGGATCCAGTAAATGTAGTCGCGCACGTTCTGCACGCGGACGCAGCCCGAGGAGACGAAGCGGTAATCGTCGCCGAAAATGCCCTTGGCCGGCGTGTCATGCATGTAGACGCCATGCGGATTGGCGATGTTGATGCGCACGAAGCCGAGGCTGTTGAACTCGCCACCGGGATCCTGGCGGAACATGTAGTTGGTGGCCTCGTCCGAATTCCAGTTCACCGCCGCTGGCTGGATTTCCTGGCCCTGGCGGTTGTAGATGCGGATCTTCTGCTCGGTGAGATAGTTCGGGTTCTTCCGCATCAGCGGGATCAGGTCCTTGCGGATGATCGAGGCCGGCACGGTCCAGAACGGGTTGAAATTCACGTTCAGGATCCGCGCATTCATGATCGGCGACTGGCGGTCGATCTTGCCGACACCTGCGACATGGCGCGTCGCAACCTGACCGTTCTCCACCGTCTCGACATAGGCAGCGGGAATGTTGGTGATGACGAAGCGCGAGCCGAGGTTGCCGTTATAGGAGCGCAGGCGCTGCAGGTTGACCTCGAGCTGCTTCAGTCGGATCTCCGCCGGCGTGTTGAGCGCGGCGAAGGTCTGGGCACCGACAACGCCGGTCGGCGTCAGGCCATGACGGGCCTGGTAGCGCTTCACCGCAGCATCGACATAGGAATCAAACACCGCGCCGGTGCCGACATTCGGCGAGAGATCGCCAAGCTCGATCAGCCGCTGGCGCAGGGCCTGCACATTCGGATGGCGCGTGCCCAGCTTGAGCCGCACGGCAGAAGGAAGCGGCGGGAGGCCGCCCTTCGCGACAATGTCCTGATAGACGCGGACAGCGCCTTCGGTAGCGGCAGTCGTCGCCGGGCTGAGGATCGGGTGCGGCGTCAGGATCGTGCGGGTCTGCTGGCCGCCGGAATCATAGCTCTGCGCCCATTCCGCCTGGCCGCCGACCATCCCGCTCTGCTGAGCGATGGCGGGTCCGGCCAGACCGGCCCCGACGAGGCCCGCCGTGCCGAAAAGAAAGCGGCGGCGGTCCAGCCCGAAGGAGACCATGGTCGAAGACTTGTCCTGCTGCATCATCTGCCCCATCAACCTCGTCAGGCCGGCCCATTCGGCACAAGCCTGTAATCCCACATACTTAACCAAGCGTATCAACGCCATGCCGCCGGCGCAGGCCAGGCCTGCAAACCCCACGACGTGTCGCTCCGGAACTATCGGAAGCGCGTCCGATCCGGCGAAAATGTGGCATTCGTGCCGAATCCACCCAGTTCACGCGGACGTTATCACATTTCATCGCCCCAGGGGGTGCGCCAACGCACGAAAGCCCGCCTTTGGGGCGGGCTTCCAGGGGTCCGGTCGGGTCTTTGGGCCCGACGCGGGAATCGTCCGGAGGCAGACGTCAGAGCCGGTAGCGGATCTGGTCGGTCCAGAGCACCGCGAAGCCGAGGCTTCGCGGAAGGATCAAAGACGGTAGCGGATCTGGTCGGTCCAGAACCGGTCGAGGCGGATGAGCGCCTGGTTGAGCGTCTCGAACTCGCCGGCCGAGATGCCGCCGATCTGCTCGACGGTGCGGACATGCTTTTCGTAAAGCTCGGCCACGATGGCATGCACTTCCTTGCCCTTCGGGGCGAGACGGATGCGGACCGAACGGCGATCGACGCGGCTGCGCTGATGCGAAAGATAGCCCAGCTCGACGAGCTTCTTGACATTGTACGAGACGTTCGAGCCGAGATAGTAACCACGGGTGCGCAGCTCGCTCGCCGTGACATCATTGTCGCCGATATTATAAAGCAGCAACGCCTGCACACTGTTGACATCGGCGCGACCACGACGATCGAACTCGTCCTTGATCACGTCGAGCAACCGGCGGTGAAGACGTTCCACCAGCGCAAGGGACTCCAGGTAAAGACCGCGGACGGCCGGCGCGCCGTCGGGCTTCTGTTCGACAATACGCGCAACATTCGCGTTGTTCATGACTCACTACCCCTGTTTGTCTTGAGGCGTGCTTCAGCCCGTCCTCGTCTTATGGCATCAACATAGGGTGTTCGGATGAAAATGAGTTTAAATTCCAGCGTAAATTTGATGTTTAGATATTGGAGTGAACAGAAGATTGAACTGAGAAAGTCTTAGTATTTTTGAATCGTGAATCTAAAATTCTGTTTACCGAGATTCAGAAGGCGATTCACGTTGCTATGAAGAAGGCCGACAGGAGCATGCCCAACCGGGCGATATCGCTCAGAAGAGGCCCAGCCTGCGCTTGCGCACGGCAAA
Source organism: Rhabdaerophilum sp. SD176 (assembly GCF_030143245.1). GTDB lineage: Bacteria > Pseudomonadota > Alphaproteobacteria > Rhizobiales > Beijerinckiaceae > Rhabdaerophilum. Next base: position 209,620 of record NZ_JARJNS010000004.1, on the reverse strand, counting down.
GGCGAGGATGAAATAAAAGAACAGCGCAAGTCCGGCGCCCGAGGCCGAGGTCATCCCCACGGCATTGCCGAAGCCCGTGAGGCCGAGGGCGATCTCGGCCACCACGGCAAAAACCCAGAGGCTCTTCCCCCAGGGCGCCACCAGCCAAAGGCCGATCGCGGCGACACAATCGACCAGCGCAAACCCGATAATGATGACCTGCCGGATCCGGCTTTCGTCATTCAGCGCGATATCACCGAGCCCGAGGACCAGCGCCCAGAAGGCAATGCCCTTGACGAGCCAGATCGCGGCTGTCAGCCGGAGGAACAGCACATACATCAGGTCCCAGCGGATGCCGGGATTGTCAAATTCGGCGCCGATGGGCGGTTCGTCCCGACTGCCGGGCTCGATCACCATATCCTGCGCGCGCCGTTCCTCGCGGCGCGACGGCTTGCGGCGGAGCAGCATTGACAACCGGCCGGACCGTATCCGCCCCAATTCAGTCTTCAGCAAAGCGCAGATCCTCGTCCAGCGGCTGAAAATGCGCGGCAATCGCGGCAGGATCAAGCCCGGCAATACTATCCGGCCGCCATTGCGGGCGGTTGTCCTTGTCGATGATCAGCGCCCGGACACCTTCGTAAAAATCGTGGCCATGCACGATCCGGCTGACGATGCGGAATTCCAGCACCATCGCGGCCTCGAAATCGAGGCTGGCCCCGCGGCGGATCTGCTCCATGGCGATCGCCATCGAGGTGGGCGAGCGTTTCGCCATGCCCGCCACCAGTTCCGCCGCGAAGGGCGATTCCGGTGCGGCGGCGGCCAGCCCGTCCATGATCGCAGGGAGATCAGCGCCCGAGAACAACCGGTTGATCTCGCCGGCGCGGTCGAAAACCGGCGTCTCGCCGGCCGCCTCGGCAAAGCGGGCGGCGATGGAATCGACCGCCTCCCCGGCCGCGAGCGCGTCGAGGATGTCCTCTTCCGCGCCGCCACGCACGGCATGGGTGGCGAGGCCGAGGGCGAGCGCGTCCCCCCTGCGCAAGCGGGCGCCGGTCAATGCGAGATACATGCCGAAAGCGCCCGGCAGGCGCGGCAGGGCATGGGTCGCGCCGACATCGGGGAAGAAGCCGATGCCGACTTCCGGCATGGCGAAGAGATAGTTCGGCCCCGCGAAACGGTGGCTGCCATGGAGCGAGACGCCGACGCCTCCGCCCATCACGATCCCGTCGACCAGGGCGATATAGGGCTTGGGGAACCGCTTGATGAAGGCATTGAGCCGGTATTCCCGCGCCCAGAAATCCAGCGCGACAGCATGGCGCCCGGTCTGCCCGTATTCATGCATGAGGCGGATATCGCCGCCGGCGCAGAAGGCCTTGCCACCGGCGCCGCGGATCGCGACATGGCGGATGGCCGGATCGTCGCGGAAGTCGAGCAGGGCCGCCTGTAGGCCATCGACCATAGCATCGTTGAGCGCATTGAGCGCCTGCGGCCGGTTGAGCGTGATCAGCCCCAGCACGCCCCGCTGTTCGATGAGAATATCGCTCATGGAACCCTCCCCTGGCATCCTCGCCTGCTCGCGGGGGTAGAGCGCGCATGGCGGAGCGTCAATGCCCATGGCCCGTGCAAAACGCTTCCCTTTGGATCGGCGCCTCCTTAAGATTCATTCCAAAATGATAACCGGCGGGAAAGTGCCATGCGTCAGGTCTCCGAATCTCTCGATCTCGTCCGGCGGCCGCGCCGCAACCGCAAGGCGGACTGGACCCGCCGCCTCGTGCGGGAAACCCGGGTGACGGTGGATGACCTGATCTGGCCGATCTTCCTGACCGACGGCGATACGCCGACCCAGCCGATCCCGACCATGCCCGGCGTGCTGCGCTATTCCATCGCGGCCAGCGTCGAGGCGGCGAAAGAGGCGGTGGCGCTCGGCATTCCGCTGCTGGCCCTGTTCCCCAACACGGCAGGAGACCTGCGCGACGAGAACGGCTCGGAAGCGCTCAACCCGGACAACCTGACCTGCCGCGCGCTCCGGGCGATCCGCGCCGAAGTGCCGGAAATCGGGCTGATGACCGATGTGGCGCTCGACCCCTATACCAGCCACGGGCATGACGGCCTGCTCGAGCATGGCCGCATCCTCAATGACGAATCCGTCGCGATCCTCTGCCAGCAGGCCGTGATCCAGGCGGAGGCCGGCTCCGATATCATCGCTCCGTCCGACATGATGGACGGGCGGATCGGCGCGATCCGGGCTGCACTCGACGGCAACGGCTATACCGATGTCTCGATCATGGCCTATTCGGCCAAATATGCCTCGGCCTATTACGGGCCGTTCCGCGATGCGGTCGGCTCGTCCTCGACGCTGTCGGGCGACAAGAAGACCTACCAGATGGATTACGGCAACGGCGCGGAAGCGATCATCGAAGCCGAACTCGACATTGCCGAGGGCGCGGACATGATCATGGTCAAGCCCGGCATGCCCTATCTCGACATTGTCCACCGGCTTAAGGCGCAATTCGGCATGCCGACCTTCGCCTACCAGGTCTCGGGCGAATACGCGATGATCCATGCCGCCGGCGACCGGGGCATGATCGATGTCGAAAAGGCGATGGTGGAGAGCCTCTCCGCTTTCAAGCGCGCCGGGGCCGACGGCATCCTCACCTATTTCGCGCCGGCCATGGCACGCTGGCTTCAGCAGCATCGGTAGCCAATGGCCTTGCTGCGCCGGCGACCGGAACTCTGGATTCTCGTTGCCCCGATCCTGGCCCTTGCGATCATCACGGTGCCGCTGTTCCTGGCCGGCGGCCCCGGGGCGGATGCCGAGCAGGCCCGCCTCTGCCGGATGCTGCTGCCGGCCCTCTACCCGCAGGATGAAGGAATCACGGTTCTCGACACCGAGAGCAGCCCCGGCAATGCCGTCCATGTCACCTTCCGGACCGGCGACGAGGCCAACCGCCCGCATCTGCTGACCTGCCGTTTCGGCGGGATCGGCTATTCAGCCGCCCGTCGGGACCTGTCCGCCGTCCTGATCGACGGGGTCGGCCTGGGGGAATCGACGCTCTACATCCTGCGCAACCGCTGGCTCGAGACACAATTCGCGGTCGAGGCCGATCCCGGGCCACCGCGGCATCCCGGCGAAGCGATCGAGCTGACGCGGCCGCTTGCGCTGGCGCTGCAGCATCTGATCGGCGGCCTGCCCCGGCTCGGCATCCTCGCCCTGCTGGCGCTGTCAACCGCGCTGATCTACGGGCTGATCGGGCGGATCAACCTCGCGCTCGGCGAGTTTCTCGCCTTTGGCGGCATCATGACCACGCTGGCGGCGCTGGCGCTCTCCGGACTTGGGCCAGGCGGGTTCACCCTGGCGGGTTCGCCGCTGGTGCCGGTGCTGGCCGGCGCGCTGGCGGTAACCCTGTGCGGGCTGGCCGGGCTTGTGCTCGGCCGGGGCCTGCTCTGGCCCCTCACCCGGCCCGGTGCGGCGGCCGGCGTCGGACAACCGGTGCTGGTGGCGGGAATTGGCCTGGTGGTGGCGATGCAGGAAGCGTTGCGCCTCAGCCAAGGGGCCGGCACGATGTGGCTTCCGCCCGCCCATGCCGAAGGCATGGTTGTGGCTGTTTCCGGCAGCTTTGACGTGATCCTCCATCCGCGCCTGCTGGTCATGGCCCTGGTCAATGCGTCGGCGATCCTCGCCGTGCTGTGGCTGATGAAGCGGACCGCCTTCGGCCGGGCGTGGCGGGCCAGCGCCGATGATCCCGAAGCGGCGCGCCTGTGCGGGGTTGATCCGGAGGCCCTGCTGGCCCGGACTGCCATGCTCGCGATCGCCCTTGCGGGATTGGCCGGCGCTACGATTGCGCTGAATTATGGTGGAATCCACTTTTCCGGTGGGACAATGATGGGACTGACGGGCTTGATCGCCGCCATCCTTGGCGGTATCGGCTCGATTGGCGGTGCCGTTCTCGGCGGGCTGGTGATCGGCTTGTTCCAGATCGGCTGGTCCGCCCTGATGGATATCGCGCTTTGGGAACTGGCGAGCTTCGTCCTGCTGACGCTGGCCCTGATCCTCAAGCCCGGCGGTTTTTTCGGGTTTGCTGAAGGGCCGATGCGGAAAGTGTAGCCCGACCGCCCGGTCAGGCGTTTGTATCATTTCCCGGACAAGAGAAGGAAAGCCAATCCCATGATGTCCGCCAGCCCGGCCTTCGCGGTCAGCCTTGATGAGATCAACGCGGCCGCCGAGCTGCTGCGGGGGCAGGTGATCCGGACGCCCTTCCTGCCGGCGCCGCGGCTTTCGGCAATCACCGGGGCCGAATGCTTCGTCAAGTTCGAGAACATGCAGGTGACCGGTGCTTTCAAGGAACGCGGCGCCTTCGTGAAGCTGTCGCGGCTTGACCCTGCCGCCCGCAAGGCCGGCGTGATCGCCATGTCGGCCGGCAACCACGCGCAGGCCGTGGCCTATCACGCGCAGAGGCTTGGCATCCCGGCAACAATCGTGATGCCCGTCGGCACGCCCTTCGTGAAGGTGGAGAACACGGCGCGGTTCGGTGCCCGCGTGATCCTTGACGGCACCACTCTCGCCGAGAGCCAGAACCGGGTGCAGCAGATCATCGCCGAGGAGGGGCCGGTCCTCGTCCATCCCTATGACGATCCCGATGTGATCGCCGGCCAGGGCACGATCGCGCTCGAAATGCTGGAGGACCAGCCCGGGCTCGATGCCGTGGTGATCCCGATGGGTGGCGGCGGGCTGATTGCCGGCAATGCCGTGGCCTTCCACGCCCTGCGGCCGGATATCGCGGTGATCGGCGTCGAGGTCGAGAGCTATGCCTCGTTCCACAATGCGCTGAAGGGCGAGAGCCACCCGATTGGTGGCCCGACCTTGGCCGAAGGCATCGCGGTGAAGAATGTCGGCGCGCTGACGCTGCCGATCATCCGGGCGCTGGTCGCGGAAACGATGATCGTGCCGGAAAGCGCGGTCGAGCGGGCGGTCGACGCCTTTGCCACGCATCAGCGCTCGATGGCCGAGGGCGCCGGGGCAAGCGGGCTCGCCGCCCTGCTCCACCAGCCGGAAAGGTTCCGCGGCCAGCGCGTCGGCCTCGTCCTGTGCGGGGGCAATATCGATGCGCGGATTCTCGCTTCGATCATGGTGCGGGAGCTGGAACGGCGCGAGCGGATCATTTCCTTCCGCCTGACCGGCGAGGACCGGCCGGGCTTTCTCGGCCGGGTAGCGACGCGGCTCGGCGAACTCGGTGCGAATATCCTCGAGGTCACGCATCGCCGGACCTTTCTCTCGGTACCGGCCAAGGGCGTCTCGCTCGATGTCACGGTGGAAACGCGCGATGCCGCGCATGCCGAGGACCTTCTCCGCCAGCTCGAGGCGCAGGGCTATGTGATCCGGCGGATCGACGCGAACGGCGCCGTGCTGCCGGGCGGCTGAGCGCATGCCCGCATTTTGTCGCGGGGATGCACGTTGAGCCCCCCTTGCCGAGCGGGCCGGCTTGGCCAATGATGACGGCCTTGCCGAATTTCGAAGCCGATGACGGAACAGCCGCGCGACACGCCGCAATTCTTTCTGACCTCGCCCTCCCCCTGCCCGTATCTTCCCGATCGGCAGGAACGGAAGGTCTTCACCCATCTTGTCGGCAAGCGAGCCTTCCAGCTCAACGAAATCCTGACGCAGGGCGGCTTCCGTCGCAGCCAGTCGATCGCCTATCGGCCCGCCTGCGAATCCTGCCGGGCCTGCATTTCCGTGCGGGTGCTGGTCGGTGAATTCGAGACGAACCGCAGTTTCCGCCGCATTCTCGCGCGGAATGCCGATCTCGGCGCCCGAATGATCTCCGCCCAGCCGACGGCCGAGCAATACGGGCTGTTCCGCCGCTATCTTGATGCCCGCCATGCCGATGGCGGCATGGTCGATATGAGCGTGCTCGATTATGCCGCCATGATCGAGGACAGCCATGTCGAAACCCGGCTGGTGGAATACCGCAAGCCGGCGACGGGCCGGGCCGGCAGTGACGAGCTGGTCGGCGTGGTACTGACCGACATCCTCTCGGACGGGCTGTCGATGGTCTACTCCTTCTACGATCCCGACCTGACGGACCGCTCGCTCGGGACCTTCCTGATCCTCGACCATATCGCCAAGACCAAGGCATTCGGGCTGCCCTACCTTTATCTCGGCTACTGGGTCGAGGGTTCACGGAAGATGGATTACAAGGCCCGCTTCCTGCCGCAGGAGCGCCTCGGCATGCTCGCCTGGGAACGGGTGGAGAAACAGCCCGGCTGCTGAGCCCGGTCGTCCCCGCACTCCCTCCGCTCAGCCGATTTCCGCCTCGAGCGCGGCACGCAGGCGCTCGGTTATATCGTCGGCCCTGGCATAACCCTGGCTGACCATCATCAGCGCATTGTCGCCGGTGCTGCGCTGGCGATGGAGGATCAGCGTCGGGAAGCCGTCAATTCCGAATTGCTGCGCGACCTGGAAATCCGCCATCGTCGCCTGGCGGATGGCCTCGCTCGAGAAGGTTTCGAGGAAGGCCTCCTCGGGCACGCCGAAAGCGGCGGCATGGCGGGCCAGCACGTCCGGCCGGGTGATATCCTCGCCATCCGCATAGAAGGCGCGCTGGATCGCCAGCATGAAGGCGTAGTCATCGCCCGGCGCCATGGTGCGCATCGTCACCACGGCCCGGGAAGCGGGCTCGCTGTCATAGACAAAGCCGGGCGTGAGCGAGGGGCAGGTCCCGAAGGGCTGGCCGGTGAGCTGCCCGATCCGGCCATAGGTCTCGGTGAGCATGGCGCGCATGCTGTCCGAGACGGGCTCGGTGTTGAAGGGGCGCAGGCCGCCACTGAAGGCCAGCAGGTCGAGTTCCGGGTGGAACCGTTCCAGAACGATCTGCATTTCTGGCGCGAAGCCGTAGCACCAGGAGCACATCGTATCCGCGAAATACAGGAGACGCGGACGATCGATTGTTTCGGATTCCATGGAGCCTCGGCAAGATACGGGCGGGGACGACCCCCGCCCGGTCAGTCTGGCCTGCCGATCAGCGGGCCGCAAGCTTCGCGATGCGCTCGCCGAGCAGCCGCGCGAATTCCTTGTCGCCGGCCGGCGGCGTCACATCCGGGCCGGCATTGTCGGACTGGGTGATCACGCCGAGGGCCGAGCCGATGCGGTTGGCGGCTTCCGGCGCCGAGGTGGAGTTGCCGGCCATATTGCCGAGTGGCACACCGGGGCCCGCCCAGAGCATGCCGTGCTGCATGGCGAGGACCCACATCGAGGTGATCGTGTGGTCCTTGTTGCCGCCGAAGGTCAGGCCGTTGGTGAAGCCGCCCGCCAGCTTGTCCTTCCAGCCGCCGCTCATCCAGATCTTGGAGGACGCTTCGAAAAAGGCACGCAGCGGCACCGAGACATCGCCCATATAGGTCGGGGCGCCAAAGATCACGGCATCGGCGGCGGTGACAGCCTCGAGGGCGGGGCCGAAATCCTGGCTGGCGCTTTCGAGACGGATGAGGTCCGGCGTGCCGCCGGCCCGCTTCACGCCTTCGGCCACGGCCTCGGCGACAACGGCGGTGTGGCCGTAGCCGGAATGATAAACGATCGCGACTTTCGTCATGGGGCAATCCCTTGCTGCAAGTTGATGCCCTCTAGATCGGGTGCATTCATGCAAGGATCAAGGCCGGAAAACGCCGTTTCTGTTTGCGGAATTGCAATTCGAGAATCTGCCTCAGCCGGTGAAGCGGTTCGAGCGCGGGAAGCCCTTCGGCGGCAAGCGGCCGGATTCGGCGCGATGGCCGAGCCATTCCTTCAGGTCATCGCCCTTGAGCGTGAAAGTGCGGCCGGCACTGTCCTGCCAGGTCAGCCCGGTCTCGATGGAGAAGGTGCGGAGATCGGCGAGGCCTCCCTCCTTGTAGCGCTGCAACCGGACGCCCTTCCCGCGCGGCATTTCCGGCATTTCCGACAAGGGGAAGGCCAGAAGCTTGCGGTTCTCGCCAATGACCGCGACCATGTCGCCCTCGACCGGCACAACCAGCCAGAGGCGGGCGCCGTCGACATTCATGACCTGCCGCCCCTTGCGGGTATTGGCAACGAGATCATCCGCCGCGACGATGAAACCGCGCGCATCCTTGGCGACAACGATCCGCTTCTGGCCCGGCACATAGGGGAAGGCCGCCATAATCTCGGCTTCGGCGTCGAGATCGACCATCAGGCGGATCGGCTCGCCGAAGCCGCGCCCGCCCGGCAGTTTCGAGGCATCGAGCGTGAAGGCCTTGCCGTCGCTGGCGAGCAGCAGGACCTTCGCCGTGGTTTCCGTCGGGAAGGCAAAGGCGAAGGCGTCATCGCCCTTGTATTGCAGGTTGGCGAGATCGACACCGTGGCCCTTCAGGGCACGGATCCAGCCCTTCTTCGTGACGACGACGGTGATCGGCTCGCGCTCGATCAGCGCTTCCGTCACATCGACCGGCACTTCCGAGGCGGTCCCGAAATCCGTCCGGCGCCGGCCGAGCGGCGTATCCTTCGAGAAGGCTTTCGCCACCTCGCCGATCTCCCAGCGGACGGTCTTCCATTGCTTCGCCTCGGAGCCGAGCAGCGCCTCGATGCTGGCCTTCTCCTTCGAGAGCTCGTCATGCTCGGTGCGCAGTTCCATTTCCTCGAGCTTGCGCAGCTGGCGCAGGCGGGTATCGAGGATGGCGTTGGCCTGCACGTCCGTGAGGTCGAAGCGCTTCATCAGGACGGGCTTGGGCTCATCTTCCTCGCGGATGATGCGGATCACCTCGTCGAGATTGAGGAAGGCGACCAGCAGCCCGCCGAGGATTTCCAGCCGGGCCTCGATCTTGCCGAGGCGCCAGCGCGAACGGCGCAGCAGCACCTCGCGGCGATGGTCCAGGAAGGCGCGCAGCGCTTCGGCGAGGCCGACAACCTTCGGCACCTTGCCGTCGATCAGGACATTCATGTTCACGGAGAAGCGCGTTTCCAGCTCGGTGAGCTTGAACAGCGCCTCCATCATCAGTTCGGCCTCGACCGTGCGTGTGCGCGGCTCGAGGACAACGCGAACATCTTCCGCCGATTCGTCGCGGATATCGGCAAGGAGCGGCAGCTTCTTGTCATTGAGCAATTCGGCGATCTTCTCGATCAGCCGGCTCTTCTGGACGAGATAGGGGATCTCGGTGATGACCACGACATAGCCGCCGCGGCCCGTCTCCTCCTTGTGCCAGCGCGCGCGCAGGCGGATCGAGCCACGGCCGGTGCGGGCGGTTTCCGCTAGGCTGGCCGGCCCTTCGACAATAATGCCGCCGGTCGGGAAATCCGGCCCGGGCACCAGCTGCATCAGCGCTTCGTGGCTCACCTGCGGATCATCGATCAGCGCGATGGCGGCGGCGCAGAGCTCGGCCGCGTTATGGGGCGGGATCGAGGTCGCCATGCCCACGGCGATGCCCTGCGCGCCATTGGCCAGCAAATTCGGGAACGCGCCGGGCAGGACGACCGGCTCCTCGTTCTGGCCATCATAATTCGGGCGGAAGGCGACGCCATCCTCGTCGATGCCCTGCAGAAGCAGCCGGGCAACCTCGGTCATCCGGGCTTCGGTGTAGCGATAGGCGGCGGCACTGTCGCCGTCGATATTGCCGAAATTGCCCTGGCCATCGACCAGCGGGTAGCGCGAGGAGAAATCCTGCGCGAGCCGGACCAGCGCATCGTAGATCGCCTGGTCGCCATGGGGATGGAACGTACCCATGACGTCGCCGACGATCTTCGCGCTCTTCTTGAACGGGGCGGCCGGATCGAGCCGCAGCAGGTGCATCCCGTAGAGGATGCGACGATGCACCGGTTTCAGCCCGTCCCGCGCATCCGGCAGGGCACGATGCATGATCGTCGAGAGGGCATAGGCGAGGTAGCGCTCCTCCAGCGCCTCGCGCAAGGCGATGGACTCGACGCCCTCGGATGACGGTGGATCGACCGGTTTTCCCATGCGATCCGCGTTAGCGGAGGATGCGAGTCGCCACAAGGGATTGCCCTGCTGGCAAGGCAGATATCCCCGCCTCCCAGCGTGCGGCTATTTCTCCAGATAAAGTTTCTGGTTGCCGGTCGGGCCGAGGCCGACGGGCACGGGCACCGGCGAATTCTGGTAGTTGGAGTTCAGGACAAGGTTCGGGCCGTCATAAAGGTCGAGCCGGTCCACCACCATGATCGTGAAGGGCGACTGATCGGCCACGGGCTGCGTGCTGTCGATCGTCAGCGCGCCCTTCCTGAGATAGATCGTGCCGGTCAGCACCTTGGCGCGGTCCGAGGTAATGCGGTTCTGGTTGGTGATCTTCACCAACGTTGTGCTGCCGGTGAGGGGATCGGTCTTCGCGGCAACCTCCTCGATCATGCCGCTGCCCTCCCAGATCAGCATGCCGGCCGTATCGCCCTTCTCGGGAGCAGTCAGGTTGATCAGGCCCTGATGCTCGAACCGGAAATAGGATTTGGTCCCGGTGAAGAACAGCGTGACACCGTTGCCATGCAGTTCGGCGGTGTTCTGGACCCGGAGCGGCCCATCCTTGAAAATATAGATGCCCGGATTGAAGGTGACCTTGGCCGTGCCATGGATCTGCATCCCGCCGCAATAGGTGCCGGGATCGAAGGAGAAGGTGCCACCGGCGATCTTCTTCGGCAGCGTCTTGCAGAGTAGGTCTGCCTTGGGTTCGGGCTTGCTGGCCAACGGGTCCCGCATTTCCGGGCAATCGGTCACGAGCTGCGCCTCGACCGATGACCCGATATTCTTGATGCCGCCGCGGGCACAAACGGTCGTGGCCTTGAGCTTTGATCCCTCACCCAGCATCACCGCCTGCTTGGACGTGGAATTGGAATGCATCATGCAACCATTGGCGGTCAGCGTCGAACCATTCCGCAGGTTGACGCCGCCGGTCTTGGACGCATTGAGGGAGAGCACACACAGCTTCATCTGCTCGGCCACCCCCGCCGGACGCGCCGTGGCGGAAGCCGAGATGCTGCTGACCCCGATCACCTTCTCGAACGTACCGAAGGGCGTCGAGAATCTCTGGCTGCCCTCGACGCGGACGGCTGCATTGTTGTCGATCAGCGTGGCGGTAATGGCGATCTTGTGCGGGATGTTGGCCGGAATATTGGCCTCGGCAAAGCGTACGGCCAGCGTCTGGGCGCGGCTCTGCGTCACAGGCGAGAGGCTCATCTCGCGGGCAATGCCGAGCGCGGCCGCATCGACGATCTGCTGGAGGCGGTTCTGGGTACCGGACATCGAGGCGTAGTCGGTGGCGAAGCCGCCAACGGCCAGCATGGTCGGGAGGGACATGGCGAAGATCACCGCAGACGTGCCGGCTTCGGCCCTGCCGAAACGCTTGATCCGCGATCTGATCGTTTCAACCCAATGGTTGATTGACTTGAACATCTTGTACGCCTGCCGGGGATTGTTCCCTCTGGCTTTCGTTCCTAACAGCGAGATGCAAACAAATGGGTAGGAAACGGAGGCAACAGGCGGTTTCGTGAAATGATCAAATTTTAGAGATTTTTGATGCAATAGCGAGCCGATCTCGCAGAATCGCCAGGAAGGGCTGGCGCGTAGCGGTGGGGTCCAGCCCACGCGGAATGAAGAGATGCCGCTCGAGAAAATGGCCGGCGAGCCGGAAGCCCGCGTCGATGCCTTGTGAATCCGCCTCCTCCAGCCCCTCGCCGAGCAGGAAAGCGGGGAGCGGCAACAGCCGGTCCCGGTAGGGTTCCGCAGCCCCGGCAGAAACAGCCCGGCCGGATTTCGGCGAGACATGAGTCAGCGCGTCGCCGCGGCCTGTCGCCGCACAGCAGGAGAGATCGAGCCCGAATCCCAGCTCGGCGAGGATGTTAACCTCGAACCTCACCATCACGGCACCAAGCAGAAGCGGTTCAGCCAGCAGCTGGCACAGGCCATCCGCCGCCTCATAGAGCCCGCCATGGACCTGCCGTTCCGGCATCAGCCGCAGCAGCGAGGCCAGGTGCATGACCGCATGCAATGCCAGCGGATCGGACAGGACGAGCCCGGCACGGCTTTGCAGCGGTTCGGCCGTGAACTGGCCGAGATGCTCCTCCAGCCGCGCGCGCCAGGTGAGCGCGACGCGGTTGCCGGGCTGGAGGCCGGGCGCCTGCCGCGCGGAACGGCCGCCCCGGACGAGGCCGAGATGGCGGCCATGGCTCCGCGTCATCGCCTCGAGAATGACATCGCGCTCGCCGTGGCGGCGCACGGAAAGGATGAGCCCCTCATCCTGCCATTCCATGGCGGCCTCCCTGCCGGCTTTCCCGGCTCTCGTGCGCCCCGCGGCTCAGCGTTTCGGCTCGCGCGGGAATTCCAGCCCCATCTCGCGATAGCGTTCGGGATCGTTCGCCCAGTCCTCGCGCACCTTCACGAAAAGGAAGAGATGCACCTTGGTCTCGGCGGCCTCCTCGATCTCCTTTCGGGCAGCCATGCCGATATGCTTGATCGTCTGGCCCTTCTCGCCGAGCACGATCTTCCGCTGGCTCTCGCGCTCGACGAAGATCGTCTGGTCGATGCGGACATCGCCATTCTTCATCACCGTCCATTTCTCGGTTTCCACCGTGGAGCGGTAGGGCAGCTCGTCATGGAGCCGCTCGAAAATCTTCTCGCGGGTGATCTCGGCCGCGAGGAAGCGCAACGGCGCATCGGAAATCTCGTCTTCCGGGTAAAGCCAGGGCCCCGGCGGCAATTTGTCCTCGAGCCATTCGAGGATCTTCGGCACGCCGTGGCCGCGCAGGGCGGAGACCATGAACGTAGCCTCGAAGGCGATCCGCTCGTTCAGCGCGGCGGTGATGGCCAGCAGCTTCTCGTGCGGGACGAGATCGATCTTGTTGAGGATGAGGAATTTCGGCTGCCGCACCTCGCCGAGCTGGGCCAGCAGCGCCTCCTCGTCATCGTGGTCGGCATGGGTGACATCGATCAGCACGCCGACGCGATCGGCATCCGAAGCCCCGCCCCAGGCGGAGGTGACCATCGCCTTTTCCAGCCTTCGTTTCGGCGCGAAGATGCCGGGCGTATCGACGAAGATCACCTGCGTCCGGCCGGCCATGGCGATGCCGCGGATCTGGGTGCGCGTCGTCTGCACCTTGCGGCTGACGATGGAGATCTTCGCCCCGACAAGCGCGTTGAGCAACGTCGACTTGCCGGCATTCGGCACGCCGATCAGGGCGACGAAGCCACACCGCGTGGGCATATCAGTCACGGGTTCAGTCATTCTGGTTCGATCCATCCGGGCGCGACGGCCCGTCCTCCTGCCACAGGCCGGCCGCACGCAACCATCGCTCGGCTGCGGCGCGTTCGGCCAGACGTTTCGACGGCCCGGTGGCCGTTACTTCGGACTGGCCCTCGACCAGCACGGCGATTTCGAAGACCGGCGCGTGATCCGGGCCCTTGCGCCCGACATCCCGGTAGGCCGGCACCGGCAGGCCGCGGGCCTGCACGATCTCCTGAAGCAACGTCTTCGCATCCTTCGGCACCGAAAGCGGCGCCTGCATCCGCGCCGTCCAGGAGGCCCGGACGAGCCGCTCCGCCGCCTCCAGCCCGCCATCGCGGAAGACCGCGCCGATCACCGCCTCGCAGGAATCCCCAAGAATCGCATCCCGCTTGCGCGCGCCCGAACGGATCTCGCCCTCGCCCATGCGGAGATGATCGCCAAGGCCCCATTCGCGTGCGACGGCAGCGCAGCTTTCCTTGCGGACGAGATCGGCAAGCCGCTTCGACATCTCCCCTTCCGGCGCGTCGGGGAAAGCCTCGAACAGCATGGTCGAGACGATGAGGCCGAGCACGCGGTCGCCCAGGAATTCCAGCCGCTGGTAGGAACGCCCGGCCCCGGCGCCGCTGACATGGGTCAGCGCCTCCTCGAGCAGGGCGATATCGCTGAACCGGTAGCCCAGCCGGCGCTGGAGAGCGGCGAGCGAGGGCGCGTCCGCCGCCATCAGCGGATTTTCTGGAAGATGCGGCCCCAGCGGGCCTCGCCCGGCCAGCGCCAGATCATCCAGGGCGGGGTGCCTTCCTCGATCGAGAAGAAGATCATCTCGGCGCGTCCGACAAAATTCTCGTAGGGCACGAAGCCGACGCCTTGCGCGGATTGATCGCGGCTGTCGGTCGAGTTATCGCGGTTGTCGCCCATCATGAAGTAATGACCGGGCGGCACGAGGTATTCGGGCGTGTTGTCCCAGTAGGAACGGTTCCCCTCACGCTCGTTGACGTGATAGGTCACGCCGTTGGGCAAGGTCTCGCGGAAGCGCGGCACCCGCAGGACGCGGCCGAACTGGTCCCGCTCCTCGAAGACGCCGTCGGCTTCCTTCTTCACGGGCTGGCCATTGATGTAGACGAGGCCGTTGATCAGCTGCACGCGGTCACCCGGCAGGCCGATGACGCGCTTGATGTAATCCGTCTCGCCGTCCCGCGGCAGCTTGAACACCGCGATGTCGCCACGCTTGGGCTCCGCCCCCCAGACGCGCCCCTCGAAGGGGGCGATCGAATAGGGGAAGGAATGTTTCGAATAGCCATAGGCATATTTCGAGACGAAGAGATAATCGCCGATCAGCAATGTCGGGATCAACGAGCCCGAGGGAATGTTGAAGGGCTGGAAGGCGAATGTCCGGATCACCAGCGCGATGAGCAGCGCCTCGATGATCACGCGGATCGTTTCGCCCAGACCGCCGGTATCCTTGGCCTGGGGTTTTTCCTGCAAGTTATCCATCGCCATTCCGAGAAAACTCCGCCGTTGCACGAGAGAACCCCGGTGGCGGCGAGAACCTGATGCACCGGGATATACAAGCGCACCCCGACAAGGGCAATGTGGCGGAATGAGGAGAGAGGCCCGGCTGCACCGGATTTTTCTCCCGGGGCGGGGAAATCCGGGGCTGTGCCCCCTCAGCCGCCGTCGCTTCCCGCAGGGTGAGGGGCAGAACCGCCCTGCCCTATCGTGGCAGCGTCTCCAGAAACGTCGCGAAGGCAGAGACGGGCTCGCGCTGCGTCTCGAACAGGTTCTCCGGCGCCTCCGGATCACGGTGGCCGAGCGCCATGCCGCAGACGATGCGCTGGTCGGCCGGGATGGCGAGCAGGTCGCGGATCTCGCGGTGATAGGTGATGAAGGCCGCCTGCGGGCAGGTATCGAGCCCGCGGGCCCGGGCGGCGATCATCACGTTCTCGAGGAACATGCCGTAATCGAGCCATGAGCCGAGTTCGAGATCATCGTCAATCGTGAAGATCAGCCCGACCGGCGCGTTGAAGAAGGTGAAGTTCTTCGCATGCTGGCCATGCATCCGGGCCTTGTCGCCCTTCTGGATGCCCAGCGTGGCGTAGAGATCATAGCCGACCTTGCGGCGCCGGGTGAGATAGGGCTCGCGGAAGACCGGCGGGTAATAGGCATATTGCGGGGTGCCTGCCTCGCCCTCCAGCGCCAGGGCCTCCAGCCGGTGGCAGAATTCCGTCCGGGCCGCGCCCGTCAGGACCGTCGCGCGCCAGGGCTGCATGTTGGTGCCCGAAGGGGCCCGCGCCGCAACGGCGAGGATCTCTTCCACCGTCTCACGCGGGACGGGCTTGTCGAGAAAGGCCCGGATCGATTTCCGGGTCAGGATGGCCTCGTCGGCACTGAGCATGGCGCGTTCCCCGTCTGGTGGCCGGCCGCCTCAGAAGGAACGCGGCAGGCCGAGCACATGCTCCGCGATATAGGCCAGGATCAGATTGGTCGAGATGGGCGCGACCTGATAGAGGCGGGTTTCGCGGAATTTCCGCTCGACATCATATTCGCAGGCAAAGCCGAAGCCGCCATGGAACTGGATGCAGGCATTGGCGGCTTCCCAGCTCGCCTTGGCAGCGAGATATTTCGCCATGTTGGCCTGGGCGCCGCAGGCCTCGTGCGCATCGAAGAGCCGGCAAGCCTCATAGCGCATGAGGTTGGCGGCCTCGACCTCGATATAGCTCTCGGCGATCGGAAATTGCACGCCCTGGTTCTGGCCGATCGGGCGGCCGAACACGATGCGCTCCTTCGTATAGGCCGTGACCTTGTCGAGGAACCAATAGCCATCGCCGATGCATTCCGCCGCGATCAGGATGCGCTCGGCATTCAGCCCGTCGAGGATGTATTTGAACCCCTTGCCCTCCTCGCCGATCAGGTTCTCGGCGGGAATCTCGAGATTGTCGAAGAACAGCTCGTTGGTCTCGTGGTTGACCATGTTGGGGATCGGCCGGACCTCCAGACCCTTGCCGATGGCCTGCCTGAGGTCGACGAGGAAGATCGACATGCCCTCGCTCTTCTTCTTCACCTCGTCGAGCGGTGTCGTGCGGGCCAGCAGGATCATCAGGTCGGAATGCTGGACGCGACTGATCCAGACCTTCTGCCCGTTGACGATATAGCGATCACCCTTCCGGACCGCTGTTGTCTTCAGCCTGGTCGTATCCGTGCCGGTCGTGGGTTCCGTCACACCCATGGATTGCAGCCGAAGGTCTCCGGCCGCGATTTTCGGCAGGTAGAAGCGCTTCTGCGCCTCCGAGCCGTGCCGCAGCAGGGTGCCCATATTGTACATCTGGCCGTGACAGGCGCCGGAATTGCCGCCCGAGCGGTTGATCTCCTCCATGATAATCGACGCCTCGGTCAGGCCGAGGCCGGAGCCGCCATAATCCTCAGGGATCAGCGCCGCCATCCAGCCGGCCCGGGTCAGCGCCTCGACGAAGGCCTCGGGATAGCCGCGTGCCTCGTCGATCTTCCGGTGATATTCGGCCGGAAATTCCGCGCAGAGCGCACGTACGGCTTCGCGGATCTCGGGGTGGCTGTTGGCGGAAGGGATCATCATCAGGTCCGGGTTGGGGATCGGTCAGCAAAGCTCGGCGACGGCATCCATGGTGAGCTGGCCGGATTTCTCCGCCCAGAGTTGCGTTCTATCCGGCTCTTCAATCTTTCCGTGCACGGCGAAGGGGTCGATGTGGAAAATGGGCGCGAGGGCGCGGAAGCTGAATTTCCTGACCGATCGGTCAGGAAATTTCCGGCGCAGCCCGTCGAGCAGCAGGGTCGCGATCAGCGGCCCGTGGACAACAAGGCCAGGATAGCCTTCCTCGCGGGTGACGTAATCGAGATCATAATGGATCCGGTGCGAATTGAAGGTCAGTGCCGAATAGCGGAACAGCAGCACCGCATCCGGCCGGATCGGGAACGACCATTGCGCTCCTTCCGGCGGTGCGAGCGGTTTCGGCGGCGGCGCATCCGGCGGCGGCAGGCCGCGATAGACGATATCGTGCTCCTCCTCGATCGCGGGGCCGGAGGCGCCGGAAATCTCGTGCCGGACGGTGACAAAGACGAGATCGCCGGTCTTGCCGGCCTTGTGTTCAATGCGCGTCACGGTCGAGACGCGCGTTGCCGTCTCGCCGATGACCAGCGGCGCGAGGAAGATCAGCCGGCTGCCAGCCCACATGCGCCGGGGCAGCGGCACCGGCGGCAGGAATCCGCCCCGGGCGGGGTGGCCATCCGGCCCGGCCTCGGCCAGCGGGCTGACGGGCAGGAAATGCAGCCAGTGCCAAAGTGGCGGCAGGTTTGCGCCGACCGCGTAGGGCGGATCGGCCCGATCGAGCGTCGCCGCCAGCGCATTGGCCGGGAACGGCGCGAGCGTCTCGACCCGCGTCTCGCTGCGGCCGATCCATTGCCGGAGATGGTCAAGATCGAGGCTCATGTGCGATTTCCCAGCCGCATCGCTGCCGCGCCGAGCGCCTCGGCCATGGCGGCGGCGCTTCCGGTGTCCGGCGCATCGAGAAGGGCCATCGCCGCCCTCGCCTCGTCCGCCGGCAGCAGCGCGCGGACCTTGCCCTCGATGCGGGTGCGGCGGGCGGTGAATTCCATCGGCGTGTCGAGATCGAAGCATGCCTCGCGGCTGCGGTTGTCGGTGAAGGTGAGCTGCACCGACGCCGCGGTATCAGGGATTGCCGGATCACCCTCGACATGGACGCGATCCCGCAACGGCAGCAATTCCGGATCGGCGCAGCTTGCTTCGGAATAGGTGTCGAGCGCGGCGGTCGGGCGCCCGGCTAGAGCCATGGCGCTGGTCAGGCGATAGCTGAATTTGGCCTCGAGCCCGGTTCGCGGGGCCGGCAGGTCGCAGACGCGGAGCCAACGCGGATTGACGCGGATCTGCACGGCACTGACCCTGCCCCTGTCGAAGCCCGGCTCGTCGCGCAGGCGGATCAGCGCCTCGAGGCTGGCATGGAGGCCGTGGCAGCAGGCGTGGAATTTGTGCTGGACAGCCTCGAACCAGAAATCCCGGCCAAGCCCCGCCAGAGCCGCTTCGGTCGAGCCGGCCTCCCCGGCATGGGTTTCGGCGAAGCCCTGCCCACATTCCAGCCCGTCGGGCCGCGAGACGAAGCCGCGCGCCGCCAGCAAGGCGGCCTCGACGCCATTCGCTGCAGCAATGCCCGCATTGAAAGGCTTGCCCATGGTGCCGAATTGCGATTTCAGCCCGGAGGCGCGGGTGGCGACGATGCCGAGCGCATGGCGAAGGCGCTCCTCGTCGAGGCCGAGCAGGCGCCCCGCCGCCATGGCCGCACCGAAGGCACCGGATGTCGCGGTCTGATGGAAGCCGTGGTTGTAGTGCCGGGTGCCGAGCCAATGGCCGATCCGGCAGGCAGCCTCCATGCCGACCAGAGCCGCCTCGAGGAAGGCCGCACCGCTCGCGCCCTGCCGTTCCGCCATGGCGAGAGCGGCCGGAAACACCGCAACGCTGGGATGGCCGACATAGGCGAAATGCGTGTCGTCATAATCAAGGGCATGCGAAAGCGCGCCGTTGGCCAGAGCCGCGGCCCGGGCCGGAACCTTCAGGCCAAGACCGAGAACGGTGGCCTGCGCCGCGCCGGCCTCCTCGAACACGAGATCACGCGTGATCGTGGCCACCGGTTCGCCGAGGCCGGCAAGGGAGACGGCGGCCCAGTCAACCAGCGACAGCCGGGCCACATCCAGCGCCGAAGCCGGGGGTTGCAGCGTGCGATCGGCCGCGAAAGCCGCGATTGCGGCGGTGATCGAAGGGCCCTCCATGCCGGTCATGCCGCCATGGTGATCACGTGACGGATGACCTCGCCCCGGTCGAGCCGGTCGAAAGCCTCGTTGATCCCGTCCAAAGGCCCGGTCGAGGAGAGGAGCTTGTCCACCGGCAGCTTTCCGGCCTGGAACAGCGCGAGATAGCGCGGGATATCGCGGCTCGGCACGCAGGAGCCCATATAGGCGCCCATCACGATGCGCTCCTCGGCGACGAGGCTTACGGCCGGCACCGCGAATTGCGTGGTCGGGGCCGGCAGGCCGCCCGTCACCGTCATGCCGCCGCGGCGGGTGATGGCATAGGCGGTCTCGAAGGCGCGGGCCGCGCCGGCCAGCTCGATCGCATGGTCGACGCCGCCGCCGGTCAGCGCGCGGATCTGCGGCACGAGATCCGGATCAGCGGCGAGGAAGCCATCGGTCGCGCCGAGATCCTTCGCAATGGCGAGCTTGGCCGGGTTGAGATCGATGGCGATCACGCGGCCGGCCCCGCTGGCCACCGCGCCGAGCACGGCCGACAGGCCGACGCCGCCAAGGCCGATCACCGCGACGGACTGGCCCGGCCGGACCTTGCAGGTATTCATCACCGTGCCGACGCCGGTCATCACCGCGCAGCCGAACAGGGCGGCATGGACCAGCGAGATCTCGGGCCCGATCTTCACGATCGAGCGGCGATGGACGACGGAATATTCCGAGAAGGCGCAGACACCACAATGATGGTTGATCGAGCCGTCATCGCAGGAAAAGCGGCGGCCACCGCCGAGAAGCGTGCCGGCGCCGTTGGCGGCATTGCCCGGCTCGCAGAGGGCCGCGCGGCCCTCGGCGCAGAAGGCGCAGGTGCCGCAGGTCGGCACGAAGCTCATCACCACGGGGTCACCGCGGCGGAGGTCATCCACACCGGCGCCGACCTCCTCGACCACGGCCGAAGCCTCGTGGCCAAGCGCCACCGGCAGCGGGCGCGGCCGGTCGCCATTGATGCCCGAGAGATCGGAATGGCAGACGCCCGCCGCCGCGATGCGCACCAGCACCTCGCCGGGCCCGGGCGGGGCCAGTTCGACCGTCTCGATGGAGAGCGGCCGCGAATTGGCATAGGGGCGCGGCAGGCCGGATTGCCGGAGGATGGCGGAGCGGATGCGCATCATGGCCTGTTTCCTTCCCGCTCAGATCGTCCGGCCGCCATCGACCTCAAGCACGACGCCGGTGATGAATTCGGCTTCGTCGGAGGCGAGGTAGAGGCAGGCATTGGCGATGTCATCCGGGGTGGAGAATCGGCCGAGCGGGATGGTGCCGAGGAATTTCGCGCGGTTTTCCGGCGTGTCCGGCATGCCCATGAATTGCTCCAGCAATCCGGTTGCGCCGATGACCGGGGCAACGCAATTCACGCGGATCCGGTCCGGCGCGAGTTCCACCGCCATGGACCGGGAGAGCAGGTTCACCGCGCCCTTGGTGGAATTGTACCAGGTCAGCCCCGGGCGCGGGCGGATGCCGGCGGTCGAGCCGATATTGATGATCACGCCACCGCCCTTCGCGCGGTAATGCGGGATGATTGCGCGGCTCATATGGAAGATCGCCTTCACGTTGATGGCGTAGACGCGGTCGAATTCCTCCTCCGTTACCTCCATCATCGGCTTGTTGCGATGGCTCCAGCCGGCATTGTTGACGACGATGTCGAGGCGCCCGCCGCCGAATTCGGCCGCAGCCTTTACCGCCGCCTCGGTCTGGGCCGCAGAGGTCAGATCCGCCTCGACCGCGATTGCCGATGCCCCGATGGATGCCGCGACGCGCTTCGCGCCATCGAGATTGATATCGACGATCGCCACACGGGCGCCCTCCCGCGCGAATGTCCGGGCGATGCCTTCGCCGAAGCCGGAACCGGCGCCGGTGACGAGGGCGGTCTTGCCTTTGAGACGCATGGTCTCCTCCCTGGGTCTGCCCTCGGGTTCAGCCCCGGGGCCTTGTTGCGAATTCACGAGAGGCGGAAGGGCAGCGGCATGCTGCCCTTCCGTTCAGCCGTGCTTGATGACGAGGGTCTTCATGGCACCGAATTCATAGAGCGCCTCGAAGCCCTTCTCGCGGCCATGGCCGGATTTCTTCATGCCGCCGAAGGGCAGCTCGATGCCGCCGCCGGCACCATACCCATTGACGAAAAGCTGGCCGGCCCGGACCTTCCGCGCGACGCGGATGGCGCGGCTGCCATCGCCCGACCAGACCCCGGCGACAAGCCCGTATTCGGTGCCGTTGGCGAGGCGGATCGCCTCCTCCTCGCTGTCGAAAGGCATGGCGGCGAGGATCGGGCCGAACACTTCCCTCTGGGCGAGTTCGGAGACCGGATTGACCTCGTGATAGACAGTCGGCCGGACATAGAAGCCCTCGGCCGGGCTGTTGGTGGCGATCTCACCCTGCGCAAGGATGCGCGCGCCCTCCTGTTCCGCGCGCTGCAACATGGCGCCGATCCGGCTCCTCTGGCCGGCGCTGATCACCGGGCCGAGATCGAGATCCATTTCCGGGGTGCCGGCGCGGATTTGCTCGAAGCGCAACTTCAGATCCGCCATGAAGCGATCCCAGATCCGCCGTTCCACCAGCACGCGGCTGCCGGCCGAGCAGGTCTGGCCGGCATTCTGCACCACGGCAGCCGCCACCGATTGCACCGCCGCGCCGAGATCGGCATCGCCGAAGATGATCTGCGGTGACTTGCCACCGAGTTCCAGCGTGCAGCCGATATGGTTCTTCGCGGCCGCGATCTGGACCAGCGTGCCGACTTCCGGGCTGCCGGTGAAGGAAATGAAATCGATGCCGCGATGGTTCGCGAGCGCCGCGCCGGCCTCCTCGCCGAGCCCCGGAACGACATTGACCGCGCCTTCCGGGAAGCCCGCCTCGGCGGCCAGTTCGGCCAGACGCAACGGCACCAGGCAGGCCTCCTCGGCCGGCTTGATGACGGTGGCATTGCCCATGGCGAGGGCCGGGGCCACGGTGCGCCCGAACATCTGGCCGGGATAGTTCCACGGGATGATATGGGCTGTCACACCGAGCGGCTCATACAGCGTGTTGACGAGGAACCCCTCCATGAAGGGGATCGTGTCGCCATGGATCTTGTCCGCCGCGCCGCCGTAATATTCGAAATAGCGGCTGACGGCGACGATATCGGCCCGGGCCTGTTTCATCGGCTTGCCGGTATCCCGCGCCTCGAGCTGGGCCAGTTCCTCGGCATGATCATCGACGAGGCGCGACAGGCGGAGCAGCAAGCGGCCGCGCTCCGTCGCCGTCAGCCGGCCCCAGGCGCCGGTCTCGAGGGCAGCGCGGGCGGCGGCCACCGCGAGATCGATATCTCCGGCATTGCCGGCAGCGATGGCGGCGAAAGCCTGGCCATCGGCCGGGGCGATCATCGGGATCGTCCGGCCCGACAGCGAGGGCTGCCAGCGATTGTTGATGAAGACGCCCTTGGCGGCTTCACTGCGCAGGATCTGGTTCATGACAGGCTCCCTTGAGGCATGGGCGCGGGGGCGAATTCTCCCCGCAAGGCGTCATCGTGCTGGCCGATGGCCGGCACTGGGCCGAAAGCGGGTTCGGCGGCATCGGTCTCGACAGCCGGGGCGATCAGCGTGACCGGCCCTTCCGGTGTGTCGTAGGTGATCGTGCGAAGCTGCGGATGGCCGATCAGGCCATCGACCGTATTGAGCATGCCGAAGGCGATGCCGGCTTCGGAGAGGCTTTTCGCCATCGCGGCCTTGGGCCGGGGCGCGAAGAAGCCGGCGATGCGGGAATCGAGGCTTTCGCGATTGGCGATGCGGGCCGGCATCGTGGCGTAACGCGGATCGCTCGCCATCGCGGCATCGCCCAGCACCTCGGCGCAAAAGCGGGCCCATTCGCGCCCGTTCTGGATCGAGAGCAGGATCTCGCCATCGGCGCAGGAAAACACACCATAAGGGGCGATCGAGGGGTGTTTCAGCCCCGGCCTGGGCGGGATCGAGCCGCCATAACGGCGCTGGAGATACGGCACATTCATCCAGTCGGCCATGCCGCCGAAGAGCGAGACCTTGATCGACCGGCCCTGCCCCGTCTTCTCGCGGGCGAGCAGGGCCTGAAGGATGGCGGCATGGGCATTCATGCCGGCGGCGAGATCGCAGACGGAGACCCCGACGCGGGCCGGGGCGTCGGCATTGCCGGTCACCGAGCAGAGGCCGGTTTCCGCCTGGACGAGCAGGTCATAGGCCTTCATGTCGCGATAGGGCCCGGAATCGCCATAGCCGGAAATCTCGCAGGTGATGAGGCGCGGATGGCGTTTGCGGAGCGCAGCCACAGGAAAGCCGAGCCGATCCATCGCGCCGGGGGCGAGGTTCTGCACGAGGATATCCGCCCGCCCGATCATGGTGCCGAGCAGGGCCTTGTCACCCTCGCTCTTGAGATCGAGCCGGATCGATTCCTTGCCGCGGTTGAGCCAGACGAAATAGGTGCTGTTGCCGTTGACATGGCGATCATAGCCGCGCGCGAAATCGCCTTCCGGGCGCTCGATCTTGATCACCCGGGCACCGGCATCCGCGAGGCGCGCGGTACAATAGGGCGCAGCCACCGCCTGCTCGACCGCGACGACGAGCATTCCCTCCAGATCTCTGGGCACGTTCCGATCCCGCTTTCCTGTTGGGTGCAGGTTCCTCCTCCGGCGCGAAAAGGGCAAGCCTGAAAGTGCAGGAGGAGCAGGCCCCTCAACCCGTTTCCGGCAGGGCCTCGATCACCACGAAGGCCTGCGCATAGGGCTTGTCATCGGTGATCGTCAGATGGATCACGGCGCGATGGCCCATCGGGGTGATCGCCTTCAGCCGTTCCAGCGCGCCGCCGGTGAGGCGCAGGGTCGGCTGGCCCGACGGCGCGTTGACCACGCCCATCTCGCGCCAGGCAATGCCCATGCGCATGCCGGTGCCGAGCGCCTTGGCGCAGGCCTCCTTCGCCGCAAAGCGCTTGGCATAGGTGGCCGCGCGCTCGACCCTTTTCTCGGCGCGTGCGCGTTCGGTCTCGGTGAAGACGCGGTTGATGAAGCGTTCGCCGAACCGGTCCAAAGTCTCGGCGATCCGGTCGATATTGCAGAGATCGGCGCCGATCCCGATGATCATGCGTGGCCTTTCGGCCTCGGACCGAGATTGACATGCGCCGGCACGAGGCCACGCCCGCGATCCATGGCAAGGCGCATCGTGGCAATGGCCTGCGCGAGGCCGACGAAGATCGCCTCGCCCATCAGGAAATGGCCGATATTGAACTCGACGAATTCCGGAACCGAGGCGAGCTTTTCGGCCGTGTCGAAATCGAGGCCATGGCCGGCATGGACCTCCAGCCCGGCCGCATGGGCGATCGCGGCGCCGTCAGCCAGCCGGCGGAATTCGGCCTCGGCCTTCTCTGCCTGCCCGGCCTCGACCGCATGGCACCAGGTGCCGGTATGCAGTTCGACGATATCGGCGCCGAGATCACGCGACATCTCGATCGGCGCGCGGTCCGGCTCGATGAAGAGCGAGACACGGATCCCGAGCGCCTTCAGCTCGGCGATGTAGGGCCGGAGATGATTGTGGCCGCCCACGACATCGAGACCGCCCTCGGTGGTGCGCTCCTCGCGCTTTTCCGGCACGAGGCAGCAGGCATGCGGGCGGATGCGGCTGGCAATAGCCAGCATCTCGGCCGTGGCCGCCATCTCGTAATTGAGCGGCTTGGCGATGCCGGATTTCAGCGCCGCCATGTCCTCGTCGCGGATATGGCGGCGATCCTCGCGCAGATGCGCGGTGATGCCATCCGCCCCCGCCGCGATGGCGAGCAGGGCCGCCCGCACCGGATCCGGGCGGGAGCCGCCGCGCGCGTTCCGGACCGTGGCGACATGGTCGATATTCACGCCGAGGCGGATGCGGTCCAGCTTCTGCATCGCTCAGGCCTTCGCGCCCTGGATGCCACGGCTGCCCGGCTTGACCGGCGGCAGGGCGGCGAGTTCCGGCGGCAATTCGCGCGGGTCATAATCCGGCACGGCGAATTCGCACAGGGCGACCAGCGGAACGCCGAGATCGGCCTTGCCGGCGGATCGGTCGATCAGGCAGGCCGCGCCGATGATCGTGCCCGGCTGGTCAGCCAGCGAGTTGATGCATTCGCGCGCCGAGAGGCCAGTGGTGATAATGTCCTCGATCACGAGAACCTTGTCGCCCGGCTCGATGGCGAAGCCGCGCCGGAGCTGGAAATCGCCATCCTCGCGCTCGACGAACAGGGCGCGGGCGCCGAGCGCGCGGGCAATCTCGTAACCCGGGACGATGCCGCCGATCGCCGGCGAGACCACGACATCGACCTTGCCGTAGCGCGCCACGATCTTTTCGGCCAGCGCACGGCAAAGTTTCTCCGTGCGGGCCGGGCTTTCGAAGACGCGCATCTTCTGGATGAAGAAGCCCGACCGGCGCCCCGAGGACAGGATGAAATGCCCTTCGAGCAAGGCTCCCGCTTCGCGGAAAACGGCCAGCACCTCGTCCTTCGTCATCGTCTTGCTCCCGCCTCAGGCCTTGGGAAAAATCATGCAGGTTTCGGAAGCATGGGCGTAGAGCTTTCCGCCCGAATCGACAAGCCTCGCCTCGCTGAGCGCGAGGGTACGCCCGCGCTGGATCACCTTGCCCTCGCAGGTCAGGCGGCCGGTCTTGCCGGCGAGGATGGGGCGCAGGTAGTTCAGCTTCATCTCGACGCTGGTATAGCGCTCGCCGACGGCCAATGTGGCATGGACCGCGCAGGCCAGGGCCGAATCGAGGATCGTCGCGGCCCAGCCGCCATGCACCGTCCCCGCCGGGTTGAGATGGGCCTCGAGCGGTGTCCCGGCAAAGACCACGCGGCCTCCCTCCGCCTCGATCAGGTCAAAGTTCAGGGTCCCCGCCATGGGCGGTGCGGGCAGATCCCCCGCGATCATCGCACGGAGCGTATCGAGGCCTGACAGGCGATCGAAGGTGTCAGGCGGGAGCGGGGCGTAGCGGGACATGGCAATTCCGGAGGCGTTTTTCAGCGTCGCGCGAGTTTCGATGAGAGCGGGCCGCGGTCAAGCCCCCCTCACCCGATCACCCGCTCCACATTGGCCACAAGCGGCTTGGCGCGCAGTTCGGAGATGATCGCGGTGAGATGCTTGAGATCCCAGACCTCGATATCGAGGATCATCTCGCGGAAATCCGCCGTCTTCGCCCGCATGGCGATATTGTCGATATTGGCATCGGTATCGGCGATCACACGGGCGATCTCGGCAAGGCTGCCGGGCTCGTTGATGACGGAGATGGTGAGCTGCGCACCGAAGCGGCGGGGATCATGCTCGTCCACATCCCAGCGCACATCGAGCCAGCGCCAAGGCTCCTCGTCATAGGCGACCAGCGCGGGAGACTGGATCGGGTAGATGGTGATGCCCTCGCCGGGCGTCAGGATGCCGACGATCCGGTCGCCCGGGACCGCGCCCCCGTTCGGCGCGAAGCGCACGGGCAGGTCGTCCGAGAGGCCGCGGATGGGAATCGAACCGGTGCTGCTCTCCTGGCCCGGCACCTTGAATTTCAGCTTCTCGGCGCCCTGGACGCCAAACCAGCCGGCGCCCGTTCCCGGGGCGGCGGCCTTGGAGACTTCCTCGCGGAAATCCGGGAAGACCGCCTTGACCACATCGCCGGAATACATCTCACCGCGGCCGACCGCCGTCAGCACGTCATCGAGCGTGGCGCGGGCAAGGCGCGGCAACGCCGCGACCAGCTTCTCTTCGGAGAAGGTCTTGCCCGCCCGCGAGAAAGCGCGCTCGACGATCCGGCGGCCAAGGCCCACGAACTGCTTGCGCACGGCTTCGCGCGTCGCCCGGCGGATCGCCGCCCGCGCCTTGCCGGTGACGACAAGACTTTCCCATGCCGCCGGCGGCACCTGCCCCACGGTGGTGAGAATCTCGACCTCGTCGCCATTCTGCAGTTCGGAAATCAGCGGCGAATTGCGGCCATTGATCCGGCAACCCACGGTATTGTTACCGATATCCGTATGGACGGCATACGCGAAGTCGATCGGCGTCGCGCCGCGCGGCAGCGCGATCAGCAGCCCCTTCGGCGTGAAGCAGAAGACCTGGTCCTGGAAGAGTTCGAGCTTGGTGTGCTCGAGGAATTCCTCGGGATTGTCGCCCTCGGCCAGCAATTCGATGGTGCGCCTGAGCCAGCGATAGGCATTCGACTCCCCGCCCCCATTGGGCTGCGAACCGCCTTCCTTGTAGGCGGCATGGGCGGCGATGCCGAATTCGGCGACGGCATCCATCTCGCGGGTGCGGATCTGCAATTCGACGCGCTGGTGCTTCGGCCCCACCACCGTGGTATGGATGGAGCGGTAATCGTTCTGCTTCGGGGTGGAGATGTAATCCTTGAAGCGCCCGGGCACGAAGGGCCAGGCCTGGTGGATGATTCCGAGCGCGCGATAGCAATCCTCGGCCGTGCCGACGATCACGCGGAAGCCGAACACATCCGACAATTGCTCGAAGGAGATGCTCTTTCGCTCCATCTTGCGCCAGATTGAATAGACGCGCTTCTCGCGCCCCTTGATCTCGCCAAGGATGGAATTGGCCAGCAGCTTTGCCTTGAGATCGCGTTCGATCAACTCAATCAGGCCACCGGCCCGCTCGCGCAGCGCCTGAAGGCGCCGCGTCATCATCAGATGGGCATCCGGCATCAGCACGCGGAAGCAGATATCCTCCAGCTCCTCGCGCATGTCCTGCATGCCGATCCGGCCGGCGAGCGGGGCGTAGATCTCCAGCGTTTCCTCGGCGATCCGGGCGCGCTTGTCCGGCGGCACGAAATGCAGGGTGCGCATGTTGTGAAGGCGGTCGGCCAGCTTGACGAGCAGAACGCGGGCATCGGCCGCCACCGCGAGCAGCAGCTTGCGGAGATTTTCCGCCTGCGCGGCCTTTTTCGAAACGAGATCGAGCTTCTTGATCTTGGTCAGTCCGTCGACCAGATCCGCAATGTTCTCGCCAAAACGGTTGGCGATATCCTCGCGCGTGGTGCCGGTATCCTCGATCGTGTCATGGAGAATGGCAGCCGCGATCGTCTGGTCGTCGACATGCAGGTCGGTGAGGATCGCGGCGACTTCGAGCGGATGCGAGAAATACGGATCGCCCGAGGCACGCTTCTGGCTGCCATGGGCCCGCATGGCATAGACATAGGCCCGGTTCAGCAGATCCTCGTTTGCCTCCGGGTAATAGCGCTTGACCCGCTCGACGAGTTCAAATTGCCGCATCATGCGCGGATCAGCCTGCTTTCGGCGCCGGAAATCAAAAAGGCGGCCGGAACATCCGCACCGCCTCTTCCGCAGTATGCCGCCATTCAGGCGCAACGCAACCCGTTGCGCGCCGAAAGATCAGTCATCATCGTCCGACTCGGTCGGCGGCACGAGACCATCGAGGCCACGCAGCAGATCTTCCTCGGACATGCGGTCGAACGTGACTTCACTGTCATCGACTTCCGACACGGCCATGCGGGCCGGGGCGCCCGGCAGGCGCGGTACGGCTTCCGGCTCCGGCTCGTCAACCTCGACAAACTTCTGGAGCGAGTGGATGAAGTCTTCCTTCAGATCGCCGGGGGCAAGGCGCTCGTCCGCGATCTCGCGGAGGGCCACGACCGGGTTCTTGTCGCGGTCGCGCTGCACGAGCGGCGACGCGCCGCTGGAGAGCATGCGCGCCCGGTGGCTGGCGAGAAGCACCAGCTCGAAGCGGTTTTCAACCTTGTCGACGCAATCTTCGACAGTGACGCGAGCCATGTCTCACGCACTCCTTTTCCAGAAATACCAGAAGAGGGTGCCTGTTACACCATCCGGCCCGGGCCTTCAACCTCGAATCGCCTCGTGAAAGGCGCCCTCCCCCGGTGGCCGGGCATGGCGTGGATACCTATCCAATGTAACTAAATTGCCTTATCATTGTTTGGGATGACATTTTGGATCATCTGTGTCATCAACGTCCCATGCTGCTGCAAGGGATGCGAGCCTGCCTTTTTGCCCTTGCTATTGCCAAACCAGACTTCGAATTTCGAATAATTCCAACATGTTAGCCGATCCTGATTGCGACGTCGCCCATCTTTTCAATTACGAATTGAGAAACGACCGTAAATCCGGATCGCTTGCCGCCAGGACAGCAGGATGAACCAGACCGAAAGAATCGCCCTCTTCATTGACGGCGCCAATCTCTACGCGACCTCGAAGACGCTCGGTTTCGATATCGATTACCGCCGGCTGCTCAAGGAATACAACACGCGTGGCTATCTTGTCCGCGCCTTCTATTACACGGCTCTGATCGAAGATCAGGAATATTCCTCGATCCGGCCGCTGATCGACTGGCTCGATTACAATGGCTATTCGGTGGTCACCAAGCCCGTGAAGGAATTTACCGATGCGATGGGCCGCCGCAAGGTCAAGGGCAACATGGATATCGAGCTGGCCATCGACGCGATGGAGCTGGCGCCTTTCATCGATCACATGGTGCTGTTCTCCGGTGACGGCGATTTCCGTAGCCTGGTCGAGGCAATGCAGCGCAAGGGTGTGCGCGTCACGGTGATCTCGACCGTGGCCACCCAGCCGCCGATGGTGGCGGATGACCTGCGCCGGCAGGCCGATATCTTCCTCGATCTGGCCGATCTCCAGGGCAAGATCGGGCGGGATCCGGGCGAACGGACGCAGCGCGAGCTTCGCCCCGAAGGCCGCGAGCCACGGGTCGAAGGCCGCCCGGTCGAAACCCGTCCGGCCATGCCGTCCTTCATCGAGCGGCCCGCCGGCACGCGCGTGAAGGAACGCGATGAAGGCTGAACCGGGGCGGGATTGCCCGCTCTGCCCCCGGCTCGTCGAATTCCGGATGGACTGGCGCGGGCGCGAGCCCGGCTGGCACAACGCGCCGGTGCCGAGCTTCGGACCAAGCGAGGCACGGTTGCTGATTGTCGGGCTTGCGCCGGGCTTGCGCGGCGCCAATGCGACCGGGCGCCCCTTCACGGGGGATTATGCCGGCGACCTGCTTTACGCGACGCTGGGCGCCTTCGGCTTCGCGACAGGCGAATATGCCGAATCACCGGATGACGGCCTCAGCCTCGTCGATTGCCGGATCACCAATGCCGTCCGCTGCGTGCCACCGGAGAACAAGCCGGTCGGGGCCGAAATCGGTGCCTGCCGGCCTTTCCTTTCGGCCACGATCGCGGGCATGGACCGGCTTCAGGCCATCCTCGCGCTCGGCAAGATCGCGCATGATTCGGTGCTGCGGGCGCTGGAGGTTCCGGTTTCCCGCGCGCCATTCCGCCATGGCGGACGGGTTCCGCTGGGCCGGGTGACGTTGTTCTCAAGCTATCATTGCTCGCGTTACAACACGAATACCGGCCGGCTGACGGAACCGATGTTCCGCGCGGTCTTCGCCGATCTGCGGGCCTTTCTGGGCTAGAAGGGCGCGGGCCTTCGGCGATCAGCCCCGATCCCGCAGAATCCGGCCCTGCTCGCGCTTCCAGTCCCGCGCCTTCTCGGTCTCGCGCTTGTCGTGCAGCTTCTTGCCGCGTGCGAGCGCGATCTCGACCTTGGCGCGGCCCTTCTCGTTGAAATAGACCTTGAGCGGCACGATCGTCATGCCCTCGCGCTCGACGGCGATGGCGAGCCGGTTCATCTGCTTGCGCTGAAGCAGCAGTTTCCGCGGCCGTTTCGGTTCGTGGTTGAACCGGTTGGCCTGCAGGTATTCCGGGATGTAGGAATTGACGAGATAAAGCTCGCCATGGTCGATCTCGGCGTAGGAATCGCCGATCGTCGCCTTGCCGCCGCGCAGTGACTTGACCTCCGTGCCCGTCAATACAAGGCCGGCCTCATAGGTATCGAGGATCTCGAAATTGAAACGCGCCTTCCGGTTATCCGCCGCGATCCGGTAGCGGGCCTCGTCACGGCCATTCATGATGCCGGCTTTCCGGAATGCCGGCGCATCGTCTCGGCCATGGCCGGACCGGCAGGACCCTTTTCGCCGGCAAGGCCGGAAACCACGCCGTCATGATCGGCGGCCTGGCGGTTCTGGCTCAGCTTGTACTTGCCGGAAATCTCGCGGATCGGGATCTCGATGCCGACAATGCCGCGCATCTGCGCCTCGATGAAGGGCTCCGGGGCATCCGTCACCTCCCAGGGCTGCGGGCGGGCCCCTTCCTCCTGGGCGGTGAGCGCGGAAATCTGGTCCATCAGGAAGCCCCGGTCATCCTGGATGATGGCCTTTCCGCGCACCTGCACCATCATGTAATTCCAGGTCGGAACAACCTTGCCGTGCTCGCGCTTGCTGGCATACCACGAGGGCGTGATGTAATGCTCGTGGCCCTGGAAGACGACCAGCGCCTCCGGCGCTTCGGCCAGCGCCCGCCATTGCGGGTTGGGCCGGGCGAGATGGGCGAGCAGGCTGGCCGTGCCGTCCGGCCGCTCCTGCACAAGGAACGGAATCGGGTTGGCCATCAGGCCGCCCTCGCCACCCGAGACCAATATGCCGAGAGGATGCGCGCGGATCAGCGCGAGCATCTCCGCCCGGTCCTCGATCCTGAAATGGGGCGGCTGGTACATGACCCCACTCAGTTCAGAAGGCCGGCATGCACCATTGCCGCGCGGATCGCCTGCTTGGTCGCATCCTGCTGAACCGGCATCATGGGCAGGCGGATTTCCTCATTCATCCGGCCGAGCAGGCTGAGCCCGTGCTTCGCGCCGGCAAGGCCCGGTTCCCTGAAAACCGCATCATGCAGCGGGATCAGCCGGTCCTGGATGGCCAGCGCAAGCGCATAGTCTCCAGCAAGGCAGGCGGCCTGCAGGTCGGCGCAGAGGCGCGGCGCCACGTTTGACACAACCGAGATGCAGCCGACGCCGCCGGCGGCATTATAGGCCATCGCCGTCATGTCTTCGCCCGAGAGCTGGATGAAATCCTTCCCGACAATCGCGCGCTGCTGCGAGACGCGGGCGATGTTGCCGGTGGCATCCTTCACGCCGGCAATATTCGGCAGCTCGTAGAGGCGGGCCATCGTCTCGTTCGACATATCGACCACCGAGCGCGGCGGGATGTTGTAGATGAAGATCGGGATGCCGACGGCATCGTTCACCGCCTTGTAATGCCGGTAGAGGCCTTCCTGCGTCGGGCGGTTGTAATAGGGCGTGACGACGAGGATCGCCTCCGCGCCGGCCTTTTCGGCATGGCGCGCGAGATCCACCGCCTCGGCCGTATTGTTCGAGCCGGCGCCGGCCATGACCGGCACGCGGCCGCCGGCCTCGCTGATGCACCATTCGACAACGCGCTTGTGTTCGTCATGGCTGAGCGTCGGGCTCTCGCCGGTCGTGCCGACCGGAACGAGCCCCATGGTGCCCTGCTCGATCTGCCAGCTGACATGCGACCGGAACGCCGCTTCATCGACGGCACCGTTTTTGAAAGGCGTCACCAGAGCGGTGAAGGAGCCTCGAAACAGCGCGGCATTGGCGGGCTTGGTCATGATCTTTCCATGCGGGAAGGGGCAGAATTGCCGGAGCAACGCTTTTCCCCCCAATCCGGCGCTCCGTCAACCATCGTCGAGGCCATGCCGCGTTGCGTCAGGGCACCAGATTGCTAGAAAGATCGGGAACAGGAGCCCCCATGCCGCGCAGACCCGGAAAAGCCGCCGCCAGCCATCTCCAGCTTGTCGACACGCTTTCGGAATGGCGGAGCCACCATGTGCTGGCGCGGGACGGGCTCCGGCTCCATCTCCGGGAGATCGGCAACCGGGCCGGCGGCGACCTGCCGGTGATCTGCCTGCCCGGCCTTTCGCGCAATGCCGATGATTTCGAGGTGATCGGCCGCGCCCTTGCCGAAACGGGCGACCGCTGGGTCATCGCGCTTGATTCCCGCGGGCGCGGCGGTTCGGAATATGATCCGGACTGGCGCCGCTATGACCTGCAGGTCGAACTCGACGACCTGTTCAATGTGATCGATGCCCTCGGCATCGGGCGGGCGATCTTCTTCGGGACTTCGCGCGGCGGGCTTCTCACTGCCCTCACCGCGATCACCCGCCCCGCCGTGATCGCAGCCTCGATCCTCAATGATATCGGGCCCATCATCGAAGGGCGTGGCCTCGCGCGGATCCGCGGCTATGTCGGCAAGCTGCCGCGCCCCAAGAGTTTCGACGAGGCGACGCAGGTTCTGCGGCAGGTTTTCGGGACGCATTTCACCGATATGGCGCCGGAAGCCTGGGCGCGTTTCGCCCGCCGGACCTGGAAGGAAGGGCCGAAGGGGCTCGAGCCCCGCTACGATCCCAACCTGATGCGCCCGCTGGCCGAACTCGATCTCGAGAAGCCCCTGCCCGTCCTCTGGACGCAGTTCGAGACGCTGGCCGTTGCGCCGATGATGGTGATCCGGGGCGAACTGAGCGACATTCTCGGAGAGCAGACCGCGCGGGAGATGGTCGCCCGGCATCCGGATGCGCGGCTGCACGAGGTGCCCTATCAGGGCCATGCGCCGATCCTCGAGGACGCGCCGACCATCGAGGCCGTGCGCGCCTTCGTGGCGAGCCTCGGCTGATCAGGCCTTTTCGGGCGGCTTGCGGCCCTTTTTCGGCGCGGCCACAGGCGTGATGACATTGCCCTGGCCATCGTCATTGGTGTCATCACGCGAGCTGGCCACTTCGCCGGCATCCGCCCGGCGGGCAAAGTCGGTGGTGCCACCCTCGGCGAGGATCTTCGCCTGGCCGACCCAATCCTCCCGCTCGATCCGGCCCGGGAAGGCGAGATAGCCGCCGACCCATTTCACCTCGTCGGCATTCCAGCCGGCGATCTGCGCGAAATGCCAGATGCCGAGGCCGTGGAGGCGGCCCTCGTTCTGCTTGCCGATCCCCTTGATCCGTTTGAGATCATCGGCCTTTCCATCCCTTGGCGCCTCCAGCCCGGCGGGCTTGGTGCCCTCGATCGCCGGAGAGTCGGCGCCAGCCGGACCCATCGCTGCCACCGGCGCGGTTGCGCCGGTTCCGCCGGCGACGATCTGCTCGGCATCGAAGCGCCAGCGCCACCACCAGCTCGGAAAACGCCCTGCATGGCCGAGCTGGCGGAACAGCCAGCGCCGCTGGCCGGGCGCGAGACTGGCCATCTGGTCGAAATGATAGAGTCCGAGGGCATTGAGCTTCGCCTGCACATCCGCATCGATGCCGTAGATGCGGGTCAGGTCGTCCGGCTTGCCGCCGCGCGGACCGGAAAGGCCGGTGATCGCCTGCTCGATGGGCTCCGCCGGAATTACGGCGGCCGGCTCAGCCTTCATCGGCTCGACGGCCAGTTCCTTCGCCGCAGCCACAGGGGCGGCGGCCGGAACAGGAGCCGGGGCCGGGGCAAAGGCCGGAGCGATGCGCTCTGTCGCCATGGCCGGCTCGGCCTCCGAAGCAGAGCCGCGAAGAAGCGCGGCCAGAAGGCAGCCGATGAGATAGGCCGCGAGCATCAGCAGGGCGAGATCAAGCCAGTAGCCGGCCCGGGTGGGCAGCACGCGGAAGGCAGCGACGAGGCCGCCCAGCCCCAGAACCAGTCCCCAGGGCAGCAGGCCTGGCCAAAGGCCGCCGCCCTCGCCGCGCCGGGCTGTAAGCCAGGCCACAGCAACACCGAGGACAAGCGCGAAAAGAAGCCAGATCCAGAAAACTTGCAGGAGGTAGATCATGGTTCCGCCCTCACTTCACGACGAATTCGATACGGCGGTTCTTCGCCTTGTTCTCGGGCGTATCATTCGGCGCAACCGGAACGGTCTGGCCATAGCCGACCGGTTCAAGCCGCTCCGCCGGCACGCCAGCCCGGACCATATAGGCTGCGACCGTCTCCGAGCGCCGACGCGAGAGCTCCGCATTGGACTGGAAACTGCCGTCGGTATCCGTATGCCCGCCGATCTCGATCCGCGAATTGACGCAGCGGAGCGTGACAAGTGTCAGCCGGTCAACGATGGCGCGGGATTCGTCAGACAAATCGGCCGAACCGGAGCGGAAGCGCACTGTTCCGCGGGCCAGCTCCTGATTGTAGAGGAGTTGGCATTCCGGCGAGAGCGTGATGGGCGGCGGCAGCGGCAGGACGCCGAGCTCCGGCTGACCCCGGAAGCTGGCGGGCAGCAGGCGGGCCAGTTCCGAGGCGATCTCGCCGCGGGCGAAGTCGAACAGGGCAGCGCCCTTCACGGTCAGGCCGGTACCGGACAAAGCGAATTCTCCGCCCGGCGCGAGGCGCGCCAGGGTGTGGAAACCGGCGCGGATGGCGCCAAGGAAATCAGCCGGGGCGCCGAGGCCCTCCGCCAGCCGGTCCTCGACGCGTTCGCCCTCGAAATAGCGGGCGGCAAGCTCGAGCACATCTGCCTTTGTGCGTGCATCCGGCACATAGCCGGTCAGCACCACGCCGCCGGCCTGCCGGGTCGCACCGAAAACGTAGGGCCTGACAACGCGGGATTCGACGGCCACCTGCGTAGCCGCAAAGCCGGTTGGCAGCGTGCGCAGGTCGGTGCGGATATCATCCTCGGTAAAAAGGTCGCGCGCCTTGCCCTGCAGGGTGATCCTGTCATCGGTCATGGCGGCGCGCCCGGATTCCAGCTTGGCCATTTCCCGGACAAGGAGCGAGGCCGCTGCGGTCCAGTCGCCACTTGGCACACCATCGGCCACCCGGAGGTTGTCGCGGAGGGTCAGACCAAGGGCGCGGGCATCCGCAACCAGCCGCGCCAGGGCTGCTTCCGACGGCACATAGCCGGATAATGTGAGGGCGCTGCCATTACGCTCGACCGCGAAAGTAAAGGGGCGGATGACGGGCGGCAGGATGTCGCCCGGAGCCAGCCCCTTGGCGAGCCGGCTGCCGGCCGGCAGCGCGGCGAGACGCGTCCTGATCTCGGACAAAGCGTTGAATTCCTTCGCCCTTCCGGAAATCGAGAGATTCGCGTCCGAGAGGGTGAGCGTGCCTTCACTGAGCTTGCCCAGCTCGGCCAGACCGAAAGCCGCCAGCGCACCGAAGCCGGGGGCAGCCCCGCGGGCTGGCTTGAGTTCATCAACGAGGGCGGCGCCGGGGAAGGCTGCCTTCGCGGCATCGAGCAGCGCCTGCCGCGCATTGCCGGGCGGAACGGCACCGGTCAGCGTCACCTTGGCGCCATCGCGAAGGGCCGTGAAGATGAAGGGTGCAGCCTCGGGAAGAAGCGTGGTGCGGTCCGCGACCTTGCGCATCCCGAACAGCCCTTCGAGCTGGCCGCGCGCAGCGGCACGCGCTTCGGGCGACGGCGCCTCGCCCGTGAGGGTGGCATCGCGCCCGCCGAGGCCGGCCCGGGCCCAACCCTGGCCGGCCGTGGCCAGCCCGGATGTCGCGCGGGCCAGCAGATCCTGCTCGACGCGGCCCTGATTCCAGAAGCCGGCAACGGCGACAAGAAGTGCGAGGGGCAGAAGCCCCGAAATCCATTTCCGTGGCTGTGCCATGGTCAAGCGACGCTCCCCTTCCGACCGACGGTGCGGATGCACTCTCCGCAGAGGAAAGGGGAAGGTCAAGAGCGTCCGCAACACGACCGTTCCGGGGCAAAATCACGGTTGGGGACAAAAACAGAAAAGGGGAGCCTTTCGGCTCCCCAATCCTTGATCTCGCGATCGACGCGGTTGCCCGCGCCGTCAGGAGATTAGAAGTCGCGCTGGAAGCGCAGGCGGCCGAAGAAGTTATCCTTCTGGGTGCCGGCCGGGATGACGCCGGCCGAAGCCGAAACGTTACGATAGCCAACTTCACCACCGATCAGGAAGCCAGCAACCGGGGTCCAGCCCACAGTACCGATAACTTCAGCCGAGCGGATCGTGTTGGCAGCGCCGGTCGCGTCATGCTGACCATAGCCGGCAACGATACCAGCCCAAACGGTCGGCATGAAGTAAACCTGCACGCCACCGCCGATGGTCCAGGTGCGCGTGGTGCGCAGCGAGGTACCAACGACAACCGCGTCAGACGTTGCGAGGGCGAAGCCACCGATCGTCGTGCCACCGAAGCCGGTGTAGCTCGAGGCGCCGTCAGCATAAGCAGCGTTCAACCAGAGGTTCGAGCCCTTGGCGAGCATCGGGAGCTGAAACTTCACGCCACCCGAAATGGCCCAGCCGTACTTCGTGCTGACCAGCGGAGACACCGTGCGGAGCTGATGAACAGCACCGGCAAGGTAAGCCGAACCCCAGGAAGCGTCATAGGCGAGCTTGCCGACGATGTCCGGCATGGCCTGGCCGCCGTAGCCGCCGCCACCGGTAATCGCCGTGCGGCGCTCACGGTTGTCGTCCAGGGCGATCGTGGCCGAGAAGCCGCCACCGAACGAAGCGGTGTAGCCGATCGAGTTCACGTAGGAGATGTCAGAGTGAACGCCGAGACCGCCACCACCGTTGAACGTCCACGACCAGCCGTGCTCCCAAACCGGGGTCACGCGACCGACGGTGAGGCCGCCGAACTGGATGAAGGCATACTCGATGACCGGGGCATAAGCGGCGTTGTTGTCACGGCCGATGAAGCCACGAATGTAGGTGCGCAGCAGGCCGTATTCGGTGGCCGTGCGGTGATCATAGCCAATGTAGCCACGAGCACGGAACGTGTTCTTGTCCGCAGCGCGGGTCAGGTCGTTGTTGAAGATGTAGTCAGCGCGAACGCGGCCAACGATCTTCAGGCACGACGTGGTGCCCGGAACGACGAAGAAGCCAGCACCGTAGGTCGGGCAGGTCTTCACATATTCAACAGCCGTCGGCTTCTTAACGCCGAGATCGGCAGCCGAGGCGCCGGCCACAGCGACGAGACCCGCCGCCGAACCGAGGAGAAGGCTCTTAACGAGCTTCATGGTGGTACCTCCAAAGATTTCGAGACCAATCGGGAGTTTACGAATTTGGCTTTGGAGAACCGCTGCCTAGCCCGCTTTCCCTTGTCACCCGCTCTCTCCCCGGACCCCCCGAAAGAGAAAGCAAGTCAGCGACCGGAAACTCCCGTCGCGATTGGCACCATACTCATGCGGGATTGTCGTTCAACCTTCGAAACGGGGTTGGCCCGGTTCCGGGGCGGCTTTTCAAACCCATGTTGCGGATAAGTCACGCCCCTGTGAACAGGCCAGCCGCATTCCGTGTCAAAACGAGTCGAAAAGTAAGGAATTCTTCACGGACGGCCGCATTTTTTGCCGCCGCTCGGCGCTTCGAGACCATAAAGGCCCCGGATTTCAGCCGGCGGGATCCGGCGGCGAAACGGCCCGGTCCTGGGCTTCCCGGCGCCGGTAGCGCTGGATCGCGACGGGAATCATCCCGACATAGAGCAGCGTCAGGGCCGAGATCGTCTCGAAGGGATGACTGAAGGCGAGTGCGAGAATCACGACCGCACCGCCGAGAATCGCCAGAACCCATTCCCGCGGGACCGGCGTGCCAAGCCCCTTGCCCGAGAAGGTTGGCAGTCGGGAGATGATGAGCGCGGTGGAAACAGCCGTCCAGAGGAGAATCATCACCGAATCGCCGGCAAAGGCAGGAATGCCCGACAGGGACAAAGTCAGCGGCAGCATGACCATCATGGCGCCGGCCGGCGCCGGAACGCCGACAGCATAGGCTTTCTGCCAGGCCGGACGCTCAGGCCCGTCGATCATGACATTGAACCGCGCCAGACGCAGCGCCATCGCGAAAGCGAGAAGCAGGCAGACGAGCCAGCCTGCGGTCTTCAGGACATGGAGCTTCCAGAAATAGAGAATCAGCGCCGGCGCGCAGCCGAAGCTGACGAAATCCGCCAGCGAATCGAGTTCGGCCCCGAATCGCGACGTGCCCTTGAGCATGCGCGCGATGCGGCCATCGATCCCGTCAAGGATGGCGGCAGCGAGGATCGCGATGGCCGCCGCCTCGAACCGCCCCTCGATGGCAAAGCGGACGGCGGTCAACCCCGAGGCCAGAGCCGCGAGCGTGATCATGTTGGGGATCAGCAGGCGGATCGGCACAGGGCGGAATCGCCGCTGCGGCGGGGCCGGATCAGGCTCGAAGGGCGGAAAAATCGGGTCCATGTGCGTTCGGTCAGGCCACGCGGAAGCTGCGCGGCGGCTCTTTCGAGGAAAGGTCGCACAGAACGGTCTCGCCGCCAATCGCGCGCTGGCCTTCCGAAACCAGCGCCTGGGCGCCTTCGGGCAGGTAGATGTCGGTCCGGCTGCCGAAGCGGATCAGGCCGAAACGCTGGCCCGGCGAGAGATCCTCGCCCTCGCGGACGAAGCAGAGGATGCGGCGGGCGATCAGCCCGGCGATCTGCACGCAGGCGATGGTGCCGGCGGGCGATTCGATCACCAGCGCGTTGCGCTCGTTGTCCTGGCTTGCCTTGTCGAGATCGGCATTGAGGAAGAGGCCTGGCGTATAGGCGATCTTGCGGATCTTCCCGCCCACGGGCGTGCGGTTGATATGGACATCGAAGACCGAGAGGAAGATCGAGATGCGCAGGCGCGGCGCATCACCGAGCCCGAGTTCGGCCGGCGGCGGGAAATAGCCGATCATGCTGACGCGGCCATCGGCCGGCGAAAGGACCAGCCCGTCCCGCGTGGGCGAGACCCGCGGCGGATCGCGGAAGAAATAGGCGACGAAGGCCGGCAGGAACCAGAAGAGCCAGCCCAGAGCCGGAACCAGCCAATGGACGAAGAGGGCCAGCAGGATTGCCGCGATGATGAAGAGATAGCCTTCGGGATGCACCGGAACCACGAATTTCCGGATCGAATCAACAACCGACATGCCGTTCCTTCTTTCTTCTGCGCCCGGCTCACAAGCGCGTGAGGTCACGACGCGGGCGGCTTTCTGCCCTGTTTCCGCCGCACCCTTACCGGCAGGCTTCGGGGCAGGCAAGGTTTCTGCTTCGCTTGGTGCTGCAGCGCACATCGCCGATGGATGCGAGAGGCTTCATGGGCGGGCGAAACAGGCCGGACGACCGGGGCAGAAGGTGCCACAGTTTTCTGCCGTCTTTGCCAACTTGTCTCTTAATTGTCTTCCGTCTTTGGTATATAGTCCCTGCGCAATAAAGGAGGAGAACCATGGATCACAATCTGGCCCTCTCCGCTGTCGGCTACGGCTCTGTCCGGGTGCTGCGCGAACGTCACTTCTCGACCGACCCGTTCCTGCTGCCGGCCAACTGGATCCTGAAAAAGCCGGATCCCGTGCAGTTCTGCGTCGAAGCCCTCGAAGTCGAGCATCCTGACTGGGTGGAAAAGATCGACGAGGAAACCCGCATCGCCATCCATGCACGCCTTCGCGACGAAGCCCGACGCGACCGCATTCCCTGAGTTCACGCGAGCATCCCCCCCCTGCCCGCCCGCGTGATCGCGCCCCGCCCCCCGGGGCGCTTTTTT
Source organism: Rhabdaerophilum sp. SD176 (assembly GCF_030143245.1). Lineage (GTDB taxonomy): Bacteria > Pseudomonadota > Alphaproteobacteria > Rhizobiales > Beijerinckiaceae > Rhabdaerophilum. Next base: position 169,341 of record NZ_JARJNS010000004.1, on the reverse strand, counting down.
TTGCCGCGTCAGATTTCGCGCGTCTTCAGACTTCGAGCTTCTGGCGCAGGCTGGGTTCCTCGCCGGATTCGGCGCGCTTCAGCGTCTCGCGGGCGAGGTCAGCCTCGCGCTGCTTGTTCCACATCCCGGCATAGATGCCGCCCGAGGCCAGAAGCTCCTCATGGGTGCCGCTCTCCGCGATGATGCCCTTGTCCAGCACGATGATCCGGTCCGCATTCACGACCGTCGAGAGGCGATGCGCGATGACGAGGGTCGAGCGGCCACGGCTCATCCGTTCCAGCGCGTCCTGGATTTCCTTTTCGGTGTAGCTGTCGAGCGCCGAGGTCGCCTCGTCGAGCACGAGGATGGGCGGGCCCTTGAGGATCGTCCGGGCGATGGCGACGCGCTGCTTCTCGCCGCCGGAGAGCTTCAGGCCGCGCTCGCCGACCTGGCTGTTATAGCCATCGGGCAGCTGGCGGATCAGCGGGTCGATCTGCGCCATGGTGGCCGCCTCGGCAATGCGATGCTCGTCCGCGCCGTCCTTCCCGTAGCCGATATTGTAGAGAATCGTATCGTTGAAAAGCACGGTATCCTGCGGGACGATGCCGATCGCCGCCCGAAGTGACCCCTGCGTGACGTGGCGGATATCCTGCCCGTCGATCAGGATGCGCCCGCCGATGACGTCATAAAAGCGGAAGAGCAGCCGCGAGAGCGTTGACTTGCCGGCGCCGGACGGGCCGACAATCGCCACGGTCTGGCCCGGCGGGACATCGAAGGTGACGCCCTTGAGGATCGCGCGTTCGGGCACGTAGTGGAAGCGGACATCCTCGAAGCGGATATGCCCTTCCGAGACCTCCAGAGGCCGGGCTGTCGGCGCATCCTCGACCTCGGCCTCGCGCTCGAGCACATCGAACATCTTCTCGATATCGACGATGGCCTGCTTGATCTCGCGATAGACCATGCCCATGAAATTGAGCGGCTGGTAAAGCTGGATCATCAGGGCGTTGACCATCACGAAATGGCCGACGCTCTTCTTGCCGGCCATCACATCCACCGCGGCGATGGCCATGCAGACTGCCAGCGCGATCGTGAAGATCACCGCCTGCCCGGTATTGAGGAAGGCGAGCGAGGTATAGGTCTTGATCGAGGCCTTCTCGTAGGTGGCGAGGCTCCGGTCATACCGGGCGGTCTCGCGCGCTTCCGCCCCGAAATACTTCACCGTCTCGAAATTCAGCAGCGAATCGACGGCCTTGGCATTGGCGTCGGTGTCGCTGTCGTTCATGGCGCGGCGGATCTCCATCCGCCAGACCGTGGCGCGCACCGTGAAGGCGAGATAGATCACGATCATCACGCAGACGATGACGACATAGCGCCAGTCGAATTCGAGCGCGAAGACGAGGATGACAAGGCTGAACTCGACAATGGTCGGGATGAGCGTCATCAGCGTCATCCGGGTGAGTTCCTCGATACCGTTGCGGCCGCGCTCGAGAACCCGGGTCAGCCCGCCGGTCTTGCGCTCGAGATGGAAGCGCAACGAAAGGCGGTGCATATGCGTGAAGGTGCGCAGGGCGAGCCGGCGCACGGCATTCATCGCGACCTTGGCGAACAGCCCTTCCCTCACCTGCGTGAAGACAACCATGAGGATGCGCGTCAGCCCGTAGAGGGCGCTCGCGAGAATCGGCGCGCCGACCAGCCAGGGCCAGACCGAACTGGCCTCCATCTTGCCGCCGGTGGCGAGGACAAGCGCATCCGTCGCCCATTTGAAGGTGAAAGGCATCAGGATGGTGAAGCCCTTGGCGACGAGAATCAGCACCAGCGAAATGGCGATGGTCCGCTGGAGATCCGGCCGATCCTGCGGCCAGAAAAAGGGCCAGAGCGTACGCAGCGTCGAGACGAGCGACGCCTCGCGCCGGAGAGATGAGGTCGGATTGGACAAGACGATGCCTTTCAGGCTGGCCCGGCGGCGAGGGCGCCTGCCCGCCGCTTCGGGACCGGTTGTCCCTCGGCAATGGCTGGCAGGCCGGACGGCGCCGACAGGTCAGTTCGGATTTTTTCTAATCTGGTCTGTCGCTCCGGCGAATCCAAGCCTTCCTCGCGGCCCGATGCAGAAATGCCGGCTCGCCGTGTTCGAAACGTCACGAAATCCTGCTCCGAATTTCCGTGGTCGCTTGCCTTTTTGCGGCCTTCACGAGACCTTGAACCCATGAAAAATACCTTGATTCGATCTGTTTGCGTCTTTTGTGGCTCCGGCAATGGCTCCGAGCCGATCTTCCTGGATTCGGCCGAAATGCTGGGCCGGCTGATGGCCGAGAACGGGATCCGCCTTGTCTATGGCGGCGGCTCGCATGGCCTGATGGGTGCCGTTGCGCGATCGGTGCTTGGCCATGGCGGCCATGTCACCGGGATCATCCCGCATTTCCTCAAGAACAAGGAAATCATGCTGGAAGGCGCGCAGGAGATGATCGTCACCAATGACATGCACGAGCGCAAGCGCCTGATGTTCGAGAAGGCGGATGCCTTTGTCGCCCTGCCCGGCGGAATCGGCACGCTCGAGGAGGTGGTCGAGCAATTGACCTGGGCGCAGCTTGGCCAGCATAACAAGCCGATCCTGCTTGCCAATATTTCCGGGTTCTGGAAGCCGCTGCTGGTCCTGCTCGCCCATATGCGCGAGTTCCAGTTCATCCGCGCCGGGCTCGAGGTGCAGTACCTGGTCGCCGAATCCGTGCCCGAGATCGTCCCGATGCTGGAACAGAGCGCGCTGATGAAGAGCCGCCAGAGCGCGTGAGGCCTCGTCCACTTTCCGCGTGCTTTATCGTGAGTTGCGCAACTCCAACAACTGCGCCATGACTTGTGGCGGGAAGCCCTTCGGGGCACGGGGGTACGGGACGCGCTCAGGGCACGAAGGAGCGCCGTTTCCATTCCAGCGGCATCGTGCCTGAGTGGAGAAAGCCATGCGGATCGTGACCGGATTGGCGAGCGTCGTCCTTATCATGGGGCTGGGCCAGGGTGCCGCGATGGCGCAGCAGGCCAATGCGCCGGCAGCAGCCCCGGCCGCCCCTCGAACGGCCCAGCGCGCCGTACCGAAAAACGCGGCGGAAATCATTCTCACCAATGCCCGCAGCGGCGCGGTCGTAACCGGCCTTTCCGTGACGAGCGCGGCCGGCAAGTCGGTCGCCACGCTGAAGAAGCCGCTCGAACCGGGCAAGAAGATCACAATCAGGCTGCCGAAGAATTCAGGCTGCACCTTCGCGGTCAACGCCTCTTTCTCGGATGACGCCGAGTTTGACCAGACCGACGTCAATCTGTGCATGGACAAGACGGTCCGCTTCACGGATTGAGCGCGGGGCCGGCTCTCATTCCGCCGGAACCTGGCTCCGCATCAGCTTGTAGATGATCGAATCCGTCAGCGCCTGGAACGAGGCGTCAATGATGTTCGAGGACACGCCCACTGTCGTCCAGCTCTCGCCGGCCTCATCGGTGGAATCGATCAGGACGCGCGTCACTGCATCGGTGCCGCCCTGGAAGATGCGGACCTTGAAATCCGTCAGCTTCAGGCCCTTGATGTAACTCTGGTAGCGGCCGAGATCCTTGCGCAGGGCCTTGTCCAGCGCGTTGACCGGCCCGTCGCCTTCGGCAGCCGAGATCATCGTCTTGTCGCCGACACGCACCTTCACGACTGCTTCGGAGAAGCTCACGAGATCGCCCTTCGCATTGTAACGGCGCTCGACATTGACCTTGAACCGCTCGACCTTGAAGAAATCCGGCACGCGGCCGAGCAAGCGCTGGGCGAGGATGTAGAAGCTCGCATCGGCGCCCTCATAGGAATAGCCGTTCGCCTCCTTCTCCTTGACCTCGTCCAGCAGCCGCGCAAGGCGCGGGTCGTTCTTCTCGACGGTGATGCCGAGCCGTTCCAGTTCCGCGAGGATGTTCGACCGCCCGGCCTGGGTCGAGACCAGCACCATCCGGCGGTTGCCGATCCGCTCGGGTTCGACATGTTCGTAGGTCTTCGGATCCTTGATCAGGGCCGAGGCATGGATGCCGGCCTTGGTCGCGAAGGCAGAAGCGCCGACATAGGGTGCCTGCCGGTTCGGCACACGGTTCAGGATCTCGTCGAAGCTGCGCGACAGGGCCGACAGCCCGGCCAGTGCCTCCTGGCTGACGCCGATCTCGAACCGGTCGGCGTAATCGGCCTTCAGCATGAGCGTCGGGATCAGGCTGACGAGATTGGCATTGCCGCATCGTTCGCCGAGCCCGTTCAGCGTGCCCTGGATCTGGCGGGCGCCGGCCCGGACGGCCGCAAGGCTGTTGGCCACGGCCTGGCCGGTATCATCGTGGGCATGGATGCCGAGCCGGATTCCTGGCACCACCGCGATGACCGCACCGACAATCGCCTCGACCTCATGCGGGAGCGTGCCGCCATTGGTATCGCACAGGACAACCCATTCCGCCCCGGCCTCATGCGCGGTCCGGGCGCAATCGAGCGCATAGGTGCGGTTGGCCTTGAACCCGTCGAAAAAATGCTCGCAATCGACCAGCGCCCGCTTGTCGGCGGCGCGGGCGGCCTGCACCGAACCGGCGATGCTCTCGAGATTCTCGGCCAAGGTGCAGCCGAGCGCGAATTCGACATGGTAGTCCCAGCTCTTCGCCACGAAACAGATCGCGTCGGATTTCGCCTGGATCAGCGCGGCGAGGCCGGGATCGTTCGAGGCAGAGACGCCCGCCCGCTTGGTCATGCCGAAAGCGGTGAAACAGGCTTTCATCGCCGGCGGCTTCTCGAAGAACTTCGTATCGACCGGATTGGCGCCGGGATAGCCGCCCTCGATGAAATCCACGCCGAGCCGGTCGAGCATGGCGGCGATCTTCTGCTTGTCGGCGAGGCTGAAATCGACACCCGTGGTCTGCGCGCCATCACGCAGGGTGGTGTCGAACAGGGTGATGCGGTCCTTCATGTCAGCCATCCGCCTTCGCCTTTTCGGGCAGTGTCTTCTTCATCGTCGTATTGACGAGCCATTCCTCGCCGCGCATCACCGTGTTCCGGGCCTGCATCGCGTAGCCGTGGCCGGCGAAGAACTCGCGGGCGGTTTCCGAGGCATCGACGGTCGCGGTCTCGGCGCCACGCTGGCGGGCCAGCAGCTCCATCACCTCGAGCAAGGCCTTGCCGATGCCCTGCCCGGCATGATCGGGCGAGACATACAGCATTTCGATGATGCGGTTCTCCTTGACTTTCGGATCATCCCGCAGGGCGGCGAAACCCAGGATCTCGCCCTCCGCCTCGGCGAGGATGGTCAGCCAGCCGGCGAGCCGCGCGCCGAAGGCCTCGACATCGTCGGCTGCGCTGGCCCAGGCGGCGCGCTGGCCCTCGTCATAATCCTCGGCCGTCAGTTCCTCGATCGAGGCAGCGAAAAGATCGGCCAGCGGCGCGGCATCGCGCGGGAGATAGGGGCGGAAGGAGATGGTGGTCACCTTTTGACCTCCCAGCGGGTGACGGGGTTGCCGGCCTCGTCCTTGCCATCCATCAGCACGATGCCCAGCGCGACGAGTTCATCGCGGATCCGGTCCGATTCCGCCCAGTTCTTCGCCGCGCGGGCGGCAAGGCGGGCGTTGATGAGGGAGTCAATGTAAACCTCATTCAAATCACGCCGCTCCAAGTAAAGCTCTGAAGAGCGGAATCGCGTGAGATCGATACCCAGAAACACGCAATCCACCCACAATTGATAGGCTGCGTCCTGCGCAAAGATAACGTCTTCTCGAGTAACTCCATCGGTTGCAGCACGTCGATAGTGTTTACGTAGAACGAACAATACCCCTGGCAAATTCAGATCGTCGCTTAGCGCCTCAAGAATTTCAGGAGAAGGCTTGTATGCCGGGTATGGAGTTGCTCTTGGTGAGACATAGTCATCACGATGCTCCTCCCACTTTGGCGCGCTTTCCGAAATCTTTGCCCATTTCAAAAGTTCAGCCGTGCCCTCGATCAAACTTTGTTCTGTCCAATCGATAGGCTGTCGGTAGTGCGTCTTCAGCATAGCAAATCGCAGGACATCACCTGTCCAACGCCTGCCACCGAAACTCTCGGTCGCCAACAACTCATTGATCGTGAAGAAATTCCCCAGGCTCTTGGACATTTTCTGCCCCTCGACCTGCAGGAATCCGTTATGCATCCAGATCGAGGCCATGCGCTCCGCGCCGAAGGCGCAGCAGGATTGCGCGATCTCGTTCTCGTGGTGCGGGAAGACGAGATCGATGCCGCCGCCATGGATGTCGAAGGTGTTCTTCAGCGGATCATCGCAGGCAAGACCACCGCCATAGGGCTCGAGCAGCTTGGCCATCGACATGGCCGAGCACTCGATATGCCAGCCAGGGCGGCCGGGCACGGGAATGCCGGCGGGCGACTCCCAACCCGGTTCGTTCGGCTTTGACGGCTTCCAGAGCACGAAATCGGTGGCGTCGCGCTTGTAGGGCGCGACATCCACCCGCGCGCCAGCGATCATCTCGTCGAGGCTGCGATTGGCGAGCGCCCCGTAGCGCGGCAGGCGGCCCTTCGCCGCGTCCATCGCCGCCGGCGAGAACAGCACATGGTTTTCCGCCACATAGGCGAAACCGCGCGCGATCAGCCGGTCGATCAGCGCGCGCATGCCGTCGATATGTTCGGTGGCGCGCGGCTGATCTGTGGGCTCAAGGCAGCCGAGGGCCTCCACATCGGCCTGGAACTGCGCATTCGTGCCCTCGGTGACCTTGCGGATCGCCTCGTTGAGCGGCAGGTCCGGGTAGTCCCGCGCGGCGCGGTCGTTGATCTTGTCATCCACGTCGGTGATGTTCCGCGCATAGACAACGTGATCCTCGCCGTAGAGGTGACGCAGCAGGCGGAACAGCACATCGAAGACGATGACCGGGCGCGCATTGCCGATATGGGCATAGTCATAGACGGTCGGGCCGCAGACATACATCCGCACCAGCGGCAGACCCGTTTCCGGGTGGAGCGCGAGCGGCTCCAGCCGCTCCTTGCGCCGCGTCAGCGTGTTGTAGAGCATCAGCTCCGCCATGGTTCAGCCCTCACGAGGTTAAGCGCCACCACTCGCCGGGGGCGCCTCTCGGGATTTTCACCTTGCGGGTTGAACGAGACGGCTGGCCAGCGAGCGTTGCGCGCTAGCCACAAATCGCAATCGAAATCAGGTGCGACCCAGGATGTCTCATGCGCAATCCTTGCGCGAAGAGACGCGCCGGGTCAAGTCACCGCTCCCGTCATGGCTGACGAATCACCACCGGGGGGAAACCGGCCCTGCGAAATGCAGTCCGGGAGGGCATCGGGCCCGCGAAATCAACCCTTCGTTAAGAGATTTGCCGCACGATGATCGAGCTTGGGTCATGCGTATCAACTGGGGGCACAGCGATGCGCGCACGCGTCAGCATTCTTGCCGCTCTGGCGGTCAGCATCACTTCTGCAGTGATCTTCGCCTCCTCGGGGATTGAAACCGAGGCGCGGCCGAAACAGCGGGATTTCATTATCGCAGGCAGCGATGGCTATGGCACGCAGGAATGCCTCGCCAGCCAATCCTCCTGCGGCCGCATCGTCGCGGATGCCTGGTGCGAGGCCAAGGGGTTCAGATCCGCCCTCGCCTACCGGCAGCTCGACCGCGACGAGATCACCGGTTCGGCCAGCACCAGCCGCGGCAAGCCCGTCGACAGCTTCCTCATCTCCTGCAAGGACTGAGCCTGAACGGCTTCACCGTGCAGGCCTTCCCCCGGCAAGGACCGGGCGCACGGGTGGTCGCTCCCCCTGCCCTTATTTCAGCCAGTCCTTGCAGCGCGGCGGTTCGCCCGAGCCCCAGGGCATGATCGGGACCGTCGAAGTGGAATTTTTCGGGCTCCCCTCGATCAGCTTGTCTGAATAGACAAGATAGACCAGCACGTTGCGCTTCTCATCGCAGCCACGCACGATCTGCATGCGCTTGAAGAGCAGCGAGCGCGACTGGCGGAACATCACATCGCCCTGCTCGAACTTGGCCTTGAATTTCACCGGCCCGACCTGCCGGCAGGCCAGCGAGACATCCGAGACTTCCTCGGCCAGACCCAGCCCACCGGCAACACCGCCGCGCTCCGGCACAGTGTAATGGCAGGCGACCCCCTCGATCTCGGGATCATCGATCGCGTAGGTGGCGAGTTTGTCATCCGGGGTCAGCAGGCGGAACACCGTCGACTTCTTGAAGATCAGGTCGGGCGACTGGGCCAGAGCCGGGCTGGTGGCAACCAGTGCAAGCAGGATGGCCGGAATCAGGCGCATGGCGGTTCTCCTTCGGTTGGACCGGAGATAAGCATCGCAGGCGTCGAAAGGAAGGCCGGAATCAACCCGCCTCCGTTGCCAGGCTTGCCGCTGCGATAGCCGCCCGGAGCACGTCCTCGCTGCCGATATGGTTTGCAAGCAGCAAGACCAGCCGCGCATCGAGGGCGGCGGCCTCTTCCGGCGTCAGGCCGCGCCGAGCTTCCACCAGCATCCGGAAGGCGCGATCGGGATCGGGGAAGCGTGAATGCGTCACAAGGGTTTCGGCCATGGATCAGGCTCCGGAGGCATGGGCGCGGGCAAGGGCCGCGCGAAGGCGGGCGGGATCGGGCTCCCGGAAGCGCGCCGCGACATGGCGGTCCGGGCGGAGAAGGTAGCCGCCTGGCCTGTCGAAGCCGAAACGCGCGGCCATCTCGCCGGCCGGATCGCCGAGGGCGCCGGGCCCGAGCCGAAGCCGCGCCGCCCCTTCCGGCAGATCCGCGAGGGCCGACCCGGCCTCGAGCCAAACGAAGCCGGCAGGCAGTTCCTCCGACAGGAATGAAGCGGTTCCGTCCGGCCGCGCCACGCGCGCATCGGGAATCGGGGCGCCCGGCGCCGGACCAACGGACCAGGGTTCGGCATCCGGCGTGGAAAGCGGCGAGTCGTGATAGGCGGTCGGGGCGGAGAGCCGGCCGGAATTGACCATCCGCTTCGCGAAATCATGCCGGCGCGCCAGGGCGAGCGCGGCATCACGCAACACGCGTTCGGCGGGGGATTGCGGGGCGATGAAATCGGTCGAGCGGGTGGAATGGCCGATATTCTCGTCCGCGGCCTCGCCGCGCTCGCAGTCATAGCTCTCGAGCAGGCCCGGTCCGGCGCGGCCATGATGGATCGCCGCAAGCTTCCAGGCGAGGTTCTCGGCATCCTGCACGCCGGAATTCGCGCCGCGTGCCCCGAACGGCGAGACCTGATGCGCGGAATCGCCGGCAAAAATCACCCGGCCCTGCACGAAGCGCTGAAGACGCAGGCAGCGGAAACGGTAGATCGAGACCCATTCCAGATCAAAGCGGCCATGGCCCAGCATACGCTCGATCCGCGGCCGGACCTGCTCGGGGCGCTTCTCGAACTCGGCATCGGCCGTCGCCGGCAATTGCAGGTCGATCCGCCAAATGTCGTCCGGCTGGCGATGCAGCAGGGCCGAGCCACCAGGATGGAAGGGCGGATCGAACCAGAACCAGCGCTCGGTGGGATAGTTGCCCTGCATCCGCACATCGGCGATCAGGAACTGCTCCTCGAAAACCTCGCCAGCAAAATCGAGGCCGAGCATGCTTCGCACCGGCGAGCGCGCACCATCGCAGGCGACGACATGATCGGCCCGGAGGCTGTAGAGGCCGTCCGGCGTCTCGATCCGGATCTCGACATGGTCTTCCGCCGGAGCCACCCCGACAACGCGGTTCTTCCAGCGCAAATCGAGCCCCGGCACGGCAAGGGCGCGGTCGATCAGCATCTTCTCGACATGGAACTGCTGGAGATTGATGAAAGCCGGCATCTTGTGCCCCGCCTCGGGCAGGAGGTCGAAGGCGTAGAGTTCGCCCTCTCGCTGGAAGACGCGGCCGCGGCTCCAGGACACCCCCTTCTCCACCATCGGCGCAGCGCAGCCCAGCCGGTCGAAGATCTCCAGCGTCTTTTTCGCGAAACAGATGGCCCGGCTGCCCTCGCCGATCCGATCGCTGTCATCGAGCAGCACCACCGGCACGCCCCGCTGGCCGAGATCGATCGCGAGCGAGAGCCCGACCGGGCCGGCGCCGATCACCACGACGGGGTGGCGGGCCGGCTCGGACCGGAATTGGTCGGGCGATGCCCGGTAGGGAAAGGTAGCGAAAACGGCGGTCATGGCAGGGACTCGGTTGACAGATGGGTGGATACGTGATACGTATCGCGTATTATTTTATGCTGATATTCGAGGCGTTTTTGATCATCAGTTTTGCGGATCGGAGAACCGAAAGGTTTTTCCATGCCGGAATGTGCGATCTGCGGTGGCAGACCTTCGCCAAGATCGCCCGGCGAAAACTTGACTATCTGGATGCGGCGAAGTCGATCCTGGACTTGCTGCATCCACCGGGAAACCGGCTCGAGTGCCTGCAGGGCAATCGGGCGGGGCAGTGGTGCATCCGGATCAATGATCAATGGCGCCTCTGCTTTATCTGGACAGGAAAAGGGGCGAGCCATGTCGAAATCGTCGACTATCACTGAGGAAAGGCCGCCGGCCATCCGGGTTCGGACCCATCCCGGCGAGGTCCTGCGCGAGGAATTCCTGGTCCCGCTTGGCATGAGCGCGCGCCAGCTGGCCGAGGCGCTTGACGTCCCGGCCAACCGCATCAGCGAGATCGTGCGGGAGCGGAGGGATATCACGGCGGATACGGCCATCAGGCTCAGCCGGTATTTCGGGACAACCCCGGAACTCTGGCTGAACCTCCAGATTGCCCATGATCTCACCAAGGCCAATGCGCAAGTTGACTACTCCACCATCAAGCCCCGTGCGGCCTGATCACCCCTGCAACTGCGCCCACATCTCGCGGTCGCGTTCGGCGGTCCAGATCACGGGATGGTCGATGCCCCGCGCCTCGTCATAGGCGCGGCTGACATTGAACGGCAGGCAATGCTCGTAGATGGCATAGCTGCCGAACGGCCCGTCCATGGCGGCGCGGACATCGGCGAAGGCGGCGCGCAGGTCCTTGCCGGCTACGACGGCCTTCTGCACCGTGCCATAGAGCGTCTCGAGGAAGTCGGTCGTGCCGGCAATGGCGGCCGCGACCCTGTCGCGCCCCACCAGCGCATCGCCGCGCCCGGGCACGAGCGCCACCGGATCATGCCCGGCCACACGCTTCAGCGTTTCCGGCCAATCGGTGAAATGCGCATCGCCGCAATAGCAGGCGGAGCGGTATTCGACGAGATCGCCGGAGAACATCACGCCGGCATCGGGCACCCAGGCGATGGTGTCGCCGGCTGTATGGCCACGGCCGGGATGCTTGAGCCGCACCTCGCGCTTGCCGAGCCAGACCGACATCTCGCCCGCGAAGGTGATGCTCGGCCAGGTGAGACCGGGAATCGTCTCTTTCCCGCGGAACAGGCGCGGGAAGCGGCCGATCTCGGAATCCATATCCTGCGCGCCACGCTCGACGATGAGATCACGCGTGGCATCGGAAGCGAGGATCATCTTCGCATCCCGATAGGCCGAAGCGCCCAGCACCCGCACCGCATGGTAATGCGAGAGCAGGACATGGGTGATCGGCTTGTCGGTCACCGAACGGACGCGGTCGATCACGGCCTGCGCCATGGCCGGCGTCGCCTGGGCATCGACGATCAGCACTCCGTCATCGCCGATGATGACCCCGGTATTCGGGTCTCCCTCGGCAGTGAAGGCATAGAGGCCGGGGCCGATTTCCGCGAAGGTGATGGTCTTCTCGGCGAGATCCGCCGCCGAGGCGAAAGCCGGGCCGCTCATCGGCCACCTCCTGCAAGAAGCTGAGGCTCGATGCGGTTCTCGATCGCGCCGAACAGCGAATGGCCTTTGCGGTCCTTCATTTCGATGCGGACGATATCCCCGAAGCGCAGGAACGGCGTCCGGACGGCGCCGTCGCGGATGGTCTCGACCATGCGCTGCTCGGCGAGGCAGGAATAGCCGCGTCCGCCTTCCGCCACAGGGCGGCCGGGCGAGCCATCCGGATCCCGGTTGGAGACCGTGCCCGAGCCGAGAATGGTGCCGGCACCCAGAGGCCGTGTTTTCGCGGCATGGGCGAGCAGGGTGCCGAAATCGAAGGTCATTTCCTCGCCGGCTTCCGGGCAGCCGAGCATGCGGCCGTTGATCGAGGTGAGCAGCGGCAGGGCAAGCTTGCCGCCCGACCAGGCCGGACCCAGCTCGTCCGGCGTCAGCGCTACCGGCGAGAAGGCCGTCGGCGGCTTGGATTGCAGGAAGCCGAAGCCCTTGGCCAGTTCGCCCGGAATGAGATTGCGCAGGCTGACATCATTGACGAGCACGACCAGCCGGATCGCGGCGATGCAGGTGGCGGCATCGGCGCCGGCAGGAATATCGCCGGTGATCACCGCGATCTCGGCCTCGCAATCGATGCCATATTCCTCGCTGGCCACGGGCACAGCATCCCGGGCGCCGAGATTGGAATCGGAGGTGCCCTGATACATCAGCGGATCGGTCCAGAAACTGGCGGGCAATTCGGCACCGCGCGCCTTCCGGACAAGCTCCACGTGATTCACATAGGCCGATCCATCGAGCCACTGATAGGCGCGCGGCAACGGAGCCGCAGCATCATGCTCGTGGAAGCGGAACGACGGCACGGCCTCGTGCTCGAGACTTTCGGCGAGATCGGCGAGCGGCGCGGCCACCTGATCCCACGAATCGAGGGCGGCCTGCAGGGTCGGCGCGATCGTGGATGCCTCGGTGGCGCGGGTGAGGTCCCGCGAAACCACGACGAGCCGACCATCCCGCCCGCCCTTGAGCGATGCCAATTTCATACCGTTCCTCCCGCGCTTGCCTTGTTTCGCCATCTTTCTGCGTTTCACATCAAAATGAAACGGAGTTCGGGATGACGACCCGGCATCTCTGTGCAATTCTCGCAAGGGACACGCGTGAAGGGCAAGCAAAAAGTTTCACGCGGAACTAATTCCGCTATGAAAGGGGTCAGGACGATGCGTCGGCGTGAAGTATTGCTCTCGGGGATGGGGGCGGGAACCGCCCTGGCGGCCGGCACATTGGCCAAGCCGGCAATCGCGCAGAGCATGCCGGAAATCAAATGGCGCATGACCTCCAGCTTCCCGAAATCGCTCGACACGATCTTCGGCACGGCCCAGCACTTGGCCAAGCTGGTGGCAGCGGCCACGGATAACCGCTTCCAGATCCAGACCTTTGCTGCCGGCGAGATCGTGCCGGGCCTGCAGGCGCTCGACGCGGTTTCCTCCGGTGCACTCGAATGCTGCCACACGCCGACCTATTTCTATGGCGGCAAGGACCCCGTTCTCGGCTTCGGGACGGGTATGCCCTTCGGGCCGAATGCCCGCCTCCAGCATGCCTGGTGGCACAATGGCGGCGGGGCCGAGATCGTCAACGAATCACTGGCCAAGTTCAACACGATCGGCTTCGCGGCCGGCAATTCCGGCACGCAGATGGGCGGATGGTTCCGGAAGGAAATCAACACGCTCGATGATCTCAAGGGGTTGAAGTTCCGTATCGGCGGGACCGGCGGGCAGATCCTCGCCCGGATGGGCGTGGTGCCGCAGCAGATCGCGCCGGCCGACATCTACCCCGCGCTGGAAAAGGGCACGATCGATGCGATCGAGTTCGTCGGCCCCTATGACGACGAGAAGCTCGGCTTCTCCAAGGTCGCCAAGTATTATTACTATCCCGGCTTCTGGGAAGGCGGCGCCATGCTCCATCTCGTGGTCAATCTCGAGCAGTGGAACCGGCTGCCGAAGCATTACCAGGCCATCATCCGGCAGGCTTCGGAAGCGGCCAACACCTGGATGCTGGCGAAATACGACACGGTCAACGCTCCGGCGCTGAAGCGCCTGGTTGGCCGGGGCACGGAGCTGCGCCCGTTCAGCGCCGCCATCATAGACACGGGCTACGAAACGTCAAAGACCTATTATGCCGAGATCGCGGCACAGAATCCGCTGTTCAAGAAGGCCCTTGATTCGGTGAATGCCTATCTGGGTGACCAGTATCTGTGGTGGCAAGTCGGTGAATATTCCTACGATTCCATGATGATCAGGACGCGGTTGCGGGGCTGAACCTTGGAATGCGCCTTTGGTATTAGGCGAATTGTTCAAGATTGGACTGGACAGATCGGGGCCTCACCCCGATCATCCGGCGCAACTTGATCGTTTCAGCTGAAACAAACCCACGGATTTTGTGTAACATGGCCTCCGGCGAGAGATTGCCCTCCGGCGTATTAGATATTCATGCCGAAGCCGAACCCCTTCGCCTTGAAGGGTTCCTGCCCTATCGCCTCAACATGCTGGCGACTGAGGTCAGCCAGACGCTGGCCCGCGCGTATGGCCGGAAATTCGGCATTTCCATTCCTGAATGGCGGGTCCTGGCCACGTTGGGCCAGTTCGGCGTCATGACGGCACGGGATATTGGCGGGCATTCGCGGATGCACAAGACGACTGTCAGCCGTGCCGTCGCCGCACTGGAGAAGCGCCGCCTGATCGTGCGCCGGGCCAACCGTGCCGACATGCGGGAGGCGTTCCTGGCGCTGACCGATGCGGGAACGACGATCTACCAGGAGATCGTTCCCATGGCGCGGGCTTTCTCCGATTCGCTCTGCGAGGGCCTGTCCGAGACCGAACTCCGGCAGATGAATGTGCTGATCGACAAACTGGCGGAGCGGGTTGCCTCCCTGGGCAACGGATAGGCATTCCAGACCGAAATCCTGCCTTGCTTGGACCATGTTTCGCCGGCATGACAGCGGGCGCGTGATTCCGTTGGCGAATCCGCCGTTTGTTTACGTTCGTCGGGTACGCTTCTGGCATGATTCCGCTTCGATTCAGGCTCCGGTCCCTTGCCTTGGCGCTTCTGGGTGCCGCTGGCGCCGTTCTGGCGACCGAGACCCATGCGCAATCGCCTGTCTGTGCGCAGATCCGTTCCGAACTGGCGAGCATGCCCAATACCGGCGGGCCGACGCGGGATTCATCGCGGCTGCGTTCGGAGCTTGGGCGCATCCGCCTCGCGATACAGCAGAACGATTGCGGACGCGGATCTGGTTTTCTTGGCCTTGGTGGCCCGCCGCCCGTCTGCACGCCGCTCCGCAACCAGGCGGCGGCCTACGAGGCCCAGATCCGCCAGATCGAGGGCGGCTCGCCGCGCCGGGCGCAGCTCATTGCCGCGCTGGACCGCTATGGGTGTCTTGGCAGGCAGCAGGCGGCCCAGCCGCAGCGCGGCGTGATCTATGCGGCACCGAACTCGCCGAGCCTGTTCGAGCGCCTGTTCGGTGACGACACCCCGCGTGACGATAACCGCTATGCCAACGACGCCCCGATCGACCCCGATGCGGAATTCAAGGAGCGGCTCGGCGGCCGCCTCGCTGTCTGCGTCCGGACCTGCGACGGCTTCTTCTTCCCGGTGAATTTCGAGGGGATCGGCGCGCGGGATGAATACGCCACCGTCTGCCAGTCGCTCTGCCCAGCCGCGGAAACGCGCATCTTCTTCATGCAGGCGGGTGCGGATATCGAGCGCGCAGCCTCGCGGGACGGCACGCCCTACATGTCGCTGCCGACGGCCAAGAAATTCCAGCAATCGCGCGATCCCGCCTGTTTCTGCAAGCCGCCGCAGCAGACCTGGGCCAGCGCGATGAAGGGCGTCGAGGACATTGTCGAGACGCGCAAGGGCGATATCGTCGTCTCGCAGGAGCAGGCGCTGGCCATGTCCCGCCCGAAGGCGACGCCGAACCCGGCCGACAAGCGCAATGCGAAGAACCAGCCCGCGCCAAAGCCGCCCAATGCGGCGGAATCGGAGGCGCCGGCCAGCCTGCCGGAAAGCGCCCTGCCGACCGGCGGCAATGCCTCGGCCGGAATCGGGCCGCGCGTCCAGCGCGAACGCATCATCTCCTCCGCCGGCGGCACGAAGCAGCAGGTGGTCGGGGCGGACGGAACGGTGCGGGTCGTCAGGAACGTGGCGCCGGAGCTAACCGGGAAAGAGCGGCCGATCGACCTAAGAGGGGAAGCACGGCCCTGAGTTCCGGCCCGTGGTCACGGCCGGTCAGCGCCAGCCTCAGCGGCATGAACAGGGCCTTGCCCTTCCGCCCGGTCTTCGCCTGAAGCGCCTGCACCCAGCGTGACCAGGTCTCGCCGTCAAACGGCTCCTCCGGCAGGCAGGCTGCCGCCTCGGCAAGGAAAGCCGGATCCTCGGCCGGGAAATGCTGCGGCGCCATCAGCAGTGACCACCATTCCGCCGCTTCCTCGATCCGATCCACGTTGCCGTGGATCGCCAGCCAGAACGCTTCCGCCTGCGGGCCGGCAATGCCGAAAGCGGCCAGCTTTTCCGCCACGGCAGCAAAGGGCCGGGCATGAAGGAGCCGCTTCGAGAGGTCGCGGATTTCCGCCGGGTCGAATTTCGTCAACGCACGCGAGAATTTCGCAAGATCAAGCCGCTCCGCGAGGGCCGCGAGATCCGGCAGGGGCTGGACCGGCTCGGCCGTGCCGGTCAGCGTGGCGACAAGGGCGACCGCCAGCGGATCCACCCCTTCCGCGCGGAAACTGCGGATCGACAGGGCACCTGTCCGCTTCGACATTTCCTCGCCCGTGGCGGAGGTGATGAGATTGTGATGCGAGAAGCGCGGCGGCACCGCGCCGAAGCCTTCGAAGAGCTCGATCTGCACCGCCGTATTCGCCACGTGATCCTCGCCGCGGAGGATATCCGTGACACCCATATCGATATCGTCGATGACCGAGGCGAAGGTGTAGAGGAACGTGCCATCGGCCCGTACAAGGACGGGATCGGAAAGGGATCCGGTCTCGATATGGCATTCGCCGCGCACGCCGTCGAGCCAACGCACGGTCTTGCCGGAGAGCTTGAAGCGCCAATGCGGGGCGCGCCCCTCGGCTTCCAGACGCGCGCGGTCCTCCGCCGTCAGGGCGAGCGCCGCGCGATCATAGACCGGCGGCAGGCCTCGTGCCTGCTGGCGCTTCCGCTTGCGGTCAAGCTCCTCCGCCGTCTCGTAGGCGGGGTAGATGAGGCCGCGCGCCTTGAAGTCCTCGAGCGCTGCGGCATAGCGGGCAATGCGGTCAGACTGGCGCTCGATCCTGTCCGGCACGATGCCGAGCCAGGCGAGATCCTCGACAATCGCTTCGGCATATTCCGCCCGCGAGCGCTCCACATCCGTGTCGTCGAAACGCAGGATGAAAGTGCCACCGGCCTTGCGGGCCAGAAGCGCGTTCCACAACGCCGTCCGGGCATTGCCGATATGGATGTAGCCGGTCGGCGAAGGAGCGAAACGGAAGATCGGGGCCATGCCGGCTATTCTCGATGGAAAGGAGGAAGGGCCGGAGGCTGGCCCGGGCAGCTGGCCCTGTCCTTAGCCGATGCGCCCGCGCCGGCAAAGGGGCGGGAACGGCTCAGCCGTCGAAAGCCTCGCTGATCGATCCCGCCGGGCCGGGCGCGAGCGCCGGATCCGGCATATAGGGCGCCTCCAGCCGATCGCGGAAAGCGTTGGTGATCGGATAACGGCGGTCGCGGCCGAAGTTCCGGCGGGTGATCTTCACGCCAGGGGCGGACTGGCGGCGCTTGTACTCGGCGATCGAGAGCAGATGCTCGATCCGCCGCACCGTGGCGACATCATGCCCGCGCGCGACAATCGCGCTTGCAGGGAGTTCCTGCTCGACCAGACATTCAAGAATGTCGTCGAGGATCTCGTAGGGCGGCAGCGAATCCTGGTCCTTCTGGTTTTCGCGCAGTTCGGCTGTCGGCGGCTTGGTCAGGATGTTCTCCGGGATGACGATGCCGTCCGGCCCCTTCGCACCCGGCGGCTTCCAGCGGTTGCGCAACGCCGACAGGCGGAACACCTCCATCTTGTAGAGGTCCTTGATCGGGTTGTAGCCGCCATTCATGTCGCCATAGAGCGTGGCATAGCCCACCGACATCTCGCTCTTGTTGCCCGTGGTGACAACCATCGAGCCGAACTTGTTCGAGATCGACATGAGCAGCGTGCCGCGGGCGCGGGATTGGAGGTTTTCTTCGGTCACGTCACGCGGACGACCCGCGAAGAGCGGCGCCAGCACCGATTCCAGCCCCTCCACCGCCGGTGCGATCGACAGGATGTCATAGCGCAGGCCGAGCGCGGCAGCGCAATCCCGGGCATCGCGCAGGCTCTCCTCCGACGTGTAACGGTAGGGCATCATCACCGCATGGACGCGGTCCGGCCCCAGCGCGTCAACCGCCATGGCCGCGCAGATCGCCGAATCGACGCCGCCGGACAGGCCGAGCACGACGCCCGGAAAGCGGTTCTTCTCGACATAATCCTTCAGACCGAGCACGCAGGCCGCATAATCCGCCTCGGGCCCTTCCGGCACGATGGCCTTGTCGCCGGGAAGGATTCGCCAGCCTCCACCCTGCCGTTCGAAAACAATCGTCGCGCAATGCTCGACAAAGGCCGGAAACTGGAAGGCCAGTGCCCCGTCCGCCTGCAGGCCGAAGGAGGCGCCGTCGAAAACCAGCTCGTCCTGCCCGCCGACCTGGTTGAGATAGACGAGCGGCAGGCCGCTTTCCCTGACGCGCGCCACGGCAATGTTGGTCCGGACATCGGC
Source organism: Rhabdaerophilum sp. SD176 (assembly GCF_030143245.1). GTDB lineage: Bacteria > Pseudomonadota > Alphaproteobacteria > Rhizobiales > Beijerinckiaceae > Rhabdaerophilum. Next base: position 150,794 of record NZ_JARJNS010000004.1, on the reverse strand, counting down.
CTTGTTCCGCTCATAGGGCGAACCGTTCGGCACCAGCAGGATCTCGGCGCCGGTCTCGGCGAGGCACTCCACCACATCCACGCCCCAGATATCCTCGCAGATCGGCAGACCCAGGCGCACACCGCGCACGGCCAGCGGACCGGGCATGGGGCCCGGCGCGAAAACGCGCTTTTCGTCAAAAACACCGTAATTCGGCAGGTCTGCCTTGAAACGCACGCCAAGAATCCGCCCGGCATCCAGCGCCGCGACCGCGTTGTGGAGCTTCCCGCCCTCGCGCCAGGGCAGGCCGACCAGCATGGCCGGGCCGCCATCGGCCGTCTCGCGGGCGAGCGTGTCGAGCGCCTGCCGGCAGGCCTGTTCGAGCGCCGGCTTCGTCACCATGTCCTCGGGCGGGTAGCCAGTCAGGAACAGCTCGGAAAACAGCACCAGATCGGCGCCCTGCTCGGCCGCCTCCTGCCGGGCCTTGCGCGCCCGCTCGAGATTGCCCGCAATATCCCCCATGACGGGATTGAGCTGGGCCAGGGCGACAACGAGGCGGTCCGGAGTTTTGCTCATTTTGACTATATATCTCCTGTCACGCCCGGCGGCAATGGCCTGCTGTCGGCGAACTGTGTGCCGTTTCAGGTCATACTTTTATCTGCGCCCTTAACCGGCGGGTAACGTTAATTTTTTACAGTTCGCTCATTCGAGGATTCGAAAGCCGGGTCAAACCCGGATGTGGAGTTGGGTTATGTCGGAATCGCGCATCCTGTCCAGCACGGGCATGGTCCTTGCCACGGCCATCGCCACCCTTGCGGCAACAAGCCCTGCCTCCGCGCTTGACTGGCTGCGCGGCAGCTTCTCCGGACAACATCAGGTGGATTGGTCGGGGGTCTATGGCGGCGTGCATGCCGGCATCACCTCCGGACAGACCGATCCGCGCCCGCTGGCTGGCCCCCTCGCCCAGAACGCCCTGCCGAATTCCTCAATCACCGACCTGCTCGAGCAGACGATCTTCTTCAAGGAGACGAACAAGCAGGGCGCCAGCTATGGCGGCTTCGTCGGCATGAACTGGCAATGGGACGATGTCGTCCTCGGCTGGGAGGTTGACTACTCCCGGTCGAACATCAAGTCGAATACCACGACCGGTCCGAATGGATTGATGCGGACGGAGGGTTCCAACGAGTGGCATGTCACCAGCACCTCGACCTCGCGCGGCGAGATCAAGGACTGGGGCACGATCCGCGGCCGGGTGGGCTATGCCATGGGCATCTTCATGCCCTACCTCACCGTTGGCGTCGCGGTCGGCAATCTCAACAGCCGCGCCACTACATCCGGTTCCTGGCAGCGCTACGATATCAGCACGCCGCCGGCCCGCCCGCTGGTCGGCTCCGCCACATTCAACGGTGTGGTCGGCCGCAGCGGCGTCACCTATGGCGGCGCGCTTGGTGCGGGCGTGGATATGCAGCTCCTGCCGAACACCTTCCTGCGCGGAGAGTGGCAATACATTCAATTCGCATCGGGCGGTTCCCGCCCGAATCTCTCGATCAACACGGCCCGCGTGGCCGGTGGCGTGAAATTCTGACCGGGTTGCCGGTCGGATTGCTGTCGGTGGGTCTCGACACCGCAAAAAGCCCGGCCTCTCGGCCGGGCTTTCCCGTTTACGCAAGACCGGAAAGGTGATCCGGCGCGGTCAGCGGCAGACCTGCACGCGCTGGATGTTCCAGCCATAGCCATCCCAGTAACGCTGCTTCCGGACCTTGCAGACCGGGCCGCGATAGGCGAAGCCGGTTTCGGCATAGCCGTGATAGCGATGGGGCCGACGATGGCCGTTATAGCCATGGCCATAATAGCCCGGACCGGCAGGATAATAGACCGGCGTCGGCTGGTGGTAGACGGGTGCCGGCGGGGCATAATCGTAGCCCGGATCGGCATAATAGCCGGGCGCGGCATGTGCGCTGTTGGCGGCAATCGCACCCACGGCGAGCGCGCCGAGGATGCCGGCGGCGATGATGGCGCCCTTGCGGCCGCCACGGGCTTCGGCTTCACCGGTCGTGGCAGCCATGCCGGCGCCAAGCGTGAGGGCGACCAACGCCGCCGCAGCGGCCTTCTTGCCGAAGGGGGAAAGGGTAGCCATCGTCTGTATCTCCTTGTGGAAGTCCGGGCCATCGGCCCCTGCCGGGCTCCGACTTCGATGAGGAGACATTAACCTTGCGGCCATGGCGCAAAGCTGAACGCGGCATGTTGCCTGATATTCATCCTTTGATGCGGCCAAGCATCGGCCGCCGCATTGCGGATTACTCGCAGACCTCGACGCGGCGATAGGTGTAGCTTTCGCTGTCAATCCAGACGCGGCGGCGCTCCATGCGGCAGGTCGGGACGTAACGGGGCGCGGGCCGTTCGATGTATTCTTCCTCGACCACCACCGGCGCGGCACGGGCGGGGCGGTTGAGCAGGATCGCGGCGCCGGCGGCACCGATGGCAAGGCCACCGATCAGGGCGGCATTGCGGCCTTGCGCGGCCCGAGCAGGATGGGCAGTTGCCAGGGCGGCGGCCAGAGCGGCCGTAGCGAGGGCAATGGTGGTCGCGAAACGCATGTCGGAACTCCCTTGAAGAGCCGACAGGCTGGCCGAATTCCCTAACGAAACCCTTACGCGAGGGATCGAATTGTCAGGATTTGGTTAACGCGCCCGGGGTCTGGATCGCCATGGCGCTGATGCACATCGCGATGACGGCGAGGCCCGTCATGGATGCCCGGGCGAGGCCCGGGCATGATGCGTGGCACGACGCCGTTGGTTACTCCGCCGCTGCCGGCACGGCCGGGCCGCGCATGGCCTTCTCGTGCTTGAGCAGATCGGCCACGAGGAAGGCCATCTCGATGGCCTGTTCGGCATTGAGGCGCGGATCGCAGGCCGTGTCGTAACGGTCGGCGAGGCCCTCGGCCGTCACGGTCCGGGCGCCGCCGGTGCATTCCGTGACGTCCTTGCCGGTCATTTCGAGATGGATGCCCCCGGCATAGGTGCCCTCGGCCTCGTGGATGGCGAAGAAGCTCTTCACTTCCGAGAGAATGCGGTCAAACGGCCGCGTCTTGTAGCCGGCGAGGCTGATCGTGTTGCCGTGCATCGGATCGCAGGACCAGACGACCTTCCGGCCCTCGCGCTCCACCGCGCGGATCAGGCCCGGCAGATGGTCGCCCACCTTGTCGGCGCCGAAGCGGGTGATGAGCGTGAGGCGGCCGGCCTCGTTCTCCGGGTTCAGCGCATCGATCATCTGGATGAGGCCGTCCGGCGTCATGGACGGGCCGCATTTCAGGCCGATCGGGTTCTTGATGCCGCGGAAGAACTCGACATGGGCGTGGTCCGGCTGGCGGGTGCGGTCGCCGATCCAGAGCATATGGCCGGAGGTGGCATACCAGTCGCCGGAGGTGGAATCGACACGCGTCAGCGCCTGCTCATAGCCGAGCAGCAGGGCCTCGTGGCTGGTGAAGAATTCCGTGATCTGCATTTCCGGGTGCGTATCGGCGGAGATGCCGATGGCGCGCATGAAATCCAGCGCTTCGGTGATGCGGTTGGCCAGCTCGTTATATCGCCCGCTCTGCGGCGAGTCCTTCACGAAGCCCAGCATCCAGCGATGCGCATTGTCGAGATTGGCATAACCACCGGTCGCGAAGGCGCGGATCAGGTTCAGCGTGGCGGCAGACTGGCGGTAAGCCTCGATCTGCCGGCGCGGGTCGGGGATACGCGCTTCGGGCGTGAATTCGGTTCCGTTGATGATGTCGCCGCGGTAGCTCGGCAACTCGACATCGCCCACCTTCTCGACCGGCGAGGAGCGCGGCTTGGCGAATTGCCCGGCGACGCGGCCGACCTTCACCACCGGCGAGGAGCCGGCATAGGTCAGCACCACCGACATCTGCAGGAAAACGCGGAAGAAATCGCGGATATGGTCGGCCGAATGCTCGGCGAAGCTCTCGGCGCAATCGCCACCCTGCAGCAGGAAGGCTTCGCCATTGGCAACCTTGCCCAACGCCCGCTTGAGCTTGCGCGCCTCGCCCGCAAAAACCAGCGGCGGGAAGGTGCCGAGCTGGGCTTCTGTTGCCTCGAGAACGGCCCTGTCGGGATAATCCGGCACCTGGGCGATCGGAAACGACCGCCAGCTACCCGGGTTCCAGGTTTGCCGGGAGGTGAGGTTTCCTTGCGTGCTCATGGTGCTTTTCCTTGACTAGGCACAGATCAACCGGCTCGGAGCCGGAGCGCGGTTCCTTACACCCTGAAGTCGGATTTGGCGAGGGGTGGGGGGAAGCCGTCGGCAGCGGGCGGTGCCCGCCCGACTGCCCCTGCCCTCAGAAGGCCTCGTCGAGGATGGCGCGGTAATCCGCCTCGGTCGGCGTGCGCGCATTGGTCTTCGTGCAATGGTCTTCCATCGAGATCCGCGCGACATCATCCAGCCATTCGCGCCGGATGCCCATGGCCGAGAGGCTGGCCGGCATGCCAAGCCGGCGGTTCAGCGCCTCGACGAAACGATCGAGTGTCTGCCCGGCCGGGACCTGCATCTCCTGGGCGAGGCGGGCATATTCCTCTGCGCGGATGCCGGCATTATAGCGCAAAACCGCCGGCAGCAGCACGGCATTGAGCGTCCCGTGATGGAGCTGGACCTGCTTCAGCCCGCCCAGCGTGTGCGAAAGCGAATGCACCGCGCCGAGGCCTTTCTGGAAGGCCATCGCACCCATCATCGAGGCCATCATCATGTCGTATCGAGCAGCACGGTTGCCGCCGTCGCGCACCGCCGTCTCGATATTGCGGGCGGCAAGACGCGCGCATTCGAGCGCGATGGCGCCGGCCGGTGGGTTCGGCGTGTTGGAGATGAAGCATTCGATGCCATGGGTCAGCGCATCCATGCCGGTGGCGGCGGTGAGTCCCGGCGGCAGGCCGAGCGTGAGTTCCGGGTCGCAAATGGCGCGCTTGGGGATGAGATGGGGCGAGATGACCGACATCTTCCGGCCGTCCCGGAAGCTCATCACCGCGCCGCGCCCGACCTCGGAGCCGGTGCCCGAGGTGGTGGGAATGGCGATGACGGGCGCGACCTTGGCCGTGATCTTCGGCCCGCCGCCGAGGATGAGGACATAATCGCGCAGGGTGCCGCCATGCGTCGCAACGATCGCGACGGCCTTGGCCAGGTCCATCGGCGAGCCGCCGCCCAGTGCGACGATCCCGTCACAGCCCATGGCCTGGTAGGCGGCCACGGCCAGCTCCGTTGCCTCCTCTGTCGGGTTGGACGGCGTGTCAGCGAAAACCGGCGTCTCGACACCGCGGGGCATCAGGGCAGCGACCCGCGCGACGAGGCCGGTCGCCTCGAGGCCGCGATCGGAGACCAGCAGCGGGTTCTTCATCCCGAGCGCGGCGATCTCTTCAGGCAGACCGGCAACGGCGCCGAAATCGAAGCGGATCGTGGTGAGGTAGGTGATGAGAGGCATGAGTGTTTCCTGCAGATTTTCGTTCTGGTTTCGGGAACGATCACGCCGGAGAGGGTTCGGGCTCAGCCGGCGGCATCAACACGCGGATCCCCGCCATCACGCCTGCAAAAAGCAGGGCGGCGCCGAGGCTCTCATGCCAATCCGGCCAGCGCGTCTCGGCAAGGAAGCCGTAGAACAACCCGAACAGGGTTTCCGACACGATCAGTTGCGCCGACAATGCGACAGAGAGGCGCCGCGAGGCAACCACCCAGGCAAAGGTCGCGACCCAGCTCGAGAACAGGCCGGTCGCGAGCGCCCAGAGCCAGAGCGGCCCGGCCTCCGCCCCGAACAGCGGCACGGCGCCCATCCGCGACCAGCCAAGCGCAAGGCCGAGAGGCCAGACGGCCAGCATGCCAAGGCCTGCACCGATGCCCTGCAGCGAGGTCCAGACCAGCGTATCGGTGCCTGGACGCGCCTTGAGCGCGGCAGCATTCCAGAGGCCATACCAGAGCCAGAGAGCCAGCCCGCCGAGGGCCAGCAGGAAGCCGATCACGATTTCCGCGCCCGCGCGCCCCATGACCGGCGCGCGGAGCGAGCCGAGATTGACGATCACCAGCCCGAGCGTGATCAGGGCCAGAGGCACCGCCAGCCGTGACCACGCGACATCGCGCGCCTGCCAGTTCCCGGCGATCGCAAGCAGGACCGGAAGGGCACCGATGACAAGCGCGGGTATGGCCGGGCCGGCAAACGCGACCGCATAGGCGACGAAGAGGTAATAGCCGGAATAGCCCATCAACCCGAGCGCAAGCGCGATCCAGCGCCCTGCCGGATCAAGCTGCCGCATCGCTGCGCGGAACGCCAGCAGCAGGGCGAGCGACAAGGCCGCGAAGATCACGTTCCGCCAGAAGGCGAGATCGAACGGGGTGAACGGCGCGACAAGATTGGGCGCAACAAAGGTCAGCCCCCAGAGCGCGCCGGCGGACAGGCCAGCCAGAAGCCCCGTCAACATACCGGCTTACCGCGTGTGCCGGGCCGTGCGGCTGCGCATCGTCACCAGTTCTTCGGCCGATGTGGGATGGACGGCCATGGTCGCGTCGAAATCGGCCTTGGTGGCGCCCATGCGCAGCGGAATGCCGACAAGCTGGATCATCTCGCCCGCACCCTCGCCGAGAATATGGACGCCGAGCACGCGATCGGTCTCGCCATCGACGACGATCTTCATCACGGTGCGGTCCTCGCCGCCGCTGAGCGTCGCGCGGATCGGCCGGAAGCTGGTCCTGTAGATGTCGACCACGGCAAAGGCCTTGCGCGCCTCGGCTTCCGTCAGGCCCACCGTGCCGATCTCCGGCGTTGTGAAGACGGCCGTGGGGATATTCGCGTAATCGACCTGCCACGGGGCAATGCCCTTCGCCGCGCCGAAGAGCAGGTCTGCCACGGCATGCCCCTCGCGGATCGCCACGGGTGTCAGCGTGACACGGTTGGTCACGTCGCCCACGGCGAAGACATGCGGAATATTGGTGCGCGACTGTGCATCGACGGCAATCGCCCCGTCCGGCGCCAGCGTAATGCCGGCCTTGTCGAGACCGAGGCCCTCGATATTCGGCGAGCGGCCGATGGCCATCAGCACCTGATCGGTCTCCAGCCGCAAACCTGTCCGGGTGGTGGCGACGAGACCGTCCTCGGTGCGGTCGATCCTCGCGAAGACATCGTTCAGCACGAAGCGGATGCCAGCCCGCTCATAGGCCGCGACGAGGCCTTCGCGCATATCCTGGTCGAAATTCTTCAGCACCTCCGCGCCGCGATAGATCACGGTGACCTCGGCGCCGAGCAGCCGGAAGATGCCAGCAAATTCCAGCGCTATATAGCCACCGCCGGCAATGACGATCCGGCGGGGGAAGGTCTCGAGATCGAACACTTCATTCGACGTGATGACATGCTCGCGCCCCGGCAAGGCCGGATCGATATTCGGCCGGCCACCGGTGGCGACGAGGATATGCCGGGCGCGGATAATCCGGCCATCATTGACGAGGCGGATCTCGTGCGGACCCTCGATCACGGCGCGGGTCTTCACCACCTCGACACCGGCGCCCTGCTGGCCCTTGGCATAGAGGCCCTCAAGCCGGGTGATCTCGGCTTCCTTCGCGCCGACAAGGCGCTGCCAGTCGAAGCTGGCCGGGCCGGGCTTCCAGCCAAAACCGCGGGCGGCCTCGAAGTCCTGGGCAAAGCGCGAGGCGAGGACATAGAGCTTCTTCGGCACGCAGCCGCGGATGACGCAGGTCCCGCCAAGGCGGAACTCCTCCGCCAGCATGACCCGGGCGCCATGGCCGGCCGCGATCCGGGCCGCGCGCACGCCGCCGGACCCGCCGCCGATCACGAACAGGTCAACATCGAAAGCGTCAGACATGAAAGGAACTCCAAGCGTTGATCGAGCGAGAACCTAGGCCCTCGCCGTGCCGATTGCGAGCGTTGGGCCGGGGCGAAACCATGCCGGCCGATCACAAGCCTGTGCATGCAAGGGCCCGATAACAAAAAGGGGCCCGTCGGGCCCCTGTGATGCGTGACCGGCCATGCCGATCAGAGCTTGTGGCCGCGCTTGGTCATTTCCTGCTGGAACAGGTTCATCATCCGGCCACCGGCTTCCTGGCTCCAGATTTCAAGATAGGGCACCACCAGGTCCATGAAGGCCGGCAGGGCCTCGACATATTTCTTGCCGGCAGGCGAGGTGAGGAACGTGTTGATTTCCTTCAGTTCAGCCTCGTTGAGGCGCTGCGCCAGGAACCGGGCAGCCCCGCTGACACCATCGGCCGAGATCTTGCCCTGCTCGGCCTCAACCACCTTGAGCGCTTCCTCGATGTCGCGGGCGAGTTCCGGGCGCGTCCGGGTGACGTTAACGCGGAGCGAGCCCACAACATTTGGCATGGCATTCTGGAACATGGTGATCATCCCAGAGGCCTTCAGCACATCCGTGGCGAGGGCAAGATGCGAGGGGACGATCGGCGCTTGCAGCGCCTTCTGGATTTCATCCATCGTTTCCTTGCTCACCTGCTGGGCCGGCGCGGCGACCGGGGCGAGCAGTGTCGCGGCCAGGAGGAACGAACGGATGAGGGAGACGGGCTTCGGCATGAGGCACCTTCCTGATAACCTTGCGCGGCGGGGCGCGGGGCGGCATGCCGCCGCGAGGCGTGTAACGACGCGCCTGTTACGTCTTCTTGCCGATCACGGCAACCCCTTCTTCTGCGCCGAGATAAACGGCAAAACAAAGGCCGACGAAAAGACCATGCTCGACAAGGCCGGGAATCCGGTCGAGCCGGTCGGCCAGCGAAGCCGGATCAGCAATGCCGTCATTGGCCACATCGAAGATCAGGTTGCCGTTGTCGGAGATGTATGGCGAGCCATCCGGCCGGTGGCGCTGGCGGATCTCGGCGCGGATCCCCGCCTCGGCGAAAACACGGGCGACCGCACGCACGGTCGTGCCCTGCGCGAAGGGCGTGATCTCCAGCGGCAGCGGGAAGGCGCCGAGGCGCGCGACGCGCTTGGAGGCATCGGCGATCACGATCATCCGGCGCGAATTGGCCGCGACCATTTTCTCGCGCAGATGCGCACCGCCACCGCCCTTGATCAGGTTCAGGCCGGGGTCGAACTCGTCGGCCCCGTCGACGGTGAGGTCAAGCTCGCCGGCCTCGTCTAGGCTGGTCAGCGGGATGCCGAGGCTCTCGGCCTGCCGGCGGGTGGCCTCGGAGGTGGGCACGCAGAGATAGGTCTCGCCGGCGCGGATCCGCTCGCCGACAATGTCGACGAAATGCTTCGCCGTGGAGCCGGTGCCGAGGCCCAGCTTCATGCCGGAGCGCAATTCGGCCGAGGCCGCCGCTTCCGCCGCCAGCCGCTTCAGTTGGTCGCTCATCGTGCTGCCTCTCCCCTGCCCGCCGCTCTTGCGACAGGCTCTACTTGGCCGGCGGCGTGCAGACAACCTCCTGATCGTCGCGGACATAGCAGATGCTCACCGCGCCATTGCGCCGGTTGAAGCGGAAAATGCCGGATTCCTGCCGATGGCTGGAGGCGATCAGGCCGTAATCGCCCGCCTCGCCGGCGCGCGCGCCCTCCCCCGCCGGGTAGCAGAGGGTCAGACCGATCGGGCTGTCATCCTTCACGGCGAACTGGCAGGCAATGACCTCTCCCGTCTGGCGGTCGATCCGGTAGATGCGGTTGAGATCCTGCTGCGGCGCCGGCGCGAAGGCAAAATTCTCGGCTGCAGCAAGGCCGGAGGTGGCCAGCCAAAGCAGGATCGCGGCACCGATACTGAAACGGGGCATGGAAGAACTCCCTTTCCGGCTAAGGCTGGGGTTTGTGCGAATCGTCCGGTCCAGTGTAGGAGGCAGGAGAGTTTTCGCAAAAAGGGCAGGTCATGCGCGGCACGGTGGTTTTCGATCTCGACGGGACCCTTGCCGAGACAGCGCCCGACATCATGGCTACGCTCAATGTGCTGCTGGAGGCCGAGGATCTGGCGGCGCTGCCGGTCTCGGCGGCGCGCAACCTTGTCGGCGCCGGCGCCCGCGCGCTGATCGAACGCGGCTTTCGCGTCTCTGGCGTGCCGCTTTCGCCCGAGCGGCTCGACCGGCTGTTCGAGGCATTCCTCGTGCATTACCTCGACCATGTCGCCGATCATTCCTACCTCTTCCCGGGCGTGGAAGCGGCGTTGACTGCCCTCGCCGGCGAGGGCCATCTTCTCGCCGTCTGCACCAACAAGCCGGAACGGCATTCGCGCGCGCTGATCGAGCAGCTCGGCGTGTTCGACCGTTTTGCCGCGATTGCGGGGCGCGATACTTTCGCCTTCTGCAAGCCCGATCCGCGCCACCTGACCGAGACGATCCGCCTTGCCGGCGGGGATATCGGCCGCGCGGTGATGGTGGGGGATTCCCGGACGGATATCGACACCGCCCGCGCGGCGGGCCTACCGGTCGTGGCGGTGACGTTCGGCTATACGGATACGCCGGTCGAGCAGCTGGGCCCCGATGTGGTGATCAACCATTTCGACGCGCTGCCGGCCGAAATCGCCCGATGGATGCCCTGATAAAAGATCAGACGAGCAGGTGATGCCCTGATCAGCGATCCGAGGCGCAGGTAATCCCGACAATCCCGGCACGGACCCTTTCGCCCAGTTCCGCACCGGATTTTACGACCGTCGTGGTTGCACCGGATTGCGGCGTAATCCCCGCCGCGCGGGCGAGGTCGGCCGCAGGCAACATCGGATAGGACAGGACCGGCACGATTCCGGCCACCCGCACCTTGGTGACGGGGCTGGCGGCGATCACGCCGACAAGCTGGCCTGACCGGTCCAGCACCAGCGCGCCGGCGCCGCCTTCCTGCAGCGAGGTGGAGACCTTGCCGCCGGCAATCTCGGCCGCAGCGACCAGCAATTCGCCCTCGGTATCCCGCTGGACCAGCGCACCCTCGGTGCCGGCGGGCGCAAAGGGCAGCGCCAGCGGCGCACCGATGCGACCCGACAGGGCGATCAGGCCGGTCCCCTCCAGTTTGCGCGGGTTGCGGAGGGCGAGCGGCGCGGCATCGGGCGCCGTGCGGGCCTGGAATTCCGTGCAGCCGGAAAGGGCGGCCTCGCCGGTCACGACGAGATCGGGCCCGAGCACGAGGCCGGTCGCGCGGCGGCGCGACGGCGTGGCGGCCACCAGCGGCGGGCGGGCCGAATCTGCCGGGCTGGTGGCAGGATTCGCGGAGGGCCAGGGCTCGAAGCTGGCCGCGATGGCGACGACGAGCGGGTCGATCGTGGCGGCCATGGTCTTGTCATAGCCGATCGAGAGGGCGCGGAGCGGGCCCTTGCCATCGCTGGCGACACGGCGGAAGAACTTGCCCTTGTCGGTTTCGCCCGAGATCACGAAGAAATCCGGACGCAGCAGCTTGTACGTGATCCTGCGGCCCTGGACCTTCGCGTCGGTGCCCTTCTCGAACAGGGCCGGCAGCGTATCCTCCGGCTTGAGGACGGAAAGATCGACCGTCACCTTCTCGCCCGGATCCTGCCAGCGCGGGCCGCCGGAGCCGTTGGTGCCGGGTTTCGAGAGCAGTTTGACCGGGATGCCGACCTGCATGCCGGAGGCGCGATCGGTCTGGATGGCGAAGCCGAGCGCTGCCCGCGCCCGGTTGGCCGCATCGGCGAGGCGGCGGCGGGCCGGATCCGTCAGCCCATCGCCGGGCTTCAGCTTCTCCGCCTCCTCGAAACGCTTCAGGGCTGCGAAGGTCAGCGGGCCGAAATCGCCCGTCGCTGAACCGGGAAATTTCGCCACCCAGATCAGGTCACGCTGGATCTGTTTCCGCATCTCGACATCGAGCGCGAGATAGGTCTTCTCGGCTGCCGCGAAACGCGGATCGACCGGCTTCGGGGCCGGGGCCTGCGCCATGCCCGGAGCCGGCGCGGCCATCATCAGCGCCAGCAGGACGCCGGCCGAAAGATTTGCCGGAAAATCGTTTTTCCACAGCGACATGGGACAGCTCCGTTCGGTCATTCCCGGGACGCGGAAAACCCAGCGTGACACGGGCTCCCGCCCCATGGCAACCCGGGCGCGCACCGATTTCCGTGCGCTATCGCACATTGCGGGCCGGGCGCAAGGTGATAGTCTGGCGCTCCCTTTCTCCCCATGAACGGAGCCACCGGCATGCGCGTCGCCCCCCTCTCCTTTCGCGGCTCCCGGTCCGGACGTCTTGCATCGCTCGCCGGCGGCCTTCTCGGCCTCGGTCTCATGCTGGGCACCGCGCTGGCCCAGACCCCGCAGAAGCCGTTCTCGCGCGATGATCTCGCGACATCCGGCGCGGCGATGGAGGAGCGGCTCAAGCGCGAGGTGACGCTGCCGGCCAATGCCGAAGCCCAGCGCCTGCTCTCGGCGGGCGAGGCGGCAATGAACCGCAATGATGCCCGGGCGGCCCTGCCTCTCGCCAACCAGGCGGTTCTGGCGGCCCCCTCCAACCCGGCGGCATGGCGGCTGATGGCCCGTGCGGCGCGCGGCATCACCCCGCGGGACTGGCGCGAGCGCTACGACCTGCAGGAGCGCGCCGTCAATGCGGCCTACATCGCCTATCAGCGGTCGCGCAGCCGCGAGGACGAGGCCTCTTCGCTCGGCCTGCTCGGCCAGATCTTCGAATGGCGCGAGATGTGGCGGCCGGCGCTGACCGCCTACCGGATCAGCCTCGAGGCCAATGACAATGCCACGATCCGCACCGCCTACGAGGCCCTGCGCGAGAAGCGCGGCTTTCGTCTGACCGGCAACGAGGTGGATGCCGATGCCGCCTCGCCGCGCGCCTGCTTCACCTTCTCCGAACCGCTGGCGCGCGGCCGTGTCGATTTCGCGCCCTATGTCGCAGTGTCGGGGCGCGGTGATTTCGCGGTCGTGGCCGAGGACCAGCAGATCTGCGTCGACGGCCTGCGCCATGGCGAGCGCTACGCCGTGGTGCTGCGCCAGGGCATTCCCTCCGCGATCCCCGGCGAGACGCTGCTGAAAAACGCGGATTACGAGATTTATGTCCGCGACCGCACGCCCTCCGTGCGGGCCAGCGGCAAGACCTATGTGCTGCCGCGCTCCGGCCAGCAGGGCGTGCCGCTGATCTCGGTCAATACCGACAAGATCGGCATCCGCGTGCTGCGGATCGGCGACCGCAACCTGATCAACACGGTGCGCTCCTCCGAGTTCCTCGAGCAGATCGACACATCGCAGCTCGACAAGATCATCGGCGAGACGGGCCAGCAGGTCTGGCGCGGCACGATGGATGTGAAGAACGAGCTGAACAAGGACGTGACCACCGGCTTTCCGGTGACGGAAGCCACCGGCAAGCTCGAGCCCGGCGTCTATCTGATCGCGGCGCAGGCCGGCGAGTTCAAGACGCAGAGCGGCGCGACGACGCCGAATGTCGACGGCGATGTCGATACCGGCGGCGAGCAGGTGGCAACGCAATGGTTCGTCGTGTCCGATCTCGGCCTGACCGCCTTTTCCGGCCGTGACGGCGTGCATGTACTGGTTCGCTCGCTCGCCTCGGCGGAGCCGGTCGCCGATACGGAGATCCGGCTGATCGCGCGGAACAACGAGATCCTCGGTACCGCCAAAACCGATGCGCGCGGCCATGCGAAATTCGATGCCGGCCTTTCCCGAGGGGAAGGCGGTTTGGCGCCGGGCCTCGTCACCGCGCAGCTCAAGGAAGATTACGGCTTCCTCGACCTGCAGCAGAGCGCCTTCGACCTGACCGATCGCGGCGTTTCCGGCCGCGTCGCCCCGACCGGGCTCGATGCCTTCCTCTATGCCGAGCGCGGCGTCTATCGCCCGGGCGAGACGGTCTATCTCTCCACGCTCCTCCGCGATGCGCGCGGCGCGGCCGTGTCCGGCCTGCCGCTGACGCTGGTGGTGCGCCGCCCGGACGGGATGGAATACCGCCGTTCGGTGGTGGCGGATCAGGGCGCCGGCGGGCGGGCCTGGTCGATCCCGCTCCTTTCCGGCGTGCCGGTGGGGACGTGGCGCGTGAGCGCGTATTCCGATCCCAAGCGCCCGGCCATCGGCGAGACGACGATCCTCGTCGAGGATTACGTGCCCGAAAGGCTCGAGGTGAAGCTCGACAGCCCGGCCAAGACGATCAAGTCCGGCGAGAATGCGGAGATCGATGTCGAGGTGCGCTATCTCTACGGCGCCGTGGGGAGTGATCTTTCCGTCTCCGGTGACTGGACCATCCGCCAGTCGGCGGGCAGCGCGATCCCCGGTTTCGAGGGTTACACGGTCGGCCTGTCGGACGAGACCTTCGAGACGATGCGCAGTGAATTCGAGGGCACGACAACCGATGAGGATGGCAAGGCCAAGCTCTCGATTACCCTCACCGAGCCGGCCACCACCCTCCCGCTGGAAGCGCAGTTCAACGTGACGGCCTCGGAAACCGGCGGCCGCGGCGTGACGCGCTCCATCACCGTGCCGATCGTGCCGAAGGGCGTGGTGATCGGCGTGAAGCCGCTCTTCGGCGATGGCGAGATCGGCGATGGCGGCACGGCGAAATTCGGCGTGATCATGGCCACCGGCGAGGGCAAGCGGATCGCGAAATCCGGGCTGAAATGGCAACTCTCGCGGATCACCCGCAACTACCAGTGGTTCTTCAAGGAAGGCCGCTGGGCCTATGAATCGATCAAGACCTCGCGGCGCGTGGCAGATGGCGAGGTTGCCGTTTCCGAGACCGCAATGGCCGAAATCGCGGCACGCGTCGGCTGGGGCACCTACCGGCTCGAGGTACGCAGCAGCGGTGCCGACGATGCCGAGACGGCGCATACCTTCACCATCGGCTATGTCGCCGATGCCAAGGCCGATACGCCGGATGTGCTCGACGTGGCGCTCGACAAGAAGGGCTATGCGGCCGGGGAAACGATGCAGATCCGCCTGAATTCGCGCTTCTCGGGCAAGGCGACGCTGGCGGTTGTCTCGGACCGGATCGCCCATCTCGAGACGATCGACCTGAAGGAAGGCGGGCAGACCGCCTCGCTCAGGGTCAGTGCGGATTGGGGCGCCGGCGCCTATCTCACCGTGCTGGCGCATCGCCCGCTCGACGAAGCAGCGAAGCGCATGCCCGGCCGGGCTTTGGGCCTGTCCTGGTTCGGCATCGGGCAGGAGGCGCGCAAAATCGGCGTCGCGCTCAATGCACCGGCGCAGATGCGGCCGCGCGGCACGCTCTCGCTGCCGATCAAGCTCGACAATCTCAAGGCCGGCGAGGAAGCCTTCGTCACCGTCGCGGCGGTGGATGTCGGTATCCTAAACCTCACGCGTTACCAGAGCCCGAATGCCACGGCGCATTTCTTCGGCCAGCGGCAGCTCGCCGGTGACCTGCGCGATCTCTATGGCTACCTGATCGACGGGATGCAGGGCGTGCGCGGCGCGATCCGTTCGGGCGGCGATGCCGCGCCGGAAGCCAAGGGCGAAAAGCCGACGCAGGAACCGCTGGCGCGCTATTCCGGCGTCGTCAAGGTCAACCCGGATGGCACGGCCAGGATCGATTTCGAGATCCCCGCCTTCAACGGCACGGTCCGGGTGATGGCCGTGGCCTGGAGCGCCGACAAGACCGGCGAGGCCAGCAGCGACGTCATCATCCGCGATCCGATCGTGGTGCAGGCAACGACGCCGCGCTTCCTCGCGCTCGGCGACCGTTCGCAATTCCACATCGAGATCAACAATGTGGAAGGGCAGAACGGGGATTACATCCTCGATGTCGACATGCGCGGGCCGGTTTCCGTGAGCCTCGATCCGGCCCTGCGCAAGATTGCGCTCGAGAAGGGCAAGAAGGTTTCCTTCGCGCTGCCGGTCATCGCGGCCGGGCTCGGGCTGGCGGAACTCGACCTCACCCTGCGCGGGGGCGGCGAGACCCTGCCGCAGACCGTGCGCGTCCAGGTGAAACCCTCGGCGCCGAGCGTCGTCAACCGTATCGTCCGGCCGCTGCCGGGCGGGCAGACGCTGGAAGTCTCCGGCGAATTGCTGGCGGATTTTGTGCCGCGTTCCGGTTCGGTCTCGATTTCGGCATCGCCCTTCGCCGCGCTCGATGTGCCCTCGCTGCTCGCGAGCCTCGACCGCTACCCCTATGGCTGCACGGAACAGACCGTCAGCCGGGCCATGCCGCTTCTTTATGTGAACCGGCTGGCCTCGATGGAGCAGCTGCAGCTGGATGACAGTGCCGAGAAGCGGATCGGCGCGGCCATCGAGCGCGTGGTTTCGCGGCAGGGTGCCAATGGCGGTTTCGGCCTCTGGGGCATCGGCGGTGGTGACCTGTGGCTGGACGCCTTCGTCGCCGATTTCCTGACCCGCGCGCGGGAACAGAATGTCGTGGTGCCGCAACTCGCCTTCGGGCTGGTGCTGGACCGGCTGCGCAACCAGGTGGCGAATACCACCGATATCCGCAAGGAGGAGGCCGCCGGCCTCGCCTATGCCATCTATGTTCTGGCGCGGAACGGCCGGCCGGTCATGGGCGATTTGCGTTATCTCGCCGACAACAAGATCGGCGAATTCACCTCGCCGCTCGCCAAGGGCCAGATCGCGGCCGCGCTCGCCCTGCTGGGTGACCGGGGCCGGGCCGACCGGGTGTTCAACGAGGCGCTGACGGCCATCGGGGCTGTGAGCGACGAGACGGTCTTCCGCGACGACTATGGTTCGCGCCTGCGCGACAGTGCCGGCCTTCTGGCCCTGCTGGCCGAGACCAATGCCGAGCGGACCCGTATCACCCGCGTGGCGAATGTCCTCGACGCGGCGCGGCAGAACCGTCGCTACACCTCGACCCAGGAGCAGAACTGGATGGTGCTGGCAGCGCAGGCGCTGCAGAAGGAAGTGGAGAGCTTCTCGCTCACCGTCGACGGGCAGGATCGGCGCGGTGCCTATTACCGCAATGTCGGCCAGGCGGCGCTGGAGGCAAAGCCGGTCACCCTCCGCAATAACGGACAGGCCCCGGCGCGGGTGGTGCTGTCGGTTTCCGGCATCCCGACCAGCCCGGCACCGGCTGTTTCGGAGGGCTTCACCATCAAGCGGACGATCCACACGCTCGATGGCGAGGAAGTGCAGCCGGAGGATATCCAGCAGAACGAGCGCTATGCCGTGCGGCTGGAAGTGACGCGGTCGAGCCGTGTCGGGGCGCGGCTGCTTGTGGTCGACCCGCTGCCGGCCGGGCTGGAAATCGAGAATGCCAAGCTGACCGAAGGGAGCACGGAAGGGCTCGACTTCCTGAAATCCGACCTGACGCCCGATCACACGGAGGCGCGGGATGACCGTTTCGTTGCCTCGATCACACTCTCCGGCGGGGGTGGAAATACGCCCTTCGTCACGGGCTATCTCGTCCGGGCGGTGACGCCGGGCACCTATGTCCATCCGGCGGCGATCGCCGAGGACATGTACCGGCCGGAGCGCTTCGGCCGGACCGCCTTCGGCACGCTCGCCGTCAAGCCGGCGAAGCGGAACTGAGATGGGCTGGCGGCGGCGCCTCGCAGTTGCAGCCGGCGGGCTGGCGCTGCTGGCCAGCCTGCCGCTCGGCTTCGCGCTCTATGCGCGGGGCCTGCCGCCGCTCGATCTCGATGCGCTGAAGGAACGCTCGACCATCGTTGTCGACCGGAACGGCAAGCTGCTGCGGCCCTTCGTGATGGCGGATGGCCGCTGGCGGATGCCGGTGAGTGCGGCGGAGGTGGATCCGCGTTTCCTGACGATGCTGATCGCCTACGAGGACCAGCGCTTCCACCAGCATGGCGGGGTTGATCCGCTGGCGCTTGTCCGTGCGGGCTGGCAATGGCTCGCCCGGGGGCGGATCGTTTCCGGCGGCTCGACGCTGTCGATGCAGGTTGCCCGGCTGGTCGAGCCGCGCGAGGCGCGGACCCTCGGCGCGAAACTCCGGCAGATGGCGCGCGCGATCGAACTGGAGCGGCGCGTCGGCAAGGGCGGCATCCTCGACCTCTATCTCAGCCTTGCACCCTATGGTGGCAATCTCGAAGGGCTGCGCGCCGCCTCCCTCGCCTATTTCGGCAAGGAGCCGACACGCCTGTCGAATGCCGAGGCCGCCTTGCTCGTGGCCCTGCCGCAGGCACCGGAGAGCCGTCGGCCCGACCGGTTCCCCCAGCGCGCCGAAGCCGCAAGGCGGCGCGTGATCGAGCGGATGCGCAGCCAGAACACGCTGGCCGAGGCCGAACTGGCCCGGGCCGAGAGCGAGCCCGTACCGGAACGGCGGCGCCCCTTCCCGCATCTCGCGGCGCATCGCGCGGAAACGCTGGTGGCGGCCGATCCGGCGCGGCGGCGGCACGAAACCACGCTGGAACGCGACTGGCAGGTTGTGCTCGAACGGCTGGCGCTGGAACGCGCCGAGGCGCAGGGGCCGAAGGTTTCCGTGGCCATCGTTGTCGTCGAGAACGAGACCGGGCAGGTCCGGGCTTCTGTGGGCGGCGCGGATTATTTCAACGCCGCGCGCTGGGGCGGGATCGACCTGACGCGGGCGAGCCGCTCGCCGGGTTCAGCGCTCAAGCCCTTCATCTATGCGCTGGCCTTCGAGAACGGCCTTGCCCATCCCGAGACGATGCTGGAGGACCGGCCGCAGCGTTTCGGCACCTATGCGCCGGACAATTTCGACTATGCCTTCCAGGGCATGGTCACGGCACGGCAGGCGCTGCAGATGTCGCTCAACCTGCCGGCGGTGGAATTGCTGCAACTCGTCGGGGCGCAGCGCTTCATCTCCCGGCTGCGGCAGGCCGGCGCCGTGGTCGAGACGCCGGACGAGAGCGCGCCCGGCCTCGCGATCGGCCTCGGCGGGCTGGGCATCTCGCTGCAGGACCTGACAATGCTCTATGCCGGGCTGGCCCGGGGCGGGGTGATGCTGCCCTCGACCGAGCGGCAGGCGCAGGGGCAAGGGCTGCCCTCGCGCTTTGTCGGGCCGGTGCCGGCCTGGTATGTCGGCGACATCCTGCTCGGTGCGCCGCCGCCGGATAATGCCCTGCAGGCGCGGATCGCCTACAAGACCGGCACGTCCTACGGCTACCGCGATGCCTGGGCTGTCGGCTTCGACCGCAAACATACGATCGGCATCTGGGTCGGGCAGGCCGATAACGGCGCTGTGCCGGGGCTGATCGGCCGCAAGGTCGCCGCGCCAGTCCTCTTCGATGCCTTTGCCCGGATCGGGCTGTCCAGCGGGCCGATGCCGCGCCCGCGTGAGGCGCTGGTCGCCAGCAATGCCAGCCTGCCGCCGCCCCTGCGGCATATCCGGCAGGATATTCCGAAAACCGCCCTGCTCGGGAGCCGGCAGGCCTTGCAGATTGCCTTCCCGCCCGATGGCGCGGCCATCGACACCAGGGCCGAGCGGGCCGATGCGCGCCCGAGCGTGATGGTCAAGATTGCCGGTGGCCTGCCGCCCTTTACGCTGCTGCTCAATGGCGAACCTGTCGGCGGGCAGCGCCTGCGCCGCGAGATCGAAATCGGGCCGGAGGGGCTCGGCTTCGCGCAGATCTCGGTGATCGACGCGACGGGCGCGACGGAGCGGGTGACGATCCGCCTCCAGTAACGGCGCCCATGCACCGCGTTTCGTGGTTAACGCTTGCTCAACTGCCCCGTGCGACACTGAAATTCCCGTTTCCGTGGCAGGAACCTACCGTGGCATCCATGTTTTCGCGCCGCTCCGTGGCTTTCGAAATCTACGCCGTCTTCGTGGTGATCCTCGCGGTATTCGCGATGGTCGCGATGATGGTGCGCAACCTCAGCGGCACCATGGTGGGCGATGCCCGCGATGCCGTGTGGGAAGCTTCGGTGCCTCCCACGATTGTCTTTGCCTTGCAGGACAGCCTCTGGCGCAACCACCAGGACGCGGTGAGTGCGGTGCTCAACCCGGCCGAGGCGGGGCGTCTGCGGGCCGCGATCGAGACACAGCGGCAGGCGGCGGATGCCAAATGGAAGGAACTCACCGCCCTGGCCCCCTATTTCCCGCCCGATGTGAAAGCTGCCGTCGAGACCACTGACAAAGCCATTGCCGGTTTCTACGCCGATATCGGCGCGCTGATGCGATCCGCCGATGTCTCGACCGGGCTCGAGCCGAGGGCGCAGGCGATTGCCGGGCAGGCCGCGAAGACACAGGCGCTGGCCAACCAGATGGAGGCGATGCTCGTGACGATGCGCGCCCGCATCCAGAGCGTGCACCAGAAGATGGAGGCCAGTTCGGCGGAGGCGATGAAGGGCCTGATGCTGGCGGGCCTGGCGCTGCTGGTGCTGGTCGGGCTGGCGGCGCTCGTCATCCAGCGGCGGATGATCGCTCCGGTCACGGCGATGACCCGTGTGATGACGGCTCTGGCCGCAGGCCGGCGCGATGTCGTGTTGCCGGAGACGAAACGCCGAGATGAGGTCGGCCAGCTTGCCGAGACGGTCCGGGCCTTCCACCGGAGCCTCGAGGAAACCGAAACGCTCCGGCTTGCGCAGGAAGCGGAAAGGCTCGCCAATGAGGCCCGCCGCAAGAGCGAGATGGATGCGCTTGCCGAGGCGTTCGAGGCCCGGGTCGGCCGCGTCGTCTCCAGTGTCACCGGCGCTGTCGGGCTGCTGGAAACGGCGGCGGAGGCCATGTCCCGCGAGGCGGGTTCGGCCACGATGGAAGCCACCGCCGTGGCTGCGGCTTCCGAACAGGCAACCGAGAATGTGCGGGCGGTTGCCGGCGCGACGGCAGATCTCTCGACCGCGATGAATGAGGTCGGCAGCCAGATCGCCCGGAGTACGGACAGGATCCGCGCGGTGACGGAGCAGGCCCTGCACACTGATCAGGAGATGAAGACGCTGGGTTCGGCGGCCGAATCGATCGGAACCGTGGCGAAGGTGATCAGCGACATTGCCAGCCAGACAAACCTCCTCGCCCTCAACGCGACGATCGAGGCCGCCCGGGCCGGCGAGGCCGGCCGTGGCTTCGCCGTGGTGGCGCAGGAGGTGAAGGAGCTTGCCGCCCAGACCGCAAAGGCAACGGACGAAATCGCCGGCCAGATCCGGGCGATCCAGGAGGCCAGTTCGCTGGCCATCGAGGCCATTCACGCCATCACGGAAACCCTGGGCGAGGTCAACACGCTGGCCGAAGCCGTGGGGGGGTCGATCAGCCAGCAGATGATGACGACGGGCATCATCGCCGGGAATATCGAGGAAGCGGCGCGCGGCACGGTCGAGGTCACGAAGAACATCTCGAATGTCAGCGTGGCCATTTCAAACTCGAACACGCTTGTCGACCAGGTGCTCGGCTCCGCCCGCGAATTGTCCCGCGAGGGGGTGGCGCTGGGGAGCGCTGTGGATGAATTCCTTGGCTCCATCCGGGCGGCCTGAGCGCGGGGAGGCCGGCAACAAGCGAAGGACCGGGAGGAATGGTGGGCGCGACAGGGATCGAACCTGTGACCCCTTCGGTGTGAACGAAGTGCTCTTCCGCTGAGCTACGCGCCCCAGAGCGGTGGGGATAGGCCAAGCGGAAACGGACGTCAAGGCGAAGCATGGCACGTCCTGAGCTGGAAACAACCGCCGATGTTGCGAGGGTGCAACATTGGCACCAGAAGGAGGCAGGAAGGCAGCGCGATCACGCAGTTGTGTGCTAGCGCACTTGTCAACTTGAACACACAGGAGTCATACGTGGCCTCGAGTTTTTCGCGCCGCGGGCGATGCGGCGAGCTTCAAACGGCATGGGGAATAAAGATGCGTCTACTCAAGACGATGAGCGTTGCGGTTCTGCTTGGGCTTGCGGCTGTTCCGGCGGTTTCCGCCTATGAAATCGATCCGGTGACCCGGCAGCCGCTGGTGATGGCCGATGACGGTCGCATCCGCGCCACGCCGATCCCGCGGGAAGAAGTCGAATACAAGGGCAAGTTCGGTCCCGGCACCATCGTGGTCGATACCAACGAGAAGCGCCTGTACCTCGTCTTGCCGAATGGCCGCGCCATGAAATACGGCGTGGGCGTCGGTCGCCCGGGCTTCTCGTGGGGTGGCACGAAGACGGTAACCCGCAAGGCGGAATGGCCGTCCTGGACGCCCCCGGCCCAGATGCTGCGCCGTCGCCCCGACCTGCCGCGTTTCATGCCGGGCGGTGAAGGCAACCCGATGGGCGCCCGCGCCCTCTATCTCGGCACCTCGCTCTACCGCATCCATGGCTCGAACGAGCCGGAGACGATCGGCCAGGCCGTGTCGTCGGGCTGCATCCGCATGCTCAACGAGGACGTGATCGACCTCTACGAGCGCGTGAAGGTCGGCACCCGCGTCGTCGTGATGCGCTGAGCCCTTCCCGGGACGAGAGATTAAAAAGCCGGCCCTCGGGCCGGCTTTTTCATGCCGGGCATCAGGGTCAGGCGCGCCGGCGCGGCTCGCGGCTCAGGCCCTTCGCCTCCAGCTCGGCGAGGTATTCGGCAAATAGCGCCTCGCGGTCCCGGCCGAAGCGGTAGAGCAGCGGCCAGCCATAGATGCCGGAATCATGCAGATCGTCGAAGCGGATCCGGATCGCGTAATTGCCGACCGGCTCGACGCCGAGAATCATGACATCGCGCTTGCCCGGTACCGTCTTGCGCTCGTCAGGCGTATGCCCCTGCACCTCGGCGCTGGGACTCATGACGCGCAGCATTTCAGCGGGAATCTCTGCCGAGAACCCGTCATCGAAACTCACCTGCAATGCCTTGCGATCGCTACGCACCCGCAGCTCGACCGGCCAGACTGTGCTCCTGCCTTCTTCCATTCCAGATCCCCTGCCCGGCCCTATCCGTCCGGCCCGGCAACAGATGGACCGGCAGGCGGGAGGGATCAACCCCCGGCCGGGGACGGCCCGGGCGGTTTCGCGGCGTCGCCTTCCGGCCAGTGGCTTCGTTTGCAGGCCCGGTTCTTCGTGCCTGCGCGCCTCTCTTGCAGGCTCGGATCTTTTGTCTACTTGCCCTTTCGCCCGTCCGGTCTCATCTGTAGAAGAGCCCAGTGACAGGCCTGCAGGACAAGACGGAGCGTCAACCCGCCATGCTGCCCCACTCTTTGCCCCCGATGATCGACCCGTTCGGTCGGTCGATCTCGTATCTCCGCGTCTCGGTAACGGATCGCTGCGATTTCCGCTGCGTCTATTGCATGAGCGAGAACATGACCTTCCTGCCGAAGGGAGATCTCCTCAGCCTCGAGGAACTGGACAGGCTGTGCAGCGCCTTCATCCGCCGGGGCGTCCGCAAGCTGCGGCTGACCGGTGGCGAGCCGCTTGTGCGGCGGGATATCATGACGCTGTTCCGCAATCTCGGCCGCCATCTCGAAACCGGCGCGCTCGAGGAGCTCACCGTCACGACGAATGGCTCGCAGCTGTCGCGCTTCGCGGGGGATCTGGCCGCCTGCGGTGTGCGGCGGATCAATGTCTCGCTGGATACGCTCGATGCGGCGAAGTTCCGCCAGATCACCCGCTGGGGCGCGCTCGACAAGGTGCTCGAGGGGATCGATGCGGCGCAGCGCGCCGGGCTCAAGATCAAGATCAATGCCGTCGCGCTGAAGGATTTCAACGAAGACGAGCTTCTCCCCATGATCCGCTGGGCCCATGGCCGCGACATGGACATCACCTTCATCGAGGTGATGCCGCTGGGCGAGATCGACGGCCAGCGGGTGGATCAGTACCTGCCGCTGAGCGAGGTGCGCGCCCGGCTGTCGCAAGCGCTGACGCTGGAAGCCAGCAGCCACCGGACAGGTGGCCCGGCCCGCTATTTCAGGAGCGTGGAAACCGGTGGCCAGGTCGGGTTTATCACGCCGCTGACGCACAATTTCTGCGAAAGCTGCAACCGCGTCCGGCTGACCTGCACCGGCACGCTCTACATGTGCCTCGGCCAGGAGGATGCGGCAGATCTGCGCAAGCCGCTTCGGGCCAGCGAAAGCGATGACGCGCTGATGGAAGCGATCGACCGGGCCATTTCGCGCAAGCCCAAGGGCCATGATTTCATCATCGACCGCACCACGAAGCAGCCGGCGGTTGGCCGCCACATGAGCGTGACCGGCGGCTGAGGCCGCTCGATCGCCTCAGATCTTGAAGGCCATGCGCGCGCCGCCCCAATGGCGCGAAGCGATGATCAGCGGCGCGTCGGTCTCCTTCATCGCAACCTTCACGCCATTGCCCATATCGCGGTGGTAGGGCTGGATCAGATACGGTTTCAGCACGCGGGCCGCCAGCAGCCCCGCACGGTCATCGAAGATGCGGCGGTTGCGGCAATTGGCGATGTTCCAGGCCCGATCGCCCTTGCGCTGCGGCTGGCTGACCGCCTTGACATGCACCGGCAGATAGCCGTTGCGGTCCACCGCCGCGCAGAAGGCGAGGCTCGGGAAAGCCGTCATCGTCCGTTCGATGATCGGCGGCAGGATCACCTCGAAGCGGGACAGATAGGCCGTCGAGAATTGTGGCGGATCGCTTTCGGGAATGCGCTTGTAATCCGTGTCGAAAAGCTGGGTGAGATTGAGCCGGCCGGCCGCCAGTTCGCCCTCGATCGCGGCGGTGATCTCGCGGGCGAAGGACTGGACCGCCTCGATGACCGGCTGGTTCTCGTGATGGAAGGCCGCCATCGCGGCCTGGACCTTGGCGATCACCTCGGCCGACGGCTCGATGAAGCGGCAATGGGCACCGAGGCTGGAGACATTGACCACCTCGATCCGGACCTCGCCGATGCGGGCAATATCCGCCTCGCCGCGCTGGCCGACGGCAGGGGCAAGGCCATCCTGCGCGCGGATGAGCATGCCGCCCTCGCTGATGTCGAAGGTCCGGCAGGCCAGCGTGTTGCCACCGAACCGCAACCGGACCGGCAGGTCGATCGGGACGCGCTCGTCGCGCCGGTCAGCCGCCGGCATCGTCCGAAGGATAGTGACGACGCGGCGCCCCAGCTCCTGCGCCTCGTTATAGGCCATGCCGGACAACTCGCCGGCATCCTTCGAGGTTTGCGCGGCATGGTCGGCAAGACCGGTGACCTCCTCGACGACACCGCTGACTTCCTCGAGCGCTTTCCGGGCCAGCTGCATCCGCACAGACAGGTCGAGGATCGTGGTGCGCTGTTCGTTGGCGGCGCCGGCAATGGTCTCGCAGACAGGGGCAAGCCCGCCGATCTCGGCGCGGATCCGCTCCATGTTGCTGATGGCGTTCTGGCTGGCCTCGCGCAGGTCATCCATCCGGTTGCGGATGGCACTGACGGATTGTGCTGCCGCGACCGAGAGGGATTTCACCTCGCCGGCAACGACCGCGAAGCCGCGCCCGGCCTCGCCGGCCCGCGCTGCCTCGATCGTGGCATTCAGCGCCAGCAGGTTGGTGCGGGTCGAGATCTCGCTGATGCTGTTGAGCATGCCGCCGATTTCCGCGACAACGGCACCGAGCCGCGCCATCAGGCCGGCGGAATCATCGGCGGAAGCCAGCGTCGCCTGGGCCCGCTGCTGGACATTCGAAACCGTGGCGGTGATCTCGTCGGCAGCCTTGCCCATCTCGTCGGTGGAAGCGGCGATGCCGGAAATCTCGGCATTCACGCGGCCGCTCGAATCCAGCAGCCGGGTCATGGCAAGGCGAACCGTGTCGAGGCGCTCAACGGACGCCACTGAATGGTCGCGGGCATCCTGAACCGAATGGCCGAGATTTCGGACGACGCGCAGGACGTCATCCTCGAACAGATCGAGCGCCTCGCGCAGGGCGGCTTCAGTCTCGATTCCCGACGCGGCCACAGCTTCTGTCGCCACGGTTTCAGGCAGGGCGGCAGGCGGCATGTCGGAACCGGCACGTCCGAACAGGCGAGCCCTCAGATTCTTCATCTTTGTCCCTGACCTCGGAACTGGTTACACGTTGTCCAGTTATCATAGACAAACATACCTAACGCGGGGTTAAGGCGTGCCCCCGCGCTTGCAGGAATGCCAGGCCGGGGGATGGCCTGAGTCCGGGGTGGACCAAGGTCCGGTATGGTCATGGCGGGGTAAAGCCGCTACAGATACCGGCCCCGGAAGCACTCCGCTTCACATCCCTCGAATTCTCGTGCTGCAATCCCAGAAAAACCTCCGCGGCATCCTCATGATGGTGCTGGCCATGGCGTGCTTCGTGTTCAACGACACGCTGGTGAAGCTGGCGCGCGTCACGCTCGAAGCCGGCCAGATCCTCGTCATCCGCGGCATTGTGGCGCTGGTGCTGCTGATGATCTGGCTCCGCGCCTCCGGCATGATGCGCCGCCTCGGTGATGCGGCCCATCCGAAGCTGCTGGCGCGCGGCGGGATCGAGGCGACCATCGCGATGAGTTTCATCACGGCGCTCGGCGTGATGCCGCTGGCGGATATCACCGCCATCCTGATGGCTGCGCCGCTGATCATCACCGCCCTGTCGATGGTGCTGTTCGGCGAGCAGATCGGCTGGCGGCGCTGGAGCGCGGTGATGGTGGGCTTCGGCGGGATGCTGCTGGTGGTCCGCCCGGGCGGGACCGGCATTCCGCTGCTCGCCCTCGTCCTGGCGATCTACTCGGTGATCGGGGTCGGCCTGCGCGACCTGCTGACCCGGCGGATCCCGATGGATATTCCCAGCGTGGTCATCGCGTTGACGAGCACGCTCGGCACCCTGCTCGGCGGGCTGATACTGGTGATCGCCACCGGCATCTGGCGCCCGTTCGGCATGGCCGAAATGCTCTATGCTGCGGGGGCCGCCGCCTTCGTCATTCTCGGCAATCTCGCGATGATCGAGGCCTGCCGGGATGTCGAATTGTCGGTCGTCTCGCCCTTCCGCTATGTCGTTATCGTCTGGGCCGTGTTGCTGGGAATTCTCGTCTTCGGCGAATGGCCGGCGCCGATCGCCCTGCTGGGCATCGCGCTGATCGGGGCGAGCGGACTTTACACCCTCCACAGGGAACGCATCCGGCATCGTGAGGAACTCCGCGCACCGGCACCGGACAGGGGTTGATTTTCTCCCCGTTCCCGTCAAGTTGCAGGGCCTGCAGGGGTCAGCTATCACAATTCGGCATGGCTCATATGCTGAATGCCGGGGGCTGGGCGCGTTGTTGCGTCGTCCTCTCTGTGCCAATGCGAAACGGCCCGGTGAAAGTCCGGACGGTTTCGCTGACAACGAACGCAACAGGTCGGAAAACCGGCCGGTTCTGTGCCCAAGGGGAGAGTGGCGTGGAAAACCTACTGAAAATCAGTTCGCTGATCGATAAGATCAATGAGCGGATTGGCCATTTCGTCAAATGGCTGATCCTCGCTGCCGTGATCGTTTCAACCGGGAATGCGGTGATCCGGAAGGTGTTCAACCAGAGCTCGAATGCCTGGCTGGAACTGCAATGGTATCTGTTCGGCGCCGTCTTCATGCTCGGCGCGGCGTATACGTTCCTGAAGAACGAACATATCCGCATCGACATTGTCACCGGGAATTTCCGCAAGCGTACGCGCGACTGGATCGACGTGTTCGGCCACATCTTCTTCCTCGTCCCGTTCTGCTGGATCATGATCTACCATGGCTGGCCATTCTTCATGCGATCCTTCGAACTCAACGAAGCGTCGATGAATGCCGGCGGTTTGTCCGTCTGGCCGGCCAAGCTGCTGGTTCCGGCCGGCTTCATGCTGCTCTTGGCGCAGGGCATCTCCGAGCTGATCAAACGTTACGCGATCATCAAGGGTGTAATCGAGGACCCGAATGCAGCGGTCGGCCACCATGCCGCAGCGGAAGCGGAAGCTGCCCGTCTGCTCGAGGTAGCCAAGGCCGAAGCTGCGAACCGCTCCTGATCCGCCCTTTTCGAGGAATTCCGATGTCCAAGCGTTTTCCCTTCTGGCTCGGCGGATCTCTGCTGAGCGCCGCCCTCGCCCTTGTCTTCCTGGCCGGGTTCGGCACCGAGGCCGCCCAGGCGGCCACCCAGTATCCTCCAGGCTTTATCGGCTTCATCACCCATTACATGGCGCCGATCATGTTCGCCTCGCTGGTGGCGCTGCTGCTGATGGGCTACCCGGTCGCCTTCGCGCTGGCGGCCTGCGGCCTTCTCTATGCCGTTGTCGGCATCGAGCTGGGCCTGTTCGTGCCAAACTTCCTGCAGGCGCTGCCGGAGCGTGTCTATGGCACGATGAACAACGACGTGCTGCTTGCCATTCCCTTCTTCACCTTCATGGGGCTGATCCTTGAGCGGTCGGGCATGGCGGAAGACCTTCTCGACACGATCGGCCAGCTCTTCGGGCCGGTCCGCGGCGGTCTGGCCTATGCGGTTATCTTCGTCGGCGCCCTGCTGGCCGCAACGACCGGGGTCGTCGCCGCCTCGGTCATTTCCATGGGACTGATCTCCCTGCCGATCATGCTGCGCTACGGCTATGACCGCCGTGTCGCCTCAGGCGTCATCGCCGCCTCGGGCACGCTGGCACAGATCATCCCGCCTTCGCTCGTCCTGATCGTCATGGCCGACCAGCTCGGCCGTTCGGTCGGTGACATGTATGAGGGCGCCTTCATCCCGGGCATGGTGCTCTCGGCCCTCTATGCGGGCTATGTCTTCCTCGTCTCGGTGATCCGGCCGTCGTATGTGCCGGCCCTCCCGAAAGAAGCCCGCACATTGGGCGGCGGTGTCGGTTCCCTGATCGTCTGCCTCATCCTGGCGGTCGCGCTCACCTATTTCCTGAAGGACCGTTTCGTCGGCCATGTCCAGCCGGGCTCGGAAATGATCCTCGCGGCCTTTGCTGCGATGGTCATCGTGTATATCCTCTCGCTGATCCACAAGTTCATGGGCCTGAAGATCATTTCCCGCCTGTCGCAGGAAGTGATCATGGTGCTGATGCCGCCGCTGGGCCTGATCTTTCTGGTTTTGGGGACGATCTTCATCGGTCTCGCCACGCCGACCGAAGGCGGCGCCATGGGCGCCACCGGAGCGATGCTCATCGCGATGGCCAAGCGCCGTCTGACGATGAGCCTTGTCTCGCAGGCACTCGACTCCACGGCCAAGCTCTCGGCCTTCGTGGTCTTCATCCTCGTCGGTGCGCGCGTCTTCTCGCTCACCTTCTATGGCGTGAACGGTCATGTCTGGGTCGAGGAACTGCTGACCTCGCTGCCGGGCGGCCAGGCCGGGTTCCTGATCGTCGTCAACATCATGGTCTTCCTGCTGGCCTTCTTCCTCGACTTCTTCGAGCTGGCCTTCATCGTCGTGCCGCTGCTCGGCCCGGCGGCCGAGAAGCTGGGGATCGACCTGATCTGGTTCGGCGTCATCCTCGGGGTGAACATGCAGACCAGCTTCATGCATCCGCCCTTCGGCTTCGCGCTGTTCTACCTGCGATCGGTGGCGCCGAAGGTGGCCTATGTCGACAAGGTGACCGGCAAGGAAACCGAGCCTGTCACCACCGGCCAGATCTACTGGGGTGCCGTGCCGTTCGTGGTCATCCAGTGCATCATGGTCGCGCTGGTCATCATCTTCCCACAGATGGTCATGCACTACAAAGGCAGCCAGGTTCAGGTCGATCCGGCCAAGATCGAGCAGCAGCTGAAGAACCTGACGATCCCGGGGCTCGATTCCCCGGGCGGCTTGCCGGGGCTGGCCCCGCCGGGTGGCGGGGGCCTGCCGGGTCTGCCGGGGCTGACACCGCCGGCTGGCCCGCCGCCGGGGCTCGAACCGCCGAAGCCGCAATAAGCGGCTCTCGCCGAAGATCAGGAAAGCCGGGCCTCGCGCCCGGCTTTTCCGTTACCGGTTCTGGCGAAACCCGGTCAGACCGGGATATCGAAATGCAGCACGTCCTCGCGGCGGCCCAAACGGGCATAGAGCGCGATGGCGGGGTCATCCTCGAGATCAGCCTGCACGAAGATGACATGGGCGCCGCCGGCCCGCGCGATGGGCTTCAGCGCCTCGATCAACCCTGTGGCGATGCCCTGCCGACGGGCCCTCGCGGACACGGCGAGATCGTAGAGATAGGCCTCGCGCCGCTCCTGTTCGAATTTCTGCAGGAAATAGGCCGCCAGCGCACCGACCACGGCGCCATCCTGTTCCGCCACGAGGGCCACGAAGTCCGGGTTGGCGAGGAGACTGTCGCGCCAGGCCGAGCCGGGGCGACGGTCGCCATAGGCGGCGCGATCCTCGAAGGCATCGGCGAACAGGTCGAGCATCGCGTCAAACCCCGCCTCATCTCCCGGGGCGAGGCGACGGATGGTCCAGTCCGGCATGGTTAGTCCCTCCAGAGTTCTGGCAGGGTCCCAACGAAAAACGGCGGCCCGAAGGCCGCCGTTCCTGTTCCGTGACCGGAAATCCGATCAGCCGCGGGCGCGGGCGCGGATCATGAAGTTGTCGAAGGTGTATTCGGCCACCTGCCACCAGAGATACTGGTCGCCGCGGAAGGCCATCATGTTGTCGTGGACCTTCTTGAACTTCGGATTGGCAGCAGCGGTTTCCGCATAGAGTTCGTTGGCCGCCTTGTAGCAAGCTTCGAGAACATCCTGCGAGAACGGACGGAGCTGGGTGCCAGCCGCGACAAGCGCCTTCAGCGCAGCGGGGTTACGGGCATCGTACTTGGCCATCATGTCGGTGTTGGCCTGATGCGAGGCGGCTTCGAGAACCGCCTTGTAGCTCTTGGGCAACGCTTCCCACTTGGCCTTGTTGATGAAGAAATGCAGCGCGGCGCCGCCTTCCCACCAACCCGGATAATGATAGAACGGGGCAACCTTGTTGAAGCCGAGCTTCTGGTCATCATACGGACCGACCCATTCGGCCGCGTCGATCGTGCCCTTTTCAAGGGACGGATAGATATCGCCGCCGGCAATCTGCTGCGGCACGCCGCCGAGCTTCTGCAGCACGCGGCCGGCAAAGCCGCCGATGCGCATCTTGAGGCCGTTGATATCCGCAACCGACTTGATTTCCTTGCGGAACCAGCCACCCATCTGGCAGCCGGTATTGCCGCCCAGAAGCGCGTGGATCTGGTAGCCGGCATAGAACTCGTTCATGAGAGCCATGCCACCGCCATGCATGAACCATGCATCCTGCTGGCGGGCATTGAGGCCGAACGGAACGGCGGTGCCGAAGGCGAAGGTCGGATCCTTGCCGACATAGTAATACGAGGCGGTGTGGCAGACCTCGACCGTGCCGTTGGTGACCGCGTCCGCAGCCTGCAGGCCCGGGACGATTTCACCGGCCGCAAAGGCCTGGATCTGGAACTTGTTGTCGGTCATTTCCGCGACAGCCTTCGCGAAGGTGTCGGCCGCGCCATAGATCGTGTCGAGCGACTTGGGGAAGCTCGATGTCAGGCGCCATTTCACTTCAGGCATGCTCTGCGCGATAGCCGGCGCGGCAATCGCAGCGGTCCCGAGCCCGGCCCCCGCAGCAGTCAAAAACTGACGACGCTTCATGCGTTTTCTCCCTCTTTCAACGCGTGCTTTCCACGAACGGGACAGTCCCTACCCTTGGAAACGCCGGGCAAGTTGTAGGGAACATCCAATCTTTCGCAACCTTTTTCATAGCGCCCCGACCCGGGGGCACCCGGCGTTTTCAGTATGAGTATTATGTGATTTTCGCATATGTGCAATGCACATGGCGCGGATCAGGCATCAAAAACAATGCGGGGCGCCGGCCTCTGCGTGGCCCCGCCCTCGAGGATGTCCCAGACCTTCGCGGCGATCCCGCGATAAGCGACAGCATGGGGGCTGTCGGGCTCCGAAACGACGACCGGCGTGCCGGCATCGGATTTCTCGCGGATCGACATGGTAAGCGGGATCTCGCCGAGGAAGGGCACGCCCTGGCGTTCGGCCTCGGCCCGCGCACCGCCATTGCCGAAAATGTCGTAGCGCTTGCCGGTATCGGGGGCGATGAAATAGCTCATGTTCTCGATGATGCCGAGGATCGGGACCTCGACCTTGCGGAACATCGCCACACCGCGGCGGGCATCGATCAGCGCGAGATCCTGCGGCGTGGAGACGATGACGGCGCCGGCCAGCGGCACATTCTGCGCCATGGTCAGCTGGGCATCGCCGGTGCCGGGCGGCATGTCGACGACGAGGATGTCGAGATCGCCCCAATCCACCTCGCGCAGCATCTGCTGGATGGCCGAGATGACCATCGGGCCCCGCCAGATCATGGCAGCTTCCTCATCCACCAGGAAGCCGATCGACATCACCTTGATGCCGTAACCCTGCATCGGGTTGAGCGTGCGGCCTTCCTTGAGCGTCGGCCGTCCATGGATGGCAAAGAGTTTCGGCATCGAGGGGCCATAGATATCCGCATCGAGCACGCCGACGCGCAGCCCCTGCGCAGCGAAGCCGAGCGCGAGGTTGCAGGCGGTGGTCGACTTGCCGACACCGCCCTTGCCGGAAGCCACCGCGATGATGTGGCGGATGCCAGCGACCTGCACCTTCGCCTGTCCGCCCGGGCCGGGCTGGGCGGGCTTTGCCGGCGCGGCCGCTGCCGGTTTCGGCGGAGCCTCGGCGGTCAATGTGACGAGGGCGGAGGTGATGCCGGGCACGGCGCGGGCCGCCGCCTCGGCGGCTTTCCGCAAGGGCTCGGCTCCGGCCACCTGCGCGGCGGGCACTGTGATGGAGAAATAGGCCTTGCCCTGGTGGATGACGATTTCCGAGAGCGCGCCGGATTCCGCCAGCGAACCGCGCCCGTCCGGCATTGCCACCCCGGCCAAAGCCTGCCGGACCTGTTCCCTGTCTGCCATCGTTCCTGCCTCGTGCCTGCCGTCCGCGCGTTTGCGACCGCGCTACGGCAGATAGGGCGCGGGGTCGGGATTGGTCAATCAGCAAGCACGCGGAGCGCGCAGCGGGCACACCGCTCGCGCGGGAGGCGCAAACGGGCGGGATCGCGGCAAAAAGGGTGTCCGCCGCGACAAAAATAGTGGGATGGGGACATTGCCAAATGCCCCGAACTTATCTCACTCTAGCCAAGGGCCGCCAGAAGGCGGGGTCGAAAGCCGTTGCACACGGGGCTGTGCAATCCAGCAGGGAGAGAGAAAATGAAGTTGCTGCGTGTGCTCGTGACGTCTGCCATTGTCGCCATTTCCGGTGCGGCCATGGCACAGACGAAGGAATGGAAGGAAATCCGCATCGGCACCGAGGGCGCCTACCCGCCCTACAACAATCTCAACGCGAAGAAGGAACTCGAGGGTTTCGAGATCGACTATATGAACGATCTCTGCGCGAAGATGAAGGTGAAGTGCACCTGGGTGGTCCAGGACTGGGATGGCATCATTCCGGCGCTGCTGTCGAACAAGTATGATGTCATCGTGGCCGGCATGAATGCCACGCCCGAGCGCCAGAAGCGCGTCGACTTCACGAGTGTCTACACCTCGACGCCGATTGCCATGGTCGGCGCGAAGTCGATTACCTCGACCGACATCTCGCCGAACGCGCTCAAGGGCAAGAATATCGGCGCGCAGGGCTCGACGATCCACATGAATTACCTCGAAGCCTATTACAAGGGCTCGACCGCCCGCCCCTACCCGACCCAGGAAGAGGCCAATCTCGACCTGCTCAATGGCCGTCTTGACTATATCGTCGCCGATCTCGAGGCCCTCGAGACCTTTGTGAAGGGTAAGGGCAAGGATTGCTGCAAGATCATCGCCGAGGTGAAGCGCGATGCGGCCATCCATGGCCCGGGCGTCGGCATGGCCATGCGCAAGGGCGAGAAGGAACTGGCTGCGATGCTGAACAAGGCGATCGCCGATTCCAAGGCCGATGGCAGCCTCGACAAGCACGCAATGAAGTGGCTGGGCAAGAAGGCCATCCAGTAAGCATCGGCGTTCCGGCGGCACGGATTCCCGTGTCGCCGGCTCCCATTTGATCATGCAATATTATCTCGATCTTCTTTCTTTCGGTCCGGAAGGCTGGGGCGACGAATTGCTCGCCGGCGCGCTGGTCACCATTTCGATCGCGCTGGCGACCTTGCCCTTCGGGCTCGCGCTCGGCCTTGCCATCGCTTTGGCCAAGCGTTCCCGCTCCTGGACGCTCCGCACCTTCGCCACGCTCTACACCACGATTTTCCGCGGTGTGCCGGAACTGCTGACGCTCTACATCATCTATTTCGGGGTGCAGGTGCTGCTCCAGGGGGTCTGGTCCGCTCTTGGCCTGCCCGGAAATCTCGAGATGTCGCCCTTCCTTGCCGGCATGGTCGCGCTTGGTGTCGTGCTTGCCGCGTTCTCGGCGGAAGTCTGGCTCGGCGCCCTCAACGCGATCCAGAAAGGCCAGCGCGAGGCGGCGGCCGCGCTCGGGCTGACGAAATGGCAGGCCTTCCGGCTGGTGGTTTTCCCCCAGCTGATGCGTGTCGCCCTGCCCGGCCTCGGCAATAACTGGATGGTGCTGCTGAAGGAGACCTCGCTGGTCTCGGTGATCACGCTGCAGGACACGATGTTCATCGCCACGCGGGCAAATGTCGTGACCAAGGAACCATTCCTTTTCTTCGGCGCCGCGGCACTGATCTATCTCTTCTTCTCGGTCATCTCGACCTGGGGCTTTGACCGGCTCGAGGATCGGGCCAATCGCGGCCATGCCCGCGCGGGAGCTTCGCGATGACCTGGTGTGAATATCCCGGCGCGTGGATCGGTCTCGAGGTCCTCCAGAATTACGGCTGCCGGATGGCCAGTGGCCTCGGGCTCACCCTGCAGCTCGTGGCGATCTCTTTCGGCCTCGGCATCGCCATCGGGCTTGGCCTTGCCGTGCTGCGCCTGCGCGGCCCGAAGCCGGTGCGGATGATCCTGCATGGGTACATGACGTTCTTCCGCGGCACGCCGCTGCTGGTGCAGCTGTTCCTGATCTATTACGGGCTCGGCTCGTTTCGGCCGTTCTGGCAGGAGGTGGGCCTGTGGTGGTTCTTCCGGGATCCGCTCTATTGCTGCCTGCTGGCCTTCACCATCAATACTGCCGCCTACCAGGCCGAGATCTTCCGGGGGGCGCTGCAATCCCTGCCATACGGGCAGGCGGAGGCGGCGCGGGCGCTCGGCATGCGGCCCTTCGCGATCTTCCTCCGGGTGGAGATGCCGCAGGCGATGATCGTGGCCCTGCGCCCGCTCGGCAACGAATTGATCGTGATGATCAAGGCGAGTGCCCTTGCCTCGCTGGTCACGCTGTTCGATCTGATGGGGGCGACCCGGCTGGCCTTCGCGCGAAGTTTCGACCTCTCCATTTACCTTGTGGCGGCACTGATCTATCTCGCTTTGGTGGAGATCATCCGGCGGGTCTGGGATGGTCTGGAAATGCGGCTCACCCGGCATATGGCCCTGCGGTGAGACCGCCGGGCATCGGCCTCCGGGCCGAACGGGAGATCAGAAATGGCGGAAGTGGCTTTCCTCGGGCTGGGCGTGATGGGCGCGCCGATGGCGGGGCATCTCAAGAACAAGGGCGGCCATGCCGTCACGGTCTATAACCGCACCTTCGCGAAGGCCGAGGCCTGGGTGGCCAAGCATGGCGGCGCTGCCGCGAGAACGCCGAAAGAGGCGGCTGCCGGCAAGGATTTCGTTTTCGCCTGCGTGGGCAATGACGATGACCTGCGCGCCGTGACGATCGGCCCCGATGGTGCCTTCCAGGCGATGAAGCCGGGCTCGATCTTCGTCGACAACACGACCGCCTCGGCCGAGGTCGCGCGTGAATTGCATGCGGCAGCCAAGGCGCGCGGCATCGCCTTCATCGATGCGCCGGTCTCGGGCGGCCAGGCCGGTGCGGAGAACGGTGTGCTGACCGTGATGTGCGGCGGCGATGCCGAGCCCTTCGCCAAGGCAGAACCGGTGATCATGGCCTTTGCCCGCGCCTGCCGCCTGCTCGGCCCGTCAGGGGCCGGCCAGCTCGCCAAGATGATGAACCAGATCTGCATTGCCGGGCTTGTGCAGGGCCTCTCGGAGGCCGTGCATTTCGGCAAGCGCGCCGGCCTCGATGTCGAGGCCGTGCTCGAGGTGATCTCCAAGGGCGCTGCCGGCTCGTGGCAAATGGAGAACCGCGGCAAGACCATGGTTGCCGGCAAGTTCGATTTCGGCTTCGCCGTAGACTGGATGCGCAAGGATCTCGATATCTGCCTCGCCGAGGCGCGCCGCAACGGTGCCCATCTGCCGGTGACGGCTCTGGTCGACCAGTTCTATTCCGAAGTGCAGAAGATGGGCGGCAACCGCTGGGATACGTCCAGCCTGGTCGCCCGACTGGACAAGTGATTCCGCACCCAGCTGCACTGCAGCCGAACTAAAGCGGCGCCAGACATGAAAAGGCCGGAGCAATGCTCCGGCCTTTTCCGTTATCGACAGGCGCCCCGGGCCCGGAGTTCCGGCGTGCATTCCCCAATCGCGCCGGGAGCCGGCGGTCGGGCAGCCGGTGCAGGCCTTGCCGCCGGAGGCGGTGTCGGCCGAGCTGCGGGCGGCGGCGCCGGCCGGGCTGCGGGCGGCGGTGCCGGCCGGGCTGCAGGCGGCGGCGGGGGCGCAGGCCGAGCAACCGGCGGGGGCGGAGGCGCCGGTCGCGCAACCGGCGGGGGTGGGGGAGCGACCGGGCGCGCCACCGGCGGAGGCGGCGGAACAGGCCGCGCCTGCGGCGGGGGCGGAGCAGCTGCGGGCGGGCGTGGCACCGGCCGGAATTGCGGTGGTGGCTCGCCCGGGCCCGGGCGCGGCGGAACGGGCCGGAATTGCGGCGGCGGATTCTGGGGTGGCGGAGCTCCGATCGGCCGCGGCGCCGAGGGCGGCGTCGGACGCGTCACGGCCGGCGGCGGAACCGCACCCGGCGGTGGCCCCGCAGGACGCGGAACCGCACCCGGTTGCGCGGGCGGCAGTGGTCCGGCAGGGCGCGGCGCGGGCGGGCGGGACGGCCGGATTGCCCCCGGCGGCGGGGTCGGGCCTCCGGCCGGCGGGCGTGTGCCCGGCGGCGGTGTGACCACAGGCGGTGTGACCACAGGCGGTGTGACCACAGGCGGTGTCACGCCCGGTGCGGTTGTTCCCGGCGGTGCCACCGGCGGCGGGGTCGGGCCGCCGGTCGGCGGGCGTGTAGCCGGCGGCGGCGTGCCCAGAGGCGGCGTTACACCCGGCGCGGTTGTTCCCGGCGGTACTGCCGGCGGCGGGGTCGGGCCTCCGGTCGGCGGGCGCGTGCCCGGCGGCGGCGTGCCGACAGGCGGCGTCACACCCGGCGCGGTTGTTCCCGGCGGTGCCACCGGCGGCGGGGTCGGGCCTCCGGTCGGCGGGCGTGTGCCCGGCGGCGGCGTGCCCAGAGGCGGCGTCACGCCCGGTGCGGTTGTTCCCGGCGGTGCCACCGGCGGCGGGGTCGGGCCGCCGGTCGGCGGGCGTGTGCCCGGCGGCGGCGTGCCGACAGGCGGTGTCACAGGCCCCTGCCCGATCGGGCGTGTCGGATTTCCGACGGGCAGGCCCACGGGCGGCGGAACGCCGATCGGGCGCGTGCCGGGGCGCGGCGGGGGCGGCAGCACGGTGCCCGGCGGCAGGACGGAAGGGCGCAACGGGCGCGGCGGCGGGGCCACAGCCGGGCGAACCTCGCGCGGGCGGCGCCATTCGCGGTTGGCCCAGATCGCAGCCCCGACAACGCCGGCGCCGACAATCGCGGCCCCGATGCCCACGGAAGGCAATGTGCGCGCCTGCGGGTTGGGCGGCGGCGGCGGCAATTCGATGATCTCGACCGGCGGCGGCGGCAGGAGATGCACTGCATAGCCGGAGGGCGGCGGCAGCACCTCCCAGCGCTCCTCGATCACCACGGTTTCGTAGACCTCGACCTCCTCGATATCCGGCGGGGGCAGGTCATCGTAGATGATCTCGTCGAATTGCGGCGGCGGCACGATCGGCGCCGAGAGGCGCGTCAGCCGGGCCTGCGCCTCGACCGCATGGGCACCGCGCGGATAGCGGCGGAGGTAGGACCAATAGGCCCGGTCGGTGTTGGTGCGGCGGGCACGCTGCCAGTAGAAGGCCTCACGCCGCGTGGCGACCATGGCCCGGACGCGCCGCGCCTGCACATGGCGCGGATAGGCGGCGAGGAATTCCTCATAGGCGGCGATGGTGTCGATCTCGACGGCGCGGGCATAGGCCTCGTCGCCGGGCAGTTCCCGGATCGGGCGGGCCCGCTTGGCCTCGAGCGCCGCCGTGGCAGCCGGCGCAGCCGTGCCGGGGAACAGCACGACGGGCTGGGTCAGCCCGTTGATATCCCACGGCGTTTCCGCACCCTGGCTGAGATCGTGCGTGCGGAGGCGGATACGCTCGAACATCGCGCCGAGATCGATGCCCGGCTCGCGCAGGACTTCAGCCAGGGCCATCGCATAATGCCCGTAATTGGTGGCCGGCAGCGGCGAGACGCGGTCCGGCGCTTGGTTATAGGCCACCAGCATGCCCTCGCGCCGTTCGCCGGCGGCGAAACCGCGCGCGCCATCGCCGGTCAGCTGGCCATAGGGATGGGTATAGGCGGCATCGAGAATGACGAACCGGCCGGCCGAGGGAATGGCGCCGATGGTGCGGATGAGATCGTTGATCCGGATCCCCTCGAGCGCGAGATCGGCCCGCTGGCGGAGGCGGGCATCGACGGGAATGAGCAGGTTCTCGCCATCATCCTGGAAGCCGATACCGGAAACATAGACCGCGATCAGCGCATCCGGGCCTGCCGCCTGAGCCTTCTCGGTGAAGTCCCGGAATGTCGCACGGAATTCGGTCTGGTTGAGGTTGGCGGATTCGGTCAGCTCGAATCCGGCCTGCAGCAGGCTCTGCGCGACCAGCCCGGCATCCTGCAGGGCAGTCGGATGCTTGACCTCGCCGTAATCGGCGAGGCCGATGACGAGGCCGAGCCGCTTGCCCTGCGCCATCGCGCCTGCGGGAAGCACGAAGAGGGCGATGGTCAGGATGATCCTGATCCAGCCGCGATCCCGGGGGGGACGATCATTCATCGCGATCTCCTTTTGCGGTGGCAGAGTCCCAGACGGCGCCTAAACCTGCGCTGAATGCAGCATGGCTAAAGAAAGGCAGGCCTTGCGGTCAGCGACCGATCCGCGCGAGCACCCGCAGCCGATCCGAAGGGCGCGCGGCCAGCAGGTCATCACAGGACCAGCGCCGCCCGCCATCGCCATGATCCTTGGGATTGCCCTTCTCGACCTTCGCCAGGGCGTTGAGCCGGCCGGTATCCGCCACTTTCAGGGCGAGATTGTCGCCATTCCGCTCGACCGTGAAGCAATAGGTCCGCCGGTCCTTGGCCGGACCATAATGGTAGCAGACCTTGTCGCCGTCGGTGTTCCAGCAGGCATCGACATTCAGCGTCAGCCCGTTATCGCCCAGAGCCCGGCCATCCGGCGCATGATATTCGCTGAACGGGCCGCCGGTCACATAATGCCCGGCCACGGTGTTGCCGGTGAAGAGATCGCGGATCTGGGCGCCGGTCAGCATTTCGGCCCGGGCCGGGAGAACCAGCACGAGCACCAGCGCCAGGGCAAGGAAGGGCCGCATCATCAGGCCTGAGCGGAGGGGCGCGCCGAACATTCGGCGTGCCAGCGGGCGAGATGGACCAGATCGGCCGGAACGGCGATGCGGGCAGGTTTGAGGAAATCGATCGTCACGAGTGCTGTGATATCCGCGATGGAGTAATGATCGCCCGCAAAGTAGCGATGACCGGCGAGGTGGTCATTGAGCAGGCGCAAGGTACCGAGCGCCCGGCCCCGGTTCACCTCGGCCCATTGCGCGATCTGCGGCACTTCATGGTTCGCCATGCCTGGGTGGCCGTGCCGGAAGGCAGCCTGTCCCTGGCTGTAGAGTTCCAGCTCGATCCGGCGGTTCCACATCTCGACGCGGGCACGCCCCAGCGCGCCGGTGCCGAAAAGCGGCGGCTCCGGCTGGATTTCCTCGAAATAGCGGCAGATTGCGACCGATTCGGTCAGGATCGTGCCATCATCGAGTTCGAGGACCGGCACACGCTGGAACGGATTGCGTTCGGTGAAATCGGCGGATTTGTGCTCCATTTTCCCAAGATCGACCGGTACGAGCGGCACGGAAATGCCCTTCTCGGCCAGAAATACCCGCACGCGCCGCGCATTCGGCACGCGACCGCCATCGAACAAGCGCATCGATCCCTCCCTCCCGGGCTTCAAACGGAAGGCACCGGACACGAGGATCGCGGCAGGGTCAAGGCCGGGGCGGCATTTCGGCGCGATGCCGGCGCCGCCAGTCCTCCGGGCGCTCGAACTCACCGGCCCAGACGCCGCGCCCATCGCCCCGGGCAAAGGCCTCCTCGCGCGGATAGGCACCGGTATCGACCGCGTGGCCGTTGCGGACGAGATCGGCCCCGACATCCTGCCCGGCCACCCGGCAGGCAACGAGAAG
The DNA here is from genome assembly GCF_030143245.1 of Rhabdaerophilum sp. SD176. Classification (GTDB taxonomy): domain Bacteria; phylum Pseudomonadota; class Alphaproteobacteria; order Rhizobiales; family Beijerinckiaceae; genus Rhabdaerophilum. The sequence continues at coordinate 110,669 of NZ_JARJNS010000004.1, read as the reverse complement.
CCGGCCATAGCGGTCCGTTTCGTGACCGATACAGGTGACCGGCCCGCGCTGCAGCCAGCGACGCAGGGCGAAACTCGCCTCGCGGCCACAAGGCATGTCCTTGCCGGCAACGCGGCAGGTCTGCCGCGATTCAGGGGCGTCGAGACCCTTCAGGCGCATCTCGCGGCCGTTCACCACCAGCGAATCCCCGTCGATGACATGGGCCGTGCCGGTGACGCTCTCCTCCCGTACGCGGCCGACCAGAGCCAGCACCACGAGGGCAAGGGCGAGAAACGCGACAGCAGGAACGATACGGCGGGAAGGCATGCCTTTCTCTAGCTGATTCCCGCTCCGTGGGGCGGGCCGGATTGCCGCAAGCGATCGGGCCCGATCGGGCAAGTTCGAGTCACGCTGTCAGCCTTCGCTTAACCAATCGTCAGGCATATTCGGCCGCTGGAAACCAGATCCGAACCCATGACCGCGCATATCCCCACCGCTGCCGAGATCGAGCGGAAACAGGCGAATGCCGAACGCGCATCCCGCAACAAGCAGGGCATGCAGCGGGCGGTCAAGGACGTGCGCGAGAAAATCACCTCCGCATCCGGCCTCAGCCGCGCGTTCGAGCTCGAACTGGCCCGGGAATTCGCGCAGAACCATGTCAGCGCCAGCCTCGCGCTGATGCCCTATGCGCTGGTGATTGCCGGGACCACGCTTTCGTGGTCATCCCCCGCCAAGGGCATGCTCTGGCTCCTGCTGGTCCTCGGCGTCCTGCTCTACCAGACGATGCTGTGCCGGCGGTTCCTGGCGGCCAGCACCCCGGCCATGGACATCAAGCCCTGGATCAAGCGGCTGATCGTCGGCGAGATCGCTTTCGTGACCAGCTGGGCCTTGCTGCCGACCGTGGTCGGCATTCCGGATACCGATGTACTCCGGGTCTTCCTGCTGGTGGCCGTGCTGATGATCGGCGCGGTCAGCACCGTGCTCTCGCATACGCTGCCAACGGCTGTCTATGGCGCGGCGCTGCCGCTCGCCTCGGTCATCGTGCAGCTGGTGCTGGACAGCCAGCCGACCGAGCGCTGGATGATTGCCGGCCTGTGCCTCACGGCCTTGCTGCTCTTCGTGGGGCTCGCCAACCGCCTCTATGCCTCGACGCTGGACAATCTCCATGCCCGCGCGGAGAAGGACGAGCTCTTCACCGAAGTCGAGCAGGCGAATCTGCGCCTGCGCGAGGCGACACGGCAGGCGGAGGAGGCCAGCGCGGCCAAGTCGCGCTTTCTCGCCACGATGAGCCATGAGCTGCGCACGCCGCTCAACGCTATTCTCGGCTTTTCCGAGGTGATGAAGGATGAGCTGTTCGGGCCGCTGGGGAACGAGCAATACAAGAGCTACGTCAAGGATATCCACCAATCCGGCGAGCATCTGCTGCAACTGATCAACGAGGTGCTGGACCTTTCGCGCATCGAGGCCGGCAAGCACGAACTGGTCGAGGAGGCGATCGACCTGGTCGGCGTCGTGCAGGCCTGCTGCCGCATGCTGGAATTGCGGGCGACCGGGCGCGGACTGATGCTGAAAACCGCGTTCACCGAGGGGATGCCGCGCCTCTGGGCCGATGAGCGCGCCCTCCGCCAGATCACGCTCAACCTGCTCTCGAACGCGATCAAGTTCACGCCGCAGGGTGCCGAGATCCTCGTCAAGGTGGGCTGGACTGCCAGCGGCGGGCAATATCTTTCGGTGCGCGACAACGGCACCGGAATTCCGGAGGAGGAGATCGAGATCGTCCTCGCCACGTTCGGGCGGGGCTCGCAGGCGATCAAGAATGCCGATCAGGGCTCGGGCCTCGGCCTGCCGATCGTCAAGAGCCTTGTCGAACTCCATGGCGGCGCCTTCCGGCTCCGCTCGAAGCTGCGCGAGGGCACCGAGGCAACCGCGCTCTTCCCGCCCGACCGCGTGATGGCCGCCATGCCGGCCGTGCACGAAAGGCCGGGCCTGATCATCTCGCGTGTTGTGCGGGACGAACGGGCCGCCTGAGCGGTTCAGGCCCGGTCCGGCACCGCCGCTTCGGCGAAGGTTGCCATGCCGGTATGGCAGGCCAGAGCCACCTTGACGATTCCCGCTGCAAGCGCCGCGCCGGAGCCTTCTCCCAGCCGCAGGCCGAGATCAAGAATGGGTTCCAGCCCCAGCCTGTCGAGTACGGCGCGATGCGCGCCTTCCGCCGAGACATGGCCGGCGAGGCAATGGTCAATCGCATCGGGGCGCAGCGCATGCAGAATGGCGGCCGCAGCCGTCGCGACATAGCCGTCGAGGATCACCGGCACTTTCTCGACGCGGGCAGCAAGGATCGCCCCGGCCATGGCCGCGATCTCGCGGCCGCCGAGCCGGCGGAGGATCTCGAGCGGGTCGTCGAGATGGCCGGCATGGGTGGCGAGCGCGGCCTCGACGGCCGCGACCTTGCGGGCATGGCCGGCTTCGTCAACCCCTGTGCCACGTCCGACCCAGCCCGCGACCGGCCCGCCATAGAGCGCGGCATAGATGGCGGCGGAGGGTGTGGTGTTGCCGATGCCCATCTCGCCAAGGCAGAGCAGGTCTGTTCCGTTGGCGATCGCCTCCATGCCGAAACCGATCGTCGCGGCGCAGGCGGCCTCCTCCATCGCAGCGGTTTCGGTGATGTCGCCGGTCGGCAGGTCGATCGCGAGGTCGAAGACCTTCAGCCCGAGATCCTGCGCCTTGCAGATCTGGTTGATGGCGGCGATCCCGGCGGAGAAGCTGGCCAGCATCGCGCGGTTCACCTCGGAGGGATAGGCCGAGACGCCGCGTGCCGCGACACCATGCGATCCCGCGAAAATGGCAACGACCGGGCGGTTGACCGCCGGCCGCGCCTTGCCCTGCCAGGCCGCGATATGAGCGGAGATTGTTTCCAGCCGGCCGAGCGCACCGCGCGGCTTGATCAGCTCGTTCTCGCGGGTCATCACCGCAGCCCGGGCAGCTTCATCCGGGCCGGGCAGCGTCGCCACCAGCGCGCGGATATCGTCAAAAGGCAGGCCGGTGGCAGACATGGCGGGCTCGCTGGCTGGAATGTCGATGCGGGAAACCGGCCGAGTCAGGGCTGGCCGGACATGGATGCCGGGGCTATCATGGCGACGCTTCCTCTCGCAACCGCGAAAGACTGACCATGCCCGGCCTGAACGTCCTCGCGGGCGACCTGCTCAACGTGATGCGCTTTTATACCCGCCTGCCGCTGCCGGTCTTCCGGTTCGAGCGGGAAGCCCATGCCCTGCCCGATTTCCGGCGTGCGGCCTGGGCGATCCCCGTCACCGGCGCGGTGGTCGGCGCCTGCGGCGCGCTGGCGGGCGGCCTCGCCTACCTGGCCGGCCTCTCGCCCCTGATTGCCGCAGCCCTGGCCCTTGCCATGCAGGTGGCGATCACCGGGGCTTTCCACGAGGACGGCCTCGCCGATTCCTGCGACGGGCTGTTCGGCGGCGCCTCGCGGGAGCGGCGGCTCGAGATCATGAAGGACAGCCGGATCGGCACCTTCGGCGGGGCCGGCCTGTTCTTCGCCCTCCTGCTGCGGGTGCTGGCGCTGGCCGAGTTGTTCCGCCTGATGGGCCCGGCCGCCCTCGTCCTGCTGCCTGGCATCGCCGCCCTGTCCCGCGCGGTGGCGCTGATGCCTGTCCTGCTGCTGCCCCCGGCCGGCAGCCAGGGCCTTGCTGCCAGCGTGCCCCTGCCGGGCCTGCCCGCCTGGCTGCTGGCAACCGGCATTGGCGCCATCATCCATGCCGTTGCCTGCCTATGGCTCGACCTGCCCCTGGGCGGGCTGGTCTCGGGCGGGCTCGCGCTGATGCTGATGCCGGCGCTTGCGGCGCTCGCCCGTCGCAAGATCGGCGGGCATAATGGCGATATTCTCGGCGGCTGCCAGCAGGTGGCCGAGATCGCGCTGCTGCTGGCCCTTTCCTCTGCCGCCAACTGGCGCGGGCCGCTCTGACCGGGGTCTTGAAAAGCCGGCTCCGGCGGGCCACCCTTTCTGCAGTTGCTACCGGAAGGAGCCCCGCATGAATTCGCCTCGCATCGCCATTGCCCTGCTGGTCGGGCTCGCCATCGTGCTGGTCTTTGCCGTGCTCGGCGTGCCGAAACTTGGCGGCAGCGAGATCGCCGGGCTGGCGGCGGGAGGCCTGCTGCTGACCATGTGGGCCTCGTGGTTCATGGCCGAGATGCGCGGCAATATGGGCGAGACGATCCGCAACCTGCTGATCTGGGGCGGCATCGTGACGGTGGTGGCGATCGCCTACAGCTACAAGACGCAATTCGGGTTCTGAGGCCGGCAACGAGGCGATCAGGATTTCAGCCCGGTCTCGCCGTCGATCACCATCATGGTGGCGAGCATCACCGCCACCTGCTTGCGGTTCTCGCCCTGGATGGCCCAGGCCTCGCCCTGCACGACATGGACGCGCCGGCCAGCGCGGAGCACGGTGCCAATCGCCTCGAAATGCGTGCCGAGCGCCGGGGCGAGCAGGTTGATCTTGAATTCGCTCGTCAGCACGGCCTTGTCCTCGGGCATCAGCGTCAGCGCGGCATAGCCGCAGGCGCTGTCGACAATCGTGGCGATCGATCCGGCATGGGCGAAACCATGCTGCTGCGAGATGGCCGGGGAGAACGGCATGCGGATCATCACGTTGCCAGGTGTGACGCGGTCCAGCGTCGCGCCGAGCGTTGTCATCAAGCCCTGCTTGCCGAAGCTCGCTGCGATGCGCTGGAACAGGAGGTCTTCGCTCATGCTGCCCTCACGCTGCTTCACGCCGGGGCTGCCGGATCAGGGCAAGGGCCTCAACGAGGATTCCGGCCCCGGCGCCGGGCTTCACCGCCTCGGTCGAAAGGTGCCGGCGGAAGGCGCGCGCGCCGGGCTGGCTCTGGAACAGGCCGAGCACATGCCGTGTCACGGCATGGGGCGAGGTTCCGGCGGCGACCACCGATTCGAGATAGGGGATCAGCGCCTCGAGCGCCTCGGCCGGCGCGGAAACAGGCGCAGCCTCGCCGAAAAGCAGCGGGTCGACGCCGAGCAGGAGCGACGGGTTCTGGTAGGCCGCGCGGCCGAGCATCACGCCATCGAGGCCGGGTCCCTCATCCGAGGCGGCGAGCAGGGCCTGCGCAAGATCGAGGCTGGCAATACCGCCATTGATCGCGATCGGCACAGAGGGGAATTCGGCCTTGAGCCGGCGGACAATGGCATAGTCGAGCGGAGGAATGTCGCGGTTCTCGCGCGGGGAGAGCCCCTTCAACCAGGCCTTGCGGGCATGGACGATGAGCGCATCGGCCCCGGCCGCAACGACCTGCCGGGCGAGCGCGAAGAGCGCCTCCTCCGGGTCCTGGTCATCCACGCCGATCCGGCATTTCACGGTGACCGGAACCGCGACAGCCGCCTTCATCGCGGCGACGCCTTCGGCTACGAGGGCCGGCTCGCGCATCAGGCAGGCGCCGAAGCGGCCGTTCTGCACTCTGTCCGACGGGCAGCCGCAATTGAGGTTGATCTCGTCATAGCCGAATTCAACGCCGATCCGCGCCGAGGCCGCGAGATCCGCCGGTTCCGAACCGCCGAGCTGGAGCGCGACCGGATGCTCCATGGCCGAGAAGCCGAGCAGACGCTGGCGATCGCCATGCAGCACGGCGCCGGTCGTCACCATCTCTGTGTAGAGCAGCGCGCGACGCGACAACAGGCGATGGAAGACGCGGCAATGCCGGTCGGTCCAGTCCATCATCGGGGCAACGCTGAAGCGCCAGGGTGAAGCAGGGATATCCATCGGGAGGCTCGTCATTTTCGCGGGCATCCATATCCGAACTGCCGCGAAAAAACGACCCCTGCCTAGACCACGAGATCCGGTAGTGGCTTCACGAGGCCGGAACCGGGGAAGATCGTCTCGCCCAGCACCGCCGGCGACAGGCCAAGATGGCCGGCCAGAACGCCCTTCATCACCGCGCGGAGATCGGTGGTCGCCCTGAGGTCGCGGCCTTCATGGAGGTGCGGACCCTTGAGGCCGGGCCAGTCGGCGAGAATGCGCCCACCGCGCACCGCCCCGCCGACAAGGAAAGCCACGGTCGCCGTACCATGGTCGGAGCCTTCGGTACCGTTGATCCGGGCGGTGCGGCCGAATTCGGTGATGACAAGGATGGCCGTTTCCTTCCAGGCCTCCCCAAATTCACGCTCGACAGCAGCAAAGGCGCCGTCAAGCCCGCCGAGCAGGTCAGCCAGCCGGCCGCGCACCCCGCCCTGATTGGCATGGGTATCCCAGCCATCGAAGGAGAGCACGGCGACGCGCGGCCCCTCCTCTTTCATCATCAGCCGGGCGGCTCCGGTGGCGGCGCGTGCCATCATGGCGGGATTCCCGCCGCCGGGGGCCATGGCTGCACCGCCGCGGGCAAGATCATCGGCGGTCAGCCCGGCCTTCAGGGCGCGGGCGAGAGCCGGATCGCGATGGGTGTAGAGATCGAGCACCCGTCGGGCGAGATCGTCATTGGTCTCGGCAAGGCGCTGCGGCGCCCAGCCCATGACGGGCGCGCTCCCGCGAAGCACCAGCGGCGTCGAGATGCCGACGCCGAGCGCACCGAGTTGCGGCAGCCGCTCGCCCTTGGGCAAAGCCAGCAAAGCGCGGTTGAGCCAGCCGGTCTCGACCTTGCCGACACCGGGCAGACCGGTTTCCAGCACGTCCTGCCCGTCGAAATGCGAGCGCTCGCGATAGGGTGTTGCGGCGGCATGGATGACGAGGCCTTTCTTTTCGGCATAGAGCCGCGCGAAAGTCTTCATCGAGGGGTGCAGCACGAAGAAGCCATCGAGCGGCAGGCCGGCGCTCTCGCCCTCGCGGGTCAGGGCCATGCCCTCGCGCAGGGCGGCGTAATCGGGGTCGGCAACCGGCGCGACGGCGGACAGCCCGTCCATCGCGCCGCGCAGGATGATGGTCAGGAATCGCGGATCGCGCCTGCCCGCCGCCGAGGCGATTTTCGGCATATGCGCCCAGGCGAAGAAGGACAGCCCGGCCCCGAGAAGGCCCCGGCGGGAGAGCGGCATGGCTTCGCAATATCGAGCATCCATCGGGAAGCCTCCTCGTCAGCGGCGCTGGAATTCAGGTGCCATGAGCAGCAAAGCGAGGCCCTGCGGCCGGGTCTCGGCCCGGGCAATGGCCTGCCGCGTCTCCGTGGACAGCGCCTCGCCGAAAAGAGCCTCGGCGAGGTCGCGCGGGTCGATCCGCCCGCCCAGCGGCCGGGCAAATTGCAGGGCGAATTCGAGCCGCGTCTTGATCGCCTTCGGCGCGACGAGCGAGGCCTCGTCATCCGGAAAGCCATTCGGCCCGGGCGGGTTCCAGAGCGGCTGGCCCATCAGGTTCAGCGCATTGGCGAGGGCCGGAATCCGGTCCGCCGGCGCTCCGGTGGCGCGCAGGCTGGCGAGTAGGAATTCATACGGTGTGCGGATCTTCGCTGGCGATGGCTGGAGGCTCGCGGGATGCGTCACCAGCACCCGCGCCAAAGCCGCGAGATCGCCGTCGGTCTTGCGGAACTCCGCTTCGAGTGCAGCAACAAGGGCCGGCGGCGGGCTGTCCGCCACGAAATGCCGGGCGATCTTCGTCGCGAGGAAACGGGCGGTGGAGGGGTGACGCGCCAGGTCGCGCAGGATGGCGAGGCCCTTTTCCTTGCCCTCCTGGCCGTAGCTGCGGCCAAGGACCTGCTGCGGGCCCGGCTCGTGGCGGTTGGGCGCGAAAACGAAGGCACCATAGCCGTCGATATTCTCCTCGAAGCCGGTGATCGACCAGCCGGTCAGGGCGCGGGCAAAGGCGGTGACATCGGCCTGATTGTAGCCGCCACCGACGCCAAGCGTGTGAAGCTCCAGAATCTCCCGCGCGAGATTCTCGTTGAGCCCCCGCCGCCGGCGCTGCCCGGCGGGCGAGTTCGGCCCGATCGACTGGCGCTGATCAAGGTAATGCAGCATCGCCGGATGCGTCTCGACTGCCACAAGCAGATCGGCGAACCGGCCGAAGACATGCGGGCGGATGGCCTCGCGCTCGTAGGGGCCGGCGATGCCCTGCATGATTTGCCCGCGGCGCAGGGCGATGCAGAAATGGTTCGACCAGAACAGTACCCAGCGCTCGGCGAAGCCAGCGGGCGCAGCGAGGCCATGGTCGATCCGGGCCTTGACGTCGATATGGAGAATATCCCGCAGGCGGATGGCTTCGGGATCGGGCATGGCGGCTGGCGGATTGGCAGGCATACCTGCAGAAGCCATCGCGCCCGGGGCCACCTCCCCCATGGCGGGTGCGGACGGGGCCTGCTGCGCCACTTGCCGGCGGGCCGCGCGCTCCATCCGGCGCCTGTCCTCGATCTGCGTGACGATCTGGATGCCGCGTGCCGTCGTCGGCAGGCCCTCGCCCTGGATCAGGGCGCGTTCAGCGCGGATCTCGTCCAGCAGGGCGGCGCGGATATCCGGGCCAAGCCTGTCGCGGCTCGCCGGCCCGGCACCAAGGCCGAAACGCTGGATGCCGATCTGGAACGGCCTTTCCGGACGCGCCATCGCCTTGCCCTTCCATGAGAAACCGCAAATGCGGCGCCGCTACTTTAGCAGGCTCTCATGAAATCTGTTGCGGAAGCATGACCAAAACATGACCGATGATTCATCGAGGCTGCGGATTCCGGTGCCGGAGTTCGCTCAATCCGGTTGACCGCGCGGACGGCTTGTCCTACATCTGTCCTATCCGGGGAGTGCCCGCCGCAGCGGGCCGAGATCGGGCTCTGTCGCCCGGAATCCTTTGAACCTGATCCGGATCATGCCGGCGGAGGAACAGGATGAACCATGACCTGACTGATCCCGATTGCCTAAACCTCTTCCCTGTTTTCATTCCTGTTTTTCAATCTGAACCCGGCGGCAGCCGGCCCGCCGCCAGCCTGGGCCCTCCGGATTTCCAGCCACCGGGCCCCGTGCCTTGAGCCACGCGCTTCCCCCAGGCGCCTTATCCTGGAGGCGCTGACCCGAATCTGCGCCCGTCCGGATCCGAACCCGATCTGTTCGGATCCCGGGGTGCGCCCCTCCCCCAGCCCCATGCCCGGCCTGCCGGGTGCAGCCCAAGGGAAAGTCCATGCAGATCTACATCAATGGCCGCCCCTGCCGGCCAGCCGGAGAAACCCTCGCCGAGATTGTCGAGCATTTCCTGATCGACAGGGGCGATCTTGACCCGCGCTCCCGGATGACCATCGGCACGGCCCATAACGGTGTCTTCGTGCCGCGGGAGCAGCGCCGCCGGTGCCGGGTCGCTCCCGGTGACAGGATCGAGATCCTCGCACCGATGCAGGGAGGCTGAGATGCTGACCCTGCTGGGCGAAACCCTCGCGTCACGGCTCTTCCTCGGGACCGCACGCTTTCCCTCGATCGACCTGCTGTCCAAGACCCTGATCACCGCGCGTCCGGGGATGATCACCGTCGCGGTCCGGCGGCCGACCCCAGGCCCCATCCCGGTGCGCGGCTTCGCCGATATGCTGGAGGTGCTGGCGATCCCGCTCCTGCCGAACACCGCCGGCTGCCATACGGTGCAGGAGGCGATCACGACTGCCCGGCTGGCCCGCGAGATGTTCGGCACCTCCCGGATCAAGCTGGAGGTGATCGGCTCGCGCCGCTGGCTGGACCCGGATGGCGTCGGGCTGGTCGAGGCGGCGGAAATCCTCGTCCGGGAAGGGTTCGAGGTGTTTCCCTACATGACCGAGGATCTGGCGATCGCCGAAAGGCTGCTCCGGGCGGGCTGCCGGGTGCTGATGCCCTGGGCCGCACCGATCGGCAGTGGTCGCGGGCTCGAGAACCGGACGGGGCTGGTGCGGCTGCGCGAGGCCTTCCCGGCGGTGCCGATGATCCTCGATGCCGGGCTCGGGCGGCCCTCCCATGCGGCGGAGGCGATGGAACTTGGCTTCGACGCGGTACTGCTCAATACGGCCGTGGCGGAATCCGGTGATCCGCTGCGCATGGCGCTCGCCTTTGCCTCGGCGGTCGAGGCAGGGCGGCTTGCTTTCGAGGCCGGTCTCGTGGCACCCCGGCATGCCGCGCGGGCCTCGACGCCCGAAGAAGGAAAGGCTGCTTTCGGATGATGATCGATCCGCTCTACCCCATCATCGACCATCCGGACTGGATCGGCCGGCTTGGCCGCGCCGGTACCCGCCTGATCCAGCTCCGCATGAAGGACCGACCCGAGGCCGAGCTGCGCGTGGCAATCCGGGCGGCTGTGGCCATGGCAAAGCAGGCGGGAGTCACGCTGGTCATCAATGATCACTGGCAACTGGCACTCGACGAAGACGCCCGCTGGGTGCATCTCGGCCAGGAGGATCTGGATGGCGCGGATCTCGCCGCCCTCCGGGCCCGCGGCATCCGGCTCGGTGTCTCCACCCATGACGGGCAGGAACTGGCCCGGGCGCTTTCCGTACAGCCGGATTACATCGCCCTCGGGCCGATCTTCCCGACCACGGTGAAGGCCTTGCGCTTCGCCCCGCAGGGCGTGGCCCGGATCGGTGAATGGAAAGCAGCCATCGCCGCCGCCCTGCCGGAAGGCCAGAGACCGCCGCCGCTGGTGGCGATCGGCGGCATCACGCTGGAAACGGCACGGGCCTGCCTCGATGCCGGGGCCGACAGCATCGCCATCATCTCGGATATCGTGAAAGCGCGCGATCCGGATGCACGGTGCCGGGCGCTGGTCGCGGTCACACGGCGGAGGGCTCCGGCGGCGACCGCCTGAGCACCCCCGCCGGATGGCGTCGCTACGGTTCCCGCCTCACATCCCCTTGCGGGTCGCGAAGGGATTCTCGGCGATGATCGTGTCGTTCATGTCATGCCGGATGTTGCGGATATCGCGATGGCCGCACAGGGCCATGGTGATATCGAGTTCCTTCCGGATGACCTCGAGCGCCTTGGTTACCCCGGCCTCGCCGCCGGCCCCAAGCCCGTAAAGGAAGGCGCGGCCGATATAGGTGCCCTTCGCGCCGAGCGCGATCGATTTCAGCACATCCTGGCCGGAGCGGATCCCGCCATCGATATGGACCTCGACCTGGTCACCCACCGCATCGACGATCCGCGGCAGCATGGCGATCGAGGAGAGCGCGCCGTCGAGCTGCCGGCCGCCATGGTTCGAAACGATGATCGCATCGGCGCCGGTCTTTGCGGCCATCTTGGCATCCTCGGCATCGAGAATGCCCTTGAGGATCAGCTTGCCGCCCCACCGTTCCTTGATCCACGCCACATCGTCCCAGCTCAGGGCCGGGTCGAACTGTTCGTTCGTCCAGGAGGCGAGCTGGCTCATATCGGAAACGCCCTTGGCATGGCCGACAATATTGCCGAAGGTCCGGCGCTTGGTGCCCAGCATGCCGAGACACCAGCCGGGCTTGGTGGCCATGTTGATAATGTTCGGCAGGGTCAGGCGCGGCGGCGCCGAGAGGCCATTGCGCACATCCTTGTGGCGCTGGCCGAGGATCTGCAGGTCGAGCGTCAGCACGAGGGCCGAGCAGCCCGCCGCCTTGGCCCGGTCGATCAGCCGGCCGGCAAAGTCGCGGTCGCGCATCACATAGAGCTGGAACCAGAACGGCGCCGGCGAATTGGCGGCCACATCCTCGATCGAGCAGATGCTCATCGTGGAAAGCGTGAACGGCACACCGAACTTGGCGGCGGCGCGGGCGGCGAGGATCTCGCCATCGGCATGCTGCATCCCGGTCAGGCCGGTCGGGGCGAGCGCCACCGGCATCGCGACCTTCTGGCCGACCATCTCGGATTCGAGCGTGCGGTTCCGCATGTCGACCGCGACGCGCTGGCGCAGCTTGATCCGGTGGAAATCGCTCTCGTTCGCCCGGTAGGTGCCTTCGGTCCAGGCACCGGAATCCGCGTAATCATAAAACATGCGGGGCACGCGGCGCTGCGCGAGGCGCTTCAAGTCATCGATACAGGTGATCGTGTTTCTCATTGGTCTTTCCCCGGCCGTTCAGGCCTTGTCCTTGCGCCGGGTCAGGACCGGCCAACCCATTCCTGCGGCAGGCTAAGGACTGGCCTTTGTCTAATCAAATGGATTCGCGCGGGAAATCCCCCGGAGCCTGCAATCGGCGTAAGGGGGGCATGCGCGGAAGGGCCATGCTTCTTTCGTCGGGGTCAGCCCTGCGGCGCGATTTTCTCGAGCCGGACCACCACATCGACGCCGACAATCCGATAGCCCTCGGGCGCCTGCGGGCGGACGGCCAGCGACACGGCATCATCCGGCAGGTCCATGATCGTGCCGTCGCTCTCGACGAGATAGTGGTGATGATCGCCGGTATTGGTGTCGTAAACGGCCCGCGTGCCACCGGTCGGCACCTGCCGGATGAGGCCGGAATCCCGGAACTGGTTGAGCGTGTTGTAGACCGTGGCCAGCGACAGATGGCCGCGCACGCGGTTGACCTCGCCGAACAGCGTCTCGGCCGTGATGTGGCGGTCACCGCCTGCAAAAAGCAGCCAACCGAGAATCATCCGCTGGCGCGTGGGGCGGAGGCCAGCTGCCTTCAGCCGTTCCCGGATCGCCGCGACGGGGCAGCCCTTCTGCCCGGCAAGCACCTGCATGGGCTGCGGCATTTGCGTCGCTTCAATCTCACGGGAAAGCGACTTCGGAACGGAAAGGGGCGTCACCATGAGACTCGCGCTCTTTAGAACGTTTCAAAACTGTATTTCTTTCATAGACTTAGGATAATCTGATCGGCGGAGTCAAATTAAATCCTGCCCGATGACGGAGCTACGAGCCTGCCCCTTCTTATTGCAAATAGTTTGCAGAAGCGATTGACAGATGCATTTCATTCGCAATAGCGTCGGATCAGAAGATCTGAAACCTGACAGAGGTTTACCCGATGCCTGATTTCGCTTCCCTTCCCTCGCGCCGCCTGATGCTGGCTGTCGGCCTTGGCCTGGCCCTTCCCATCCCCGCGCTCCGCGCGCAGGCCGCCCGGCCCGCCGGAAAGCCGCTCCGCGTGGTCACGACCTTCACCATCATCCAGGACATGGCGCAGAATGTCGCGGGAACGGCCGCGATCGTCGAATCCGTGACGCGCCCGGGGGCCGAGATCCATGATTACCAGCCGACGCCGCTCGATGTGGTGAAGGCGCAATCGGCCGACCTGGTGCTGTGGAACGGCATGAATCTCGAGCGCTGGTTCGAGAAGTTCTTCGTCAATGTGAAGGAGGTTCCCAGCGCCGTGGTGACGGAGGGGATCACGCCCCTGCCAATCCGCGAGGGCCCCTATTCCGACAGGCCCAATCCGCATGCCTGGATGTCGCCTTCCTCCGGGCTGGCCTATGTCGAGAACATCCGCAAGGCGCTCGCCAAGGCCGATCCGGCCAATGCCGAGACCTATGCCCGCAACGCGGAGGCCTATTCGGCCCAGATCCGCGCGATCGAGGCGCCGTTGCGGGCCCGCCTCGGCAGGGTGCCCGAAGCGCAGCGCTGGCTGGTGACGAGCGAAGGCGCCTTCAGCTATCTCACGCGGGATTTCGGCTTCCGCGAGGCCTATCTCTGGCCGATCAATGCCGACGAGCAGGGCACGCCACAGCAGGTCAGGCGGCTGATCGACCTTGTCCGCAAGAACAAGGTGCCGGTCGTTTTCTCGGAAAGCACGGTGTCCGACAAGCCGGCCCGCCAGGTCGCCCGCGAGACCGGTGCCCGATACGGCGGCGTGCTCTATGTTGATTCGCTCAGCGATGCCCGCGGCCCGGTGCCGACCTATCTGAAGCTGCTCGAGACCACGGTGGAAACCATCGCGAAGGGATTTGGCACATGAGACACCGCGCTGCCCCGCGCCCGGAACGCGCATGAACCCGAGCCGCCTTCCCGGTGACAGGCCGGCCATCATGGTGGATGGCGTTTCGGTGCGCTATGCCAATGGTGTCACCGCCATCGATGATGCCAGTTTCCGGCTTTTTCCGGCCTCGATCTGCGCGCTGGTGGGGGTGAATGGCTCGGGAAAGTCGACCCTGTTCAAGACGCTGATGGGCTTTCTGGCCCCCGCCAAGGGCGCGGTCTCGATTGCCGGACAGAAAGTGGCGGATGCGCTCAAGCAGGGCCTCGTCGCCTATGTGCCGCAGAGCGAGGATGTCGACTGGAACTTCCCCGTCCTTGTCGAGGATGTGGTGATGATGGGGCGCTATGGCCATATGGGCCTGCTGCGCCTCGCCTCGAAGGCCGATCGTGCGGCGGTTGATGCCGCGCTCGAGCGCGTCGGCATGTCGGCGCTGCGGCACCGGCAGATCGGGGAACTCTCGGGCGGGCAGAAAAAGCGCGTCTTCCTCGCCCGGGCGCTGGCGCAAGGCGGGCAGATCATCCTGCTCGACGAGCCGTTTACCGGTGTCGATGCCCGAACCGAGACGGCGATCATCGACCTGCTGCGCGCCATGCGCGACGAGGGCAGGCTCATTCTCGTCTCGACGCATAATCTCGGCTCCATCCCGGATTTCTGCGACCACGTGATCCTGTTCAACCGAACGGTCATCGCTGCCGGGCCGATCGAGACGACCTTCACCGAGGCCAACCTCATCCGGGCCTTCGGCGGCGTGCTGCGGCATGTGCGGATCGACGGCTCGGATCTGCATGACGATGCCGATGCACGCCGCGTCACCGTGCTGACCGATGACGAGCGGCCGCTGGTTCTCTATGGCGAGCGCGACCGCGAGAAGCTGGTGGCGCCGGATCGGCCCAAGGCATGATCGACTGGCTGCTCGAACCGTTCGGCTATCAATACATGGTGCGCGCCATCTGGGTCAGCGCGCTGGTCGGGGCGGTCTGCGCCTTCCTGTCCTGCTACCTGATCCTGAAAGGCTGGGCGCTGATGGGCGATGCGCTGGCCCATGCCGTGGTGCCCGGTGTGGCCGTGGCCTATCTCGCCGGCCTGCCCTATGCGGCCGGGGCCTTCACCTCCGGGCTGCTGGCCGCCCTCGCCATCGCACTGGTGAAGAAGATCACCTTCCTGCGCGAGGATACGGTGATCGGGCTGATCTTCACCAGTTTCTTCGCGGCCGGGCTGCTGATCGTCTCGATCAACCCGACGGCGGTGAATGTGCAATCGATCATTCTCGGCAACATCCTCGCCATTGCCGACGAGGATGTCTGGCAGGTCGTGGCGATTGCAGGCGTCTCGCTCGCGGTGCTCGCGGCGCGCTGGAAGGACCTGCTGCTCGCCTTTTTCGACGAGAGCCATGCCCGGTCGATCGGGCTCAATCCGGAGCGACTCAAGCTGCTCTTCTTCGTGCTGCTCAGCGCCTGCACCGTCGCCGCCCTGCAGACGGTGGGCGCGATCCTCGTCATCGCCATGGTGGTGACGCCGGGCGCAACAGCCTATCTCCTGACAGACCGGTTCGGCCGGATGATCGGCATCGCCATGGTGCTCGGCGCCGGCACCGGCGCGGGCGGCGCCTATCTCAGCTATTTCCTCGACGGGGCCACCGGCGGGCTGATCGTGCTGCTGCAAACCCTGCTTTTCCTGCTGGCCTTCGTCTTCGCGCCTAAGCATGGCCGGCTTGCTGCGCGCCGGGCTGCCCGTGCGCAGGAGGCGGCCCTGTGAACGCCGTGCTGGGTTTCATCACGCAGCCGCTGGCGCATGATTTCATGCAGCGCGGCCTCGTCGTGGCTTTGCTGGTCGGCATGATCTGCGCGATGCTCTCCTGCTATCTCGTGCTGAAGGGCTGGTCGCTCATGGGCGATGCCGTGTCCCATGCCGTGCTGCCGGGCATCGTGCTCGCCTTCGTGGCCGGGCTGCCGCTGGCGCTCGGCGCCTTCGCGGCCGGGCTCGGCTGTGCCCTGGCGACCGGCTATCTGCAGGCGCATAGCCGGGTCCGGGAGGATGCCGTGATGGGCATTGTCTTTTCCGGCCTGTTCGCGCTGGGGCTGGTGCTGTTCGTCAAGGTGGAGACGGACCAGCATCTCAATCATATCCTGTTCGGCAACATGCTCGGCGTGCAGCTCCGCGACGTGGCCGAGACGGCGCTGATCGCGCTGCCGGCCATCGCCTTCCTGCTCGTCCGCCGGCGCGACCTGATGCTCTATTGCTTCGACCCCGCCCATGCCCGGGCGATCGGCCTCCAGGTCGGTTTCCTGCATTACGGGCTGCTGGTGCTGCTGGCGCTGACGATCGTCGCGTCGCTCAAGGCCGTGGGGATCATCCTTGTCATCGCCATGCTGATCGCCCCCGGCGCGATCGGGCTGATCGTCACCCGCCGCTTCGGCCCGATGATGGTGGTGGCTGTGCTGGCGGCGACAGGATCCTCCCTCATCGGCACGCTGCTCTCTTTCCATCTCGATGCGGCGACCGGGCCGATGATCGTGGTGGTACAATCGCTGCTCTTCGCGCTGCTGGTGGTCATCCGTCAGGTCCGGCTCGCCCTCGCCCCGCATTGAGGGCGATGTCCGGCTCCCGAAGCTGCGCGGGCGAGCCGCCAACAGACGCATTTTGCTCTTGCTCGCCCGGATTGGGTCGAGCCCCTGCCGGATCGCCTTCCGCATCGGGCAGAAGCGGCATAGCCGCCATCAGCGCGCGGGTATACTCCGCCTGCGGGGCCGCAAAAAGTCGGGCGGTCGTTGCCTGCTCGACGACACGGCCGCCCTCCATCACGATGACCATGTCGCAGAGATAACGGATGACCGCGAGGTCATGGCTGATCACCACCATGGACAGGCCGAATTCCAGCTTGAGGTCGAAGAGCAGGTTCAGGATCTGCGCCTGCACCGAGACATCGAGCGCGGAAACCGGCTCGTCCGCCACCAGCAGGGCCGGCCTTGTGATGAGGGCCCGTGCGATGGCGATGCGCTGGCGTTGCCCGCCCGAGAACTGGTGCGGATAGCGCGCGACCATATCCGGCTGCAGGCCGACCCTTTCGAGCATGGCGGCCACTCGCCCGGCGCGTTCCCCGGCGTCGAGCCAGGGCTCGGCAACGCCCAGCGGTTCGGCGATGCTCTCGCCGATGCGCATCCGCGGATCGAGCGAGCCGAACGGATCCTGGAAGATCATCTGCATCAGCGGGCGGACCGGGCGGATGCTCCTTTCGGGCAGACCGGAGATCTGCTCGCCACGGAACAGCACTTCGCCGGAGCGCGGCTTTTCAAGTGCCACGAGCAGCCGCGCGAGGGTGGACTTGCCGGAGCCGGATTCCCCGACAATGCCCAATGTCTGCCCCTCCTCCACCCGGAACGAGACATCGCGCACGGCATGGATCCGCTTCCGGCGTTCGAACAGCCCTTGCCGTGGCAGCGGGTAGGCCTGATGGAGATGGACAGCCTCGAGAACCGGGGTCATGCGGGGGCTAGCTCCGCGTGGTGGCAATGGAGCGCGGTCAGCCCCGTGCGCAGCGGCGGCAGCGTTTCGGCGCAGCGCGCATCGCCGAGATCGCATCGCCCGGCAAAGGGGCAGCCCGGTGGCAGGCGGGAAAGATCGGGCACCTGCCCGGGGATCGGCCGGAGGCGCTCGGTATGGGCGCTTCCACGCGGGATCGCGGCGATGAGGCCCTGGGTATAGGGATGGGAGGGTCGGCCGATCACATGGCGGGTCGGGCCGGTTTCCATGGCGAGCCCGCCATAGAGCACAAGGGCGCGGTCAGCCATGGCATGGATGACCGAGAGATCATGGCTGATGAAGATCATCGCCATGCCGGTCTCGTCCCGGATCTCGCGCAGCAGAGCGAGGATCTCGACCTGCAGCGAGACATCGAGCGCCGAGGTCGGCTCATCGGCGATCAGGAGGGCCGGGCGGCAGGCAATTGCCATGGCGATCATTGCCCGCTGGCGCTGCCCGCCGGAGAGTTCATGCGGGTAGGAGCGCGCCCTTCGCGCCGGATCCGGCAGGCCAACCCGCTCCATCAGCCGGATGGCTTCCTCGCGCGCGGCGCGCGGCGCCATCAGGCCATGCAGGACAAGCCCCTCCGCGATCTGCGCCCCGACGCTGAGGACCGGGTTCAGCGCGGTCATCGGCTCCTGGAAGATCATCGCCATCGCGCGGCCGCGCAGGCGGCACAGATCGGCATCGGCAAGGCCGAGCAATTCGTTACCGTCAAGGCGGATGCTGCCCGAAGCGACAAAGCCCGGCGGAAGCAGGCCCATCAGGGCGAGCGCGGTCATGGACTTGCCCGAACCGGATTCCCCGACAAGGCCCAACGTCTCCCCGGGGGCGAGATCGAGCGAGAGGTTCCGGAGAACAGGCCGGCCGCGGAAGCTGACGGAGAGATCGCGCAGGCTCAGCATCTCAGCGTTCCTTCATGCGCGGATCAAGGAGATCGCGCAGCCCATCGCCGAGCAGGTTGAAGGCCAGGACGGTGATGGCGATGGCGATGCCGGGCACGATCGCCAGATGCGGTGCCGTGCCGAGATAGGTCTGGGCGTCGTTGAGCATCCGGCCCCAGGACGGGTTCGGCGGCTGGGTGCCGATCCCGAGATAGGACAGCGAAGCCTCGGCCAGGATGGCGAAGGCGAATTGCGTCGAGCCCTGGACGATCATCAGGCCGGTGATGTTCGGCAGGATATGGCGCAGCATCACGGCCATGCGGCTCAGCCCGGCCAGACGGGCAGCGCGGATGTAATCCTGTGCGAGAACCTGAAGTGTGGCACCGCGTGCCTGCCGCGCGAAGACGGGAATGTTGAAGATGCCGATCGCGATGACGGCATTGACCAGGCCCGGCCCGAACCAGGTCAGGATAAGGATCGCCGTCAACACCGCCGGGAAGGCGAAAACGAAATCGAGGCCCCGCATCACCGCCTCGTCGAGCAGCCGGCCGCGATAAAGCGCGGCCAGCATCCCGAGCGCGACGCCGAAGACAAGCCCGATCCCCACGGCAACGAGCCCGACCAGCAGCGCATTGCGGGCGCCGACCAGCACCATCGAGGCGATGTCGCGGCCGAACTGGTCCGTGCCCAGCCAATGTTCGGCGGAGGGAGGTCTCAGCCGCGCCATGATCCGCATCACCGTCGGGTCATGCGGGGTCCAGACCAGCGAGAGAAGGGCCGCGCCGACGACAAGGGCCATCAGCACCGCGCCGACACCGAAAGAGGGATGCCGCCAGGCCGGGTTCATGCGCGGCCCACCCGCAACCGCGGATCTGCAAGGCCATAAGCAAGATCGACTGCGCCATTCACCAGAATAGCGGTAGCGACATAGAACAGGACGAGGCTCTTGATCAGGATCAGGTCATGCCCGCCGATCGCCTGGATCAGCAGGCGGCCCAGGCCCGGCAGGGCGAACACGTTTTCCACAACGATGGTTCCGGCGAGCAGGAAGGAAAACTGCAGGCCGAGGATCGTCAGCACCGGAATGAGTGCGTTGCGCAGGGCATGGCGGCGGATCGTCTGGCTGCGCGACAGGCCCTTGGCGCGGGCGGTGCGGATATAATCCTCCGACAGCGTTTCCAGCATGGTCGAGCGGGTGATCCGCGCCAGACTCGCCGCCTGTGGCAGGGCCAGCGCGATGGCCGGCAGGAGCAGCGCGCGGGAGGCGAGCATCGGGTCGGCCGCCCAGCCCGGGAAGCCGCCGGCCGGGAGCCAGCCCAACCCGATGGCGAAGACAAGGACGAGCAGGATGCCGAACCAGAAATTCGGAATGGCGAGGCCGAGCTGCGTCATCCCCATGATGATCAGGTCCGCTCGGCGATGGGCATGCGCCGCCGCGAGCGTCCCCAGCGTGACACCGAAGGCGACGGCAAGACCGAGCGCCAGCAGCGAGAGGGGCACGGTGACGGCGAGCCGCTCGGCGATCAGGCCGGCCACCGGCACGCGATAGGTGTAGGACAGGCCGAGTTGGCCGGTGAAGAAGCCACCCAGCCATTCGAGGAAGCGCGCTGCCGCCGGCCGGTCAAGACCGAGCTCAGCCCGCAGCGCAGCGACAGATTCGGGCGTGGCGCTGACGCCCATCATCATGGCGGCCGGATCCCCCGGCAGGATTTCCAGCACGAGGAAGATCACCAGAGCAGCAAAAAGCAGCGTCAGGACAAGCCCGACGAGCCGCTTGATCAGGAACAAAACCATGCCGCCGGGCCCTGTTGCAGAGCTATTCCCAGCGGAGTTCAGCCAGCGGATTGGCGGGAACCGGCCAGTTCGGCCAGAGGCCGGTCAGGCCCTTCCGCGCCACAGTGATCTTCGGCAGCATGAAGAGGAACAGGTTGACCTGATCCTCGGTGATCTGCCGCTGGATCGCCCGGAAAGCCTCGAGCCGCTCCGGCTCGGTGCGCGCGGTCTTGGTGCGGGCATAAGCCTCCTTCACCGCTGGCGACTGGTAGCCAAAGTAATAGGTGTCCCGCGCGTAGATATTCACGTCCAGCGGCTCGACATGCGCGACGATCGTCATGTCGAAATCCTTGTTACGGAAGACACGCTCGAGCCATTGCGGCCATTCCAGCGGCTCGATCGTGGCGCGGATGCCGATCTGCCCCAGCATCGCCGCGATGATCTCGCCGCTCCGCCGGGCATAGGCCGGCGGCGGCAGGCGGAGCGTGGCGGCGAAACCGTTGGGATAGCCGGCAGCGGCCAGCAGGGCCTTCGCCTTGGCGAGATCGACCGGACGCTCGGCCGTGAGGTCGAGATAGGCCGGATGATTGGGCGAGAAATGGCTGCCGATCGGCGTGCCGAGCCCGGATACCGCGCCCTCGTTGACGAGGCGGCGATCCACCGCCATCGCCATGGCCTGCCGGACGCGAACATCCGAGAAGGGCGCCTTGGCATTGTTGATCGCGACGATGGTCTCGCCTTCGGTCCGGCCGATTGTAACGGCGAGGCGCGGATCCGCGCGGAGCTGGGCGACAGCCTCATGTGCGCCGAGATTGGTATGGGCGTCGCAATCGCCGGCGAGCAGGGCCGAAACCTGCGCCTGCGGATCAGAAATAAAGCGGAAGGTCGCGGATTTCAGTGCCGGCTTCGGCCCCCACCAGTTGTCATTGCGCTCCAGCAGCAGCCGGTCGCCGCGCTGCCAGCGCACGAAGCGGTAAGGGCCGGTGCCGACCGGTTCGGTGGCGGCCTTGCCAACCGAGGCTGCCGAAAAGATCGTCGCATCGCCCATGGCGAGACCGTCGAGGAAATCAGCCGTGAAGCTCTTCAATGTGATCTCGACGAGATCGGGCGCCGGCGTCGCGATGGCGGCAATCGGCTCGAAGATCCATTTCTGGGCATTCTTCGAATCCGGCGCAACGGCACGTTCGAAGGAGAATTTCACATCGGCCGCGGTCACGGCGCTGCCATCATGGAACCGTGCCGGGCGCAGGCGGAACTGCCAGACGAGGCCGTCGACGCTGGTGGACCATTCCCGCGCGAGCGCCGGCACCACTTTGCCGTTGCGGTCATAGGCGACGAGCCCCTCGAAGATATTGCCGTAGGTGACCTCGCGGATGGCCGCAGCGGCACCGCCCGAGGGATCAAGGATCGGCGGCTCGAGCGTCTGGCACAGGGTCAGCGCATCGCGCGGCTGGGCTGCGGCCGGAAGGGCCAAATGGGCAAGCCCGAGGGCGAGGATTGCGGGTCCGGCCAGCCGGCGAATGGGTTTCATCATCGTCACTCCCCTGCCCTTTCGGGTGCTCTTTCGGGAATCTAGGCCGGATTCCCCCGGTTGTGCAACAAACACAGGGTGGTCGCCGCCATCACCTTGGCGGAGATGACCATATCGTCGATACCCACCCATTCATCCGGCTGGTGGGCCAGATCGAGAATGCCCGGCCCATAGGCGACGCAATCGCGCACCGAGCCGAAGCGCGTGATATGCTTCTGGTCATAGGTGCCGGGGGAGGCCACATGTTCCGCCGGGCGGCCGAACAGGACCTCGATCCAGTGATCGAGTTCGCGCACCAGCGGCGCATCCGGCTCGGTCATCGTCGGGGCGAAGGTCATGATCTCGCGGATCGAATAATCCAACCCGGCCTCTCGGGCGCGGGCACGGTCGAGCAATCCGACAATCTCGGCACGGACCTGGTCGAGATCCTCCTCGATCAGGTAGCGCCGGTCGATCACGAGGCGGCAGCGATCCGCCACGACCGGCGCCGGCAGGCCGTGGAAGGGTTCGGGCTGGCCGCCATGGATCGAATTGAGGTTCAGCGTTGCCTGCCGCGCCCCTTTCGGCACGCAGGGCATCCGGGTGACGCGGGTGCCAAGGGCGGGCAGCAATTCCTCCTCCAGCAGGCGCAGGAAATGGCCCATGCCGCGAATGGCGGAGACACCGAGAAAGGGCATCGCGCCATGACCGATCTGGCCGCGCATCTCGATCTCGGCCCACCAGACGCCACGATGGCCGAGGCAGACGCGATCCGGGTTCAGCGGTTCGGGGATGATGACATGGTCGACGCGGCTGCGGTCGAACAGGCCACGCCGGGCGAGAATGCCGACGCCGCCGAAGCCACCGGATTCCTCGTCGACCGTGCCGGAAAACTCGATCGCGCCGCAGGTAAGCGCGCCTTCGGCGAGGATCGCCTCGATGGCGATCATGGCCGCCGCGATGCCGCCCTTCATGTCGCAGGCGCCGCGGCCATAGACGCGGCCATCGCGCACCAACCCTTCGAAAGGCGGCACGGTCCAGCCGAGGCCGGGCTCGACCACATCGATATGGCCATTGAAATGGATGCAGGGCCCCGGCTCGGTTGCCTCAAGGCGTCCGATCACGTTGATGCGGGGATGGAGGTCGGTATCGTCGGGCTCGCCCTCGCCGCGGAGATAGGAAACCGCCGCGCCCCGGGCCGAGAGCCAGGCGCCGATATCCCGCGCGCAGGCCTCATAGGCATCGCCGGGCGGGTTAATGGTGGGGAAGCGGATCAACCGCTGCGTGAGGGCGACGAGATCGTCGCGCAGGGCATCGATCCGCTGGAAAATTCGGGCGATCTGTTCCGGCGGCACAGGTCCGCGCGGGCTTTCCGGCATGCGACGACACTCCCTCGCTTCCTGCAGGATACTGCCCGCCGGGCGAAGCTCAACCCCCCATCGGCGGGCAGCGCCTCAGGCGACCAGGCCGTAAAGGAAGCGGAGGCTCACCAGAAGGAGGAACACGCCGAAGGCGATCTCCAGCCGGCGCTTCGGCATGGAATGGGCGAGCCGGGCGCCATAGGGCGCGACGAAGGTGGAGGTCGGCGCAATCAGGGCAAAACCGAGGATCGAGACGAAGCCCAGCGAAAGCGGCGGCAATTCGGCGAGATGCGGCCAGCCCGCCCAGATATAGGCCAGCGCGCCGGGGATGGAGATCAGCACGCCGAGGCCGGATGACGTGGCCACCGCATTGTGGATGGCCTTGCCGTGCAAGGCGAGGATCATGTTGGAAATGGCGCCGCCGCCGATCCCCATCAACGAGGAGGCCAGTCCGATCAGCACACCATAGGCCCGCATGCCGACCGGACCGGGCAGATCCGGCGCGATGCGCCAGTCATCGCGGCCCGACAGCAGCTTGATCGCGTTCGAGCCGGCCACCGCCACGAAGACCAGCTTCAGCACGAGGGCCGGCGCATAGGCCGCGATGACGCCGCCGGCCATGACCGAGAGCACGACCGGCACCGCCCAGAGGCGCAGCACATCCATCAGCACCTTGCCCTTTCCGTAATGCGTCCGGAAGGACTGGATGGAGGTGGGGATGATGATGGCGAGCGAGGTGCCGACGCAGAGATGCATCCGCACCGATTCCGGCACGTTGAGCAGCCCGAAGATCTGGTAAAGCACCGGCACGATGACGGCGCCGCCGCCAACGCCGAACATGCCGGCAAGCAGGCCGGTCAACAGGCCGGCCGCGAGAAGGGCGACGACCAGCGGCAACAGATCCGAGACGGGAATGCCAAACATCGCCCTGCTTTCCTTGAACACCTTCTCTCGGCCTACCGGAACCGGCCCGGTGTGGCAATTCGGATGCGGCTTTATTCATTCCGTTTAGAGCAAAGGACTTTTGCTGCGCTGCAAAATAAAGGAATAGCGCGTCGAGGATCGGAAAACGGCAATTTTGTGGCAAATGATGGCATTGCCACGGCATCGCATTGCGCGGCACATTCTCTGCGAGTTCATCCCTTTCTTCGGGGTCTTGTATAAATCTCAATACGAAAACATTACACAGGATTTTTGCTCTCTTTTCAGGTCTATATGGCCTATTCATTGTTGAATACAAAATTATCTTGGTCATATATTAACGCTTTACATGGCCAACGAAAGTCATTAGCAGCGCATTTGCATCTGGCCCTGCTTGTTGCAAAACTCGCGCAAGAGCCGGACGAATTCGGGGGGAAATCAATGAGTCAGGAAGCTCGCCGCCAGCAGGCGGCCCGCTCGCCACAGGACATACTCGGAGGGATCGCGATGATCCTGATCGGGGTGCTCGCGTTGTATCTGGTCAAGGACCTGCCGGCGGCGGGGCGTGTCGGCTTCGCCTCGGGCACGGCACCGCGGATCTTCGCCTATTGCCTGATCGGCCTCGGCCTTGCCGTGACGATCATCGGCTGGATGAAGGAAGGCCCGCACCTTGAGAAGCTCTCCATCCGGGGGCCGGTTGCCATTCTGGGTTCGGTGCTGTTCTTTGCCTTCTCGATCCGCACCTTCGGCCTCGCGATGACGGGTATCCCGATGGTGCTCATCTCCACGGCAGCGGCTCGGGAGAGCTACCGCTGGAAGGAAGCCCTGATCTTCGCCATCGGCATCACCGGCTTCTGTGCCATGCTGTTCCCGATCGCCCTGGGGCAACCGATCCCGCTCTGGCCGACTTTCCTGAGGTAATGCGTCCATGGATCTTCTCAGCAACCTCGCTTACGGCTTCTCGATTGCCGCGACGCCGACCAACCTGATGCTCTGCCTGATCGGTGCCCTTGTCGGCACCCTGATCGGGGTTCTGCCAGGAATCGGCCCCATCGCCACGATCGCGATGCTGCTGCCGATCACCTACAAGCTCGATCCGACCGGCGCGCTCATCATGCTGGCCGGCATTTATTACGGCGCGCAATATGGCGGTTCGACCACGGCGATCCTCGTCAACCTGCCCGGGGAATCCTCCTCGGTCGTGACCGCGCTCGACGGACACCAGATGGCCAAGAAAGGCCGCGCCGGCGCGGCTTTGGCCATTGCTGCGCTCGGCTCCTTCGTTGCGGGCACGTTCGGCACTCTTCTCGTCGCCGCGCTGGGCAAGCCGCTGACGCAGGTGGCGCAGGCCTTCGGACCGGCAGATTACTGCGCACTGATGGTGCTGGGCCTTGTCTGCGCGGTGGTGCTGGCTTCCGGCTCCGTGCTGAAGGCGATCACGATGATCTTCCTCGGCCTTTTGCTGTCAACGATCGGCACAGACCTGGAAACCGGCGAGCAGCGGATGACATTCGGCCTCCTGCCCCTGGCGGACGGGATCGAGTTCGTCACGCTGGCCATGGGCGTGTTCGGCTTCGCGGAAATCCTGCGCAACCTCGAGCAGAAACAGAGCCGTGATGTCGTCGAACAGAAGATCACCAACCTCATGCCGACACGGGCAGACCTGAAGGAAGCAGCGCCGGCCGTGGCGCGCGGCACCCTCCTCGGTTCGGTCCTTGGCATCCTGCCCGGAGGCGGCGCGGTGCTGGCGGCGTTCGGCGCCTACACGCTCGAAAAGAAGATCTCGAAGAATCCGCAGGAATTCGGCAAGGGCGCGATCTGCGGCGTTGCCGGCCCCGAAAGCGCCAACAATGCTGCGGCCCAGACCTCGTTCATCCCGCTCCTGACGCTCGGCATCCCGCCGAATGCGGTCATGGCCATCATGGTCGGGGCGATGACGATCCACGGCATCGTGCCGGGCCCGCAGATCATGACCAAGCAGCCGGACCTGTTCTGGGGCATGATTGCCTCGATGTGGCTGGGCAACCTGATGCTCGTCATCATCAACCTGCCCATGGTCGGCCTCTGGGTGCGTCTGCTCCGCGTGCCCTACCGGATGCTGTTTCCGGCCATCCTGATCTTCTGCGCCATCGGGGTCTATTCCATCAACAACCAGCCCTTCGATGTGGTGCTGACCGCCTTCTTCGGGCTTGTCGGCTATCTTCTGCTCAAGCTGGGCTTCGAACCGGCGCCGATGCTCGTCGCCTTCGTGCTCGGCAAGATCATGGAAGAGAAGCTCCGGCAGGCGATGCTGCTGTCGCGCGGGGATGCGATGACCTTCTTCGATTTCGACAAGCACCCGATTTCGGCGACTCTGATGATCGTGTCGATCATCCTGCTGATCGTGGCCCTGCTGCCATCGATCCGCCGCAAGCGCGACGAAGTGTTCGTCGAGTGACAGAGACCGGTGCGGCAGCCGGAAATGGTTGCGGCAACGGGCATGCTGGACAAACCGGCCCCCTGCACCAGCTTGAGGGGCCGGATGTCAAGACCAAGACTGGAACCAAGGGAGAGTGACCAGATGACTATGACCAAACGCCAAGGCCTGACCGCAGCAGCGGCTATCGGGGCGATCCTCGCGCTCGGAGCCGGCTCGGCGCAGGCGCAATATCCAACCAAGCCGATCACCATGATCGTTCCGTTCGCGGCCGGCGGCCCGACGGATGTGGTGGCCCGCATTGTCGGCGAGAACATGTCCAAGACGCTCGGCCAGCCGGTGATCATCGAGAATGTCGCCGGTGCCGGCGGCACCACCGGCATCACGCGCGCGGCCAAGTCGGCTCCGGATGGCTACACGATCGCCATGGGCCATATGGGCACGCATGGTGCGGCGCCGGGCCTCTATCCGAATATCGCCTACAATCCTCAGACGGATTTCGCGCCGATCGGCCTCGCTGCCGGCACGCCGATCGTGATCGTCGCGCGCAAGGACCTGCCGTTCAAGACCCTGCAGGAATTCATCGCCTACGCCCAGAAGAACGAGAAGACCATCAACAACGCGAATGCGGGCTCGGGCTCGGTTTCGCATATCACCTGCGTGCTGCTGCACGAGATGATGAAGATCAACCCGAACACGATTCCCTATCGCGGCACCGGCCCGGCTTTGACCGATCTGATCTCGGGCAAGGTTGATTACATGTGCGACCAGATCGTCTCGGTCAGCAGCCAGGTCAAGGGTGGCACCATCAAGGCTCTGGCGATCGCCACGCAGGCGCGCTCGCCCTCGCTGCCGGATGTTCCGACCACCAAGGAAGCCGGGCTGCCGGCCTTCGAGGTTTCGGCCTGGAACGCCGTGTTCGCGCCGAAGGGCACGCCGGCCGATGTCGTCGCCAAGCTCAGCGATGCGCTGACCAAGGCCGTTACCGATCCGGCCACGAAGAAGAAGCTCGAGGATCTCGGCGGCGTGGTGCCGGATGCGAAGGGCGCCTCGCCGGCCGCCCTTGCCGCTTTGGTCAAGTCGGAGAATGACCGCTGGATCCCGCTGCTGAAGGCGAAGGTCAAGCAATAAGAAATATTGATCGATCCATCTCAGGATCAGTCTTGAATGCCGCCGGTTTCCGGCGGCATTCTCTATTCAACGCGACTCATCCTGGGTCGCCCTTTCTTCAGGCCTTCCCGCGTGCCCTCTTCTCCGCCGATGCCGCCGGCCGTGCGGCGGACCATCCTTGGCCTTGGGGTCAGCCAGATCATCGGCTGGGGAACGACCTATTATCTCCTGTCGTTGCTGAGCGGCGAGATCGGCGCCTCGCTCGGCATGTCCACCGCTTGGGTTCTGGGCGGGACATCACTTACCCTGGGCGCTGCGGCCCTGATAGGCCCCCGCATCGGCCGGTGGCAGGACAAGGCCGGCTCGCGGATCGTCATGGCGACCGGCACGGTGATCATGGCGACAGGTCTTGTGGTGCTGGCCTACTCAAAGGGGCTGCTCAGCTATTATCTCGGCTGGGCGATCATCGGGATCGGCTCGCCGATGACGCTCTACTCCGCCGCCTTCACGGCCCTGACACAGATGTCCGGAACGCAGGCGCGGCGCGCCATTTCCTACCTCACCTTCATGGGCGGGCTGGCCTCGACCTTGTTCTGGCCCTTCACGGCCTGGCTGATGTCGTTCCTCGACTGGCGGACGATCATCCTGTTCTTCGCCGGGCTGAACCTCGCGATCTGCCTGCCGATCCACCTCACCCTCCTTCCCGGAAGGGCCGGCAAAACCGCCCATGTGCCAGCCGCCGACCCGGTGGAAGCCGGAATCCCCGCCGCGGCCTTTCCGCTCGCTTTCGTACTTTTCGCCGCGATGCTGGCGATGAATGGCCTGATCTTCAATTCGTGGTCCCTTCTGGTCTTTCCCCTGCTGGAGGGCCTGGGCTTCGCCGCCACGGCGGCGGTGCTCGTTGGCAGCATGGTCGGCGTGTTCCAGGTCGCGGGCCGGATGGGCGAGGCGCTGCTGGCGCCGCGCTTCAGCATCATGTGGACAGCCTTTGTCTCTGCCGCGTTCCTGCCGGTCTCGTTCCTCTTCCTCATCCAGGCCCAGGGGAGCATCCCCATTGGCCTCGCCTTCGCCGTCTTCTACGGCATCTCGAACGGGCTGTTGACAATCGCGCGGGGGGGCCTGACGCTGGCGATCTTCGGGTCACGGGGCTATGGCGAGCGCCTGAACCGGATCACCGTCTCGCAGAACGCGGCCGGGGCCGTGGCGCCAATTCTCGGAGGCTTCCTGCTCGACAGGCTGGGCGCTGCGATGCTCGTCGACCTGATGCTGGCGACGGCCGGGCTGGCCCTCGTGACGATGCTCGCCCTGCGACACCATTGCGCTAGACACGGGCTCAACTGAGCCTAGCCTGCGACACCCTGTCCTGTCGTTCTTCCCGGAATGGCGGGCCGCTTTTTCTTGCAGACGTGCCGGGGGTCCCATGCGTACCGAAACGCCACCCATCATCCGCCTCACCGATTACCGCGTGCCGGATTTCCTGATCGACCATGTCGATCTCGATTTCAGGCTCCAGCCGGAGCGGACGATGGTAACCTCCCGCCTCGCGATGCGCCGGAACCCGGCCGGGCGCCCCGATGCCAGCCTGGTTCTCGACGGCGATGACCTGACATTGACCGGCCTCGCAGTGGATGGCGCGCCGGTGCCCGCACAGGCCTACAATGCCACGCGGGACAGCCTGAGCATCGACGGGCTCGGCGACCGGTTCACCCTGACGGTCGAGACCGAGATCAACCCGGCCGCCAATACCAAACTCATGGGGCTCTACCGCTCCAACGGCGTCTATTGCACGCAATGCGAGGCGGATGGCTTCCGCCGGATCTCGTATTTCCTTGACCGGCCGGACGTGATGTCGACCTGGCGCGTGCGGATGGAGGCCGAAAAGGCCGAGGCGCCGCTGCTGCTCTCGAACGGCAATCCGGTCGAATCCGGTGAGATCACCGGGACCGGCCGGCATTACGCCGTCTGGGACGACCCCCACAAGAAGCCCTGCTACCTTTTCGCGCTGGTCGCGGGTGATCTCGATGCCTTTACGGGGAGCCATCTCACCCCTTCCGGCCGCAAGGTCACGCTCAACGTCTATGTCGAGAAGGGCAAGGCCGAGCGCGCGGCCTATGCGATGGATGCGCTGATCCGCTCCATGCGATGGGACGAGCAGGCCTTCGGTCGGGAATATGATCTCGACCTGTTCAACATTGTCGCCGTGTCCGATTTCAACATGGGCGCGATGGAGAACAAGGGCCTCAACATCTTCAATGACCGCTACATCCTGGCCTCTCCGGAAACGGCGACGGATCAGGATTACCACAATATCGAAGCGATCGTTGCCCATGAGTATTTCCATAACTGGACAGGCAACCGGATCACCTGCCGGGACTGGTTCCAGCTCTGCCTGAAAGAAGGGCTCACCGTTTTCCGGGATCAGGAATTCTCCTCGGATGAACGCTCGCGGCCGGTGGAGCGGATCGCCAATGTCCAGACGCTCCGCGCTGCGCAGTTCGTCGAGGATGCCGGGCCGCTGGCCCACCCTGTCCGCCCGCAGACCTACAAGGAAATCAACAACTTCTACACAGCGACGGTCTATAACAAGGGTTCCGAGCTGATCCAGATGATCCGCCTGCTGATCGGGCCGGAAGCCTTCCGGGCCGGGATGGATCTCTATTTCGAGCGCCATGACGGCGAGGCGGCGGTTGTCGAGCAGTTCATCCAGTGCTTCGCCGATGTCTCCGGCCGGGATTTTGCGCCCTTCATGCGCTGGTATGATCAGGCGGGCACGCCCGTCGTCACCGTGACCAGCAACCACAATCCGGAGACCGGCCGCTACACGCTGCATTTCCGGCAGGAAACGCGGCCGACCCCGGGCCAGCCCGAAAAACATCCGCAGGTCATTCCGATCCGGCTCGGGCTGATCGGCGAGGATGGCACCGAGCTGGCGCCGGACGAATTGTTCGTGCTCGAAGGCGAGACCGGAAGCCGCAGCTTCACCGGACTGACCCAGAGGCCGATTCCCTCGCTGTTCCGGGGCTTTTCGGCGCCGGTCAAGGTCGTCATCGACCGCAAGGAGGGCGATCTTCTCACCCTGGCCCGGCATGATGTCGATCCATTCAACCGCTGGCAGGCCCTGCAGGATGCGGCGACCGATCTCCTCACGCGGTCCGTCCGGGCCATTGGCGAGGGCAAGGCTCCGCTCGACAGCACCCGGCTGGCCGAGGCGGTGGCGAGCCTGATCGCCGGCAGCCAGCAGGATCCGGCCTTCGCCGCCCTTGCCATCGGCCTGCCGACGGAAGGCGACCTGGCGCGCGAGATCGCGACCGAGATCGACCCGGAGGCGATCGGGTTGGCCATCGACCATCTCCGACGCGCCATGGGCCGGCTGGTGCGCGAGCCAGCCTCGCGGGCCTATGACACGCTGTCGCAACCGGTGCCGTTCAGCCCGGACGGGACAAGTGCCGGCCGGCGGGCGCTGCGGGCGCAACTCCTGCGTTATATCGTGGCGGCCGATCCGGAGGGTGGCGCCCGGGTCGCCCTCGGCCAGTACGAGCAGGCCAACAACATGACGGACCGCGTCGCTGCGCTGACAGCCTTGCTGCCTTGCGAGGGGCCGGAACGCGAAGCGGCTCTGGCTGCGTTCGAGAAGGCCTATGGCGCGGATGCCCTTATTCTCGACATGTGGTTCGCCCTGCAGGCCCGCGTGCCAGGGTCGGGCTCCGTGGCGCGCGTCCGCGCGCTGACGGCCCATCCGAAATTCACGCTTGCCAACCCGAACCGGGCACGGTCGCTGATTGCGACCTTTGCCAACGGCAACCTGCGCGGCTTCCATGCGGCCGATGGCAGCGGCTACCAGCTGGTGGCTGAAATCATCGACGCGCTGGATGCGCGGAACCCGCAGATCGCGGCGCGCATGGCGACCGCGTTCCGCACCTGGCGCAATCTCGAGAGCGGCCGGCGGGAAAAGGCCGGCTCGGTGCTGCGGACGCTCGCCGGCAAGGCCAACCTTTCCCGCGATCTGGGTGACATTCTCGAACGCACACTCTCATGACGTGCATTCCTCGTGTCCGACACGTCGAGGCTGCGGACCCCGACGGTCGCGCCTCTGCTTCAGTCAAGTCTGATATAAACAAATAAACAAGAACAGAAGTGAACATAAGAAGAATATTTTAAAAACATCTTCGCATATGCTGCCTTTGATCCGGTCAGCACGGGCCCGCAAGCCCCAAATGGTAAACAAATTCTTAGAATGGCGCTTGCCAGCGCGATTCTCCGCGATTCTACTAGGGGTGATTCGGGGCGATGCGGCACATTCCCCGGCTCATCTGGGGGATGTTTCGAGGGGGCAAGCATGGTGCGATCATTCGCGGCCAGCGCTATTCGTTTGCGCGAAAAACAGGGACAGGTCGCCGGAAAATCCGGTCTGTCACCGGCGATTTCGGGGCCAACCCGGCTCGATCGCGCGGTGCCGATCCTGGTTCTGATCTTTCTCTCCGTTGCCGCAATCAGCATCACGCTTCAGTTCACTTCCAGCCGGAATGCGCAGCTCCGTTCGAGCGAGGATGCGCTGGCGGTAGCGGCCCATTTCCTGGCGGCGGAAATGTCCCGCCAGAGCCGCGAGACCGGCGAGACGACCTTCTCCCTGCCTGTCCTTCCGACCGAGATCCATGAACCCGGCCGCCGCTTCGTCCTGCTCGACATGCTCGGCGTGATCCGCGGCGGCCACGCCGCCCCCGGCGAGATCGCCCTTCCGGTCGATGCACTGTTCCACGAGCCCGGCCTGTTCGCCGGGCAGCTCCGCCATGGCGGCGCCTTCCGCGTGGCGCTGCATACGGGGGATCTCGCCAGCGTCTACCTGCGCCAGCCGGCAGGGTTCGGCGGCTACGTGCTGGCGTTGCAGCCGGTGGATGACGAGCTCCGCACGTGGCGCCACCATGCCGGCGTGCTGGGCGGGATCCTGCTCAGCTTCGGCGCGGTGACGATTGCCTTCACGCTCGTCTTCTACGCCCAGCGCGAGCATACCGACACGGCCCGGGCGCGGGCGCGGCAACTCCGGCTGCAATTCGAGAACGCGCTGGAACATGGCCATTGCGGCCTCTGGGACTGGCGGCTGGGCGACGACACGCCGACGCTGTCGAATTCGATGTACCGGATGCTGGGCCTGACGAACCGTGACCTGCTCGACCGGGCCGGGATCGAGGCGCGGCTCCATCCGGAGGACCATGATCTCTTCCAGCGGATCGAGGACAGCGCGCGGGCCGGCCACAGCGAGTTCGACTATCTCTTCCGGATGCGCCACGAGAGCCAGGGCTGGGTGGCCCTGCGGATGCGGGCGGTGATCGACCCTGCTCCGGCAGGCCAGAGCGCCCGGCTGCTCGGCATCGTCATGGATGTCACGCAGGAGCGCGTCGCCGAGGAGGAGAGCCATCGGGCCGATGCCCGGCTGCGCGATGCGATCGAATCCATCTCCGAGGCCTTCGTGCTCTGGGACGAGAACAACCGTCTCGTCATGTGCAACTCGAAATACCAGTCCTTCCATGGCCTCGCGCCGGAACTGGTCCAGCGCGGTGCCGGGTACAAGACGCTGATGGCCGCCGCATCCGAGCCGAGGGTCCTGATCGAGATCGATCGCGGCACCGAGCCGGAAACTGGCACCCGCGCCTACGAGGCCCAGTTCCAGGATGGCCGCTGGCTGCTGATCAGTGAACGGCACACACGGGATGGCGGCTATGTTTCCGTCGGGACCGACATCACCGCGCGCAAGCTCCAGGAGGAACGGCTGATGGAAAACGAGCGCCAGCTCCGCATCACCGTGACCGATCTTGGCAATTCCCGCGAGGCGTTCCGCAAACAGGCGGCGCAGCTGGCGGAACTGGCCGACCGCTATCTCGAGCAGAAGGCCGAGGCGATCAGCGCCAACCGGATCAAGGCCGAGTTCCTGGCCAACATGAACCA
The DNA here is from genome assembly GCF_030143245.1 of Rhabdaerophilum sp. SD176. Lineage (GTDB taxonomy): Bacteria > Pseudomonadota > Alphaproteobacteria > Rhizobiales > Beijerinckiaceae > Rhabdaerophilum. The sequence continues at coordinate 77,441 of NZ_JARJNS010000004.1, read as the reverse complement.
CGAGATCCGCACCCCGCTGAACCACATTATCGGCTTTGCCGAGATGATCGAGGGCGAGGTGTTCGGCCCCTGCGGCTCCGACCGCTATCTCGAATATGCCCGCGACATCCGGCTGAGCGGCATCACCCTGCTCTCGCTGATCTCCGATATTCTCGACATGGCCCGGATCGAGGCCGGACGCGTGGCGCTGGACCGGTCTGCCACGCCGCTGGGCGCCCTGCTGGCCCGGGCGGCGGATGATGTCCGCGATGCGGCCGAGGCCAAGAACATCACGATCGAGATCGAACCGGAACTCGAGGACAAGGCCGGCCAGCGGCTGATCCATGTCGATGCGACCGCCATCTCGCAGGCCCTTGCCCATCTGCTGCGGAACGGCATCCGGCTGTCGCCGATCGGCGGCCGCGTATCCGTCCGGGCGCGCATGGCGGGCGACCATATCAACCTGTTCGTCGCCGATTCGGGCGGCGGGCTCTCTGCCGGCGATCTCGGGACGATGGGCGACCCGTTCGGCCATATCGACGGCATGCTCCATGATGGCTGCAAGGGTTCCGGCCTCGGCGTGGCGATTGCCCGCTCGCTGGTGGAACTGCATGGCGGGACGATGCGCCTGCGCTCGGCGCCGCAGATCGGCTCGCTGGTGCTGATCCACCTGCCGGTCTCGCTCGAACCGGTGCAGCTCTCGCTGCCGATGAGTGCCGCCGGCGCCTGAGCCTTTCAACCGCCCGGCTTCACCTTGCCGATGAGGCGCTCGAAGATCTGACGGGTCTGCTTCTGGAGATCGACCAGTTCCGCCACGAGATAGGCGAAATCCGGCTTGTCCAGCAACGCGGCAAGCCGCCGCTTGAAGACCGGGCTGGCCTCGGCCTCGTCGAATGGGCCGGAAATGCAGAGCCGGGTCGCCTGGGTGACGGCCGATTGCAGCCGCCAGGACGCAACCAGCGCCTCGGCATCGGCAGCCGCGAGCAGGCCCGCCTCGGCCGCCGACTGAAGCGCGCCGAGCGTGCCCCCTTCCAGCAGCGCGGGATGCCGCGCGGCATGGACCAGAACCATCGCCTGGGCGATGAATTCGCAATCGACCAGCCCGCCCGGCCAATCCTTCACGTCGAACCGGTTGCGCCCCGGCTTTTCCTGCGCCATCAGCCCACGCATCGCGGCAACCTCGGCCAGCACTGATTTTGCCTCCCGCGGAGTGGCAAGGATGGCCTGCGCCTCCTCGCGCCAGCGCCGGCCCAGGGCGGAATCCCCGGCCATCGGCCGGGCGCGGGAGAGCGCCATGCGCTCCCAGGTCTCGGCTTCGCTCACCTGGTATTCACGGAAGCCGTTGAGCGAGGTTGCAACCGTGCCCTTGCGGCCGGAGGGGCGGAGGCGGAGATCGATCTCGTACAGAGTGCCCGTCCGCATCTGGGCCGACAGCGCCGAGACGAGCCTTTGCGTCAGCCGGGCGAAGTATTCCGACGGCATCAGCGAGCGGGCCCCGTCCGATACAGCATCCGGGGGTGCCTCGTAGATGACCACGAGGTCGAGATCGGAATTGGCGGTCATCTCGCGCGAGCCGGCCTTGCCATAGGCGACGAGGATCATCTCGGCGCCGGGAATCACGCCATGCGTCTTCGCGAATTCCGACCGGACGCGCTTCAGCACGACATCCACGAAGATCTCGGCGATCGCCGTATGGGCCAGGCCGGCCTCGGCCAGCGGCAGCACGCGCGAAAAGACCCGCGTGCCCAGCAGGAAACGCTCGGCGCGGGCCAGTTCGCGCGCCCGCTCGAGGAAAAGCTCCATGTCGGTCTCGCGGTCGAGCCGCGGCGCGATGCGGGCCCGGGTTGCCTCGATGGTCAGACCGTGCAGGAATTCCGGATCAACCAGCACGTCGAGCACATGCGGTGATTGCGCGACGATCTCCGACAGGCGCGGCGCCGAGCCGAGGATCTCGGCGAAGAGCCGGCGCAGATCGGCGTTGTTCTTGAGGATCGAGAACAGTTCCACCACCGCCGGCATGCGCTGGAGTGCGTTGTCGAAGGCGAGCAGCGCGCCATCCGGGTCCGAGGACTTGCCGAAAGCCTCGAGCAGGCCGGGCACCAGTTCCGTCACGATTTCGCGGGCCCTTGGCGTGGTGATGGCCGGGCGACGGCCGAAATGCCAGCCGCGAACGGTCTCGGCCACCATATCCGGCCGCTGGAAGCCGAGGCGGCGCAGGGTGTTCAGCGTTTCCGGGTCATCCTCGACCCCGGTAAAGACGAGACTGCCCGCCTCGGAGGCGAGGCCCGGCACCGCCTCGAAAAGGCGGGCGTAATGGCGTTCGACGATGCGCATCTGGCGGATCAGCGCCTTGTCGAGCTCGCCGCGCGTGAACCCGGCGAGGCGCGCAAGGCTGGCGAGTTCCTCATCGCCGCGCGGCAGTTTCTGCGTCTGCTCGTCATTGACCATCTGCACCCGATGCTCGAGATCGCGCAGGAAGCGATAGGCGGTAGCCAGCTCGCTGGCCGCTTCCGGCGTGACCCAGCCCTCGCGGGCCAGTTCGTCCAGCATGTCGAGCGTGCGGGCTCCGCGCAGGGAGGGCCGCCGGCCGCCATAGACGAGCTGCTGTGTCTGGACGAAAAACTCGATCTCGCGGATGCCGCCGCGCCCGACCTTGAGATCGTGGCCCGGCACGGTGATCTGGTCATGGCCGCGGACGGCGTAAATCTGCCGCTTCATCGCGTGGATATCGGCGATGGCGGCATAGTCGAAATATTTCCGCCAGATGAAGGGCTCGAGCTCCTTCAGGAAAGCACCGCCGGCCTCGATATCGCCGGCAATCGGGCGGGCCTTGATGTTGGCCGCGCGCTCCCAGTTCTGCCCGACGCTCTCGTAATAGCCGAGCGCGGCATGGACCGGCATGGCGATGGGTGTCAGGCCGGGATCGGGCCGGAGCCGGAGATCGACGCGCTGGACATAGCCATCGGCCGTCCGCTCGTTGAGCAGCCGGACGATGCCCTTGACCAGCTGGATGGCCAAGGCCTGCGGATCGGCAGCGGAGGCAATGCCCGGCGCCTCGGGCTCGTAGAAGATCGTGAGATCGATATCCGAGGAATAATTCAGCTCCCGCGCACCATGCTTGCCGAGGGCCAGCACAAACAGGCCGAAACCGCGTTCCGGCGCGGCCGGATCCACCGGCGTGAAGCGGCGCATTGCCATCGCCTCGCGCAGGCCGAAGCGCAGGGCCGCCTGCACGCTGGCATCGGCGAAATCGGACAGGGCCTCCGTTACGCGCACCGTGTCGATCACACTGCCGAGATCGGCCATCGCGATCAGCAGTGCCGCCCGGGCCTTGGCCTGCCGCAGCCGGCGCATCGACGCGGACGCTTCGCCCTCCTCGCCTGCGGCAAGGGTTTCGGCGAGAATGGCGGCCAGCGATTCCGCGAAAGACTTCTCCAGCAGCGGCGGCACCCATTCCGGCCAGCGCCGCACCAGCCGCCAGAGATAGGGCGAGCCCTCGGCGAGGCCGGCCAGAAGGCTCGCGGCAACCGGGTGGGCCTGGGTCAGAGGCACAAGGCCGGCAGCGTCTTCCTCGGCGAGCAGATCGGCCAGCTTCTGTCGGCCGGCCTTGCCGGATTTCGGCACCTGGACAAAGGACTCTGCGAGGGAAGCCGAGGGCGTTGCCGCTTTTTTCATCAGGCCGGATTGTGGGCATCCGGTGCCGCCGGTGCAACCCCGGCCGGCAGCGAGATCACAGCCTTCAACCCCGGCGCGTTATCTTCCAGCCGCAGGACACCGCCATGCAGGCGGGCAATCGCATTGACCAGCGACAGGCCGAGGCCGAAGCCCGGCTTGGCGCGGCTGCGATCGAGCCGGACGAAGCGCTCGGTCACGCGCTCGCGATCGGCCTCGGGAATGCCGGCGCCGCGATCCGCCACGATAATCTCGATCGCCTCGCCAGCCCGGCGGGCCACAAGGCGGATCTCCGGCGGCGGGCCTATCCCCGCCTCGACCGGCTGGCCATATTTCAGCGCATTGTCGAGCAGGTTGGCCACGGCCCGCCCGAGCAATTCACGGTTGGCGCGCAGGGTCAGCCCCGGTTCGATCGAAACCCGGAGCGGCAGGCCCGCTTCCTCGGCCAACGGCTCGTAGAGTTCCGCGAGGCCGGACAGGGCATCATCCAGCCGGAGATCCTGCAGGCTGGTGGCGAGATTGCCGGTCTCGGCGCGGGCAATCATCAGCAGGGCATCAAAGATCCGGATGAGATGGTCGGATTCCTCGATGGCGCGCAGCAGGCCCTCGCGGCTTTCCTCCAGCGTGCCGGCCTTGCGCAAAGCCTCCTCGGCCCCGTTCCGCAGCCGCGTCAGCGGGGTGCGGAGATCATGGGCGACATTGTCCGAAAGCTCGCGCAGACCGGCCATCAACTCGCCAATCCGGTCGAGCATCTGGTTGAGATGCGTGGCCAGCCGGTCGAATTCGTCATCGACATTCGTAACGGGCAGGCGTTCGGACAGGTTGCCATCCATGATGCGGGCGCTGGAAGCGGCGATGGCATCGACGCGCGCGAGAACCCGGCGGGTCACGAACCAGGCGCCGAAACCGCCCAGAACCAGGACCAGCAGGACAGTCCAGCGCCGGGCGCGGCGGATGACTTCCTGCAACCGCGCGCGGTCCTCAAGATCGCGGCCGACAAACAGGCGGAACCCGCTGGGCAACAGGAAGACCCGCAGCTTGGCGAGGCGATTGACCTCGACCGGCTCGTCCGGCGCGCCGAAATTCACCTCGATCCAGCCGGGGCTCTGGTCGAGGGCGGGCACGCGCAGCAGGGCATTGCCGGTCACGGAATCGCCCCGCCGGTCAACCAGCAGGTAGATGAAGCTGCCGCTCTGTCGGCTGCGCCGCTCGATGGCGGTGATGAGCCGCCTCTCGCCACCCTGGCGATATTGCTCGGCCAGCGCGTTGATCTCGGTCTCGATCGTAGCGGTGATCTGGTCATCCAGCAGCCGCCGGCTGGTCCAGGAGAGATAGCCGAGAACGAAGACCGCGAAAATGATGAAGATCAGCAGATACGCTGCGGACAGCTTGAACGCGCTGGTGCGGATGACCTGCCCGAAAGCCTGCCGGAACGCCCCGAACCTACCGGGCATTGTCGCGGATCATGTAGCCCGCGCCCCGGACCGTGTGAAGCAGCGTGCCGCCCTGCCCGCGATCGATCTTGCCGCGGAGGCGGGAAATATGGACGTCGATCACGTTGGTCTGGGGGTCGAAATGGTAGTCCCAGACATTCTCGAGCAGCATGGTCCGTGTCACGACCTGCCCGGCATGGCGCATCAGATATTCGAGCAGGCGGAATTCGCGTGGCTGGAGCAGGATTTCCTCGCCGCCGCGGGTGACGCGATGGGCGAGCCGGTCGAGTTCGAGATCGCCGACGCGATAGGTGAGCTGCGCGCTCTGCGGGTTCTGGCGGCGCGCAAGCGCTTCCACCCGGGCGAGGCATTCGGTGAAGGCATAGGGCTTGGTCAGATAATCGTCACCGCCAGCCCGGAGGCCAAGCACGCGGTCATCGACCTGGCCAAGCGCGGAAAGGATGAGAACGGGCGTCGTACGCTTCTCTGCCCGCAGGGCCATAACGAGCGAGAGCCCGTCGCGCTTCGGGAGCATGCGATCGACGATCAGGACATCGTAGCTGCCAGCCATGGCCATCTCGAGGCCGGCCTCGCCATCCATCGCGAGATCGGCCACATGGCCGGATTCCCCGAGGGCGCGGGTGAGATAGCGGCCGGCTTCAGCATCGTCCTCGACCACCAGGATTTTCATCGGGAGAACTCGATCGGAAGCGGCATTGACGGGGTACACATCGCCATTTCGGGCCGGCCACGTCAAGCCGGGAGAAGGGGCGGTCCCGCGGTGGAATTCCGGAGCGGGGGGCGACGGGGGTTGACCGAAACACCGCACCGCGAGACACGCTTATGGTTTAGCGCCCGCTGATTTAACCAAAGCTGTCGGGCGCATTAAATGACGGTAATGTTCAGGCGGCCGGACCGCTGCGTCCCGGCTTGTCCAGCAGGGCCTGCAATTCCGCCTGCTCCTCCGGGCTGAGCATTTCGGCCGGCCCCTCGCCGGCCTCGCCCGGACGGCGGCGGAACAGGCGCCAGGCAGCCAGCCCGCCCAGCGCAAGGGCAAGGCCGGGCAGGCTCCAGAGCAGGATTGTCTGGGCCGAGACCGGCGGCCTCAGCAAAACGAAGGCGCCATAGCGCGCCACGAGGAAATCGCGGATCGCAGCATCGCTGTCGCCAGCGCTGATCCGCTCGCGCACGATGCGGCGGAGATCGACCGCCAGCGGGGCATCGGAATCATCGATCGACTGGTTCTGGCAGACGAGGCAGCGCAACTCGGCCGAGAGCTTGCGGGCCCGGCTCTCCTGCGCGGCATCGGGCAATTGCTCGCCCGGGCGCACGGCGAGAGCCGGCGTGGCGAACAGGGCTGCAGCGAGGAGGAGGCCGAGCGGGTATCGCATGGGACTCACTCCGCCGGTTCGGGCCGCAGGCGGGCGCGCCGGGCGGGCACGCCGATCCTGAGCCGGCGGTCGAGCAGCGAGAGGATGCCGCCGATCGACATCAGAAGCGGCCCCAGCCAGATCAGCAGCACGAAGGGCTTGTGATAGGCGCGCAGGTCGACATGCTGGCCATCCGAGGTCTCGCCGATGGCGAGGTAGATCTCGCTCAAGCCATGGCGATAGCGGCCGACCTCGGAAGTCGGCATCTGCCGGCCGATATAGACGCGCTTGGCCGGCCGCAGCCGCGCCAGTTCGGTGCCGGCGGGATCACGCAGCGAGAATTCCGCCGCGATGGCGTTGTAATTCGGGCCGGTCACGGGGCCGATGCCCTCGAGGCGGAGCGTGTAGCCATCGAGCGCGAGGGTTTCGCCCGGCTTCATGGCGGCGATCTTCTCGGTCTCGAAGGCGGTGGCGCTGATGCCGATCACCATCAGGCCAGCCCCGGCATGGGCCAGGGCCATGGCGGTGATCGATTGCGGGATGGCCCGAAGCCTGGCGCCGATCATGCCGATGCCGCCCCGCAGGCCCCGGTCGAGCAGGTCATCCAGCGCGCCGAGTACGAGGAAAATGCCAAGCCCGATCCCGGCCAGCGCGAGAACAGGGCCGCCGCCGGCCGCATAGGCGGAGATCGCCGCGCCGACAACACCCAGAGCCATGCAGATCCAGAGCCGCTGGCTGGCGCCGAGCAGGTCGCCGCGTTTCCAGGCGAGCTTCTGGCCAAAGGGAATGGCGAGGAAGAGCGGCACCATCAGCGGGACGGCGGTGAGGTTGAAGAAAGGTGGGCCGACGGAGATCTTCGCGCCGGTCAGGGCTTCGAGCAGCAGCGGGTACAGCGTGCCGACGAAGACCGCCAGCGAGGCCACCGACAGGAAGAGGTTGTTGAAGACCAGCGCCCCCTCGCGGCTGATCGGCGCGAACAGGCCGCCGCCTTGCAGCGCCGAGGCGCGCGCCGCGAAAAGCGCGAAGCTGCCGCCGATGAAGGCGATCAGGATGAGGAGGATGAAGAGGCCGCGCTCCGGATCGACCGCAAAGGCATGGACGGAGGTCAGCACACCGGACCGGACGAGGAAGGTGCCGAGCAGCGAGAGCGAGAAGGTGACGACGGCGAGCAGGATGGTCCACGTCTTCAGCGCTTCGCGTTTTTCCAGCACGATGGCGGAATGCAGCAAGGCTGTGCCCGTCAGCCAGGGCATGAGCGAGGCATTTTCCACCGGATCCCAGAACCAGTAGCCGCCCCAGCCGAGTTCATAATAGGCCCAGTAGGACCCCATCGCGATGCCCAGCGTCAGCGTGATCCAGGCGGCCAACGTCCAGGGGCGGATCATCCGCGCGAAGGCGGCATCGACCCGGCCGAGCACGAGGGCGGCCGCGGCGAAGGAGAAGACGATCGAGAAGCCGACATAGCCGAGATAGAGAAGCGGCGGGTGGATCGCGAGGCCGGGATCCTGCAGGACAGGGTTGAGGTCGCGCCCCTCGATCGGTGGGTTCGGCATGCGCAGGAACGGGTTCGAGGCGAAGATCAGGAAGGCGCAGAAGGCGCTGGCGATCAGGCCCTGAACGCCGAGGGTCGCGCCGAGCATGTCATCGGGCAGGCGCTTCGAAAACACGGCCACGCCCGCGCCGAACAGGGCGAGGATCAGCACCCAGAGCAGCATCGAGCCCTCGTGGTTGCCCCAGACGCCGCTCCATTTGTAGATCAGCGGCTTCAGCGAATGCGAGTTCTGGAAGACGTTGAGCACCGAGAAATCCGAGACGAGATAGGCATGGGTCAGCGCGGCAAAGGCGAGCGCAAGCAGCGCGAAATGGACGAGCGCGGCCTGCGCCCCGAGCCGGGCGAGAACAGCATCGCCACGGATGGCACCCCAGAGCGGAACGGTCGCCTGGAACAGGGCCACGGCGAAACCGAGGATCAGGGCGAAATGCCCGAGTTCGACAATCACGGCTTCGCTCCCTTGCTCTCGCCCTTGCCGTCTTTCCAGACGCCCTGCTGCTTCAGGCTGTCGGCCACCTCGCGCGGCATGTAGTTCTCGTCATGGCGGGCGAGCACGGTGCTGGCATTGAACACGCCGCCCGGTTCAAGCTTGCCCTCGGTCACGACGCCCTGCCCCTCGCGGAAAAGATCCGGCAGGATGCCCTGATGGGTCACGCGGACGGTATTGGCGCCGTCGGTCACCACGAAGCGGACAATCTGGTTCGGCTCCTTGACGAGGCTGCCGGTCTCGACCAGCCCACCGAGGCGGAAGGCCTCGCCCGGCTTGACCTTGCCCTGCACCACTTCGGTCGGCGACCGGAAAAACATGATCTGGTCCTGCAGGGCCACGAGGATCAACCCCGTGGCGACTGCGAGGACGAGGCCGATTGCCCCGATCATGGCCAGCCGTTTCTGCTTGCGCGTCATGCCCCTGCCCCGCCCTTACGGCGCCTTGCCGGGAATCTCCCCGGCGAGTTCGTCCAGAACCTTGAGCGAATCGGGCTCGCCGGCAAGGGCGGCCCGGGCGCGACCGAGGGCCTCGCGCGCCTTGTCCGGCTCGTTCAGCACGAGGCGGGCGCGGATCAGCCGCTGCCATTCGCCGAGTGTGCCGCTGCCGCCGGCGAGACGGGTATCCAGTTGATCGACCATCGAGCGGATGGCAGCCTGGCGTTCAGCCTCCGGCAAAGCGGCGATGCTCTGGCCGGCCTCGCTTGCAGGCCCGCCGGTTTCTGTCCGCATGCGGGCGATCTCGGCCTCGACGCGCATCCGCCCCGGGCCGGTGCCGAGCTCGGCGGCGAGCGCCGTCAGCTTCTCGACAGCGCCGGCGCGGTTGCCATCCTGCTCGAGGAGAACCGCCAGATAGAACCGTGCCTTGGCATAACCGGGCTCAAGCGCCACGGCCTTTTCGAAAGCGTCGCGTGCCTCGGCGGTAATGATGCCGTCCTTCTCCGCCACCAAAGCCTCGCCGAGATCGGCATGGCGGGTTGCGCTGGGCCCGAGCAGGGCGATGACGCGGCGATAGGCAAAGGCCGCATCCGCGAAACGGCCGGCGCGGAGATAGACCGGCGCGACCACCTCGTAGCCGCGCCCGTCATCCGGGTTCCGGGCGAGATGCTGTTCGATCCGCTGCAAAGCGGAGGCAACATCCATGTTTTGCGGCGTAACGGCGCGGCTGGCGAGCGGCAGGTCCGGCAAACCGGGCTGACCGATCCGGAGATAGACGCCCAGCGTGATGCCGGGAACCAGCACCAGCATGGCCAGCGCCGCGATCTTGCGCCGTTGGCGGGCACCGATATCGCCGGAAACCTGGCCGCGCCCGCGGCCGAGCGAGAGCAGATGCCGGCCCTGCTCGGCCATCGCCGCTTCGAAATCGGCATCGCCGATCTGGCCGGCAGCATGCTGACGCTCCAGCTCCACCTTGCGGGCCTGGTAGAAGGCCACAGCCTGATCCATCGGATCAACCGGCCCGCGGCCGCGCAGCAGCGGCCAGAGCGCGAGCAGGATCGCGACAAGGATCAGGACGAGGACGGGTAGCCAGAACATCATCGGGCTCGCATAGCAGGAACATCTTTCCGTTCCAACGGAATCCCGACGACACTAAGGCAGCGGACCGCGACCGGCAGTCGCGTCAGAGGGCCGGCAGGACCAGACGGGCGCGCAGGCCGCCGAGCGGTGAATCCTCCAGCAGGAAGGCGCCGCCATAGAGCACGGCGAGATCGACCACGATCGACAGGCCGAGGCCGGAACCGGGCTTGGTCTCGTCCAGCCGTCGGCCGCGCTTGGTGGCTTCCTTGCGGGCCTCTTCCGGCAGGCCGGGGCCATCATCATCGACGATGATGCTGATCATCGGCATGGCCGCCACCGGCTCGTCGCGGATCACCGAGATCAGCACCTGCGTGCTCGCCCATTTGCCGGCATTGTCGACGAGGTTGCCGATCATCTCCTCGAGATCCTGCTTCTCGCCCCGGAAACGGAGCGAGGTCGAGATCTCGGCGCGGAAGGTCAGGTTGCGCTCGAAATAGATTTTCTCGAAAGCCCGGATGAACGAGGCGATGACCGGCTCGATCTCGGTGATGTTGCCGATCGTGGCGGCGCGGGCAGCCGCGCGGGCACGGTCGAGATAATATTGAACCTGGTCGCGCATGATCGCGCTCTGCTCGCGCACTTTTCCGGCCAGCGGGCCGGGATCGCTGCCCGCCTCGTTGATGAGCACGCTCAGCGGCGTCTTCAGCGCATGGGCGAGGTTGCCAACCTGCCCGCGGGCGCGGGCCACGATCTCGCGGTTGACGTCGAGCACCTGATTCAGTTCCTGCGCAAGCGGTGCCACCTCGACCGGGAACGTGCCCTCGACATGGTCGCGTGCCCCGGCCCGGACCTGCCCGAGCGCCTCGGAGAGGCGGCGCAGAGGCACAAGGCCGTAATGCACCTGGACAAGAGCCGATACCCCGAGTGCGATGGCGAGAATGCCCAGAACCACCACGAGGGTAATGTCGAACCGCCTTGTCTCCTCGGCGATTTCCTTCGCATTGCCGCCGACGGAGATGATGAAGCGGTTCTGCTCGCCGAGATCGATTTCCTGTTCGACCAGCCGCAGGCGCTGGTTCTCCGGCCCGGTCCGGTAGCCGTCGCGGAAATCCCCGCGCGGCGAGGGCAGGCCCGGCTCGACAAGCGCGGGCAGGCGGTTCGAGAAGAGCGAGCGCGAACTGCGCAGCGTGTTGCTGGCCCCGCTCTCGCGGTCCACCCGAACGATCTGCCAGTACCAGCCGGAGAGCGGGATCTGGAATTGCGGTTCGCCGAGATTGCCGGGCTCGACATTGCCACCATCGGTCAGCGAGGCGACGTCGGCAACCAGCACCTTGAGATAGAGCTTGAGCCGCTCGTCGAAAGCGGCCTCGACCGTGCGCCGGTTGAAGGCGGAGAGAATGCCGCCCGCCGTCACGAGAACGAGCACGGAGAGCACGATGGCCGAGGCAACGAGGCGGCCGGCCAGCGAGGCCGGCTGGAACGCGTTGAACGAGAGCCGGCGCCAGATCATCCGCGCCCGATCAGCCGCGCTTGGCCGGCGCCTCGGGCGGCGCGGCGATGTAGCCGAGGCCGCGCACGGTCTGGATGATCTCGACGCCGAGCTTCTTGCGCAGGCGGCCGACGAACACTTCGATCGTGTTGGAATCGCGGTCGAAATCCTGGTCATAGAGATGCTCGACCAGCTCGGTGCGCGAGACAACGCGGCCCTGGTGATGCATCAGATAGGCGAGCAGGCGGTATTCATGCGAGGTCAGCCGGACGGCCGAGCCATCGACCACGACACGGCTCGAGCGCGTATCCAGCAGGACCGGCCCGCAGCTGATTTCGCTTGTGGCATGGCCGGCCGCGCGGCGCAGCAGGGCGCGGAGCCGGGCCAGCACCTCCTCCATATGGAAGGGCTTGGTGACGTAGTCGTCAGCGCCGGCATCAAATCCCTGCACCTTTTCGCTCCAGCGATCCCGTGCGGTGAGAATCAGCACCGGCATGGTGCGGCCCTCGCGGCGCCATTTCTCCAGCACCCGGATGCCATCCATGCGCGGCAGGCCCATATCGAGGATCACGCCGTCATAGGGCTCGGTATCGCCCAGAAAATGGCCTTCCTCGCCATCGAAAGCCTTGTCGACGGCGTAGCCTGCATCTTCCAGCGCCGTGGCGAGCTGGCGGTTGAGATCGCGATCGTCCTCGACGACGAGCAAGCGCATGGGGCACTCCGGGCAGCAAAGCGTCGGCCCCGGGGCCGACGCGGATCGTGCTTGTCATATATCAGGTCGACAGAATTGCGACAGGGCCGAGATCAGGGCATCAACCGCCGCGTTGCGATGAGCCGGAACAGGGTCGAGGCGACGAAGCCGAGCCCCGCCACGGCACGGCCCGGCCCCGGGAGGGCCGCGATCCTTCGCGCTTGCGCGAGGGCGCGGGCGATGCAATGGTCCGCGGCGTGAAAAAGCCGTTCCGCTCCTCCCCGCGCGCTTCTGTCGCCTTCTGCGCTGCCCTTGTTCCGGGATTGGCCTGCTTTGTGCCGGGCGCTGCCCTGGCATTGGGCGGTCAGGCCGCCAGCCCGGATGGCGGGCTGACGACGCATCTCGTCATGGTTCTTTCGAAGCAAGGCAACAAGCACGGCGCCTGCACGGGCACGATCCTCACACCCGACATCATCCTGACCGCCGCGCATTGCGTGGCCGGCAACCGGCAGGTTGCCGTGGCCTACAAGGAAGACGGTTCGCATGTGCTGCAGCGGGTGATGGCCCGGGCGATCAATCCCGGCTTCTCGCCGAAGGCACGGGTCTCGATCGACCTCGCGCTGATCCGGCTGGACAGCCCCCTGCCCGCGCGGTTCCGGCCGATGGTGCTCGAATCGGATGATTCAGGGCATCAGGTCGGTGTGCGCCGCACGATTGCCGGGTTCGGCCTGGCCGCCGACCGGGATGAGGCCAGCGCCGGGGTTTTGCGCAGCGCCACGGTGACGGTGCTGCCGCGGCTCTATCCGCGTTTCCTGCGGCTCGGGTACAGCCTCGATGCCGATCTCGGGGATTTCGCCGTCTGCACGGGCGATTCCGGCGGGCCGGTGCTCAATGGCAGCACCGTGGTCGGCGTCGTCTATGGCCGCGAGAAATTCGGCAACGCCCAGAGCTGCGGCACGACGGCGCAGGCCGTGCGGATCGCGCCGCAGCGCGCCTGGATCAACCAGGTGGTGCGCGGCTGGGGCGGCCGCAACCTGGCCGGCGGGCGCCCCTTGCGTCTCTCGGATTAAGACTTCTGCCTATTCGGCCGCCGGCGCGGCCAACGGCCGGGCCAGGCCCGGATTCGCTCGACCAGTTCGGGCAGCGAGAGTTCATCCTCGCGCGCATGGACCCTGCCGGCCACGCTGGCGCCAGCCTCCCGCGCGCTCTCGGCACGGCCGCTGACCAGCGGGTGCCAGTCCGGCAGGGATTTCCCTTCCGCCAGAAGGCGATAGGCGCAGCTCGGCGGCATCCATCCGAAGCTGCCGGCATTGTCCGGCGTCAGGCGCACGCAATCGGGCACCTCGCGGTCACGGTTGGCGTAATCCCGGCAGCGGCAGCTGGCCTCGTCGAAGAGGCGGCAGGCCACGTCGGTGAAATAATACCGGCCGGTATCCTCATCCTCCATCTTGATGAGGCAGCAGCGGCCACAGCCGTCGCACAGGCTTTCCCACTCGGCCGCATCCATCTCGGCGAGCGTCTTGGATTTCCAGAAAGGCGGCGGCTCGGTCATTCGTTCTTGTGTGCAAGCCGGGCCGGGGCCGTCAAGGGTGCGCCTCGTTTTGGACGCGCTTGCGACGCTGTGTTATGGGAACATTCGAATATTGACGATACCCTGTCCCTACCGGGTGCCGCAGCCCGGATGCCTGGCCCCTGACGTCTGACGCATGACCGAGTTCCGCACTCTCTCCACCTGGGAAAAGCTGGCGCGCCGCCTGCGCGATGCCGATGCCTGGCTGGAAGATGCCCTGCACCGGCTCGGCGAGCGTGTGAAGGAGGGGCTGTGGCGCATCCGGCATGCGTCAGACCGGCTGGAACCCTCACCCGGCGGGCGGGTGGCGGTGACGGTGGCCTGCGAAGCCCTGACCTATTGCCTCATCGGCGGCATCTTCATGACAGCGCTGGCAAAACCCGCATTCAGGGCTGTGAACGAGGATGACTGGCTGAAGCAGCAGGACCTCGCAGTCACCTTCGTCGACCAGACCGGCGCGGTGATCGGCAAGCGCGGCATCCTGCACAGCGAGGCAATCGCGATCGAGGATTTGCCGGAACATCTCGTCAAGGCGGCGCTCGCCACCGAGGATCGCCGCTTCTACGAGCATTGGGGCATTGATCCGCAGGGGCTTTTCCGCGCGGTCGTGGCAAATGCACGGGCCAACGGCGTGGTGCAGGGCGGCTCGACCATCACCCAGCAGCTGGCCAAGAACCTGTTCCTGAACAACGAGCGCTCGCTCGAGCGCAAGATCAAGGAAGCCTTCCTCGCGCTCTGGCTGGAATCACGCCTTTCCAAGCGCGAGATCCTGAAGCTCTATCTGGACCGGGCCTATCTCGGGAATGGCGTGTTCGGCGTGCAATCCGCCGCCGAGCATTATTTCGGCAAAGATGTCCGGGACCTGACCCTCGCCGAGGCGGCGATGATTGCCGGGCTGTTCAAGGCGCCGTCGAAATTCTCGCCGAATGTGAACCTGCCGGCAGCGCGCGCCCGGGCGGCGGATGTGCTCTCGAATATGGTCGAGGCCGGCTTCCTGACGCAGGGCCAGGTTTCCACCGCTTTGCGCAACCCGGCAACGCCGGTGGAAAGGGCGAACCAGAATATCGCGGATTATGCGCTCGATTTCGGCTTCGAGGAAATCAAGCAGCTCGCAGCCGCGGGCAAGCTCGGCAATCACCGGACGCTGATCGTCCGGGCGACGATCGACCCCGGCCTGCAGAAGCATGTCGAGCGGGCGTCGGAATCGATCCTGCGCCAACACGGGCCGAATTACCAGGTCAAGCAGGCGGCGCTCGTCATGCTCGACCATACCGGCGGGCTGCGCGCCATGGTGGGCGGGCGGGATTACGGGCAGAGCCAGTTCAACCGGGCCGTGCAGGCGATGCGGCAGCCGGGCTCGTCCTTCAAGCCCTTTGTCTATGCAGCAGCACTGCATGACGGCGTGATCAAGCCGGACAGCATCGTTGTCGACCGGCCGACCTGCGTGAATATCGGCCGGCCCTGGTGCCCGCAGAATTACGGCCGCTCCTATGCCGGCTCGATGCCGGCCATCGTGGCGCTGGCCAAGTCGATCAACACGATCCCGATCCAGCTGAACGAGAAGCTCGGCAAGGGCAACCACAAGGCCGGGCGCGCGCGTGTCCATGATGTGCTGCGCAAGGTGGGCTTTTCCAACGAGGTGCGCGACATTCCCGGCATGCCGCTGGGCGTCAGCGAGGTGACGGTGGTGGACATGGCGACCGGGTTCAACGCCTTCGCCAATGGTGGCCGGCTGGCAAAACCCTATGTCGCCCGCGAGATCGCCACCCCCGCCGGCGAGGTGATCTACCGCGCCGAGCAGGACCTGGAGAAAAGGCCGCAGGTGATCCCCGCCTATGTCGCGCTCGACATGAACCGCATGCTGCGCCAGGTCGTCACGGCCGGGACGGGAAGGCGCGCGACTTTGCCCGGCGTTCCCACCGCCGGCAAGACCGGCACGACCGATGAATACCGCAATGCCTGGTTCGTCGGGTATTCGGGCAATTTCACCACCGCCGTCTGGTTCGGCAATGACGATTATACCGCCACCAACAACATGACCGGCGGCTCGCTGCCGGCCATGCTGTTCCAGCAGGCCATGGCCTTCGCCCATCTCGATATCGACGCGCAGAACATTGTCGGCCTCGGCGACGAGGACAAGCCGGTGCGCGATCCGAAGCTCGCGGAACTGGCCGGCGCGCTGGAAGCAAACCTGCCGCAGGCCGGGCGGCTCTACCGGCTCTCGCCGCGCGGCAAGTCCGTCCTGCGGGAGATCGAGGCGGCCGGTGAGGACAAGCCGGCCGGGCCGGTTTCCGGCCTCGGCACCATGCCCGCCCCGCGTTCATGAGGGCCGCCCCCGGATCATGCGCCTGCTGCTTCTCCTGATCGTGGCCCTGGCGGGGCTGGCCAGCGGCGGAGCCCTGACCTTCCTCGCCGTGGCCGGACCGACAGCCTTCCCGCATGCGCTGACCGGCGGCTGGCTGTTCCTGCCCCGTCAGGGCGCGCCGGAGATCGACCCCTACGCGCGGGCGCGGATGTTCTACGAGGGCGAATTGCCGCTTGCCGCCGGCGAAGGCTTTGCCCTCCGGGCCCGGGCGGACAGCGACGGCAAGACCCTGTCCTCGCGCTGCGAATACCGGCTCTGGGCGCCTTTCCCGACTGCGCGCTACTGGACTGTGACGCTGGTCGACGGGGCCGGCCGGCTGGTGCCGAACCTGGCTGAACGACATGGCTTCACCTCGGCCGAGATCATCCGGCCTGCCGAAGGTCCGTTCACGATCGAGATCGGGCCGGAGCCGCTGCCGGGCAACTGGCTGCCGACCGGCCGGCCGGAGCAGGATATCCAGATCATCATCCGGCTTTACGAGACGCCCCTCGCCGCGACGGCGACGCAGCTTGATCCGCGCACAATCCCCCGGCTCAGCCGGATCCGGTGCCCGTGATGCCGGTCTCGCTGCTGGCCCTGGTCTTCGTGCTGATGGCGACGCTGGCGCATATCATCAGCCTGTTCATCCTGCCATTCGGCACGAAGGACGATGTGTTCTCGCGGCTCGAGCGCGGCGCCGCCACGAACATGATCGCGCTGATCGAGGCGGAGGATCTGAAGGGCCTGCCCTTTGTCGACCCGGCCGTGGCGATGGCGGTCTGTCATTACGACCTCTCCGCCGGCCCCGTGCGGCTGCGCGTACCACTCTCCGAGACGTTCCTCTCGATCAGCCTCGCCGAGCGGCATCGCGGCATCTACGCTTCCGTCTCCGACCGGGCGGCCACCGGCGGCAGCCTCGACCTTGTGGTGGCGACACAGGCCCAACTCGACCGGATCACTCTGCTCGATGACGAGGAACAGGCGATCGAGGAAATCCGCATGCCCGCCCGCCATCTCACGGGCCTGGCCATCCTGAAGGTCTTCGTCGACCGGCCGAGCAGCCGCGCGCGAGCGCAGGAGGTGCTGCGTGCCGCCCGTTGCGAAAGCGAGAGGCTGCCGGATTAGCCGTCAGCCCTTGCGGACGAGCGGCCTTGGCGTCAGCACCGGCGGCATCTCGACCTCGCGCAGGCAATGGCCTGGGATCTGCATCGCGCTCTTCGTCAGGCGACCGATATCGGCCTCGAAGGCCATCAGCGTGCGTTCGGAGGGGATGGCCTCGCGTTCCGGCCCCTCGACGAGGAGATGTTCGAGCGAATAGCGGTATTGCGCGGCGCGGTCATAGAAGGACCAGTTCACCCGGGCGATGATCAGCGCGTTCTCGCAGATGCGCTCCAGCGCCTCGTTGCGCTGCTCCTCCGTCAGATGGCCGACATGGCCGAGGCTGCGCGCCCGGACATGGTCGGCCTGGATGACCTGCGAGGCGACGAGCCGGAAATGCGGCACCAGCGCGTGATCGGCGGCGATCGTGTCTTTCACACGGTTGTAGCGCGAGACGAGTGATGAGAAGGCATGGCCTGGATTGCTGATGCGGCGCAGGATCGGCGAATCGTTCCGGGCACCGAATTGCGGGCCGCCCATGATCGTCCGGTGGAACAGGGTCACATCATGCTCGCGCGGCGGGATGACGCGGTGGAAGGCGAGGTTGCGTTCCTGCCAGGTGCCGCGCGGGGCATCGGTCTCCGGCATCAGGAAATTCCAGGCGCGGTTGCGGAGTTCCTTCTCGTCCTCGGTATAGGCATAGAAGGACGAGGGCTCGCCCCGCATCCGCGCCGAGACCGTGCCGGTGAAGGGCAGCAGCACGTCATTGGTGAAGCCCTGCTGCGGCCGCCCGAAATCGCCCGTGGTCGGCATGCAGGCAAGAAGCGGCAGCGCGAGCGTCACGGCAAGGCCGGACGTGCGGACAAGGCGGAAGATCGGGGCGGAAACAGGCTGCATCGGGCCTCCTCGCCAGCAGGCCGCGCCGGGCCGGGCGTGCGGCAGCACGCGCGAGGGCGGGCCCACCGCGCGCATGCGGTTGGGCTTTCCCTGTCGCGCCGGCAAGCGGGCTCAGGGCGGGAACGGGGTACGCAGGGTTACGCGCGCTTGCGCCGGCCGGAGCGGGGGCTCTGGTTTTTGGGGGCGTGAGCAGGGGGGTCGTCGTGACGTTCGTAGCGAACGCCGGTAAACAGCAGGATGGTCGCGCCGGTGCCGTCGTTGCGCAGCGGTTCACCCGCCGGCAGCATGCCCGGTTTGGCCCCATGACGAGGCCGGAAGCGGATCAGTTCGCCCATGGCCAGAACTCCTTCGGAAGGGAAGCCGCACGCCGGCTGGCGGCGTCGAATCAACCCTTCCCAGAGGAAATTGCGGGCAATGTCTTAAGAGGTGATTAAGGGGCGTGCCGAAACGGGCCGCTCCAGCGGGGATCAGCCTCCGGGCTCGATCACCGGATCGAGGAAGTGCCGGCCCTGCCGGTCTTCGATCTCGACGATCCAGCAATCCGGATCGAAGCGGATTTCCTTCTCCAGCCTGGCCTCGACGGCCGGCCGCTCCAGGACGGGCGCGGCATGGAGCCGGGTGAAAACCCTGTCCTCGGGCTTGCCGGCATAGCTCGACATCGGGGCCGGGCCGTACAGCGCTGCCGTGCCGTCGAGATGGTCGACCACCACGAAAACCGTACCGGCCTCTGCCCCGCCCCGGCGGCGCAGCGCGCCGAACGCCCCCTCGATCGCGGTGCGGCGGAGATAGGCGGAGACGAAGAATTCGCTCGTCAGCCGCATCTTACGGGCTGATGGGGATGCCGGTGGTCGAGGCAAGCAGCTTGAGAACCGGGCCTTTCGGCTCGCCCCGGGGTGGCAGCTTGCGATCGGCCTCGAATTTGGCCAGGGCGTTGCGGGTGGAAGGGCCCATCTGGCCATCCTCGGTCAGCGGGCCATAGCCGGCCTTGTTCAGCGCGCGCTGGACGTCGAACACAGTCCGGCTGGGCCTGTCCTCGGCGGCGGCGGGGCGCTCGGTGCCGTTGCGCTTCAGAAGGTCGGACAATTCGTCGCGCATGGCTGCGCGCGAGGCGGATTGCAGGTCCTTCAGCAGGGCCTCGCTCGGGCGGCCATCGACCGGAACGCGCTGGGAGAACTGGTAATCGCGGATCGCCTGTGTCGTCGCCGTGCCCGGGCGGCCATGCGCCTCGCCCTTGTAGAATCCACGACGGGCGAGTTCACGCTGGATATCCGCGAGCAGGGGATCGGAGGGGGTGGCGGCGGGCGGCACTTCGGGGGGCTTCGCGGCAACAGGCGCCGCCGGAGCCGGGGCCGGGCGCGCAAGCGGGGCGGCCGGCTGGGTGTGGGCTGCCTGCCGGGGCGCCGGTTCCGGCCGAAGGGGCGGCGCGGGGAAGGATTCGGCCTCGCGGATGGCGTTGCGGAACAAGGGCGTCGGGTGCTTCTCGCTCTGCATCATCACCGCATTCACGATGATTGTACCGCCGAACAGGCAAGCCAGGGCCGCCACGACACGGCCGCCCGTGACAAGGCGACGGCGCGCGCGGCGCGGCCGATCCTCGTCTTCCGGCATCCGGCGTTCCTGGGCCCGGTTCCGTTGCTTCATGGTCACCACCCCCGTCGATCCCGTTCATCCCGCGATGCGGATCGGCTCTTTCCCAATGGTCTCGTGGCCGGTCGCCACCGGCAGTCGCCCGGCATAGGCGCCGGCGAAGCGCAAGGTCAGGTCCCGCCCGCCTGAAGCCGAGAACCCGATGCCGCTTTCGCCGGCCAGGGCCTCACACAGGGCCGCCTCGAACGGATCCACCATCGGGGCTTCATCCGTCGGCGGGGCGTGGCAGGTGACCAGCAGGTCGGCGCCGTCCCGCAGCCATTCGAGGCGCGCGCCTTCACGGCCCATGGCACGGCGCAGCATGATTTCCACCGCGAAGCGCGCAGCCGGCAGCGGCAGCCGCGCGGCAGGCAGGCCCGCCGGCGCCGTCACGGCGAGCAGGCCGCGATCCTGCGCTTCCCGCAGGTTGAGCACCCGGATCGCATCGGAGAGCAGGCGGTGCGGCAGGATATCGGCCTGTTCGTCCGGCCCATCCTGAAGGGCGCGCAGCCAGCGGCCCATCAGATGCGTGTTGCGATGGGCCTCGCCGATCGCCTTGTGGGCCTCGGCGGCGAAATCCCGGGAGGTGGCGGGGTCACGCGGGGCAAGGCGTGGGTCGGCGAGCATCTCGAGGAAACCGAGGCCGGCATTGAACGGGGCCACGCTGTCATGCAGTGCGCGTGACAGCAGGGCCGGATCGCCCCTGCGGGCGGGCGAAGGCTCGGCCGCAACACTCTCCGCCGGCTCGTAAAGGAAGACCGCGAGGCCCGGCTCGCCGGGCAGCGGCGCCACCATGCAGGAATAGCGATCATAACGCGGCGGCAGCGGGAAGCCTGCACCGGCCGGGTCACGGCGGAGTCGCAAGACAAGGCCTTCCGTCGTCCGGTCCTCGTGGATCGCGCGGGACAGGGCCTGAAGCAGCGGCACGCGATCGGCGATCAGCGTCGCTGCGACAACCGAGCGTTCGGGGAATTGCGTTTCCAGCAGATGCCGGCGGAACGGCGCCTCGCCCTCGGCATCCAGCGCGCCCACCTGATCCACCACGAGGATCTGCCGGGCGCCGCCGCGGAGAAGCAGGCCATTGAGGGCCTCGAGGCGGCCAAGCCGGCGGCGCGGGTCCGGCTCGGCGGCGGCAGGCTCTGCAGCCGGCTGCCGGAAGGCTCCCAGAGCAAGCGGTACTGTCATCGCGATGGCCGGGGCCACGGCGGCAAGATCAAGCGGGCCCTGCAGGAAGCAGGCAATGGTCGCGAGCACCGCAATGCCGGCAATGGCGCGCGCCGGCACCGGGCGGTTCCGGAGCGCGAGCCAGTCGGCCAGCCCGAGGGCGGCAGCCAGCAGCGAGAGCAGCGCGAGGATCGGCAGCCCGGCCCCGGCAAAGGCAGCGAAAGGCAGGACGAGCAACCCGCTGAACAGGCCGGCCAGCCGGGCCAATGGACGCTCGCGCGAAAGGAGCACGAATCCGCAAACTGAGGCCGCGAGGACACCGCTGAGGCCGATCCATTCCGGCAGGACGGCGCCGAGGCCGCGGAAGGGCAAGGTGGCGAGCGAGAGACCCATGGCCAGCGATCCGGCGAGAACCCCCAGAAGGCGCCGCCCGGCCAGAGCCGCAGCCATGCCCGACCGGCCATGGCTGGCAAGGGCGGAGGCGCCCATCAAGGTCTGGGTCCAGTCGATCGTCATCGGCCCGTCACGTCCCGTTCTGTTTGGTCCTTTTCCCCAACCCCAACCATGCGTCGGGCGGTCTTAAACGGGTGCTAAGATGCAGCGTGCTGCAGCCCCGGTTTCGGGCCCGGAGACGCCGGGGCTCCGGCCTTTCCGCGACTATGGTGAACAAGCTCTCTCCAGATCCGCGCTGCCAGGCTCAAAAGCGTTGCGGCTCCGCGCAGAACGCCGGATCGATAAAATTCGACGAAAATTGCCAACAGAATTGCGAGGTCCCTGCCTTATGCCAGAAGCGGGATTGGGAGATGCACCATGTTCTGGCGTGCCACCTTGGCGATTGCGGCGCTCTATTATGTGACGGTTCCGGCGGAGGACCGCCGGCAGGCGGGCTCGGAGCTGCGCGCGGCTGCCGGGCAATTGCCTGGCCAGGCCATTGCCCTGTGCCAGGACAAGCCACTGCTCTGCACCGAGCTCGCCCGGCAGGCCGGCACGGCGCTCGCGCCCGCTGCGGCTGTCTCCGTGCCTTCCCTGCCTGCTACGCCCCCCGCCGGCCCCGAGCCCCCGGCGAAAACTGCGCCCGAGCGCCGGATCGTCGAAGGGATTCCGCTGCCGCCGCGCCGGCCGGGGCCGCATCCGGCGCGAAAAGGGGCTTGACCTTCCCGCCACCACGCGACACCTGACCAGCATGGATACCCCGCCCGCGCTCCAGACCATCCGCGACGATCTCGCCTTTCTTGATGATTGGGATGATCGCTACCGCTACCTGATTGATCTCGGCAAATCCCTGCCCGCCCTGCCGGCGGAAGCCTATTCCGACGCCTTCAAGGTGCCCGGCTGCGCGAGCCAGGTCTGGCTGATGATGGACCGTGACGCTGCAACCGGGCGCCTCGCCATCCGGGGCGACAGCGATGCGCTGATCGTGAAGGGGCTGGTCGCGCTTGTGATTGCGATGTTCTCGAACCGGCTGCCGAACGAAATCGCGGCGACCGATGCGCAGGCCTTCTTCGCCGAGATCGGGCTGCGCGAGCACCTGACCTCGCAGCGTGCCAACGGCCTCGCCTCGATGGTGGCGCGGATCAAGGCCGAAGCCGGCCGCGCCACCTGAGCGGCGAGTTACCCGCCGAGGGTCACCGCCTGGATGCGGCCGGCCCGGAGGCCCGTTGCCAGGTTTTCGAGCCCGTAATGCCGGGCGAGAACACGGAGCGCGAAGGCCAGCGCGATCTTGCCGGAGCGGACCGGCAGCGCCTGTTCCCGTTCCAGCGTTTCCATGCCTTTGCCGAAGCCGCAGATCTCGACGAGGATGCCCGAGAAATCCGGCCCCACCGCCCTGAGGGCGCGGTCGACGCGTTGCCGCGCCGCCACCACGCGATCGGCCTCGGCCAGCCCCTCCCCGCCCGAGCCATCGACGGCCGGACGCGTCCAGTCCATCGTGACGGCGGGGATGGTGCCGGCGAGGCGCAGATCCGACCGCAGGCGGAGCCCGGCCTCGATTTCCGCAGGGCCGACGAGATGGGCGACCTGGCGCTGCCGCCGGAGCATCTGCAGCGGATCCTCCCGCAGGTTGACGGCGACGATCTGCCCCGCAAGGGCGGGTTCAGGCCGGAACATGATCTCCCGGTGCTGGGCCGCCACATCACCGGCCGCCTCGCGTTTCAGCCGCGCGCGCCCTTCCGGCGTGATGACATGGCCTCCTCCGGGCAGGGCGCGGATCGCGCCGGCTCCAAGCAGGGGCGCGAGCAGGCTGGCCGGAAAGCGGCTGGCCAGCGAGACGCGACGGCGCTCGTCGCGGAAGACGAGCCGGCCGCGTTGCGCCTCGACGCACATGCCGGGCTCGGCCAGCCGCTCAAGGAGGCGGGCCGTTTCGCGCGGGTCCGGCTCCGGCGCGGGCCGGATCCGGGGCATGGCGGGGCGGCCGGGTTTGTTGCGGGCTGGCGGTTCACCGAGCCGGGTCATGAGGCGTCTCCCGTGCCGAAGGTGCGGAACCAGATGCCGATGGCCGCCTCGAGGGCATCGAGTGCCCGGTCGACCCGGGGATGCTCGCGCCGCTCCTTGATCCTGAGGCATGCATGGCGCGCCGACGTGCGGTCGCGGCCGACCATGGCGCCCGCGCGGGTCAACGAGCAGCCGAAAACGACATGGGCGAGATAGATCGCCGTGTGCCGCGCCTGCACGATGGCGGCCGCGTTGCGCTCCGGCCGCAGGAGCGCCGAAGCGGGAACCCCCCTCCATGCTGCGGCCGAGGCACGGCAGATCTGCTGCTGCATCTGGCGCTGCAGGGCCCCGACACAGCGCCCGGAAGGATCATCCGCGAGGGGAACGGGCCGGCGACGGCTCGGCGGTTCCATTAAGTTAAAGTTTCCGAATATTATGGAAATACTGGATAATTGCTCCATTATGCTTGCTCCGCAACCAATCTCCCCGCGCGAAGGCTAGGGCCCGGCCGGGGCGAAGCTCAATGCTGAAACGGGCCCGGCATCCGGACCGAAAAAAAGAATTCCCCGCTTTCGTTTGCCTTGTGGACAGTGCCTGCCAGGACACAGAACAGGCCGGAACATGCGGAGAAGAAACCGGCAAGCAATCGGGCGCATGACAAGGCACAAAAAAGGCGCCCCGCAGGGCGCCTTTCCGGCTTCTGGACCATGTCCCTCGCAAGCGCGGCAGCCGCGCGAAACCTCAGCGCGCGCGGCGACGCTGCTGGCCGAGGCCCATTTCCTTCGCCAGCCGCGACCGGGCTGCCGCGTAGTTCGGCGCCACCATCGGATAGTCGGCCGGGAGGCCCCACTTCTCGCGATACTGCTCGGGCGACATGTTGTACTGCGTGCGGAGATGGCGCTTCAGCGACTTGAACTTCTTCCCGTCTTCCAGGCAGATGATGTAGTCGTTGTTCACCGACTTCTTGACAGAAACGGCAGGCTTAAGCGGCTCGGCCGCAACCTCGATGATCGGCGTGCCCACCCGCGTCAGCGCAGTGTAAACCTCGTTGATCAGGCTCGGAAGATCCGAAGCGGGCACGGAATTGTTGCTGACATAGGCAGATACGATTTCTGCCGCCAATTCGATCAGATCACCCTGTTCGATTGTATTCGCCATGAGCATATTTCCTTCTCTTATGGCCGGGCAGATCGTACCACCCTATTCCTTGTTTTTCTTCGGGCCAACGGTTGAAAATGGTGATACCTTAGTCGTAAAGCAAGATATCTTGCGAACACTCGATTCGAGGATTCCAGCCGTTCAATTTTCTTTCAGCAATATTTTCGGATAGTTGCAAGCGGTTTGTGATAAATATCACATAATTTTCACCCGGGCATCATGGTTTCCCAGAGAAGGTGAAGCCGGTTCACAGTTCACATTGTCGTTTGTACACTTGCTGTCTCAAGTTGCGTGGCCCATTTTGGCCTTACGTAAGCACGGAGCGGTGGGATGAAAGCAATTCAGAAGGTGATCAAGTCCGAAGCGGAGTGGCGTGCGCTGCTGACACCCGAGCAATACCGCGTCCTGCGCGAGCATGGCACCGAATGCGCGTTCACCGGACCTTTCCTCGAAGAAAAGCGCACCGGAACCTTCCATTGTGCGGGTTGCGACACCGCCCTGTTCCGCACTGACAGCAAGTATGAATCCGGAACCGGCTGGCCGAGCTTCTTCGAGCCGGTCGAGGAGGGTGTGGTGAGCTATCATGAGGACCGGTCCTACGGGATGCGGCGGATCGAGATCCGCTGCGCGGTCTGCGATGGCCATCTCGGCCATGTCTTTCCGGATGGCCCGAAGCCGAGCGGGCGGCGCTATTGCACCAACGGCGCGGCCTTCACCTTCCGCGCCGATCCGGCGGAGTAAGGCCTCCTCACCTGTCCCTCCCCCGTATCGCCCGGTCCGGGAATCCGGCTAGATGCGCGCGGATTGATGAGGATTCGCCGATGTCTCGCCTGCCGCCTTTCGCCCATCTCACCCGCCAGCCGCCGATGGCTGCCCGCAAGCCGGTGAAACGCGTGGTGCATGGCGTGACGCTGGTGGATCACTATGCCTGGCTCCGCGCCCGGAACTGGCAGGCGGTGATCGAGGACCCCAAGCGCGTTCCGCCGGCGATCGGCACCTATCTCCGGCGCGAGAATGCCTTCGCCCGCGAGGCCTTCAAACCGCTGGCCGGGCTGCAGAAGGACCTGATGGCGGAAATGCGCGGCCGGATGCGCGAGGATGAGGCCGAGCCGCCGATGAAGGATGGCGAGTGGCTTTATTACGAGCGCTTCCGGAAGCGTCAGCAATATCCGGTCTTCTGCCGGCGGAAGATCGGGTCCCGCCGCGAGCAGATCCTGCTCGACGGGTCGAAGGAGGCGCGCGATGTCGATTACTTCGATATCGGCGCCACCCAGCCCTCGCCCGATCACGGGCTGATGGTCTGGGCGGCGGACATAACCGGCTCTGAAAGCTACGTCCTTCGCGTGCGGGACCTCGCCACCGGCAACGACCGCGACCGCATCTCGCGGACCAATGGCGAGGTGGTCTGGGGCCGCGACGGCCGTTTCTTCTATTATATCGAGCTGGATTCCTCGCAGCGGCCCTACCGCGTGATGCGGCATCGCCTCGGCGAGAAGCAGCGCGACGATGTCGAGATCTACCGCGAGGCGGATTCGGGCTGGTTCGTCGGTCTCGATGTCACGCAGGATGACCGTTACGGCTTCATCTCGATCCATGACCACGAGACGAGCGAGGTGCTGCTGCTCGATCTTGACGATGCGGGCGAAGTTCCGGTGCCGGTTTTTCCGCGCGTGCAGGGCGTGGAATACGAGATCGACCACCATGCCGGCGATCTGATCATCCGCACCAACCATGGCGGGGCGGCGGATTTCAGGATCGTCGCGCTGCCGGTCGGCGAGACCGATCTCGAGCGGGCGCGCGTGCTGGTGCCCGAAACGCCAGGCCGGATGCTGCTTTCCGTGCATGTGCTGAAGGACTGGCTGATCTGGTCGAGCCTCGGCGAGGAGGGGCCGCGCATCCATATCCGCCACTGGGAGACCGGTGCCGAACGTGTGCTGGCGCCCCGGGCGGCGATCGGCGATATCGCTGCGACGGTGGGCCTCGAATACGAGAGCAACATCCTGCGGCTGGCCTATTCCTCGCCGGTCGACCCGGAAGTGACGCTCGATCTCGATCTCGCCACCGGGGCCGAGACGGTGCTGAAGGTGCAGGATGTGCCCTCCGGCCATGACCCCGCCGTCTATGTGACCGAGCGGGTTTTCGCCCCCGCGCCGGATGGCGAGACCGTGCCCGTCACCATCCTCCGGCGGAAGGACACGCCGGTTGACGGCACGGCCCCGGCCCTGCTCTACGGTTATGGCGCCTATGGCTATGCGATGGATGCCGATTTCGAGACCGAGCGGCTGAGCCTCGTCGATCGCGGCTTCATATATGCGATCGCCCATATCCGGGGCGGCACGGAGAAGGGCTTCCGCTGGTACCGCGAGGGGAAGCGCGAGAAAAAGATCAACAGCTTCACCGATTTCATCGCGGTCGCGGAATTCCTCGTCGCGGAAGGCTATGCCGCGCCGAAGCGGATCGTGGCGCAAGGGGTCTCGGCAGGCGGGATGCTGATGGGTGGCGTCGCCAATCTCGCGGGCGAGAAATTCGCCGGGATCATCGCCGATGTTCCCTTCGTCGACAGCCTCAACACGATCCTCGACCCGAGCCTGCCGCTGACGCCGCCGGAATGGGTGGAATGGGGCAACCCGATCACCGACGAGGCTGCCTTCCACGCGATGCGGGCCTATTCGCCCTATGACAACATCGCCGCGAAGGACTATCCGCCCATGCTGGTGATCGGCGGCCTGACCGATCCACGTGTCACCTATTGGGAACCGGCGAAATTCGTCGCCCGCCTGCGCGCGACGATGACCGGCGGCGGGCCGGTGCTGCTCTACACGCAGATGGGCGCCGGCCATGGCGGCTCATCGGGGCGGTTCGAACAGCTCGACGATATCGCGCGGGTTTTCGCCTTTGCGCTGGAAGTGACGGGGCTGGCAGCGGGGTCGGGCTAAGCCCCCTCACCCGCCGGCGAGAGGTTGGCACCAAGCGCCTCGTGAGGGGCAGCTCAGCCTGCGAGCTGGTCGAGATGGCGGCGCAGATCCTGCAACGTTGGATAGCGGGTCTCGCCCTCGGGGCCCGCCGCCACAACCGAGCCATCCGAATACATCGTGAAGCGCGTGCCGCCCGAATCGTAGGCGCCGACGACTTCCAGCGTCTCAAGCGGCGCGAGGGGAGGCCGGCCGTCCTCGAGGGCGGCGAGATCGGCATCGGCGATAAGGCCGGGGGCCGGCGCGGCTTCCGGTTCAGCCGGCGATTCAGGCATCGGGGCCGGCCCGGGTTCCGGGGTCGGGGCCCGGCCAAGCTGGGCGCGGATCTCCTGCTCGATCGAGAGGACCGGCGGTTCGGGAATGGCCTGCAGCATCAGGTCAGGCGGCGCGGGAATGGGCGCCAGGCCCGGCAGAACCGACGGCGTCACCGGCTCCGGCCCTGCGATGGGCTCGGCCGGCAGCAACTCGGCCAGAGGAATGTCGATGGCCAACGGCATGTCGGCAGGTTGAGGTTCGGGCAAAGGCTCGACAGGCCTGTCTTCCTGCGGCGCGGCCGGGGCGCCGGGATCCTGCCCCTCCGGCAGGGCAACCGGCGGCAGGTCGAATGCGGGATCGACAAGGATTTCACCCGGTGCCGGCGGCAGCGGTTCCGGCCCGGACGGGGCGGCAAAAGCGGCGCCGGCCGCGGCCCCGGTTGCCAGCATGCCGGCGGCGATGGCCGGCTCATGCCCGCCAAGCGGTGGCGGTTCGATCGCAGGCTCCGGCATGCGGGGCCGTTCATCCAGCGACGCGGCGAGGGCATGCGGGGTCGCGACCCGTCGCAGGGCTGCCAGAAGCGCACGGGTGGAGAAGCCGATCGCCAATGTCACCATGCCGGCGACCAGCGCAATTGTCCCCGCCTGGAATTGTACGAGGCCGAGATCGGTCGGGATCAGATTGAGGGCGCTGACGAGGCCCAGGACGCCGCCGAGGACAAGAAGGGCAGCGACCAGGAAAATCGCGAAAATCATCGGCTCGCCTTTATGTACCGGCCTGAATTCCATCCAGAACGACAGGCCAAGGTAAACATTCCGCGAAGAAGGAGCAAATATCAACCGGTTGGACAGCCACTTCGCGGCTATCCACTGTTCGTCTGGCCCGATTTCCCCGCAACGGAGCGATTGCCCTTCTGCTACGGTCGACTTACATGAGGGCAGCGCGGCCGATCGCGGCCGGCTTGACCGGATTCAGATGTTCGAGGAACCCACCCATGTCCTTCACGCTTCCCGACCTCCCCTACGCCTATGACGCGCTGCAGCCGTATATGTCGAAGGAGACGCTGGAATACCATCACGACAAGCATCACCTGGCTTACGTGAACAACGGCAATAACCTGCTGAAGGGCTCGGAATTCGAGGGCAAGAGCCTCGAGGAGATCGTGAAGGGCTCGTTCGGCAAGAATGCCGGCCTCTTCAACAATGCGGGCCAGCATTACAACCACATCCATTTCTGGAACTGGATGAAGCCGAATGGCGGCGGCGCCATTCCGGGTGCACTGGAGAAGAAGATCATCGAGGATCTCGGTTCTGTCGAGAAGATGAAGGAAGACTTCATCCAGGCCGGCATCACCCAGTTCGGCTCGGGCTGGAACTGGCTTGCCGTCAAGGACGGCAAGATCGTCGTCATGAAGACCGCGAATGGCGAGAGCCCGCTGGTGCAGGGCGCCACGCCGATCCTCGGCTGCGACGTGTGGGAGCATTCCTACTATATCGATTACCGCAACCGCCGGCCGGACTACCTCAAGGCCTTCGTCGAGCATCTGGTGAACTGGGAATACGTGGCCGAAATGTACGCCAAGGCGACGGCCTGAGCATTTTCGCTCTTTCCCGTCATGGAAAAGGGGCCGCAAGGCCCCTTTTTGCTGTCCGTCAGGAATTCGCGGCATTGCGCCATGATCAGCACCTGGCGTTCGGCCCGACGGAGCCAGGCCTCAATCGTGGCCGTGCGCGTCCTCGTTGATCGTGATGGTGCGCATCTGCGAGAAATCCACCGCAACCGGGGCTTTCGCCTTCATCATCTGGACCTGATAGGTCTTGATGACATGCTCGAGGCGGCGATAGACCTCCTGGTAGGTCGCGTCTTCCTTCGGCAGGTTCAGCGGCTTAAGGCAATAGTCGATGATTTCCTTGGGCCGGTCGAAAATCTGGCTCATGATGCGTCTCCTCACCGCGTGCCGAACGATTCCGGCGATGGCTTCCCTTAACAGCCCTGAAGGGCGGGCCGCAATCCTCCCCTTGGCGGAGAAGGGTGCGCTGTGCGCTATTTTGCCTGGAATACGAACCAGGCGCCGGCGCAGATCAGCGCGAAGCCGATCCCGTGGTTCAGCGTCAGCTTCTCGCCGAGAAAGAAGACGGAAAATCCAGCGAAGACGATCAGCGTGATCACTTCCTGGATCGTCTTCAGTTCCGCCGCCGAATAGACCGCATGGCCCATCCGGTTGGCTGGCACGGCGAGGCAATATTCGATGAAGGCGATGCCCCAGCTGGCAAGGATCACGACCGGCAGGGCTGTCGTCTTGAATTTCAGATGGCCATACCAGGCGAGGGTCATGAAGACATTCGAGGCCAGCAGCAGAAGGATCGGCCAGAGATAGGCGGGATTGATTGTGACGGGCATGGGGTTTCCGGAGGCGAGGGAATCACCCGGAGAGCGTGGCGGGTTTGCCCCTCCTTGTCATGGGGCGCGGGCGAGGCCCCTACCCTGCCATCCGCGAGGGCTGCATCCCGGCAACGGCGCAGATCTCGCTGAAGCGGTCCGAACGGAAGAAGGCGAGTTCGGTCAGCCGGCTGTCGGTGGCCGGGTCGAGGGCGCGCAGGGCGTCATCCACCTCGCCGGGATGGCACATGACGAGATGCGCCGGGCCGGGCGCGACGAGATAGCTCGCGAAGTCAGCGCCATAATCGGCCGCGGGATCAAAGGCGGAATAGCCGGCGAAGCCCCGGTTGAGGCGGAAGCCCACCTCGGCCATCCGGCGGCCGAATGGACCGGCGAGCAAGGCCAGCAGCCGCGCCTTGCGGGCAAAACGGCCGCGGGCGCGGATGGCGCCCGGGCTGTCGCCGGGATCGCGGATCCACGGTTCGTGGCCTGGATAGCGCCGCGCCAGCACGGCCAGAAGCGCACGGCGGATGCCCGGCAGCGCATGGACATGCTGGTGGCCGTCGATGAAATCCGGGCGCATGCCCATGGCCTGTTCGAAAGCGTCGAGCTGGGCCTCGATCTCGCGCATGATCGCGTCGAGCGGGAGTGTGCCGGAAAGCCCCCGGGCCAGCAGGGCGGGGAGTTTCGGCTGGGCGCGGTTGGCGGCCCAGCCCGCGCCGTCGGTCAGGGTCTCGCCGCAGGTCAGCGAGAGATGGACGCCGAGATCGGCCGTGCCGGCAAGGGCACGAAGATCATGCGCAGCCTCGGGCCAGGAGGGGCGGTTGGTCATGGCGCCGGTGGCGGTGATCCGCCCGGTTTCCAGCAGCGCGAGGATGCCCCGGCTGACGGCGGGCGTCATCGCATAATCATCGGCGCAGAGAACAAGCGGCACCATCAAGCTTCCATTCATGCGGCCCATGCGAGTAACAGGGGAATGCCGGCCGGCATCAGGGGCTTACCCTGCCTGCGCGCCGGCGGAAAGCCGTCCTGTCGTCAACCTGAGTCCGAGCATGCCGCATCGCGTCCATCCCGAATTGTCGGTTGTGGTTCCCGTCTTCAACGAGGGCGAGAATATCGAGGCCCTGGTCGGCGCGCTGGTGCCGGTGCTGGAAGGCTGTGTCGCGAGTTTCGAGATCATCTTCGTCGATGACGGCTCGCAGGATGACACACTGGCCCGGATCCGCCGTGCCGCCGAAACGGACAGCCGCCTGCGGGCTGTCTCCTTCAGCCGGAATTTCGGCAAAGAAATCGCGCTTGCCGCGGGGCTTGACCATGCTCATGGCCGGGCGGTGGTGATGATCGATGCCGATCTCCAGCATCCGCCGGAGACAATCGCGACCTTCGTGGCGAAATGGCGCGAGGGCTATGACATGGTCTATGGCCAGCGCGTCGACCGGTCGACCGACGGGCCGATCCGCCGCTGGATGACCGAGAAATTCTACACGCTCTTCTCGCGATTCGGCGAGACTCCGCTGCCGCCGGGCGCAGGCGATTACCGCCTGATGGACCGCAAGGTGGTGGAGGCCCTGCGCCGGCTCGGCGAGCGGGCGCGGTTCTCGAAGGGACTCTATGCCTGGGTGGGGTTCAAATCCATCGGCGTGCCCTTCGAAGTCCAGGAGCGGCTGCACGGCACCTCGAAATGGGGCTACCGCCAGCTGACGCGCTTTGCCTTTGACGGGCTCTCCTCCTTCTCCACCCTGCCGCTTAAGCTCGCCACCTATATCGGCCTCGGCATCTCGATCTTCGCCTTCACCTACGCGATCACCATGTTGCTGCGCACGATGGTGCTGGGCGTGGATGTGCCCGGCTTCCCCAGCCTGATCGTCTCGGTGATGTTCTTTTCCGGCATTCAACTCGTGTTTCTCGGCGTGATCGGCGAATATGTCGGCCGAATCTTCGCCGAAGTGAAACGGCGGCCACTCTATATCGTGGCGGAGGAGGTCGGAGGGCGGCATGGATCGAGGGAGGCCGGCGCATCGCGGGCACAGGCCACAGGCAGCCAGCCTGAAGCAGGGCCTCCGGCCGGCTAAGCCGCCGGGAGCGCGGCGCCGATGATCCGCGCCTTCCTTTCCGTCGGGGCCTGGACCCTGCTCTCGCGGGTCACCGGCTTCCTCCGGGATATCCTGCTCGCGCGGGTGCTCGGGGCGGGCCTGCTGATGGATGCTTTTGCCGTCGCGTTCCGGCTGCCGAACCATTTCCGGGCGATCTTCGCCGAGGGCGCCTTCTCCACGGCCTTCATCCCCGCCTATACCCGCATCCGCACGCAGGCCGGCGAGGCGGCCGCAGCCCTGTTCCAGGGGCGGATCCTCAGCCTCGTTCTGGTCACGCAGCTCCTGCTGCTCGGTCTGGTCCTTGCCTTCACGCCGGGCTTTGTCGGGCTGCTGGCGCCGGGCTTTGCCGGTCGGCCCGGCGCGATGACGCTGGCGACCGAGTTGACGCAGATCACCTTCCCCTATCTCGCGCTGATCACGCTGGTCGTGCTCTGGACCGGCGTGCTGAATGCCGAGAAGCGTTTCGTTGCCGGAGCGGCGGCGCCGGTCCTGCTGAACCTCGCGATGATCTCGACCCTGCTCGCCGGGGCGGCCTTCACCACCCTCGCCCATGCCGCTGCCTGGGGCGTGCTGCTCGCCGGCATCCTCGAGACGATGCTGCTCGGTTTCGCCGCCTGGCGGGCCGGGCTGATCGCCTGGCCGGCGCGACCGAGACTCGACGCGGATGTGCGCGGTTTCTTCCGCGCCTTCGGCCCGGCGGTGATCGGGGCGGCAGGCGTGCAGATCGCGATGTTCGCCGATACGATCCTCGTTACCTTCCTGCCGCAGGGCGGAGCCTCGGCGCTCTATTACGCCGACCGACTCTACCAGCTGCCGATCGGGGTGATCGGCATCGCCGCCGGCACCGTGCTGCTGCCGGAGATGAGCCGCCTGATTGCTGAAGGGCGGACCGACGAGGCCCATGCCCAACAGAACCGCGCGCTGGTGCTGAGCTGGCTGCTGGCCGCGCCGTTCTTCGCGGGGTTCCTCGCGATCCCCGAGGTGATCGTGGCGGCCCTGTTCGAGCGCGGCGCCTTCGATGCAAGCGCCAGCGCAGCCACGGCGGCGGTGCTGGCGGCCTATGCGGTCGGGCTGCCGGCGATTGTGGGCATCCGCTCGATGGTGGCGAGCTTCCATGCACGCGGCGACACGAAAACGCCGCTCTATGCCTCGCTGACGGCGATTGGCCTCAACCTTCTCATCAAGCTGGTGCTGTGGAACCGGCTCGGTGCGGCCGGCCTCGCTTTGGCCACAGCCATCGGCGCCATCGTCAATTTCGGCATCCTGTTCGTGCTGGCGAAAAGGCAGGGCAAGGCCGCACCGGACCGGAGGGTCGGCCGCGCCGCGCTGGCGCTTGCGGTCTGCGCCGTGTTGCTGGCGGGGATGCTTGTTGCGGCAGACAGGGCCTATGCCAGCTTCACACCGCTGGCACGGCTGCCGGTGATCGCCGTGATCGGGGCGATCTTCTATGCGAGTGCAGTGGCGCTCGCCTTTGTCGTGGCGAAGGTACCGCTCCGGCTCCGGTAGGGCCGATCAGCGCAGGACCACTCAGCGAAGGACAACGCGGGTGCAGGTGGCGAAGCCCGGCTGCAGCGGGAAATGCCGGGCCTTGCCGGCCAGCCAGCGCTCGCAGGCATCGGCGCTCCGGAAGCAGCCCTGGAAGCTCTTGCGATCGACCATGCCGTGGCGGAGCGCCCGCCCGCCGAGATAGTTCCCGGCAATGGCCGCCCGCTCGGGGCCGCCGCCGCGCGTGCCGGAACAGGCGGTGCCGACCGAGGGCGGAGACCAGGCTGCAGCCGGAATGGCAAACCCGGCAAAAGCCAGCGCGAGCGCAATGGAACGAAATGTCGTCATGTCATCCATCCTGTTCGATTGCCGGCATCATAGCCGAACATCACCCGATCCGGGCCGGATTGCTGCTCTCTCCTGCCGGATTCTCGAAACAGGGTGAAGAGGCATGGCGCCCGAAACTTGCAGTCCGCCCGCTCCTCCCCCATCTTTATGGGATGCTGTTGCGCATTCGCCCCCTGATGCTGATCCTGCTGGTGCTGGCGCTCGCGCTGCCGATGCGGCTGCACGGGCTGATGATAGCCGGGCCTGTTCATGCCGCATCCAGCCTCAACGAGCCGGCGCCGCCCTGCCATGACGCGGAGAGCCATGCGCCCGGCCATGCGCTCCCGGCCGCAGAGGGGCCGCATCACCACCCACCGGCTGACCCTGCACCGGACTCCGACCTGCCGGAACCTCCGGCTCCGGCAAGCAAGCCGGGCCATGCCAGCCTGCACTGCGCGACTGCCGGCATGGTGGTTCCCGTCCGGCCTGTAGATGTTCCGGCGCCGCACAGCCTCGCCATCGAGGCGCTCCGCCCGGCGGAAATGCCCCCGGGCGAGGGGCTCGCGCCGCCCCGGCAGGAACGCCCGCCCCGCTTCCGAGCCTGATCCCGCCGCCCTTGCGCGGCTGCTTCCCTTATCGATCAGGAGATTTTCATGAAAACGACACTTCTTGCCGGCTGCGTGCTGGCCCTCTTCACCCTGTCCGCTTCCGCCCAGCCGCATGGCGGCCATCACGGCGGGCATCACGGCCCCGGACCGGGCGCCATGCCCGGCGGCGGGCACGGCCAGCACGGTCAACATGGCCAGCAGGGCCGCCCTGCCGGGAACGAGCCGGCCTCGACCAAGGCCTTCCGTGAAGCCAATGACCGCATGCACAAGGACATGGATATCCGCTTCTCCGGCGATGCGGATATCGACTTCATCAAGGGGATGATCCCGCATCACCAGGGCGCGATCGACATGGCGCGCGTGGTGCTGGCCCATGGCAAGGACCCGGAGACGCGCAAGCTCGCCGAGGAGATCATCGCCGCGCAGGAGAAGGAAATTGCCTTCATGCGCGACTGGCTGAAGAAGAAGGGGCAGTAAGCCCCGCTCCGGAACGAGAAAGGCCGCGACCCGGGAAGGTCGCGGCCAATCGTCAAAGGGTCTCGAACCTTTGGTGGCACCGGGAATTCGTTTGGGGGGCGTGAGCCCCGAAGCCACGAGACCCGTCTTAGCAGGCCCGCTTTAAGGAGCCGTAAGGTGCCGCGCCGGGCCGTGGTTCAGTTTGGCACAATCCCGGCCCGTCATTCCCGGGTTGCGGCGAGGCTGCGCATCCGCTCGCGATAACGCACCCGCTCGCGATGGACGGTATAGACGCCGCTGGCGACGATGAGTGCCGAGCCGGCGGCGATCCATCGATCCGGCAGCGTGCCAAAGACGAGATAGCCAAGAAGGGTGGCCCAGATCAGCTGGATATAGGCGAAGGGCGCGAGGAAGGATGCCGTGGCGCGCTCATAGGCGAAGACCAGCATCGAATGACCGACCACGGAAATCAGGCCGATCAGCACCATGAACAGCCACTCCCTCGGCGTCGGATTGGTCCAGTAGAAGGGGATGATCAGGCAGGCCCCGGCCAGCATGGTCAGGCTGGTCCAGACGAGGGTGGTCTCGGCCCGGTCCTTCGAGGAGACGGAACGGGTAACGACGGCCGCCATCGACCAGGCGATCGCCGCGCCGATCGGCAGCAGGGCGGCTATCTGGAAAGCGCTGGTGCCCGGCCGGATGATCAGCAGCATTCCGGCAAAGCCAACCAGCGTGGCAGACCAGCGGCGCAGGCCGACCTGCTCCTTCAGGATGATCACCGAGAACACGGTGATCAGCACCGGCCAGATGAAGTTGATCGCACTTGTATCCGCCAGCGGCAGGTAGGAGAGGCCGCTGACGAAAAGCAGCGAGGACGCGAGGATCGCCACCCCCCGGAAGATCTGCGCCTTCGGATGGGCGCTGTGGAAAGCCTCGGGTCCGAGCCGCCACCAGACATAGGGAACAGTCAGCCCCGCAACGATCACGCAGCGAACGAAGAGGATCTGCGCCGGCGGCACGGTGGTGACCGCCAGCTTGGCGATCGTATCGCCCACGGCGAAGAGAACCGTCGTGATGACCAGCAGCGCAAGCGCCAGTGGCTTGCTCTGCTGTGGCGGTTCATACGGGTCGGCCATCCTTCAGGCCTCAGCCGCCATGCGCGTAGGCCCAGTAGGCCTCGCGGGCCTTGGCGAAAAAGGGGCCGGGCTGGAGATCGCGGCTGTCGATCCGTGTGATGGGCAGGACCTTGGCGTAATTGCCGGACTGGAAGATCTCGTCCGCTGCCTCGAAATCGGCATAGGTCAGCGATTTCTCGACCACCGTCACGCCGCTGTCGCGCAGGAGCTGGATCACGCGCTGGCGCGTGATGCCGTTGAGGAAGGAGGAATTCGCCTCCGGCGTGTAGACCACGCCATCCTTGGCCATGAAGACATTTGCGGTGGTGAGTTCGGCGACATTGCCGAGGAAATCACGCACCAGCGCATTGTCGAAGCCACGCGATTTGGCCTCACGCAGGGCGCGGGCATTGTTTGGATAGAGGCAGCCGGCCTTCGAATCGGTCGGCATGCATTCGATGGTCGGGCGGCGGAAGGGCGACAGCGTGATCGAGCCGCCCTTCGGCTCCGGCATCGGCGCGGCGAAAAGGCAGAGCAGGAAGCGCGAATCATCCGGATCGGGCAGGATGGCGGAGCCCTTGTCGCCCTCGCCCCAGATCATCGGCTTAACATAAAGCGCGGTGCCCGGCGCGAATTTCTTCACCCCGTCATGGGCGAGGCCGATGATCGTATCCGGATCGACCGGCGCGTTGAGTCCGATGCCGGCGGCAGAGCGGATTACCCGTTTCGCGTGCAGCTCGATATCGGGCATCCGACCCTCGAAGACCCGGCCGCCATCAAAGACCGAGGAAGCCAGCCAGAAGCCGTGGCTGCGCGGGCCGAGGATGGGCGGGTTGCCCTCGTGCCAGTCGCCGTTGAAAAAGGTCCAGGTTTCCGACCAGGCCATGCTGCACTCCGGAAGAGAGGAATTGGATTTAAGCCGGCATTCGATAGTCTCCCCCCGGACCGGTCAATCCGCGCAGGGGGGCTTGGCAGAATTTTTTTCTCCTGCCGTTCAAGCGCGAAACAAAAGATCACGAGGAAACGATGTCCCGCATTTTCATGTTCGATGCCTATGGAACCCTGTTCGATGTCCACAGCGCCGTGGCAAGAGCCGGCAGCACGCTCGGTCCGAAGGCCGAGCCCGTCAGCCAGATGTGGCGGGCGAAGCAGCTCGAATATACCTGGACGCTCAGCCTGATGGGCAAGGCCGGCGGCGCAGCGGCGGATTTCGCCGCCCTGACCGCCGCCGCGCTCGATTTCGCACTGGCCCGGCATGGCATTGCCGATCCGGCGCTGCGTGAAAGCCTGCTGGCGGCCTATCAACGGCTCGATGCCTACCCGGACGTAACCCCGCTGCTGCAGGCGCTGCAAGCGGGCGGGCATCGCGCCTTCATCTTCACCAACGGCACGCGCGGGATGATCGATGCGGCGGTGGCGGCAGCGGGGATCGGGCCTCTGCTCGCAGGGGTCGTGACGGTGGAGCCGGTCGGCTGCTTCAAGCCGCATCCCGATGTTTACGCCCATGCGGCGCGGGAGGCCGGCGCCGGCGCGCCGGGGGAGATCACCTTCGCCTCGTCGAACCGCTGGGATGTGGCCGGCGCCAGCGCCTGCGGCTGGCGCGCCTTCTGGATCAACCGGACCGGGCAGCCGGAGGAATATCCCGCCTTCCCGCCGGTCGCGGTGCGGCAGGGGCTCGCCGGGCTGGAGGCGGCGTAGGCCCTCACGCCCCCAACGCGGCGATGATCCGTGCCCAGCTGCGCTGGCCCTTGTGGAAGCTCGAGAGATCGTATTTCTCGTTCGGCGAATGGATGCGGTCATCATCCAGCCCGAAGCCGATCAGCAGCGCATCGAGGCCGAGCACGCGCTTGAAATCCCCGACAATCGGGATCGAGCCGCCCGCGCCGAGCACCACCGGCTCGGTGCCCCATTCGGCGCGCAGGGCATCGGTGGCCTTTTTCAGCTCGGGGCTTTCCTCGCGCACCTGGGTGGCGCGGCTGCCCTTGTAGCCGATGAATTCCACCGAGCAATCCGGCGGAACCTGGCTCGCCACATAGGCGCGGAAACTGTTCTGGATCGCCACGGGGTCCTGGTCATGGACGAGGCGGAAGGAGATTTTCGCCCGTGCCTCGCTGGCAATGACCGTCTTGGTGCCCTCGCCGGTATAGCCGCCCCAGATGCCGTTGACATCGCAGGTCGGGCGCGACTGCATCTTCTCGATCAGGGTACGGTCCTTCTCGCCGGACGCATATTTCAGCCCGATCTGGCCGAGGAACTCGCTTTCGGTCAGGCCGAGCGCTTCCCATTGCGCCAGCCGGTTGGCGCCGGTGTCATGCACGCCGACATAGAAATCCGGCACCTGGATCCGGCCCTGGGCATCATGCATCGAGGCGATGATGCGCGAGAGGATATGGATCGGGTTCTGCGCCGTGCCGCCGAAATGGCCGGAATGGAGGTCACGGTCGGCCGCCTTGATGATGATCTCCTCATAGAGCATCCCGCGCAGCGAGGAGGTGATCTGCGGCGTGTTGCGGTCCCACTGGCCGGTATCGCAGACGATGCAGATATCGGCCTTGAACTCGTCCTTGTTGGCCGCGAGGAAGGGCGGCAGGTTGACCGAGCCGCTCTCCTCCTCGCCCTCGATCATCACCGAGAGCGAGATCGGCAGGTCGCCGGTTTCCGCGATGATGGCCCGGCAGGCCTCGAGGAAGGTCATGACCTGGCCCTTGTCGTCGCAAGCGCCGCGCCCGGTGATCACCTTGCGGCCCGGCTCGAGCTCCTTGACCTTCGGGGCGAAGGGCGGATCCTCCCAGAGCTCGATCGGATCGACCGGCTGGACATCGTAATGGCCGTAGAACAGTACATGCGGCTTGCCGGGCCGGCGGCGATGGCCGACCACTACCGGATGGCCGGGGGTCGGCCGGGCGGAAGCCTCGAAGCCGAGGGATTGCAGGTCCTTCACCAGATGGTCGGCGCAGGCGCGGGTCTGGGCATCATAGGCCGAATCCGCGCCGACGGATTCGAAGCGCAGCAGCGTGAAGAGGCGCTCGAGGCTGGTGTCGAGGTCGCGGTCCAGCCGAGCCAGGATGGCATCGAGCGGAAGGGCATGGGCATTCATGAGGGGTCTCGTTCTGAGGAGGGGGTGCGCCTCCGGGGCGCGAAGGTTCAGCGCGAGAATAGCCAGAGCGCCAGCTTCCCCGCAATCGAAACCATGACCAAGGCGATCAATGCATCAAGGATGCGCCAGGCGACCGGTTTGCGGAAAACCGGCGTCAGCACGCGGGCCCCATAGCCGAGGCTGAAAAACCAGGCGAAGGATGCCGACATGGCTCCGAGTGCATAGGCGAGGCGCGGCAGGCCGGAATAAGGAGCAGCCAGCGCACCGACGAGAATCACCGTGTCGAGATAGACATGCGGGTTGAGGAAGGTCAGCGCGAGGCAGGTGCGGATGGCCGCGCCGAGCGGGACAGGGCCGCCCTCGCCCACTTCCATCGCCTGCGGCGCGAGGGCCCGGCGGGCCGCCTTCCAGCCATACCAGAGCAGGAAGGCAATGCCGAACACGGTCACGCCGACCAGCAGCGCGGGGACAAGCTGGATCAGCGCACCGAGCCCGGCGACGCCGAGCGCGATCAGCAGCGCATCGGAGAGCGAGCAGATCAGCGCCAGCGGGAAGACATGCTCGCGCCGGATGCCCTGCCGGAGGATGAAGGCGTTCTGTGCGCCGATCGCGATGATCAACCCGCCGCCGATGAGAAAGCCGGAGAGGAAAGGAGAGAGCATGCCGGCCTGCTACACGCCCGGGGCGGAAAAGACCAGACCGGATATGCCCGGCGCCGGCTTTCCCCGATTCGAGGCGGCGGAACGCTTGACTTGCCCCGCGCCCTGCCAAATCCTGAGGTCTCGTCGGGGGGCGGATCACAATGCGCGGCTGGTTTCTGGTTCAAGGGATGCTGTGGCTTGCGGGGATCGGCCTCGCCATGGCGGAGGAGCCGAGGAAGCTCTCGCTCAATGCCGTGGGCGACCAGGAGATCCAGGTCACAAACGGAATCAGCCTCGCCCGGGATTGCCTGCCCCGCTCCGGGCCGCGGGTCGGGATCATCGAAGCACCGCGACATGGCAAGCTGACCGAACGGCCGGTCGATATTTTCACGTCCTACAAGGCGGATAATCCGCGCGCGCCATGCAACGAACGCCGCTCGCGGGGGATCGGCGCCTATTACAAGGCCAAGTCCGGCTTCAAGGGCGTTGACCGGTTCCGGTTCCTGCTCGTCTATTACGACGGCACGGCCGAGACCTACCAGGTCGAGATCAAGGTCTGGTAGGTGCCTCGTGGCGGACAAGGCGGCCGAGATCCTGTCGAACCTGCTGCTCTCTCTGGGCTCGAGCCTGGGCCTGATCGAGGAGAGGACGCTCGCGCTGCATGCCGTGGCCGGGCAGGAGATCCGGGTGCAGAATGTCTGGCATCTCAACGATGACTGCACCCAGACCGCGCCGATCCGCATGGTCGTGACCCTGTCGGCCGCGATGGGCGAGGTCGATGCCATGCCGGTCGAGGATTTCATCGACGCCGACGATGAAGGCATGATGCGGAAATGCGGCAGCCGCCGCGTGCCCTCGCTCGATATTCGTTATGCCAGCCGGGCCGGCCAGAACGGGCAGGACCGGTTCGGCTTCGCCGTGATCTTCAAGGACGGGACGGTGTGGAACCACAAGGTCACGATCCGGATTCTCCGGCCGGCGCCGCAATTGCCGGAGGATGCCCCGTGAGGGCCCGGCGCCTGCTGGCCCTCATACTGCCGGCCCTGCTGCTTGCCCTGCCCGGCCAGTCCGCCGAGCCGGAGAAAGTGGTGCGCTCGGTGCTGCCCGGCGAGACGGTGCGGGTCTATGTCGCCTATCACGTGTTGCGGGATTGCTCGCCGATCGGCGAGATAAGACTGACCGTAATCGAGCCGCCGGCGCAGGGGCAGATCTCCCTGCAGGGCACGACCATCCGGGGCGGGTTCAGCTACAATAATCCGCGATACCATTGCAACCAGAGGCAGATCGCGGCATCGGAAGTGCTCTATGAAGCGCCCGGCAAGGGCGAGGGACTGATGCGCACGCGTTTCGGCATCGTCTTCGCCGATGGCGAGATCAAGCTGATCGATGCCGAGATCACTGTCTGGGCGCCTTCGTCCGCGCCGAAGTCGGAGTGAGCCCGCGGGCGGGGGTGCACCCTCACCCGCCGATGCGACGCATCGTCGGCCTCTTCCCGGGGGAAGAGGCCTATCGCCGCCCGCCCAGCAAACTCCCGAGCACGCCGCGCACGATGGCGGTGCCGATCTGCCGGCCGACCGAGGTGGCGACAGAGCGCGCGGCCGAGGTAACGACCTTTTCCGCCATGGATT
Source organism: Rhabdaerophilum sp. SD176 (assembly GCF_030143245.1). Lineage (GTDB taxonomy): Bacteria > Pseudomonadota > Alphaproteobacteria > Rhizobiales > Beijerinckiaceae > Rhabdaerophilum. The sequence goes on along the minus strand of NZ_JARJNS010000004.1, from coordinate 35,908 downwards.
GCGGCGGCCGGCCCCTCGACTTGCCGGTGGTGGTGGCGCCGCCTCCCCCCAGAATGCCGCCGAGCATGTTGTCGAGGAAGCCGCCGCTGCCCTTTTCAGCCTCCTCGGCGGCCTTGGCCGAAGCCTCGGCCTTGCTGGCCAGCATCTCGAAGGCGCTCTCGCGATCAACCGTCTCGGTATATTTGTTGCGGAACGGGCTCTCGCGCATCAAGGCCTTGCGTTCTTCCGGCGTGATCGGACCGACGCGGCCGCCGGGCGGGGCGACCAGGGTGCGCTCGACGATGGAGGGCGCGCCCTTGCCCTCGAGCACCGAGACCAGCGCCTCGCCCACGCCGAGATTGGTGATGACATCCGCCGTGCGGAATTTCGGATTGGCACGGAAGGTTTCCGCCGCCGCCTTCACCGCCTTCTGCTCGCGCGGGGTGAAGGCGCGGAGGGCGTGCTGCACGCGGTTGCCGAGCTGCGCGCCGACCTTGTCCGGCACGTCGAGCGGGTTCTGCGTCACGAAATAGACGCCCACGCCTTTCGAGCGGATGAGCCGGACAACCTGCTCGATCGAATCGAGCAAGGCCGGCGGCGCGTTCTCGAAGAGCAGATGGGCCTCGTCGAAGAAGAAGACGAGCTTGGGCTTCTCCGGATCGCCGATTTCCGGCAATTGCTCGAAGAGTTCCGAGAGCATCCAGAGCAGGAAGGTGGCATAAAGCCGCGGCGACTTCATCAGCTTGTCGGCGGCGAGCACGTTGATATGGCCGCGGCCATCCTCATCGACGCGCATGAAGTCGGCGATCTCCAAGGCCGGCTCGCCGAAGAAGTTCTGGCCGCCCTGGTTTTCCAGCACGAGCAACTGGCGCTGGATCGCGCCGACCGAGGCCGGCGACACATTGCCATAGGCCGCCTGGAGCTTGGCCTGCAATTCCTTGTTGCTGCCGAGTTCGGCCAGCATGGCCCTGAGGTCCTTCAGGTCGAGCAGGAGCAGGCCCTGCTCGTCGGCATAGCGGAACAGGATGTTCAGCACGCCTTCCTGGACGTCGTTGAGTTCGAGCAGGCGCGCCAGCAGCAGCGGGCCCATCTCGGCCACGGTGGCGCGGATCGGGTGGCCCTGCTCGCCGAAGAGATCCCAGAAGACCACCGGGAATTGCTCGGCCTTGTATTCGACGCCGATTTCCTTGGCGCGGTTGACGAAAGGCGGCAGGGCATTGCCCATCGCCGCCACGCCGGCCAGATCGCCCTTGATATCGGCGGTGAAGACCGGCACGCCGGCAGCCGAGAAGCCTTCCGCCATCTTCTGGAGCGTCACGGTCTTGCCGGTGCCGGTCGCGCCGGTAACGAGCCCGTGCCGGTTGGAGAGCTTCAGCACGAGTTGCTCGAACTTGGTTTCGCTCTTGCCGATGAGGATGGTGCCAGAAGGTGCCGCCACGGCGCGTTCTCCAAAAAGGATCGTTAACCCTCATCGCTATAACCGGAACTCGCGGCCGGCGAAAAGGCCTCGGGGATGCAATTCCTTTCCGGATTGTCATCTCCTCTCCATCCAGCCGCTCGGATTGCGCAGGCAAGGTTCGTGCGGGGATCAGGGAATGTCCAGCAGCGAGACCGGAATGACACGTAACACCCGCCAAGCCGCCCTTTTCGCGATCTTTCTTGCCACCATCACCGGCGCAGCCCAGGCTGAGCCGCAAAGCGCCTATCTCCGTGCCGATGGCGCCCGGATCGAGGCCCGCGTGCTCGATGCCCCGGGCTGTGCGCCGCTGGCCATCGTCTCACACGGGTTCGGCGGCAATGCCAAGGGCAACCCGCAACTGGCCGAGGCGCTCAACCGCGCCGGGTACCGCGTGATCGTGCCGAGCCATGCCGAATCGGGCCCGAGAGCGCTGGTCAGCTCGATCGGCTCCGGGCGCCCGCGCGAGCGGATCCTCGATCTCGCCGCCAACCCGGCCCTGCTCGGCGCGCGGGAGGCGGATGTGACCGCCATCCTCGCAACGGAGACCCAGCGATGCGCCGTGCCGTTCAAGGTGCTGGCGGGGCATTCGATGGGCGCCCGAACCGTCCTGCTCGAAGCCGGCGCCAACAACCGGAACGGCACCAAGGGGGCTGACCGGTTCGATGCCTATATTGCCGTATCGCCGGCAGGAGAAAACTCGATGCTCTTTCCGAAAGGCGCCATGGCCGGCATCCGCAAGCCCGTGCTGATGATCACCGGCACGCGGGATGATGGCGAAGGCGGCGGCTACGAGAACCGGCTCAGCACCTTCGAAGGCCTGCCGCCCGGCCGCAAGCGGCTCGCCGTGATCACGGATGCCACGCATTTCGATCTCGGCGGGCGACGCAACCCGGCCGTCGGCCGGCTTATCGGCGAGGTGACGGCGGAATTCCTCGCCATGGTCCGCAGCGGCAGACAAGCCAGGGCGACACCGCGGCCGAATGTTTTCTTTTCCGACAAATAGGGGCCAGCCGCCGGAGAATGGTTCACGGCTAAACTAAATCCGCTTGCCAGCCAACCTGCTCTGTCGTAATCCCGCGGGAGCGAATCCGGCAAGGGCCGGTGACAGGGAGAGAGACCATGGACGAGCTCATCAACCGTGTGGCCACCAATGTCGGACTGGAACCGGCGATGGCGCAGCAGGCTGTCGGCATGATCCTGAGCTTCCTGCAGAAGAACGGCCCGGCCGAGGAAATCAGCCAGATGATGGCCGCCATGCCGGGCGCAGCCGAACTGGCTGCCGCGAATTCCGGCGAAAGCGGCGGCCTGATGGGCGGGCTGATGAACATGATGGGCCAGGGCGGCGGCGTGATGGCGCTCGGCCAGCAGCTCATGAGCGCCGGCATCGGCATGGGCCAGATCACCGCCCTCTCGAAGGAAGTGTTCGCCTATGGCCAGGAAAAGGCCGGCGAGGACACGATGGGCGCCATCGTCGGCGCGATCCCGGGGCTCAGCCAGTTCGTCTGACGGCTCGAGGGCGCCGGCACCCATCGCCGTTATGTGACGCGGCTTGCCTCCGGCAACCGCTATGGCGGGCGCCATTGTCGGCGCGATCCCGGGGCTCAGCCAGTTCGTCTGACGGCTCGAGGGCGCCGGCACCCATCGCCGTTATGTGACGCGGCTTGCCTCCGGCAACCGCTATGGCGGGCGCCATTGTCGGCGCGATCCCGGGGCTCAGCCAGTTCGTCTGACGGCTCGAGGGCGCCGGCACCCATCGCCGTTATGTGACGTGGCTTGCCTCCGGCAACCGCTATGGCGGGCGCCATCGTCGGCGCGATCCCGGGGCTCAGCCAGTTCGTCTGACGGCTCGGGGGCGCCCTCGACCGTTCGCCAGCGGACTCCTCAAGACCAGCGGATCGAGTAGCTGACATTGTAGGTGGCGCAATCGGTCTTCTCGTTGATGAGGGCCCGCCAGAAGGCCGTGTAGGGTTCGCGGCAGTCGCGGCGATAGCCGCCCGTTTCACGAATGGTGGGCCAGAACAGGTAATAGCCTGTTCTCGCCGCCGTGAACCGGGTGGATCCGCTCTGCGTGGCCGAAACGGAGAGCGCCGGATCGTCGGGATCCGCCGTCAGCACGTCCAGGAGGTTGCGGCCGAACCGGCTGGTCACAATGATATGCCCGGAGCGGATCGTCGCAGAATATTCGAAACGCAGGGTTTCGCCCGCCTTCAGATAGACCGGCCGGATCAAGGGCAGACGCAGGGGGCCGATCATCGCGGCCGTCCCGAATTCATGACCGATAACCGTTCCCTTGGTCATGCCCGGTGCCAGCGACAACACGAAAAAGAGCAGCAGAAGCGCCGGAACCGACAATCCCAGCGATCGTCCGGCTGTGCTGTTCCGTGTCAGGGCTTCCCGGTCGAGGTAGTACATTGCGCCGATTGCTCAAGTTAGACATGCATTTGTCTAAATTTGTAAGCGAGATAGCTTGTGGGATCGCTAATGTATTGCCGGACAAAGGGTAAAAGTCTGTTAACCCTGTCCGGCGGTCAGGCGCGCTCGATGGCGCGGCGGATCGCCGCCCTGACATCGGCATTGGCCACGAACACATCGTGGCGGATCAACCCCGAGGCGAAATCGGTCGCGTCGATCACCCGGACGCCGGTATCGGCCAGGGCCGCGCGCGGCAGCGCACCGACCCGGTCATTGCCGGCCAGGCGGCGCGAGAGATCCAGCGCACGGTCGTTCGTGGCGGTAATGATGGTCATCCGGTCACGCCAGGGGCCCAGCCGCTGCAACCCCGCCTTGAACACATCGACATCAACATCCGGCGCGGCAAGCACGATCGCGCCGACGCGGTCGAGGCCCTTGTCGCCAAAGCGGTCGCGATAGATGCGCAGCGCTTCAAGCGTGACGAGCGTGCCCATGGAATGCGCGACCAGATGCAGCCGGGCACCGAACTCGTCCTGCAGCAGGGTGGCAAGAATCTCGGCCATCGGGTCGCGCGCGAGCAGGGCCGATTCCCGGTCATAGCCGTAATCGAGCAGGCCCCCGCGTGAGGGCCACGAGAACAGGGCCGTATTGCCACGGAAGCCGATTCCCTGAGAGAGCTGGGCGATATCGCGGCCTGCGGTCTCGAAGGTCTGGTTGTAGCCATGGACGAAAAGCAGCGTGTCGCGGCCGCGCAAGGCCTCGGCGAAGGTGGCCGCGGCCGCTCCGCCCTGCGGCTCCACGCGGCGGACGGCGAATTCATGGCTGACCAGTGCATTGAGCTGGCCGAACACGGAGCCATCGGGCGCCGAGAGGCTGGCACGGGCATAGGAAAGGCCGGCACGGGTGGCATCGAAGAACGGAGATTTCTCGCCGCCCTTCACCAGCCTGCGGGTGGTGACAACATGGAGCACCGGATCCGCCGAGAGGGTTTCCGCACCGGCGCGCGCCTCCATCGGCGTGCCGCGCCCGAAGCAGCCGGCCAAAGGCAGGCCCAGCAGGCCGGCCAGCACAACGCGCCGGCGCGAGGGGCCGGATGAGGCGCGGCTGATGGCGATGGCGGGCGGGCGCATCCTTGGTTCCCTGTGCTTTCGTGCCGGAGCGGGGTCACTCCTGCCGGTTGTGCTGCGGCTTGGCCTCGTGCAGACTGCGCCAGATGATGCCTTTGGCATCAAGCCTATGATTTTACGATCGTTTTCAGAGGCTCGCGATCAGCTGGCCCGAGAAGGAACTAGGAGGGCAAAGGTTGAGGATTGGTAAATACGTGCCGCAGCTTCACCCCCGGTGCCGCTGGTGCCGGCAAAATCCGGCCAAAACAAGGAGAGGCCCGTGAAGAAGGCGAGACCGCTGCGTGCACTGGTTACCGGGTTCGGGCCATTCCCGGGTGTGCCACACAACCCGAGCGGGGTGATTGCCGAGGCGGTCACCCGTTCAGGGCGCTGGGCGCGGCTGGGATGGCAGGTGGAGGGCGTGCCCTTTCCCACGGATTACCGGGTTGTTCTCGGATGGATCAAGGCCTTTGCCTCTGCACCGCCGGCCTTTGTCATCATGCTCGGCGTAGCGGCGCGCTCACAGCGGCTGCGGGTCGAGATGGTGGCGCGCAACCGCGTTTCCGCAACGGCGCGGGATGTATCCGGACGGAAAGTCAACCGGCGGCTCCTGGAGCCGGGCGCGGAGACGATCCGCCCGGGCCGCCATGCCGGGGCCGCCCTGGTGCGGGATCTCCGCCGGGCCGGCGTTCCGGCCCGGACCTCGCTCGATGCCGGGCGCTATGTCTGCAACGCCGCCTATTGGTGGATGCTCGGCGCCATGCCGAGGGAAACGCGCGTGGTCTTTGTGCATATCCCCCTGCCCGGCAAGGCAGGTCAGCGCCGGCACGAGCCTCGGCCAACCCTGCCGGCGATGATCCGCGCGATCACGGCTCTGGTCGGGGCCGAGATCGGGCGGGCGCGACGCTAGGCGACGAGCACCGGCGCCGGGCGCATCCGGCCAACCTCGATGCCGTTCCAGTTCTTCATCACGAGGTCGGTCCGGGGCAGGACGATGCGCACCTCGGCCTCCGAGAGCGGCAGGAACCGGCGCAGCAGGGCGGCCATGACGGTCTCGGCCGCGCGGCCGGCACCGTCATCGATCTTCAGCGCGATGCCGTAGCCGAGCTCGGGGATCGCGGCGCAATAGACGCCTTCCGCCCCGGTTTTCATGAAGACGCGCGCGCCGAGCGCCGACATCACCACCGTGTCGAACCGGTCGGTGCCGGCAACCATGAAGGGCTCCTTCGCGACCGCCGCGCGCAGCCGGGCTGCCGCGCGGGCGCGTTCGGGGCCGAGGCCATGGCCGGTGCCGAAGCGTGCGAAGCCCCGGGCGAGGTTGCGCAGCGGAATGGCATAAGTCGGGATCGAGCAGCCATCGACACCACGTGCCGTGTTGCGCAGGTTATAGCCGGTCATGCTGCCCAAAGCGCCGCTCACCGCCTGCATGACGGGGTGGTCAGGCTGGATGTAGCCCTTCGGGTCCTTGCCTTCGGCCACGGCCACACAGAGGAAGCCGGCATGCTTGCCGGAGCAGTTGTTATGCAGCGCGGAGGGCTGACCGCCGGCGGCCGCCAGCGCGCGGGCCGCCTTTTCGCCCATCGGCCAATGCGCGCCGCATTCGAGACAGGTGACCTCGAGCCCGGCCTTGGCAATGGCGGAAGCCGAGGTTTCGGCATGTCCCGGTTCACCGGAATGCGAGGCGCAGGCCAGAGCCAGTTCGGCCTCGCTGAGGCCGAAGCGGTCGGCGGCGCCGGTCTCGATCAGCGGCAGGGCCTGGAGGCCCTTCACGGCCGAGCGCGGGAAAACTGGCCGGTCGATATCGCCCAGCGCCATGACCACCGCGCCATCCGCATCCAGCACAGCCAGCGCGCCGCGATGCACCGATTCGGGGATGCCGCCGCGCGTGACCTCAACAAGGACCGGATCGTTCATCATCGTCTTCTCCCGGGATTGGCGGGTTCAGGCCGGTCATTCTTGCTGCCGGGCCCTTTCATCGCGTTTCCAATACGCATAAAAGCCTTGGCGTCGTCTTTCCACCCGGTCTGGCGGCTGTTCACGGTTATCCCGCTCCGTTTCTCCCGCACCGGTTGTCCTGTCATGTCCTCGCCCGCCTACCCCGCCATTCTCGCCATTCTCGCCATGGGCGAGCCCATGATCGAGTTCAATCAGGTCAAGGGCGGCGATGGCCGCAATTTCCTGCAGGGTTTCGGCGGCGATACCTCGAATTTCGCCATTGCCGCCGCGCGGCAGGGCGCCTCGGTAGGCTATGTCAGCGCGCTCGGCCGCGATGCGAATGCCGGGATGCTGCGGACGCTCTGGGATGCGGAGGGCGTCGATCACAGCCTCGTCCGCGAGCATCCTTCCGCGCCGACAGGGATGTATTTCGTCACGCATGGGCCGAACGGGCATGAATTCTCCTTCGCCCGCGCCGGCTCCGCCGCGTCGCTCTATGGCCCGGATGACGTGCCGGCCGAGGCGATCGCCCGCGCAAAGGCGCTGCATCTCTCCGGCATCTCGCTCGCCATTTCCAACAGCGCCTGCGATGCCGCCTATGCCGCCATCCATGCCGCCCGGGCGGCGGGCTGCCTTGTCTCGTTCGACACAAACCTCCGGTTGAAGCTTTGGTCGAAGGACCGGGCCCGCGCGATCATGACCGATGTGATCGGGCTGAGCGACCTCGTCCTGCCGAGCTATGACGACATCGTCGCGATTACCGGCCTGACCGATCCGGATGCGCTGGCCGACTGGTGCCTCGCCCGCGGGGCAAAGCTTGTCGCGCTCAAGCTCGGCGCCGAGGGGGCGCTGGTGGCGGATGCCCGGGCGCGCCACCGGGTGCCACCGCATCGCTGCACGCCGATCGACGCGACGGGCGCCGGCGATTGCTTCGGCGGGGCCTTCGTGGCCCGGCTCGTGGCGGGGGATTCGCCCGCTGAGGCCGCACGCTATGCCGGTGTCGCTGCGGCGCTCTCGACCGAGGGTTACGGCGCCGTGGCGCCGATCCCCGATGCCGCCACGGTGCGGCAGGCGATGGGCTGATTACCGGCGGTAGATCAGCGGAAAATCCGAGGGCTTCATCGGTTTCCCGCCGCACTCGATCTTCTCGCGGTATTCCAGCAGCACGAAGGTGCCGTCTTCGGCCAGTTGCTGCCGCTCATACATGCCGCAGGCGCCATTTCCCTCGACATAGGTGGCAGTGACAATCCGCGCCCGCATGTCCCATTTCACATCCAGCAATTCGGCGATGTTGCCCTGGCGCTGCTTGCCCTTCGGGATCGGCGGCTTGAGGATCGTGTATTGCTTGCCCGGATCCGGCGTATAGACCAGCACGAAGATCTTGGAGGGTGTATCGCCCGCATATTCGTTGCAGGTGATCTCCCAGATTGCGGATTCCTCGCTCAGCGAATAGCCGGTGACGGGCAGGCGCGTCAGCTTGTCATTGCAGCCGATGGACTTGATCGCCTCGTTGCGCAGCCGCGCGGGAATACTGGCGGGGCGGGCAGCCTTTCGAGCGGTCGATCTCGGCGCGGTCGAACAGTTTCAGATCCACCTTCGCCGGCGCTGCCGGGGCCTGCGCAAGGGCCGCGCCAGCCGCGAGGCCAAAGGCGCAAGCCAGAATTGGCAGGCGCAGGGCCTGTCCTGTTGTCCGATCCATAGCCCGCTCCCCTGCCTGACTGGCGTCACGTTAGCCGGCGGACCGGAGCGGGGCAACGCATCCGGGCCTTTCCGGCCCGGGGAATTTCACTGCCGGCGATAATTTCGGATCAGCGCACCGACAATGTTGGAGAAGTCATCGGTCCAGACGGCGACGCCGCGATCCTGGATCGGCCGCCAACCCTCGATCGCCTCGAAGGGCTTCAACGGTGCGGCGGATTTCGCCATGACCACGACCATCGAGGGGATGCGCGCCTCCAGCGTCGGGCGGCCCTCGCCGGGATCGGCCTTGTACAGCGCCACGGCGCCGGCATCCCGTGCCAGGGCGGCGACGACGCTTTCCAGCTCGAGATGGCGGTTCGAGATGTGGATCGTCAGCACACCATCCTCCGCCAGCCGGTCGAGATAGAGCGCAAGGGCCTCGCGCGTCAGCAGGTGGGTGGGGATAGAATCGGAGGAGAAGGCATCGATCAGAAGGCTGTCGAAAGCGGCTTTCGGTTCGTTGACCAAAGTCAGCCGGGCATCGCCGAGGACGATGCGGGAAGCGGGCGCGCATTCCGAGAGGAAGCGGAATTCGCGCGGATCCCGGGCGATGCGGACGACGGCAGCATCGATCTCGAAGAAGGTCCAGCGATCAGACGCCTCGCCGTTGCAGGCATGGGCGCCGGCACCGAGGCCGACCACGCCGATGCGGCGGCCTTCCGGCCGGGTCGGGACGGCGCGGAGCCCTTCGGCGATCGGCGCTTCGGGATGATAATAGGTGAGCGGCTGCGGCCGGCCGGTCACCGGGCTGCCATCGGCATTGCGGATGCGCATCGCGCCATGGACGGTCGTGCCATGCGAGAGGATGCGGAGCTGGCCGTTCTCGCGCATTTCCAGTTTGTGGACCCCGAAGAAGGAGCGCTCGTGCTCGCGCTGGTTGACGACCTGCTGCATCACGTTCAGCGCGATGAACAGGATCGGCAGCATGGCTGCGACGATGGCCGGGCGGCGATAGGCGATCAGGCAGAAGAAGCCGGAGACGACGAAGATCGCCGGCATGACCGGGCCGATCTCTGTGCCCCATTGGCTGGCGATGACGAAAAGCGCCGCGAGATAGACCGCGCCGAGCAGGAGGACCGGGATGACCTGCCGCAGCAGGGCCGTGCGGCTGATCTGCCCGAGCGCCGGCAGGGCCAGCACGGCGGCGATGACGAGCAGCGGATATTCGATGATCCGGTCGAAGATGACCGGCGCGATCAGCCCGCAGAACAGGCCGCCCAGCACGCCGCCGAAGCTCATCCAGAGATAGAAGGTGGTGAGATGGCGGGCGGAGGGACGGGCCGCGTAGAGCCGGGCATGGCAGACCAGCGTCGCCGCGAAGAAGAAGGCGATATGGACCGCAAAGACCAGCAGGAAGACCCGGCTGCCGAAATAGGAGAAGAGCACAAGCCCCGCCGCGAGAATGGGCAGGATACGTTCCACCGCCACCATCGGCACCAGCGGCCGGTCGCGGAAGATCAGGACGAAGGTCAGCAGGAACAGCGCCAGTGGCATGACCCACATGAAGGGTGCGGCGGCGACATCGGTCGAGAGATGCGCGGTCACCGCGACCAGCAGGCCCGAGGGGATGAAGGACAGGGTGATCCAGGCGAGAATGGTCCGCAGGCCGGGGCGATCCGCCACGGCGGCCTCGGTCTCGGCGCGGGTATAGGGCGTCACGGTGCCAAGCCGCAACGCGGCCAGGCCGATCAGCCCGGCCAGCAGCACGAAGCCGGCGGACCAGCCCAAAGTCTGCGACCGGAGGTTGAGCAGCGGCTCGATGGCGACGGGATAGAGCAGCAATGCGGCGAAGGAGCCGAGATTCGAGGCACCGTAGAGAAAATACGGGTCATTGGCATGCGGGTGGCCGGTGCGGGCGAACCAGGCCTGCAGCAGCGGGCCATTGCCGGCAATCGCGAAGAAGGGCAGACCCACCGAGGCGAGGAACAGACCGATCAGCCAGAGGGCCTGGCCCTCGCTGGGCGGCGCGCCGAGACGGTCGGAAATGGCAATCGGCAGGGCGAGGAGCGTGACCGCCATCAGGCCGAGATGCACGAAGGCCGCGACACGCGGCGAGAGACGCGTGGTGAGCAGATGGGCATAGAGGTAGCCCGCCAGCAGCAGCGCCTGGAAGAAGACCATCGCCACCGACCAGACCGAGGGCGAACCGCCGAGCAGCGGCAGCACCATCTTGGTGAACATCGGCTGGATGGCGAAAAGCAGGAAGGCCGAGGTGAAGATGGCGAGGGTGAAGACCGCCAGCGTCATCGCCGCGCGTGCCGGCCCGGAACCCGGCCGTGCGGCCGCACCGCTGCCCGTGGTCATCGCTTCATCCGCCATGGTCTTTCCCTTCGATCGCCCACCCGTGGCGGACGTTAGGGAGAAGGTCCTAAGGCAGGTTGAACGGAGAGGGAGAGGTTTCGGCCTTGGCTAACGGGAGGTTGAGGGGATGGCAGCAGGCAATGGGAAGGGAGCAGCGGGAAGGTGCCGGCCTTATCCCTGCTGCCTTGTCGCCCTTGCCGGCTGCCCGATCCCTCAATCCTTGGCGCGTTCGACGTAGGAACCGTCTTCCGTGTTGATGACGACGCGCGTGCCGGCGGTGACATGCGGCGGGATGGCGGTGCGGACGCCGTTCGAGAGAATGGCCGGCTTGTAGGAGGAGGAGGCCGTCTGGCCCTTCGTCACCGGCTCGGTCTCGACGATCTCGAGCACGACGCGCTGCGGCAGGATAACCGTGACCGCGACGCCGTTATAGAGGCCAAGACGAACGACCATGCTCTCCTGGAGATAGGCGGCCTGATCGCCGATCACGTCCTTCGGGACGATGACCTGCTCGAAATTCTCCTGGTCCATGAAGGTGAAACCGTCATCGTCGCCATAGAGATAGGTATAGTCCTTGTCCTCGACGAAGGCCTTCTCGACCTGCTCCGTCGTGCGATAGCGAACCTGCGTCTTCACGCCGTCCGAGAGGCGGCGGCAGTCGATCTGCGTCGTCGGCGTGCCCTTGCCGGGGAAGAAGCTCTCGGCGGAAATGACCGAATAAAGCCCATGCTCGAGCTCGATGATATTGCCCTTGCGGATGGAAGAGGCGATGACCTTGACCACGTTTTTCCTCGGTTTCTTGACGCGCGAAAGGCGCAGGTTCAGGGAAACGGCACAGGAAGCGCAGCGCGCGTTTGACGCCGGGCCGGACCTGTTCCAAATGAATTTCGTGGCGCTGCATAGCCAATTCGCATCGAAAGGCCAAGCCACCGGCCTCATGAAAATCCGGCAAGGGCGCCGTCCTCCCGCATGATGTCACCCGTTCACCCGTTCTGGCGCGCCCCACACCATGCCCGGAGGCGCGATCGCCTCGTCCGGCGCGCGCGGTTGAAATCTGCCATCCGGGCGCATTTCGATGCGCGGGATTTCCTCGAGGTCGAAACCGGGATCGTGCAGGTCTCGCCCGGGAACGAAACGCATCTGCATGCTTTCGAGGCGCATTGGCTGGCGTCGGGCGACGTGCCGCAGCAGGGTTACCTGCACACCTCGCCGGAATTCGCGATGAAGAAGCTGCTCGCGGCTGGTGAGCGGCGGATCTACCAGTTCGCGCCGGTTTTCCGGGCGCGCGAGGCCTCGCGGCTGCATGCGCCGGAATTCACGATGCTCGAATGGTATCGCAGCGGCGAGGATTACACGGCGCTGATGGCGGATTGTGCTGATCTCCTACGCCTCGCGACGGAGATCGGCGGGCAGGATCTGTTTCAGTATCGAGGCCAGTCCTGCAATCCCCGGATCGAGCCGGAACGGCTGAGCGTGAGCGAAGCGTTCGAGCGCCATGCCGGGATCGACCTTGATGCCCATCTCGCGGATCGCGACGGCTTTGCCGAGGCCGCGCGCGGCATCGGTTTGCGGATCGCGCCCGATGATGGCTGGACCGATGTGTTCAGCCGGGTCATCAGCGAGCGGATCGAGCCCCATCTCGGCCTCGGCCGGGCAACGATCCTCGACCGCTACCCGGTTTCGGAAGCCGCCCTCGCCCGCCCCTGCCCGGATGATCCGCGGTTTTCGGAACGGTTCGAGCTTTATGCCTGCGGCGTCGAGCTGGCCAATGCCTTCGGCGAGTTGACCGACCCCGCCGAGCAGCGCCGCCGGTTCGAGGCCGATATGGCGGAGAAGGAGCGCCTTTATGGCGAAAGCTACCCGCTCGACGAGGATTTTCTCGACGCGCTTGCCGATATGCCGCCGGCATCGGGCATCGCGCTCGGCTTCGACCGGCTGGCCATGCTGGCAACGGGCGCTGAGGATGTGGCCGGGGTGATCTTCACGCCCTGGCCCTTTCCGGAGGGCGAGGCATGAGCGCCCGCTCGCTGACGCGGCTCGGGGATCTCGCGGCGGCGGGGCTCATCCCCGCCGATGCCGTGCCGGCTCTGGCGCCGGTGGCGCAGCGCTACGCCGTGGCCGTCACGCCGGATATGGCGCGACTGATCGAGAGCCCGGAGGATCCGATCGGCCGGCAGTTCCTGCCCCGGCCGGAAGAGGCGGTGACGCTTCCAGAAGAGAGCGCCGATCCGATCGGCGATCACCCGCATTCGCCGGTGAAGGGGCTCGTCCACCGTTATCCCGACCGGGTGCTGATCAAGATCACGCATAGCTGCCCGGTCTATTGCCGGTTCTGCTTCCGCCGCGAGATGGTCGGCCCGGCGGGCCATGGCAATCTTAACGCGGGCGAGCTTGACACGATCGGTGCCTATCTCGCCGCCCAGCCTGCCGTGCGGGAAGTGATTGTCACCGGGGGCGATCCGCTGATGCTCTCGGCCCGCCGCATCCGCGCGCTGGGTGAAAGGCTTGCGCCGCTTGCGCATATCCGGCTCGTGCGATGGCACAGCCGGGTACCGGTGGTGGCGCCGGGGCGGATCACTGCGGACCTCGCCTCCGCCCTCGCCTTTTCCGGCAAGGCCAATTACGTCGCCGTGCATGCCAACCATGCGCGGGAATTCACGCCGGAGGCAGCGGCCGCTCTGGCGCGGCTCCATGCCGCCGGAATCGTCCTCCTTGGGCAGAGCGTGCTGCTCAAGGGCGTCAATGCCAGCGAGGAGGCGTTGCTCGACCTGTTCAGCACCATGCTCGCCCATCGCATCGTGCCGCTTTACCTGCATCATCCCGATCTTGCGCCCGGTACGGGCCATTTCCGGATGAGCCTTGCCGAGGGGCAGGCGCTTTACGGGCGGCTGCGCGGCCGGATTTCCGGCCCCGGCCTGCCGGCCTATGTGCTCGACCTGCCGGGCGGGCATGGCAAGGTGGAAATCGGGCCGGATGCCGTGATCGGGCGGGAGGGCGGCATCGCTCTGGTGCGGGATTCGCACGGGCAGGTGCATCGCTATCCGGAGGGGTGAGGCTCCCCTAACCTGTGCCCTCAGTGGTTCCGCCCGCCGCCGGCGAGGAAATCGGCATAGGCGATCCGCAACCCCTCGCGGAGCGGCGTGCGGGCCTGCCAGCCCAACGCCTTGATGCGGGAGACATCAAGCAGCTTGCGGGGCGTGCCATCCGGGCGGGACGTATCGAAGACCAGCTCGCCCGTGAAGCCGACGACGCCGGCAATCTCGCGCGCGAGATCGGCGATTGTCAGGTCCTGGCCGGTGCCGACATTCATGAAGTCCTCAGAAGAATGCCGTTCCAGCGCGAAGAGGGCGGCCTCGGCGAAATCGTCGACATAGAGGAATTCGCGGCGCGGCGTGCCAGTGCCCCAGATCGTGACCGCAGGCGCGTTTCCGGCCTTCGCCTCGTGAAAGCGGCGCAGCAGGGCGGCGATCACATGGCTGTTTTCCGGGTGGTAGTTGTCGCCCTTGCCGTACAGGTTGGTCGGCATCAGCGAAATGTAGTCGGCGCCGCATTGCCGGCGATAGGCCTGGGTCAGCTTCATCCCTGCGATTTTGGCGATCGCATACCATTCATTCGTCGGCTCAAGCGTTCCTGTCAGCAGGGCGGTTTCCGGAATCGGCTGCGGCGCCTCGCGCGGGTAGATGCAAGAAGAGCCGAGATAGAGCAGCTTGTTCACGCCGTTGCGGTAGGCGGCATCGATCACGTTGGCTGCGATCATCATGTTCCGGTAAAGGAAATCCCGCGGGAAGCTGTTGTTGGCATGGATGCCGCCGACCTTGGCCGCCGCGAGGATGATCACCTCGGGCCGGTTGGCCGCAAGCCAGGCTTCCACCTCGGCCTGACGCTCGAGATCCAGCACATCGCGGTCGGCTGTCAGCGGCTCAATGCCCCGCTCGCGCAACGCGCGGACAATCGCGCTGCCAACCATGCCGCGATGGCCGGCAACGAAGATCCGACGATCCTTGAGATCAAAACTGGCACTCATCCTGTCTCGGGCCGAACGGCTGGACCCCGCAATCGGGAAAAGTTCGACCCATCTCCTTGCATCCAGCGTAAAACACCAAAAGCAGCGGAATTGCCACCCCCCCTTGCAGCGGGGGGCGGCGAAGCTGGCTTGCTGCCAGCCGGGGGCTTGGCTAGAGACGGGGGATGAATTCTGGTGCCCCGTCTTCTTCTCCGCTGCCCCGACGCGTACTGGTGACCGGCGTGGCCGGGTTTATCGGCATGCACCAGACGCGGACCCTGCTTGATGCCGGATGCCAGGTGCTGGGCGTGGACAATCTCAATGCCTATTATGATCCTGCCATCAAGGAAGCCCGGCTTGAGACCCTGAAGGGGCGGAACGGCTTTTCCTTCGAGCGGATGGGCATCGAGGATGTGGGCGGCATCCGCCGGATTTTCGAGGAATTCCGGCCCGATTCGGTGGTGCATCTCGCCGCGCAGGCCGGCGTGCGGCATTCGCTTGACGCCCCGTTCGCCTATACGCGCGCCAATATCGACGGGTTCCTCTCGCTGCTGGAAGCGGCGCGGCATGTGCCCGTGCGGCATTTCCTCTATGCCTCGTCCAGCTCGGTCTATGGCGCGAACACCAAGGTGCCGTTCAGCGAGGAGGACCCGGTTCTCCACCCGGTCTCGCTCTATGCCGCCACCAAACGCGCGAACGAACTGATGGCCGAAACCTACGCCCATCTCTTCGGCATTCCCCTCACGGGTTTGCGCTTCTTCACGGTCTATGGCCCGTGGGGCCGGCCGGACATGGCGCTGTGGAAGTTCACCGAGGCGATCCTCGCGGGGCGGCCGATCGATGTCTATGATGAAGCCAGCATGCAGCGGGACTTCACCTATGTTGACGATATCGTCACGCCCATCCGGCTGCTGCTTGACAAACCTCCGGTGCGCGAGGGCGCGGCCAGCCCGCACCGCATCCTGAATATCGGCAACCACCGGCCGGAACGCCTGTCGGATTTTATCGCCGCCATCGAACAGGCCTGCGGCCGGAAGGCGATCCGCCGGGCGCTGCCGCGCCAGCCGGGCGACGTCACGGCCACCTATGCCGATGTCAGCCGGCTCCAGGCGCTGACCGGGTTCGAGCCGGACACGCCGATTGCCACCGGCATCGCCCGCTTCGTCGAATGGTATCGACAATCGCCCTTCGCGCCATCCTGAACTGTGCGATAACGCACAACTCGTTTGCCAGGCGACTTCCCTGTTCTTTGGCGGTCGCCCGGCAATTCTTCCGCCGTCGACCTGCTGCCGGCGCAGTCGAAACCTCGGGCTGGCATGGAATTGTTCAGGAAAGAGCCGGCATACATTCCCTCGGCGCACCGCTTCACCCACAAGAGGCGCCCGCATTCGGTCAAGCGATGGTTGACAAATGCACGGTAATTCCGAATTGGCTGTAGTGAATCTTTATAATCGCCCCCGACCGGAAGTTTCCGGGCGTTTGGCCATGAGTGAATGTGGTTGATGACGTCACAGCGCAAATCCTCCCACTCCGCAATCATCGGTGCTGCCTGCCGTTTGCCCGGCGCATCGTCGGTTGCCGAGTTCTGGTCGATGCTGGTCGAGGGCCGCAATTCCGTGCGGCGCCAGCCCGACCATCGCTGGAGCGTCGAGCGTTTCCTGCGCCCGGGCAATCCCGAACCCGGATTCGCCTATACCTTCGCCGGCGGCTATCTTGATGACCCGCTCGGCTTCGACCCGGCGCCGTTCGGCGTCTCGCCGCGCGAAGCGCAGCAGATGGACCCGCAGCAGCGCCTGCTGCTCGAAGTGGTCTGGGAAGCGCTCGAGGATGCCGGCATTCCCGCATCGAGCGTCGCGGGAACGCAGGTCGGCGTTTATGTCGGCGCGTCGATGGTGGATTACCAGGGCACGGCGTCGCTCGATCCGGCGGTGATGGAAAGCCACTTCATGACCGGCAATTCGCTGGCTGTGCTGTCAAACCGCATTTCCTACATCTACGATTTCAAGGGACCGAGCTTCACGCTGGATTCCGCCTGCTCCTCCTCGTTCGTCGCGCTGAAGCAGGCGACCGACGCGCTCGAGGAAGGCAAGATTGACCTCGCCGTTGTCGCGGGCGTCAACATGCTGCTCTCGCCCGTTCCCTTCATCGGGTTCAGCCAGGCGCGCATGCTTTCGCCAACAGGCCTTTCCCGCCCCTTCTCCGCCAAGGCGGACGGCTATGTCCGGTCCGAAGGCGCTGTCGTCCTCGTGCTGCGGCGCGAAGCCGATGCGATGGCCAAGGGTGAGCGGATCCGCGGGTTCGTGGTCGGGGCCTCCGTCAATTCGGACGGAAGGACGACCGGCATCTCGCTGCCCTCGATCGAGGGCCAGCGCGACCTGATCGACCGTTTCTACGCCGATATCGGCGTTTCGCCGGAAAAACTTGCCTTTGTCGAAGCGCATGGCACCGGCACCAAGGTGGGCGATCCGATCGAGGCGAATGCCATCGGCCAGTCGCTCGGGCAGAAGCGCAAGACGCCGCTACCCGTCGGGTCCGTGAAGTCGAATATCGGCCATCTCGAAGCCGCCTCCGGGCTGGCCGGGCTGCTGAAGTCGATCCTCGCGCTGGAACATCGCCTGCTGCCGCCGTCGCTCTTCCTCGACCAGACCAACGAGATGATCGATTTCGAAGCGCTCAATCTGGAGCCGAATGCGGCTGCGCGGCCGCTGACGCTCGAAAACGGCGCCGATTACGCCGCGATCTGCAATTACGGGTTCGGCGGCACCAATGCGCATGTGCTGGTCAAGGCCGCGCCGCCTGCTGCTGCGGCCGGGGCCAGCCGGGCCACCCATCTCATGCTGACGGCTGCCGACCGGGAAAGCCTCGCCCGGCAAGCAGATCGGCTTGCCGGTGTCCTTGAAGCCGGGCTCGATGCCGGGCTTGCTGCTGCGACGCTAGCCCATGGCCGCGACGCGCTGAAGGCGCGGCTGGTTGTGCCGCTGGTCGACGGCCAGGATGCCGCCGACGCGTTGCGCCAGTTTGCCGATGGACAGGCTGATCCTGCCAGCCATGCATTCGGTCAGGCGGCTTCTGCCAATGCGCCAGTCGTCTTCGTCTTTTCTGGCAACGGCAGCCAACATGCCGAGATGGGCCATGCCGCCTATGCCGGCAATGCGCGTTTCCGGGCCGAGATCGCGACGATCGATGCGCTGTTCCAGCCACTTTCGGGCTGGTCGCTGACCGATAAGCTGACCACCCCGATCCCGGCAGCAGAACTCGAGCAGACCTCGATTGCCCAGCCGCTTATCTATGCGATCCAATCCGCGCTTGCCGGCTGCCTCGGCGAGGCAGGCATCCGCCCGGCCGCGGTGCTCGGGCATTCGGTCGGCGAGGTCGCGGCGGCGGAAGCCAGCGGCGCGCTGACCCGCGCCGAGGCGGTGCGGCTGATCTATCTGCGGTCGAAGCATCAGGAAAAGGTGCGCGGCCTCGGCCGGATGATGGTCGTGGCGGCAGAGGCGCCGCAGGTCGAGCGCCTGCTGCAGGCCTTCGGCGCCGAGGCGATCGAGATCGCCGCCTATAACAGCGGCACCTCCACAACGGTTTCCGGCCCGGCAGACCTGCTGAAGAGCTTCGCCAAGCATTGCCGTGCCGCCCGTGTGGCCACGGTGGCGCTGGATATCGATTATCCGTTCCATTCCTCGGTGCTGGACTCGATCGGGCCGGCCATGGTGGCCGATCTCGCGGGGCTTTCCCCGCGTGCGACCGCGATTCCCTTCTGCTCGACTGTCACCGGCGAGGTGAAGGCCGGCGAAACGCTCGATGCCGAGTATTGGTGGCAGAATATCCGCCGACCGGTCCGCTTCATGCAGGCCTTGCTGGCCGCTGCGCCGCAGGACGGGCAGATCTATCTGGAGATCGGCCCCCGCGCCATCCTGACGGGCCCGATTGCGGAAACCCTGCGCGATGCCGGCCGCGCCGGCGAGACACTGGCCAGCCTGTCGCAGAAAGACCGGCTCGACCCGGTCGCGCTCGTCGTGGCGCGGCTGATCGCCCATGGCGCGCATGTCGACCGCGAGGCGGTGTTCGGGCCGCGTCCGGTGCGCATGGCCGAACTGCCCGGCTATGCTTTTCAGCGGCAGGATTATCAGCTTCCGGGTACGTCGGAACATGTCAACGCGTTTGGCAAGCTCAACCATTCGGACGCGCGGCATCCGCTGCTCGGCGCCCGGATGGCCGACGGCTCTCCGGAATGGCGCGCTCTGCTTGACCCAGCCATCGTGCCCTATCTCGATGATCATCGCGTCGATGGCGGGGTGATCGTCCCTGCGGCAGGGCTGATCGAGATGGCGCTGGCGGCGGGACGTGACCTTTTCGGCGAGCGACCGCTGCAGATGGCCGAATTCGATGTGCTCCGCGCCCTCGCCATCGCGCAGGACGAGACCCGCGAGATCTCGACCCGCTATTCCGAGGCCACGAATACGATCGAGGTCTGGAGCCGCAAGCGCTTTTCCGCGCAGGAATGGGTGCTTCATGCCCGCGGCCGGATCGAGCCGCTCGCCACGCCGGTCGTGGCACCGCTGCCCGGGCCGGAACACGGCGAAGGCTATTTTCGGGATACGCCGGCGGAGGTCTATGCCGAAGCAACGCTGGCGGGCCTCGATTACGGCCCCATGTTCCAGCTTGTCACGGCCTCCGAACGTGACGACATCACCACCCATGCGCAGCTTCGCCTGCCCGACGAGATGGGCCTCGGGGCGTTCGCGGACCGCCAAGTGCTGAACCCGGTTTCGCTGGATGCCTCTTTCCACGGCCTGTTCATCGCGCGGCCGCAGAAGGAAGGCGAAAAAAAAGCGCATCTTCCGGTCCGCTTCCGAGGTATCCGGGTCTGGCGCCATGGCGTGCCGATCCGCCAGTCCATCACGCGGCTGACCCACGAGACCGACCGGTTCAAGACCGTGGCCATCACGCTGATGGATGAAGCCGGCGAGGTTGTCGCCTTCGTCGAGGCGGCGGTACTGCGCGCGCTCTATCTCGGTCAGGCCACGACCGCCGACCGCACCTTCCGGGTCGAAGCGCTGCCGATCACCCTGCCCGCAGGCGCGCTGGCCCGCCTGGCCAAGGCCGAGGCAGCCTCGAACGACAATACGGATGACCGCGAGGTGCCACCGGCCTGGCTCATTGCCCGGGCCTTCGCCGTCTCGCTCGCCCACCGCATCGCGATCGGACTTGCGCCCGACGGCAAGCTTGACCCGGCCGGCCTCGTGGCCGGTGGCCAAGTCGCCGAGGATGCAGTGCCCTTGCTTGAGGCCGCGCGCGTGATCCTCGAAGGGTTCGGGCTCGTCCAGGGCGGCGTTCTGGTGGCGGAAAACCCGCTGCCGCCGGCCGAAGAGGTCCTGACCACGCTGGTCACGAATTTCGCCGATGCCAATCTCGAGATCCGCCTTGCGGCGCAGGCGCTGGCGCATGCCGAACGGCTGATCCGGCAGGGTGGCCGGCTTGCCGTGCCGCCTTCCGCACGGGACCAGATCGAGACATCCGGCCTGCTCGTCCATCCCGCGCTTATTGCCCTTCGCGATGCACTGGAGGCGATGGCTGGCCAGGCCGCCCGGAAGCTGCGCGTGCTCGCGGTCGAGCCCTGGAGCGCCGGCCTCCTGACGGCGGTGATGCCACTGGTCCGGGCCAGCGTGATCGAGGTGACGCTCGTTGCCCAGAACCGCAAGGCGATCGACAATGCCCGCCTGATGGGCAAGGTCGATCCGGAAATCGAATTCCTCAATCTTGAGGATGCGCTGCATTTGACCTCGCCGGTCGGGTTTGACGTGCTGGCCGGCGTGGCCTCGGCCCCGCTCGGCGGCGAGGACGGCATTTCCGCTTCGCTGCGCGGCGTGCTCCGCCCGGATGCAACCGTGCTCGTGGCGCAGCCGGGTGCCGATGCGACGCTGGATTTCCTGCTTGGTCTCTGGGCCGGCTGGTTCACGCCGGCCGGCAAGGGTGAGGCGGGCCTGCCGCGCACACCTTCGCCGGAACGCACGCGCGAGGCGCTGGAGCGATTCGGCGCTGTCACGCTCGCCACGCGGCCGACCAGCGACGGCCTCGGCGGGCTGATCACCGGACAGGTTCCGGCGCCTGCGCGCGACGTTTCGAGCACGGCCTATGCGGTGGTCGTTTCCGGCCTCACCCCGTTCGACAAGGCCCTTGCCCGCGGCGCCGACCTGATGCTCGCGGCGGATAAGAATCTGGGCGAGCGCCTCGCCCAACTGGCGCAGGAAAAACGCCTGCCGCCGCATCTTGTCTACCCGGTCAGCCTTGACGGGGCCGATGCGGTCGAGCGCGTCGCCACGCATCTCGAGGCGCTCAAGCGGATCGCCGAGGCGCTGGAACCGCTCGATACGGGCATCCGCGTCACGATCTGCACGCAGGGCGCGCATGACGATGATGCCGTTCCCGCCGCCACGGCCAGCAGCCTCTGTGGCTTCCTGCGCGTGGCGATCAACGAATTCCCGACGGTCGACCTGCGGCTTGCCGATTTCGATCCGGCGCTGCCGGATGCCGGCGCGCAGATGGAAGCCCTGCTTGGCCTTTCGGGCGGCGAACTGGAGGTTGTGGTGCGCGCGGACGGGCTCAAGGCCATCCGGATGCGGCGGAACCTTTGCCCGCCGGCGCGCCTTGGCGAGAACGAGCGCAGCGTCCTGAAATTCGAGCAGGCCGGCCGCCTCGACAGTTTCACCTGGCTGCGCGAGACGCGGCAGGCACCGGGCGCTGGCGAAATCGAAATCGAAGTTGCGGCCGTCGGGCTGAATTTCCGCGACATTCTTGTCGGCCTCGGCATTCTCGATGATGACCTCCTGGGCGCCGGCCTCACGGCGGCCGCGCTCGGCTTCGAATGCTCCGGCATCGTGACCCGTACCGGCGCGGGCGTCACCGATCTCCGCGTCGGCGATGCGGTGATGGGCTTTGCGGCGAATACCTTTGCCTCGCATCTCGTCTCGCCGGCCTGGCATTTCTTCAAGGTGCCGGAAGGCGTGAGTCTCGAGGCGGCAGCGACGATTCCCGTCGCCTTCGCGACCGCCTGGTTCGCGCTCGTCAAGCGCGCGCAGATCGCCGCCGGGGATGACGTGCTCATCCATGGCGGGGCGGGCGGCGTCGGGCTGGCGGCGATCCAGTTCGCGAAACAGGCCGGCAGCCGCGTGCTTGCGACAGCGAGCAGCGAGGAGCGCCGCGCCATTGCCCGTGCCATGGGGGCGGACCTGACCTTCGATTCCCGGCAGGAGCGGTTCGCGGAGGTTATCCGCAACACGCTCGGCGGCGTCGATGTGGTCCTCAACTCGCTGGCCGGCCCGGCCATGGTGGCGAGCTTCCGGCTGGTCAAGCCGTTCGGGCGGTTCGTCGAGCTCGGCAAGCGCGACTACCTCGACAACACCCAGCTCGGCCTCCGGCCGTTCGTGCGGAACATCGCCTATTACGGCGTCGATCTCGATGAATTGCTGGCGCATGACCGGCCGCTGGTCGAGGCGATGATGAAGACCATCTCGGCGCAGTTCGCCTCCGGCGCGCTGAAGCCCCTGCCCTATCGGGTCTTCGAGGGTGAGGATGTCGGCACCGCGTTCCGGCTGATGCAGGCCTCCGAACATGTCGGCAAGATCGTCGTCCGCCCCTCGAAGCTGGCGAGCCGTTCGATCACCGGGTTGCAGTTCCGGGCAAAGCCCGGCGCCTATCTTGTCGTTGGCGGCACCAGCGGCCTCGGCTTCGCGACTGCCCGCTGGCTGGCCGGCAAGGGTGCCGGCACGCTGGTGCTGGCCTCGCGGCGCGGCCGCGTCGAGGAGGGCCTCGAAAGCGAGGTCGAAACGCTTCGTGCCCGCGGCGTGACGGTGGAGATCGTCGCGCTCGATGTCTCGGACCGCGAGGCTGTGGACGCCCTTGTCCGGCAGATCACCGAGCGCCACGGGCCGCTCCGCGGGGTGATCCATGCCGCCGTGCTGCTGGATGACGGGATGATCAGCGGCCTGACTCCGGAACGCCTCAGGGCGGTGCTCAAGGTGAAAATCGACGGCGCGCGTCATCTCGACGCTGCAACTTCCGGCCAGCCCCTCGACTTCTTCGTGGTCTATTCCTCGGCCACGACGGTGATCGGCAGCCCCGGCCAGGGCGCCTATGTGGCCGCGAATGCGTGGCTCGAAGGCTTTGCCCGCGAGCGGCGCCACCAGGGCAAGCCGGCACTTGCCGTCGGCTGGGGCGCGATTTCCGATGTCGGCATCATCGCGCGGGACAAGCAGCTCGGCCGCCGCCTGCGGCGCACGACGGGCGTGGTCGGCATCTCCTCCGCCGAGAGCCTCGCGCATCTCGGCCGGCTGCTGGTGCTCGGCAACGAGGTTGGGCCGATGCAGTTCTACACCAATATCTCGCCCGGTGCGGCGGCGGAAAAGCTCCGCCTGATCAACAGCCCCGCCTTTGCCGGCCTCGGCCTCGCCCGGCGCGAGGAAGATGGCGAGCAGGAAGGCGATCTCGTCACCGCGATCGAGGGCAAGAGCCGGAGCGAGGCGATCACGATCATCGTCGGTGCGCTCAAGCGCGAGATCTCGCATATCCTGCGGATGCCGGAAGAGCAGATTGATGTCAGCCGTCCGCTCGGCGAGCTGGGCCTCGATTCGCTGATGGCGCTTGAGCTCCAGCTCTCGATCGAGCGGCTCTGCGGCACCGATGTGCCACTGGTCGGCGCGGGCGATCGCCGGCTCGGCGATATCGCGGCAATGATCCATACCAGCCTCGGCGGTGGCGGCGGGGGTGACGAGGAAGCCGCGGATACGGGCGGGAATATCGCGCTGGCCATGTCGGGCCTGCATGGCGGCAACATCACCAGCGAGGAGGCGGAAGCCCTTTCGCAGAAACTGAAAATGGCGGGAGGCCGGCGCGGACCATGAGCGGAGCGGGTGGAAAAGGACCATGAGCGGAGCGGGTGGAAAAGACGTCAACGCGCTCTTGTCGATGATGCGCAAGGCGCCCTCTGCCACCACGGCTCGCCCGGACCTGCCGGAGCGCAACTACGACACGCGTTTCGACTCGCTGCCGCAATACCAGCAGATCACCTTCCAGCGCGAATTCGCCAAATTCGCGCGGCTGGAAGTGCCCTATTACCGCCAGCATGACGTGCGCGCCGGGGCCGAGACCATTCTCGAGGGACGCAAGCTCACCAATTTCGCATCGTATGACTATCTCGGCCTCAACGGCCATCCCGAGATTGTCGCGGCGTCGGAAGAAGCAACACGAGAATTCGGCACCTCCGTTTCCGCCAGCCGGATCAGCGCCGGAGAACGGTCGATCCATCGCCATCTCGAGCGGCTTCTGGCCGAGAATTACGCGGCCGAGGATTGCGTGGCGTTCAATTCCGGCCATGCCGGCGGCGTCTCGACGATTGCCAGCCTGATGGGGCCGAAGGACATCATCTTCCACGATGTGCTGAGCCATAATTGCATCGTCGTCGGCGCGCAGCTTTCCGGCGCGACACGGCGGAACTTCGCCCATAACGATCTCGATGCGCTGGAGACCTTGCTGACCAGCGAGCGGCATCGTTTCGAGCGGGCGATGATCATCACCGAGGGCCTGTTCTCGATGGATGGCGACGGGCCGGATCTGGCCCGCCTCGTCGCCCTCAAGAAGAAATTCGGCTGCTGGCTGATGATGGACGATGCCCATGCGCTCGGCGTGCTCGGCGCGCGTGGCCGGGGCATTTTCGAGCACCAGAATGTCGATCCGGCCGGGGTCGATCTCTGGTTCGGCACGCTGTCGAAAACGCTGGTGGGTTGCGGCGGCTACGTCGCCGGCAATGCCATCGTCATCGACCTGCTGAAATGCCATGCTCCCGGCTTCGTCTATTCCGTGGGCATGCCCGCCTCCAACGCCGCCGCCTCGGCCAAGGCGCTCGAGATCATGAACCGCGAGCCGGAGCGGGTGGCGAAGCTGCAGGCGAACAGCCAGCTCTTCCTGCGCCTCGCCAAGGCCAAAGGCCTCGATACCGGCGGGGCCTGGGGCTATGCCGTGATCCCGGTCATCGTGGGGGAGACGGCGCGGACGCTGGTGCTCTCGGAACGGCTGAAGGGCAAGGGCTACAACGCCTTCCCGATCCTTCCGCCCGGCGTGCCGGAAAAGTCCTCACGGCTGCGTTTCTTCATCAACGCCACCCATAGCGAGGCGCAGATTGCAGGGGCTGTCGAGGCCGTCGCCGCCACGTTGGACGAGATCCGCGATGTCTCGGTGAAGGCCATCCTGTCGGCTCAGGTTTCGCAGCGCAGGTGACGCGCCAGCTAGCCCGCACGAAATCACGGATGGAGGGTAAGACCGACCAAGTCTAATGGTCACGCTCGGGATTTGGCCTTGCCATCGGCAAGGCCCAGCCCCTATTGGCGCGCAGCCCCCAATACGGATATCCTCCGAAGACGGCTGCTATGCCATTTCTGCTGCGCATAGCGCCAATTGAGCCATCGCGACAGATATACCCACATCTTGGCCTGCAAGGCTGTTTCGCCGGGAATGGCGCTCGAACCTGCCTTTTTGCACCCCTTGCTGGGATCTCGAACTGCTTGTCCCCGTGAGCCATTCAAACGCTTTTTGAAATATCGAGCCTCTAGGTGGTGCGAAGGCTGGCCGTCACGCAAAAGCAAGAACCATCGACTGCCGCCTGCCATGTCTTGACACAGGGGCAGCAGGTACTGGATCAAGCCAAAGACGTGGTCAGCAATCCTGCCGACCAAACCGCAATGGTTCATCATGTCATCGAGCTTTGTCCCGATTTCGCGCCAACGCCACGCTCATCTGTTCTGGCAGCGCCCCAGCGATTTGTCCCGGGCGGCCCAATCGGCCCTCATACCCCTTGTCGTCTCCGAGATCGCGCGGGCACAAGCCAACCTTCCTATTGCCTTTGTCGCGGATGGAGAAACGTTCCGACCTGTGGCCGTCGCGGGTCTCCATGTCGGGAAAAGTCTTCTGGTGGCCCCGGATGGGCGCTGGCTAGGGCGCTATGTTCCAGCCCGTCTTCGCAGCTATCCCTTCGCGCTAGGCCATAGCCAGGATCAACAGAAAATCCTGATGATTCTTGAGCCAGAGGGGCTGGCCCAGTCAAAGACAGGGGCAAGTGAAGCCTTTTTTGTTGACGATAAGCCAGCCCCGTTTCTCGGCGAGGTCCTGAACTTTCTGATCGAGCTCGACCATGCTGAGCAGGCGACCCAACGTGCTATGGCGACGTTGCATTCCCATGGGCTGCTCGAACCATGGCCGATCCAGCTCACGATCAGAGATCGTTCAGAGAATATTGTTGGGCTTTATCGGATCAATGAGACGCTGCT
The DNA here is from genome assembly GCF_030143245.1 of Rhabdaerophilum sp. SD176. Classification (GTDB taxonomy): domain Bacteria; phylum Pseudomonadota; class Alphaproteobacteria; order Rhizobiales; family Beijerinckiaceae; genus Rhabdaerophilum. The sequence continues at coordinate 9,658 of NZ_JARJNS010000004.1, read as the reverse complement.
CTCCCAATTACCTGGGGAAACCTTTGGCCAATTGCGGGCGGATGGTGCGCTCTTGCTCGCCTTTGCTCAGCTGATGTCGATGCAAAATTTGCCCGATCTCGCTCGACTGGCCGAGCTTCACGCGGCCCACGAGGCCCGCGTTCCTGTCAACCAGAAGGGCGAACTGGACCTCGAATTCCTCAATCAGGGTGGCACACTGAATTTTGGCGGGATGGGTTCCTGAAGGTTTACCGCCCACAATGGCTTGACGCGGCAGGTGAATATCCAGACCATGGTCGATGATTGGAAAATCGGCGCTCATCGGATGGATAGGTCTGGTCACCATGGCGGGTTATGCCGCAGCCCTCGACGTTCGCGCGTTTTCCCCAACGCGCGTCTATAGCCGCCTGCCGGATGATGCTCTGACCGGGCAGGCACTGCCTGGGCCAATCGCCATTCTGCCCGCAGGAACACGGTTCCGCGCGGTGGAGCCTGTGGCGCCTGGCTGGCTCCGGATCTGCGTGACCCTTGGTGGCGAGACCCTGTGCGGTTTCGTCGAGGCCGCAAAAACCAATTTCTCCCCGGGTACCGCTCGAATTCCGGTGCCCCCATCCCCTCCCGCTGGTCAATAGGATCGGGCCATGGCAGTTCGAACCATCGTCAATACTGGCGCTGCCAGCAACCGGATTGACATGATCTTCCTGGGCGATGGCTACACGGCCGGGGAAATCGCTACCACCTATACCAACCATGCGCAATCGCTGGTGAATTACCTCTTCAATGACAGCATCCTTTCACAACCCTTTGGCCGCTACGAGAAATTCTTCAACATCCATCTGGTGGATGTTGTCTCGGCGCAGTCCGGCGCGGATGATCCCGCCTCGGGCACAGTGCGTGACACCGCTTTGGGTGCAACCTACAATTTCGACGGCGCGACCGACCGCCTGCTCTATATCAACGATACAACCGCAGGCTCGGTGATGAATGCCGCGTTGTCGGGCACAGGCATCGCCGCAGATATGCGGTTTGTAACCGTGAACGAAACGAAATATGGCGGCGGTGGCGGCTATTTCGCCACCTATGCCGGCGGCAATCCCGAAGCGCTGGAAATTGCGCTGCATGAAGTCGGCCATTCCTTCGTTGGGCTCGCGGATGAATATGGCGGCATCACCTCGCGCTATACCGGCGCCGAGCCGGCCGAAGTGAACATCACCACGGACCCAACCGGCGCCAAATGGAGCCATTGGATGGGCTATGAGCAAGCCGGCATCAGCCAATATCTCCGTCCCGATCTGGTGGGGCAAATCGGTGTTTACGAGGGCGGCGGCTATTACGAACAGGGCATTTACCGGCCATCTGAATTGTCGAAGATGCGTGTGCTGAACCAACCGTTCGACGCGGTCTCGCGTGAGGCTTTCGTTCTGGAATTCTACAAATATGTCGATCCGCTGGATAGTTACGCTTATCAAGGTCAGGCAGCGGTGACCGATATTCCCCTCCTCTCGGTGACACCGGTCGATAGTGAGATCATCAAGGTCGATTGGTTCGTTAACGGCGTGCTAACGAGAAGCAATGCCACCCAGGCTACCATGTCGGAGCTGGGGCTGGGGGTTGGGACCTTCACTGTCTCGGCCCGGGCTTATGACACGACCGATTGGGTACGACTGGACCGTTTCAGCCTCGAACAGACCGTAAACTGGACTGTCACCCTGACGCGCGCGCCCAACTACACGACGCCGGGCAATGACGTGTTCCGCTCGACCAGCGCATCGGAAACTTTCGACGGGGCCGCGGGCCGTGACACCGTAATCTTTCAAAGCACCCGCGCAGAATATTCGCTCGGAACGATCGGCACCGACTGGCTGGTGACCGACCAGACCATCAGCCGCGACGGGATTGACCGACTGACCGCAATCGAGCGCCTGCAATTCTCCGATGGCACCCTTGCGATTGATACTCCCGGCAATGCCGGGCAGGTTTACCGACTTTATCAGGCTGCCTTTGCCCGCACACCGGACACCCCGGGGCTTAAGCACAATGTTGGCCTAGTCGATGGCGGCCTGACAATCCAGGAGATGGCATCTGCCTTCATTGCCTCGGCAGAATTCGACCAGAAATATGGGGCCGATCCCTCCGATTCGAGCTACATTACTGCTCTCTACCAGAATGTGCTCGGACGCGCTCCCGACCCCTCCGGTTTTTCCGGATGGCAAGGCCGGCTTGATGATGGGTCCTGGACTAGGACGACAATGTTGCTCGGATTTTCCGAAAGTCCGGAAAACATCTCAAACGTCGCCAACGCAATTGCGAACGGAATCTGGCTTGGCTGATCAGCACATGTGCACGCCTATGCCGGCAAGGCGCCTCAGGAAGCCCCAGAAACAACGGGCAGCCCTATTCCCAAAGAGCCGGCTGGGATCTTGAACCTGTCTGATCAGATGAACAATCGGAAAAGATGGGCTAAGCCTCGATAAACGACACTCTGCATCACCGATTGACAGAGGAGGGGTTTGGGCGTCGCATCATCGCTATCGAGCCGAAGCATGCGCACTGGGATCGTCGCTTCCCGGTCGGCTGTTCATCGCGTCTCCACTCGTTCCGAGCCCATTGACCAGAAAAGGTGGCAACATGGCGCAGCCGACCAATGAGGAACAGGAACTGCTTGAATGGATCAATCGGGCCCGGCTCGATCCACAAGGAGAGGCAGCAAGACTGATCACTGATTTTGCGACCGGAACCGGGGCCAATGCCGATATCACCAGTGCAATCCGCTTCTTCTCGGTCGATGTCAACCTCTTCGCTCAGCGGATGGCAGCCTTCAGCGCCGTTGCCCCGCTTGCTTGGAACGATGCCCTGGCGAGCGCAGCTGAAGCCCATTCGGCGCGCATGATCGCCACCGATACCCAATCTCACCAACTCCCCGGCGAAAGCGCCTTATCCCAAAGGGTGGTCGATGCCGGCTATGCGAATTGGCGTGCGGTGGGTGAAAACATCTATGCTTATGGCTCGGATGTCCTCGAGATCCATGCAGCCTACATCATCGATTGGGGCGGACCGGATGGCGGTATGCAAAGCCCGGCCGGGCACCGTCAGACCATTCTCAGCGCGAGCTACACGGAAGTGGGACTTGATATCACCCCGGAGGTCACTGCCGGAACCCAGGTTGGTCCTCTGGTCTCCACCCAAAACTTCGGGAATCGTTTCAACTACAGCACCCAGCTCGTCGGCGTGGTCTTTGGCGATGCGGATGGCGACCGCTTCTACGATTCTGGGGAGGGATTAGGCAATCTCACCGTTTCCGTACAGGGGACAAACGGGAGCTATACAACGACAACCTTCGGATCCGGAGGCTATCAGCTGGCCTTGCCTGCCGGCACCTACACCGTCACGGTCTCGGGTAACGGCCTCAAGCAAAGCATGTCCGCGTCCCTGATTATGGGGACCAGTAACGCCAAGCTCGACTTCGATGCGACACAAATCCAAGGACCAACGGGAACGGCAGGGCGCGATGTCTTCCATGCGACCGCCGGCGACGACCGTTTCGACGGATTGGGTGATCTTGATACCATTGTCTATGCGCTGCCCCGGAGCAGCGTCGTGGTCATGCCCGGCGCCAGCAATACCCTAACAGTGACAGGCCCAGGCACAGAAACCGATCAGCTTACGGCGATTGAACGCCTGCAATTTTCCGATGGGATTCTCGCTTTTGATACGAGCGGTACGGCCGGTCAGGTCTATCGGCTTTACCAGGCGGCCTTTGCACGCACGCCCGATACCCCGGGCCTCAAACACAATATTGGAATGGTCGATGGCGGTTTGACCCTGACGGACATGTCAGCAGCCTTCCTCGCCTCGAACGAATTTCAACAAAAATATGGCGCCAGTCCAACCGACAATGCCTATATCAACGCGCTCTACCGCAATGTGCTGGGCCGCGATGCCGATCCGGCCGGCCTAGAGGGCTGGCAGGGCCGGCTGAACGACGGATCCTGGACCCGGACGACCCTGCTGATTGGCTTTTCCGAAAGTCCGGAGAACATTAGCAATGTCGCTCCCGCGATTTCAATCGGCATATGGCTGGGATGATCCACCGCACCGGACCTTACCGATCCGGGCTTTTCAAGTGGTCCTCGCGAAGGGCGTGCCGCTCTGAGGCAGGAGTGAGCGCCGGGATCGATCGGCGAGCAAAAAGTGAAAATGCCGGACCATAGGGGTGATCGGGTTCATCAAGGCCGATCCGGATATCGTCAAAGCCCATGAGTTCGAGAACCTTAAGAATATCGCGGCGCTCGACCCAACGGTGAAGATCATGCATGCCGCCGCAAAAGGCCTTGTTCTTCCAGGCGCCCAGATAGGATCGCCGATGCATGGTCACCGGGTGATGTTCGAAAAGTTGGACTTCCGGATCCCCGACAAAGGCTCCGCGACGCGGATCACCAGGCGGCATTGCCTCATCATCGGCATAATGGGTCCAGAGGAAAAGATTATTGGACCGCGCGCCCATCGCCTGAAGCAGACGCAAAGGCTCTTGCATATGGTACAGCACACCCGAGGCCAGAATGAGATCATAAGCATGATCGGTCTGTTCAAGCCAGAGCTGTGCATCGCCAAGAAAGAACTCGGCATGCTGCAACTTGAGGATTTCCTTGACCACAAGACAGCGCAGGAAGGAGAGTTTGTTGGCCTCGATCGCGTGAAGCGTAGCCGGATGATGCCGATCAATCAGATAGGTATGCCCGGCTTCCAGCGGGCCGATTTCCAGTACCCGCTTGCCCTCGACAATCCCCATTTGCTCGAGCGCCCAGAGGACCCGCGGATCCGCATAAAGGTGCTGCTGGCCCGCATTCAGACCCAGTTCGGACGGAAAAGCCTGATTCCAGCCTGGAAGACAATTGATGGCATTCTGGTGATTGGGAAAGCTCGTGACATACTCGTCAAGGCTGGCCTTTTTTTCAGCCCTTTCGAGCCCATCCGGCAACCGATCTTGAGACTGCCAGAAAAACAGGCGCTCCAGAAAAGACATACATCACCTCTTGAACCACAACGCCGGGCGCATTGAGCATTCCGGCGCGATGACCATCCCTGACCCTGGCGCCGGCTCATGATCGGGAAACGGGACGTGATGCCAGGTCGCAGGCCCGCCAGCGCGAAAGCAAAGATGAAGCGTTCATCCCCTGGTGCGTTCTTGCCTGAGGGCCGGGTTGCTTTCAAGGCTTTTCGTGCCCTACCGAGCGCGGTGAACGCCTCAGACCATCCAGATCCCTTCGCCGATCATGCTGGCCAGCCGCTGGATGTTTTCCGGGCTTTCGGAGAACCCAATCAGCATTTCGCTGCGTGTCCAGGACCCCTCCTCCAGCCGCTCGAGCCATCCGGCAAGCCCAGCAGCATCAGCCCGACGATCGAGAACATTGAGATACAATTGATCGACAAGGACAGTATCGGAAAGCCAATTTGGGTAAATCCTGCCAAATTCCGGCGACCCCAGAAACGCAGCTGCAAGCTGGTCGAGGCTCACCCCCTGATCCGCAAGCCGGATATTGTGAGAAAGCCCCGGCGTATCGGGCATTCTCCCGAAAGCGGCCTGGTAGAGCCGGAAAACCTGTCCGGCATTGCCTTCGGCATCAAAGGCAAGAATGCCATCTTTGAAGTGCAGCCGCTCGATCGAGGCCAACTGGTCAACGCCTTCACCAGATGCGATGGTGTCCCGCACCTCAATCCCCGTCGGCGTGGAGGCGAGGAGATACCGTTCGCGCGGCCCCGGGAAGACCGCAACATCGAGCCCCCAAGCCCCGTCCAGAATGTCGTCGCCGGGGCCGCCGCTCAGCCGATCGTTTCCGTAGCCTGCATAGATCCAGTCATTCCCGGGGCCGCCGAAAATCTGGTCGTCGCCGCCAAATGTTTCGAAGCGGTCATCAAGCTCGGTCCCCATCAAGGCATCGTTGCCCTCGGTGCCATATTGGGTCAGCACGAGCCTTGTCGGATCCCACAGATAATCGCGATCCGACGCCCCGTAATAGAGGCGAGACGCTTCGATATCGAGAGATCCCAATGCAAGGGTATCGTCGGGACGATTATAGGACATGACAGTATAACGGCCATTGTCCAGAGTAGGGTCGCTCCGCGGCATGCCGTCAAAGGGATGATTGAACCCGATCGCGTGACCGATCTCATGCAAAAGGATCGAAAATCCTCGTTGGCCCGGCGTGAAAGCCGTTGCGTTATTGGCGTAGAAGGCGCTGTTGAGGAAGATATCGCCGCCAAGCGTGTCATAGTCGACCCGTGTGGCGTTGTCGGCATTGATCAGGGAAGGCCTGTAGGCATAGCCGCTCAACGGTTGTCCAACGGCGTTGAACTGACCGGTCAGATCGACGAGTGACACCCGGATCTGACCGATCTCCTCGTCTGGTACTTCGAGGAACACAATCCCGCTGGCCGCAGCCCAGAGATCAAAAGCCTGTCGGACATGACCTTTCTGATCCGGAAGCCAGCTCGCGAAGCTCTGACTGTCGAAAAAATTGCTGTACGATGATCTCGCATTGCTGAAACTGTACGTAACGAAGGTTGGCGTGCCCAGCGGCGCTTCAATGTTCCAGCGCAAGGAAAAGCCGGGCGAGGTCAAAGCGAGGACGCCTACCGAGGGCGGGCCAGCAGGCATATCCAGGCCATAAGCCCCGGCGCCGCCCTGCACGGGTTTCGGCGCATCGGAAAACCCCGCACAGGATAGGCAAGCTGAGCTATCCATAAAAAACTCCATCCAACTCTTCTACAAGGTCTATCATTACGCCTTTCATCTGATCAACTCTTCAGAAATGAAAAATGCAACACCCTCGATGGTGGCATCATTCTTTCTCGACTTTTGAGAGCTTCTCACGATCGCGCAAGGCCTGTCGGCCTGAACATGGGCTATGTTGAAGTTGGACCGGTTCTCTTAGACGTTCTTATTCATAACGGGTTATCTGAGGTTAACGGATCTAGGAAAACGCTCTGATATCGCACCGGATTTGGCTGTTCACACTGGTCCGATGTGCGCCACCTTCGCAAGACGATACCTGCGATAACCAACGAAACAGGTCTTTCCTTTGCTTATCCAGCCGTCGCCGGGCGGAAAATCACCGCCACTTTTGATGGTAACAGACATTCTTCAGATCGGGGCGCCATGCTTCTGGCGGCGGCCGCACGGCAGATGGGCATTGCCGAGCGGCTTGGGGCCGCGATCCCCGCTCGGCGCGATCCGGTCCGTTTCGTGCACCCGCTCCCCCGGATTGCGCTGGCGCGGATCCTCGCCATAGCCTCAGGCTCACTCGCCATAGCCTCAGGCTCACTCGCCATAGCCTCAGGCTCACTCGCCATGGCCTCAGGCTCAGAGGCTGTCGATGATCTTGGATACGTTCCGCACCGACCTCGCCCTGAAGCTCGCCCGCGCCCACCTGCCGGAGAGCGGTGCGGCGCTGGCGATCCAATCTCCCCTCGCCTCGGCTGGAGAACATGCCGGGTGTCGCGCGACAATCAAGCTGAGACACATCTTGCCTCACCGGGTGCCGTCCGCTCGCTTCCGGTCAAGAACAGGGCCCTTTTTCCGGAGATGCCGGATCATTTTGGCTTCGCCAGCCGTTCCTGAAAGACGAGTTGAGGCACGGAATGGGTTCGAGAATACCAGGGATTGAGTGCAGGATCGAGGTAGCGGGAGGTTTGGTGGCGGGCTTCAAGGGCGGCCTTCTCGCGCTCAAATCGAGCGCGGTTCTCAGCGGTTTCGTCACTCCCCCGGCTCGCTGATTCATGATGGATGAGGCAGGCGAAGGGGGTAAAGATCACCCGAAAGCCGGCCTTTCTGGCCCTGAGGCAATAATCGACATCATTATAGGCAATGGGAAAGGCGACCTCGTCAAACCCGCCAATCTGGTCAAGACAGCGCCGGGCAATGAGAAAGCAGGCGCCTGTGACGATCTCGAGGCTCTGACGAACCGAAAACCGGTTCATCGGACCATAAAAGTCTTCCTGCTGCCCCAGATACCAATGGCCGGCATAGGATCCATAGCCAGCGATCACGCCCAGATGCTGCGTCGTTCGATCGGGGTAAAGAAGCTTGGCGCCCACAATACCCGCATCCGGGAAATTCAGACACGCCACCATTTCCTTGAGCCAATCCGGCTCAAGAATTTCAACATCGTTGTTGAGCAGAAGGATATGCTCGCCGCTGGCCCGTTCGATCCCGCGATTGACCGCATAGGAGAAATTGAACGCGCGGGTCTCCTGATCAAGGACGAAGCCGGGCTGATCCGCATATTGGGCATAGAGCGCAAGTGTTTTCGGATCATCGCTGCCATTGTCGACAATGATGACTTCAAAATCCGGATAATCTGTCTGTTCAAAAAGACCGGAGAGAACCTGGCTCACAAGAGCCGGGCTGTTCTTGTTGGGCAGGATGATGGAAATGCGCGGCCAGCTTGTCATGGCGCATTGAAAATTGATCCGGTGGAGATCGGATACCAAGGCTGGCCCTGCCGTAATGCCGGGAAAGCGTGGTGCATAATGCTCGGCGAGCGCGCGGCGCGCGCGTTCGGTTGCCCCGTCGAGAAAGCGGGCCGAATAGCTTTCTCCATCCCGGCGCCAAAGATAGGCCGGGTAGGGAAGATGCCGGATCGCACGCTCGGGGAGCCCATTCGTATAGCGGAGCATCAGATCATAATCCTGCGACCCCTCGAAACCCTCACGCCATCCCCCCAGCGCTTCAAGTCGATCGCGGCGATAAAGCGTCAGGTGATTGGTATAATTGACCCCGCTGAAGAGGACCGGATCCCAGGCCGGCTTGAGCATCAAGCCCCGAGGGCAAAGGCGTGCATCCGCAATGACCTCATCGGTATAAATGAGCGCAGCGTCAGGATCGGCCTCAAGGAGGGCAAGGATCTGGGTTACGGCATAGGGGAAGAGCGCATCGTCGTGATCGATCAATCCAACCCACGTGCCGCGCGCCACCGCAAGCGCACGGTTGCTGGCTTTGGAAATATGGCCATTGGGATGGCGGACAATCCGAATCCAGTCGATGGCTTCAAGCGCCAGAAGGCTCGCCAGTGTATCCGGATCGGTTGAGCCATCGTCGGACAGAACGAGTTCGAACGGCGCTGGCTGCTGGACTGCGAGCGAGTTGACGAGATCAACCAGGTATTCAGGCTTTGTGTTGTAGATTGGTACAAGAAAGCTAATGAGACAATGTTCAGAAGAACCGGTCTGGCGGCTTTGTTGAGAGGCTGGGTGAAGATGCCGCTCCCAGGGAAACGGTTGGCATGGCCCCGGGCTAACCAAACGCGCAAGATTGTATACATGGCGCAGGAAGGCTTCGGTCTCTTCGCGCACTGCCCTGTCTGGCCACAGACGGTTGAGCGGCCAAAAGCGCCAAGGATCACTTTTGGCAAGCATCGCCCGGATACCGCGCGTTATCATGCTCGCTCCCCCTCTCCCGGTCCAGTCAGACGCACAACGAGGCAGACATTGCCCGTTCTGCGGCGCGAGCTTGCTCCTCAACCCTCATCAATAAGAGTCCACATCGGGTTAGCGGGTTCCGGCGACGTTGAGAAGTGGCCCTCGATCCTTGAGAGGCGCCAAAGGAGCTTGTGCGTTGTGACCTGCCACTGAGATTTTCCTCCACATGGAGTTAGAGTCCGGCCCTGCTGAGGACGGACTG